>CAVXHB010000022.1:0-211195 GCA_963761365.1 uncultured Actinomycetes bacterium | reverse complement strand
GGGTCGAACCTCACCGTGCTCGCGCGGCTGCCCGCGGGCGGCAATTCCGACGGCGCGATTGCGTTCGACGGCAACGACGCCGGCCGCTTCGGCTACGCGCTGCTCGTCGCCACGGGCGGCTCGGCCTCCGACGGCGGCGAGCTCTTCGCAGTGCGCAAGGACGGGCGCGTGCAGCCGATCGGCTCCTATCCGGGCCCGGGCGGCGCCGAGAACATCGCGATCGCTCCCGCGAAGTTCGGAACGGCATCCGGCTGGTGCCTACTCTCGATCGACCACGACAGCGCCGGAGCCCTGGTGCTCGCGATGGATCGCAAGGGCAACGTGAAGACGATCGCGGCCGGCCTCGGCAACGGACTCAATCCGCTCATGGTCGTCAAGGGGCAGCACGCATCGGGGGGTCTGGCGTCAGGATCTCGCCGGACACGATCAGCATGCAGATCTGGTTCTCGGACGCGTCTCTGGCGAGCGGTGTCGTCGTCGGAACCGGGCCCTTGCGCCGGGTGACTTCTGGTGGATCACCGCAACGTTGGACGCGTTCTCGGTCGCGCCGCTGACGGCAGACCTACCGCGGCAGGCCTGGAACCTCGAGGGCTCCGCGTACGTCCCCTAGTACTTCGAGCAAGAGCGAGAACGCCGCCTCTGCCGGTCGAGCGCCAGCTCGATCAAGCGCTCCAGCAGCTCGTCGTACGGAAGCCCCGAAGCCGCGAAGAGCTTCGCGTAGACACTTGTGCCGGTGAAGCCGGGGATCGTGTTCAGCTCGTTAACGAGCACCTCGCCGTCGTTCCGCACGAACATGTCGACCCGCGCCATGCCTTCGCACTCCGATGCGACGAAGGCCGCAAGCGCGAGCTCGCGCACGCGGCGATCTGCGCCGGCGTGATCCGGGGTGGCACGACGAGCTCCATCCGCACCCTCGTCGTACTTGGCCGAGTAGTCGTACCACTCCCTTCCGGAGACGACGATCTCGCCCGGCAGCGACACCGTCGGCGCTTGGTTGCCGAGCACGCCGACCTCGACCTCGAGCCCGTCGACAAACTCCTCGACGAGCACCTTCTCGTCATGCTCGAACGCCAGTGCGACGGCGGTGCGGAGCTCGGTTCTCGTCGTGGGCCTTCGAGATCCCGACCGACGAGCCGAGCCGCGCGGGCTTGACGAAGACCGGGTAGCCGTACGGATTGTCCGGCTTGTCGCCCGATCTCAGCGTGAAGTTGCGCGTGACCGGAATGCCGTGGTCGCGCAGCACCGACTTGAAGAGATCTTTGTCCATCGCAAGCGCCGACGCCGCCACGCCCGCGCCGACGTAGGCCACGCCCGCGAGCTCGAGCAGTCCTTGCACACTGCCGTCCTCGCCGAAGGGGCCGTGCAGGACCGGGAAGACGACCTCCGTGTTCCTCAGCAGCGCGACCGTCGCGCCGTCGGGCAGCCACGTCTCGTCGCGGCCGATCTCGATCGTCGTCACCTCGTGCCCCCGCGCGCGCAACGCTGCCGCGACGCTCTCGGCGGAGTCGAGCGAGACCTGGTGCTCGCTCGAGCGCCCGCCCATCAGCACGACGACGCGGGTCAAGGCGTGGTCGTCGTCGTTGCGGTCGTCGTCGTTGTTGTCGTGGTGGCGGTGGACGTCGTCGGAGTGGTCGTTGTGGTCGTCGTCGGCGCGACGAGCTGGCCGACGCTGATCGTCACGGCCGTCCCCTGTTTCGCCTTGGTATTGGCAGGCGGATCCTGGGCCAGCACGATCCCGTCCTGGCCCGGGTCGGTGACGGGCTCCATCACGATCGTGACCGCGAAGCCGTTTGCCTGCAGGATCTTCGCCGCGTCGTTCTTCTGGCTGCCCGTCACGTCAGGCACCGCGGCCGTGCCGGGGCCGCTCGACACCGTCACGGTCACCGTCGATCCCTTCGCGACGCTCGAGCCGACCTGGGGGTCGGTGGTGACGACCTCACCCTTCGGCTGGCTGGACGGCGCGTCCTTGCGCACGACGTTGAACCCCGCGCCCTTGAGCTGGCTCTCGGCGTTGGCGTACGGCGAGCCGACGACGTTCGGAATCGAGACCAGGGTTGGGCCCTGCGAGACGTTCAGGCGCACGTTCGTGTTCGTGAACACCTGCTCG
The DNA here is from genome assembly GCA_963761365.1 of uncultured Actinomycetes bacterium. Taxonomy (GTDB): domain Bacteria; phylum Actinomycetota; class Thermoleophilia; order Gaiellales; family Gaiellaceae; genus PALSA-600. The sequence continues at coordinate 209,088 of CAVXHB010000022.1, read as the reverse complement.
CCACCGGCCGGGCTCTGGCCGACGACGACCCCGACCGGCGCCGTCGGCGAGTGGACGTTGTGGACGTTCGCATCAGATGGACGTCGTTCAGGGCAGAAACCGCGTCGCTCAGCGTCTTGTTGCGCACGTCCGGCACGTCAACACCTTCGGCTTGCCGGTCGAGACGAAGATCGTCACCGTCGAGCCTCTGCCGATCTTGATCCCGGCCCGGGGTCCTGCCGGGTGACCTCGCCGAGCGGGATCGTGTCGCTCGACTCCTTCTCGGTCTTCACGGCGAAGCCGGCGTTCGTCAGATTCTTCACCGCGAGGTCCTGACCTCGCTGCGGACGTCGATCACGGCGACGTTCTCGTTCGTGCCGAGCTGATTCTGGATCTTCTGGTAGATCAGAAAGCCGCCGACGGCGATCACCGCGCACGCAACCAGACCGAGCAGCCACGGCCAGACCGAGCGGCGACCTGCGTCGCTCTTCGTAGTACGTCCCCGGCGGCCGGTAGGCGGGCGGTGCCGTCACGGTGCTCGGCCGCGTCACCATCGTTACCGCCGCGCTTGCCGCTCCCGCGCCGGCGAGCACGTGGGTCATCGCATCTTCGGTCTTCTCCGAGACGGCGACGCCGCGCGCGACCCGCGCGAGGTCGGCGTCCATCTCCTCGGCCGAGGCGTAGCGCTGATCCGGCTCCTTGGCCAGCGCCCGCATCACGATCGCATCGAGGTCGTGCGGGATCTCGGGCCGGAGCTTCGACGGCGGCTCGGGCACGGCGTTCAGATGCTTCATCGCGATCTCCACCGGCGCGTCGCCTGTGAACGGCACCTTCCCGGTCAGCATCTCGTACATGACGATCCCGAGCGAGTAGAGATCGGAACGCTGGTCGACCGGAGCGCCTCGAGCCTGTTCGGGCGAGAGGTACTGCGCCGTGCCGACGATCGAGCCGGCTTCCGTCATCTGTGATGCGCCCGAGCGCGCGATCCCGAAGTCGGTCACCTTCAACCGTCCGTCCTTACGCACGACGATGTTGTGCGGCTTGATGTCGCGGTGCACGATCCCCCCTCGGTGCGCGAACGCGAGCGCGCTGAGGATCTGCCGCGTGTAGTCGATCGCGATCTCGATCGGTGTCGGGCCGTTCCGCACGAGCAGTTCCTTGAGCGTGCGCCCGTCGAGGTACTCCATCGCGATGTAGTAGGTGCCTTCGGCCTGCCCGCGGTCGAAGATCGACACGATGTTCGGGTGGTTGAGGCCCGCAGCGCTCTGCGCCTCGCGGCGAAAACGCTCGACGAATTGCTCGTCGTTTGCGTGCCGTTCGTTCAGCAGCTTCAGCGCGACCTGCCGGCCGAGCTCTCGGTCGTCGGCGAGATAGACGTCGGCCATCCCTCCCGAGCCGAGCTTGCGCACGATCAGGTAGCGATGGTCGAATTCCTTGTTCAGCCAGGGATCTGGGGGCATGGCTCTAGGGCTTCACGTTCGACGTCGCCGGAAGGATCGCCTGCATGATCGCCTTGGCGATCGGCGCCGAGACCGCGCCGCCAAAGCCGTTCAGCTGGTGCTCGACAAGCACCGCGCCCGCGACGACCGGGTTCTCGGCCGGTGCGAAGAAGATGAACCAGGCGTCGTAGTAGGTGCAGTCGCCAGATCTCGGCGGTGCCGGTCTTGCCTGCGACCGTCACGCCGGGGATCTGCGCCGCGGTGCCGGTGCCGCGCTGGACGACCTGCACCATCATGTCGCGGATCGCCGCGGCCGTCGCCGGCTTAACCGCGTGCTTCCAGACATGCGGATGCAGGCGAGTGACAACGCTGCCGCCCGGTGTCTCCACCCGTTTGATCAGCGTCGGCCGCGGGGTGTTGCCGCCGTTTGCGATCGTGGCTGCGACGAGCGCCATCTGTAGCGGCGTGACGAGCATGCGCTCCTGGCCGAAGGCGAGGCGCCCCGGGTCGACCGCGGTGTCGGGGTGTCTCGGGTTGAAGAGGTTCGCTGCCCTGGTAGAGCCCCGACGGGACCGGGCATCGGAGGGCGTCTCGAGCGGCGGCACGGAATAGAAGCCGAACTTCTTCGCCTCGTCCAGGATCCGTCCCGCACCGAGCTTCTGGCCGATCATGCAGTACACCGCGTTGACCGAGTGCACGTAGGCCTCGAACAGGCTGATGTTCCCGAACGTCTCGGCGCCGCCCGACTGGTCGAGCGCGTTCGAGACTCGCTTTCCGTACTCGGTGCAGTAGCCGGGATCGTAGAAGTTCGAGGTCGGCGTGAAGACGCCGTCGTCGAGCGCCGCGGCGGCCGTCACGGTCTTGAAGGTCGAGCCCGGCGGGTAGAGGCCCTGCGTCGCGCGATTCAGCAGCGGCGCCGCGGGCGAGCACGGTGCATGCGTCGCCTGGATCTTCGCGTAGCCCGACGGCTTTTCGATCAGGTTCGGGTCGTAGGTCGGCGCCGAGGCCATCGCCAGCACGGCGCCGGTCTTCGGGTTGAGCGCGACCGCCGCGCCGCATTTGCCGGCGAGCAGGCTCTCCGCGATCCGCTGCGCCTTGACGTTCAGCGTCAACACGAGGTTGTTGCCCGTGATCGTGGCGCCGCGCAGTCGATCGCCGAGCGTGTTCAGGATCGTGTTGACGTTCTTGTCCGAGGCGGTCAGATACGAGTTCTCCTGCCGTTCGATTCCGGCGCGCGAGCGGCTCTGTGTCGAGTAGCCGATCACCTGCGATGCGAAGCCATGCGTCGGATAGGTGCGGAAGTAGAGCGTCTGATCGCCCTTCTTGCGCCGGACGTTTGCCGCCAGCACCGTCTTGCCGTCAGACGCATAGATCAGTCCGCGCTTGATCTCGAACTGCGCGACACGCTGGATCTCGTTGTCCTGTCGAGCGGCAAGCCCCCCGGAGGCCCAGGTCTGCCAGTAGGTCGTCGCGACGATCAGCGCTGCGAGCAGCACGAGGGCGAACAGAGCGACGCGTGAGATCTGCTTGTTCATCTGAGCGAGTTCGCCCGATCGGAGACGAGCAAGAGCCCGGCGAGCACGAGGAAGTTTGCGACCACCGACGAGCCGCCATACGAGACGAACGGGAGCGTGATCCCGGTCAGCGGAATCAGGCGAAGAACGCCGCCGACGATGATGAACGTCTGCAAGCGCGAAGGCGAAGGTGAGCCCGGCGGCGAGCAGCTTCGAGAATCCGTCGTCGACCTGGAGCGCGATCTTCATCCCGCGCGCGACGAAGAGCATGAAGACGAGCAGCAACGCCGAGGAGCCGATCAGACCGAGCTCCTGCGCGAGCGCCGAGTAGATGAAGTCGGTGTTCACGAACGGGATCAGCGGCTGCCCGACGTGGTCGTGAACGTGCCCTTGCCGAGACCGGTGCCGAGCCAGCCGCCGTTCGCGATCGAGTACAGCGACTTCACGAGCTGGTAGCTCTGGCAGTCCTGCCGCAGGGCGATACCCGCCCGTCGACGGGCAGAAGACCTTCTGCGTCGTCCACGGCTGGAGCCAGATCGTCACCCGCTCGTGGACGTGGCCGATCTCCCGGTCGGCGACGAAGCCGCCGACGACGAAGAGGCCGAGCCCGACCGCGACGTACGACATGCGCGCCGTTGCGATGTAGAGCATCGCGAGGAAGATCCCGAAGTAGAGGAGACCCGATCCGAGGTCGTTCGTCTCGACGAGCACGAGCATCGTTGCGCCCCAGATCAGCAGCAGCGGGCCGAGATCCTTCAGCCGTCCCTGCGCGAGCACCTCGCGCTTCTCGCGCAGGTACGCGGCGAGGAAGACGATCAGCGAGATCTTCGCCAGCTCGCCCGGCTGGAACTGGAGCGGCCGACGTGGACCCAGAGGCGCGCGCCGTTGACGGTCGTGCCGATGCCCGGCAGCCGCGGCAGAAAGAGCAGGGCGATCGCGCCGATGCCGAAGATGTACTTGTACGACTCGAGCACGCGGTAGTCGCGGCGGAGCCCGATCAACGCGACGGCGAAGAGCGCGACGCCGATCACGATCCAGAGCCCCTGCTTGAACGCGTCGGTCGGTCCGAGGCGGTAGATCTCGGTCAACCCGATCGCCGTCAGCAGGCCGGCCATCGGCAGCAGGTACGGGTCGGCGTTCGGCACCGTCCGGCGCGCGATCAGGTGCGCGACGAGGTAGAGGACGATGAAGAAGCCCGCGTACGCGAGCGAGCCCCACGAGACCTCGGACTGGCGGGCGATGTAGACGCTCGCGAAGCCGACGCCGGTGAGGCCGCTGACGACGATGAGATAGGCGAGCTCGCGGTTGCGCTCGGTCATCACCGGGCGAGCCCCTAGAAGACGAGGAAGAGAGCGAGCGCTGCGAGCGCGACGATCAGCAGCGCGGAGACGAACCAGCGCCAGAGCGGGACGCGGCGTTTCTCGGTCTCGGGCTCGGCGTCCGCCTCGAGGGCGCCCCGGATCTCCTCGACCGTGATGATCGAGGTGTCGCCGTCGCCATCCCCGATCGCGACCGCGTCCCCGGGGTGCAGCGTGTCCTCGTCCTCCGCCCGAGCGGCTACCTCGACGGTCTCGTCGTCCGCCACGCCTTCGGCGACGTCGAACAGCACGGTCGTGATGTTGTCGTCGCCGCCGCGATCGTTGGCTGCCTTGATCAGCGCGCGAGTCGCCGCACGGAGGTCGTGCCGGTTCTGCGCGACGCGCGCGGTGATCGTGTCGGCGTCGACCATCGTCGAGAGCCCGTCGGAGCAGAGCAGGAACAGGTCGCCCGCCTGCGCCTGAAGCGAGAACACGTCGACGTCGACGTCCGGATCGGTGCCGAGCGCGCGCGTGATCACCGAGCGCTGCGGATGCACCTCGGCCTCGTCGGGGGAGAGCTCGCCGCGCCGCACGAGCTCGGCGACGAGCGAGTGGTCGTCGGTGAGCTGCTCGAGCGCATCCTCGCGCAGGAGGTAGGCGCGCGAGTCGCCGACATGGCCGATCGTGACCGTGCCGTCCTCGTGCAAGAGCGCGACCGTCATCGTCGTCCCCATCCCCGAGGCGGCGGCGTCGTCGAGCGCGCGCTGATGCACGCGCCGGTTCGCCTCCTGGATCAGCTCGGCGACGCGGCGCTCTCCGTCCCCGCGCATCGCCGATCCCGCGCTCCTTCAGCGCGTTCGCCGCGAGCGAGGAGGCGACCTCGCCGGCCTGGGCGCCGCCCATCCCGTCCGCCACCGCGAACAGCGGCGGGTCGCAGACGAACGCGTCCTCGTTGCGGCGCCGCTTCCGGCCCGGATTCGTCTCGGCGTAGCGCTGGCCGATTTTCACGGCTCGAACCGCAGGTCGGTCTCGCCGACCCGCACGACGTCGCCGGGTGCGAGCCGCCGCTCGCGCGTGAGACGGATGCCGTTGACGAAGGTGCCGTTCGTCGAGCCGACGTCCTCGACGTAGACGCCGTCGCGGCGCGGCTCGAAGCGCGCGTGACGTGTGGAGGCGTACTCGTCGCGCTCGATCGGGATCTCGTTGTCGCCGCCGCGGCCGACCGGAGGCGCGGCGAGTCGAGCGTCACGATGTCGCCTTTCTCCAGCGCCGGGCTCTCCACCACGACGAGCTTCCCCTGGACGCGGCCGCGGCTGCGGCAGCAGAGCCGACGCCTGCTGCGGTGGCAGGATCATCGACTCCTGCGGCAGGCGCAGGTCGCGTGACGCCGAGCGGACGATCCGCCAGATGAAGAGGTAGAGCAGGACGAGGAACGCGATCTTGAGAACGAGCAGCGTCGTCTCGACCTGTGCCGAGCCGAGCACACGAGAGCTCCTCGGAGAAGACGATCTCGGTCGAGCCGAGCGTGAAGCGCGTGCCGTCCTCGAGCTCGAGCCGCTTGACGCGCTTGCCGTCGACCTCGATCCCGTTCGTCGAGTCGAGGTCGACCACCGTGTACGTGTTGCCCTCGCGCCGGACCTCGGCGTGGCGCCGTGAGACGTTCGGGTCGGGGACCTGGATGTCGCAGTCCTTCGAGCGGCCGAGCACGGCCCGTTCGCCGGCGAGCTCGTGTCGCTGGCCCGCGATCGTCAGCGCGGCGGGGGTCGCGCCTCGACGGCGCGGCCGCGCCGTCGCCGCTGCCTCCGGCGGCGGGACGCCTTGTAGATCATCGTCGCCCCGGACTGGCCTGCTCCGCGGGCGCACCCTCCGGGCGCCTGGGTTCCGGGCCCGCGCACGAGCCGGGTCGCGATCCCGAAGACGCCGATGTCGAGGTCGGCGTCGGTCTCGAGCTTGACCCGCGGCGGCGTGAGCAGCACGTAGCGCTCGCGCCGCGCGTGCTCGGCGAGGTACTCCTGGAGCTCGTCGCGGAGCGAGTCCTCGTAGCTCGAGAACTGCTCGCGGTCGGCGGGCGAGAGGTAGATCGTGTACTCGTTCGGCACGTAGACGCGCGACACCGAGACGTTGCGGTGGTCGTCCATCTCCTTGACGAGCTTGCGCGCGAGCTCGACCGGCTGCACGTTCGTCCGGAAGGCGCGACCGAACACGCCCTCGAAGAGGGACTCGAGCTTCGATTCGATGGTGCGGAGCACGCTCATGAGCCGGGGTGTATACCCCGGCGGGCCAGTCTAGTTACGTCGTATGTGGGGCTTACGTTGGCAACAGCATGATCAAGTACATCGGTTCGAAGACGGACGCTCGTGCCGCTGATCCGGCTCGCTGCGTCCCTTTTGCCCGTGCGCACGGCCTGCGACCTCTTCGCCGGCACCACCGCGTCGGGCAGGCGCTGCGCGGGCTCGGGCTCGAAGTGGTCTCGAACGACCTCGCCACGTACTCGGAAGCGCTCGGCCACGCGTACATCGCAGCGGACGGATCGGTCGACAGAGCCCGGCTGGCTCGCGTTCTCGCGGAGCTTGCGGCGCTTCCCGGTCACGACGGGTACTTCACGGAGGCGTTCTGCCAGCGCACCCGCTACGTCCAGCCTCACAACGGCCGGCGGATCGACGCGATCCGAGCGGCGATCGACGGCTATCGGCTCTCGCCCGTCGAGCGGGGGATCGTGCTCACGTCGCTGCTCGAGGCGGCCGACCGCGTCGACAGCACCACCGGCCTGCAGATGGCGTACCTGAAGGCGTGGGCGTCGCGATCCTACAACGACTCGAGCTGCGCATGCCGGCGGCAGTTCCGGGGCCGCCGGGGAACGGTGCTGCGCCTCGACGCGAACGAGCTCGCGCCGAGCCTCGACGTCGACCTCGTCTACATCGATCCGCCCTACAACAATCACTCCTACTTCTCGAACTACCACGTCTGGGAAACGCTCGTCCGCTGGGACGCGCCCGAGCAGTACGGCATCGCGGGCAAGCGCGTCGACTGCCGCGAGCGAAAGAGCCGCTACAACTCCCGCCGCCAGGCGTCCGCTGCATTGCCGAGCTGCTCGGCGACCTGCGTGCGCCGTGGCTGATGGTCTCCTTCAACGACGAGGGCTTCCACGATCCGCTTCACGTCGAGGAGCTGCTGGCGCAGCGCGGTCACGTCGGGCGGATCGAGATCGACTCGAAGCGCTACGTCGGTGCCCAGATCGGGATCTACAACCCGCGCGGCGAGCGGGTCGGTCGCGTGTCCCACTTACGCAACCACGAGTACCTCTTCGTCGCCGGTCCAGACAAGGCGAGGATCGATGCGGTGATCCACGCGGCGGCGACGAGCGGCGCGAGCGCGGCCGCCGGGCGCGGCAGCGCGGCCGCCGCGAGGAGGCCCGCGGCGAAGACCGCGACGGCCACGGGCCGCGGACACGCGGGAGCAGCGCGGCGGCGGCGGCGAAGACGCACGTCTCCGCGAGCAGCGCCGGATGGGCGAGCAGCGCCTGCCAGAGCGCGTAGGCGACGGCGCCCGGGCTGCGGCTGCCGGCGATCCCGAGCGCCGAGCGGCGGCGCCGACCCGTCGAACGGCAGCCGCTCGTGCCGAGGCCCGCGACGAGCGCTGCGAGCAGCACGGCCGCGCCGGCCTGGACGGCGCGCCGCAGGCGGCCGCGCGCGAGCTGCGCGGCGAGCGGCACGAGCGCCGAGCGCGCCGAACGGCGCGAGCAGCGGGCCGGCGAGCGAGCAGCAGGCCCGACGCGCGCGTCGTGCCAGGTGAGCGCGAGCCAGCCGCGGCGAGCGCCGCGAAGAGGATCGCGAGCCCGAGCGAGATGTTCGCGAGCGGGAAGAACGCGACGCGAGCGCGAACGCGAGCCCGGCGCGCGGCGCGGCAACGCGCAGCGCGCCGGCGACCGCCGCGAGCCCGAGCGGCCAGCTCGCCGGGTAGAACGGCAGGCGTCGACGTGACCCAGCCGGTCGCGCGGCGGCAAGCGCCGGCGGGAAGAGCGCGGCTCGCGAGCGGCTCGCGGCTGCGACTCCGCGGCGGGCTCTCGGCGTTCGCGCGGTTGCGTGCTCTTCCGTTTGCGCGCGCTTCCGCTGTCAGCGAGCGGAGTCTCCGGCGAGCACTCCCGGCCTCGGGCCGTCGCGCCGGGTCGAGCGACGAGCGCGCTCGCGACCGCGCGTTGCAGAGCGCCTCCGGCAGGTCGGGCCGCACTCGCGCGAGCGGCGGCGCTCCGGCCTGGATCCGCCGCGATGTCTCGCTCGGCCCGCCGTTCCCGGAACGGATGCGAGCCGGCGAGCGCCTCCCAGAGCATCACGCCGACCGCCCAGACGTCGGCGGCGGCGGTCGCCTTCTTGCCGAGCAGCCGCTCGGGCGAGACGTAGCCGAGCGTGCCGGGGACGTCGCCGATCGCGGTCAGCGTGTCGAACTCGGCCATCTGCGCGAGCCCGAAGTCGAGCAGCCGCACGTCGATCTCGTCGCTCTCGGCGAGCAGCACGTTCGACGGCTTGACGTCGCGGTGGACGATCCCGCGCCCGTGCGCGTGCGCGAGCGCCTCGAGCACCTGCGCGGCGACCTCGACCGCGCCGCGGTCGTCGAGCTCGCCGGCCGCGAGCGCCTGGCGCAGCGTCTGGCCCGGGACGTACTCGTAGGCGATGTAGACGTGGCCCGGGTCGCGCGCGAGCGCGTAGATCCGCTGGCAGCGCGGATGGCGCAGCGCGGCCGCGGCCCGCGCCTCGCGCTCGGCGCGCGCGGCGGCCTTTCCCTCGCGCGCGACGATCTTCAGCGCGACGTCGAGGCCGGTCTGCTCGTCGCGCGCAAGCCAGACGTGGCCCATTCCGCCCGATCCGAGCGGCCGCAGCGGCCGGTAGCGGCCGAGGATCAGCTCCTGCGCTGCGGCGCGACGGATGGACACCCTCGGCTTTTACGTCGCGCCCAGGAGAAGTCCTTTGCCCCGAACCGATAGATTCGACGCCGGAATGGATGGAACGCGACGACGACATCGAGTTCGACTTCTTCGACGACGAGCCCGCGACGGGCGAGAGGCAGCCCGCGCCGCGCCGGCGGCTGCCGCGGCGTCCGGGAGGGCCGGCGGCCGCAGCGCCTCGGGCCGCCGCGCGGCGCCGCGCCGCTCCTGCGCCTGCTCGGCCTCGTCGTGATCGTCGATCGTCGTCGTGCTCGTCTTCGCGCTGCTGATCCAGTCGTGCGCGAGCTCGTCGAAGCACGACTCGTACGCGAACTACATGGACAACGTCGCGCAAGATCGCGGCGCAGTCGACCGCGAACGGCAAGGCGCTGGCGACCGTGCTGACGACGCCGGGCTGAAGGTCGCGGAGATCGAGCTCGAGGCTCCGCGGGATCGCCGACCAGGAGCAGCAGAACGTCACCGCCGCGCGCAGGCCTCAACCCGCCCGGACGGCTGCGCGACGAGAACGCGCACCTCGTCGAGGCGCTCCAGTTTCGCGTCAGCGGTGTTCGGGCCTCGCCGACGACGTTCCAGACACCGCGACGTCGAAGGACACGACCGCCGACTCGGCGTGCTCGCCGCCCAGGCCGAGCGGCTGATCGCGAGCGACGTGATCTGGGACGACCTCTTCAAGGCGCTCGCGGTGCAGCAGCTCGAGCGCGACGGCGTCAGCGGCGTGCGCGTGCCCGAGTCGCAGTTCGTCTCAGCACCGACCTGCTGAGTGCTCCGGCCCATTCATGGCGCTCGTCCTGCAGCGCATCCGCGGCGCTCGCCGGCGGCACGCCGAGCGGGCTCCACGGGACGAACATCGTGTCGGTGAAGGCGCAGCCGGGCGGCCAGACGCTGATCGCGGGCACCCTCAACACCGTCACGGCGACGACGACGCTCGCGTTCGACGTCACGGTCCAGGACTCCGGCGACTTCCAGGAGGTGCACATCCCGGTCACGCTGACGATCGACCGCCGGAGCCGCAGGCAGGCCGATCGTGAAGACGCAGACGATCCAGCTGATCAACCCGGGCGAGCAAGACGGTGACGTTCGCCAACCTCGGCGAGGTGCCGTTCGCGACGCAGACGAACGTTGAAGGTCGACGTGAAGCCGGTGCCGGGCGAGACCAACAAGTCGAACAACTCGGCCAGTCTACCCGGTCATCTTCTCGCTGCCGCTAGTCCGGCATGCACGTCTCCGGCGAACGTCGCGCCGTCGTCGCAATCGTCGCGTGCGTGGTCGGGGTCGCCGGGCTCGCGCTCGCGTGGGTCGCGTGGGTGCGGGTCCGCCGGCTCCGCGACGCGCAGCGCGTGCTGATCGGCGGCGGCCGCAAGGACCTCGTCGAGTTCGCGGTCTCGCTCCAGGGCCGGATCGACGACCTGCACCGCGCCGTCGACGAGGTCGCGGCGGCGCTCGCGCGCGTCGACCGGCGCGTCGACGGGACGCGTCGCGAACACGCGCGATCGTCCGCTACGACGCCTACGAGGACACGGGCGGCCACCAGTCGGCGTCGCTCGCGCTGCTCGACGCCGCGCGCAGCGGGGTCGTCGTCACGGCGATCCAGGGCCGCGACTACGCCCGGATCTACATGAAGGAGCTCGACCGCGGCAGGCCGTCGGTCGCGCTCTCGCCCGAGGAGCAGGAGGCGGTCGAGCGCGCGATGGCGCGGGTAGCCCGTTCCGGATCGCGGTACATTTCGGTCAGCGTGCAGCAGGTTCTCGTCCTGAACGCGAGTTACGAGCCGCTCAACGTGTGCTCGCTGCGGCGCGCGCACGTGCTCGTCTTCAAGGGGAAGGCGGAGGTGATCGAAGAGCTCGACCGACCACTCTGCTCGGCCACGGCGACGTTTCCGTGGCCGCACGTGATCCGGCTCGTGCACTACGTCCGCGTGCCGCGGATCGTGCAGCGGAAGATCTCGCGGCGGGCGCTCTTCGCGCGTGACGGCTGGCGCTGCGTCTACTGCGGCACGGCGAGCGGCCGGCTGACGCTCGACCACGTCGATCCCGCGCTCGCGCGGCGGCGAGTCGGTCTGGGAGAACGTCGTCACCTCGTGCGCGCCGTGCAACCTGCGCAAGGGGAACCGGCTGCCGCACGAGGTGCAGATGGAGCTCCAGCACCCGCCGCGGCCGCCGGCGCCCGTGCTCTTCATCCGCCTCGCGACGCCGAAGATCCCGAAGCGGTGGGAGCGGTACCTCGCCGCGTACGGCTCGACGTCGACCGCTGCGGCGTAGCGCGTCCCGAGCAGTCGAGCCGCCAGATGAAGAGGGCCGAGACGGGCCCTCCGAGCCACGCCCACGGCGAGGAGCCGTACGCGAGCAGCAGGGCTGTGACGAGCACCAGGTCGAGGAGCGAGCGAACGGCGCAGCGACGCGTCACGCGGTGCAACGCGTTTGGGCCCGTGCCAGTTACCCGGTCTCTCGCGGCAGCTCCGGGTGCTGCTCCCACTCCGACCACGAGCCGGGGTAGAGGCGGCCCTCGCGGCCGGCGAGGTGGAGGCGGTGCAGGACGACGCAGGCGGTGACGCCCGAGCCGCAGTAGGCGACGAGCTCGCCGTCGGGTAGCTCGGGAAGCGGCTCGCGCTCCACGGCGCGTTCAGCGCGCCGGGGATGCGGCCGGGCACGCGGTCGATCGGGTTCGGCTCGCCGCGGAAGCGGGCGGGCAGGCGCGCGTCGACGACGACGAGCTCGCCGTGGCGGGCCGCGAGCTCGTCGCGGCTCGATCGTGTCGTCGGTGCGCGGCTCGCGGCTCGAACGGTCGCGGCTCGGCGCTGCTCCTCGCCGGCGCGAGCGGGCCGTGCCACGCCGTCGAGGTCGATCACCGCGCAGTCGTCGTGGCCGAAGTGGCGCAGCAGCCACCAGAGCCGCTCGGCGCCGCCGAGCGAGCCGTACGCGACGACGAAGACGCCGGCGCCGATCCCGGCCGCGCCGGCTGCGCGCGCGAAGTCGGCGCGCGCCGGCAGCGGATGGCGCCCGCCGGCCCCGGGCGGCGCGGAGAGGTCGCGCTCGACGTCGAGGAAGACCGCGCCCGGAATGTGGCCGGCGAGGTACTGCGCGCGTCCCCAGTCCGGGTCGTCGAGCGACCAGCGGCAGTCGACGAAGACGTACCGCACGCGCCGAGACTACGGCGAACGGCGCTCGAGCAGGACGCACGTCGCGCCAGACGCCGTCCAGCTGGCCGATCCGCTCGCGCGTGCCGACGACGCGGAAGCCGCAGCGCCGGTGCAGGGCGAGCGAGGCCTCGTTCTCGGCGAAGACGCCCGCCTGGAGCGTCCAGATCCCGGCGCCCTCCGCGCTCGCGACGAGCCGCTCGAGCAGCGCCCGGCCGACGCCGCGACCCTGGACCGCCGGGTCGACGTAGACGCTCAGGTCGGCGACGCCTTCGTAGCAGCAGCGGTCGGAGTAGGCGGTGAGCGCGGCCCAGCCGACGATCCCGTCGCCGCCGGTCGCGACGAAGCGGTGGTCCGCGCAGGTGCGCCGCGTCCCAGCCTCCCACTCCGGCACCTCGGTCTCGAAGGTCGCGTTGCGCGTCGCGATCCCGGCCGCGTAGATGCGCCGCGACCTGGCGGCCAGTCGCCTGGCCGGCATGTCGCGGATCTCGACGCGCGCGAGGCCGTCGGCCTTGACCTCCTACGCGTCGTAGTAGAGGAAGAACTCGGCCGGGTGCGGGCGGAGCCGGACGACGTCGACCTCGTTCTCGCGCTTCCAGTCGATCCAGGTCTGGATCAGGTCCTCGCTGAACACGCCGCCCTTCGTCAGGAACGCGTGGTCGGCCTCGAGCGCGTCGAGCGTCTCGGCGAGCGAGCCCGGGCACCTGCGCGATCTCGCCGTGCGACTCCTCGAACAGGTCGAAGTCGGCCGGCGCGCCCGGGTCGAGGCCGCGCTCGATCCCGTCGAGGCCGGCCATCAGCATCGCCGAGAACGCGAGGTACGGGTTCGCCGTCGGGTCCGGGCAGCGGAACTCGATCCGCTTCGCCTTCGGCGACTCGAGTACATCGGGATGCGGATGCACGCCGAGCGGTTGCGCTGCGAGTAGACGAGGTTGACCGGCGCCTCGTAGCCCGGCACGAGCCGGCGGTACGAGTTCGTCGTCGGCGCGCAGAACGCGAGCAGCGCCGGCGCGTGGGCGAGCAGCCCGCCGACGTAGTTGCGCGCGAGCTCCGAGAGGCCGGCGTAGCCCGAGGGGTCCGCCATCAGCGTCGCGCCTTCCTTCCAGAGCGACTGGTGGCAGTGCATGCCCGAGCCGTTGTCGCCGAAGAGCGGCTTCGGCATGAACGTCGCGGTCTTGCCGTGCCGGTGGGCGACGTTCTTGACCACGTACTTGTAGGTCATGACCTGGTCGGCCATGCGCGTCAGCGTCCCGAAGCGCATGTCGATCTCGCACTGGCCGCCGGTCGCGACCTCGTGGTGGTGGAACTCGCACGGGATCCCGAGGCGCTCGAGCGTCAGCACCATCTCGCGTGCGCATGTCGTGCAGCGTGTCGGGCGGCGACGGCGGGAAGTAGCCCTCCTTCGGCCGCACCGTGTAGCCGAGCCCGGGCTTGCCCGAGTTCCAGTGCCCCTCGGCCGAGTCGACCTCGTAGTCCGAGCGGTTGACCTGCATGTCGTACGAGACCGAGTCGAAGACGAAGAACTCGCTCTCGGGCCCGAAGTAGGACGTGTCGGCGATGCCCGTCGAGCGCAGGTACTCCTCGGCGCGCGCGCGAGACCCGCCGCGGATCCTTGTCGTACGGCTCGCGCGTGATCGGGTCGAGGATCTCGCAGAGGATCGACAGCGTCGGCGTCTCGCGTGAACGGGTCGAGGATCGCCGTGTCGGCCTGCGGCATCAGGAGCATGTCGCTCTCGGAGATGCCCTGCCAGCCGCGGATCGACGAGCCGTCGAAGCCGAGGCCGTCCTCGAAGGCGCTCTCGTCGAACGCCGAGAGCGGCAGCGTCATGTGCTGCCACGAGCCGAGCAGGTCGGTGAACTTCAGGTCGACCATCTTCGCCTGCGTCGTGCGCCCGAACTCGAGCGCCTCGGCGGGCGCCGTCCCCGTCTCGGCGCCGTTCGACAGGTAGTGCTTCTCTTCGCTCGCCATTGCCGTTCCTCCCGCGTTTCGCTTGTCTTCCGTTGGTCCAACAAAAAAGCCCCACGACTCCAAGAGTCGCGAGGCCTCGTTGCCTCCGCGGCCGTGCTCGACGGCGCGCGTACAGAGCACGTTAGCTTAGAGCGAGCCGGCCGTCCAGATCGGGAGGAGATTTCAGATGGGGATGATCGAGAGCAGGGCGCGGGCGACGTCGGATCCGGAGGCGCGGCAGCGCCGTCCTGGAGCGGATCGAGAAGGAGAAGGTCGACTACGTCCTCTTCTGGTTCACCGACCTCGAGGGCCACCTGAAGAGCTTCGCGATCACCCCGGCCGAGATGCGCGGGGCGCTCGACGACGGGATGGGCTTCGACGGCTCGTCGATCACCGGCTTCAACGCGATCGAGGAGTCCGACATGGTCGCGATTCCCGATCCCGCGACCTTCCAGATCATGCCGACGATCGCGGGCGCCGAAGGTCGGCCGGATGATCTGCGACGTCGTCAAGCCGGACGGCGAGCCGTACGAGGGCGACCCGCGGCACGTGCTGCGCCGCGCGCTCGAGCGGATGAGCCAGATGGGCTTCGACACGTTCAACGTCGGCCCCGAGCTCGAGTACTTCCTCTTCAAGGACAGCAAGGGCACCGAGACGCTCGACGAGGGCGGCTACTTCGCGATGACCGCGCTCGACGCGGCGACCGACCTCCGCTACGAGACGATCAAGGCGCTCGAGGCGGTCGGGATCCCGATCGAGTACCACCACCACGAGGTCGCGCCGTCGCAGCACGAGATCGACATGCGCTACGCACCGGCGCTCGACATGGCCGACTACACGATCACCTACCGGCTGATCGTGAAGGAGATCGCCGCGACGCACGGCGTCTACGCGACGTTCATGCCGAAGCCGCTGTTCGGCGAGAACGGCTCGGGCATGCACACGCACATGTCGCTCTTCAAGGACGGCCGAAACCAGTTCTTCGCCGAGGACGAGGCCTACCACCTCTCGCCTGCGGGCAGGGCGTTCATCGCCGGCCTGCTGCACCACGCGCGCGAGCTATCGGCGGTGTTCGCGCAGTGGGTCAACTCGTACAAGCGGCTCGTGCCGGGATTCGAGGCGCCCGTGTACGTCGCGTGGTCGCAGCGCAACCGCTCGGCGCTCGTCCGCATCCCGCTCTACAAGCCAGGATCGGAGCAGGCGACCCGCGCCGAGCTCCGCTGCCCCGATCCGGCGTGCAACCCGTACCTCACGTTCGCCGCGCTCCTGCACGCCGGGCTCGAGGGCATCGCGCGCAACTACGAGCTGCCCGCGCCGATGGAGACGAACCTGTACCACCTGTCCGCGGACGAGCGCCGCGAGCGCGGGATCGTCTCGCTCCCGGAGACGCTCGGCGAGGCGATCGACGAGTTCGCGTCGTCCGAGCTGATGCAGCGCGCGTTCGGCCCGCACATCTTCGAGAACTACATCCGGCTCAAGCGCAAGGAGTGGGACGACTACCGCGTACAGCTCACGCAGTGGGAGCTGGACCGTTACCTGGGCGTGCTCTAGGGGCGGCTGCTTCTCGCGCGACGGGCCGGCTTCGTCGTGCGCGAACTGTTCGTCCGCTCGCGGCCGCCTACGCATACGGACGTGCGGCTTCGCCGCGCGTCCTCACACGGCACGGACTAGAGGAACGTGCGAATGGTGTCGCGGTCGACGCGGAGGCCGATGACCTTGGAACCGCCATCGATCTGCTCGATCGACTCGGCCGGCACCAGGCGCCGGCGCCGGGCCATGAATCCCGACCGCACCGACAGTGCGTCGGGCTCTTCGGGGGAGGTTCCGTACATCGCGCACTCGACCCGGCCGACCACCCGTCCGCGCGCATCCGCCACGAGGAAGCCGGCGGTGCCGCGAAGGTCGAGGGCAAGAGCGCTCACGATGTGAACCTATTCCCGCTTTTCAAAGAAATTCCCCTTATCCGCGTAAGCGGTTTGTAAATTGAAACAGGGCCCGGCGAGCGTACGCTTGCGGGCGGATGGACATTCGCGAACGCCACCTGCGCCTGCTGACCGAGACGATCGAGGCGGTCAACTCGACGCTCGACCTCGAAGAGGTGCTTTCGCAGGTCGCGACCAAGGTCGCGGACGCGCTCCACGCCGACGCCTGCTTCGTCTACCTCTACGACGAGCAGGCCCGCGAGCTCGTGCTGCGCGCCACCCACGGCACCAGCGTCGAGGAAATGACCCACCGGCCCAGGATGCGGCCGGGCGAGGGAATCACGGGGTCGGCGGCCGCTGCCCGGGCGCCGGTCGCGATCTCTCGCCAGGCGCACCTCGACCCGCGCTTCAAGAACTTCCCGAACCTGCCCGAGGACGAATACGAGTCGATCCTCGCCGTGCCGATCCTGGCCCGCGGCGAGCGGCTCGAGGGCGCGCTCAACGTGCGCACGCGCGAGCCGCGCGAGTTCACGGAGGACGAGATCGACCTGCTGCTCGTGATCGCCGCCCAGGTCGCCCAGTCGATCGAGCACGCGAAGCTCTACAGCGAGGCACAGCGCCGCGTCCACGAGCTCGAGGCGCTTGCTCGGATCTCGGAAGCCGTTTCCGAGTCCCTGTATCTCGAGGAATCACTCGAGGCGATCGTGAAGACGACGATGGATGCGCTCTCGGCGACCGGCGCCGCGCTCGTACTCGAGGACGGCGAGATTGCCTGGCCCGAGGGGCGCGCGGACGCGCACGCGATCCGCCAGCCGCTGCGCTGGCGCGGCCGCCAGATCGGCGAGCTCGTCGTCGACCGGGCTTCGCCCTTCACCCAGCACGACCATGAGCTGCTCGCGTCGATTGCGCAGCAGGCGGCCGTTGCGCTCGAGCACGGCCGCGCGGTGATGCGCGGCGTGCTCGCCCAGGAGATCCACCACCGCGTCAAGAACAACCTTCAGACCGTTGCGTCGCTGCTGCGACTCCAGGCGCGCGCCGACGGCGTGATCGACCCGCAGAAGGCGCTCGAAGATTCCGTCAACCGGATCCTCGCGATTGCGGCGGTGCACGAATTGCTGACCGAGCGCCGCGACGACGACGTCGATCTCGCCGATCTGCTCGGGCGGTTGCGCGCAACGCTCGTGCAGGGTGTCGCCGACGGCCGCGCCGTCGACGAGCACCTCGAGCCGCTCACGCTCGCGGGCGACCGCGCAACCGCGCTCGCGCTCGTCTTCTCGGAGCTGCTCGGAAACGCGTTCGAGCACGGCGGCGGCCGCGTCCAGGTCGACCTCCACCGGCACAACGGCGACGTCGTGCTCGCGATCAGCGACGACGGGCCGGGGATCGGCGCGGATGCAGCGGACGGGACCGGCCTCTCGATCGTGCGCGCGCTCGTGCGTGACGAGCTGCGCGGGACGCTCGAGCTGACGCGGCGACGGCGGCACGCGCGCCGAAGTGCGGTTCCCTGCATGAGCATGCGCATCCTGGTCGCCGAGGACGAGACGATCATCCGCCTCGACCTGTGCGGCCTGCTCGTGCGGGCGGGTTACGAGGTCGTCGCCGAGGCGCGCGACGGCGAGGAGGCCGTCGAGCTCGCCCGCGAGCACAAGCCCGATCTGGCGGTGATGGACGTGAAGATGCCGCGGCTCGACGGGATCGAGGCGGCGCGGCGGATGCTCGAGGAGCGGCCGCTCCCGATCGTGATGCTGACGGCCTTCGATCAGCGCGAGCTCGTCGAGCGCGCCGCCGAAGCCGGCGTGTACGGCTACCTCGTCAAGCCGTTCCGCGAGCAGGACATCGTCCCCGCGATCGAGCTCGCAAAGGCGCGCTACGAGGAGCTGGTGGCCGTCCGGGCCGACGCCGACTCGCTCACGCAGGCGCTCGCCGACCGCAAGGTGATCGAGCGGGCCAAGGGCCTGCTGATGGAGAAGGAGAAGCTCTCCGAGGCAGACGCGTTCGCGCGCCTGCGCAAGGCGAGCCAGGTCTCGGGCCGGCCGCTGCGGGTGATTGCCGATGCCGTGATCGCTACCTTTGACGCCTCATGAGCACGATGACGCCCCCGAAGGAGCGCGTGCGCAAGGGCACGGGATCTCGAACCGGCGATGCGTGGCGGGTGATCGTCCTGAACGACAACCACAACACCTTCGAGGGCGTCGCGTTCGCGCTCGCGCAGACGATTCCCGGCGTCGATTACGACAAGGGGATTCAGCTGGCGACCAAGATCCACACGACCGGGCAGGCGATCGTGTTCTCGGGGCATCGGGAGCTCGCCGGAGCTCTACCACTCCCAGCTCGAGGGCCACGGTCTGACGATGGCGCCGCTCGAGCGTTGATCACAACGCCCCTCGTTTCCGGTCAGCAGCGCAGACGGACGCGCCGGCAGAGCCGGCACGTCCTGATGGTCGGCGCCGACAAGCGCCCTCAGGAAATAACTCCGCTCGACGACATCCGCCGCGTCTTCGACGCCTTCGGCGGCGCCGAGCCGCGCGCCCTGTTCGAGGTGATCGCCGAGGACGCGGTCTGGCGGGTTGCGGGATCGGTGCCGGTCGCGCGCGAGTACCGCGGGCGTGACGACATCTTCGAGCTCTTCCGCATGACCCGTCGGCTGACCGAGGGCACCTATCGCAGCGAGCTTCGGTGGGCGCTCGCCGACGACGAGCACGCGGTGGCGGTCTATCGGGCGCGCGGGAAGCGGCTCGGCCGCGAGATCGACATCGACCAGGTGCTGCTGATCACGCTGCGCGACGGGCGGTGGCAGGAGATCGACGCGGTGCCGACCGACCCGGACGCGTTCGCGGCGTTCTGGGCCTAGTCCGCAACGGACATGTCCGGCGGCAGCCGTCGCAACAGAAGTGTGACGGCCTGTCCACAGAGTCTAGCCGCCGAAGAGCGACTCCCAGCGCGCGAGCAGCGCGGCGAGGTCGTCGCGCGCCGTGCGGTGGGCGGCGACGAGGTCGACGTTCGTCCAGTCCTCGGCGAGTTGCCGTTCGAGCTCGGCCACGCGTGACTCGCTGCGTGCGATCTCGCGCTCGACCAGCTCGAGTGGGCTCTGTTCTGGTTTCTGTGGTTGCGCGCGCCCTCACTTTCGGCTTCGGGGCGGGTCGCTTCAGGCACGACCTCAGGCTCTCCGCGGCGTTGGTACTCCGCCCAGCCTCCCGCGTACGAGACGAGTCGCCCGTCCTCGATCGCGAGCAAGCGTCCCGAGACCGCATCGAGCAACGCGCGATCGTGCGACACGAGCAGCACCGTGCCGGGGAACGCTTCGAGCGCGGCCTCGAGCGACTCGCGGCTCTCGAGATCGAGATGGTTCGTCGGCTCGTCGAGGACGAGGAAGTTCGCACCGCTCGCGACGACGTGGGCGAGCGCCAGGCGGCGGCGTTCTCCGCCCGAGAGCGCGACGACCGGCTTCTCGTGCTCGTCCCACCCCGAGAACAGAAAGCGGCCGAGCAGCGCTTGTGCGTCGGTGCGCTTCAAGCCCGTCGCCCCCATCGTCGCGTCGAGCACCGAGCCGCGCTCGTCGAGCTCGGCCTCGTGCTGGGAGAAGTACGCGGGCACGACGTCGTGGCCGAGCCGCACGACTCCCGCCGCGGGCTCGCGCAGGCCGAGCAGCGTCTCGAGCAGCGTCGTCTTGCCCGCCCCGTTCGGCCCGACGAGCGAGACGTGCTCGCCGCGCTCCAGCGCGAACGACACGTCGTGCAGCAGCTCCTTGTCGCCGGCGCGCACGTCGAGCGCGACGGTCTCGACGACGATGCGGCCCGAGCGCTTCGGCTTCAAGAATTCGAAGCCGAGCGTGCGCCGCGCGGGCCCACCCGCCTCGACCTGCTGCGCCTTGATCCGGCCGATCTGCTTCATCTTCGACTGCGCCTGCTTGGCCTTCGTGTTCTTCGCGCGGAAACGCTCGACGAACCGCTCGAGGCGGGCGATCTCGTCCGCCTGCCGCTCCGCGGTCTTCGCCGCATGGATCGCACGCGCCGCCTGCTCGCGGCGCCACACGTGCCACTCGCCGGGGAAGAACGTCGAGCGGCCGCCTTCGAGCTGCAACACGGCGGTCGTCACCGCCTCGAGGAACCAACGGTCGTGCGCGACGAGGATCACCGCGGCGTCGATCCCGCGCAGCAGCTCTTCGAGCCATTCGATCGAGTCGATGTCGAGATGGTTCGTGGGCTCGTCGAGGAGCAGCAGGTCGGGCTGCGCCGCGAGTGCACGCGCGAGGGACGCACGCGTCAGCTCGCCGCCGGAGAAAGTCGTGAGCGGCCGGTCGAGATCGTCGTCCGTGAAGCCGAGGCCGCGGATCACTCCCGCCGCGCGTTCGCGCCAGTCGTAGCCGCCGGCGTGCTCGAGCCGCGCCTGTGCGGACCCATATCGGGCGAGCGTCTTCGGATCGTGCTCCCCGCCTGCCATCGCCGCCTCGAGCCTGCCGCAGCTCGGTTTCGACGGCGACGAGATCGGCGGTCCCGGCGAGAACGTATTCACGGAGCGGCCGGTTGCTCGTCGCGGGCGGCCGCTGATCGTGGAGTGCGACCCGGGCCCCCTTTTCCCAGGCGAGCTCACCGCCCTCCAGCCTGATCTCGCCTGCGAGCGCTCTGAGCAGGGTGGTCTTGCCGGCTCCGTTCGCGCCGGCGAGAGCCAGCCGGTCACGGCGCTCGACCTTGAACGAGACCCCGTCGAACAGGGCGGTTCCGGCGATCTCCTTGCGAAGGTTGGATGAAATCAGGACGGCCATCGATATCTGCGGTCAATATGTGAGCAATGCAGCAATCTGGGAGCCTGCGGCGGCGGATGCTGTTTGCGAGTACCGCCCTTGGCGTGCTCATCGGCGCCGTCTTCGTCATTCTGATCGTGACGCTTCGCAACGTACGCGATCAGCAGCGTGCGCGCGGCCATTCCGAGGCCGTGATCGCGAGCGCCAACCACCTCGAGCAGATCGTGCTCGACCTCGAGACAGACGCCAGGCGCTACGCGATCACCCGCAAGGGCGTCTATCTCGGCCCCCTCAGGGTCGCGAGCCAGGACTTGCAGTCCGTGTCCAAGCAGCTCGTCGCACTTTCGGCGGGCGACCAGACGCGCGAGCTCCGGGCGCAAAGGCTTCACGACGGTGTCCTGCATTACGCAGCCACGTGGGCCTCACTCGTGATCGAGATCGCCGTGCGCGATCCGAAGAAGGCGAAGGAGCTCGTCATCAGCAGCGCGGGCCTGCGTGAACAAGACCAGCTGCGCGTAGGAGTTCAAGGCGTTCGTCAACACCGAGCAGGCGCGCTCGGATGCTTCGCGCGCGCGCGCCGATCGCACCGAGAGCTACGCCGTTGCGCTCGGCGGCGTCGGGCTTGCCGGGTCGCTGCTCTTGATCGCGCTCTACGGTGTCTACGTGAGCCGGCGTGTGGTCCAGCCCGTGCGCCGTGTCGCCCGCGCTACCCAGCTGCTTGCGTCCGGGCAGCTCCAGGAACGAGTCGACGTGATCGGCGGCGACGAGATCGGAGAGCTCGCGCGTAACTTCAACACGATGGCGGATTCGATCGAAAACCATCAGCGGGAGCTCGCGGCGCAGAACACCGGCCTCGAGCTCCTCGCAAGCGAGCTGCGTTCGGTGCTCGACTCGACGATCGACGGCATCGTCCTCACCGACCTCGAAGGCAACGTCGAGATCGCCAACCGGCCGATGCAAAGGATCGCGGCCGATCTGAGGATGGGCGATGCCACGAATGTGATCGACCAGCTGCTCTCGATCACCGACAAGATGGCGGATCCGGAGCGTTTCGCCGCGACGATGAAACGCCTACGGGAAAACCCCGAGGAGCCTTCGGTCGATGAGCTCGAGCTACGCGACAAGTCGCGTGTCTTCATCGGTTACACGGCTCCGATGCGGGGTGAAGACGGCTTGATCGGACGGATCTGGACGTTGCGGGAAGTAACGCAGGAACGCGAGCTCGACCGGTTGAAGGACGAGTTCGTCGCGACCGTCTCTCATGAGCTGCGAACGCCGCTCACGTCGATGATGGGCTTCCTCGAGATGTTGCGCGAAGGCGAGGCCGGCGAGTTGCTGCCGGAGCAAGAGCGCTTCCTCTCGATCGTGTACCGAAGCTCGGAGCGGCTTCAACGGCTCGTCGGCGACCTGCTGTTCATCGCACGCCTCGACGCAAGCGGTATCCAGCTCAAGCTCGAAGATGCTGTTCGGCTCGAAGAAATCGTGGCAGAGGCAGTCGAGGCGGCGAGTGCCGACGCGCGTTCGCACGAGGTGCAGCTGCAGCTCGAGCCGAACGGCGTTGTTGCTGTTCGCGGCGATCGCGAACGACTGGGCCAACTCGTGTCGAACCTGATCTCGAATGCGGTCAAGTTCACACCCGCGGGTGGACATGTGATCGCTCGTGTCTTCGCCGAGCAGAGCAACGGCGTGGTCGAAATCGAAGACACCGGAATCGGCATTCCGAAGGCCGAACAGGATCGGCTCTTTCAGCGTTTCTTCCGCGCTTCGACGGCGACCGACCAGGCGATTCCGGGGACCGGGCTCGGGCTTGCGATCACGAAGGCGATCGCCGAGGCCCATGACGGGCGGATCAGCTGCCGGTCGACGCCGGGCGAAGGCACGACCTTCCGGTTGGAGCTGCCCTTGTAGAAAGAAAAACGGCGTCCGGCCTGACCTTCCGGACGCCGGACCCATCTTGGCCGAGGATGCGGTGAACGGCGACCCTCGAACGGGGGAAACCGATACTGTCGAGCCGCATGAAGGTTGCGGTTGCATTCGACCATCGCGGTGTTGCACTCCGCGACGCGGTGATCGAGTCGCTCGCCGGTCACGAGGTGATCGACCTCGGCACGCACGACGCCTCGGTGCGCGTCGACTATCCCGACAAGGCGCGTCAAGTCGGCGAGGCGATCCAGTCCGGACAGGCCGAGCGCGGGATCATCGTGTGCGGCTCCGGTGCCGGCGCTGCGATCGCTGCCTGCAAGATGACCGGGATCCGCGCGGCGATCTGCCACGATCTCTACAGCGCGCACCAGGCGGTCGAGCACGACGACATGAACGTGCTCTGCCTCGGCTCGGAGATCATCGGGGCATCGGTCGCCTGCGAGCTCACCGGCGTCTTTCTCGCTGCACGCTTCGACGGCGGGGAGCGGTACGTCGCTAGGTTGGAGAAGGTGGCGGCGATGGAGAAGGAGATGAAGCAATGACCAGGCTGCAGAAGCTCGCTGAGCGCGGTCAGTCGATCTGGATCGACAACCTCTCGCGCGAGCTCGTGCACGCGGGTGGGCTGCAGCGCCTGATCGATGAAGATTCGGTGACGGGGGTGACATCGAATCCGACGATCTTCCAGAAGGCGATCTCGCAGGGCGAGGACTACGACGATCAGCTGCGGGAGCTGCTCGGTCAGACCGACGATGTGCGCGAGATCTTCTTCAAGCTGGCCGAAGACGACGTGCGCGATGCGTGTGACGTCCTGCGTCCGGTCTGGGATCGCACCCGTGGTGGGGACGGCTACGTCTCGATCGAGGTCGATCCGTGGCTCGCGCAGGACACGGACGGGACCTTCGCGCAGGCGATCGAGCTGCATGAGGCGGTCGACCGGCCGAACGCGTTCGTGAAGATTCCGGCGACGCTGGCAGGGTTGCCGGCGATCGAGGACTGCATCGCCGAGGGCCGCTCGATCAACATCACGCTGATCTTCTCGCTCGATCGCTACGACGCGGTGGTCGAGGCATACCTTCGCGGGCTCGAGCGGCTGATCGCGAGTGGCGGCGACCCATCGAAGGTCGCGTCGGTTGCGTCATTCTTCGTGTCGCGCGTCGACACGGAGACCGACCGCCGGCTCGAGGAGCTCGGCAACAAGACGCTTCAGGGCAAGCTCGGGATCGCGAACGCGCGGATCGCCTACCGCCATTTCCAGGAGGCCTTCGCCGGTTCGCGCTGGGAGGCGCTCGCCGGCGCGGGCGCGTCGAAGCAAAAGCCTCTGTGGGCATCGACCTCGACCAAGAACCCCGCCTATCGCGACGTGATGTACGTCGAGGAGCTGATCGGCCCCGACACCGTCAACACGATGCCGCCCGAGACCGTCGAAGCGTTTCAGGATCACGGCGAGGTGCGCGGCGACACCATCCTCGAGGGCGTCGACGAAGCCGAGCGGCTCCTGGAGGAGCTCCGCGCCGCCGGCGTCGACTACGACGAGGTCGTCGAGACGCTCGAAAACGAGGGTGTGCGCAAGTTCACCGACTCGTTCGACGAGCTGCTCGACGGCATCCGCGCCAAGCGCGGCGCGCTGACGACAGCGTGACCACCGAGCGCCGCGAGCTCGTCGAGCGGATCTGGTCGCGCGACCCGACGGTCTGGACGGCGAAGGACGAGGCGAAGTGGCTGGGCTGGCTCGACGAGCCGGCGCGCCGGCGCGAGGACATCGACCTGCTGCTCATGCTCGTCGACGACATTCAGGGGCAGGTGGACGACATCGTTCTCCTCGGGATGGGCGGCTCGTCGCTTGCCCCCGAGGTCCTGCGGCGGTCATTCGGCGGCGACCGCTTTCACGTGCTCGACACGACGCACCCCAAGGCGATTCGGGCGCTCACGCAGAAGCTCAACCTGCCCCGAACGCTGTTCGTGTCTGCGTCGAAATCGGGAACCACGCTCGAGACGCGCTCGCACACCGACTACTTCTGGAAGCTCGCCCCGCACGGCAGGCAATGGGTCGCGATCACCGATCCCGGTTCGGAGCTCGAGACACTCGCCCGCAAGCGTGAGTTCCGCGCGATCTATCCGGGCGAGCCGACGATCGGCGGCCGGTACTCGGCGCTTTCGCCGTTCGGGCTCGTGCCGGCGGCCCTGCTCGAGATCGACATCGAGCGGCTGCTCGACCGCGCGCTCGAGATGGCCGAGGCCTGCCGTCTCGACGAAGGCAATCCGGGGCTCGAGCTCGGTCTCGCGCTCGGTGCCGGCTGGCAGGAGGGGCGCGACAAGATCTGCTTCGACGATGCCGAGCGGGTTCGGCCTCTGGGCCGAGCAGTTGCTCGCGGAGTCGACGGGCAAGCAGGGAAAGGGTCTCATTCCCGCCCCGGGTGAGTCGGGCGGCGGACCCGACCGCCAGTGGCACGAGGTGCGGCTTCCCGATCCCTACGAGCTCGGCCAGGAGTTCTTCCGCTGGGAGTTCGCAACCGCCGTTGCAGGATCGATCCTCGGCATCAATCCGTTCGACCAGCCTGACGTGCAGGCGGCGAAGGATCGCACGAAGGCGGTGCTCGAAGCGGGCGACGTCAAGCTCGAGGACGTCTCATCACCCGACGAGCTCTTTGCGCAGGCGAACGAGGGCGACTACGTCTGCATCCAGGCGTTCGTCGATCCGACGGAGGAGGCACTGGCGCGTGTTGCGGCGCTCGGCGATCGCGCGAGGGCCGCAACCGGGTGCGTCGTCACGTCCGGGATCGGCCCGCGCTACCTGCATTCGACCGGTCAGCTGCACAAGGGCGGCCCCAACACCGGGCTCTTCCTGCAGGTGGTCGAGGACTACGGCGACGAGTTGAAGATCCCCGATCGCCGCTTCGGCTTCGGGCGGCTGATCCGTGCCCAGGCCGCGGGCGATTTCGAGTCGCTGCGCGAGCGCGGCCGACGCGTGGCGCGCATCAACATGGACAATCTGTAGCCATGCAGGTCGGAATGATCGGACTCGGCCGGATGGGCGGCAACATGACGAAGCGGCTCGTGCAGCACGGCCACGACATGAAGACCTACGACCCCGGTGTCGAGTCGACCGCGTCGTCGATCGCCGAGCTCCGCGACCAGCTCGTTGCGCCGCGCGCGTTCTGGATGATGGTTCCGTCGGGCAAGATCACCGAAGAGACGTTCCAGGAGCTGCTGGGCGTCGGGGAGGCGGGCGACACGATCGTCGACGGCGGCAATTCGAACTTCCGCGACTCGCAGCGCCGGTACGCAGAGGCCGCGGAGCACTCCATCCATTTCGTCGACGTTGGTGTCTCCGGCGGAATCTGGGGCCTCGAGAACGGCTACTGCCTGATGGCGGGCGGCGACGGCGAGCCGGTCAAGCGACTGGAGCCGGTCTTCACGGCGCTCGCCCCCGACGATGGCTATGCGCACGTCGGGCCGCTCGGGTGCCGGTCACTTCGTGAAGATGATCCACAACGGGATCGAGTACGGCCTGATGCAGGCGTACGCCGAGGGCTTCGAGGTGATGCGCGAGTCCGAGTTCGGGCTCGACCTGCACGAGATCGCGGGCATCTGGCGCTACGGCTCGGTCGTGCGCTCGTGGCTGCTCGAGCTGTTGCATGCCGCGTTCGAGCAGGAGGGCCACGAGCTCGAGAAGGTCGCCGGGTATGTCGAGGATTCAGGCGAAGGACGTTGGACGATCACCGAAGCGATCAACGAGAGCGTGCCGGTGCCGGTGATCACGGCAGCGCTCTTTGCGCGCTTTGCATCGCGCCAGGACGAGTCGTTCGCCGCCAAGGTCACGGCGGCGCTTCGGAATCAGTTCGGCGGCCATCAGATTCGCGAGGTCAAGTGATCGCGGTCGAGCCCAACCCGCTGCTCGAGGGCCTGCAGATCAGGCGTCGCCCGGAGTCATGTGTGCTCGTCATCTTCGGCGCCTCCGGCGATCTCACGTCGCGCAAGCTGATGCCGGCGCTGTATGCGCTCGCGTTTCGCCGCCTGTTGCCCGACCACTTCGCGATCGTCGGCGCGGCGCGCAGCGAGGAATCCGACAACGAGTTCCGCAAGCGGATGAAGAAGGCCGTGACAGGAGCATGCCCGTGACGAGTTTCGGCAGGACGTGTGGGACGAGCTCGCTGCCGGGATGCGGTACGTGACGCTCGATATCGCCGACGACGCCGGGGAAGACAAGCTGACGAAGGTGCTGCGCGAGGTCGACCACGAGCATGGCACGCAGCGCAATCGCGTCTACTACTTCGCCGTCCCGCCGAGCGCGATCGAGATCCTCCTCCGCGAGATCGCGGAGCGCCGCTCGGACGAAGGGTGGGTGCGGCTGATCATCGAGAAGCCCTTCGGCACCGACCTGCAGTCGGCGCGCAAGCTCAACGAGATGATCTCGGAGAGCTTCACCGAGGAGGAGATCTTCCGGATCGACCACTATCTCGGCAAGGAGACCGTGCAGAACATGCTGGCGCTTCGGTTCTCGAACGGCATCTTCGAGCCGATCTGGAATCGCCAGTTCATCGACCACGTGCAGATCACGGTCGCCGAGTCGATCGGCATCGAGGGCCGTGCCGGGTTCTACGAGCATGCGGGTGCGATGCGGGACATCTTTCAGAACCATCTGTTGCAGCTCGTTGCGATCAGCGCGATGGAACCGCCGATCGACTTCACGGCCGACTCGGTCCGCAACGAGAAGGTGAAGGTGCTCAAGTCGATGCACACGCCGGGGCCGAAGTCGGTTGTGCGCGGCCAGTACGGGCGCGGGTTCATCGAAGGGGAAGAGGTGCCCGGCTATCGCGAGGAAGACGGCGTCGCACCGGACTCGCTCACCGAGACGTACGTGGCGGCGAAGCTCTACGTCGACAACTGGCGCTGGGCCGACACCCCGTTCTACGTGCGCGTGGGCAAGCGGCTTCCCCGGCGCGAGACGACGATCGCGATTCAGTTCAAGCGGGCTCCGCATCCGCCGTTCGAGGAATCGGCCGCCGAGGGGTTGCGGCCGAACGTTCTCTTGATCCACGTGCAGCCGAACGAAGGCATGTCGCTTGCGATCGGCGCGAAGGTGCCTGGACAGGGGATGGCGATCCGTACCGTGCACATGGACTTCCTCTACGGCTCTGCATTCCGCGAAGGGCTGCCCGAGGCATACGAGCGGCTCATCCTCGACGCGATGCTCGGCGATGCGACCCTCTTCACGCGCGCGGACGAGGTGGAAGAGCAGTGGGCGCTGGTCGATGCGATCAGGGCGGCGTGGCCACGTGAGAAGATCGCGTTTCCGAACTATGCGGCCGGCAGCTGGGGACCGCCGTCCGCGGATGAGTTGCTGCACAGGGACGGCAGGTCATGGCGGAGGCACTGATCGAGGAATGGAACGGCCAGGACGTGACGCTCGGCGAGGTCGAGCGGGAGCTCGCCCGGCTTCGTGACGCGTCGAGCGGCGAGGGAATGAACCCGCATCAGCGCACGAGCGTGATGACACACGTTGCGTGGGTGCCGCAAGAGTGGCTCGATGCGGCCGAGCGGACGCTCGAGGGGCTCGCGGAACGCCACCCGTCGCGAACGGTGATTCTCATCCCGTGCGCGGAAGACGGTGATGCGCGGATCGACGCCGAGGTATCGGTCCGGTGTTTCGCAATCGGCGATCGCGCTGTGTGCGGCGAGGTGATCGAGCTGCGACTGTGCGGCAGCCGAGCCGACGCCCCGGCTTCGGTCGTGCTGCCCCTGGTGATCTCCGATCTGCCGGTCTTTCTGCGCTGGCGCGGCGAACCGCCGTTCGGGCAGCCGCAGTGGGAGCAGCTGATCGACGTTGCCGACCGTGTGATCGTCGACTCGTCGGAATGGAGTGACCTGCGGTACGACGCGCTCGCCCGCGCGTTCGAGCGCACTGCCGTCTCCGACATCGCCTGGGCGCGAACCCGTCCGTGGCGTGTGGAGCTCGCGGCGTACTGGCCGGCGATCCGCGAACAGGAGGTCTGGATCCGCGGTCCGCGTGCGGAAGCGGCCCTGCTTCGCGGCTGGCTCGGCGCGCGCCTCGAGCGAGCGATTCGGCACATCGAGCCGGCGGGTGAGCTCGGCGTCCGTCTCGGCGGCGAAGACCTGCGCCCACCGCGCGAGGAGGCATTCTCACCGAGCGAGCTCCTCAACGCGGAGCTCGACCACTTCGGCCGCGACCGGATCTACGAAGAGGCCCTTCTCGCCGTGGCCGGAGAAGCCGGGGTCTGACCCCGGCTTGCTGTTACGCCGCCGCGCGCGAACCCTCGACGAAGTCCTCGAGCACGGCCACTGCTGAGGACTCGGGACCGAAGTGCTTGCAGTACCTCCCGCCGCGCAATGAACGGCCAACACTCCGCAGCGACCGACCACGCCCGGGTAGCTGTTCCAACGATCCGCGCGTGAATGAAGGGAGGGATCCGCGGCAGCCGCGTTCCATGCGATGTATCGAAACGTGTTCAAGAGGTGTCCTTCGCTCTCGATGCAAAGGCTGTAGTAGCGCGATCCAAAGAGGTGGCCCTTGCGCCGGTACTTGTTGTTGAAAAACGCCGCATACGAGCCGTTTAGACGCTGCATCCCGCGCGCGAGATTCGGCTCTGGTGTCGTGACGAGTAAGTGGTAGTGGTTGTCCAGAAGGCATGCGGCGAGACAGATCCATCCGTAGGTGTCGACGACGCTCGTCATCTCCGCCAAGAGACGTCTTCGGTCGATGTCCTTGCGGAAGAGCTTCGTGCCGGCGACCGCGTGCGCGGTCACGTGGTAGGTGGCGCCCGCGACCTGCGTTCGGAGTGCCCGTGGCATGGTTGTAGCCTGCCATGACAACGTACGTCGGGCCACTAAGGGGCCCACATTGATGCAGAGTCGTTACAAGTGTTGAGGGGTCTGACCCCGTACTCAGGACCCCAGCAGCGAGATCGCCTCGTCGTGAACGGCCCCGTTCGTGGAGAGGAACGACTTGCCCGGCGCGGGCGGCTCGCCGGCGAAGGTCGTGCAGCGCCCGCCGGACTCACCGACGATCAGCGCGACCGCGGCGTAGTCCCAGAGCTGGAGCTCCTCGTCGGTTGCCACATCGAGGGCCCCCTCGGCGACGAGGCAGTATTGCCAGAAATCGCCGAAACCGCGTGCTGCCCACGCCCGGCGCGCCAGGCGAGTCCAGCTCTCGGGCATGTCGCCGGCCGACGTGGTCGACACGGCGGAGTCCTCGATCCGGCTGATCGTCGAGACGCGACAGCGCTCGCCGTTCGCCCAGGCTCCTTGGCCGCGGACGGCCCACCAGCGCCGTGCGAGTGCGGGGGCTGTTACGACGCTGACATCGACTGACCCTTCACGCTCCAGTGCGAGCAACGTTGCCCAGACCGGAATGCCTCGGATGTAGTTGCGCGTGCCGTCGATCGGATCGACGATCCAGCGCACCGAGCCGCCATCGTCTCCGAGCTCTTCTCCGAACACTCCTTCACCGGGCCTCCCTGCCACGAGCGAACGGATAGCCGCTTCGGCGCCGCGGTCGGCTTCGGAAACCGGCGTCAGGTCGGGCTTGGTCTCGACTCGCAGGTCGAGTGCGCGGAAGCGTGCGAGCGTAATCGCGTCGGCTGCGTCGGCAAGCTCGTGAGCAAAGCGAAGGTCAGCGTCGTTTCCCACGACGCCCCCGAAGCTAGCGGAGAATCGCTAGTGGAGAATCGCGAACAGATTGCCGCTGATGCGAAGCGAGACCGGAGTGGACCAGGTCATCTTCTGCGCATTTGCCGGCAGGTTCGCATTGACGCCGCGGACGCGGTAGTACCACCGGCCGCGATCGTTCGTCGAGAGTTGGAGCAAGGCGGAGGGGACGACCGAGGTCTGCTGTTTGACCGCAACCCAGGGATAGGCGTGACGCGAGAGCTCGACCTCATACGATTGAGCGCCGATCGCGGGCTTCCACGTGATCAGCGGGAGCTCGACGAAGCTCGGTACCCGACGCGCGGCCGCGACGAGGCGGTGTCCGTTTGAGAGCCCCGAGGCGTACGGCATTGCCGATGCGCTGGTGGTGACCGGCGCGCTGCGAAGCGCGAACGACCAGACGCGGCCGGCCTTGCATGCGTCTTGCGGCAGCTCCGCGTCGTGGTATTCGATTGCATTGGCAGGATCACCGGCGACGGCGGGTGCGGTATAGACCTCGAGGGGATAGACCGGGATGACCGTCCACCAGTAGCGCCCTGTCGGCCAACCGCTATCGGGCAGCTCGACCGCGCCGGCGGAGACGATCGTCGCCGATGACCCGGTGGGGGCCGGCGTCGTGGTCGTGCCCGATGAGCTCGGCGTCGTGGTGCTTGCGCCGGTGGGCGCCGGCCCTGCGACTGGAGGTGTGTTCTCACTCGCCGTGACGGAGTTGAGATCCGCCCCGAAGGTTGCGCCCTCGCTGCCGTACTTGAGGATCGTTCCGTTCGACTCGACGTTCTGAAACTCTTTCACCGTCGCCGGGAACGTGAGTGCCTGGGTGGCGCGCGGTGCCCACGCCGGTGCGCCGGTCAGCG
The DNA here is from genome assembly GCA_963761365.1 of uncultured Actinomycetes bacterium. Classification (GTDB taxonomy): domain Bacteria; phylum Actinomycetota; class Thermoleophilia; order Gaiellales; family Gaiellaceae; genus PALSA-600. The sequence continues at coordinate 177,733 of CAVXHB010000022.1, read as the reverse complement.
ACCCGACCATCACTTCATTGACGCAGCGCTTGTCCGAGAAGACGTAGACGCGCCAAAGCTGCTGACCGATCGAGCCCGGCCCGGTTCCGTCCGTCCCCGTCCAGGCGAAGCCCGGCATCAGGGCGTGCACGGACGACTGAGTGTCGGAAGACGTGACCCCTTGCTTGAGCGGCCCGCTGACGATCGACCCGGCCGTCACGGTTGTGAACTCGTCAGACCAAGGCCCATACGGCGTGATCGAGATGCCGGAAGGAAGCGCAGGGCTCACGGTGCGGCGTACCGCGCGCACACGCCACTTGATCGTCCCTGCGAGACCCGGATGCAGCGTCCAGTATTCACGCTCGTCGGCGACGTTCGTGAACGTCGTGAAGGAGCGGCCGATGTTCGTGTACCAGACCTGGTAGGCGGTTGCACCGCTCACAGGCGTCCACCGGATCAAGCCCGTGGGCGCAGGTTCCTGCTCGGGGACGTTCTCCCAGCCCATGTTGAACCCGAACGGCTTGCTCCACTTCGTCGGGGCGCCGTTGATGATTGCGCGTACGTGAAGCCAGAGCGCGTAGGGATCGCCGCTCATCCAGGGCAACTGAGCCTGAATCGATGCGACCGGAGCGCGCAGGGTGGCGTCCTGATACAGGATCGACACGTCGCTGAAGGATTTGTTGTCCGCAAGCTGCAGCTCGTACCTCGTGGCCTTCGGAACGAGGTTCCACGTGAATGCCGGCATCTCGGAATAGGTGTGGTCGGCCTTGACCGGTTCGTCCGCGCGCAGGAGGAATGCGTGCAGGGCGCTCGGGACGCCCTTGGCGATCCCGGATTCGCGGGTACTCGAAGAAGCTGCCGGCACGGCGGCCAGCGCTACGGTCAGGCAGACGGCAAGGGCGATACGAGGCATCGCTTCGATTGTCGGCAGGCTGCGGCTAGGTCTTGAGCGCCGCTTCCAGCCGGGCCCCGGCAGCAAGCACCAGGCCGTCCGATCCTGGCCGCCCCACAAGCTGCACCGAGGCCGGCAGGCCCTGCTCGGCAAGGCCGCATGGGAGCGCCAGGACCGGCCAGCCGAGCAGGTTGAACGGGTAGGTGAAGCGGATGATCGCCTCGCGCGTGGCGATCTCGTCGACATCGGCCGGGGGCGGCACGAATGCCAGCGTCGGCGTCAGGAGCAGGTCGAATCCCTCGAGCGCGGCGAAGGCCTGCCGCTCGTACTCCGGCGCGCGCTGCGGTTGCCGCACCTGCCTCCGCGTCCGTCACCTCGAGGCATCGCTCGATCTTCGGGCGCAGGTTCTCGCCGTAGAGCTCGGCGTGCTCGGCATAGAGCTCGCGGTGGATGTCGGCGACCTCGTGCATGAAGAGCGGCGTTGTCCCCTCCGGGAGTGGAAACGCGACCGGCGCTCGCGTCGAGCACGCGCACCCGCCGCTGCGACGCGCTCCCGCACGAGCGGCTCGGCCGCGTCCAACCAGGCGATCCCGACGCGAACGGGGCGCGTCTCCTCGGGCTCGAGGCCTGCCGAGCACCCGCATCAACTCGACGCAGGTTGCGACGTCGCGCGCCATCGGCCCTGCGTGGTCGAAGCTCGGCGCGAGCGGAAAGATTCCGTCGGTGGAGACGAGGCCGTAGCTCGGCTTGAAGCCGACGATCGCGCAACACGCAGCGGGAATGCGGATCGAACCGCCCGAGTCGGTTCCGAGCGCCGCGTCGGCAAGCCCGGCCGCGAGCGCCGCTGCGGAACCGCCGCTCGAGCCTCCCGCGGTCCGGCCGGGAAACGACGGATTCGGAACGGTGCCGTAGTGGAGGTTCTGCGACGTGACGCCGTAGGCGAACTCGTGCAGATTCGTCTTGCCGATATTCGCGTAGCCCGGCCTGCTCGAGCAGTGACAACTGCCGTCGCGCTTTCGTTCGGCACGTGATCGGCGAAGACGGCGGAGCCGTACGTCGTGCGAACGCCGGCGGTGTCGAACAGGTCCTTGACCGCGAGCCGGATCCCCTCGCCGGGCTCGAGCTCGGTGATGAAGATGTGAATCTAAGACAGCCAGAGGTACACGAACCCGACGCCAAACGTCCCGGCGAAGATCAGCAGGAACAGGCCGGTGAGCGACCAGGCCCAGCGCATGTTCTTCCGCGCGAGCGCGGGGGTCACCTCGACCGGCTCACGCAGGTGCTCGTTCATGGTGTTGCTCATGCGACCGCGTCGAGCGCCATCGCCACGAAGAGCAGCGCCAGGTAGAGCAGCGAATAGTGGAAGAGCGCGACTGCGCGTGCACGGGTTGTCTCCCGCCAGAGGCGATACGCACCCCACGCGAACACGAGGCCGAGCACGAGCGCTGCGACGCCGTAGACGAGCCCGAAGACGCCGAACGCAACCGGGAGCAGCGTCGCCGCGACGAGCGCGATCGTGTACAGCACGATCTGCTTCGCAGTCTCGCGCTCGCCGCGCACCACCGGCAGCATCGGCACGCCCGCATTCGCGTAGTGCTCGCGAATCATCAGCGCAAGCGCCCAGAAGTGCGGCGGCGTCCAGAGGAACACGATGCCGAACATGACGAGTGCGGCCCAGCCGAGATGTCCTGAGGCTCCTGCATATCCGACGAGCGGCGGCACTGCGCCGGCGGCGCCGCCGATGACGATGTTCTGCGGCGTCGACCGCTTCAACCAGCGCGTGTACACGAACACGTAGAAGAGGTTGCCGCCGAGCGCGAGCAGCGCGGTCGGCAGGTTGACGAGCGAGTCGAGCAACACGAACGAGAGCGCGGAGAGGGCGACGCCGAACTCGAGTGCGAGCTCAGGCGCAAGCCGGCCGGACGCCACGGGCCGGGTCGCCGTCCGCTCGCCCATCAGCTGGTCGATGTCGCGGTCGAGATAGTGGTTGAGTGCTGCGGCGCCTCCGCATGCGAGCGCGAGCCCGGCCATGGTCAGCGCGAAGACACTCCAGCCGGGTAGTCCGCGTGCGCCGACAAAGATCGCTGCGCCTCCCGTCAACAAAAGAAGTGACATCACGCGCGGCTTCGTCAACGTGACGTAGTCCCGCGGGTCGACGTGGCCGCGTGCTGTCCCGCGAGCGACTTGTGCGGCGAGGAGCGCGGTGGCTGCGAATGCGATCGCGGCGAACGTGAGGTGGGTCGCGCGCTGGGTGAGCAGCGCCGCGAGCCCGAACGCCACGAATGCGGTGAGCGCAGCCGGCAGCAGCCGACGGGCGGCGATCCAGGCCACGACGACGAGGCCCACGATCCAGGGGAGCGCCAGCGCGGCGAGCAGGCGGTGGGCAGTGCCCCACCCGGCCGCCCCTGAGACGACGGCGAGCCCGGTTCCGAGCACGGCACCCGCGGCCATCAGCCTCGTCCAGGGCCCTCCCATGCTCATAGTCTGCCTTCCTCGGCGAGGCGGCGTCGCACGTCCCGTAGCGGCCTCGCATTCGTGATGTAGGGGATGCGGTCGAAGTTCCACGGCGGCGGCGGTGAGGTCGTGTACCACTCGAGCGTGTCGGCCAGCCACGGGTCGTTCCCGGCGTGCCGGCCGGTCCTCGCGGTCTTGATCACGTTCACGACGAATGCCAGCATTCCGAGCGCCATCACGTAGGAGCCAATCGACGAGATCATGTTGTAGACCTCCCAGAGGCCCCCGTCGCTATAGGTGTAGACGCGTCTCGGCATTCCCAGCAGGCCGAGGAAATGCTGCGGCATGAAGGTGAAGTTGAAGCCGATGAAGACGAGCCAGAAATGCAGCTTCCCGAGGCGCTCGTCGAGCTTGCGCCCGAAGAATTTCGGCCACCAGTAGTAGAGGCCGCCGAAGATCGCAAAGATCGAGCCGCCGAAGAGCACGTAGTGGATGTGCGCGACCACGTAGTAGGTGTCGCTCAGCTGCCAGTCGATCGGGAAGGCGGCAAGGAAGATCCCCGACAGGCCCCCGATCGTGAACACGGCGATGAAGCCGACCGCCCAAAGCATCGGCGTGTCGAAGGAGATGTTCCCGCGCCACAGCGTCGCAAGCCAGTTGAAGATCTTCACGCCGGTCGGGACGGCGATGATCATCGAGCTGATCATGAAGAAGGAGTCGAGCCCCGTGGGCAGGCCCACAGCGAACATGTGGTGCGCCCACACGATCAACGAGAAGAACGCGATCCCGATCGTCGACCACGCGACCGCGGCGTAGCCGAAGATCGGCTTGCGCGCGAACACCGGAATGATCTCGGAGATCATTCCCATCGCAGGCAACACCATGATGTAGACCTCGGGGTGCCCGAAGAACCAGAACACGTGCTGGTAGAGGATCGGGCTGCCGCCGTGCGCGGGATCGAAGAAGTGCGTACCGGCCTGGCGGTCGAGCAGCATCATCGTCAGGCCTGCCGAGAGCGTCGGCAACACGACCACGAGCATCCAGGCGTAGGTGAGAATCGCCCAGACGAAGAGCGGCATGCGCATCCACGTCATTCCCGGCGCGCGCATGTTGTGGATCGTCACGATGAAGTTCACGGCGCCCGCGAACGACGAGAGCGTGAGGATGTGGAGGCCGAGGATCCACACGTCCTGCCCGCGCCCGGGAGCGTGCAGCGTCGAGAGCGGCGCGTAGGAGGTCCAGCCGGCCGCGGCCGCGCCGCCCTTGGCGAAGAAGCTCGCGTACATCACCACGCCACCGAGCAGGAACAGCCAGTACGAGAGCGCGTTCAGCCGCGGGAACGCCATGTCGCGCGCGCCGATCATCAGCGGCACGAGGAAGTTCGCGAAGCCGGCGAGGATCGGGACGATGACGAGAAAGATCATCGTCGTGCCGTGGATCGTCACCGCCTGGTTGTACGACGAGCGTGTCATCACATGGTTGTGCGGCACCATCAACTGCGTCCGAATCATCAGCGCGAGCATCCCGCCGAGTGCAAAGAAGACGAGACAGGTCCAGATGTAGAGGATCCCGATGCGCTTGTGGTCGACCGTCGTCAGCCACGAGGTGATGCGTCCGCGGCGCCAGTCGGCGCGGAACGGCTGGACCGTGTCCAAGTTAACGGCCACTGCTCTTCTTCAACGTCTTCGTGTAGTTGACGAGCGCGTCGATCTGCGCGTCGGTCCAGTCGCTCGCCACCGCAGGCATCTTCCCGACGCCCCTGCGCAGGATGTCTTCGATCCCCTTGCGGTCCTTCAAGAGCGGGTTGCCTCCGAGCGCAGGGCCGATGTAGGTCGAGTTGAGGCGGTGGCAGTTGGAGCAGACGGCGTCGTACTCCTCCTTGCCGAGCGCGAGGCTGCGCGGGTTGGCCTTGCGCTCGGCGATGAACTGCTCGTAGGTGTTCCGCGGCACGACGTCGACGTGCGCGGTCATCAGCGCATGCTGGACACCGCAGAGCTCGACGCAGCGCGCGACGTAGCTTCCCGCCGGAGCCTCGAACCACGTGTGGTTCGTCTGGCCCGGGATCGTGTCGACCTGGCCGCCGAGGTTCGGCACCCACCAGCTGTGGCTGACGTCGTTCGCGGGCGAGTAGATCGCTTCGTGCACGACCTCGCCGGCGGGTGCGGTCATCGTGCCGAACGAGACCGCCCCGTTCGGGTAGTGGAACGTCCAGTAGAACTGGCGCCCCTCGACCGTGATGTTCGTCTCGTTCGCAGCGCTCGCGGCCGGTGGGCCCGTGATCCCCGGGAGCTTGTAGAACACGAACGACCCGATCGCGGCGAGGATCACCACCGGCACGACGGTCCAGCCGATCTCCAGCCGCATCGCACCGTGGATCTGCGGGCCCTCGGCTGCGCGCGCCCGCTTGCCACGCCGGTAGCGGATGACGAAGGCGAGGAGCGCGCCCTCGACGAGGACGAAGATCACTCCCGTGAACACGAGGACGAACAGGTAGGCGTCTTTGATCCGATGCGCCGCGGGCGAATGCGGTGTCGCCGGGAACAGCCCGCCGTTTCCTGCGAAGGCGGTGTGTCCCAAAGCGAGCGCGCCCGCGAACGCCAGGAACAGGAGGATGGCTCGCCGACGCACGCCGAGTGGCATCGTATAAAGGGTGACCGACCGCTCGCGGGTTGACCTGCCCCAGCACGTCCAGCCGCCGTACGAGGTCTTCGTCAACGGCGTCGAGCAGGTGAAGGGCACCGACTTCGAGGCAATTGGCTCGACGTTGCTCTTCCACCGCGCCCTGGCGCGGGAGGGCAAGCTCGGGTTCTGGCGCTGGCTCTCGATGTTCATCGGGGCCGCGGGCACCTACCGCAAGCACGACAACGTCGCGGTCGTCTACACCTACGAGGGGAGGCGGATCGTCGCCAACCTGACGCCGCACGAGGCCGGCGAGTGACCGCCGCTCAGGCGATTCAGCGCGCGCGGGCGGGCCTCGACGCCGACGCGCTCCCGCGCTGGGCGACGGCGGCCGGCCTCGGGGTGCTCTGTGCCGTCTCGCTCTGGTTGCGCACGCGCGTTCTCGGCGCCGGCTTCTGGATCGACGAGGGGATCTCCGTCGGGATCGCGCACCACCCGCTCACGGCGATTCCGCACCTGCTCCGCGAGGACGGCTCGCCACCGCTCTACTACCTCCTGCTTCACGTGTGGATCGGCTGGTTCGGCGACAGTGAGCGTGCGACACACGTGCTCTCGCTGATCCCGGCGCTCGGCTGCATCCCGCTTGCGTACTGGGTCGCGCGCTCGCTCTTCGGGCGAACAGCCGGCTGGATCTGCGCCGCGCTCGCGACCGTCGACCCGTACCTCACCTACTACGGCCAGGAAACCCGGATGTACACGCTTGCCGCGTTCTTCTCGCTGATCGCAACCGGTGCATTCGTCCGCGGGGTGATCGAGGGCCGGCGGCGCTGGCTGCCGGTGCTCGTGGTCTCGCTCGACTTGCTCCTCTACACGCACAACTGGTCGCTCTTCTTCTGTGTCGGGCTCGCGGTTGCGACCGTGGTCTTCGCCCGCGAGCGGTGGCGCGACGCGCTCGCCGCCGCAGCGGTCGTCGCGCTCCTCTACGCCCCGTGGCTCCCGACCCTTCTCTTTCAGATACGGCACACGGGGTCGCCGTGGGCGATGCGTCCGGGTGTGCATGCGCTCGTGCTTGCTCCCGGGGCCGCCTTCGCGGCTGACGTCCCGTTCGGGCTGATCGCGCTCGCTGCGGGGGCCGGGCTGGCGCGGCGGCGCGCCGAGCGTGCACCGATGGCGCTACTCGTGGTTGCGGGGGTGACGATCATCGTCGCCTGGACGGAGTCGCAGATCTCGTCGTCGTGGACGTCGCGGTACTTCGCGTTGCTCTTGGGTCCATTGCTGCTCGTGGTTGGTGCGGGCCTCGTGCGGGCGGGCAAGCTCGGAATCGCCGCCCTTGCCGTCGCGCTCTTCCTGTGGACGGGCTACACGCTGCACGACGACAAGTCGAACGCGCGCGCGATTGCGGACGGCGTTGCGCCCTACGTCCACCCGGGCGACCTCGTCCTCTCGACGCACCCCGAGCAGGTTCCGGTGCTCCGCTACTACCTCGGCACCGCGCGTGCGCTACGCCACCCAGCTCGGCCCTGTGGCCGACCCGCGCATCATGGATTGGCGGGACGCTCTCGCCCGGATCAAGGCCGTGACGGTCCGGCGGAACCTCGAGCCGGTGCTTGCCACCGTGAAGCCCGGCCAGCGTCTGATCGTGATCTCCCCCATCTTTCGCGACTACCGCGCCTGGCAGGCGCCGTGGACGCGCGAGGTCTACGACACCTCGCAGCTCTGGACACGCGCGATCGCCGCCGACCCGCGGTTCAAGGAGCTCTCCCACCTGACGCCCGACGAGGTCCTGCTCGAGCTCAACTACTGGAAGCCGCTCCAGGCGGTCGTCTACGTCCGCCGGCGCGAACCTGGTTAGGTTGCACTCCATGGACGAGACGTTGGTTCTCGGTGCCGGCCCGGCGGGGCTCACGGCTGCCTACCTGCTCGGCAAGGCCGGAGAGCACGCTGTCGTGCTCGAGGCAGACGGTCAGGTCGGCGGCCTGGCAAAGACGGTGGAGATCGACGGCTACCGCTTCGACCTCGGCGGCCATCGCTTCTTCACGAAGGCGTGGGAGGTCGAGGCGCTCTGGAACGAGATCATGGGCGACGAGTTCCTCTTGCGCCCGCGCATGTCGCGCATCTACTGGAACAAGAAGTTCCTCGACTACCCGCTGCGGGGCCCCGACGTGGTCCGCAAGCTCGGCCCGGTCGAGCTTGCGCGCTGCATCGCCTCGTACCTGAAGGCGGCGATGCTGCCGAAGCGCCGCGAGGAGTCGCTCGAGGACTGGGTTTCGAATCGCTTCGGGCGCCGGCTGTTCGAGCTTTTCTTCAAGAGCTACACCGAGAAGGTCTGGGGTGTGCCGACGACCGAGATCCGCGCCGAATGGGCGGCGCAGCGGATCAAGGGGCTGTCGTTCTTCTCGGCTGCGAAGGCGGCGTTCTTCGGCAACCGCGGCAACAAGGTGAAGACGCTGATCTCGGAGTTCCACTACCCGCGCTACGGCCCCGGCCAGATGTGGGAGACGATGACGCGACGGATCGACGAGCAGGGTGGTGAGGTCCTGCTGCAAGCGCCGGTCGAGCGGATCGAGCTCGACGAAGGCCGCATCGTCGCCGTCCAGGCAGCCGGGATCACGTACCGGCCGGACGCGGTGATCTCATCCCTGCCGCTCCGCGAGGTGGTGGCCATGACGCACCCGCGCCCTCCTGAGGCGGTCCTCGAAGCCGCCCTTGGCCTTCGCTACCGCGACTTCCTCACCGTCGCGCTCGTCGTGTCGGGCGAAGATCTCTTTCCCGACAACTGGCTCTACATCCACGACCCGTCGGTCCGTGTCGGCCGGATCCAGAACTACCGCTCGTGGAGCCCGTGGATGGTTCCCGACCCCGACAAGGCATGTGTCGGGCTCGAGTACTTCTGCTTCGCCGGCGACGACCTCTGGACGATGGCGGACGACGAGCTCGTCGCGCTCGCGTCGGGCGAGCTCGAGCAACTCGGCCTCGTCAGCGCGGACAAGGTCGAGCGTGGTTTCGCAATTCGCGTTCCCAAGGCCTACCCGATCTACGACGCCGACTACGCCGACCGGGTGGCAACGATCCGCACGTGGCTCGAGACGATCGACAACCTGCAACAGGTCGGGCGCAACGGTCTTCACCGCTACAACAACTCGGACCACTCGATGCTGACCGCGATGCGCGCAGTCGACAACCTGCTGATCGACGCGAAGCACGATCTGTGGGCCGTGAACGCGGACAGCGCCTACCACGAAGAGGGCGTGCCGGACGAGCAGCCCTACCGCAACGCCCCGGAGACGCCCGAGCTCGTAGCGCTCCGCCCTTAGTAGTGCTCGCCGTCAACGTCCCGCACGAGCTGTGGAGTGCGCTCAGCTTCACGTTCGGGATGACCTGGGAGATCCTCTGGGCGCTCGTTCTCGGCTTTCTGCTGTCGGCGATCGTCCAGGCGCTCGTCTCGAAGCGAGCGCGTCGAGCGACTGATGCCAGACGACTCACCGCGCTCGCTCGCAACCGCGAGCGCGCTCGGGGATCGCTTCGTCGTCGTGCTCGTATGCATCGGTCGCGCTTGCGCGCGCGCTCTTCCGCAAGGGGGCCGACTTCACCGCCGCGATCGTGTTCGAGCTCGCCTCGACGAACCTCGTCGTCGAGCTCGGGATCGCTGATGGCGATCGTGCTCGGCTGGCAGTTCACGCTCGGCGAGTTCGTCGGCGGGCCGCTGATGATCGTCTGTCTCGCGCTGCTCTTCCGGCGCTTCCTCACCCGCCGGCTCGTCGAGCGAGGCGCGCGAGCAGGCCGAGCCGCGGCCGGCTCGGCTCGATGGAGGGTCACGCGGAGATGGACATGTCCGTCGGGGGCAGCGGCTCGGTCTGGAGCAAGCTCCGCTCGCCGGCGGGATTCACCGCGACCGCTCAGGTCTTCGTGATGGAGTGGGCGGCGATCCTCCGCGACATCGCGATCGGCCTCGTCGCGGCGGGCATGCTCGCGGCGTGGGTGCCCGACTCGTGGTGGCGCTCGCTCTTTCTCACGCACCACGGAACGTCGGCGAAGGTCTGGGGGCCGGTGATCGGCCCGCTCGTTGCCGTGCTTGAGCTTCGTCTGCTCGGTCGGCAACGTGCCGCTCGCCGCCGTCCTCTGGAACGGCGGCATCAGCTTCGGCGGCGTGATCGCGTTCATCTTCGCCGACCTGATCATCCTGCCGATCCTCGACATCTACCGCCGCTACTACGGGTTGCGCGTCGCCGGCTTCCTGTTCGCGACGCTGACCGCTGCGATGATCGCCGCCGGTCTGCTCGTCGGCTTCCTCTTCGATTGGCTCGGCCTCACGCCGAGCGGTCGTCACGCCAAGGTCGAGAACGCCTCGACTGCGATTCGGGTGGAACATCACCTCGGCGCTCGACTTCGCCGCCCTGGCCGTCTCCGCAGCGCTCGTCTGGCGCTTCTTTGCCACCGGCGGCGGGGCCGATGCTTCGGATGATGGACGAGCCGATGGGCGAGGGCCACGATCACAGCCACCACGACCACGCCCATGCGCATTAAACTTCCTTCATGTCCCGGATCGCGTGCGCCCTCGGAGCTTTCCTGCTTCTCGCCGCGTCGGCCTCGGCAGCCAGCTCCATCCATGTGATTCGAACGACCGCGAGCTACACGCTGACGTTGAGCGTCGGTCCGAAGGAGACGATGTACACGGCGGCCGAGGTGAAGGCAAAGCACCCGACGAGCGGCGAGGTGATGCTGGGCGACAGCATGTCGATGGGCGGCATGTCGATGGGTGCGGGCAATCGCCATCTGGAAGTGCAGGTGAAGTCGCGCCAGGCCAACAAGGTCCTCTCGCTGATGCCGTCATCGGTCACGCTCACCGATACGAGCGCGATGAGTGGGATGGCGATGACCGACAAGCTCCATGTGATGGCGATGTATGGCATTGCGGAAGGCATGTCCGATCTCCACTACGGCAACAACGTGAAGTTGACGGCAGGCCACATGTACAAGGTCGTGGCTACCGTGAAGGGAGAGAAAGCGTCTTTCACCTTCCGCGCCTAGCCGTTTTCGGGCTGGCGATCATCTGGACAGTGGTCGCGCCGGCAGGCGCAAGTGCACACGGTCGCTCGCCGACCGTGGCGATCGACTATCGGCTGACGCTCGCGCCCGCCCCCACCGGTCTCGCGGTGACGATCCTCGACGGTGACCGCTCGCTTCGGGCGCGCGTGGCACCGGGCGCGACCCTGCTCGTGCGCGGGCTTCTCCGCGAGCCGATGCTGCGGATCGAGAGCGGCGGTGTGTTCGCGAACGCCGGCTCTCCGACGGCGCAGGCCGACAAGATCGTCCGCGCAGGCAGTGGCTGGGAACGCGTCGGCTCCGGGTGGTCGTACGCCTGGCACGAGCACCGCCTCACGCCCACCGGCCGGGCAGGCGGTTTCCGGATTCCCGTCGTGATGAACGGCAAGCCGACGGTGATCGCCGGCACCTGGGTCCGTGTGCCGAGACCCGCGCTCTGGGCGTGGCTTGGCGGGGGAGCCGTGCTCGCGGCGGCGATCGGGACGACATCGCTCCGGCGCCGGCTGCAGTTGCCGCTTGCACTCGGAACAGGAGTTGTCGGCGGTTGCGCGGCCCTCGCTTCGGTGATCGCCTTCGCGCTGCGCGATCGTCCGAGCGGCGGCGTGGGCTGGCTCCCGATCGGAGCCGGCATCGCAGTTGCGCTCGCGCTTGCTGTACCGCTGCTGCGCCTGCATGGCCGCCGCCGCGCTCAGGCGGCGGGCCTCGTCGGCGCGGTGGCCGCAGCCGTCACCGTCGAATCGCTGCCGGTCTTCTGGCACGGCGTCGTCATCTCCGCCCTGTCGGCCGACGGCGCGCGCCTCGTGTGCGGGCTCGCATTGGTGTGCGGCGTCGCGGCCGCCGCCCTGAGCCTGCTGCCGGAGCTCGACGGATGAAGCGGCTTGCGTTGCTCGGTGTGCTCGTGCTCACGGCGACCGCCTGCGGCGGCGGCACCGGCGTGGCGCCGCCGACGATCGCGGCTGCGCGCATCTACAAGGTGATCCATTTTCAACCTTCGGGCCCGGTCACGCCCGGCAAGCCGACGAAGGTCTCGTTCGCGATCCAGCAGCCCGACGGCACGATCCTGAAGACGTTCAAGCGCGGACCGGGGCCGCACACGGGCGTGCACATGATCTTCGTCCGCGACGACCTGTCGACGATCATCCACCACCACCCGCCGCTGAACGGCACCGGGAAGATCGCCGACACCGTGACGTTTCCAAGTCCCGGGCCCTACCGGCTCGTGATCGACGTCTACCCGGCTTCGTGCAGCGGATCCTCGACGCCGGCGATCCCCGGCGCGCCCACGAGCACGTGCAACTTCCAGCTCTTCGACAAGGTGCAGGTCGCGGGGAAGTACACGCCCCAGCCGCTGCCGCCGACCACCCAGTCGGAGACGGTCGATGGCTACCACTTCTCGTTGACGGGCGCCGCTCACCTGAGGGCGATCCAGGCCCAGCTCGTGCATGTGCACGTGACCGATCCGCAAGGCCGGGCACCCAGCTTCCAGACCTGGTTCGGCGCGCTCGCACACGCGATCTTCTTCCGCCGCGGCTCGCTCGACTACTTCCACACGCACGTGTGCGCGCCGGGGGCGGTGGGCTGCACGAGCATCCTCGGTACCGCAAAGGTCACCGGCAGGTCGACCACCCCGGGCAAGCTGACGGTCGGCGTGCTCGTACCTGTATCCGGAACGTGGCGGCTGTTCCTCCAGGTGAAGGTCGACGGCAGGACCCTGACCGCACCGTTCACACTTCACGTCTCATGATTCGTCGCGTCGCCATCTGGACCGCCTTGACGGCGGCCGTCGTGCTCGCGGCGCGCACGATCGTCTACGCGATCGCACCGTCGCAGTCGCAGCTGCTCGTCTCACTCGAGCACCAGACCGGCCCCCCGCAGTTGACCGGCGTCGTCCTCGGTGTCATGGCCATCGCCGCAGCGCTCGGCGTGGCGGCGATGTGGCTCGCGGTCATCACGGTGCGCGAGCGGATTGCGCTCGAGCGGCGCGAGCTCGCCGACGTGCCGCGCATGCAACCGCTGCGCCTGGCCGCGCGCGCGATCGCAGTTTTCCTGACGGCGTCGTTTGCCTTCGCGATGTTCGAGTCGTATCTGCACTGGCGCGCCGGGCTCGGCTGGCACGGCCTGCACTGCCTGATCGGCCCGGTGCACCGCGACGCGATTCCCGTGCTCGCCGGGCTCTCGCTGCTCGCGGTTGCGCTCCACGGCGCGATCGAGCACCTGCTCGCGTGGGCTCATCGCCTTGTCACCTTGCTCGCCGCTCGTCTGCCGCAGCTGCGCAGCGCGATTCCCAGCTTCAGGTCAACCGTCCGCCCTCGCTCGATGCGGGTCGGGTCGGCGGCGGCCCCGCGCGGGCCGCCGGTCGGATCGTCTCTGACGATCTGACAACGACTCGAGAAAGGAGCTCAACATGAAGGCACCTTTGAGGGTGCTCGCATTCGTGGCGGCTGCCGCGCTGGTTGCCGCCTCGTCTGCGTTCGCGCATGCGCGCGTCAGCCCTCCGGTCGCGCTGGCGAAGTCGCTGCAGCTGTTCACGCTCACCGTTCCGACGGAGAAGTCGGGCGTGACGACGACCAAGGTCGTGTTCACTTGTCCAACCGGCTTTGCGATCGACTCGTTCGTCCCGACAGCCGGGTGGAAGCGGGACGTGCAACAGACGGGCTCTGGAGACAGCGCCGTGATCCAGCAGGTGACTTGGAAGGTGCTCTCGACTGAGCCCGGGGGCGGTACGCCGACCGGGGAGGATTCGACGTTCTCGTTCCTCGCCCAGCCGCAGTCGAGCAAGACCTACACGTTCGGTGTCCAGCAGACCTACTCCGACAACTCGATCGTCGACTGGTCCGGCTCGGAGTCGTCCGACAACCCCGCACCGACGATCGAGGCGAAGAGCTCGCTGGCGGGCGGCGGTGGCTCGACGCTGGCTCTGATTGCGCTCGTTGTCGGCGGCGTCGGCATCCTGCTCGGCGGCCTCGCGCTCGTCTCGAAGAGCGGGAGGCAGTTGACGTGAGGTTGCAGCTGCGTGGGTGGGGTGTCGTTCTGTACGCGGCGGTCGTCGTCGCGCTCGCAATCCCGGCGTCGGCGGCCGCGCACGCGTATCTCGTGCGCACCTCGCCGTCGGCGAGCAGCGAGGTCGACACCCCGCCCACGCAGGTCTCGCTCACCTACGACGAGGCGGTCGAGCCGCGTTTCGCGATCATCTCGGTGACCGACGCCGGTGGGCATCAGGTGACCTCCGGCTCGCCGCGTCGATCCCCTACCGATCCGGACACGCTCGTCGTCCCATTGAAGAAGATCGCCGAAGGGTGGTACCTCGTCTACTGGCGGGTGATCTCCGTCGACGGGCATCCCGTCCGCGGTGCGTTTCTCTTCAGGGTCGGGCCGAACCCTGGGCCCCAGCCGCAATTCCCGATTCCGTCGATCGCCGAGAGCGCGGCGACGCCGAACCTGGTGGCGGCGCGCGCGATCACGTTTCTTTCGGTGATGTGTGCGATCGGGCTCTTCGTGTTCCGGATCGCGATCGCACGGCCGCGTCATGCGGCGCGTCGAGGGGACGAGCCTGCGCGGAGTGTCGATCGCGTTCGGCATCGCCGCGGCAATCGGCCTGCTTTTCACCCCCGTCTACCTCGACATCGCCACTGCGCAGTTCGCCCTACGGTCGGCGTTCGACGTCGGAACGCTCGTGCCGCTGATGCATGACTCGGCGTTCGGCCGCGGCTACCTCGACCTCGAGCTCTGCTTTGCGCTGTTCGTGCTCGCGGCCGGCATCGCGATCTGGGTGGACAAGCCCGGCCGGCCGCAACGCTCCGTGGCCGAGCTACTGGCCACCGCCGGGGCGATTGCCGCCGCCGCCACGGTCCTGATCGTCCCGGGCGCTGCCGGGCACGCCGCGCAGACCGCGCCCCGCGGCCTGTCGCTCGCGTTCGACTGGCTCCATCTCGTCTCCGGCTCGGTCTGGGTCGGCGGCCTCGTCGGAATCCTGGTGCTCTGGAGCTACCTGCCGGCCGCGCGCAGGGTTTCCGGGCTCGCGGTCGCGATCCCGCGGTTCTCGAACACTGCGCTCGTCGCCGTCACCTGCCTGCTCGGCACCGGGATCGGTGCAACGGTGATCCACATGCCGACGCTCGCAGCGCTCTGGCAGACCTCCTACGGCCAGGCGATCCTCGTCAAGGCGGGGCTGCTGGCAGCGGCGATGATGCTCGCTGCCGTCAACCTCGTCCGGACGAAGCCGCGGCTCGTCGCCGCACGCCAGCGCGTCGAGCTCGGCGCGGCGGCAGCCACCTCGCTGCGGCGGCTCGTCGGCGGCGAGGCCGTGCTGGTGTGGGCCGCGGTCGTCACAGCTGCAGTGCTCTCGAGCCTCGCGCCACCGCCGAAGGCGCTCGCACTGGAAGGCGGTGCGCTTGCACGGGTCGGCCCGGGCCCGGTCGCCGCCACGGTGACGAGGAACGGCTACACCCTGAAGGTGCTGGTCTCGCCGAACCGCGCGGCCTACCCCAACGACTTCGCGCTCGAGCTGTCGCGCAATGCCAAGCCCGTGACGGGTGCCACCGTCACCGTCACCTTCGCGATGCTCGACATGGAGATGGGCACGCAGGAGTACGGTTTGACCGAGACGAAACCCGGCATCTACTCGCGTTCATCGACGCCGTCGCTCGTGATGGTCGGCCATTGGGGCCTGTCGTTCCAGGTGACCCCGCGCGGCGGGACGCCGTTCACCGCGCTCGTCGTCGACCGGACGTCCGGGTGAACCGGCGCCTGCTCGCGGCTGTGCTCGCGGTGCTCGTGGGGGCGATCGCGGTGGTCGTCGCGGCGCTGCTCGTGCAGAGTGCGCTGGCGGACGGCGACCCGGCGAGTGACTACCTGATCTCGCAGCAGGTGTTCGTGCCCTTCCAGGGCGTCTCGACCAAAACCGCGGGCGAGATTACGGCATTGCTGAACGACTCGGACCAGAAGGGGTTCCCGCTGAAGGTGGCGGTGATCTCGAGCGGGTACGACCTCGGCGCCGTGCCCTCGCTCTTCCGCAAGCCGCAGCAGTATGCGAGCTTCCTCGGACAGGAGGACTACTACTTCTTCAAGGACGAGCTGCTCGTGGTGATGCCGAACGGATACGGGCTGTACAAGCACGCGGGCGTGCCGGCGGCCGACAAGGCTGCGATCAAGGCTCTGCCGCCGCCGGGCACCGCGGACGGCGACCTGCTCGTCGCGGCGGCTGAGCATGCGGTGCGCGTGCTGGCGGCGCGGCACGGCGTGACGCTCTCGGCTGCGAGCAACAGTGGCGGCTCGTCGAAGACAAGCGATCGCGTCGAGATCCTCTCCGGCGTGCTTGCGCTCGGTGCACTTGCGATCGGCGCGCGCTTGCTCCTGCGCCGGCGGGAGCGCCGGTGAGACGCGCAGCGATCGTTCTCGCGCTCGTCGCGTTTTGCGCGGGCTGCGGCGGCTCGGCGAAGCCGGTCTTCGACGGCATCGTGCTCACGCCGCCCGTCACCGCGCCGAACTTCGCGCTGCACGACCAGGACGGGCGCAGGGTCGCGCTTGGAGCGGAGCACGGCCACTGGACGGTCGTCACGTTCCTCTACACCCACTGTCCCGATGTGTGCCCGTTGATCGCAGCCAACCTGAACGGCGCGCTGCGCAGTGACGCGGGCCGCACTGCCGGCCTGCGCGTGCTGGCCGTGAGCGTCGATCCGGCTCGCGATACCCAGCGCGCCGTGCACACGTACGTGATCACGCACCGGCTCGCGCCTTCCTTTCACTTCCTGATCGGAACGAGCTCTCAGCTCGAGCCCATCTGGAGGGCCTACCACGTAGCCGCGCAGCCGGGGCCGCACGGAGCGGTCACGCACTCGACCTTCGAGATCCTGATCGACCCGAAAGGGAAGGAACGTCTGCTGTACGACGCGACGATCACGACCGCCGACCTCGTCGGCGACCTGTCGAAACTCGCGTGACGCTCCCGCCGCTGCCGCTGCGACCGACCCGGCCGGGAATGTCAAGGCGGGCGCGGACGCGGCTGACCGTCGTTCTCGGCGCCTGCATCCTCGCCATCGCCCTCACCGCGCTGCTACTCGCGCTCTTCCCACCGGGCAAGGAGGCCTTGCTGCCGCTCGGGGCTCCTGCACCCGGGTTCGCGCTGCGCACAACTGCCGGCGCAACGGCGAGCCTTCAGCGACTGCGCGGGAAGGCTGTGCTGCTCGAGTTCTGCGCATCGTGGTCCTCGCATTGCATCGCCGAGGTGCCTGCGCTCAACCGCCTGCTTGTCATTCCGTCGGCCGCCGTGCTCTACGTCGACGCCGACTCCGAAGAGGCAGCGAGCGTCGCGGCGTTCGGCCGCAGCTTTCATGCGCGGTTTCCGCTCGCGCTCGATCCCGGGCCGGACCACCGTCAGCTTCCCGGCGCACGGTCCGCGTGGCCCGGTGACCGGCCGTTACCACGTCACGGCGTTCCCGACGTTCTACGTTCTCGATTCACGGGGGCGGGTGGCCTGGCGTGCCGCCGGCGAGCAGCCGCTTGCACTCCTGGCGCGGGAGCTGCGCCGGGCAGCTCGATCGGTACCGTAAGGGCATGGGTTTCCACCACGCCTTCGGAGCGCGAGAGACGGTCGAGCGGCCGCCCGACAAGGCTGTGCGCCGCGCGAACCTGCGCCGGATCGGGCGCCTGTTCCGCCCGTACACCCCGAAACTCTCGATCGTCGCGGCGCTGATCGTCGTGTCGTCCGGGCTCGGCGTGATCCCGGCGTTCCTGATCAAGGCGCTCTTCAACAACGCGATTCCCAACGGCAGTCTCGGGTTGACCACTGCCCTTGTCGGGGCGGCGATTGCGATCTCGATTGTCACCGGAGCCTTTGGCGTCGTCCAGTCCTACCTCTCGACGCACGTCGGCCAGAGTGTGATGCACGACCTGCGCACGGCGGTCTATCGCCATCTGCAGCGTCTCTCGCTCGCGTTCTTCACGAAGACGCGCACCGGCGAGGTGCAGAGCAGGATCGCAAACGACATCGGCGGTGTCGACAACGTTCTGACCTCGACCGCGACATCGGTGATGTCGACGATCACCACGATCGCGGCGACCGTCATCGCGATGTTCCTGCTCGACTGGAAGCTGGCGCTTCTCGTCGCTCGGGCTCCTGCCCGTCTTCGTCCTGGTCACGCGGAAGGTCGGCGAAGCTCGCCGCAAGGTTGCGACCACACGGCAGGAGTCGATGGCGGACATCAGCTCGCTCGTGCAGGAATCGCTCTCGGTCTCGGGGATCCTGCTCGGCAAGACGATGGGGCGCTCCGCGGAGCTCGCTCAGCGTTTCGAAGGGGAATCCCAGCGCCTCGCGGGTCTCGAGGTGAAAAGCAGGATGACGGGCCGCTGGATGATGGCGTCTGATCCAGATGACGTTCGCCGTGATGCCGGCCGCCGTGTACTGGCTCGGCGGCTACGAGGTAGCGCATGGTTCCAATGCAAAGCACCTCGTCGGCACCCTCGTCGCGTTCACGACCCTGCAGATGCGGCTGTTCGCGCCGATCGGCAGCCTGCTCTCGATCTCGGTGGACGTGCAGAGCTCGCTCGCGCTGTTCGACCGCATCTTCGAGTACCTCGATCTGCCGGTCGACATCGAGCCGGGGACGCGTGAGGTCGAGCACGTTCAAGGCGACGTCCGGCTCGAGCACGTGTGGTTCCGCTACGGCGGCATCGACACGTGGGCGCTCGAAGACATCGACGTCGACATACCGGCCGGCACGACGACGGCGATCGTCGGCGAGACCGGCGCCGGCAAGACGACGCTCGGCTACCTCGTCTCTCGCCTCTACGACGCGACGAAGGGCCGGGTGACCGTCGACGGAATCGACATCCGCGAGCTGACCTTCGACTCGCTCGCCTCGACGGTCGGCGTCGTCTCGCAAGAGACCTATCTCTTCAACGCGACCGTGCGAGAGAACCTCCGTTTCGCGAAGCCGGACGCGACTGACGCCGAGGTGGAGGATGCCGCCCGCGCAGCGCAGATCCACGAGCTGATCTCGTCGCTGCCGGAAGGCTACGAGACCGTCGTCGGCGAGCGCGGCTACCGCTTCTCGGGTGGCGAGAAGCAGCGGATCGCGATCGCGCGCGCGATCCTGCGCAACCCTCCGATTCTCGTTCTCGACGAGGCGACCTCTGCGCTCGACACCCAGACCGAGCGGTTGGTGCAGGAGGCACTCGCGCGGCTCGTCGAAGGCCGCACGACGATTGCGATCGCCCACCGGCTCTCGACGATCCGCGATGCCGATCAGATCGTCGTGCTCGACGGCGGGCGCGTCGTCGAGATCGGCACGCACGACGAGCTGCTCGCGCGCGGCGGCCGCTACGCGGCGCTTGCCGCCCGCGATTCGGACACGATGTTCCCGGAACTGGCCGAGCTCGTCTAGCAGGCGACCGGCGCGCCGGTCTTCGAGTCTTTGCAGGTCGGCTTCCCGAGTTGCCAGCGCACGCCGCCCGTGCTGCGGTTGATACTCGCCGTGACCGGGAACCAACCCGTCTCTGTCAGTGAGGCGCTCGTGAAGTGCGCCTTGCAATGGCCCGTGGTCGCCATGTTCGGCAGTACGCACGTGACCTTCGTGAACACGTCGTCGGATCCGTGCGACTTGTAGGTGTGTTGCAGTGCCACCTTGAGGGCGGCAGCGAGCTTCACGCCATCGCCGGTCGCGCCTTGCGCCGAGCCAGCGAGCGCGAGGGCGGCAACGAGGAGGGCCACCGTCCTCAGCAAGGTGCGTACTTCTTCGTCTTCGGGTTGAGGCATTTCGGAGACTGCGCCGTCCATGAGAGCTTGCCGCTGGAGTGGATCGTCGCTGTGACCGGGTAATAGCCCTTGGTGCCGGTAACGGTGAAGAACGCCTTGCAATGCGCGGTGGTGCCGTTCTCGGGCAGCGTGCAGGTCACGGTTGTGATCCTGAGGGTCGGTGCCTGCTTCTTGAAGGCCTTGACCATGTCGGCTTTCAGCGTCTTGTTGAGCTGAGGATCCGTGGCGCCCACCGCCGGCCCGGCGGTGATCGCAACAAGAGCCAGGAGCAGGGATATCCGCCGCATTTCGGCCATGGTAGCCCGATTTTCGTTTTACGTTCAGCTGACGTTCGCGTGGCGTCAGCTTGACCAATTCCCGATTAGAGTGACAATCAACACATGAGCGTTTTGCCCGAGTACCACGGCCCGTTCGGCAAACAGCAAGCCGAGCGACTCCTGTGGCGGGCCGGGTTCGGAGCACGCGCCGGCGAAGCAGAGGCGCTCACGAAGCTCGGGCTGAAGCATGCGGTCCACGCGCTCACGCGTCCGGCGCCGTACGAGCTCATCGGCCCCGCGCCGGTCGACGAGAAGAACCGGCCGATCGCGCCGGCCGACGCCGTCGGCCACGACCATCTTTTCTGGCTCGACCGGATGGTGCGCACGAACGCGCCGATGATCGAGCGGATGGCGCTCGTCTGGCACGACTGGTTCGCGACGTCGAACCTCGGCGTCGCCTCGCAGCGGCTGATGCTCGAACCAGAACGAGATGTTCCGCGCAAACGCGCTCGGCTCGTTCAAGGACATCCTGCTCAACGTCACCCAGGATCCGGCGATGCTCGTCTGGCTGAACGGCAACCAGAACGTCAAAGGGAAGCCGAACGAGAACTACGGCCGCGAGATGATGGAGCTGTTCACGCTCGGCGCCAATCGCGGCGCCTACACCGAGACCGACGTGCGCGAACACGCGCGCGCGCTGACCGGCTGGCAGGGCAGCGTCGTGAACAAGCAGCCGACTGCGCTTCACCTTCAACGCCGCTCGCCACGACACAGGCACGAAGACGATCTTCGGCCAGACCGACAACTACGACTGGCAGGACTCCTGCCAGCTCTGCCCTTGACTCACCCGCTGCATCCGTCGTACTTCGTCACGAAGTTGTGGAGCTACTTCATCCCGACGACGCCCGGCAGCGCATCGACGGTGCAGGGACTGCAGACGCTTTATGCGAACCGGAAGATGCTGCCGGTCGTCGAGGCGATCCTCACGCACCCGGACTTCTACAACGGGCCGCGCATGGTGAAGCCGCCGGTCGTGCTCAACGCGGGCCTGCTGCGCATGGTCGGCCGCTACATCGACACGTCGGTCTGGTGGTCGCTCTCCGCGCAGGCCGGGCCAGCAGCTCTTCTATCCGCCCGACGTCGGCGGCTGGGACGACACGCGCTGGCTCGACACCGCGACCTTCCGCGCCCGCTGGTTCATCTCCGCCGTCGTGCAGGGCGCGGGGACGCCGACCGACACGCCCGAGCGACCCGGCGATGATCCTGCAGCGCGCGATCACGTTCTGGGGCAACCCGACGGTCACGCCGACGACGCAGGGGCTGCTGCAGTCGTTCGCGAAGGCGCAGATCAAGCGCGGCGCCCACCTCGGCGATGTCGAGACCGCGCTGCGCCGGCTCGTTGCCTCCTCCCCCGACCTCCAAACCGCCTGAGGTGCTGCAGTGAGCTGCTACGACTGCAACCGCGCCGATCTGCTTCCGCAAGGCGGTCGCGCAGGCCGGCCGAGGGCCTGCCGGAGATCGAGCCGGGCATGCCGATTCCCGCCGGCACGGGTCTGACGCGCCGCGAGTTCGTCTCGCGCACGCGCCGGCCTCGCGCTTGCGGTCTACGGCGGTTCGGCGCTGACGGGTAGCGCGTTCGACTACGGCATCGCGCAGGCAGCCTCCGACGCGGCAGCCCAGCAGAAGGTGCTCGTCACCGTCTTCCTCAACGGCGGCATCGACGGGCTGAACGTGCTCTTCCCGGCGGGCGACCCGCAGTACTACAACCTCCGTCCGAATCTCGCGCTCGCGCAGACCGCCGGGCGCGCGTACACCGAGGACGCCCGGCTGCGCTGGCATCCGGCCGCGAACGGTCTCGCCACGCTGCACGACGAGGGCAAGGTGTCCGTGATGCCGCGGTCGGCTACGACAACTCGAACCAGTCGCACTTCACCTCGCGCCACTACTACGAGGTCGGCGCGACCGACGCGAGCCTGCGCACCGGCTGGCTCGGCCGCTACCTCGACCACGTCGGCACGCAGGACAACCCGCTCCAGGGTCTGACGCTCGACGTCGCGATGCACCCGTCGATCGCGACCGCGAAGATGCCGGTGGCGACGCTGCACGGCGGCCGACCAGTACACGTTCGCGCCGCCCGGCCTTCCGGCGCATCCGCTCGAGGCGTCGATCCTCCAGGAGGCCGCGAACATCGGCGCAGCGCACGCGAAGTCGAGCGACCCGGGCCTCGCGACGGCCGGATCGATCGCGTACGACTCGCACCATCTCTACTACGGGCTCGGCTCGATCCGCAGTACGGCTTCAACAGCCCCGTCGCATACCCGAGCTCGACCGACCCGTTCCCGCACCGGCTCGCCGGGCTCGCGGCGATGATCGCAGTCGGGTCTGCCGGTGCGCGTGGTCGGGCTGACGGTCGGGCACTTCGACACGCATGCAACGGCAGGCGGCGACGCTTGCAGCGCGACCTTCAGCTCGCGTCCGACTCGCTGCTTGCGTTCCAGCGCGACCTCGAGGCGCGGGGAATCGCCGACCGCGTGCTCATGCACGTGTGGTCGGAGTTCGGCCGCCGCGCTGCAGGAGAACGCCTCCGGCGGAACCGACCACGGCTCCGCGCGGAATCGGCTTCCTGATCGGCTCGCAGGTGAACGGCCAGCAGATCGGCGCGCATCCCGGGCGTCACCGGCGGGCTCGATCGGTCAGGGCAACCTGAAGCCGACGACGGACTTCCGCGCGGTCTACGCCGCGCTCCTCGAGCAGTGGTTCAACGCCGACGCGAACGCGATCCTGCCCGGCGTCTCCGCCTTCGCAGCGGCCGACGCTGCTCAATGATGAAGGTGCCGAGGTTCGCTCTGGCCCGTCATCCTGGTGCGTCGCCGCGGTGTGTCGCCGCGGTCGCACTCTCGCCGCGCAGGCGGCTGCGACGGTCAGCGCCGGCGCGCGTCCAGGTGAGCGCGCAAGGAGTTCTCCTTCGCGCTCTCGCGCCGCACGGTCGTCGCCGGGCCCGGCGATCGTCGAGCTCGTACAACTTCGGCGAGGACCCGCACGACCTGCGCATGCGAGCGGATCGGCGGCGCGCACAGCTCCGGAAGACGCCGCTCGTCCTGCCGGGCGAGTACTACGACCTGAGCGCGACGCTCGTGCCCGGGCCGCTACCGGCTCTGGTGCAGCATCGCGAACCACCGCCAGCTCGGGATGACAGCCGTGCTGACGGTGGTCGCAAGGAAGAAGTAGTTACGCGAGAAACGGCGAGACGGCGGCGGTCGCCTTCGCGGCGGTCAGCACCGTCGGCAGATCGGGCGCCGGAACGATCGCGTTCGCGCCGATGTTCGTCAGCACGCTCAGGTGCCGCGACTCGCAGGCGCCGATCTCCGCCGCAACTGCCTTCAGCTCGTTGCTCGGCAGCGCGGTGACCGCGCCCATGTAGGCGCCGACGAACGCCGTCTCGAGCGCCTGGCCGAGCATGCCGATCGACTTGCGCGAGCCGAAAGCACCGTTCGGGTACTTGAACTTGAGGTTCGCGGGGGTCGCCGACTTGAGCACGCCCTTCAACGCGGCGTAGTGCGCCCGCTCGTTGCCGCGCGCGCCGACGAGGTAGGAGAGCTCGTCGCCCTTCAACTGCTTCGAGTCGATCGCGTGCGTGTAGAAGTCGATCGCGAGCAGCTCGGCGGTGGCGGCGAGCTTCGCGATGTCGGCGTCGGCGTTGATCGCGCCGAAGGCCGTCCCCTCGGCGAGGCCGAGGATCGCGCCGCCGGCGACGAGGGCGAGCCCGCCCTTGGCGCCGCGGGTCAGGAACTGAGCGCGGGTCGTGCTGTCCATCGGGGAAACCTCCTGGTCGGCCGGGAAGACGCCCCTGATTCGCCGCCCAGCCGAACCGGTTCGGTCCGAACCGGCCGAATCGACCGGCGATGTTGAATTCAGACGATGCCCCGCGACCTCGCCCATCTCTCCGACGAGGCCGTCGTCGCGCTCGCCGCGCGCTCGGACGAGATCGCGCTCGCGGAGCTGTACGACCGCTACGGCCGCGTCGCCTACGGGCTCGCGCTGCGCGTCCTCCGCGACGAGGCGCTCGCCGAGGACGCAGTGCAGGAGGCGTTCCTCGCGATCTGGCGCGGCGCCGCGCGGTTCATCCCCGAGCGCGGCAAGGCGAGCACCTGGATCCTGACGCTCGTCCACCGCCGCGCCGTCGATCTCGTCCGCCGCGAGCAGCGCCGCCGCACCGAGCCGCTGCCTGAGGGCGACGAGCCCGCCGCCCCAGGCGGGTCCGCCGACGACGCGACGTGGCTACGCCTCGAGCGCGAGCGCGTCCAGGCGGCGCTGCAGCAGCTTCCCGATCAGCAGCGCGAGGCGATCGAGCTCGCCTACTACGGTGGCTTCACCCAGTCCGAGCTGGCCGAGCGGCTCGGCCAGCCGCTCGGCACGATCAAGAGCCGCATGTTCGCCGGCCTCGCGCATCTGCGCGAGCTGCTCGAGCCCGGAAAGGAGAAGCATGGACAACGACACCCTCCACGAGCTGACCGCCGCCTACGCGCTCGACGCGCTCGAGCCCGACGACGCGCGGGCCTACGAGCAGCACCTCGCCGGTTGCGAGCGCTGCCAGGACGAGCTGGCCGCGCTCGGCGCTGCCGCCGGTCGCTTGCGTTCGCCGTGCTTCCCGCGGAGCCGCCGCCGCGCTTGCGCGCGCGAATCCTCGAGGCGGCGCGCGCCGAGCGTCCGAACGTCGTCCCGCTTCTTCCCCGTGTCCGCCTCGTCAACCGCCCGCTCGTGGCGATCGCCGCCGTCGCGGCCTGTGCGGCGGTCGGCCTCGGCGTCTGGAACGTCGTGCTCCACAACGATCTCGAACAGCGCGCACGAAGCGCTGCGGAGCGTGCCGCTCGCGGGTGCCGTCGGGCTCGGTCGTCGTCGGCGCGAGGCGGCAGCGGCGCGCTCGTCGTCTCGAACCTCGCGTCTGCGCCGGCCGGCAAGACCTACGAGGCGTGGGTGATCGAGAACGGCAAGGCGTCTCCCGCGGGGACGTTCGGCGGCGGTCGGCGGACGATCGTGATCCGGCTCACTCACGCGTTGCCGGCGGGCGCGATCGTCGCGGTCACGGTCGAACGAGCAGGTGGCGTCGAGCAGCCGACGCGCGCGCCGTTCATCACATCGCAACCTGTCTAGGCGCCGCTGTCGGCGCCGGCCTCAGACGTCCGCGAGGCATCGCTCCGAAGAGGCCATGCCGTTGCGGCGTCTCTCTAAGGCAGCTTCCTTAAGGGATTTGGCGCACGGTCTTAGTCGCGTTGGGTTAGAACATCGGCATGAACCGTTCAAAGCTCCCACTCACGATTCTCGCGCTGTCGGGGGCCGTAGCGGTCCTCGTCGGCTTTGCCTCCGGCCGCGCCTCGACCTCGACCGTCGTCGTCAACTCGACCGGGGCGCAGCTGCAGAACGCTTTCGTCAGCGTCTTTCGCAAGGTGTCGCCGTCAGTCGTTCAGATCCAGACGCCGGAAGGGCTCGGCTCCGGCATCGTGTTCGACACAAAGGGCGACATCGTCACCAACTACCACGTTGTCGGCAGCGCGACGACGTTCACGGTCACGCCGTACCAGACCGGCAAACAGCTCAAGGGCACGCTCGTCGGCACGTTCCCGGCCGACGACCTCGCCGTGATCAAGGTGTCGTCCGGCGCGAATCTGAAGCCGGCGATCTTCGCCGACTCGTCCAAGCTGCGCGTCGGCGACATCGCGATGGCGATCGGCAACCCGCTCGGCCTCCAGTCGAGCGTCACCGAGGGCATCATCAGCGCGCTCGGCCGCGAGGAGTCCGAGGGCAACGGCGTCGTCCTGCAGAACGCGATCCAGACGAGCGCGGCGATCAACCCCGGTAACTCCGGCGGTGCGCTCGTCGAACATCGGCGGCAGCGTGATCGGCATCCCGACGCTCGCCGCGAGCGACCCGCAGCTCGGCGGCGCGGCGGCCGGGATCGGCTTCGCGATCCCGAGCAGCACCGTGACGAACATCGCAAGTCAGATCATCAAGAACGGCCACGTGGTCAACTCCGGCCGCCCGTATCTCGGGATCAGGGTCGGCGACACGGGAAGCGGCGTCTACGTCAGCACCGTCTCCGCCGGCACTCCTGCCGACAAGGCCGGGCTCAAGGTCGGCGACGTGATCACCGCGATCGACGGCAAGCCGACGCCGAGTGCGGACGACATCGGCACCGTGCTCGCCGCGCTTCAAGCCAGGGCAGACGGTGACGCTGAAGGTGACCCACCAGGACGGCACGACCGGTCAGATCAAGGTCACGCTCGGGCAGTACCCGGGCAACCTGACGCGAGAGCTACCCGCGGCCCGGACCCGGGGGTATCCGACGAAAGTGGGATGCCCTCGGGACCCTTGCCGCGGTACGCATCGCGGAAGGTGGCAAACGCCTTCTGGTCGAAGTCGTTGCAGATCGCGACGTGGCCGATACCGAAGTAGCCGTTTCTGTAGTACTTCGCCGGATCGCCGGTCCAGGCAGTGAGCGCGATCTTGTTGCCGAGCTGCGGGATACGGCGTGCCGAACATCCCGTCGGACTTCTCGCGTAGAAGGACTCGAGCTTGTCGATCGTGGTGCCCGGCACCTTCGGCCCCCACCAGATGATCACGCCGCCGTGCTCCTCGTTGTGGACGACCTGGCGCACGTTCACCGGCTGGCGGTAGAAGCCCCACACGGCCCAGAGCCCCATAGTGAGCGCCGCCTGAAGGCGGGGACGTGCTCCACAGTCCCTTGATCGGTGTGGACAGCGTCGGCACGTCGGAGTGGTAGTTGGTCGGATCCTTCTTCGGCGGCAACGGCTTGACGTCGCGGTAGGTGCAGCCTGCGGCGAGCATCGCCTGCTTCACGCCGGCGTCGTTCGTGACCGAGCTCCCGCCGCCGCTCGTCACCACGACGACGACCACCAGCACTGCGATCGCGGCCGCGCCGGCCGCGATCCACGGCCAGTACGGCTGCAGGCCCGCAAGCCCGGAGGGCCGCGTCGGCTTGCTGTCCCGCCGTTTGGGTGCCTGCACGCTGGGCGGCCGCGGGGTTTTCGCTTTCTTCGCCACAGGAACAGCATACGGACGCTTCTCGCCGCTTGGCCCGGGGAAGGGTGAGTATTCTCGCCCGCAACAGCGGTACATCAAGAAGGGGGAATCTCTTGAGAAAGGTCATCTGGGCTACGGCCGTAGCCGTAGCAGTGTGCGTCGCAGCGACTGCGTCGTGGGCGGCGAGCGGTGCATTCGACAGCAGTCAGTCGATCGCCGCGCCTGACAGCGCCGCCGGAGCGGCGGATCTGACCACACCCGCATGTACTTCGCCCACGCCGGTGCATACGTACCCGTGGTACCACTGCTACGCGCCATCGGACATCCGCTCGGCGTACGGCGTGAGCTCGGTCGGCGATCCCACGAGCCGGCACGGGACTTCTCGGCGCCGGGCAGACGATCGTGCTGGTCGACTCGTACGGCAGCCCGACCGCCGCGAGCGACCTGAAGTTCTTCCACGACACGTACTACCCGAACCTGCCGGCCCCGAACTTCTCGACGGTGTTCCCGAACGGTGCCCCGGATTACAACAACGACGCGAAGGGGAACGGACAGTCGGGGCCGATCGCGGCCGCGAACTGGTCCGGCGAGGCAACGCTCGACATCGAGTGGAGCTACGCGATCGCACCGCTCGCGCACATCGTCCTGCTGGCGGTCCCGCCGGCAGAGACCGAAGGAGTCCAGGGTTTCCCGACTCTCTTCAACGCGATCAGCAACGCGATCGACACGAATCCCGCCGGCACCGTCTTCTCGATGAGCTTCGGCGTCACCGAGCAGACCTTCGGCGGGGCGGCACAGCAGCAGACCGCGAAGTTCGACGCCGTCTTCCAGAAGGGGAACGCAAAGGGCGACACGTTCTTCGCGTCTTCCGGTGACAACGGCAGCTTCGGTGTCGCGAAGCAGCACCGCGATACCGCGGGCTATTCGAACCCGACCGACGGCTGGCCGGCCTCGAGCCCGTACGTGACGTCCGTCGGCGGCACGCAGCTGCAGTCGGGCTGGACGTGGAACCCGACGTGCGACATCCCGTTCGATCCGACCGACGGGCGCGAACAACGCCTGCTACTTCAACTCCACGACCGGCGGCTTCACCGAGGCCGTGTGGAACGAGTCGTGGGAGCCGGTTGCGACCGGCGGCGGCCCGAGCGCGATCTATCGCGCGTCCGTCGTGGCAGTCGAGCGTCGCAAGTCGGATCCCGGGCAACGCCCGCGGCATCCCCGACCTGTCGTGGAACGCAGCGGTGAACGGCGGCGTGCTCGTCTACATCACCGCCTTCCCGAACTACCAGCGGGCCGGCTGGCACGTCTACGGCGGCACGAGCGCGGCCTCGCCGCAGGTGGCGGCACTCGTCGCACTCGTGAACCAATCCCGCCAGAACGCGGGCAAGGGACCGATCGGGTTCCTGAACCCCGCGCTCTATTCGATCGGTAGCGGTTCGGCGTTCCGGGACATCGTCCCGGTGACGGAGGGAACCGCCGCCAGTGGGCATCTGCAGGACAACCAGCTCTGGAGCTACAACGCCGACGGCTCGGTGAGCCCCGGCTCTGTTCCGGGCTGGCCGACGACGACCGGGTGGGACATGACGACGGGCTTCGGCTCGCCGAACGCCCCAGCGTTCATCAGCGCTCTGACGGCGGCGCCGTAGCGCTTGCGTCAGTGGGGCCGCCTTCGGGCGGCCCCACTGCTGCAGCCCGGCGTGCCTCGAGCTCGTACGGGTTGCGCTCGTAGCCGGTGCGCAGGTACGAAAGCGGCATCGCAAACGGACGGTGCTGCATCTGCCAGACGTGGCAGAGCTCGTGGCAGACGAGGTCGTCGCCCGCGATCTCAGGCGGCTCGCGGAGCAGAATCGTGTTCCACGCGGAGTAGCCGTCGAAGCGCCTGAACCACGGCAGGCGGAAGAGTGCCGGCCACACGAAGACGCGGACATGCTCGATCCGCACAGGCAGCGGGTAAAGCGCCAGCCGATCGAGGCGGGTTTTCGACCGTTCGAGTGCACCAGTGGCCTGCGAGTTTTCACGCACCTCAGTACGATCCTGCCATGGAAGACACCCGTTCCTCGGCCGTGAAGGGAGACGAGGAGGTAGTCCAACGGATCGATGGCCTGGACTCGATCCGCGGCGACTCAGCGTCGTCGGCCGCCCGGCGCGAGCTCGGCGAGCATGCGCGGCGTTTCGCCGGGGAGATCGAGGTTCTGCTCGGCAAGCAGTTGGCGGTGGTCGAGCAGGAAGAAGCGCGTGCGGCGCAGGCGCTCGCGAGCCTGCAGGAGCGCGACGGCGTATTGACGGAGCGAGAGCACGCGCTGAGCGAAGAGCTGGTGCGTCTCGAGACGGCCAAAGCCGAGATCGAGGAGCGCCGGCGCGAGTTGGACGACCTTCGTTCGCAGCTCACCTCGCTCGACGAGCGGATCGCGCACGAGGAGCAGCTCAAGGCGGAACGTGCCGCCGAGAGCGAGCGTCTGGAAGAGCGTGCGCGTTCGTTGGGCGAGCGAGAGCTGGCGGTCAGCGGGCAGCAGGAGCGTCTGCAGGCAAGCGAAGCCGAGCTCGAGGAGCGCAGGCGCCAGCTCGACGAGCTTCGCTCGGAGCTTGCCTCGCTCGACGAGCGGATCGCGCATGCGGAGAAGCTGAAGGCAGAACTGGCTGACGAGAGCGAGCGACAGCGGGCGCGAGGCGAGTCATTGGTCACCGGCGAACGAACACTCGCCGAGCAGCAAACAGCGCTCGAGCGGCGTCTGGCCGAGCTCGAGCCGGCCAAGGCTGCGCTCGACGAGCGAGAAGCTGTCATCGCGCAACGGGAGGCTGAGGTCGAACAGCGGGCCAAGGGCGTCGCAGCCCGGGAGCTGCTCGCGCGCCGGGTCGAGCCGCCCGCCACCCCGGCGCCGCCGGCCGCGCCGGGCCGCCGGTTCACGATCGACCAGCTGGAGCACCTCGTTTCTGCCGGCCGAAATGAGTTCCCGGATCGCCTCCCCGAGTGGGACGCCTTCCTCTTCCAGCTCCGGCCGCAATCGGCCACGGACGGCCTCCTGCCCGAGCAACTGACGGGCCTGATCGAGGAAGTCTTCGCGCCTCTGGTATAGGTTGCCGTCGGTTCCCGGACAAGGTACGGTGATTGTGGTGGCTCTGCTTCTCTCGCTGGCGCTCGCAGTGACTTCCCACGCCCACGCGCAGCATGCGCAAACGTCGGGGCAGCTGCCGGCGCGCGGTATTTTCAAGCCTGGGGTGACTCTGGCGGGCGTCGGGCTCGGCTATACCCAGACCAAGGTCACGAACATCCTGGGCCACAACTACATCACGTGCACGAAGGCGATGGCTGCAGACATGTGCAGGGAGCCGGCGCTGCTGTTCACCTACACACGCGGCGAGCCGCTCGGCGTCGGTGTGAAGTTCCACAACGGCAAGGTCTCCGCCGTCTTCACGTTGGGCGCGATTCAGGGTTGGAAGACCAGCGGCGGCCTGAAGGTCTACGACCCGGTCTCGAATCTCTACACCGTGTACCCGGCGGCGACGATCTACACGAAGTGCATCGGCTTCGAGGCATTCTCGCAGCGGAGCGGAAACGTGACGAGCTCGTTCTACACGGCCTCAGGCGTCATCTATGGCTTTGCACTGACGTCTGCCGCAGAAAAAGTCTGCCAGTAGCCCCGTAGGGGCACACCATGCCCGCGCGATCGACGCGCTACCCGGGAAGAGCTCTGCTGCTCGCTGTGGCGGCATTCCTCATGCTGACGTTGCCCGCCCGGGCGCAGAACACGCGAGCGTCGAAGCTTCCGACGCACGGCATCTTTTTCCCGGGAGTGAAGCTTGCGGGCATCAGGCTCGGATTCACGCAGGCCCAGGTGACCGCGGTTCTGGGGAAGAACTACACCCTCTGCACGCCTGCCAACAATCCCACCGTTTGCAAGGAGACCTTCCTGCTCTTCGAGTACACGCGTGGCGAGCCGCTCGGTCTCGCGGTGAGGATCCACAACGGCAGAGTCGGCGCTGTGTTCACCCTCGGCGGAGTTCCGGGCTGGAAGACCCCTTCCGGGTTGAAGACCTACGACCCGGTCTCGAACATCTACAAGCTGTATCCCGCCGCGACGGCCTACACGAAATGCGTCGGTTTCGAGGCGTTCTCGTTCACGAAGGGGAACGTGACGAGCTCCTTCTACACCACGTCAGGCGTGATCTACGGCTTCGCGCTCACCGCGCACGGCGAGCCGGTCTGCGAGTTAAACTAAATCGCGAAGCGCTCGACGTGCAACCGGCGGCGTGGCACGCCTGCGTCGTGAAGCCGTCGCTCGGTCACCTCGGTCATCGCCGGCGGCCCGCAGAGATAGACGTCGCGCTCGGCGAGATCGGGCACGAGTTCGCGCAGGTGCTCCGGCGAGAGCAGGTTGCTGCCTTCAGGCGTCGCGTGGTCGCCGACGACGTATCGCACCTTGACGCCGCGCCGCTGTTCGAGCTCGGCCAGCTCGTCTGCGAAGACGATGTCTTCCGGGTTGATCACGCGATAGATCGCGACGACGTCACCGTCCATCCGCTCCAGGAGTGCTCGAACCGGCGTGATCCCGATCCCACCGGCGACGAGGAGCACCTTCGCCCGGCGGCGGGCCCGCTCGGTGAAGTCGCCGAACGGCCCCTCGGCGACGACGCGTGTACCGACCGGGATGCGGCCCATCCGGCCGGTGTGGTCGCCGGCAGCCTTCGCGGTAATGCGGAACGAGCGTCCATCCGGGGCAGCCGAGAGCGAGAACGGATGTGCCGTCCACCAGTGGCCCCGCGTAAGGAAGCGCCAGATGAAGAACTGTCCGGGCCGGGCCTTGATCCGGTCGAGCTTGCGCCCAGTGATTCGCAGTGAGGTGACGCCGGTGCCTTCGGGAATCACCTCTGCGACACGCAGCCGGTAGCGGAAGGCGAATGCGACCGGCGCGAGGACGCGGTAGGCGAGCACGACGAGCGTGGCAATGGCAAGACCGCGCCAGTAGTTCGCCGCGTTGGTGTTCAGTGCGAGGTCGCCACCGGTGGGGATTTCGTGAAACCACGCAAGCGCGATTCCCGCATACGCGGTGATGTGCACCGCGTACCAGAGCTCGTATGGCAATCGTGCGCGTGCAATCGTGAACGAGCTCCACGCGACGGCAAGCAGCAAGAACGTGCCGATGGTCGCGGTGATCATTCCCGGGAACGCACCCTGCGCGACCATCACCCAGAACTCGCCGCCGAACGAACGGTGGGTGGGGATCGAATATCCCCAGATCTGAAGGACGACGTGCACGATCACGAGATCGATGCAGAGGTGACCGTTCCAGCGGTGCCAGTGCGTCAGGCGGTCGAAGCCGGCGAGGCGCTCGAGCAACGGCAGTCGCGCGAGCAGGACGACCTGGACGAGCGCGAGGTACGCAGCGATCAGCCCTGCCAGCCCTGCCGTCCGGGCGAGCACGTCCCCGGTCGTATGCATCGTCAGGTTGCCGTTGTCGACCCAGATCTTTGCGATCACGGCGATGTTGCCGAGGTAGATCGCCCAGGCGCAGACGACGACGGCGTAATGCGCCGCCCGGGTGCGCGAAAGAGGCCCCGCGATCGTGTGCTGCGCTAGCGCCGCTGGGTCGTGACGAACTTCGCCACGTCGTAGAGCTGCGAGAAGGTCAGCGCGCGCAGCAGGTACTCGGCCTGGATTCCGCCGACGCCCTGAACGACCGCGTTGATCACGCTGGTGTAGCTGACCCTGTCACGATCGAGGTTCGGCCCGATCGTGCCCTTCGTGTTCACGACCTGCATGACGTGGCACTTGCCGCAGAACGTCACGAAGAGCTTCTTCCCGGCGGCAGCATGGCCGGGCTGGGACGCGGCCGACCCGTCTGGCACGCCGTTCGTCTCGGAGATCGTCGGCGGCTTGTAGTCGCCCGACGCGACCGGCAACGTGACTGCGAGCGCGACGCCCACAATCAAGGTCAGCAAGACGACGATCCGCCGAGGGGTCATCGCCAGGCATTGTAGTCAGGCCGGAGGGCGGTGTCCATAGTGAATCTGCCGCAAACTCCTGCCGTAAACGGCTCAGAACCGCCTCTGAGCAGGAGCTTCCGGGCGACCTGGCCGGCGCTACACTCCCGGGGAAATCTGAGCGAGTCTGGACGGTGCCACCGGTAGCACCTTCTTGCCCGTTCATGAAAGTGGCAAGGAGGTGAAAGAGCAATGCCTACCGGAACCGTCAAGTGGTTCAACGCGGACAAGGGTTACGGGTTCATCACCCCCGACGAGGGTGACAAGGATCTTTTCGTGCACTTCAGCGCGATCCAGGGCAGCGGCTACAGGTCGCTCGCCGAGGGCGCGAAGGTGGAGTACGAGGAGCAGGAAGGTGACAAAGGCCCTCAGGCCGCGAACGTGAACCTGATTTCGTAGCTCGACAAATCACGTACTGAACAAGGAGGCGACCATCGCGCAAAAAGAAGAGAAGATCGAAATGACCGGCGAGATCGTCGAGGCGCTCCGGAATGGCATGTTCCGGATCAGCCTGGACAACGGTCACCAGACACTTGGTTACACGGCGGGGAAGATGCGCCGGTTCCGGATCCGGATGAACCCGGGTGACCGCGTGCGGATCGAGCTTTCGCCCTACGACCTCGATCGTGGGCGCATCGTCTACCGGCTCCGGCCGGGCGACGACCGCGACTGAGCACTCGGGCAGGCGCCCACCGCGCTTTGCGCTGATCGTCTGCGGGCTTGCCGTAGCGTGCCTGCTTGCGGAAGCCGCTGCGGCCGGCGAGTGGCATCGCGTCGTTCTTGGGCGGTCCGTCGACGGACGCCCGATCGTCGCGTTTGTCGGCGGTGATCCGGCGGCGCCGCGCCGCGTGCTCGTCGTCGGCTGCATTCACGGCAACGAGCCGGCCGGCACGGCGATCACGAGCGTGCTCACCTCGCTGCGCGTGCCCGCGGGCGTCGAGCTCTGGGTGATCCCGGATCTGAATCCGGACGGTGTGGCGGCGGGAACCCGCGGCAACGCACACGGTGTCGATCTCAACCGAAACTTTCCTTGGCACTGGCTGCATCTCACCGGCGTGCATTACTCCGGGCCGAAGGCGCTCTCAGAGCCGGAGAGCAAGATCGCCTACCGCCTGATCCTGCGGGTGAAGCCTGTGATCGCGATCTGGTTTCACCAGCACCGCGACCTCGTCGACGAGTCCGGCGGCAGCGTTGCAGTCGAACGGCGCTTTGCGAGTCTCGTTCATCTTCGCCTCATGCGGCTGCCGCACTATCCCGGGAGTGCCGTCTCGTGGCAGAACGCACAGCTTCGTGGCACAACGGCGTTTGTCGTCGAGTTGCCCGCCGGGCCGGTGCCTGCACGCTCTGCTCGGGTGTATGCCGCCGCAGTGCTGAAAGTCTCGCAATGACAAGGGTGGGTGTAGCCGTTGTCGCGGTGTGCCTCTTGATCGCTGCGCCGGCGTGCGGTTCGCACCGGCCGGCAAGGAGGGCAGCGGCAACCGTCGTGAAGGAGACGCACACTGCGAAACAGGTCCCTGCCCGGCTCGCCGAGTCGGTCACGGGGTCGCTCGGCAGTGCGCTTCAAGATCCATCATCGGCCGCACTCGCCGGAGGTCGCGTGCTGCTGCTTGGAGGCCTGACCGCGGCCGACTCCTCCTCCGACTCGATCATCGTCGCGACGAGCAACGGCGACAGATTGCTCGGCCGGCTGCCGTCGGCGCGGCACGACACATCGGCGGTTCGACTCGGCCGTTTCGTCTACCTGTTCGGCGGTGGCACCGCGACCGCTCAGCTTGGAGACATCGTCCAGGTCGACCCGGCCTCCGGACGAAGCTCGCTCGTCGCACATCTCCCGGCTGTGAGCTCGGACTCCTCGGCAGCCGCTATCGGTGGCACCGCGTACATCATCGGTGGCTACACCGGAACGGCCTGGCTCGACACGATCGTCGCGTGGCGTCCAGGCTCGGCCGCGCATGTCGTCGCGCGTCTGCCGGTGGCGCTTCGCTACGCCGCTGTGACGGCAGTCGACGGCGGGATCGTGATCGCCGGCGGCTCGCTCGAGAACGGGACGGCGAGCGACGAGGTACTCGAGTACGTGCCTTCGACGCATCGCGTGCTGAGGCTCGGCCGGTTGCCGGCGCCGACGACCCACGCGGCTGCCGCAACGCTTGGCGGCATCGCCTACGTGATCGGCGGCCGTGGCGCAATCGTCGGCACGCCGACGGCGAGGATCGTGTCCGTCGATGTCGCCGCAAGGCGCATTCGCGCTGCGGGCGCACTACGGGTTGCGCGCTCCGACCTGGCGGCGGCCGCGGTTGGCTCGCGAATCCTGCTTGCCGGCGGTCACGCGGCAAGCGGAACGGTGGCGACGTTGAGCGAGCTCGTACCGCTGGCTCGCACGAAGCCCGCGGCTGCGCCACGTGTCAAAGCGCAGGTCCACGTCGCCGACGTCTATGCGCATGACGGGGCCAACATGCTCGCCCCTGCCACACGTGGCGCGCTCTCCAGGGTGTACGTGCCGAACAGCCAGAGCGACACGGTCGACGTGATCGATCCGCGGACGTACAAAGTGGTCGAGCAATTCCCGGTGAGCGTGCTGCCGCAGCATGTCGTTCCGGCGTGGAACCTGAAGACGCTTTACGTCACGAACGACCTCGGGAACAGCCTTACTCCGATCAACCCGAGAACGGGGAGGCCCGGAGCGCCGATTCCGGTGACGGATCCCTACAACATGTACTTCACCGTCAACGGCCGCTACGCGATCGTCGTCGCCGAGCGCTTCCGCCGGCTCGATTTCCGCGATGCCAAGACGTTCAAGCTCCACAAGTCGGTGGTGATGCCGTGCGTCGGGCCCGACCACATGGACTTCTCCGCCGACGGGGCCTACGTGCTGGTCAGCTGCGAGTTCTCCGGGCAGATCGTCAAGGTCGACATTGCGCATCAGCGCGTGATCGGGACGCTGACCCTGCCCGACGGAGCATCCGGGGCGCCGCAGGACGTCAAGCTCTCTCCCGACGGGGAAGTCTTCTACGTCGCCGACATGCACGCGAACGGGCTCTGGGAGATCGACGGCGCGCGGCTGAAGGTGATCGGCTTTCTGCCGACCGGCGTGGGTGTCCACGGTCTCTACCCGAGCCGTGACGCGAAGTACCTCTACGCGACGAATCGCGGCGAGGGATCGGTCTCGGTGATCAGCTTCCGAACGCGCAAGGTCGTCACGAAGTGGCGAATTCCCGGCGGCGGCAGTCCCGACATGGGCGGCGTGTCGGCGGACGGCAGGGTGCTCTGGCTCTCCGGCCGCTACAGCGGCGTGGTCTACGCGATCTCAACCCGCAACGGCCGGCTGCTCGCGCGAATACCGGTCGGCTCCGGCCCGCACGGTCTGTGCGTCTGGCCGCAGCCGGGCCGGTATTCGCTCGGCCACACCGGTCTTCTCCGCTAGAGGTTCTAGGAGCTCGACTTCTGCTTGTTGACCGTGCGCGCCGCGATCTCCTCGGCGCGGGCTTCAGAGCGGCCCTGCTTTTTCTCGCTCTCCTTGATGTGCTCGTACTGGCGGGCAAGCTTTGTGCCCTTCTTCACTCCGCGTGGCGGCATCGAAAACCTCCTCGGTCGCGATAGCTGAGTTTCTCTGGAAGTTCCCGTCGCTTCCCGCCCCAAACGCAGTCAGAGGCGATCCCGGCTAGACTGGGTAAGTGGAGACTCTCGAAGAGCTGAGATTTGCAGTAGGAGATCTCGTCGTTTATGCAAGTCACGGCATCGGTCGAGTCGCCAATCGGAATCAAAAAACCGTCGTGCTCGAGTTCGAGGAGCGCGGTCTCTCGGTCACCCTGCCGATCGAACGTGCCGCCGAGTGTGTGCGTGCCGTTTCGACCGAGGATGAAATCGAGAGCATCGGCAAGACTCTTGGCGAAGCCGATGTGGCAAGCGCCGAGAACTGGCAGCGGCGCTTGAAGACCACGCGAGGCAAAGTGACGATCGGCGACGCCGCAGGCCTTGCAGAGGTGATTCGCGATGCCAGCCGCCGCGATGAGCGCGCGACCGCCCGGAAAGAGCCGGGCAAGCTCTCTCTGACCGAGCGGCAGCTCTACCTGAAGGCGCGCCAACTGCTCGCGGACGAGATCGGCGCCGCTCGCGGTGTCGACCCGGCGGAAGCAGACGAGTGGATCGGCGACCAGATCGCCGGGGAACGTGAACGCGAGCCTGTGTCCGTGCGCGGTCTTGCACCCGTCGCTCAGGGCTCGAGCGAGCTTTCCGGCCGGCGTGCCCGCCGGCGCAAGCGCTAGCGCGCGAGGACGGCTTCCCGCTCGATTGCCGCCGCAGTCGCGCTCGGATTGGCGAGCATCGACAGGTGCCCCGCGCGGGGGACGACGATGAGCCGAACGTGAAGTGCTGACGCTGTCGCCTTTCCGCTACCGACCGAATCGACGTTGTCGTTCGCGCCCCACACGACGGCACGGGGCACACGCACGCGTGCGAGCTCGGCGAGACTCACGCCCGGGATCCCGCCGGCCACGAGCTGCTTCAGCGCATTTTCGGTCCCGGCGACGCGGAACGGGTGCTCGAAGTTCGCGAGCACGTCGTGGCCGAAGTGCGGTGGATTCGGCCCCCATGCGTTTCGGAGTACTTTCGAGACGAACCAGTCGGACCCGGTGAGAAGGCGATAGAGCGCGGGGTAGTACGGATAGACGAGCACGTGCGTGATGAAGCGGCGACCGTGTCCGAACGGAAGCGCGTCGCCGTCCAGCAGCACGATGCCGCCGACACCCGCCGGATCGGCGAGCGCCGTTCCGACTGCGACGCCCGCGCCGAGTGAGTGCCCGACGATCAGCGGCCGGTGAATACCCAGGCGCTGCTCGAATCCGCGGACGAGCGCGACCCAGCCTGCAAGGGTGTAGGGCCCCCTCCGCTCCGTGAACCCGAACGGCGGCAGGTCGATCGCGAACACGACGTGGTGGCGAGCGGCGAGACGCGGCCCCACGTCATGCCAGACCCACGACGGCTCGGCCGCGCCGCCGAGGAGCACGATCGGCGTGCCCGAGGTTCCCCACTGCCGGTAGGCAACCATGGTCTTTCCGACGCGGACGAACGGGCCCTTGTAGAGCGCCGTCGCGGGACGGGAGTCGCCCGCCGTGGCGAGGTCGAATCCGATTGCGGCAAGCGTGATCGCGACGAGCAGGCCAAAGATCACGAGCCCGATCCGCCGCAGCCAGCGACCCAACGAGCTACGTGTCGCGCCGCAGGAGAAGCACAGCGCCGATCGCGACCGTCAGGATCGCGTACCCGCAGAAGAGCGCGAAGCCAGGCCACGGTGCGAGGAGGTCCGAACCGTGTGTGAGCGAGAAGACGGCGCGGCCGGCATTGCTCGGGAGGTAGGGCGAGATCGCGTTGTTCCAGCTCGTCGGCAAGATGTTCATCAACGGGGGGATCACGAAGATGATCCCGGCGAACGTCGCAATCCCGCCCGCGGTGTTGCGCAGGATCGTGCCGATCCCGACCGTGAAGACGGCAACCACCATCAGGTAGAGCGCCCCGCCGATCACCGTCCTCATGACGCCCGGCGCCGAGAACGCAATCTTGAGGGGCTGGTGATGCGACATGATCGCCTGGCTGGCGAAGAACGCGATCAAGACCGCCGGCAGCATCAGCAAGAACGTCACGACCGCATACACGGCGAGCTTCGCCCAAAGCACGGGCAGCCGCTTGGGCACCGCCGTCATGCTGGCGCGGATCATCCCGGTCGAGTACTCGCCGGTGATCACGAGCACGCCGAGCACGCCGATTGCGAGCTGCGAGAGGTTGACCGGGAAGAGGGCGAGGTCGAGCGGGTGTCGGTCGGCCTGCTCGCGCGGGGTCATCGAGCCCCAGTGCGACGATGTGACCGCTGCGATCAAACACGGGAAGCCGGCCGTGACCAGGAACGCGACGAGTAGCGACCAGCGCGTCGAGCGCACCGAGCGCAGCTTCGTCCACTCCGAGAGGATGACGCGCAGCTGCGTCACCTTGCCGGTGTGCGTCAGGCGCGGAAGCGTCGTGATCGCGGTTGTTGCGCTCACGCGGCCAGCTCTCCGCCTTCGTGTGCGGCGCCGCGGAACTCGACATCCTCGCGCGTCAGCTCCATGAAGGCTTCCTCGAGGGTCGCCTGCTGTGGTGAGAGCTCGTGCAGGACGATCTGGTTCGCTGCCGCGAGCTCGCCGATTCGCTCCGCCGTGGCGCCCTTGATCTCGAACAGGCCTCCGGCGAGCGCGTCGATCGTCACGTCGGGGCCCGCCAGCAGCTCGCGCAGCCGATCGGGTTGCGGCGAGCGCACGTGGACGACGGTTCCGGAAGCCCTGCGCACGAATTCTTCGACGTTCATGTCGGCGATCATGCGCCCGCGGCCGATCACGATCAGGTGGTCGGCGGTGAGCGCCATCTCGCTCATCAGATGCGACGAGACGAACACGGTGCGACCCTCGGCCGCGAGCGCGCGGAGCAGGTTGCGAATCCAGTGGATTCCTTCGGGGTCGAGACCGTTCACCGGCTCGTCGAGGATCAAGGTGGACGGATCACCCAGCAGTGCGGCCGCAATTCCAAGCCGCTGGCCCATCCCGAGCGAAAACTTTCCTGCGCGCTTCCGAGCGACTTCGCGAAGACCGACGAGATCGATCAGCTCGTCGACGCGTCTGCGCGGGATCCCGTGCGTCTGCGCGAGCGCCAGCAGATGGTTGGCCGCGGATCGGCCGGTGTGCACCGAGCGCGCTTCGAGCAGCGCACCCACTTCATGTAGCGGAGCCGCGTGGTCGCGGTAATGCTTGCCGTTCACCGTGACGTCACCCGCGGTCGGCGCGTCGAGGCCGAGGATCAGCCGCATCGTCGTCGACTTGCCGGAGCCGTTCGGCCCGAGGAAGCCTGTGACCACGCCCGGCTGCACGGTGAAGCTGAGCTCCGACACGGCGCGCTTGTCGCCGTAGTCCTTCGTGAGTGCCCTGGCCTCGATCACCAGGCCCACCCTAGTTGCTGGGGATGGTGAACAAGGGGGTATTTACCCCGGCTTAATGAATGAGAGCTGGATGAGAGCTGACTACAGTGTCCGGCGCGTGGACTGGCCCGAGCTCCCGTACGAGGCGTGGCACGAGACGAAGGACACCCTCCACCTGGTCATCCAGATCGCGGGCAAGGTCCGCGCCGCTCTGGCGCCGGTCGAGGAAGACTGGGGGCATGCGCCCTTCTATGTCACGGCGCGTGGGGTGAACACATCGCCGATTCCGCACCCGAACGGCGTGTTCGACATCGACGTGGACTTCATCGACCACGTTCTCTCGGTGCGGAAGACGGATGGACGGCTCGATCGCATCCGGCTCGAGCCGCGGACGGTGGCCGACTTCTACGCCGAGCTGATGGGCGTGCTCGATGCTGCGGGGCTGGCGGTCGAGATCAAGGCGATCCCGAGTGACATTCCGGACGGGATTCCGTTCGCGGAGGATGCGCTGCACAAGAGCTACGAGCCCGAATGGGCGAACCGCTTCTGGCAAACGCTCGTCTGCATCGATCGCGTGCTGAAGGAACACCGGTCGCGCTTCCGCGGGAAGACGTCGCCCGTGCAGCTCTGGTGGGGCTCGTTCGACCTCGCCTACAGCCGGTACTCCGGCCGGCTCGCCGACGCGCAACACACAGCCGTCGGCTTCTGGCCCGGCGACAAGCGGTATCCGCACGCGGCGTTCTACGCCTACACCTTGCCGAAGCCGGACGGGATCGATGCCGCAAATGTCGAGCCGGACAATGCATTCTGGAGTACCGACATGGGTGAGTTCCTGCTGCCCTACGACTCCGTGCGAACGGCGACCGATCCTCGCGCCTCGCTGCTCGCGTTCCTCGAGTCGACCTACCGAGCAGGTGCAGAGCGGGGCGGCTGGGACTCGGCGCTCGAGGTCGCGTGATACCAACGCCGATCACGCGGAGCTGCTGCACTCTGTTTCTGGCGCTGCTCTCCATCAGCTGGACGTCAGCTCCCGCAACGGCGGCGTCGATCGTCAGGGCGACCGAGCACGACAACGGGCACACGATTACGGTGCGGCGCTCGCAGCGGCTTCTCGTCGTTCTCTCCAGTACCTACTGGCAGCTTCAGCGCAGCTCGAACCGCGGCGTGCTCCGTCTGGTCGATGGGCCGAAGGTCCGCCCGACCATGGGGTGCGTTCCCGGTGCGGGCTGCGGGACCGCGACAGCAACCTATCTTGCGGCTGCTGCGGGGCACGCGACCGTTACAGCCACGCGCACCAGTTGCGGCGAGGCATTGCGCTGCACGCCAGCTCAGAGCAGATTCACCCTGAACGTCGTCGTTCGCTAGGACGTTTCGCTGCTCACGTTCCGTTCATAAGGCCCTGTCTACCGTGGCTTCGTGTGGAAGCGTCCGGCCCTTCGCGCGTTCGTCATCGTTACCGCGGTGCTTGCTGTGGCCTCGGTCGCGGGATGCGGTGGGCATTCGCATTCGGTTCGGATCGTACGACCGGCGCACGTCTGGCGCGTGCCGCCGCTGATCGACCCGTCGAATGTCTATGCCGCCGACGCCGCCGGGAAGCTCAGTCGCGTCGTCCGCCGAGACCCTGCACTCGTCTACGTTCCGAACAGCCTCAGCAATACCGTTGACGTGATCAACCAGCACACGCTGCGGATAATCAGGCGCTTCCATGTTCAGACGCGACCGCAGCACGTGGTGCCCTCATACGACCTGAAGACGCTCTATGTCACGAGCGATCTCGGAAACAGCCTGCAGCCGATCAATCCCGCGACGGGGCGGCGAGGCGGCCCGCCGATCCCAGTGGCCGATCCGTACAACCTCTACTTCACGCCTGACGGGCATTACGCGATCACCATCGCCGAGCTCCTCGAGCGCCTGGACTTCCGCAACCCTCACACGATGCAACTCGACTTCTCCCTGCCGGTTCCGACGTGCCCTGGCGTCGATCATGCGGATTTCTCCGCCGGCGGGCGGTACATGTATCTCAGCTGCGAGTACCTCGGCGCGATGATCGAAATCGACCTGAAGCAGCGGCGAGTCATCCGTACGCTCAACCTGCACCCAAAGCCTGCCAGTCCGCAAGACGTCAAGCTCTCGCCAAACGGGAACGTCCTCTATGTTGCCGACCAGGACCGCGGCGGCCTCTGGGAGATCGACCCGCGGCGTTTCGTCGTGATCGGCTTCCTGCCGACGGGGAAAGGGGCCCACGGTCTCTATCCGAGTCGCGACGCGCGTGTTCTCTACGTGTCGAATCGGATCGCGGGCACCATTTCGGTCGTCAGCTTCGCGACGGGCCGAGTGGTGCACACCTGGAACCTCGGGTCGTCCAGCCCGGACATGGGCGGCGTTTCGGCCGACGGCAAGACACTCTGGTTGAGCGGGCGTTACAACTCCGAGGTGTATGTGATCGACACGCGCACCGGTGATCTCCGGGCGCGCATCCCGGTGGGAGCCGGACCGCACGGCCTGTGCGTCTGGCCCCAGCCCGGGCGTTACTCGCTGGGACACACAGGGATCCTGCGCTAACCGGCGGGGAACGTGAGCGTCGCCACGGCGGTGTGCGCGACGGGCCCGCTGGTGAGGTGCAGTTGGACGCGCCACGGACCGCGAGGGAGTCGTTTGTCGAGGCGCAGGGTCAGCGGCCTCGTGTCGGTGGGAGCGAGCGCCGATCCGAGCTTGACGGGAAACGGCCCGGCGCTGAGTCGGCCCGGCCCGTTTGAGAGTATGAGTGTGCCGCTGAGCTCGAGCGTGCGCCGGCCGCTGTTGTGAATGCTTGCGACGAGGACTCGGCTGCCGGTTGTCGAGCGTGTTGCGACGATCGAGCGGATCACGAATCTGGATGGGGGCGCCCCACCCGGCCCGATCGACAGATACATGCGAATGCCCACTCGATTCACGAGCCTGACGCCGCCTGCTGCCGATGCCTTCGCAGATACCTCAGCCCAAACGACGGCGTACCGCTCACCCGACGAGGCGTTCTTCGGCACGTTGATCGTCACCGTATCGAGTGTCTTCGTACGCGACGGCACGCGCACGACGTGACGATTCACCGACGTCCAGCTCGAAAGTTCGTTGGCACTGCGGCCGGGAGCAAAGCCGAAGACGCTTTGGCGCTGGGTGGCGCCGGCCGCGTACACCGAGATGTTTGCGGTCGATGGAGTGCTGTTGGAGATCTCGATTTGGCGGGTGACCCTTGCGCCGGGCGCAATCCTGTCGGCGATATACGCGTGCCCGAGAAGCTCGGCGCTCGCGACCGACGGATCGGCGAGTAAGCGGATCCCGATCCGGCCCGGCGCGGCAGCAGATGCAGGACCGGTGGTGACGACAGTGACCCCCAGAGCCGCAATCACGCTCAGGCGGCCGCGCACGGGTTAGGCGACGGAGTGCGTGATCGTGGCCACGTACACGCCGGGAGCGAAGTTCGCCGGAACGACGACCGAGATGGTCGGGTTCCAGCTGGCCGTGCTGATCCCCGTGCTGACGCCGGTCACGACCGTCGAGACGCCGGTGAGGTTCAGGGCAGCGACCGCGGTTGCGGTCACCAGGGCGGAGGAGGTGATCGTGCCCGTTGCGTAACTGACGTTGCTCGCCGGATCAGCCGGGCCCGGGGTCGGAGTGAACGCCGTCGAGATCACAGACACCGTCCAGCTCGTTGGACCGCCGCGTTGGTCCGAGACGGTGACGATGCCGAGGGGGCCGGAGATCGTGCTCGAGCCGGTGGCGGCAACCTGCGAGCCGAGCGACACGCTGCCGGTCGGGGCGCTGATCGACAACGCGCCTGCGGTCAGTGTGAAGCTCGCCGTCGTATCTGCGCCGGCCGGAAGCACGGCTACAGCCGCAAGTGCGGTGCAGGTGCTGCCGATCAGCAGCAGCCGGGCGCTTGCTTTACCGAAGCACTTGGTCATGAGGAGCCTCCGTATCCGCGTTGGCGGCTAGACCTTGGGAAAAGCTTTGGGAGATGTGGTATCCCGCACTCGATATCGTCGGATACCCGGCGCAGGAGGCTCCCCGATTCGGGTTGCCTCGCGTACTCCCTGTTTGCGAATCTTCTACCCGGGCAAGGCGGCGTAGTAGCGTCCGGCGAATGAGGTTCGTGATTTTCGCCGCGGTGGCGGCGCTGGGTGCGTCGTTGGTAGGTGCCAGTGACGCCTCGACACCGCGCACGATCACCGTCAACGGCACCGGCATCGTCACGAGCGTTCCGAATCAGGCCGACTTCACGTTCGGCGTCTCGACGAACGCAAGCACTGCAACCGCCGCCCTCACGGCCAATGCGAAGCAGATGACCAAGGTGATCGCTGTGCTGAAGTCGCTGGGAATCGCAGAGCGCAACATCCAGACGGCTGAGATCTCGATCACCCCGAACACGAACCAGCCCGGAACGAAGGTGGTCGACTACACGGCGACGAACTCGGTCACCGCTCGAAGCGGAAGCATCGCGACATCGGGGAAGATGATCGACGGCGTCGTCCGTGCCGGCGCCAACCTCGTCGGTGGGCCGTCGCTGACGGCATCCGACCAGCAGGCGCTCTCGCGCAAGGCGCTCAAGGCTGCGATCGCGGATGCCCGCGCCCGTGCGCTCGTGATCGCCGCCGCCGCGCATGTGAAGCTCGGTCGGGTGCGCTCGGTGACGGAGGCGAGCAGCGGCCCGATCACGAGCGGCCCGGTGGCGTCGAAGAGCTTTGCGTCGACACCGGTCGAGGCAGGCACGGTTCA
The DNA here is from genome assembly GCA_963761365.1 of uncultured Actinomycetes bacterium. Classification (GTDB taxonomy): domain Bacteria; phylum Actinomycetota; class Thermoleophilia; order Gaiellales; family Gaiellaceae; genus PALSA-600. The sequence continues at coordinate 133,031 of CAVXHB010000022.1, read as the reverse complement.
GACCGAGGTCGACGTCACCGTCACGTTCGACATCGCATAGTTAGGTGTGGGCGAAGCCGGCCGAACAACTCGTCGATCGAGAGAGGAGGGACGAAAGAGCTTGTTCGGAATCCTCGGCGGCGTGGGAATCGGCGTCTCGATGCTCGCCTACTTGCCACAGGTGATCCATATCGCCAAAGAACACTGTTCTGCGGGCGTCAGTAGTCGCGCCTGGATGATGTGGCTCCTCAGTAGCGTGCTCATCGGTGCGCTCGCCCTGCACCGCCACGACATCGTGTTCATCCTGCTCCAGGCGAGCAGCTTGACATCCGCTGCTGTAATCCTCGTCCTCGCACGCCGATACCGTGGCATGGTTTGTGAGGTCCACCGGAACTCGATCGCAAAGCGCTGGATTGGAACGGGCACTGCTGAATAGCGGTTTCGGCGGTGGCGGGAGGCGGCGGTGACCGTGTGCACGATCGGGCACGGGACAAGGCCTGCCGAGGAGTTCGTGCAGATGCTTCGAGCGGCGGGTGTCTGCACGCTTGTCGATGTTCGGCGGTTTCCAGGGTCACGTCACAACCCCCAGTTCAACGAGCCGAATCTCAGAGCAGTACTCGAGGAGAGGGAGATCAACTATCAGCATGTGGTCGAGCTTGGCGGACGCCTCTCCGGTGAGCCGGGAGAAGATCGCTTCGGCTGTCTACGCGTTGCTGCTTTCCGCAGTTACGCCGCGCGCATGGGCACCGAACGTTGGCAGAAGGCGCTCGCTGCAGCGCTTAGGGAGCCGACTCCATGCTTCATGTGCTCGGAGACCCTGTGGTGGCGTTGCCATCGCCGCTTGATCGCGGAGTTGTTGCATGCCCGCGGGGAGCAGGTCGTGCATCTCCTCGGGCCCGGCAAGCAGCAGGAGCACAGGCCCTTGCGCGAAGCCGAGACGCGAGACGGCCGACTGTATCTCTGCGGCGCTCTCGTGGCGTAGGCGAGTCACAGCGTTGAGGGGGTCTGTCGCAAGCTCCGGCCCTTGCCGAGGATGAGAGCGGTATTGACCAGAGCGAGGTGCGTGAACGCTTGCGGAAAGTTCCCCAACTGGCGGCCGGCTACCGGGTCGTACTCCTCGGAAAGAAGCCCGACGTCGTTGCGGAGGTCGAGCAGACGCTCGAACAACTCTCGTGCCTCATCGGTCCTTCCCAGGAGGGCAAGCGCATCCGCGAGCCAGAACGAGCAGGGTAGAAAAACGCCTTCGCCACGTGGAAGCCCGTCGACACTGTGGTCGTCTCGGTAGACGAAGGAGGAGCCCATCGACGGTCAGCTCGCGGCGGATCGCTTCGACGGAAGAGACGAAGCGCTCGTCCGTGGCGGGGAGGAAGCCGACGACGGGCATCAACAGGATGCTCGCGTCGAGCTCGTCGGACCCGTATGACTGCGCGAACGCCTGCTTGCGGACGCTCCAAGCACGATGCCAGAACCTCGGCGTGGATCTCTGCTCGCAGCGTTCGCCAGCGGTCGACCGGACCTTCGCGACCGAACTCCTCGTGCGCGCGAATCGCGCGGTCGAACGCAACCCAGGCCATCACCTTCGAGTGCGTGAAGTGCCGCGCCGGCCCGCGCACCTCCCAGATGCCGGCGTCCTCCTTGCGCCAACCGTCCTCGAGCCACTCGAGCAGCTTGCGGGCGAGCGACCAGATGTTGTCGTCGGCGGGAGCGCCGTGCACCCGGGTCTGGTACAGCGCGTCGAGCACCTCGCCGTAGACGTCGAGCTGGAGCTGTTCGGATGCGGCGTTTCCGACCCGTACCGGCCGGGACTCCTCGTAGCCGGGCAGCCAGTCGAGCTCTCGCTCGTCGAGTCGACGCTCGCCCGCGATCCCATACATGATCTGGACATCTGCAGGGTCGCCCGCGACGGCACGCAGAAGCCACTGGCGCCACATCTCGGCTTCGTCTCGGTAGCCGGTGTCCAGCATCGCGAGCAGCGTCAGCGTTGCGTCGCGAAGCCAGCAGAAGCGGTAGTCCCAGTTGCGTATGCCACCAAGGTGTTCGGGGAGCGACGTCGTCGGCGCCGCGACGATCCCGCCGGTCGGGGCGTAGGTGAGTGCTTTCAGCACGAGCAGCGACTGATGGATCTCGTCGTGGTAGTCGCCCTGATGTGCGCACGCGTTTGCCCAGTCGAGCCAGTAGGTCTCGTCGTCGCTCAGCGCGCTCTCTGCATCGACCGGTTCGGGCAGCTCTTGATGCGACGGAAACCACGTGAGCACGAACGGGATCCGTTCGCCTGCAGCAACCGTGAACTCCGACACGCTCTTCATGTCCTCGCCGTGCACTTCGACGGGCGTGCGGAAGCCGAGCGCATCGGGGCCGGCGATCGCGATCAGGCCGTCGTCGGTCCGCCGAACCCAGGGAACGATCTTGCCGTAGTCGAAGCGGACTACGAGCTCCGAACGCATCGGCACGTTTCCATCGAGGCCCTCGATGATCCGGACGATGTCCGGCGTCTTGCCGCGTGGTGGCATGAAGTCGATCGCGCGCACCGTTCCCTCGTCGGTCTCGAAGATCGACTCGAGGATCAACGTGTCATGCCGGTAGCGGCGACTCGACCGCCTGATTGGCGATGCGGGCGACAGTAGCCAGCGCCCGTGCTCCGGCCCGCCCAACAGAGAAGCGAAGCATGCACCGGAGTCGAAACGCGGAAAACAGCACCAGTCCACCGACCCCTCCAGGCTGACGAGCGCGGCGGTCTGTAGGTCACCGATCAGTGCGTAATCCTCGATCCTCGACACGGGTGAACCCTACGAGTTTCACAGGTAACGCCCAGGACGCTCCCAGACCGCGGCGGCATCTTGGTCGAAAGCGCTCAGACGAAGCGCAAAAACCGAAGGAGAACACGATGTCAATCAACAAGACCGCAGCGCTGATGGCGATGGTCGTCGGAATCGCCGGAGGCAGCTACGGCATTGCCTCTGCCGCATCCGGCTCGAGCTCGGCGAGCACCGTCGCGACAACCACGACGGCGGCGCCGACGATCACCGGCACGAGCCAGGGCCCGCCTGGAGCGACGGCTCAGAACCCGTGGGGCAACCAGCGGAGCGACGAGACGCTGCTCACGGGCGATGCCCTCGCGAAGGTGACGGCAATCGCCACTGCCAAGGTCTCGGGCGGAACGATCGTCCGTGTCGAGACCGACGCGGACGGCAACGCGACCTACGAGGCGCACATGACGAAAGCCGACGGCACGCCGGTCACGGTCTACGTCGACAGCAGCTTCCAGTTCGTCAGCATGAACTAAGCGCCGCGAACATCAGGCGTTTGTGGATGGCTGCCCATTAGGGCGGCCATCCGTGTCTCTAATTCTCTGCTCATCATCCGCGGGGACACTGATCGGCGTGGCGAAGGCGAGAAAGAAGGAACGAGCGATCGCTACTGTCTCCTACTAGGCGGGACATTTCGATGATGCAGAACACGCGCGGAGGCGAAGACGAACGGCTGAACCCGGACGGCAACGAGCGCCTGACAGCAGCTGTTGGACTCGTTCTGCTTGTTCTCACCATTGTCGAGCTGGGAACGATCGTGATCGGATTGCATCAGTTCCTCTCGCTCCACGTATTCATTGGTCTGGTCTTGATTCCGCCGGTGCTTCTTAAGCTGGCGAGCACCGGCTGGCGCTTCACGCGCTACTACACGAGAAGCGAGCCATATCGGTCGGCGGGCGCGCCGGAGCTCTCGATGCGACTGATGGCGCCGCTGCTTGTCGCCGCGACGGTCGTCCTCTTCGGCAGCGGCGTTGCCATGGGAATCCTGCACGGGCACTCGCTCGTCGTCGCGCGGCGGCTGCACGGGCCCGCGTCTGTCCTCTGGATGATCCTCGTCGGCGTGCACGTCCTTGTGTACCTCAAGCGGGCACTCATCAGTAGCAAGCAAGACGTTAGGGCGGCGTCGCGTGCATCGGTGCGCGGTGGAAGAGGGCGCATCTACCTTCTCGCCGGCGCGATCGTCGCAGGTGTTGTCGTCGGCGCCGCGACTCTGCCCGTGCAACATCGCATGCTCCACCTACCGGACAAGCACCACAATCGGGATGGCGCAGGTTCCGAAGCTAGTGGCTTGCGAGAGCCGACGTGAGCGCCGCGAGGCTCGCAGGGCCGAGGATTCCGTCTGCAGTCAGGTTGTGAGCACGCTGGAACTTGGTGAGCGCGGTAGTAGTCGACGCTCCGTACACGCCGTCGACGCTGCCGGGCGAGTAGCCGAGTTGCGCGAGCGCCGATTGGAGCAACTTCACCTGAGCGCCGTTGTCCCCGGACTTGAGCGTTACGGTTGGGGCGATGCCGATCGCCGTCGGCTGGGTTGCGGGTGCCGTGGTTGTCGGCGGCGGCGCCGTTGCTGTCGTCGTTGTGGTTGTGACGGCCGGCCGGCCGCCACCGCTCGAGAAGACGCCGGCGGCCGCGAGCCCGATCACGAGGACGACTACGAGCACGATCAACACTCCGACGACGCGCGCGCGCGAGTTCGCGGCGACACGAGGCCGAGCAGGCTCGCGGGCGTTGAGCCGCTCGTCGGGGCGCACGGGCTCCCGCCTGGACCCGACCGGAATAGATGCCTGAGTGGCTTGGTCGGCGAACCAGTCGTCAGGGTCGGTATCGGTCAGTTTGTCGCGCCCTGTGATCGCAAACGGCACGCTACCGCGCCCCAGCACCCGCTACAGGGTCAGGGGAGAATGCAAGCGATAGGGATGTGCGGCCTGGCGCTGCTCGCAGCGACTAGCGCCGTGTACGCGTGGCCGCTGCTCGCGATCGCGGCGTTCGGCGTGCTGCTCTCGACCGTGACCCGCAACAGCGCGGCTCGGTCGTCGGGACGCTGATGTTCGCCCGCCTGATTCAGCTCCTCGGTGCCTTGCCCCGGACGGAAGTAAACCGCCCCTACCGTCTCGGGAAACAGTTCTCCGCCTAGCACGGCTTCCTGCGCAAACCGACCGACTGGGCTCCGGTCATCCGCGCCACTTGGCTGTGCGCGTTGCACGCCGGCATTCCGCTGTTCGCGGGCTACCTCGTGTTCTTGCGCCGTGATGTGACAGGTGATTCGCCGCTCGGAAAGTGCACCCCGCACGGCGCCGAAGTGTGCGAAAGGGGGAGTTCTCCCCCGGAAAGGGGGGGATTCACTCCCTTCCGGTCGACAGACGGCGCATCCATCCCTAGGTTGAGTCGGCGTTGCCTCATTGATCGGTGTCGCGCAGCTCGTGCGCATGCGGAAAAACTGGTCGCGCTCTAGATCCGCCCAAGCAGTTCGGGCGTACACACGTGACCGGCCGACTTGCCGCGATGGCGTCGGCGCTTCCCCCTTCCTAGGAGACTTGAAATGAAGATGTTCTTGGCGCTTGGAGGACCCGTGGTCCGGCATTTGGCCGTTCGGCGGCGTCCGATGCGGTTCGGCGCTCTTGCCGTTCTTGCTCTTACTGTTGTGGCAGTCGCCCTGATCGGCGGACAAAGCAGCGGAGCTTCGATGATTCAGGGCGCGAAGCTGTTCCCCGATGGTGCGGTGGGTGCACCCGCCCTCGGCAACAGCATCGCGATGACGCCCGATGGCGGCACCACCGTTGTCGGCGGCTACCAGGACAACGGCGGCGTCGGCGCGGCCTGGGTGTACGTGCTCAACGGCTCCGACAGCGGGTCGACGTGGACGCAGCAGGGCGTGAAGCTGACCGGCACCGGCGAAGTCGGCAACGGCACCTTCGGCTCGAGCGTCGCAATCTCGGAAGACGGGAACACCATCGTTGTCGGCGGCGCGATGGACAACAGTGGCGCGGGCGCAGCGTGGGTCTTCACGCGTTCGGGCGAGACGTGGACGCAGCAGGGCTCGAAGTTGACGGGCGCGGGCGAAGGCAACAACAACGGCGGCGGCCGCTTCGGCGCCGGCGTCGCGCTGTCTGCTGACGGAAACACCGCCTTGATCGGCGGCAGCCGCGACTTCACCGGCATCAGCAACACCGGTGCCGTCTGGGCATTCACGCGGTCGGCCGGAGCCTGGACGCCGCAGGGCGCCAAGTTCACCGGAACCGGCGGAACGGCGGCATTCCTTCTCTTCGGCGGCAGCGTGACGCTGTCCGCGGATGGAAACACCGCCCTCGTCGGCGGAGCCGCGGACGGAAACGGCCCCGGATCTGCCTGGGTGTTCACCCGGACAGGCACGACGTGGACGCAGCAGGGCTCGAAGCTCACTGCGAGTGACGAGGTCGGAAGCGGCCACTTCGGCGCGAGTGTCTCGTTGTCTCTCGACGGAAACACCGCGCTGATCGGCGCGTACGGTGACAACAGCAGCGCAGGAGCAGCGTGGATCTTCACGCGTTCGGGCGCAACCTGGACTCAGCTCTCGAAGCTGACCGCGAACGACGAATCGGGCGGTGGCTTCTTCGGCACCAGCGCAGCGCTGTCCGCGGACGGAAACACCGCTCTTGTCGGCGGCTCACTGGACAACGGTCAAGTCGGTGCGGCCTGGACATTTGCGCTTTCGGGCTCGACCTGGGCCCAGCAGGGCACGAAGCTGACGCCGAGCGATGAAGTTGGCGCCAGCGCGTTCGGCGCAAGTGTCGCGGTTTCGTCCGACGCGACGATCTTCGTGATCGGAGGCTACGGCGACGACACCTCAGTCGGGGCGGCCTGGACGTACGAGTTCGGTGTGGCACCGGCGCCGGCGCCGGAGCAGGCGCCCGCAGAGACCACCCCGGTGACCACGACGACGACCGCCGCAACGACGGACACCTCGAGTGGTGCACCGGCAGCGTCCGGATCTGTCGTGAGCAGCAACGGCACGACGGTGACCTGGCCGGCCGGCACGTTCTCGGCACCGGTGACAGTCAATGCAGCGCCCGCGACCGGGCTTGCGGCCACGTTTGCAGGAGGCACCGTTGCGATCAAGCTGAACGTGACGGACGCATCCGGCAACGCAGTGACCGAATTCGCTGCGCCGATCGACCTCGTATTCCCGAACGTGCCCGATGGGGCAATCCCCGCGTACTCGCACGACGGCGTCACCTGGACGGCGGTGCCTCAGCTGACAGGGACGACGCTGCCGGCCGGGTATCCCGACGGCTGGTTCCGCGATTCGACGGGAACCGTTCACCTGCTGACCCTGCATGCGACCGACTTCGGCACGCTTGCAGCGGGAAGCAAAGTCACATCGGCACTTCAGTTGAAGGTCGTGGTGAAGCGGACGCTGAACCTGCGTTACGGCCACAAGCTCGTCGTCCACGTCACGTCGTCGCTCCCGGGCACCGGGACGATCACGTTCGGGACTCGGGGCAAGACGGTTGCATCGCTCAATCGCACTGTGAGCGTGAAGCCGGTCCTGACCGGTAAGGCGCAGGTCATCACGATCACCCTGCCGAGGTCGGCGAGGCAGATCGGTGCCTACATGCTGACGCTCAACGCGCACGCAGCCGGCGAGACGATGAGTCAGGCGATCAAGATCGCGCTCGTGAACAAGAAGTAACGAAAGGGGGGTCAGGTCTTGCATTGATGCAAATGCGTGATCGCAAGACCTGACCCCACTTCTTTTGCCGGTTGCTAGGTTGAGCCACATGGCCGAGGCCAAGGTGGAAGGCGGGGTGCCGCAGACCGCAGGCTGGTTTGTCGTGAATGCGGGTGAGGCGCCGTGGCTGCACAACGAGATGCGGTCGTGCTGCAGGTTCGGCGGCGAAGGCGAGGCGCATTTTGACGAGCTCGGGATCGGCTTGTATTGGCTGCGTCCCGGTCAACCGATGGCGATGTATCACCACGAGGCTGGGCAGGAGGATTTTCTGGTTCTGCGCGGCGCATGCGTGCTCATCGTCGAGGGAGAGGAGCGTCAGCTGCGCGCCTGGGATCTTTTCCACTGTCCGCCGAGGACACCGCACACGATCATCGCGGCGGGTGAAGAGCCGGCGCTGGTGCTGGCCGTTGGCGCGCGCAAAGAGAAGGGCAGCGTTCGGTATCCAGTCGAACCGGCGGCCACGCGCTACGGCGCCGGTGTCGAACGCGCGACGGCATCGCCTGCGGAGGCCTACGCACGCTTCAGCGACCCCGAACGAGGCAGGGCTCCGGACATCTTCTGATGTTCGAGGATCGCTCCCCCGCCAACCGCGCGGGCGCTGTTCGCTCGGCGCAGGTCGCGATTGCGGGGATCGTGGTGTACGGGGCAATCGACGTTGCGCTGGTGTTTCTCCGTCCGCGGTTCAGCGTGCTGCACAACGCCGAGAGCGATTACGGGAGTAAGGGGCCCTACGCATGGCTGATGGACGTGAACTTCGTCGTGCGTTGCATCGCGAGCCTGGCGGTCGTTCGCGCCCTCGCGATCTCCGTCGACGGCGGCCGGCGGCTCCGCGTCGGCCTCACTCTTCTCGTCGTGTGGTCGGTGGCCTCCGGGCTGCTCGCGTTCTTTCCCGACGACCCGGTCGGGACGAAGACGCACGGGCTCGCCAAGGTGCACCTCGTTCTCGCGGGAATCGCCTTTGTCGCCGTCGCCCTGGGCACGCGCGTCGTGACACGAGCGCTGCGGGCAGAACAGGAATGGCGACCTGTAATCGCGCCTCTGGCTGTGCTCTCCTGGGGAGTGCTCGTTCCCATTCTTCTGCTGGGGCGCTCACACTTCCGTCCGCACTCGCTCGGCGGGCTCTTCGAGAAGGTCTTCCTTGCGATGGAGCTTCTCTGGCTGATGACAGCCGCGGCCTGGATCGCCCGCACCGGGGTGCGCGGTAGCTCCGACAAGAATGGGATGAAACGTTCTGTGGTCTCCCGGACACTTCATTGGTAATGGAGCCACGCAGCGAAGCTGTGGAGGATTCGGTCCGATTCGAGCGGCTCTACCGCGAGCACGCCCCGCGGGTGATCGCCTACGTTGCGCGTCGGCTTCCGGATGATGTCGTCCACGATGTGGTTGCGGAGACGTTCGCCGTTGCCTGGAGGAGGTTTGATCGGGTTCCGGCTGAACCACTCCCGTGGCTTCTCGGCGTGGCTCGGCGTGTGGCTGCGAATCAGCGACGATCGTTGCGTCGCCGGATCGCACTCGCGGAGCGAGCAGCCGGGCAGGCTCGTGCGAACTTTCCGCAGGAGGTTTCGTCGCCGGTGCTCGAGGCGCTCGCATCGCTCTCGGAGGCTGATCGTGAAGCGGTTCTGTTAGCGGCATGGGATGGCCTCTCGGCGGCCGAGGCTGCATCAGTCCTCGGTTGCAGCCCGACCGCGTACAGGATCCGACTGCACCGCGCTCGTCGGAAGCTTGCCGCCCGGCTCGATCGGAGGTCCGCCAAGTCCGGCGGCCAGCGCTGCCCGGTCCTTCGACCAGAGGAGCTTCCGTGACGCGGGACAACAGCACGCTGTGGGTGATCGAAGCTTCGAACCCACTCGTTGGCGAACGCCTGGACGCCTATGTAGCGGCGTTCGACCACGACCGCGTGATCGAGTCGGCCCTGAGTAAGAGCAGGGATCGGCAGCCAGGTCCGCAATCGGTCCGGCGGCGGCTTCGGATGGGTGTGCTGCTGCCGGCGGCGCTGGTGGTCGTCGCTGTCGCATCTGCCACGGGTCTCGGCTACCGCGCCCTGACGGACTCACCGCACCGAAACACGTTCATCGTCCCGTCGAATCTGCCGCCGGCGGCTCGGGAGCTCGAGACGGTCGCACGGGTAACGGGCCCTTACGGCGGAACAGCGATTATCGCCGTAGGTGGAGTCGTCCCGGTTACCAGCGAACGCCCATCGCCGAGCGGTGCAATGGTTCGCGTCACTGCACCGAACCGTTGCTGGCGGGTCAGTTTCAGCGACGGCGAATCACTCGGAACCTGCCTACCCCTGACCAAGAGGAAGAACCCGGAGTACTGGGTCGAGCTTCAGCATCTCGGGAGTGACACATTCGTCGTTGTCCAGGCCGAGCCGCGACTGGGCAACGCGATCACCCGAATCGACTTTCAGCTTGCTAGCGGCCGGGTCCTGAGCGCGAAACCGATCGACGGCATCGTCGTCTTCGCGATCCCGCGCGATGAGCTCAGCACGACCAAGTCACAGCGCGGCTTTCTGATCGGTTACGACTCGGCCGGCCGCCGGGCTCTCTACGACAACAACTTCGCGCATGTCGAGACCGACCGGCAACCCGTCTATTACCGCTCCTGTCCGCCCGGAAGTGGCTGCGGCTGATGAGCGCGTCCCGAACGATCCAAAGGAGGCATCGATGATCGAGCGCGAACATCAGATTGCGCGGTGGATGAGGCCGATCGCTTGCGGCTCGGTCCTGGCCGCCGCCCTGTTGATCCCGTCAACCGCCGGCGCGACGGGGCCGACGTGGTGGTTTCAGAAGAGCTCGATGCGAATCGGGGTCCGGCCTGTGGCCGGCGTACCTTCGGTGATCGCCGACGAAGAACTTGGCGGTCAGCGCTGGATAGCCGTCGGGTTCATCGGCCATTTTGGAGACGGAAACGGAAACTTCTATCCGCCTAGCGTTTGCGTTGCCGTGCTTCCTGGGAGTGTCGGCAACCGCGGGTCCACCGGGTGCGGCCTTCGTCTCTCCGCGAACCCCCGCCAAACGAACCAGTGGCTTACCTATCAAGACTCCACCATTCGGCCCCTTGTTGTCGGCGCAGTCGCAAGCGGTGTCGCGCGGGTGGTGGCCGTTCTCAAGAAACAGGTGCCACCAAGACGACGACGGTCGACGTTCCGCTGAAACCCATCGCCGCCGTCGGCAGTGGAATCCAGTTCTTCGTGTTTACACACCAAGGCTTCAAGGTCCATGCGATCAACGTCTACGACGGCGGCGGAAAACTCCTACAACACTCTCTGGAGAACCCACCCAAGCCGAAACACCCGTGAGGATCGGTTGCCCATGAGGCGGCCGGCGTTACTGCCCTTCGCCGGAGCGCTCGGAGTCGAGGTACTGGTTTGCGAGCCGTGCCGGCGCGCACGCGAGCCAAGCATCGACGATCGCCGCTTGCAGGTCGGGCTTTCTAGCCGCCTTCAGCTGGATCAAAACGGCCGCGTATCCGTCGAAGTGCGGGATCGTAAAGAAGCCGCTCAGCTCTGCGGCGAGCAGGGCCTCCTTGTCGTCGAGATCCGCAACGCGCACCGCGAGAATGGGGTCCTTCGGGCGGGCTCGCGTCCCCGAACCGCTTGATGTCCGCCTTACTGAACGGCCGTTCCCAGGCGAAGCCCTTCCCGCCGACAAACCACGTCCGCGTTTTGTGGCGCTCGCCCTCGATCACCTCCGGCAGCGATAACGCCATCCGGGCTACCTCATCGACGCTAGACGACGTAGGCGCAGCCGTTCCAGTAAGCGTGCACGTGCTTCCGACGCCGGCCGCCCACGTCGAGCTCGAGCTCGTCCGGCTCGCGCAACCCTTCGGCGAGGTAAAGCTCGATCCCGGTCGTCCCCACACGCCGGAACGACCGCTCGCCGGGCTCGCTCGACGTCTCGAGGAACGTCAGCGAGCCGTGGCAACAGCGCACGCGCTTCGCTCTGACGTAGAGCTTGCCGCCTCTCGCCTGAACAAGCTCGATCGCCTCTGATGAGGCTTTCACACGCATATGGTGAACGCTACCAACGTGGATTTCACTGGACCTTCTGCTGGCGAGCGCGATGCTCCCAACCACACATAACCCGAACCACGCGGTAAGCGTGTCTGGACGCCGAGTCGAGCTCACGGGTCGGTACCCCAGGAAGAGTGGGCCGTCGCCACGATGAACGTGGGCGAGTTCAGTGGGCGCGAGGACAAGAGGGTTTGCGTTCGGCCAACTGGGGTCGGATCAAGGATGGACGAAGTTCAAAGAATGCGTACGAGGGTTTGCTTCGAGGCCAGGGATGACGACCTTCGCACCCATGGGCGTCTTGACGGTGGTCGTGTGGCATTGATGACCTTGCCCTCGAGTTAGCGCAGTAAGCCGGGAGTCCATCCGGTGCCAGGTTGCTCGGCGATCTGACAGTGTGGATGCCTCTGTGAGTGGTGAGAGCGGGCGGGCGGCAGACGTTCCTGGGTTCGCAATCCGGGAGGCCCGGCCGCCGCGCCCGCGCCAAGACTATGAGATCGGGCGATGCTGAGTTGCCAATCTAACTATTGACAACGCGTTGGTTGCGGTTTACGGTGACGGCAGGTTCGCAATCTAGGGGTCTGCTCTTTGCGGCAGGCGGATCTCCTTCTATGAAGGGGGTCGACATGGTGAGGCGTGCATCTTCGGCCGCTCGGATTGTTGCTCGTCCTGGCTCGTGGCTAACACTGGTCGCGTTGTTGGTGGCGGTCGTGAGGTTGAGGTTGCGCGCTTTTGGGGTTCTCGTGGAACGTTTCCGTACTCGGTCTGATCTGGGCTGGGTGTTGCTCGTCGCTCTGGCGAGCGCGTTTGTGCTGATGCTGGCGGCGGGCGGGGTGCAGCGGGCGGACGCGTCTGACTACCACGGCACGATCACCCCTGGCGGCTCTGCGGTTGCGGTCGCCTTGTCGAACTCGGGTGACAACGGCTACTTGACCTGGAGCGGCAGTACGGGTGACCGGGTGTTTGTGAAGGCGTCGACGGGGTCGTTGAGCGGTGCTGGTTCGCATGTTGTTTACGTTTCGATTTTGAAGCCGAACGGGTCGCAGCTTGCGACCACGCAGGTGTTTGGCTCGTCAAGCGTCTCTTTTATCGACACGCAGAGTTTGCCGTCGACGGGGACGTACACCGTCTTTGTTGATCCATATCAGGACACGACGGGGACGACGACGGTGACGTTGTACAGCGTGCCGGCCGATGCATCGGGATCAATCACGCCGGGTGGGTCGTCGGTTGGGGTGACGGTGTCGACCGCGGGTCAGAACGGGGCGTTGACCTGGAGCGGCAGTACGGGTGACCGGGTGTTCGTGAAGGCGTCGACGGGGTCGTTGAGCGGTGCTGGTTCGCATGTTGTTTACGTTTCGATTTTGAAGCCGGACGGGTCGCAGCTTGCGACCACGCAGGTGTTTGGCTCGTCAAGCGTCTCTTTTATCGACACGCAGAGTTTGCCGTCGACGGGGACGTACACCGTCTTTGTTGATCCATATCAGGACACGACGGGGACGACGACGGTGACGTTGTACAGCGTGCCGGCCGATGCATCGGGATCAATCACGCCGGGTGGGTCGTCGGTTGGGGTGACGGTGTCGACCGCGGGTCAGAACGGGGCGTTGACCTGGAGCGGCAGTACGGGTGACCGGGTGTTTGTGAAGGCGTCGACGGGGTCGTTGAGCGGTGCTGGTTCGCATGTTGTTTACGTTTCGATTTTGAAGCCGGACGGGTCGCAGCTTGCGACCACGCAGGTGTTTGGCTCGTCAAGCGTCTCTTTTATCGACACGCAGAGTTTGCCGTCGACGGGGACGTACACCGTCTTTGTTGATCCGTATCAGGACACGACGGGGACGACGACGGTGACGTTGTACAGCGTGCCGGCCGATGCATCGGGATCGATCACAGACGACGGGCCGTCGGTGCCCGTCGCTACAGCGACTCCCGGTCAGAACGGCGCACTGACTTTCGCTGGGACTACCGGCCAGCAGGTGAACCTGGCGGCCTCGACGGGGTCGCTGAGCGGTGCGGGTTCGCATGTTGTTTCCGTTTCGATTTTGAAGCCGAACGGGTCGCAGCTTGCGACCACGCAGGTGTTCGGCTCGAACAGCAGCGCGTCGACCGGTAGCCAGACTCTGCCGACAACGGGGACGTACACGGTCAAGGTCGATCCGTATCAGGACACGACCGGGACGACGACGCTGACGCTTGAGACGGGGTTTGTGTCGGGTGAGGTGCCGGCCCCGGCGGCGGCCTTGTTCGGGGGCTCGAGCGATGCGTCGCCAGGCCTTTGTAACTGCCACGGGAACATTGCCGATCCGGTGAATGCGGGCACCGGTGATTTCTCGGACACCTGGACCGATGCTTCGTTGAGGTCATTCGGACCTGCGGTTGCGTTTTCACGAACGTATGACTCGTCGCTTGCCCAGGCGCAGGCGACGGCCGGGACGCCGGGTGCGCTCGGGTACGGGTGGACGGATAACTGGAATATGTCGCTGAGCGTCAGCTCCGGGATCGTGACGATCACGCAGGCGGACGGCGCCCAGGTGGAGTTCTAGCGCCATCGGGAGGGCGTCTGCTGGCTCCCTATCTCGGGGTCGGGCGTCCGGCACCTACTGCGCGCTGCCGGACACGACCGCGACTCTGACCTACAACTCCGGCATCGTCGACCTACACGTTCATCACCCATCCGTATCAGAGCTACACGTTCGACAGCTCGGGGCAGCTGACGGCGGAGTCGGGGCCGGGCGGAGCGGCGCTGACGATCGCCTACAACAGCCCGTCGCCGGGCTCGGGGAGCTGCCCGTCGGCGGCGAGTTCGTGCATGACGGTCACGTCGGCGTCGGGGCGCGCGCTCGTGATCGCGAAGAACTCGTCGGGTGAGGTGACGAGCGTGATCGATCCGCTCGGCCGCACCTGGACGTACGGCTACTGCTCGCCGCCGAGCTCGACCTGCTCGGCAAACGATCTCGTCTCGGTCACCGACCCGCTCGAGCCACGTCACGTCCTACAGCTACGACGAGGCAATTCGACAACGTTCGCTCAAGCACGACCTGCTGACGGTCACGAAGCCGAACGGGCAGTCGGGCGGGCCGGACGCGGGCGACAAGCTGACCAACGTCTACAACTCGCTGGCCGGGTCAGCTCGCAGACCGACCCGAACGGCAACGCAGACGACCTTCGACTACACCAACCTGAACTCCACGACCGGGAGTGGCTACACGCGTCGTGACCGACGCTGACGGCAACGAGACCCAGTACAGCTACGACGGCGGCGTGTTCGTCTCGGAGGTGTTCGGGTTACGGCGCGGCGTCCCCTTCGACGCCGGAGCTACGAGCCCGACCCCTTGACGCTGCTCGACGACGACGATCGATCGACCCGAACGGGAACACGACGCAGCTACACCTACGACAGCGTCGGGAACATCGACCTCGACGACGAACCCGCTCGGGAAACACGCGAACCTACAGTCTACAACAGCTTCGACGAGCGGACCTGCGCGACCGCTCCCTGCTGCGGCGGCCTGTTCGGCGCTCTCACCGCCGTCGGCGATCACCGCTGGCCGGCGACGGTCTCGCCGCCGTCGTCGGCGCCGCCGAAGTACGTGACCTACAGCCTCTACGACACCGCCGGCAACCCGATCTGGACAACCACCGGCGACTACAACCCGGGGGATCGAGCGCGAGCCAGTCGCGCACGACCTACCGCCTCTACATCGGGCGAGTCGGTCACGATCGGCGCGAACACCGACTCCTGCGCCGCGAGCCCACCGTCGACGTCGCTGCCCTGCCTGACGATCGACCCGAACGGGGTCGTCACCCAGCTCGGCTACGACGCCGCCGGTGACCTGACCTCGTCCTCGACCCCGGACGGCAACTCGCGGCGGCGAGGTCGCCGAGACGACCTACGGCTACGACGGCGACGGTGAGCTGACAAGCGTGGTCGCGCCGGACGGGAACCTGAGCGGTGCGCACCGCGGCGAACTTCACGACCACCAACACCTACGACAGCGACGGCGAGCTGACCGCGTAAGACGGTCAGCCACACCGGTGGCGGGATCACCGCCCGCACGACCACGTACGGCTACGACGGCAACGGCAACCGCACCTCGATGATCGACCCGCGCGGGCAAGACGACCAACTACACCTACAACGCCGACGACCAGCTGACGCTCGTCACCGACCCCGACAGCCAGCAGACGCTGACCTGTTACGACGGCGACGGAAACCTCGACCGAGACCGTCCCGCCCGTCGGTGTCGCCGCGAACTCGCTCACCGCTGCCTCTTGCCCAACGAGCTACCCGACCGGCTACGGCAACCGGCTCGCGACCGACGCGACGACCTACGCCTACGACGCCCTCGGCGACAAGACCGTCATCACCACGCCCGCGCCGGCCGGGCTCTCAGCGGCACGAGACGACGACGAACGCCTACGACCCGCGCGGGCGGCTGACCAGCACGACCGCCCCGCCCGCGAGCAACAGCGGCGGCGCCCCGAACCAGGTCACCGCCTACAGCTACGACGCCGCGGACGAGCTGCTGACCAAGACAGCAGGCTCCGGGACCGCTTCGGCCTCGACGACGAGCTACTGCTACGACCCCAACGGCGAGAAGACCGCCAGCGTCGCCCCTGACGGCAACACCTCAGCGGTCGCCCGCCTGCTCGACCTCCTCGCCGTACCAGACGAGCTCGGTCTACCAGACCGGGTACAGCTACGACTCACTCGGCGAACTCGTCTCGAAAACCCGGCCGGCGACAACCTGGGCGACCAGCGGCCAGACAACGAGCTACAGCTACGACCCGGCCGGGAACCTGCTCACAAGCGAAGACCCGAACGGGGTCACGACCACGAACACCTACACGCCGCTGAACCAGGTCGCGACGGTCAGCTACTCCGGCTCCTCGGCGCCACTCGGTCAGCTACAGCTACGACGCGAACGGCAACCGCGTCTCGATGATCGACGGCACCGGCACCTCGAGCTACAGCTACGACCCGTTCAACGAGCTCACCTCCTACGAGAACGGCGCCGGCAACACCGTCTCCTACAGCTACGACGCCGACGGCAACACGACCGGCATCACCTACCCGCTCGGCGCCGGCGCGACCTGGGCCACCACCGACACCGTCTCCTACGGCTACGACAACGCCGACGAGCTGAACTCGGTCACCGACTTCAACGGCAACAGCGATCACGGTCGCAAACACCGCCGACGGGCTGCCGAACTCGCTCGCGCTCGGCTCGAGCGGCGACACGATCAGCACCAGCTACGACCCGACCGACACCCCGTCCCAGATCACGCTCGGGAACGGCTCGACGCTGCTGCAGTTCGCCTACAGCGACGTCCCCTCCGGCGCGATCGGCTCCGAAACCGACACACCATCCTGGCTGGCTCACCCGCCGCCTACACCTACGACGCCCAAAACCGCGTCACGCAGATGACGCCCGGCCGGGCAGCGCCCTCACCTACAGCTTCGACGCCTCCGGCAACCTGACCACCCTCCCGACCGGCGCGACGGCACCGCTACGACAACGCCTCCGAGCTCACCTCCTCCACCCTCTCCGGCACGACGACCAGCTACACCTACAACGCCGACGGCGAACGCACCCAAGCAACCCAGGGCGGCACCACGATCATGAGCGCGAGCTACAACGGCGCCCAGGAACTCACCGCCTACTCGAACAGCCGCCGCCAACATGACCGCCGCCAGCTACGACGGCGACGGCCTCCGCCAGAGCCGACCAGCACACCCAGCGGCGGCGGCGCCACCACCCAGAACTTCACCTGGGACCCAACCGCATCAGATCCCGCAGCCTGCTGATGGACTCCGACAACGCCTACATCTACGGCGCCAGGACAACACCCCGATCGAGCAAGTCAACCTCTCCACCGGCACCATCAATACCTCGTCACGACCTACTCGGGTCCGTCCGCGGCATCGTCAGCTCCACAGCGGCACCCTCACCGCATCCACCGCCTACGACGCCTGGGGCAACCCCGAAACAACCGGCGGACTCACCACCTACACCCCATTCGGGCTACGCCGGCGGCTACACCGACCCAACCGGCCTCATCTACCTCATCGGGCGCTACTACGACCCGCAAACGGGGCAATTCACCACTGTCGATCCCATCGTCGATGTGACGCAATCCCCCTACATTTATGTGTCGGACGATCCGGTGCTCGCATCAGATCCCGCGGGAGACTGTCCACTCGTCAACGGCATGCGCTGGCTGCAGGGCGCATATGTCCCGGCGCCGTTGCCTTGGGTTGCCGTCGGGAAGTCCCACAAGGAGCCGGAGCCGGAACCCGAACCTGTTGATCAGCCACCGAAGATCAAGGTCACGGCCTATGCGATTGAACGCATCGGATTGAGTGTTAAGACTGATGCCATCGTCGAATGCGACGAATGCGACGAGGCGAGGGGTCTCAAAGCTTGGATCTCCGTGAACAACGTCCCGGGTGGCGAAGAAACGGGCGGCAAGATCATCTTCGTCCAGTACCGCAGTAGCAGAGTGATGTTTGGGGAGGACGACCTCGTTGCGGTGATGGGCGTCCAAGCGTTCGGAGGATCGGGTGAGGAGGCCTGGGCCGATTTCCGAACTTTCGAGTGGGGCGAAGACGGCAAGCTTAAACATCCTCGTGGAGCGCCAGGTTTGCCTCCACAGCTCAGTGCCTAAGCGACCGCAAAGGAGCAACGTGACGGAACTTGACCCGACGCTCATCCCCCCGCCATTCGTCGGAAAGACGATCGACGCCGACGTCCTTGTAGGCCACACGCCAGTCGGAGCGGTCGTCTTGCGGGCAATGATCGCTTACCCCGGTTTCTTAAACATAAGAATCAACGTGCATCGGGCTCCGAATGTGGGAAAGGAGCTATGGATCGAAACGCTGCAGAGCACGCGACGTACGAGTGAGGGCGTCGTCCCAATCGAAGTTGCCATGGCTTACGACGACGGCTCAGAAGTCGACGTCGAGCGGTGGTCAAGCGGTGCAAACGACCGCGCGCTGACTGCCGATTATTGGGGTGTACTGCAAGCGGAGCGTCTACCTGAAGCACTCTCCCTTGGATGGAACGAATGCTTCGTTCGGAGACTGACCATCGGAACAGATGACTTGCGTCGAGCGATCGATGTGCCGCAACCCCTCTGGGACTGAATGCTGTTGGCGGCGACGGCGAGGATGTCCGCACCGGATGTCCTTAGTAGCCGCCGTCTTGGGTCTCGGTAGCCGCCTACCCCGACTGCCCCACGCGCGAAGACGCGGACGCACCCTCGTAGGGGCACTCGAATTCACGGCGAGTGGGGCCAAAGTCGGGTAAAAATCGGGCGAGGGTCGGGGTTCCGATGTCGCCAATCCGGCCTTTGGCGCTTCCCTCCGTATGAGTGTGATGCTCGCGCAAGCCGTGTCTCTGAGGCCTCGAGACATGCGCATCGAAACGCCACGGCACACCAAGTGCGTTGGATTGTTCGACGCGGTGATACGCCAGGAGGTACCACTGGCAGAGCTACTGGCAGATGGCGTGGCAGCGGCTGCCAGTGCTCTTGCCAGTAGTGGGTTTGGGGCCGTGCGCCCACGCTCCCGTTTGGTGGTGGGGGTTTGCGGTGCGCTCCCGTTTCCTTCGGCTGCGCCTTCGGATTCCTGACCACCCACCCGCCCCTTCAAGTGCACACACGTGCGGGTGGTCAGGAACCACGGGAGCGCAGATAACTCCAGTCAAGCGGGAGCGTGGGCGCACAAAGCAGCAACGAGAACCAGGAAACCGACAGCGGACCAGTGAGGGCAGCATGATCCAGAAAAGCAGGAAAGCGGACGCACCTCCTGCGAAGAGAAAAGGAGCGGGTCGAGCGTGCGTAGCAGTGCTGCTTGGAAAGAAACGGCCGGCCCATCTTTGTAAAACCTTCCGGCGAGTTTGTCCTCAAACGGGCTCAAAAGGTCCTTACCTCTACAAGGACATTTCCACCGACGCCTGCCTACATGCTCGCCGGTCTCCGTTTCGCAGCGGGCTTGCCGCGGCTTGAGTGTGCGGGCTGCGCGCCGGCCGTCAAGCCGCCTGCGGCGGCTTCCCTCGCTTCGCTCGTGACTGCCGGCTCGCCGCAGCCCGCGCTGAGCGCGGCCGCGGCGGCAAGCCCGCCAGCACTCACCCGACAAGGAGGTTCCCCATCCAAGCTCGAACGCTGCCAGATCGTTCGAGCGCGCAGCGCGCGCGTCGACCGGATCGCCGCGACAGTGCCGCCGCGGTCAAGCGACCCGCGCGACGACACCTCGGCGGTCCCTGCCGGTCGGCTGTGCCGCGGCGATGGGCGCTTGCGGGTTCGCGCCGCCGACGTTTGTCGCCCTGCTCGCCGGAGCGGTGAGCGGAAGCGCTGCGTGCGTTGCGTGTGCTGTACTTGGACTTCCTCGAGGGCGGCGGCCTGGACGAGCTCCCGTCGCCGTAATCGGGGAGGAGCGCTTGATGAGGATCGCGACCTACACCCGGATCTCGACCGACGAGGACCACCAGCCCTACTCGCTCGAAGCCCAGGCGACGCGGCTCGCCGCGTACGTCGAAAGCCAGGAGAGTGGCGGATCGTGCGGCGCTTCACCGACCAGGCCTCCGGCGCGAGCCTCGAACGGCCCGGCCTCGAACGCGCGCTGAAAGAGGCCGAGGCGAAGCGGTTCGACCTGCTGCTCGTCTACCGCGTCGACCGCCTGTCGCGCTCGGTGCGCGGTCTGGCGCAGATCCTCGAACGACTCGACGAGGCCGACGTGCTCTTCCGCTCGGCCACCGAGCCCTTCGACACCTCGACGTCGGCGGGGCGGATGATGGTGCAGATGCTCGGCGTCTTCGCCGAGTTCGAACGGGCCACCATCGTCGAGCGCGTGATCGCCGGCATGGAACGCAAAGCCGCCCGCGGCGAGTGGAACGGCGGCTCCGTCCCCTTCGGCTACCGGCTCGACGCCGACCGGCGCTTCCTCGTACCCGAGCCGGCCGAAGCGCCGCTCGTGCGGGAGATCTTCGAGCGCTACGCGCGAGCGGCTGCAGGGACGCAGGCGATCGCGCCGCTGGCTGACCGAGCGCGGCTACCGCACCAAGAACGGCAAGCCGTTCAACCCGCAAGCCGTGCTGACCATCCTGCGCAACCGCGCCTACGTCGGCCAGATCAGCTTCCGCGGCCGCACCACGACGCCCCGCACGAGCCGCTGATCGAGCCGGCGCTGTTCGACCGGGCGCAGGCGATCCTCCAGCGAGCGCGGCGAGGACCACTCGCTGCGTCGCTCGAACCAGTCCGACTACCTCCTCACCGGGCTGGTCAAGTGCGTCCGTTGCGGCAAGCGCTACGTCGGCGCCGCCGCGAACGGCAACGGCGGCCGCTACCGCTACTACGTCTGCTTCATCCGCCAACGCTACGGCCGCGCACACCTGCGACGCCGACAGCCTCCCCGCCGACGAACTCGAGCAGGCGATCCTCGAGCAACTGCAAGCCCTGCTCGCGCCGCGAAGACGACGTCCGCGACGGCGATCACAGCCGCGTTCGCCGAGCTCGACGCGCAACAACCCAAACGCGAAGCCGAGCTCGCCCGCCTCGACAACGAGGTCCGAAAGGTCGACGAGGCGCTCGACCGCTACTTCCGCGCCTTCGAAAACGGCACGATGCCCGAAGGGCATGCGCGCCGCGCATCGCCGACCTCACCAAACGGCTCTCCGAGCTTCAGGCCCGCCGCGACGAGCTCGCCGGCGACACCGAGGAAACCGTGGAGCCGCTCACCGACGACGACCTCCACGCCCTACAGACGCACGTCGCAGACGTGATCGACCGTGGCGAGCCATCAGGGCGCAAAGCGATGCTCCAGGCGCTCGTCGACGAAATCCGAGTCGCCAGCCGCGGCGAGATCTACCCGTTCTTCACTTTGCCGCTGGTTCGACCACCATACGGATCAGTGCGCCCGACAAGAATCGAACCTGTGTAAGCGTTTTACCGGAGGGCCCGCATCAGCTTCGCCGACAACTCCGTCCGCGAGGAGACGTGGAGCTTGCGGTAGATCTTCGAGAGGTTCCACTCGACGGTCTTGGTACTCATCAGGAGCGCCCCGGCCACTTGGCGATTCGACTTTCCGTTCGCCACAAGTTCCGCGACGTCGCGCTCTCGTGCTGTGAGCGAGCGCATGGGGTCACTTACAAGCGGCCGCGCACGGTCGACCAGCCAGCGTTCGAGGCGTTCGACTCGCTCCCGCAGTTCGGCCAGTTCGGCGAGCCGTTCGTCGGCGATCAGCCTTGTAGGCGCGAGGGCGACCATCGGTCACCAGGGACACTCGCAAAGTCGGCACACGCGCGCAATAGGGATTTCCCTAGGTTCTGCGTCGGCAGCGAACTAGACTCGCGGCAGTGCTAATCGGGCAGGCCCGGGAGCGCGGCCTCATTGATGAGCTCCTGAAGAAGGGGCATGCCGGCGTGAGCGCCGCATTGATCGTGCACGGGGAGCCGGGAATTGGCAAATCGACGCTGCTCGAGTATCTCGTTGCCGAGGCGGACGGGTTCACGGTTCTCAGCGCTCGTCCACTCGAAGCGGAGGCGGAACTGCCGTTCGCGGGGCTCGCCGATCTACTCAGGCCGCTGCTCCCCCTCCTCGGTCGCCTTCCCGCACATCAGGCGGCGGTACTCGCCGGGGCGTTGGCGCTCGGACCACCGGCGCCGGGGGATCGCTTCGCAGTGGCAGCGGCGACGCTCAGCATCCTTGCCGCCGGAGCGGAGGACGGCCCACTTCTGGTCACTGTCGACGATGCGCAATGGCTGGATGGCCCGTCGCGGGAGGCGCTTCTCTTTGCGGCCCGCCGGCTAAGCAGGGAGGGGATCCTGGTTGTGCTCGCGTCGCGTGATCGCCCCTGGCTCGCGGCGGCCGGGATCGATCGTCTCGCGATGGCAAGGCTCGCAGAGGACGACGCCCGGCTCTTGATCGACAGGTCGAAGCGTGTTGTCAGCCCGGCGGTTTGCGACCGGCTGATCCGCGATACGGCCGGCAACCCGCTCGCGATTCTTGAAGCTGTTGCCGCCCTGAGCGAGGCACAACTCATAGGAACCGACCCGATTGCAGATCCGCTTCGTCTCGGTGGCGAACTGCAAGAGGCTTTCATCCGGAGGCTCGAGCCGCTTCCGGCTAACACGCGCAGGGCGCTACTGGTCGCGGCGGCCAGCGACACCGGTGATGTTCGTGAGATCGCCCGCGCCCTCCCGGCGCTCGGCCTCGAACAGTCAGCTCTCGAACCTGCTGTCCGTGAAGGACTGATCGCGATCCAGGACACCCTCGTTGAGTTCAGCCATCCGCTCCTACGATCAGCCGTTTACCACTCAGCTGACTCCAGCGACCGCCTCGCCTCCCACAAAGCACTTGCGCTGGCACTCTCGCCCGACTCGGGTGGCCGGATCGCTTGGCACCTCGCAAGTGCGACGCGTGGACCCGACGAAGAGGTCGCCGCGCTTCTCGAAGCGAGTGCGGGTGTCGCGCAAGCCCGGCTCGGCCACGCCTCGGCGGCACTCGCATACGAGACCGCTGCACGCCTGAGTCCGGCGGACAGCGATCGGCTGCGACGCACGATGGCCGCAGCACACGCGCACTGGCTCGGCGGCGCTCCGGATCGAGTCGACGAGCTCCTTCAGACGATTCTCCCCCTCGCCGTTGATCCCGCGCTTCGCGCAGACATTCAGCTTCTACGGGCGGCCGCGCTCTTCTTCATCGCTCCGGTGGGCGAGCTCTACACGCTCCTTGCGACGGAGAGCGAGCGAATCGCTCCCGTCGATCCGACGCGAGCGGCCGGAATGCTCGCGCACGCGGCCGGCTGCCAGCTGATGTCGGGTGACTTGATCCTCTCTGTTGACACCGCACGACGCGCCCTTGCGCTCGCCGCACCTCTTGGCGGGCCAGTTGCCGCGGTTGCCGCCGCCGTGCTCGCCGGGAGCCTTTGCTTCCGAGGAAACATGGAGGAAGCAACGTCGATCCTCGAACCGTTGCTGCCGATGTTCGATGCGGTCGACCCGCTCGGGGAAGCGGGCCAGCATGTCGCGTTGGCTGCGCAACGGCTGAGCTTCCTGGAGGAGTTTGAGCGCGCCGAATCGATGCTCAATCGCATGATCGATGCAGCGCGTCTCGCAAGCGCCTTGAGCGTGCTTCCCTTCCCGCTTGCGGTGATGGCGGAGCACAAGCTCCGGCTCGGACGTGTCGCAGCGGCGCACGCTGCGGCAGCAGAGTCGGTGCGACTTGCAAGCGAAACCGGCCAAAGCGCTGGGGCGTTTCCGCTCGTCATACTCGCTCGTGTTGAAGCTGTCCTCGGGCTCGAAAAGGAGTGCCGCGATCACGTAGCAACCGGCCGGGCGCTGTCGCAGAAGGTCGGCTCCTCGACGATTGAATGGTACGCAGAATCGGTGCTCGGGTTGCTCGAACTCTCCCTCGGAAACCTCGAACAGGCCTACGCACATACAGTCGAGGCTGCTCGCCTGGAGCTAATAATGGGCGTTGGCCTTCCCGTGATCGTTCCCCTGCGCCCTGACCTGATCGAGGCTGCAATCCGGCTCGGCAGGCTCGACGACGCGGCTCGCGAACTCGAGCTGTTCGAGCAGCAGGCTCGCAAGACGGGTGTGAGCTGGGCCGCAGCGACCGCTGCCCGCTGCCGCGGGCTGATCGACGACGAGTCGACCTACGAAACGACATTCGCCGAGGCGCTCACCCTCCACGGCAACACCTCGCCCTGGGAACGGGCCCGCACGGAGCTCTGCCTCGGGCGGCGGCGCCGGCGCTCGCGCCACAGGGCGGAGGCGCGCGCCAGCCTTCGGTCGGCGCTCGCGACGTTCGAATCGCTCGGCGCCGAGTCCTGGGCAGAGGAAGCCCGAAAAGAACTGCGCGCGACCGGCTTGACCGTGACCCCGAGTCTCGACCCAACCTTGCGCGATCTGACACCGCAAGAACTCCAGGTCGCGCTGATCATCGCGAAGGGCGCAACGACAAAAGAGGCCGCCGCGTCGCTTTTCCTCAGTCCCAAGACGATCGAGTTCCATCTCGGCAACACGTATCGAAAACTTGCCGTTCGCTCTCGCGCTGAACTCGTGCGGCGCGTCGAGCATCTCGACGTGGTTCAGTAGCGACGCTCGTCAACGGCCGCGACGTCGCGCCGCGAGTCTCGCGGTCAACTCCGTGCGAGAGCGTACAGCGAGCTTGCGGTAGACCTTCGTCAGGTTCCACTCGACGGTCTTGTCGCTGATTCGAAGCGCGTTCGCGACTTCGCTGTTCGTCCGTCCCCGAATGACGAGTCCGACTACCTGTTTCTCCCGCGCAGTCAATTCCTCGGGCATAGGGGGATCGTCGCACTGCAAGTCCGGGGAAACCCCTGGATGTCTCTTCGTAAGGTCGCGGCAACTCCAGCGATCCGATCCGAAAGCGAGGTTGCCGTGGCTGTACGTAGGAGAGACAAGCGGAACAGGTTGAGCCGGCGGGTGGTCGTACCCGTCTTGGCCGGACTTGCGCTCATCGTGGCCATGGTCGCGACCAGCGCCGCCGCCGCCCCGATCTACACGGACTGGTCGGCGCCGGTGAACCTGGGACCGGTCGTCAACTCCGCTGCGAGCGAGCTCGGTCCTGCGCTTTCCGGAGACGGCCTGAGCCTCTACATCTCCGTCACGAAAACCGGTGGGTTCGGCGCCAACGACATCTGGGTCTCACAACGCGCCACGACGAGTGACGCCTGGGGCGTGCCCGTGAACCTGGGGCCGACGATCAACACAACGGCGACAGAGTTCGTCCCGACGTTCTCGGAGGACGGCCATCGGATGTTCTTCGCCAGCGACCGCGCCGGTGGGTCAGGCGGGCAGGACATCTACCAGTCCTACCGCGCAGACATTCACGACGACTTCGGCTGGCAGACGCCGACCAACCTCGGCACAGTGCTGAACAGCAGCGCCGACGACAACGCGTCTACCTACTTCGATAATGGTGGCCATCCGCAACTGATCTTCGGGAGCGGCCGGCTCGGCGGCGTCGCGCGCGACCTGTTTCTGAGTCATCTTCAGGATGACGGGACCTGGGGCCCGGCCACGTTGATCCCCGAGCTCAGCAGTCCCTCGACCGAGAATCGGCCGACCATCCGTCAGGACGGGCTGGAGATCTTCTTCTACTCCGATCGCCCAGGTGGATTCGGCGGAACCGATCTGTGGACGTCAACGCGCTCGAGTGTCGACGCACCATGGGGGACGCCGACCAACCTCGGCGCGACCGTCAACAGCAGCTTCACCGAGCAACACGCCTACCTGTCCGCCGACGCGAAGACGCTCGTCTTCGCTTCGAATCGCCCCGGCGGAGTCGGGACAGGGAATCTCGACTTGTGGATGACGACACGTGCGCAGATCTTCCCGACGACGAAAGACGAGTGCAAGAACGGCGGCTTCGAGCGGTTCGGGATCTTCGAGAACCAAGGCGACTGCGTCAGCTACGTCGCCACCGGCGGTGGAAACCAGCCGGGCTGACGACTCATACAACATGAGAGGAATCACGATGCGTGCAGGCACGAAGAAGAACGGAAAAGGGTTGAGCTGGAGGGTCGCCGTACCCGTTCTGGCCGGCCTGGCGCTCCTGATGGCGCTGGTCATGAGCGCTACAACGGGTGCTGCGCCGATCTACACGGCCTGGTCGGCGCCGGTGTGGCTCGGCCCGGTCGTCAACTCAGCAAGCACCGAACAAGGCCCCGCGCTCTCGGCGGACGAGTTGAGCCTTTATTTCTTCTCAGGCCGGGCAGGTGGCGTCGGCAGCGACGACATCTGGGTCTCGCAACGAGCATCGGTCAGCGAGGCGTGGGGAGCAGCTGTGGATCTGGGGTCGACGATCAACTCACCGTCCAGGGACTTCGTCCCTGCGTTTTCGTCTGATGGTCACTGGATGTACTTCGCGAGCGATCGGCCCGGCGGGTTCGAGCCCGCCGCTGGCACACCCACCGCCGACATCTATCAGTCGTACCGTGCGGACATCCACGACGACTTCGGCTGGCAGGCGCCGACCAACGTTGGCGCGGGCGTGAACACCGCCGCAAGCGACAACGGCGAGGGCTACTTCGACAACGCAGGCCATCCGCAGCTGTTCTTTGGTAGCGATCGGCTTGGTCCCGCCGGGAGGCCCGACTTGTATGTGAGTGACCTTCAGGCTGACGGGTCCTGGGGTCCGGCGGCGCTGATTCCGGCGCTCAGCAGCCCGTCCACCGAGGTTGGGCCGACCCTGCGTTTCGACGGGTTGGAGATCTTCTTCTACTCGAATCGTGTGGGAAGCGCTGGGACCGATCTGTGGACTGCAACGCGAGCCGACCTGGACGCGCTCTGGTCGACTCCAGTCAATCTCGGTCCGACCGTGAACAGCATCACCAACGACACACATCCCTACCTGTCCGCAGACGGCCAGACGCTGGTCTTCAGCTCGACTCGCTCCGGTGGTTCCGGTTCAAGTGACCTATGGATGACGACACGCGCGCCGATCTTCCCGACGACGAAAGACGAGTGCAAGAACGGAGGCTTCGAGCGGTTCGGGATCTTCGAGAACCAAGGCGACTGCGTCAGCTACGTCGCCACCGGCGGAACGAACTCGCCGGGTTAACGACCCATTGATCACACAACGAGAGGAAGACGATGCGTGCAGGCACGAAAGACAAGAGGGAACGGTTGAACTGGATGGTCGCCTGGCCGGTTCTGGCCGGCTTGGCGCTCCTGATGGCGCTGGTCATGAGCGCTGCGACGGCTGCTGCACCGATCTATACGGACTGGTCGACACCGGTATGGCTCGGCCCGGTCGTCAACTCAACGGCCAGCGAGGCCGGCCCAGCACTTTCCGCAGACGGCCTGAGTCTGTATTTCTACTCCAACCGACCAGGCTCGGCCGGCAACGACATCTGGGTTTCGCAGCGACTCACGGTGAGCGACGCCTGGGGAGCACCGGTGAATCTCGGACCGACGATCAATACGGCGTCGTCGGAGTTTGTCCCGTCGCTCTCGTCAGACGGCCACTGGCTGTACTTCGCTAGCGACCGTTCCGGGGGCTTTGGCCTCGCCGATCTCTACGAGTCGTACCGAACGGACATCCACGACGACTTCGGTTGGCAGGCGCCCAGCAATCTCGGCGCGGGCGTGAACACCGCCGCGACCGAGAACGGCAACGGCTACTTCGACAACGCAGGCAATCCACAGATCTACTTCGGCAGCGATCGGCTAGGACCGCCTGCGAACAGCCTCTTCTATCTGAGCAACCGTCAGGCAGACGGGACGTGGGGTCCGGCCGTAGCGATTCCGGAGCTCGGCGCCGGCAATCGGCCGAACCTGCGTCAGGACGGATTGGAGATCTTTTTCTACTCCGGCCGCCCGGGAGGAGTGGGGGGAATTGATCTGTGGACGTCAACGCGGGCTTCGGTGGACGCACCGTGGTCGACGCCGGTCAACGTCGGCGCAACCGTGAACAGCACGTTCAACGATCAGCACCCTTCCTTGTCTGCCGACGCGACGACGCTCGTTTTCTTCTCGAATCGCCCAGGCGGTTCCGGTGGAAATGATCTGTGGATGACGACGCGTGCGCAGATCTTTCCGACGACGAAAGACGAGTGCAAGAACGGTGGCTTCGAGCGGTTCGGGATCTTCGAGAACCAGGGCGACTGTGTCAGCTATGTCGCCACCGGCGGTGGAAACCAGCCGGGCTGAGACCGCGCGCCACGTACGAAGGATGACCGAGAGCCCGCTCCGGCGGGCTTCTCGGTGCGCCCTATGCTTCTCGAGAGCGGCTGCTGGCGATTACCCTCGGGCCCCTAGCCGTGGGCGGCGTACACGTCGTCGCAGAGGGCCAGCAGTCGCCGCGCGTAGGTGCGTGCCGCGGCGAGAGCGGGTCCGGTCGGGATCGCGAGCCCGGCCATTCCGACCGGGATCAGTGTGCACGTGAACGAGCCGCGGCGTGCGTCGACGACCGACGGGAGCCGCCCGCCCTCATAGCCCCACTTTGCGAGATGGCCCGTCTTCGAAAGCCAGTGGAACGTCCCGTACGGCCGGTCGCCGCGATGCGCCCAGAGCGTGCGATCGCCGTCGTCGATTCGCAGGAAGACCTTCACGCCCGCCACCTCTGGATCACTACCTTGCGGCGAGAACGCGCAGTCAGCGTCGCCGCCGAGCCGGATCGGCGCGACCGCGCCGGAGAAGAGCGCACGCACGTGCTGGGGCCCAATCGCACGGCAGAGCTTGCGGTAGACGGCGTCGCCCGGGCTTTGCGCTCTCGGCGCCGCCGCGGCGTCCGCAGTCACGGCTGAGAACAAAACCAGCAACGCAAAGAGCAACGTTGAGAGCGAGCGGAGCCTCGACACAACAATCTAGACGCTGCGCGCGACTTCGAGTTAGGTGCCCCGAACCGTCTGGCGGTGGGCATGACCCTTACCGTCGTTCGCTTCGACCTTGACGTGTAACAACACTCGAACAATCGCAAAAGGACACTTTCGCCGGGATCAGACGGGCAGCTACTACGACGAGGAACTAATCCTCTTCCTCGATCGGAGTCACCTATGCACAAGATCAGTCTTCCCTTGTCGCTCGTCTGCGCCGTGCTCCTACTCGTCGTCGCGGGGGCGCAGGGGGCGTCGTCGGACGTCGTCATCAGCCAGGTCTACGCCGGCGGCGGCAACAGCGGCGCGAGCTACACGAACGACTACGTTGAGCTGCTGAACCGCGGCTCGGTCACGGTCGACCTGAGCAGCTGGTCGGTCCAGTACGCGACGGCATCCGGCACGACGTGGCAGTTGACGCCGCTCACGGGCTCGGTTCTGCCCGGACACTTCTACCTCGTCCAGCTCGCTTCATCGGCCGTCGTGGGCTCGCCGCTGCCGACGCCCGATGCAACCGGCACCTCGAATCTCGCCGCTTCGGGCGGCAAGGTCGCACTCGTCCGCGACACGACGGCTCTCGGCTGCGGCGCGACCGCAGGCAGCTGCTCTCCAAACCCACTTCTGGCCGATCTGCTCGGTTACGGTTCCGCGAGCGACTACGAGGGGAGCGCGCCGGGCCCATCGCTCTCGAACACGACGGCAGCGCTCCGCGGCGCCGGTGGCTGCGGGGACACCGACGTCAACTTGAGCGACTTCGCAGTGGGCACACCGACGCCTCACAACACGGCGTCACCAACGGCATCGTGCAGCACGGTAACTCCGCCCGCAGCGTCCGCATCGGAAGCAGTCGATGTCGACGTCGACATCGCACCGGCGGTCTCGATCTCACTCGACCGGCCGAGCCTCAGCTTCGGGACGGCGGTCTCGGGCACGGCCCCGGCCGCGCTCGCGGAGCACGTGACGGTCCTGAGCAACGACGGCGTGGGCTACGCACTCACTGTCCATCGTTCCGCGTTCACGCCTGCCGATCTCCCGCTCGGGATGACCGCGGCGGCCCCGGCAGGTGCTGCCGTCGGCCCGTCGCTGGCGGGCGGTGCGACGGCCTCCATTCCGCTTGCCTCTGCGGCCGACCTCGTCGTCGGGTCAGCTTCGACGCGCAGCGCGATCGCCGGCGATGTCTGGTCGACGAACATCGGTTTCACCGCGCCGTTGCCGGTGCTCGCAGCGGCGCACTACACCTCCGCGGTGACGTTCACGGTGATCGGCCGGTGATCACTCGGACGCTGGCCGCCGCGACGCTGCTCGCGTTCGCGTCCGCTTTTCCCGGCGCGAGCGCGGGGCAGCCGCCGCTCGCGCTGACGGCTTCTCCGTCGCACCTCACGCTTGTCGGTTCGTCCTCGGCGACCATTCGCGTCGTGAATCAGGGCGCGTCGCCGCTGGTCGTCGAGGCTGCGCCGGCCGGCTTCACGCTCGGTCTCCGTGGCCGGCCGCGCATCCTGCTCGGCGGCACGGCTGCGCGCCGTGCCGCCTCGTGGCTCGACTTGCGGCCGCGCCTTATCGTGCTCGCGCCGGGGGGTGGCGCCGAGCTCGCGCTCGTCGTCTCCCCGCGACACGGTGCGGTGCCGGGTGACTACCCGGCCGTCGTCTTGATCACCGCCCGGGCCGCTCGGAATGACGCCGTCTCCGTGCGCATGCGTATCGGCATCACCGTCGTCGTGCACGTTTCCGGTAGGACGAAGCACAGGCTTGTCGTGCAGTCGGTGCGGCTCCGCCGCGTCGGCGACGGCTGCGTTGTCACGATCGACGTCCGTAACCGCGGCAACGTCGTCGAGCGGTTGAGACGTGGCGCGGTGACCGCCTCCCTCGCCGCACGCGGACGCGTGCTCGCGGTGCTCAACTCGCAGCCCCGCGAGCTGCTCCCACACACGCGGGCGGTTGTCGAGTTGCCATATCGACGTCGGTGCACCGGCCGGGTCACGGCCGTCGTCACCGTTTCGGCGGGCAGCCCGCGGACGTTTCACCTGGCGCGCTATGAGTCCTTGCCGTGAGCCTCCGGGATGCTCCCTTGACGCGGTTTCGCATCTGGCTTTGAGCGCGGTGAAGCCTGATCTGGACTGCGTTTCCCCGTGTGGCATGCGCGTGGGCTGAAGCGAAGGTATGCTGGCATACATGAAGCGAACGACAGTCAAACTGCCCGACGAGGTCGATGTGCGGCTTCGGCTCGAGGCGAAGCGGCGGGGAATGACCATCTCCGAGCTGACGCGCCAGGCGATCGAGACACACCTGGGAGGCCGTTCTGAGCGGCGGTTGCTCGCAGCAGGCGCCGGCAGAAGTGGACGAAGCGACGTCTCGGAGCGCATCGAGGAAATCCTCCACAAGGAGTGGGGTCGGTAACCGCACTCGTCGACGCCGGTCCTCTCTACGCGTACATCGACGCCGACGATGCTCACCACAAAGAGTGCCTTGCATTCTTGGAGAGTCATGTCGGGCCGCTTGCGGTGCCGGTCCTGGTTGTCGCCGAGGTCGCTTACCTTGTGGGGACGCGTCTCGGCCCCGAGGCAGAAGTGCGATTCATCGGTGATCTCGCCGCTCGCGCGTTCGTGACAATCCCGCTGGAAGAGGACGATTGGCTGCGCATTGCCGAGCTCGTCGCGGGATATCGCGACCTACCCCTCGGAACCGTCGACGCCTCAATCGTTGCCGCTGCCGAGCGACTCGGCATCGTGACCATCGCGACGCTCGATCGCCGCCACTTCAGCGTCGTTCGTCCCGCCCACGTCGCAGCCTTTGAACTCATCCCCTGACATCGCGATTCCACGGACGGGGAGGTTTCTGCAAATCGAGCAGAACGAGTGCTCCCGACATGAATCGAACTTGTGCACGCGGTTTAGGAACCTTCTTCGCATGTGGCGAGATCTGGCTTCTCGAAGGCGTTTGCGGCGCGTGGCATGCCGGTGCGCGCCAGCGTGCGCGCCAGTCGGGTAGCTACAGCGGATTACGAGCCGCGGGGCCGAGCGTCACGCGGCCGGAACGTAACCCGGCCGGCGCTCGCAACGAGAAGTGAGCGAGCGCCGGCGTGGGCTCCGAGCAACTGTTAGACGCAGTACTGATGGTCTTCGTCCCACAGGCCGCCCGAGGGACAGATCACTGAGTTCATGTCGCTCGCGGCGGTGTTATCGACTGTGGAGGTATCGGCCGGGGGAACCTGGGTGGAGGGAGCGGTGTTCTTCGAGATCGCATCAGGGGCGGCCTCGGACAGCGTTGCAACGCTTGGCGGAGTGCTCGTAACGAGGTCGCAGTTCATGCTCCAGATGTCGCAGAGCTGCTGGTCGGTGCAGTTGTTACCGGACGTGAGACAGTCGTCTGCATAGACGCTCGTGGGGCCGGCCGGTCCCGGAAAGTGGATATAGCGCGGGCTGGTGCTCACTTGCTTGGTCACCTTGTGCGCCATGACCTTCTTGTGTGCAACGACCTTGTGCTGCATGGCCAAGGAGTGCTTGGCCGGAAGCATGCGATCGAGGTTCGCCTGAGCCGCCGAGGCGGTAAGCGCCAGGATCGCTCCGGTCGTGATGATGAACGTCCTTGCCTTCATTTCGAATCTCCTTCTTCTCGTTTCGATTGCTCGTGCAATCGCTGGGAGGAGAGTGCGATTAGGCGGCAATCGAACGACCCCACGCACGGCAAAGGCTCGGTAAACACCGATGACTACCTAGAGCTCGGTGTTACGTTCGCGCAGTGGAATTCGGGATTCTTGGGCCGCTTGCCGTCTGGAAGGACGGGCCGCGAGCTTCGGCTCGGCGGCCCGAAGCAGCGGTCCGTGCTCGCCGTGCTGTTGTTGCGGCCCAACGAGTTGGTGCCGACGGCGCGGCTGGTCGACGAGCTGTGGGGCGATCAGCCGCCGTCGACTGCCGTCAAGGCTGTCCAGGTTCACGTCTCGCAGTTGCGCAAAGCGCTCGGCGAGGGCGTGCGTCGAGACGCGGCCGACCGGGTACCTGCTCCGGTCTGACACGGCCGCGCTCGATTCGCGAGCGGTTCGAGGATCTGCTCGAGCAGGGCGGCGGCTGCTCGCCGAGGGGGCGGCCGAGGAGGCGGCGCGGGTCCTCCGAGAGGCGCTTGCGCTCTGGCGCGGCCCGCCGCTTGCGGAGTTCCAGTACGAGACGTTTGCCCGCAACGAGATCGGCCGTCTCGAGGAGTTGCGCCTGGTTGTGCTCGAGCTCCGCCTGGAGGCCGATCTGGCGCTCGGCCGCAACGCCGAGGTGGCTGGCGAGCTGGAAGCGCTCGTACGCGATCACCCGCTGCGCGAGAGCCTCTGCGGACTGCTGATCCTGGCGCTCTACCGCGCCGGCCGGCAGGCCGACGCGCTCGCCGCCTATCAGGACGCTCCGCGCCAGGCTGGTCGACGAGCTCGGCCTCGATCCGGGCCAGGCGCTGCAGCGGCTCGAGAAGGCGATCCTGCTTCAGGACCCGTCGCTCGACCTGGCCGCCGTCGCGCCCGCCCGCCTCCGCGAAGCCGGACTCGCACGAGCTCGAGTTGGGCGGGGGTGAGTATCCGGGCCCGGAACCGTCGCATCGGTCGAACCTGCCGGTGCCGCGACGCCGTTTCTCGGGCGGGAGCCGGAGTTCGCAGCGTGGCGGCGATGCTGGCGGAGCCCGGCGCGCGTCTGGTGTCGTTGACTGGGCCGGGCGGGACGGGGAAGACGCGGCTTGCGTTGCAGGCGGCGGCCGACGCCTCCGACGTGTTTCCGGATGGAGTGTTCTGGGCGCCGCTCGCAACGCTTCGCGATCCCGGCCTTGTTCTTCCCGAGGTCTCGGCTGCGCGTCGGGGTCCGCGAGGGCGAGGGTGGGTCGGCGCTCGATGACCTTGGCAAGGGCCTTGCGGGCAAGCGGCTGCTCGTCATCCTCGACAACGTCGAGCACCTGCTGCCCGACGCCGCCGAGCAGATCGGAGGCTTCGTGGCGGCGTGTCCGTCGGTGACGGTGCTGGTGACCTCGCGGGAGCGGTTGAAGCTGCCGGGGGAGCGGGTGTTTGCGGTTCCGCCGATGAGCGACACCGACGGCGAGGCGCTCTTCCGCCGTCGGGCTGCCGACGCGGGCGTCGAGCTCGAGGACGCGGCCGAGTTGCGGACGTTGTGTGCGCGTCTCGACAACCTGCCGCTGGCGTTGGAGCTGGCGGCGGTGCGGATGTTGGTGTTCAGCCCGTCGCAGCTGCTCGATCGTCTGTCGCAGCGGCTCGATCTGCTCAAGGGCGTGCGAGGTGCGGATGCGCGGCAGGAGACGCTTCGGGCGACGATCGCTTGGAGCCACGAGCTGCTCGACGCTGACGAGCACCAGCTCTTCCGTCGCCTGAGCGTGTTCGCCGGCAGCTGCAGCTACGACTCGGCCGAACACGTCGCGGGCGCGGACCCCGACACGTTGCAGTCGCTGCTGGACAAGAGCCTGCTGCGACGGAGCGACAGCCCCGGCGAGCCGCGGTTCTCGATGCTCGAGACAATTCGCGAGTTCGCCGCCGGAGAACTCGCGGCGGCGGGCGAGACCACCGACCTGCAACGCCGCCACCTCGGTCACTACGCTGCCATCGCCGAGGATTGCTACGACGAAGACTGGGGAGGGCACGACGACCTCGAACGGCTAGACGTCGAACGCGACAACCTTCGCCTCGCGCTCGACGTCGCGTCTCAGCGTAGAGCCTGAGGTGGCCCTGGCCTTGGCCACGCATTTGAGGCAGCACTGGTTCGCCCAGAGCGAGTATCGGGAAGGCAGCGCAGAAGCTCGAGGCTGCTCTTGCTCGGCCGACCGGGCGAATCTCCCGCACATCGTGCACTCCGCGCTCGTCATTTGCTGCGCGATTTGCCATGCAAAATCCGACCTCGCTGCGGCGGAACTCGTGTCGCGTGAAGCCGTCGAAGTTGCTCGAGCGCTCCGTGACCGCGTTCACGAAGGCCGTGCACTTTCGATGCTTGCCGATATCGCCTGGCGGCGCATACGAGCTCGCGGCAGGCACGGCGATTGTTCAGCGAGGCGCTGGCAGTTACTCGATGGCGAGGCCGGCGAAGCAAGCAGCACGTGTTGCGCTGCAGGCAGCAACTTCGTCCTGTCCGGCCTCGGCGACCACGCCGCGGCGATCGCGCGGCAGCGCGAGCTCGTCGAAATCAGCAGCGACGGGCGGGTTCCGACACCACGCTCATGTCCCGCCTCCACGTTCTCGGCGACGCTCGAGCGATTCGCCGGCAAGACAGAGCACGCGCGACGCTCGTTCACGGAATCGATCGAACTCAGTCGCAAGAGTGGCAACATCAACTTTCTCGCCAGCACACTCCACTCCCTCGGCGCCGCGCTCCACGAATCCGCCCCGGCTGACGCCCTCGTAGCGTTCTCAGAGAGCCTCGAAGCTCGTGCCTTGAGATGGACGACCGAGAACTCTGTTGCCTACTGCCTCGAAGGAGGCGCACTTGTCATTGGTCGCCTCGATCCGACGCAGGCTGTCGTGCACTCTCGGTGCCGCCTCCGCCATCCGTGCCCGTCTCGGCGATCCCCGCCCAGCGGCGGAGAGGGCGGACACGGACTCCGCGGAGTTGCTCTGCCGCGAAGCGCTAACAGCGACCTCGTTCGATGACGCCTGGGCGCAAGGTGCGGTTCTCGACTCTCGCCGTGCAGCCGATTCCGCGCTTCGCGTGTGGGGTGACTCGAAGTCCAGCTTCGCGGCGATTAGCGGATTCGGCCGAGCTTTACGCGACAGTCGCCCGCCGCCGATCGGGCGTTCGGAGCGGTCGACTAGGACTGCACGCAGCGTTACGTGTAGGCGCGCTCGACGAAGTGAGCGATTTGGGTGCGGTCATGCACTGAGCGTGAGCTGCTTGTCAGATGGTGTGTCGGCGCAGTCACGCGCGGCTTGCCATCGGCCTGCGAGCAGAGATGATCGGCGGCATGCAGTGGCTTGCTCTCATCGCGCTAGACGGCCTGGTGGTCGTCCTTCTGATCATGTTGCTCATGCGCGTCATGACGCGATGGGGATGGAACGAACTTCGCGATGGGCTCCTCGCCGTGCGTACGAATCCTGGAGCCACCAGGGCGAGGCGATTCCGGGCGTGAAGGTCGGATGGATCGCGCGGCTCGTGATCCGGCTTCTTTCGCGCCGCTAGCGTCCACGTCGCGCCGAGCCATGACCTACGACCCCGGCGCGGGGTAAGGCATGCCCCCGACAAGAATCGAACTTGTGCACGCGGTTTAGGAACCTTCTTCGCGCAAGGCGATAGATCTGGCTCAGTAGCGGCGTTTGCGAGGCGTCACGCGCGGGTGCGCGCCAGTAAATGCGCCAGTCCCGCATCGATGGCGAGCGATCGCAGCCATCGTGGCCTGGGGATCGCTCGCCGTTTCGCTGTTCGACTCAGTGAACCGGCATCGCGCTCGGGTTCAGCCGCAGCTTCGGCACGAAGTGGCGTGCCGTTGGGAGGACGGCGAGCGCGACCAGGCTGGCGACGATCGGCGAGCAGCGCGGCGGCGACGAAGGCGTGGGAGATTCCCGAGGCGGCCTGTGGCCCGGCGAGGACGCCGGTGCCGGCGGCGATCGTCGAGAAGATCGCGATCCCGATCGTGCCGCCGATCTCGTGACCGGTCGAGTTGAGGCCCGAGATCATCCCCGTCTCCTCTTCGCGGGTGCCGGTGAGGATCGCGATCGAGACCGAGACGACGGCGACGCCGAGGCCGAACTCCGGCGACGAGCATTCCGGGCAGGACGTCGCGCGACGTAGCTGCCGTTCTCGCCGACGTGGGCGAGGAGCGCCATACCGCCGGCCGCGACCGCGAACGCACGCGGTGAGCGGCCCGCGAACGCCGTGGTGGCTGACGATGTGGCCGGCCGCGTGGGCGCCGATTCCTGCCGCCAGCGCGAGCGGGATGAAGGCGAGGCCGGTCGCGAGCGGCCCCATGCCGAGGACGTTCTGCAGGTAGAGCGAGCTGAGCAGGAAGAGGCCGAAGATCGAGCCGGCGGCCGCGAGCATCAGGAAGAGACCGCCGCCGACGGCACGATCGGCAAGCCGCTCGATGCGCAGGAGCGGCGTGTCGGTGTGGCGCTCGCACGACGGCGAAGGCAGCGAGACCCGCGACGCCGCCGAGGCCGCACAGCAGCGTCTGGAGCGAAGTCCAGCCGGCGTTCTCAGCCTGGGTGATCGCGAAGACGATGGCGCCGAGGCTCGTTGTCGCGAGCACGGCTCCACGGAGGTCGAGCCCGCGCCAGCGCGGCTTCTGCGTCGTCGGCCGGAACGATCTTGAGCGCGGCGATCGCGAGCGCCGACTGCGACCGGAAGGTTGACGTAGAAGATCATCCGCCAGTCGCCGAACTCGGTGAGGACAGCCGCCGACGAGGACGCCGATCGCGGCGCCCGCGCCTCCGACTGCGCCCCAGGCGGCGAGTGCCTTGGCCCGCTGGGTCCCCTGGAAGGCCGTCATGATGATCGCGAGGGCGGCGGGCGAGAGCATCGCTGCGCCAAGGCCCTGGCCTGCGCGGGCCGCGAACAGGGCGGCCGCCGTGCCCGCCATGGCCGACGCGAACGACGATGCCGCTGAAGACGCCGAGGCCGGTCAGGAACATGCGCCGACGGCCGAGCAGGTCGGCAGCGCGGCCGCCGAAGAGGAGCAGGCTGCCGAAGATGAGCGAGTAGCTGGTGATCGTCCAGCTGATGCTCGGAGCCGCTGAGCTGAAGGTCGTTCGCGAGGCTCGGCAGGGCGATGTTCACGGCCGTGATGTCGAGGATGACCATCAGCTGGGCGACGAGCAGGACGCCCAGGAGAACGCCGCCTGCCTTGCCGGCGTCGGCGCCGTCGTCGCTGGGCCGAGGCGTGCAGGTTGTGGCTCGTCGCGGGTGTCGCCGTCGCGGTCTTCCTTCCGTGATGCATGGCCTTCGATGTGCTTCAAGACGGACAGCGGTGTGTGGCTCGTGTGCGCTCATTTCCGGCTCCTTCTCGAGCGTTTCGGGGATGAGCTCACGCTCGCACTCCCGACGGCCGTGCCGGAAATGAGGCTCGCTCGCGACTTCGGTGTGGCTGACCACACCGTTGCCGGAACGGGTCCAGGCTAGGACTGCAGGAACGCGACGACCGCGAGCACGCGCCGGTGCGTATCGGCGGCGACCGGGAGCCGGAGCTTCTGGAAGATGCTCGTGACGTGCTTCTCGACGCCGCGCTCGGTCAGGAAGACGCGCGCGGCGATCGCGGAGTTCGACAGACCTTCGGCCATCAGCTCGAGCACCTCGCGTTCGCGAGCGGTCAGCTCGTCGATCGGGTCGTCGCGGCGTCGCCGTCCGACGAGCTGCGAGACGACGCTCGGGTCGAGCGCGGAGCCGCCGTCGGCGACGCGCTTGACGGCGGCGACGAAGTCGGCCAGGTCGTAGACCCTGTCTTTCAGCAGGTACCCGACTCCTTCTGCGCTGTCCTGCAGCAACTCGAGCGCGTAGCCCTCCTCGACGTACTGGGAGAGCACGAGCACGGCCGTGTCCGGATGCTTCTCGCGGATCTCCTTCGCCGCGCGCAGTCCCTCGTCGGTCTGGGTCGGCGGCATCTTGATGTCGACGATCGCGATGTCGGGCTTGTACGACCTGACCTTCAGCAGTAGATCCTCGGCCGTGCCGCTCTGGCCGACGATCTCGAATCCCTTGCCCTCGAGCAGGCTGGCGATGCCCTCGCGCAGGAGCACGGAGTCGTCGGCGAGGACGACGCGGATGGGCGTCCTCGTCGTGCTCTGATCGGGGTGTTCGGCGTCGACGCGACGGAGTGTCGCGGAAAGCCGAGGCGACGCGCAGACCGCGGCCGGATCAGCCGGAAGGTGCGAGCAGCGCTTCGATCGCGCGAGCCGAGAGGTCGCCCTTCGGGATGAAGCCGAGCGCGGGGCTGCCCGCCACGAGCGCCCCGAAATCGGATCCGTCGAGGCTCGAGGTCAGGATGACCTCGAGGCGCCGGGTCGAGGCGCGCTAAGCCGCTCCGCGACCTCGAAGCCGTCGAAGTCCGGTAGCTGCACGTCGACGAGCGCCAGGTCGGGACGTGTGCGTCGTCGCCTCCCGGACAGCGCTCGGCGCCGTTCTCGGCCTCGGCCACGACGACGAACCCGCCCCGCTCGAGCAGTTGTCGCGCAGCTGCCCGGAAGGCGCTGTTGTCGTCGACGATGAGCACGCGCCGGCACATGGGAGGATCGTGCCTGCCGTCGGCGCGCACCGCAGTGTGGCCAGCCCGACTCTTTCGGCGTAGCGTGGTGACATGAAGCCTGTCTCATGAGCGCACGGATGCGGGACGGCGGTACAGCTCCGCTGGAGCTCTCCGTTGACCTCGCTCGCAGCCGCCGGCACCGAGCTCCGCTCGCACCCGATCGTCATCGGGATCGGCGCCGCCGCCGCCGCGTGCGCTGCCCTGGCTGCGGCGGCGATCGAGCGGGGCCAGCTTCGGGGCGACGAGCCCGGCGCTGGCTGCTTTCACGATCGTGGCCGGCGTCTCGTTCGTCTCGGCGGGCCTCGTCGCCTCGTCTCGCCGCCGTGAGCGATGGACGGGCGCGCTCATGGTCGGCGCCGGCTTCGCGCTCTTCGCCGGGACGCTCATCCAGGCGAACCGCTCGCTGCCGTTCACGGTCGGGCTGGCTGTCGCTCGGCATCCCGGCCGCCGTCCTCGCGCATCTCGTCCTCGCGTTCCCGGACGGTCGGCTCCACTCGCGCTGGGAGCGCCTCATCGTCGGCGCGGCCTATCTCAACGCGATCGTCGTCCAGATCGTGATGCTCATGTTCATGGCCGATCGAGCAGGTCGGCGGTTGCCCGTGCCCGCACAACCTCCTGTTCGTGCGAGACGACATGAGCGTCCACATGAGGCTGATGAGCATCGAGCGGTATGTGGGCCTCGCCGTCGCGGTAGCCGTCGTCGTCGATCCTGGCTCTGCGCTGGAGCCTCGCCTCGCCTCCGCTCAGACGCGCGCTCTTCCCGATCCTGGTCAGCGGGGGTATCGCGATCGGGCTTGCTCGCGGCGACGCTGGCTCGCGAGCTCGCTTCCCTACACGGGCGCTTCGATCAAGCTGCAATCCGCGGAACGGCTGGCGTTCGGCGTCGTGCCGATCGCGTATCTCGTCGGGCTGTTCCGTGCCCGGATGGGCCGGGTCGGAGTCAGCGACCTGATCGTGGAGCTGGGCCGAGGACTCGAGCCGGGACGGCTGCGAGACGCAATCGCCCGTTCACTGCGCGACCCCTCACTGGAGGTCGGCTACTGGATCCGCGACCCGGACGAGTACGTCGACGTGGACGGACAGCCCTGTTTCTGTCGTTCCGACCGCCGGGCGTGCGGTGACGATCCTCGAGCGTCACGGCCGCAAGGTCGCCGCGCTCGTCCACGACCCGGCGCTGAGCGAGGACCCGGCACTGCTCGACGCCGTCTCGAGCGCAGCCGGGCTCGCGCTCGAGAACGAGCGCCTGCTCGTGGAGCTGCGCGCGCAGCTCGACGAGGTGCAGGGACTCGCGCGCCCGGATCGTCGAAGCAGGCGTCGCCGAGCGGCGGCGCCTCGAACGGAACCTGCACGACGGCGCCCAGCAGCGTCTCGTCACCCTCTCCCTCCACCTGCGGATGGCCCAGGAGACGCTGCACGACGACCCGCTCGCGGCCGAGGCGATGCTCGACGGGCGTCGGCGACGACCTCAAGCAGGCGCTCGAGGAGCTCCGCGAGCTCGCCCGTGGCCTGCACCCGGCCGTCCTCACCGACCGCGGGCTCGCGCCGGCCCTGCAGTCGCTCGCAAATCGCTCGCCGTTCCCGGTCAGATCGCCGGTGTTCCCGGCGGACCGGCTTCCCGAAGCCGGTCGAAGCGGCCCTCTACTACGTCGTCGCGGAAAGCCTCACCAA
The DNA here is from genome assembly GCA_963761365.1 of uncultured Actinomycetes bacterium. GTDB lineage: Bacteria > Actinomycetota > Thermoleophilia > Gaiellales > Gaiellaceae > PALSA-600. The sequence goes on along the minus strand of CAVXHB010000022.1, from coordinate 92,319 downwards.
CGCCGCGAAGCACTCCGGCGCGACCGAAGGGCAGCGTCGAGCTGTCGACGACACCCGAGACTGGTCGTGGTCGAGATCCGCGACAACGGGAGCGGCGGCGCGAGCCTGACGGAGCGGCACCGGGCTTCGCGGACTCGTCGACCGCGTCGAGGCCCTCGGCGGAGAGCTCCGCGTTCAGAGCCCCCGCGGGCGCCGGAACGGTCATCCGGGCAGAGCTGCCGCTGCGCTGAGCGCGTCGAGCGCGACTCTCGGTCACCGCCCGACCGTCAGGTGGACGCCGGCGAAGGGGCCCGGCGCTCGGGCGAGCAGCGGCTCCTGCTTGCCGCGCAGGAATCGGTCGAAGAAGGCGAGCAGATAGGCACGCTCGGCCGCGAGTGTCGGCGGCGCCGTCGACGTTCCCGACCAGAGCTCTGACGCCTGCCCGCCGACGGGTTCGCCCGGGTCAACCCCGGGGCGAAGAAGACGAGATCGCTGAACGCGAAGTGCTGAGCACCTTCGATGTCGACCGCGTAGTGAGGCCCGCGCAACCGACTGCCAGAAGCCAGCGCGGTTCGGGTCGGCGGCGAAGCCGGGCTCCCCGCTCATGAGCATGAACGGGCGCGACAGACCGGCGGTCCGGGCAGCTCCGAACAACACGCCGTCGAGATCGGCGCCGGCGTCGATACGGGAATCGACGAGCATCGTCGACGCGGCCGCCGCCCCACCGAGCGAATGTCCGAACATCCCGACGTGACCGAGGTCGAGACGACCCGCGAAGAACCCCTGATCGATCGAGCCGCGCGAGCTCGCGTCAAGCACGAAGCGGGTGTCGGCGACGCGAACCGTGAGCGCCGTCTCGATGTCCATCTGGGACCTGGGAACGACGACGTGGCCGTCGGGGAACTCGACGATGCCCGCGTCGTGCGGATGGTCGATCGCGACGACGACGTAGCCGTGGCTTGCGAGGTCCTCGACCAGGCCCGCGTAGAGCTCGCGCTCCACCCCGAATCCCGGGCGAGAACAGAACGACCGGCCAGCCACCCCGTCGCGGTCACGGTGCCGCGTCGATCGTGGCGGTCAAGCTTCACCGACTCGAGAAGGGCCGGCTTCACACCGGCGCTCGAAGCGAGGAAACGCGCGACCGCCGGCGGCATGTACGACGCCGGCCGAGTCCCGGCCGCGGCCGGGTACCACAACTGGATCACCAGCGACCGCGGCTGCTTCGGCGCCTCGGGCTCACGCCGAGCTCGATCGATCAGCGCGATCGACCGCGTCCCGACGTGGAACGACCCTGTCGGAGCCGGTACCTCGAGCGCCGGCAGAGACGAGTCACCAGGGTCTCGCGCCCGACGCGCGATCCGATCGGATGCCCGGGTGACTCGCGAGGACCTCGTCGAGAGTGCGTCCGCCCTTGACGCCGAGCGCCGGGCCGACGAAGGCGGAGATCGCGTCCCCGGTCATCGACGTCATGTCGGCGAGCGAAATCGAACCAATGCCGATCGTCGTACCGATGCAGGCTACGTCCGAGCGAGGTCAGGTACGACGGAGTCGTCGGTGAAGCTCATGTGGACGCTGTTGCGGATCGTCAGCAGCGTCCCGCCGTCACCGCTGATGCCCGAGGAACCGATCGCGCCCGCTCGTGTACTCCGCCGTCTGCGGTTCGTCGGGACTGAATCCAGAGGAACGGCCGGTTGAGACGCGCGTCGGGCTCCGTTGCCGAAGAGCTTGCCGTCGAGGTTGACGCCGACCTTGAACCGCGGGTCGCCGGCCATGACCTGAACAGCCGTCGCGCCGCCGATCGAATGGCCGACGATCCCGACGTGCTGCAGATCGAGGTGCCCGGCGAGCGGCGAGCCCGGCTCGACGCTGCGCCAGCCGGCCGAGCTGGTCGAGCACGAAGCTGGCTGTCGGCCGCGCGGATGTCGATCAGACGCTCGAGCGCCGGATGCGGCGGCGGCCCCATCACGTCCGGATGGGTCGTCTGACCGACGACCTTGCCGCCCGCGAGAACCGTGACCGCTGACTCGTACGGCTCGCTGAGCGCGACGACCACGTAGCCGCGACTGGCAAGGTCGGTGCAGAGCGCCGTGTACTGCTCGCGCGGGATCGACAACCCGGGCGAGAACAACAACACGGGCCAGGTTCGCTGCGCGGTGCTGACCGGCGCCGCGACGGTCGCGTGAGTCGCGACGCTCCCGAACGAGCGCGAACATGAAGGACGGCAGCCCGCGAGATCGACGACGGCAGATGACCTTGCGCCTCGAAGTACGGAACCGCCCGGCCCTGCGTCGCGTCCGTCGGATACCACGCCTGGGCGATGACCTGCCGGCGATCCGACGGGTCGGCGGTCAACGTCTCGGGACGCTGGTTGTCGGTCCAGCGGAAGATCACGCTGCCGACGCTGTGAGGCCCGGACGGCTTCGGCAGCTTCGGCACGAGCGCCGTCAGCAGCGCCAGCCCGCCGAGCGCCAGCCCGACGACCAGCACGCCTCTGCCGACCACCCGCCGCCAACGGCGCGAGTGACCTGGCCGCCAGCGTCGAAGCGCGGCAGCGGCCGCGACCGCCAGAGCGAGAACCTGCCACGGAACAAGCTGCCAGCGCAGGCCCTCGACCACGAGCGTGGCAACCGCCAACGCCAACGCCGCCATCGAGAACAGCTCGCAGCAGGGCGCGGCCGACGCCTTCCGAGAGAACCCCCACCACAAACCAGCCGCAAGCGCGACGACGACCATGACCGTGCTGACGTTGGCGCCCATCTCAATCCTCCCTCGAGTCGAATGCGATTGGATCCAGACTCGACGAGCACGCCCCCGCGCACAGGTGGCCCGCACGCGACTGATGGTGTGGCCACCCACACCGATCGCCGGATGATGTCAGCCGCGTGGAGTGCCCCCGACAAGAATCGAACTTGTGCACGCGGTTTAGGAACCTTCCTCGAGCGGCTGCCGGATTTGGCTTAGCTAGCCGATGACCTCACTGTTCGCGGATCCCTGCGCGTATGGTTCGTCGCGACCGGGGTCCAGGTCAACCCCTACTAGTAAGTCGCGTTCGCAACACGTATGTTCGAGACCTGCCGTCGCGGTGGCGCGGGTAGACCGTGTGACCGTCGCGCGGGGAGAGGGGTCAGGGTGTCTCTGGATCAGAAGCGGGCGCGTTGGTTCGGCGTGCTCTACCTCATCACGTTCGCGACGTCGATTCCGGCGGCGCTGCTGTACCGCCCCGTGCTCGACGATCCCGTGGGCTACATCGCTGGCGCCGGGCACGACAAGCGGATCCTGTTCGGAGCGCTCCTGGAGCTGCTGCTGATCATTGCGAACATCGGCACTGCGGTCGTGATCGTCCCGATCATGAGGAGGTTCAGCGAAGAACTGGCGATCGGCTACGTGACGGCGCGAATCTTCGAGTGCACGTTCATCCTCGTCGGCATCGTCTCGGTGCTCGGCATCATCACGCTGCGCAACCAAGTTGCAGGTGCGTCGGAAGGAACGGTGGCGTACACGCTCGCGGCGATCAAGGACTGGACGTTCCTGCTCGGCCCGGGCTGGATCGTCGGCTGGGGCAACGGGCTGATCCTCGGCTACCTGATGTACCGAACGGGTCTGGTGCCGCAGCGGGCGACGTGGCTCGGCTCTCGTCGGCGGGCCGCTGATCATCATCAGCGGTACCGTCATCATGTTCGGCGGGAACCATCCGAGCAGCGGCGTTGCACGGGCTGCAAGGGCGTCATGACCATCCCGGAGGCCGCCTGGGAACTCTTCCTCGGCGTCTACTGCACGATCTGGGGCTTCAAACGTGACGCCCCGATCCTCGCCGCAGAGCCCAGCTGGGTCGTCTTATTCTCGCGATCAACATTGGAGAGTGGATGAACATGGCGAACGGAGAGACGCAGGACGGAAGCACAATGACAATCACTCCGATCCACCCTCATCCGTTGGGCGGGTTTATCAGCTCTGGTGGCCGGGATCTGTTACGTGCTCGTCGGGATATTCCATCCAGCCAACGTCCCGTCGTCGGTCACCACCACCCGTTGGGAGATCGTTCACGTCATTGCCTGCGCCATGTCCTTCTTCGGACTGCTCGGCATGGCGGGGCTGTATGCCAGGCAGGCAGCCAAGACCGGCTGGCTTGGGCTGGTCGGCTACGTCCTGCTCAGCCTCTGGCTGGTGGTGATCATGGGCTTCAGCTTCGTCGAAGCCTTCATCCTGCCGCACGTGGCGACCGCGTCGCCGGCGTTGTGCAGGCGTGGATGGGAATGTTCAACGGCCCCGCCGGCACGTTCAACCTCGGAGCCCTCCCGACGATCTGGACCCTGACCGGCACCGATCTACATCCTCGGCGGCCTGCTGTTCGGCATCGCGACGTTCCGTGCCGGCATCCTGCCGCGCTGGGCGGGCGCACTTCTTGCCGCTCTCGACGGTGTTGGCCCCGGTCGCCGCCGTGCTCCCCAACGCGTCTCAGCCGAAAATCGCGATACCGATGGGGTTGGCTCTAGCCTGGCTGGGGTACGCGCTCTGGTCTGAACGGCGAGCGGAAGGCGAACTTGAACGCGACACTGGGATCGCCGAGGACTCGCGTAGGCCAGCGTTGGCGAACGTCACGTGAGGAACGCTCCTCGACCACACTTCGTGGAGTCGAGAGTGTGCGCACGTCTGGCTGTTCATGGTGAGGTTCGTGCGCCAGTGATTGCGCCAATCGCCGGTCGCCTGGTGAGTGGCTATGCCTCGGTGTCACATGTCGTTGCCGAAGTTGACCGGCACAGCGTTTGGAGGTGACCATCTTAACGCTTGGACCGTTGCTGTGTCCTTGCGGAGTCCTCTCCGCTCGGGGAGGTGTTCGACCTGCGCAGGGCCTGCGTGCCAGAGTCACATGATCTTCGGGTGTCCGATCTGTCTCGAACGGTCAGCCGCTGACTTGCGAGCACGGCAGGCAAGGGCGATCCATGGTTTAGAAGTTCTCCTTCGACTGGCGCGCGACGGCACGCTCGATTGCTCGCCATCTATTCCCAGGCGCCCCGTGGCAGCAGTGATCATTTCAGGTTTCAGTTTCTGCCCACCGGCGAGTCGTGTCTGTTTGCATTCTCGCTCGTGGAGTTCGACGGAGTTACGCGCGATTTCGTGCTCAATGAATCCTTTACCGAGTTCTCTGAGGGGCGCGTCGAGCTGGGGTTTGGGCGGTCAATGCGCTCCGGATTGTGGGTTCAGCATGGGCACGCGCAACGAAAGAAAGGTTCGGTGCGTTTCTTCGTTCGAGCCGGAGCTCGTCGTTACCCAGCGACCGCGGATACGGTGACCAGCCATCCGTTTGTCGATGAACTATCCAACATGTAGGTGGGTTCGCATCCACAAATGGAGACTTTACCCCTCGCCGAATGATCGAGGGGGGTGATGACGTCACCGCGCAGTGCACTCACGCACAAGTAGCGGTCGGGTGACTGGCTCCGCGCGCTCGCCGAGTCGCGATTAGCAGGGCTTTCAGAGTGCCCCCGACAAGAATCGAACTTGTGCACGCGGTTTAGGAACCTTCCTGCGCCACGGCGAATTCTGGCTCAGTAGAGCGATTTGCGGAGTATCACGACTGGGTGCGCGCCAGTCCGCGCGCCAGTCAGAAGCGGTGGAGAAAAGGTTGTTGGCCAGCGGCCTTGCTCGCGAGTGCCGCGAAGCGACGAGGTTCATAATCGAGCGATGCCGCGGGAAACACGGCTGGTCGGCAGGGCAGCCGAGCTGGCAGAGCTCGAGCAGCGAGCGTCGCCTGGCGGTCGCAGGCGAGTTCCGCGTGGTCCTGCTTCTTGCTGATCCCGGGAATCGGGAAGACCCGGCTCGCGCGCGAGTTCTTGGCACGCAATCGACGCAGGACGATCGGCCTCTCGGCGCGGGCCTTCCCGCTCGGTGCGTCCGCGTCGTTCGGCGTCTGGTCAGAGGCGTTCGAGCACCACTTCCGCGGACTTCCTGCGGAGGACGTGACGCAGCTGTGCGGTGGGTATCTCGACGACCTGGCGGCGCTGCTGCGCAGCGTCGCCGCGGTCCGCGGCTCCGCGCCCGAGCGTGAGCCTCCACGCGTTCGCCTGCTTCAGGGCCTCGCCGCCGCGCTTGTCCAACCTCGCAGCGCAGGCCCCGGTGATCGTGCTGCTCGACGATGCGCATGTCGCCGACGCCTCGTCGTGGGAGGCGCTCAGCTATCTCGCGCACGCGCTCCCGCAATCACGCGTGCTGGTGCTCGTGGCGGCGCGGCCGACCGAGCTCGCAGAGAACGCTGAAGCGATGCTGGCCGTTCACGGCCTCGAGCAGGAGGCAGTGCTCCGAAGGCTTCGGCTCGATCTCCTCGATGTCGACGCCCTGAGCGATCTGGCAGCGGGGATACTCGGCGAGCGACCGCCTCCCGCAGCTCGTCGCGTGGCTCGAGGAGCGTTCCCGCGGCAACGCACTGTTCGCGCTCGGTCTGCTCGAGGCGCTTCTCGACGAGGGGGCCGATCTGGCGGCACCGGTGCTGCGACGGCTGCCGGAGGATCTGGCGGAGCGCGTCGAGACGCGGTTGCGAGCGCTCGACGAACCCTCCGTCGCGACGCTCCAGTCGCTCGCGATCGTCAGCCGCAGTATCGAGGCGCGTGACCTCGGCGCCGTCACCGGCCTCTCACCGGAGCGCCTCGCCGCGGTGCTCGAGCCACTCGTTCGCTCTCAGTTCGTGACCGAAGCGCAGCACGGCAGGGATCTGAGCTACGAGCTCGCCCATCCGCTGCTGCAGGAGGCGATCTATCAGCAGATCAGCGAGGTCCGGCGGCGCGCTCTGCATCGCCTCGCCGGCCGCGCGCTGCTGGCGGCGGCTCGGCTCGGCGAGGCTGCTCCCCACTTCGCGCGCTCCGCCGAGGTCGGCGACGATGAGGCGATTCGGACGCTCTGCGACGCTGTTCGGCAGGCCGAGGAACGGGGCGCCTACCACGAGGCGCTGATGATCCTCGACACCTTGGTCGAGCTCGTCCCGGCCGGCGACGAGCGCTGGCTGGACGTCCTCAAAGCGTTGTCGTGGCAGGCGGAGTGGGTGGTCGACCATCGGGCCGACTCGCACGCGCGACTCGGGATCAAGGCGATGCTCGCGATCGAGGACGTCCTCTCGACGTCGGTCGATCCGGCTGCGCGGGCGATGGTGAAATTCCGTCTCGCCAACTTCCTCGCTTGGGGGTTGGCGGATCTGGACGCTGCAGAACGCGCGTGCGAGGAAGCGCGATCGCTCTTCGAGGAGGCCGGCGTCCGATCGAGCGCACTGCTCGCCGAGAACGAGCTGGCCTGGATCCACGGCCTGAGGAACGAGTACCCGGCCATGCACGCCGTCGCCGAGCGTGTTGTCGCTTCGGCGGAGGAGGCGGGCGATCGGTTCGCCACGATCCAAGCCCTGACCGTGCTGGCGCAGTCGTCGTTTTTCCGCGGTCGATTCGCGGAAGCCGAAGCCCCCCATCGGCGGAGCATCGCGATCGCCGAACAAGAGGGAAAGGTGTACCGACTGACCACGAGCCGCGCGCTCCTCGCCTGCTCACTCGCGTTCGAGGGACGACCCGGCGGAGGCATCCGCCCTCGTCGAGCGAGGCCAAGGAAGCGCCCGAGTGGCGGGAGACGCTCCTGCCGGAGTGGGAGGCGATCGTCCAGTGGTTCGCGGGCGACTTTCGCGGGGCGCTCGCGAGCTCGCAGGCCGCCGCCGCCCAACTCGTCGGCGAAGCTCAGCAAACGCCGGGCGCTCGGGGTGGCGTTCGCCGGGCTCGCGGCTGTCGAGGGCGGCGAGCCGGCGCAGGCGCGCGACCATCTGAGTCGAGTTCGGGCCACTCTCGGGCGGGGTCGACTTCCTCTGCGCCGGATTCACGCCGCCGGCCATGCGGAAGCCCTGCTCGACTGGCACGAGGAGAGATCCGGCGGATGCGCTCGTCGGTCTGTCCGAGGTCGCCGACGGCTTGCATCGCCGACGGCGCTGCAGCATTCGCCGCACTCGTCCTCGTCGATCTCGCGGAGCTCGCGGCCGAGCTCGGCGACGCGGAGGCCGCCGCAGTTGCGTCCCGCCGGCTTCGCGCGATCTCGCAAGAGATCGATCGTGACCTCTACCACGCGTTGGCGGCGATGGCGTCGGGATGGTCATCGCTCGCAGACGGTTCGGAGCCGAGCGCCGAGGCGGCGCGCCGAGCCGTCGAGCTTCTCTCCACATCCGGCTGCCAGCGGCTTTCGCGCGCGTGCGCTCGAGCAGCTCGCGCGGGCGTTACTCGCGACCGACGTCGCTTCATGCACGAGAGGCGTTCGATGAGGCAATGACGCTCTACCGCGAGTGCGGGGCGGTCTGGCGGATCGAACGGGCGCGGGAGCTCAAACGATCCCTGTACGGGACGTCGGCGGCGCTACCAGGTGACGATCTCAGCGCGCGCGAGAGACAAGTCGCGAGGCTGACCGTCGACGGCCTCACCGCACGAGAGATCGGCGAGCAACTGTTCATCAGCCGGCGCACAGTCGAAACGCATCTGGCGAACGTCTACGCCAAACTCGGTGTCCGCTCGAAGATCGAGCTCGTCGGGCGCGCGTCGGAACTCGCGACTGAGTCAGTAACGCGACTCCGTAACTCTACGGATCACCAGCCCGCTGGTCGCGGGCCTAGCTTCGATGTCCAGACGTCGCCGCTCTGCGCGACGGCAACGCCAACGAGAAGGAGTGAGTCTTGCGCATATCTTCGTTCGAAGAAGAAGTGGGGCGTCGCGATCGTCGGAGTTGCGGTCGTCGGAACGTCTGCGGCTATCGCTTTGGGATCCGCGGCGATTGGTTTCACACCGACGACTCTCGTCACCGGTGCCTTCAACAACACAGTCGACGTGAACCAGGACCGGATCAAGTTCCAGACGAAAGATCCGACCGACGTCCGCATCCAGAAGATCGTCTTCGATGCGGGCGGCAACAGCGGCTGGCATCACCACCCAGGTGTCGTGATCGCGACCGTGATGTCGGGTTCGGTGACCTTCACCAAGTCGGACTGCAGCTCGACGACCTACGGGCCGGGCCTGCCGGCGGGCGCCGTGTTCATCGAGAGCGGCGATCAGCCGGGGGAGGCATCGAGCGTCGACGGGGCGACGAGCTATCTCGCGTATGTCGTGCCGTCACGTCGACCCGCCCGTCTTCCGGATCGAGGACACCCCGCCGCCTTGCGCCACTACCCCGTAAGGCGCGTCGGTTGAACTCTTCGTCCTGGCGCCCGGCCTTGAGCCGGGACGCCGGGACGAGGCGCGAATGTGAGAATCGGCAAATGCTGCTCGCCTGACCATGACCGTCACCGACGCCACCATCGAGCTCGATCCGGCAGCCGTCAAGCGAGCTCGAACGCTCGTTCAGCGGCCAAGTCCTTCGCCCGGTCGACCGCGGCTACGACGAGCACCGGCGAGTCTGGAACGGATCGATCAGCCGCTTCCCCGCCCTGATCGCGCGCTGTGCCGGCGTCGCCGACGTCCGGGCCGCGGTGCGCTTCGCACGCCAGACCGGTCTCCCGGTCGCGGTCCGCAGCGGCGGCCACAGCTTCCCCGGGCTCTCGGTCTGCGACGACGGAATCGTCATCGACTCTGAGCTCGATGAAGGGGATGCGCGTCGATCCGGAAGCACGCACGGCCAGAGTGCAGGCGGGCGCGCTGCTCGCGGACCTCGACCGTGAGACGCAAGAGTTCGGGCTCGCCGTGCCCGCAGGCGTCGTGTCGCACACGGGCGTCGCCGGGTTGACGCTCGGCGGCGGCATCGGCTGGCTGATGCGCAAGCACGGGTTGACGATCGACCAGCTACTCGCGGTCGATCTCGTCACTTCCGACGGCGCAATTCGTGAAAGCAAGCGCGACGGAGAACGTCGAGCTCTTTTGGGGGCTGCGCGGCGGCGGCGGTAACTTCGGCATCGTCACCGAGTTCGAGTTCCGGCTGAACCCTGTCGGCCCGCTCGTGCTTGCTGGCCCGATCTACTGGCCGATGGAGGACTCGCCCGACGTCCTGCGCTTCTACCGGGAGTGGATCGCGGACACGCCGGACGAGCTGACCACAATCGTCTTCCACCGAACGGCGCCTGCGCTACCCGACCTTGCCGCCCGAGATACGAGGCAAGCTCGTCGTCATCGTCGGCTGCTGTTATGCCGGCCCCGTCGAGGACGGCGAAGCGGCGGTGCGCCCGCTCAGGCGGTTCGGGTCGCCGCTTCTCGATCTCTGCAAGCCGATGCCCTTCGTCGCCCTCCAGGCGATGCTCGACCCATCGTTCGTTCACGGCTGGCAGTACTACGTCCGCTCCTGCGACGTCGCCGACCTCGCGGACGAAGTGATCGACATCATCGCCGACCGCGCGCTTCGTATGAGTTCACCGCGGACGACCTTCCCGATCTTTCAGCAGGGAGGCGCCATCGCGCGCGTGGCCGAGGACGAAACTGCCTTCAACGGACGTGACGCGGGTCACTCGATCAACGTCGCAGCGATCACCGAAACGGCAGATGGGTTCGACGAGGAGCGCGAGTGGGCGAAAGGGCTGTGGTCGGCACTCGAGCCCCACCAGACGAGCGTCTACGTCAACTTCCTCATGGACGAAGGCGAGGATCGGATCCGCGACGCCTACGGATCCGAGAAGTACGACCGGCTCAAGTCCCTGAAACGCCACTACGACCCCGACAACTTCTTCCGCCTCAACCAGAACATCCCGCCGGGATAGGCGGCGCTAGAATCGTCATGTGCTGGCTCGCCCAATCGCCGGGGTCGTGCTGTGTCTCGTGGGTACCGTGTGGATCGACCAGGGCACGAACGCGGTGCACGGATCGGGAATGAGCGGTCACGGGCAATGGACCGTCATCGGCATCGTTTTGAACGTTCTCGGCTACTGAAACCGCGTCCAGCGGCGCTCGGCGCGACATGCCCCCGACAAGAATCGAACTTGTGCACGCGGTTTAGGAAACCGCTGCTCTATCCACTGAGCTACGGGGGCTCGCGTCAAGGGTATCGCCGGTATCGGGACGTTCGGGCCGCCGCGTAGCGTTCTTCCACGCAATGGAGGGAAGCGGCACTCTCGGCGTCGCTCGCGGCGCTGCGCTCTACGTCGGTGCGCTGATCGGGCCTGGGCTGCTGCTCGTCCCCGCACTTGCGGCGCAGGCGGCCGGCGGCGCGTCGATCATCGCCTGGGGTGTGCTGCTCGTGCTGTCCGCGCCCCTGGCGATCACGTTCGCGGCGCTGGGTGTGCGTCACCCGGTCGCCGGCGGCGTTTCCGCCTACGTTCGTGAAGGATTCGGCGACGACGGCGCTGCAGTCACAGGCGGTTGGTTCATCGCCGCCGTTTTTTCCGGTGCTCCCGCCGTTGCGCTGATCGGCGGTTACTACGTCTCCGATCTCACGGGATCGGGCACCGTCGTTGCGGCGACGCGTGGGACTCGCGATGTTCGGCACCGTGTTGATCGCGAATGCATGCGGTCTTCGCATCTCCTCCGGCTTTCAGCTGGTGCTTGCATCCGTGCTGATCGCCGTGCTTGCTGTTGCGATCGCGGTCGCACTCCCGTCCCATGCACGCGACAACTGGCACCCGTTCGCGCCGCACGGTTGGTGGGCGGTGGGGACGGCGGCGAACATCCTCGTGTGGCTGTTCGTCGGCTGGGAGGCGGTCGCGCAGCTTGCCGGCGACTTCTCCCGGCCCGCACGCGACCTGCCGCGTGCGGTCGCACTTGCGTTCGGGATCGTCACCGTCCTGTACATCGGCCTGGCCGTGGCGACGATCGGCGTCTCGGCGGGAACGAGCTCCCGCGTGCCGCTTGCGGATCTGATCTCCGTCGGCTTCGGACGCGTGGGACGTGATGCAACGGCCGTGCTCGCCGTCGCACTCACGATGGGGACGATGAATGTCTACCTCGGCGGAACCGCGAAGCTGATCGCCTCGCTCGCGAACGAACGGCGCATTGCCGCAGTGGCTCGGAGCCGACGCGTACCGGAGCGTGCCGAGGCGGCCACTCATCCTGATCGCCGCTGTGGGAGTGCTCCTGCTCGGCGGGTTGCTCGCGGGGGTCGGCAACACCGAGGAGCTCGTCAGGGCGACGTCTGCATGCTTCATCGCCGTGTATGTGCTCGTGCTCGCCTCAGCGGTTCGCATCCTCGAGGGCCGCACGCGGCTGCTTGCGCTTGTCACCCTCGTGCTGACGATGGTGCTGGCGGTGTTCTCATCTTGGTACCTGTTCGTCCCGGCTGCGGCGGGCGCCGTCGCGTTCCTGCTGAAACGGCTGCAGAGGAGTACCGTGGGGCTGTGAGCGACGCGGCCGACCGGCACTACGGGCGTGGGGCCTTCCTGCTCCTGCTCGGCGGCGGTCTCTCGTCGCTTGCCTGGGGAACGAAGGTGAGCGGCGTCCTCTCGCCGCTGACCTCGGCGTTCTCGCAGCTCGTCGGCAACATCTTCCCGGTCGGCGGCTGGCGGATCTACACGATCTCCGGCTCGATGCCCATCTTCGATCCGAAAACGTGGCGACTCGAGATCGGCGGCCTCGTCAAGAAGCCGCGCAGCTTCACCTACGACGAGCTGCTCGCGCTGCCGCGCGCGCACCAGGTGAACGACTTCCACTGCGTCACGGGGTGGACGGTGCGGAACGTGCGCTGGTCGGGCGTGCGCTTCAGCCACTTGCTCGACCAGGTCGAACCGCTGCCGCAGGCGAAGGCGATCCGCTTCGTCTCGCTCGAGCAGCCCTACAACGACTCGCTCAGCCTCGGCCAGGCTGCACCTGCCCGACGTGATGCTCGCGCTCGAGATGGACGGCAAGCCGCTCATCGCGCCCGCACGGCTCGCCGGCGCGCGTCGTCATCCCCGAGATGTACGGCTACAAGGGCGTCAAGTGGCTGACGCGGATCGAGCTGGTCGCCACCAGCCGACCGGCTACTGGGAAGGCCTCGGCTACGACCAGAACGCCTGGGTCGGGCGCTCGAATGGCTACACCACCTAGGCTCCTTCGCTGGAGCCGCACCGAGCGCGCGCGTGCACTGGGTGCACGCGACGGCGTTCTGCATCCTGCTCGGCTCGGGGCTCTGCCTCTACCTGCCGAGTCTCGCCGAGGCGGTCAACCGGCGGCCGCTGCTGAAGACGATCCACTTGTACACGGCGGCCTCGTGGGCGGGCGCGCTCTTGCTCATCTTCGTGCTCGGCGATCGCCGCTCGCTGCTGCGCACCGTGCGCGAAGTCGACCGGCTCGATCCGAATGGGCGCATGAACCGCGGTCAGCAGCTGAACACGATCGTGACGGCCGCGTTCGCGATCCTCTTCGCGATCACGGGCTTCCTCCTCTGGTACGGCGAGCGTGACACGCGCTTCCGCTTCGCGAGCACGCTCCTCGTGCACGACTGGCTGATGTACGTCTCGTTCGTGCTCTTCCTCGGCCACCTCTACTACGCGCTGATCCTGCCCTCGACGCGCCACTCGCTGTCGGGCATGACGCGCGGCTGGGTGCGCGAGGACTGGGCGAAGCGCCGCCACCCGGGCTGGGTAGCGGCGCTTCGCCGTAACGATTGAGATCGAAGGTGCCAGAGCTATACCTCTGGCACCTAACAGCTTCATCAAGTGACTTTGATCAGGCCCTTCATGCCGGCCGCGGCGTGGCCGGGGACGGAGCAGAGGTACTCATAGGTACCTGCCTTCGTGAAGGTGACCTTCAGCGTCGACGACCCGCTCGTGAGGACGCCCGTGCCCTTACCGGCGCAAGCGTTTTTCGCCGCCGTTTTTGCGGGCGCGGTGCAGACCTTGAAGTCGTGCCCGAGGGCACCCTTGTTCGTGATCTTGAAGGTCACCGCGCCGTGCGTGACCGTCTTCACCGACAGCGTGAACTTGAACTCGGTTGGCTTGCCTTCCGTGACCGTGACGGTCGTCGCAGCGCGGGTGGGCTGCGCCTGCGCCACGGGCACCGCTACGAGAACGAGGAAGGCTGCGACGAGCAGCAGCGGATATCTGGTCATTCCACTCTCCTCTATTTTGGCCGGGAGCGGCGCCCTGCTCGACCGCCCCGATTTTGCGTTTGGAAGTCTCTCACGGGAGTTCGTGCTCGTGCTCCGGATCAGATTGTTTTTGCGCTAAGCCCCGACTCCGGGTGTCTGCCTGCGCTCGATGCAGGCGCGGGCCCAGTGCTCGGCCCGCTCGACGAGCTTCTGCTCGAGCCGGCGGCGTTCGAAGTCGTTCGCGGGCACCTGCGCGGCCGCGAGCTCGATCCGGACGAGGTGCACCGAGGTCTCGAGCCTGCCGTCGAGCTCATGGCGCTCCTCGGCCACGATCGTGATCGGCCCCACCTCGTCGAGCATGTACGTCCCGAGCTCGTCGATCTCAGCCGGTGTTGCCTGCCGGCCGGCGAAGATCCCGAAGTTGACACGCACCTCGAGTGCAGGCTGCGGCTCGAGTCTCGAAACTGCGAATGCGATCTGCGCGTCGTTCATGTCGCCTCCCTTGGCTGCCAGCGGAAACCGCGAATCGCGCCGACGGCGCCGATCGCGCCCCACAGCGCCACGACGCCGATCGCGCTGCGATCGGCCCAGAAGTGCTGATTGTGAATCATCACGTCGCGGGTGAGCTTGGTGTAGTGGGTGAGCGGGAGGATGTCGGCGATCACCCTGAGGAAGCTCGGATACCCCTTCGGCGTGAAGAAGGTGCCCGAGATGATCGCCATCGGCAGGTAGACCGCATTGATCACGGCGGAGGACCCTTCCGAGGAGCGGACGAGGCCCGTGATCCCGAGCCCCATCGCAGCGAAGGCGAGCGCGCCGAGTGCCAGCACGAAGAGGAGTGAGAAGAACGCGTTCGGGATTGCGACCGAGAAGAGCGTTCGGCCGATCGCGATGATCAGGAACGCCTCGATCATGAAGACGACGAAGATCGAGCCGAGCACGCCGAGGATGTAGGTCGCCGGCGGCAGCGGCGTCGCGCGGATCCGTTTCAGCACGCCCGACTCGCGGCGCACGACGAGCGTGATCCCGAGCCCGGCGAAGCACGTCGCGGCAACGCCGTAGCCGATCATCCCCGCCTCGAGGAACGCGGACGCCTTGATTCCGCCCTCCTTCTTGATGATGTCCTTGCCGTAGACCGAGCCGAAGATCAGGAAGAAGATCACCGGCAGGAAGAACGTGAAGAACGCCGCTTCGCGGTTGCGCCAGAAGAGCAGCTGCTCGATGCGCACCTCGTGGATCCAGAGCCTCATTCGCCGGTCAGCTCCAGATAGACGTCTTCGAGTGTCGGCCGGCGCACCTCGAGCTCGTCGAGCTCGGCGCCACCCGCCTCGTGGATCAGCTCGTGCAGCCGCTGCGTCGGTTCCTTCGTCCGTTCGACGATCACGCTCCCGTTCCGGCGGAAGCGGATCTCGGTCTCGGCGCTCGCACTCGTCAGCTCCGCCGGTGAGCCTTCGCGCACGATCTCGCCCGCGCGCAGGACGGCGACCCGGTCGGCAAGCTGCTCGGCCTCGTCGAGGTAGTGCGTCGTCAGCAGGATCGTCTTGCCGAGCGAGCGCAGGTTGCGGATCGTCTCCCAGGCGGCGCGGCGCGCACCCGGGTCGAAGCCGGTCGTCGGCTCGTCGAGAAAGATCAGCTCGGGGTCGCCGATCAGCGCGATGCCGAGGTCGAGCCGCCGCTTCTGCCCGCCCGAGAGTGTGCGCACGCGCGCGTCGGCCTTGTCGCCGAGGCCGATGATCTCGATCACCTCGTTCACGTTTCGTGAACGGGTGTAGTAGCCGCCGAAGAGTACGCAGGCTCTCTCGCACGGTCAGATTCGGGTAGAGCGACGACGACTGGAGCACGACGCCGAGCTTCTCCCGCCACGCGCGGCCGGCGTGCTGCGGGTCGATCGCCGAGCACCTCGACCTCGCCGCCGCTGCGGTCGCGATAGCCCTCGAGGATCTCGATCGTCGTCGTCTTGCCGGCGCCGTTCGGGCCGAGCAGCCCGAAGACCTCGCCGGCGCGGATCTCGAAGTCGATCCCGCGCACGGCCTCGTTGCCGCCGTAGCTCTTGCGCAGGCCGCGAACGGAGATCACGCTCACAGTTCGACCTCGTGGACCGCGCCCGCCGGGAAGCGGACCTCCTCGCCGGTCAGCGCGAACACGATCTCGCTGCAGTCCGGCTGGTGGCCGACGGCGACCACGGTGTCGCCGCGGCCGGTTGCGGCGGCGCGCAGGTCGTCGGCGGTCGCGCCGGGCGCGAGCCGCTCGTCGGCCTCGGCTGCGACCCCGGATGCCTCCGCGATCGCCGCCGCTGTCTCCCGCGCGCGGAGCAGCGGGCTGGTCAGCACGACTTCGGGGTGCTCTGTCGCGAGCGTCGCGCCGAGCGTTCGCGCGTGCTCGCGGCCCGCCGGCGTCAGCGGGCGCAGGTCGTCGGGGTCGCCGGGCGCAGCCTCGGCATGGCGGACCAGGAAGAGTCGCACGCGCCGGAGGGTACTAGGGCTGGGTGCTCAGACCTTGCGAACGCGGACGGCCGTCCCGTACGCGCAGATCTCGGTCCAGTTCGAGCCCATCTCAGAGGTGTCGAAGCGCATCGCGAGAATCGCGTTCGCGCCCTTCGCCTCGGCCTCCTCGACCATCCGCTCGGTCACCTGCTGGCGGCTGTCGACGAGCGCCTTCGTCATCCCCTTCAGCTCGCCGCCGAGAATCGACTTCAGGCCGGCGCCGAGCTGCGAGCCGATATTCCGCGAGCGCACGGTCAGGCCGAACACCTCGCCGAAGACCTCTTCGACCGTGTAGCCCGGCAGATCGTTCGTCGTCGCGATCAGCATCTCCGCGATCATACGTGCATGCGCCGGTTCCGCTACGTCGATCTGCGACGTCTTCACCGATACGCCGCTGGCCGGCAACCAGCTCGCGGTCTTCACCGACGCCCGCGATCTCGACCCGGTGACGATGCAGGCGCTCGCCAAGGAGATGAACTTCTCGGAGACGGTCTTCGTGCTGCCGCCCCAGTCGGCGGAGGCCGACGTGCGGATCCGCATCTTCACACCCGGGATCGAGCTTCCCTTCGCCGGGCATCCGACGCTCGGCTCGGCGTTCGTCCTCGGCGGGCCGCTGCAGAAGCTCGTGATCCGGATCGAGACGCTTGCGGGTGTCGTCCCCGTCGAGCTGCAACGCGACGGTGCCGAAGTCGTCTTCGGCTGGATGCAGCAGCCGATTCCGAAGTGGAAGCCGGTCGAGCGCACCGACGAGCTCTTCGCCGCGCTCGGCGTCTCGGGCTCGGGGCTGCCGGTCGAGGAGTACGACCTCGGCCCCTCGCACCTGTACGTCGAGCTCGGCTCGCCCGACGAGGTGGCCGCGCTCGCGCCCGACTTCGCCGCGCTCGGCCGGGTGACCTGGGCGGGTGCGAACTGCTTTGCGCGCGACGGCGCGGGCTGGAAGACGCGCGCGTTCTTCTCGGACATCGGGGTCACCGAGGATCCGGCCACCGGCTCGGCTGCGGGGCCGCTTGCCGTCCACCTCGCGCGGCACGGCCGGATCGCCTTCGGCGAGGAGATCGAGATCTCGCAGGGCGTCGAGCTCGGCCGGCCCTCGACGCTCTTCGCGCGCGTTGAGGGATCGCCGGAGCAGATCGACCAGGTCTTCGTCGGCGGCTCGGCGAAGATCGTCGCGCGAGGTGAATTTCAATTCCCTGAAAGGGGGCAGAGGTAGAGCTCTGCCCCCGTCAACCTAGAAGCGCGACTGCTTCGATCTCGGGCAGCTCGAGCGTGAGCGCCGTCCAGAAGACGCCGCCGTTGCGCGAGAGGTAGAGGCGGTTCCGCGCCGCGAAGACGACGACGTCCGGGTCGCCGGACGAGATCGCAACCGCGCGTCCGGCCGGCAGGCCGCGGCCTGAATCGCGCCACGTCATGCCCGCATCGTGGGAAACGAGCAGCGGCGGGGATGCGTCGACAACCGCGACGACCGTCGAGCCTGCCGCTGCCGCTGCAACAACGCGGGGAAGATTCAATACGAGGGCGGGCGGCGGCTCGAACGGCTCGGCCGGCTCGAGCTCCTCGGTCTCGAGATCGACGGCGAACGTGCCGTCGGCGGTGGCGACGAGCGCGATCATTCCGACAGCATGTCCGCGACGACCGCCGTCGCCCGTCGGGCCGCCGCGAGCGGCGGCAGCCCGTCCGCCCGCCCCGCGACGTACGCGATCGAGAACGCATCGCCGGCGCCGGTCGGGTCGGCCTCGATTCCGAAAGCGGAAACATGCTCTGCGCGCCCACCGGCATGGACGGTCGCCCCGCCCATACCGTGCGTGACGAGCACTTCCGGCACCGGCAGCGCGGCCGGGTCACCTAGAGCCTCGGCCTCCTCCTCGGAAAGCTTCAGCACCTGGACGTGCTCGAGCAGCGCCGGGTCGTAGTCGGCGTCGAGCTTCAGCTCACCGAGCTGCGGAACCCGCACAAGTCCCTGGCCGTCGAGCGAAAGATGACGCCCGCGGGCGATGCGCGCGAGCGTCTCGGCCGGAAAGTCGGAGCGCAAAAGCGGCGCGACGTGCACCCACCGTGTGACCTTGGACATCGGCGGCACGTCGTCGGGCAGCCACGTGTCGCCGATTGCCTCGACCTGCATCGAGCGCTCGTCGCCGTCGTAGGCAATTCGGAATGACGCAGTCGACGCGCCCGCCACGTAGTGCACAGGAGTTCCAAGGCGCGCGACCGGCAGAACAAGAACGTCCCGATCCTCGAGCGCGCAGCGTGCGTACAGCGCGGCCCGCATGTCGATTCGGCGAAGCGCCCGCGCCGCGTGGAACGGCGCTCCGCCCACGCGCGGCGTCTCGCCGGGGAAGAGGTCACGCGACAGATTGCCGAGCAGCGCGATCACGTAGAGCGAGTATCCATCGTGCGCAGACCGCAAGCCCAAATGCCGCGAGGAAGCTCGGGAGCGAAGCCCCGCCCCAGGGAAGCGCGTGCGGATGGGCGTGGGCGACGACCCGTGTCCACCAGCCGGGCCCGTCGGGATAGAGCCACTGGTAGAGGCAGAAGCCGGCGAGCCACGCGCCCACGAGCTCAGCGCGGATCGCGGGTGCGGCGAAGATGTCGTCGCGGGTGTAGTGGCGGCCCGCGAGCAGCCAGTCCGCGAGGAGCACACCGAACAGCGGGACGAAGAACGAGCCGAGCAGGAACAGGAACGGCTGGTAGTTGCGCAGGTCGATCAGCAGCGCACCGACTGTCGCGATCCCGGCGACCCCCGCGATCAGGAGCCGTTGCGGCACCCGCGGCAGCAGGTTCTGCAACGACATCGCCCCTGAGTAGACGTTGGCGAATGCCTCGTCGCTTTCGTCGACGGTGAGTGCAAGCAGGGCGAGCACGCTCGCAGCACCTCCCGCGGCGATCGCCGTCAGAAGCGCGGGCGCCTCGCTGATGTGGCGAGACATCGCGATCACGGCGCCGAGCGCGAACAACGGCACGGTGGGCGCGAGGTAGCCGAGACCTGCGCCGAGGAAGCCGGCGCTCCGGCTGCGCGAAAACCGGGTGTAATCGGCGACGAGTGGTGTCCAGGAGACGATGCTCGCGAGCACCAGGTCGAAGCCCGGCCAAAACGCATGTGCACCGGACCGGTCCCAGAGCCGTCCGGCGTGCTGGCCGTGCAGCGACCACCAGGAGAGATAGATCAGCGAGACGATCACGATCCAGACCGCGAACTTGCGGACGTAGCGCCGCACGAAGCCGACGGGCCCGAGCAGTGCGAGCAGCGTCGCCACGACTCCGAAGAGCACCTTCCAGAACGGGACGCCGCCGAATCCAAGCACCTGTTTGGAGAGGGCGCTTGCCCCGGTGGCGATGATGATCAGCTCGAACACCGACCAGCCGAGGCACTGGAGGACGTTCAGCCCGGTCGGGAGGTACGAGCCGCGGTGGCCGAGAGGCGCGCGGAGCAGCACCATCTGGGGCACCCCTGCGTCGGCGCCGATCAGCCCGCCGAGGCCGAGCATCAGGTTGCCGACGAGCGCGGCGGCGACGATCGCCCCGAGCGCCACCGGCAGCGAAAGGTTAAGACCGTATTGAGAAGCGGGCAGGACGAGGAACGCACCGGCCACGATCACGAGCAGGCTCACGGAGAGATTCGCCCACAACAGGAACCCGTCGAGAGCGCCCAGAACCCGCAATCTCTCGGGCACCGGCTCGATTCCCCACGCTGGTGCTTCTTGCAACAATCCTCCCTTCGCCGGCATGATCCGGATCAGGTTCGACGGGTGTGATCTCAGCCGCGTTTGCGGCACCCCGGGGTAGATGTTCGGCCAGGGTATCGCTATCGTGTTACTGCTTGTCCCCCCGTACCCGTCTTGCGGTCTTCGTCGCCCTTGCCGTCGTCGTCTTGGCCTCGGCCGCCGGCGTGTGGGCATCGAGCCGCACGCAGGCCATTCAGGGCAATGTCGTGGCCGGCAAGAAGGGCTACCGCACCTACTGCGGTCAGTGTCACGCGCTCGCTGAGGCGCTTGCCGCCGGGTTCGGCGCGGAGAACAAGTTCGGCCAGGACGGTGGCCCGAGCTTCAACGAGCTGAAGGTTTCTGCGACGCTCTGCATCTCCGCGATCACCGAGCTCTTCGGCGGTCACGAGATCGTGCTTCGGAAGATGAACTGGACGCAGATCCACGACGTCTCCGCCTTCGTCGAGCAAGCGACGAAGAAGCACCCGCTGGTCGCGAAGCTCACCGACGGCTGATGCGCGCGCTCGCGGTGATCGCGGTGGCGTTTGCCTTCGCGGGTCCGGCGCTCGCGACCACAGGAAGTCCACACGCAGGCAAGGTCGTGTTCAAGGCAAGGTGCGGCACTTGTCACACACTCAAGGCCGCCGGCACGGTTTCGAAGGGCGGCAACCAGGGCCCGACGCTGACGAACAGGCGCGAGACGGTCGCGAAGGTCATGGCGGAGATGACGGGCAGCAACACCGGCCTGATGCCGATCTTCGTCGGGCTGATCTCGCCGCAGCAGATCAAGGACGTGGTCGCGTTCGTCGTCGCCGCGACGAAGCCGGGCGTCACCGTCATCAAGTAGTCAAGAGCTTTTTTACGACGAACGGCAGAATGCCGCCGGCCTCGAAATACTCGCGTTCGCGCGGCGTGTCGATGCGCACGGTCACGTTGAAATCCTGGCCGTCTGCATAGACGGTCGCTTCGCGGCCTTCGGCGCCGGTGATCGCGAACTCCTCGCGGCCGGTGAGCCCGAGCGACTCGCGGCTCTCGCCCGGCTTGTACTGCAGCGGCAGCACGCCCATCATCAGCAGGTTCGAACGGTGGATCCGCTCGTAGCTCTCCGCGATCACTGCGCGTACGCCGAGGAGCAGCGGGCCTTTCGCCGCCCAGTCGCGCGAGGATCCCGAGCCGTACTCCTTGCCGGCGAGCACAATGAGCGGCGTGCCGCGGTAACGCTCGGCGGCGTCGAAGATCGTCATCTCCTCGCCCGACGGGATGTGCACGGTCCAGGTCCCCTCCGACTCCGGCACGAGCAGGTTGCGCAGGCGTACGTTCGCGAACGTGCCGCGCATCATCACTTCGTGGTTGCCGCGCCGCGCGCCGTATGAGTTGAAGTCGCGCGGCTCGACGCCGTGCTCGATCAGGTAGCGGCCGGCCGGGGAGTCGGGGCGAATCGCTCCCGCGGGGGAGATGTGATCTGTGGTGACCGAGTCGGCGAGCGAGACGAGACAGCGCGCGCCGCTGATCTCGCCGGTCTCCTGCTCACGCGCGACGTAGGTCGGCCGGCGGACGTAGGTCGACGCCGGATCCCACGCAAAGCGGTCGCCTTCCGGCACCGGCAGCGTCCGCCACTGCTCGTCCCCCGTGAACACATCTGCGTAGGTCGACGTGAACATCTCGCCGTGGATCGCAGTTGCGATCGTCTTCTGGATCTCGTCCGAGCTCGGCCAGAGATCGCGCAGGAAGACGTCGCCCTGGAGCGGCTCGTTGTTCAGGTCGATGTCCATGCGGCCGGCGAGTGCGTAGGCGACGACGAGCGGGGGTGAAGCGAGGTAGTTCGCCTTCACCTCGGGGTGAATGCGCGCCTCGAAGTTACGGTTGCCGGAAAGCACCGCGCACGCAACGAGGTTGCCGTCGGTGATCGCCTGCGAGATCTCGGGTTGCAGCGGCCCGGAGTTACCGATGCAGGTGGTGCAGCCGTAGCCGACCGTGTTGAAACCGAGGTCGTCGAGGTAGCGGTCGAGCCCGGATGCTTCGTAGTACTCGGTGACGACCCGCGAGCCGGGCGCGAGCGACGACTTCACCCACGGACGGGTTTTCAGGCCCAGTTCGACCGCTTTTTTCGCGAGCAGCCCGGCGGCGATCATCACCTGCGGGTTCGACGTGTTCGTGCACGAGGTGATCGCGGCGATCACGACGGCGCCGTGGTCGAGCGTGAACTCCTCGCCGTCGAGAGAAACGTGGACGTGCTCAGGCTTGGGTGGCGCCGCGACGGCGACCGAATACTGTTCGTGTACCGGTTCCCCACCGGGTGCCTGCTCGGTGGTCGGGTCGCTCGCCGGGAAGGTCTCCGCGCCGACGCCGTTTTCGTCCGGCGTCGATCCCGAACGTGTCGAGCGCCGTCAGGAACGCCTCCTTCGCGCGCGCGAGCGGCACGCGGTCCTGCGGTCGCCTCGGTCCTGCGAGCGATGGTTCCACCTCGCCGAGGTCGAGCTCGACGACTTGCGAGTACTCCGGATGCGCGCCGGGCTCGTGCCAGAGCAGGTTCTCCTTGCAGTACGCCTCGACGAGCGCGATGCGTTCGGCAGGCCGGCCCGTCAGCCGGAGGTAGTCGATCGTCTTCTCGTCGACCGGGAAGTAGCCGCAGGTCGCGCCGTACTCCGGCGACATGTTTCCGAGCGTTGCGCGGTCGGCGACCGACAGGCCGGCAAGGCCCTCGCCGAAGTACTCGACGAACTTGCCGACGACGCCTGTTCTGCGCAGGATCTCGGTGACGGTCAGCACCAGGTCGGTAGCCGTCGCCCCCTCGCGGAGCGCGCCGCGCAGCCGGAAGCCGACGACCTGCGGCACGAGCATCGAGAGCGGCTCGCCGACCATGGCTGCCTCGGCCTCGATCCCGCCTGCGCCCCAGCCGAGCACGCCGACGCCGTTCACCATCGTCGTGTGCGAGTCGGTGCCGACGAGCGTGTCGGGGAACGCGACGCCGTCGCGGTCGTCGACGACCCGCGCGAGGTACTCGAGGTTGACCTGGTGGCAGATGCCGGTCCCGGGTGGGACGACCTTGAAGTCCTGGAACGAGCGCTGGCCCCAGCGCAAGAACTCGTAGCGCTCGCGGTTGCGCTCGAACTCGAGCTCGACGTTGTGCGCGAATGCGCCGCGCGAGGCGAACGCATCGACCTGCACCGAGTGGTCGATCACGAGCTCCGCAGGGATCTGCGGGTTGATCCGCGCGGGATCGCCGCCGAGCTCTGCGATCGCGTCCCGCATCGCGGCGAGGTCGACGACGGCAGGCACGCCCGTCAGGTCCTGCAGCAGGATCCGCGACGGCGCGAACGAGATCTCTCGCGACGGCTCCGCCCGGGCCTCCCAGCCGGTGACGGCGCGCACGCCCTCCTCGCTCCCGCTGCGCGCAACGTTCTCGAGCAGGATCCGCAGCGTGTAGGGCAGGCGCTCGACGTTGTCGAGACCGCCGATGCGGAAGATCTCGTACGAACGCCCGCCTACGGTCAGACTTGAGGGCTCCATGGCCAAAGTCAATCAGCAGATCGTCGGGCTCGGCGGGCACGGCGACAGCCCCGAGCAGACGCGGGCGTCTGATGCGCCACGTGCTCGGGTTGACGGGGAAGGAGCGGCCGCGCGTCATGCACGTGCCGACGGCGACCGGCGACTCGCCCGACGGGATCGTCGCGTTCTACGAGCGCTGCTCGGGCTCGGCGAGCTCTCGCATCTGCACGTTCCACCCGTGGCCGCCTCGTGGTCTGCGCGAGCTCGCGCTCGCCCAGGATGCGATCTCGGTCGGCGGCGGCAACACCGCGAACATGCTCGCGATCTGGCGCGTCCACGGCTTCGACCGCATCCTTCGCGAAGCATGGGCGGAAGGGGTTGTGCTGTTTGGCGCGAGCGCCGGCATGATCTGCTGGTTCGAGGCGGGCGTGACCGACTCGTTCGGGCCCGCAGCTCGACGGCATGCGCGACGGGCTCGGTCTGCTCGCCGGGAGCGCCTGTCCGCACTACGACGGCGAGGCGCTGCGGCGGCCGCGCTACCGCGAGCTCGTCGATGCGGGGTTCCCGGAGGGGGTGGCCGCCGACGACGGCGTCGGGCTCCATTACGTCGGCACCGAGCTACACGAGGTGGTCACCTGCCGGCCTGGCGCAACTGCCTACCGCGTCACGCGCGGCGGCGAAGAACGGCTTGCATGCGGCTTAATCCCGAGTTAATCGGGGGTCGGATAGAACGGGGTGACAAAGCTTCGGTCCCGCGAGGGGCCGGGACCCGGTGTGTCGGCCAGCCAGCACGGCATGCCGCGGGAAATGGCCGCGACCCGCATGCCTGCCCGGGTCGCGGCCATTGCTTTTTTCGTGACCAATGGGGTTTTCCGGGCTACTCTGTCCCCGTGGAGAGGGGAAGTGTGGTCTTCGAGGAGACCCTCGTCGAGCAGGAAGACCTGCGCCTCGACGACGATGCCTTCGAAGGCGGCGACTGGTTCTGCGTTCGTACCGATCCGTTTCCGTGCCCCGCCGACGGTTGCGCGTACGTTGCAACGTTCATGACCGCGGCGCACCTGATTCTCGTTTGGGAGATGCAGGACGACCCGAACCTGCTGAAACATGCTGCGCGCGCGCGTGACGTCGGCCGCAATCCGCGCATCGTCGGTTACGAGCCCGACTACGGTCCCAGCGCGTCGTACTACGCGTGGATCGCCGCGGGCCGTCCCGTGCACGGCGTCCGCGCGCAGTGATTCCGCAGCGGTTCGGCCAAGGGCCGCCGCCGCTCACGCTCGGAGTCGAAGAAGAGCTCGTCATCCTCGACGCCGCGACGCTCGACCAGGTCGGCCGGGTCGACGACGATCGTCGGCCCGCTCGAGCAAGCGGAGCTGCCGGGCCGTGCGAAGACCGAGCTGCACGCGTCCGTCTTCGAGCTGAACACGAACCCGTCTGCGACGCGCGGCCGACGTGCTCGATGCGCTCGGTCGTGTTGCGGCGGGCGGCGGCGGAGCGTTGCGGCCGGCGCCGGCCTCGCGATTGCGGCGACCGGGTCACATCCCTTCGCGGATCCGGAGCGGCAGCCGATCGTGCAGAGCGAGCGCTACCTGACGATGGTCGCCCATCACGGCGCGCAGCGCGCGCCGCCAGAACGTGCAAGGGCTGCACGTCCATCTCGCGATGCCGAGCGCCGAGGAGTGCTGGAGCACGCTCGAAGGACTGCTGCCGTGGCTCCCGGTCGTGCTCGCGCTGTCGGCGAACTCGCCGTGGTTCGCGGGCGAGCTGACGGGAATGCGCATCGAATCGCGCGCCCGTGCTTGCGGAGCTGCCGCGGACGGCGTGCCCGCCTGCGTTCGGGTCGTACGCCGCGTGGGAGGCGTGGGTCGAGCGGCAGATGCGGCTCGGCGTGATTGCCGACTACACGCGAATCTGGTGGGACATTCGCCCGCATCCCTCGCTCGGCACGCTCGAGATCCGGATGCCCGACCAGCCGACCGACGTGCGCCGGTCCGCGGTGTTCGCCGAACTGCTGCAGAAGCTCGCGGCAACGCTGCTCGGCTCGGACGTGCCGGCAGCCGACCGCGGCGACTACCAGTACAACCGGTGGGCGGCGGCGCGATTCGGTCCGGCTGCGACGCTGATCGCGCCGGGCGGCGAGCGCGTCGCCGACCGCGGCTGAGCTCGGCCGTGAGCTGCTCGAGCTGACCGGGGTCGACGGGATCGATCCCGCCCGTTGCGAGGGCGAGCTGCAGGAACGGTTTTCGGACCCGCGCGAGGCGACGGCAGATCTCGTCGCGCGTTCGCTAGCCTGAAGTACATGTCTACCGTCACCGAAACGATCCAGCTGACGGGCGTCACGTGCGGCCGCTGCGTGATGCGGTTGCGGCACGTGCTCAAGGATCACGAGGGGCTCGAATCGGCGAACGCGAATCTGGTCGGCGAGCTGACTGTCGTCTACGACGACGAGCGGACATCGCGTGAGGCGCTGCTGAAAGAGGTTGCGCGCGGCGGCTTTCGTGAGGCTGAAGCCGCCTGAAGGCGCCTGAACGGGAATCTTGCTGCCCCGGGCGTCGTTAAAACTCATTGCTAGGGTGGCCGCCGGATGAGCGAAGGCGCTCCGACTGCCGCCGAGACCCGCCGAATCGCGGAGGAGGCACGTGATCGCGTCCGTTTCGAGGAAGAAGCACTCGAACTCAGTGACCAGGTCTTCCGCGTCGCGCGTCGGCTCGTCAACTCCCGCGAAGAGGCGGAGGATCTAGTGCAGGACACCTACGCACGCGCGTTCCGCTCGTGGCAGCAGTACCAGCCGGGTACGAACCTGCGCGCGTGGCTGCTGCGGATCCTGACGAACCTGAACATCGACAAGGGCCGGCGCCAGCAGCGCACCCCCGACCTTCAGCCGCTCGAGGAAGGCGACTACTTCCTCTACAACCGCCTCGAGTCGACGATGCCCGACGAGAACCCTGACGAGGAGCGCGTGATCGACCGGCTCTCGCAGAACTCGGTTGTCGAAGCGCTCGCCGAGGTGCCCCACGACTTCCGCGACGTGCTCGTTCTCGTCGACATCGGCGAGTTCTCCTACGCAGAGGCGGCGCAGATCCTCGACATCCCCGTCGGCACGGTGATGTCGCGGCTCCATCGCGGCCGGCGCATCCTCAAGCAGAAGCTTGCAGAGAAGACGGTGGCTGCGTGAGGCACCGCTTGTCGGTGCCTGAGCGTCAGGACGTGCGGGCTTTGCCCGTGCGTCCGTCTGCGTCGCCAGCTGACGGAAGAGATGATGCAGCCGTACATGGACAAGGTGCTGAGCGACGAGCAGATGCGCGAAGCGCAGGAGCACCTCGAGGCCTGCCCGCCCTGTGAGAAGCGCTACCACTTCGAGGAGTCGCTCCGACAGTACGTGCGCGTCGCTGCCGAAGAGCCGATGTCGCCGGAGCTCCAAGAGAAGCTCGCCGGCCTGCGCTCGGCCGACTGACTTCGCTCAGGCGTAAGCACGGTCGCCCAGCCGTGTCGTTGTCCGGCCCAGGTCCGCTACTCGCGTCAGTGTCCAGTGCGAGTGCGCGACCATCCGCGCAGTCTAACCCATGAAGGTCAGATCGGTCGCGTCCGAAGTTGACGCCCAGACGTCCACGTGCCGAGGCGAGGCCTCGCCGGGTGTCGACGACCTGCCGTCCGCCTCGACGACGGTCATCCGAGCTGCAGGACGCCGTCTGCGTAGCTGACCGCCGCAGTCCAGCTCCGACGCCGGCGCTGCGTACACGGTCTCGGAGTATCCACGACTGACCAAGCATTTCCGCCACCGCGACTTCGTCCCGTCCGACGATCGCCTCCATCATCCCCCGGATCGTGGACTCGTGCGCCGCGCTCAGTTCCACCTCGGACACGCGTTGAGCGTAGTCCGGCGTCGGAGTGCATAGCGAAACACTGCCGCAGCTCAGTGAACCGGCCCCCTGACGTTCCTCGCCATGCTCGGTTTCGTGAGTCTCAGCATTGCGATCCAGCTCGTGGGTGCCGCGCTCGAAACATCGATGCGCTTGCGCTCCTGCATTCGAGATTGCGCCGTCCGCAGCGCTGCGGTACCGCGTGCCGAACTTTCTGGCTCAGTCATCCTCGTGGGCAGTGCGTACTACGACGAGCAGTCGGGATTCTTTCTCCTTGAGCCCGCGTCCCGTAGTCGTGACGGGGTACGCAATCATCAAGCGGCGGCCCGTGAGCCACTGAGGGCATTCCGGCATCGCAGGGTGCATTCGCGGACGCTCGCCCAGCGCGACGGACTCAGACCGCCCTGTGACAGCTGAGATCAAGATCTCCCTCGCCTACGTAGTCCCACCCCCTCAGATGTCTCTGCGAACGCTCGCGCAGTCCACGACCCTTGCGCTCGGCTTGTTAAGGAACCAGCGAATTTGAAGAGGATGAGCCACGTATGATGGCCCCAAGCGTCCCCAGTCAATAATCAGAAGGGACAGGGATGGGAAGCAAGCGGAAGCGGATGGCCGGACGGTATGTCCGCCGAGCCCACATTGCGAGCGAGGAGGCCACGACAATCTCGTTCGGGTTCAGTTCGCTCGCGGTCGCGATCATCGCTGGGTTGCTGGAGGAGTTGCCCTATGTGGGGCTCGTGGCCGGGCTGCTGTTCTTCCACTTTCACAGAACCGTGCTCGTGACCGATCAGCACGTGTACGTGTATCGCGACCTTCCATTCCATCAGCCGGGTGCGCAGCTCGGGAAGTATCCGCTCGGTCCGAACACGGTCACGCGGGTCCGCGGGAAGCTCACGTTCTCCGACGGTCAAGTCGTCTGGCACAGCCCGCTGTTCGCCTGGCGGGTAAGGCAGGTAGCGGAGGCCGTGCAGGCCGGCAGCGCGCTGGACATCGGTACCCGAGCGCACTGACGCCAGCGCATCGGTCGTAGTGTCTGACACCGACGGTGTCAGACGCTTGAAATCGCCCATCCCCGCGTTGCTGAGCCTGGCAGGGTTAGAGCCCAGCAAGATTCCTGGATCACGCGCCCGGCTCTTAGCGGTGCAGTGTGCTGAACCGCGCCACAGTATTTCCGCGCGAGTCA
Organism: uncultured Actinomycetes bacterium; assembly: GCA_963761365.1. Taxonomy (GTDB): domain Bacteria; phylum Actinomycetota; class Thermoleophilia; order Gaiellales; family Gaiellaceae; genus PALSA-600. The sequence goes on along the minus strand of CAVXHB010000022.1, from coordinate 63,704 downwards.
AGCCCGATGAAGCTCGTTACGCTCGATCCGCATGGGATCCGCGTCGCGAAATACTTGACGTCTTGGGAAAGTGAGGAAGGGGCGGCAACGACAGATGTCCGGACCGTCGCGCCGGACGCAAACGTGATCCTCACCTGGGCCGCGGTGGCGACGACCATTCCGTCTGCAAAGGCCATCGGACATACGGTCAAGTCCGAGAAGCTGATTCCGTAAGGAAACGTCGGCGGCATGGTTGCTGAATGATGCGAGGATGCCGCCGCAATTTGGCACGGAAGGCGGTGCAGCCCTCGTGAACGGAAAGTCGACCGAGATCTGGAGGCAGTGTCGAACCTGTCGACCTGAGAAGTCATCTCGGACACTGAGGCTCCATGCGTGACCATCCCACCGTCCAGAGGCTACGACGGTCGGCAGCTGTGACCGTGCTGCGAGGCCGGCAGCTGCGTTCGTGGCCATCGCCCCCAGAATCACGACCGCAAGAGCCAGCGCGAACCGGCGAACAACCGGCGCGGAAATCACAAGGGGAAGCCTAACAATCTCTCCTAGTCGCGCGTGTTGCTGACGACGAGCGTGAGGTTCTCGATTCCTTCGATGATGAGGCTCTCGCCGGTCCCTGCACCGGTAACGCACCGTGCCGTCCAGGATTCGGACCCGAAGCGCACCCGGCCATCTGGTCTGCAGGGTGAGATCGCGGTAACAGGTCGGCCGAGCATCGTTTCGATGCCGACAGCAAGCGGAATCCGCCGCGAGGACCAGAGCCAGAACCCCTTCTCGGCGACCTCGAACACGACTGCCGCGCCGACGAGGACTAGCCCCAAGTGGGAGGGCAGCACATTCAGCGCGATCAGGACCAGCAGCCCTGTGATGATCAGCATCGCTCACAGAGCGTAGCCGCAGCATCGAGGCATTGACGCTCTTACGTCAAGGGCTACCTTGTTGCGGATGCGCAGGTTGGGCACCGTCTCGATGTGTTGTGCAATGGCACTTGTTGCAGTCGCGTGGTCTGAGGCTGCCGATGGTGGCGTTCCCGCTAACCACATGTATACGCCCTCAGGTCTTGGAGGTTTGTCATTCACTATCCCTTCCGATTGGGCTGGAGCTAGGGGCAGCAGTAGCGGCTCGGGCGCGCGCTTCGAGGGATATGGGCCCTCCCGCATTGCCACGCTGAGCATCTACACCGCGAAGTCCGCATCCTCGCTGTCTGTGCTCGCCCCGAGGATAGAGAGCCTCGTGCGGCAGCAGTACCTCAAGGCCGATCCGCACGCCACGTTTGCTGTTCGTCACACGACGGTCGGCTCTTCGCTAGCTGCGCTGCAGATGACCGTTCAGTACCACGGTGTCTGGACAGCCGGTGTAGGCGACATCACACACGTGATCTACATCTTCGTCCACAGCGGTGTGCTCTACGATTTCGATTACATGGCGGTTGCTCCTCACACCGCCAAATACCTCCCGGTGTTCACCGGCTCTGCCGCGTCGATTCGCTTCCTATAGGGCGGAGATGCCCCGTTCGGCGGCCTTCTCGGCAAGCTTGCCCGGATCGAGCCCGAACTTCTGTAACAACGCTGCGTGCTGCTCATGGTCGATCTTCTCGGGGAGCTCTTGCACCGCTTTCTGGACTTGGGCGCTCTGGCCTTCCTTGCGAAGCTCGTCGAGCACGAAATTGCTTGGTCAACTGCATCGCGACTCCTTTCCGATAGCCGAGATTATGCAACGCCGATGGAGAAGAAGTAGCCTCCCGGCGTGGATCCAGACGACACCGCGGTCGTGAAGATCGTCTCCGGCGAGACGGAGGCCGACATCGTGTGCGGCCTGCTGCGCTCGGCTGGGATCGAGTGCGACTACCGCGACACGGAGGCGATCGATGGGCCGTTCGAAGGGCTCACAGAGTCCGGCCCGCGCGAGGTCTTCGTGTTGAAGTCGGATCTCGAGGCCGCTCGTGCGGTGCTCGCCGACGCCGAGAGTTGAGAGGCAAGCAATGTCGACGTTCATCATCACCCGGATCCAGGTGGGCGACTACGACACCTGGAGACCGATGTTCGATCAGGATCGCCCAAGAGCACGCGAGAAGGCGAGTGTCCAGCGGGTCTTCCGCGACGTTGCCGACCCGAATCACGTTTTCATCTTCCTCGAGTTCGCTTCGGTCGACGATGCGAATGAAGCACGGCTTCGTCTCGTGGAGTCGGGCGTCCTCGATCGCTTCGATGACAAGCACGGGCCGAACGTCGTTCAAGAGGCGGCGCGGTAAGCCCTCCTACGACGCGTAGTCGAACGGCGCGATTGCCGTGTACTTGCCGGAATGGTCGTACTCGATCGCGTCGTTCACCTTGAACGTCAGCGACATGCCGAACGATGCCTCCTTGCAGACGAGGCCCTCGGGGAGTACTGCGCCCGGATGGACCTCGGCGCCGGTGACGGGGTTCTTGATCGGCGCAAGCTGGAGCTCCATCGAGTCGCCGACCTTGACGTGCGAGTCGAGTCCTGCCAGGTGGAGGTCGATCGGCAGGGGACGAAACGCCTCGAGCTCGTACGTGTTGATGAAGACTCCCCAGGGGCCGCCGTGCCCGCCGCGGACGAGCTCCTCGATCGCCTGCGCGCTGAGCATCGTCGGCGCGTTCGTCGTACAAGCAGACCGCTCTGCCGCCGCCTTCGTGAATTGCGGCCGGCCAGTCCGCAGTCACGGTCCAGGTCAGGCCGTCGAGAGCGACGTCGCCGAAGTTCCCTTCCTCGACATGCCAGACCCACTGACCCTCGCAGTGGCCCTGCGTCGGGAGTGCGTTGAAGTTGCACGGGCATCCGTAGTCGCAGTTGCAGGAGATGAGGAGGGTGCCTTTGACGTGCCAGCGTGTCGTGCTCTGCGTTGCCATTCGGTTCCTTTCAGACGAGGACTACGGCCGCCGCTACGAACAGTGCAACTCCCGCCAGGCGTGCCGTCCATTCTCCCCCGGGAAGCACCTTCTCTGCAAACACCACGCCGGCGATCACCGCGGCCCACGTGACGCTCATCGCAGCGGCGCCGACGACAACCGCCATCAGTCCCCAGCAGCAACCGAGGCAGTAGCCGCCGTGCTCCGCCCCGAGCCGAACCGGACCGCGCCCCCACCGCATCGCGATGAAGTCGAGCGGGCTTCGGCACGCGCGCAGGCAGACGTTCTTGAGCGGCGTGAACTGGTAGACGCCCGCGACGACGAGTACCGACGCCACCGCTGCTGCCGGAACCATCATCAGGTCGAATGCTCTCGCGACCGCGTACACCGGTAGGCCCACGATCGCCCAGACGAGCAGGTAGCCGAGCACGAGCCTGCCGCGGCCACGCTTTCCGTACACGAGGACGAGTGGTGCCGCGGACGGCAGCATCATCGCCGTCATCATCACCACCCACCCGGCCATGAACACCAGGAGCCCGTCGGCTGACATCCCCAGACGGACGAACGCAACCCATGCCACGAGCGTCCCGAGGACCAGCGCCGCGAGCGGCGGCGTCGGTATGGCCCGTCGAGCGGCGACCGTCATCACGCGTACTTTACGACCTATTCGGGTCATAAGATGATGGGCCCGGGCCGCCGCTGTGCTTGAATCCGGCGTCGCTCCCAATCAACCTAGCCAGGAGAGAGCATGGCTCTGACTCAAACGCAGTTCGCCGACGAAGTCGCGGAGCGCGCAGGGCTCACGCGCGCCGAGGCCAAGCGCGCGCTTGTAGCGCTCGAAGAAGTGATCCTCGAAGAAATCGGCAATGCCGAGAAGGTGAAGATCGCCGGAGTCGTTCAGTTGACCGTTCGCGTGAAGCCGGCGACGAAGGCGCGCCTGGGCCGCAATCCCGCCACGGGTGAGGAAATCACGATCGGGCCGAAGCCCGCGTCGGTCGATGTTCGCGCGCGCGCGCTTGCGAAAGCGAAGCACGCGCTGCCTTCGTTGCAGAAGGCAAAGAAAGTCCTCGGCGTCTAAGACGCTTACGTTCGGGATGGGCGGCGCGGTCGCCGTCCATCCCGGATGTCATCCGGGTGGGTAGTCCATGTCCCCCGGCGGCTCGAGGTCGTCGCAGGCGATCAGCTTCGCGTCGAGCGCGCGCGCGCCCTCGTCCGGGATGTCACTCCACGCGGCGCGTGACAGCACCGCCGGATGGTCGCGCGTGCCGTCGTAGCTTGCGGCGACGACCGGCGATTCAGTCCGGTGGGCAAGCACGCGCTGGACGGCGCGCGGATCGAGCTCCGGCCCGTCGGCGAGCACGATCAAGCGCAGCCTCCACGTCTTCGCCGAGCGCAGCCAGGCCGCAGCGCAGTGATGCGCCCGGCCCGCGCTCCCAGTCGGGACACCGCACGACTCGCGCGTTGCCGAGGTCGACGCCGTCGAGCGGATAGGCGCCTTCGACGACGACCACCTCTCCGACCGACGTCTGCGCGAGTCGCTCGAGCACCGCCGGCAGGAACACGCGCTGCTTCGGTGAGCCGTACCTCGTCGCTGCGCCTGCAGCGAGCACGACGGCAGCGATCAAGACGTGGTGACTGTCGCCTTTTCGATCTCGACGACTTCGGTTGGCTGCTCGTTCGCGTCGCCGAGCGTGCCGATCCGGTCGACGACGCTGATCCCCTTCGTCACCGTGCCGATGATCGCGTACTGGGGCGGCAGGCCGGCATCGGCCGCCGTGACGACGAAGAACTGGCTGCCGGCCGTGCCGTTCGCCTGCGCGCCCGTCTTCGCCATCGCGACGACGCCATGTTTGTAGGTCGCGGTCGAGGGCGGGGTGTCGACGGTCGTGTAGCCGGGCCCACCCGTGCCGTTCGCGAGCGGGTCGCCGCCCTGGATCACGAAGCCGGGGGCGATCCGGTGAAAGACCGTCTTGTCGAAAAAGCCCGCCTTGGCAAGCGCGACGAATGACGCCACCGCATGCGGTGACTGCTTCGGATCGAGCCGGATCGTGAAGCTGCCGCAGTTCGTGCGAATGACGACGTCGTAGGTTTTCTGTGCGTCGAGCAGCGCAGTCGGCGCCTGCTCAGGCCGCGCGCCTGCCGCGGGTGCGGTCATCACGACGCAGCCGTTCTGATCGGTCGTCGTCTGCGCGACAGACGAGCCGCCGCCGCCTCCGCCGCAACCGGCGAGCGCGAGCGCCGCAAGTAGTCCCAGCAGCGGGAGGAAGCGCATCAACCGAGCTTAGCGATCGCACGAGCAACGAGTGCGCGCGCTATCTCGACCTTGTACGCGGTATCGCGGAGCGGGGTTGCCTCGTCGAGCGGTCCGTCGAGCAGCCAGGGGATCGGTGCCACGCCGGCAAGCGCGAGCGTCGTCACGGTCCCGCGACGCACACCTGCAACCCCGACGAGCGGAAAGGCCCAGCGCTTGCGGTCCATTGCCTTCAGGTAGACGGACGCGTCCGCCGGCGGGACCTCGAGCTCGAGCATGACCTCGCCGGGATCGAGCGTGGTCGTGCGCCGGTCGCTCTCGTCCGCGAGACGGTAGAGCTCGTGCACGGCAAGCTCGCGGCGATTCGTCCGGATCGTCGCCCCGAGTGCAACGAGTGCGGCCGCCACGTCGGAGGGGTGTGCCGAGGCGCAGAAGTCGTTGGCGAAGATCGCGTGCTCGCGGTGCTCGCCTTCCTTCGCATGGCAGCGGTCGCCGCCGTGCAGGCGGCACGGATAGCTCAGCCGCCAGTACCAGCAGCGCGTCGACTGGAGCAGGTTGCCGCCGATCGAGCCCATGTTGCGAAGCTGGGGCGAGGCGGCGAGTCGGCATGCCTCACGCAGTACCCCGGGAAGCTGAGAAGCGGCCTCGACCTCGGCGAGCGTTGCGCCTGCGCCGATCCGTGTCCCCTCGATCCCGCGGGGCACGACCCCGGTGATGTCGACGAGCGTCTCGGCACGGAGCAGCCCTTCGCGCAGTTGCGGCACCACCTCGGTGCCGCCCGCGATCAGCAGGCCGCCGTTCAGCTCCTCGAGGTTAGACGGCCGCAGCAGCTCCACGAGTCTTCTCCTTCGCTTCGGCCAGCGCGCGCAACATCTCCGCGCGCGTGATCGGCAGCGAACGAACGTCGGCACCGGTTGCGTCGCGGATCGCGTTCGCGATCGCAGCCGCGACGGGGATGATCGGCGGCTCGCCGATTCCCTTCGATCCGAGGCTCGTCAGCTGCGAGTCGGGAACGTCGATCAGCTCGGTGACGATCTCCGGAACGTCGGCGATCGTCGGGAGCTTGTACGCATCGAAGCTTCGCGTCAGGATCGCGCCCGTCGCCGGATCGTTGAGCCGCTCCTCGGAGAGCGTGTGGCCGATCCCCTGGATGATGCCGCCCTCGATCTGGCTCGACGCCCCGAGTGGGTTGATCACGCGACCGACGTCGTGGATCGCGGCGATCCGGTCGACCGTGACCTCGCCGGTCTCGACGTCGACCGCGACTTCGGCGACCTGGACGCCGAAGGTGAGCACCGTCATCCCGGCCGGGTTCGGGCCGCGCGACCCCGTGCCGAGGATCTGCGAATTGCCGAGCACGCTCAGGAGCTCGGCGATATCGAATTCTTCGACGTCATCGCCGTAGCGCTGCTTCGCCAGGTCGACGATCTGCCGCTTCGCGTCGGCTGCGGCCGCGCGGACGGCAGGCGCGATCGACGGCGTCGTCGACGAGCCGGCCGAGAGCGTCGCGTACGGGCCGCGCAGCGAATCGCCGACCGCCACGGTGACGTGCTCGACAGGGATGCCGAGCTCTTCGGCTGCGACCATCGCCATCGTCGTCTTCGTGCCGGTGCCGACATCCTGCATGGCGGTGACGACCGTCGCCCGCGCGTCCGAGCCGACGCGGATCCACGCGTAGCTCGGCGGTCCGCCGCCCCCGAACCAGACCTGCGACGCCATGCCGACGCCGCGCTTCACTGTTTCCGTCGAGCGTGCGCGCACCTCGTGCCGGCGTTCCCAGTGCGGTTCGGCGCGGCGGTAGCACTCGACCAGGTTCTTTCCCGAGTAGGGTCGCCCGCCGCCGGGCTCGCTGTCGGCGTGATTGCGGCGCCGCAACTCGAGTGGATCGAGATCGAGCTTTGCGGCGAGCTCGTCGAGCAGGCACTCGAGACCGAACGTGCCTTCGACGAAGCCCGGCGCGCGAAACGGCAGGGTCGGCGGCAGGTTCAACTCGGCGCCGTAGGTCGTGGCGCGAAGGTTCGGGCACTCGTACAGCATCACCATCGGCCCTTCGGTCATCGAGACCCAGCCCGATGCGCCGACGTCGTTTACGTATTCGCCGCCGAGTGCGGTCAGCGTGCCGTCGCTGCGCGCGCCGATCACGAGCCGCTGTGTCGTCGAGTTGCGGTTGCCGGCGGCGACGTGCTCTTCGTGGCGCGTCAGCGCGCAGCGCACGGGGCGGCCCGTGCGCTTGGCGAGCTCGGCGGCAATGAACGTGTATTCGCCCGGGTTGTTTTTCGAGCCGAAGCCGCCGCCCATGAACTCGCAGACCACGCGCACCTTGTCGGCCGGCATGCCGAGCGTTTGCGCAATGTCCGAGCGCACGCCCCAGATGTACTGCGTCGAGATGTAGACCTCGAGCGTGTCGCCTTCCCAGCGGCAGATCGCCTGGTGCGTCTCCATCGAGTTGTGGAGCACGGTTTGCGTGCGATAGGTCGCCTCGATCACGACGTCGGCTTCGGCGAGGCCGCGGTCGTAGTCCCCGCGCTCGTGCTTCCGCGGTTCTTCGATCAGCCGGCCGCCCGCGACAGCCTCGTCTCCGTCGAGCAGCGGGTCGAGCTGCTCCCAATCGACCTCGATCAGTTCGAGCGCGGCCTGCGCCTGCCGGAAGGTGTCGGCGCAGACCGCCGCGACCGGAGCGCCTTCGTACGCGCAGTCCGCGGAGAGCTCGGCGCACTCACCGGGCCCGATCGCCCCGCGCACGCCGGGCGCGCTGAGCGCAGGCGTGAGGTCGATCCGCGCCGCGCGCGCGTGTGCGTATGGCGAACGCAGGACGGCCGTGTGGAGCATGCCCGGCAGCTGGATATCGGCGGTGTACCGCACCTGTCCGCGTGCCCGGGCGAGTGCGTCGTTGCGGGTCGTGGCATGCCCCACGACCTCGCGCGGTCCGGCCGGCCACTGTTCGAGCGCATCCTCGTCGACGACCAGCCAGATCTCCTCGACCCGGCCTTCGACTTCCTTCTCGGTGCGGATCAGTCTTGCCACGTGCTGATCGCCTCCTCGATCTTCGTGTAGGTGCCGCAGCGGCAGAGGTTCCCAGCCATGCGGTGGCGGATCTGCTCTTTGGTCGGATCGGAATTCGCCGTGACGAGCGCGACCGCGCTGACGATCTGCCCGGGTGTGCAGAAACCGCACTGGACTGCGTCGGCGCGGACGAATGCGTCGATCATCGGATGGTCGCGCAGCCCTTCGATCGTCGTCACCTCGCGGCCGTCGACTCGGTGCAGGAGCGTGATGCACGAAAGGGTTGGCTCGCCGTCGACGAGCACCGTGCACGCGCCGCAGTGTCCTTCATTGCACGCGACCTTCGTCCCCGTGAAGCCCAGCCGCTCCCGCAGCGCCTCGGCGAGCGAAGTATCGACCGGTGCGTCCACCGAATAGCGCCCTCCGTTGATCGTAAGCTCAGGCAGCTGCCGTCACCGCTTCGATGTCGGCGAGGTGCACGAGCCGCGCAGTCAGGCGCCCGGCCTGGAGGCGCTCGGCATCGGTACCGAGGGATGTCCACGTCTCCCAGAGGTCACGCGCCGCCTCGAGCAGGTCGCGGATGTTGTCGACCGTCTCCGGATGGCCGTTCCGCTCGGCGCACGTGTTGATCGCCAGCCCGAGCATCCCCATCGTGTCGGGCTGTCGCGACCAGAGCAGCGGCGTGCACATCGAGATGTACTGGTGAAGGCGAGCGAGCTGCATCGGTTGCACGAGCGTGTCGGCGCCGCCGACGGGTTGGGTCGGCTCGGTCAACTCTTCTCCGTTGGCGATTCGCGTGGCGTTCCCCGTGAGCAGCGCACGCAACTGGGCATCGTTGTAGCCCGCAAGCTTCGCGGTCCTCAGCGCGAGGAAGAGGGACGTCGTGTACCCGCCGTAGGGGTAATCGGATGCGTAGACCACCTGTTCGGGTGGAACCTGACGGTAGAAGTCGAGCAGATCGACCGGGCTCCACGTCGACGTGTCGAAGAAGACGCCGCGCCGGCCGGCCATCACGCGCGCGAGCTGCGCCATGTCGGCGATGCCGGCGTGCGCGATGATCAGCGTCGCCTGCGGGTAGCGCTCGACGAGCGAGGCGAGCCCCGACGCGATCGGCGGCAGTCCACGGCCGCCGTGGATCAGGATCGGCACCTGGCGCTCTGCGGCGAGCGCGAACACCGGGGCGAGCCGCTCGTCGCCTGCGTCGAAACGCTGCGCGCGCGGGTGGAGCTTGATTCCGCGTGCGCCGTGGTCGAGGCAGCGCACCGCTTCCTCGAGCGGCGACTCGTTCAGGTCGAGCCGGACGAACGGGATCAAGCGCCGGCCCGACCGGGCCGCGTAGGCGAGCGTGCGGTCGTTCGCGGCGCGAAAGGCCGGATGACGGTCGGGCTCGTCCAGGCAAAACATGAATGCATGCGTGACGTTGCTCTGGCCCATCAGTGCTTCGAGCTGGTCGTAGTCCCCGACCATGCCGTCGATGTCGCGCCCCAGGTGCAGGTGCGCGTCGAAGATCTCGGTGTCCTTCGGCAGCAGCGCGCGCACCTCCAGGTCGTAGCGGGCGACGAGCTCGAGCGCGCGTCCCAGAGGGTCGGTCACTCCTGAAAGCTAACGGCAGGCGATAGAGTGCCGCCGTGCCTGACGTCCTGATCTACGCCGACACCGTCCGTTCAGCCGAGCTCCGGCACGAGGTGCCGCTCGGGATCGGCGATCCGTTCCTCTACGTCGAGCACGACGGCAAGCGCCATCTGGCGGTCAGCTCCCTCGAAGCGCCGCGCTTGCAAGGGCTTGGCTTCGAACTGCACCCCTTGGAGGAGTTCGGGCTCGACGAGCTTCGGCGTTCCGGCAAGACGTGGCTCGAGATCGACGATGAGCTCACCCTGCGTGCCGTCAGCGCGATCGGCGTGACGAAGGCGATTGTGCCGGGGACGTTCCCGATCATGCTTGCCGACAAGCTGCGGGCGGCCGGCGTCGAGTTGACCCCCGACCACAATTTCTTCGGCGACCGCCGGCGCGTCAAGAACGCGGCGGAGCTTGCCGGCATTCGCCGGGCGCAGGCGGCGGCCGAAGCAGGGATGGCGGCAGCCTGCGACCTCTTGCGGCGGGCGGCGCCGAACGGCGGCAAGGTGCTGGAGGTCGACGGCGAGCCGCTGACGAGCGAGCGGATCCGGATCGCGATCTCGCAGGCATTCGTCCAGAACAACGCGAGCTGTGAAGAGTTCATCGTCTCGCACGGAGCGCAGTCGGCGATCGGCCATCACATGGGCGACGGCCCGATCGAGGCCGGCGAGCCAATCGTGATCGACCTCTGGCCGCGCGACAACGAGTCCGCGTGCTGCGCCGACATGACCCGGACGTACGTCGTCGGCGACATTCCCGACGAGGTGGCGGAATGGCATCGGCTCTGCAAGCAGGCGCTCGACCGCGCGTTCGACGACCTGCGGCCCGGTGTCACCGGCAAGTCGGTCTACGAAGGAACGTGCGACATCTTCGAAGCGGCCGGTTATCCGACGCAGCGCACCAAGCGCGAAGGAGAGACGCTCGACAGCGGGTTCTTCCACTCCCTCGGTCACGGAGTCGGGCTCGAAGTACACGAGCTGCCCGTGCTCGGCCTCGTCGGCCACGAGGAGCTGCTCGTCGGCGAGGTGTACGCGGTCGAGCCCGGTCTCTACCGGCCGGGTTTCGGCGGTTGCCGGCTCGAAGATCTCGCGGTCGTCACCGAGAACGGCGCCGAGAAGCTGACGAGCTTCCCGTACGACCTGACGCCCTAGAACGCGTCAGCGCAGCGCGCGTCACAGATGCGCGAAGGCGATCTTGGCTGCGGTCTTCTCGACCGCCGATTGTCGCTGCCGGCCGACGCCACGATCATCAGGCATGCCGTTCTGCCAGATCGTCGAGGAACTTCACCGCGCGCCGTCTGCTGGTGTACGCCGGCTCCCCCGACACCGCGGACGCGAACGGCCCTCTTGAGTCGTCTCCGCGCCCTTGTCGAATTCGCGCCTTCGTCTGACGTGTCACCTGTACCACCAGCTCCGCGTGGATAAGAGCGTGAACGTGCCGAGCGGTGGCCCCGTCCACGTGCATATGCGGTAGCGGCCATTGCCGTTCGGAATGCGCGTCGTCGATCTTGTGCCGAATCGCCTTCGCGACCTCGGCGTTCGTCAGCAGCGAACACGGATTCGGCAGTGCGGCCGACGCGGTCGGTGTGAGGCGTGACACTTGCGATCCAAGACCGGCGACGACCGCGGCGCCGAGCAGCAGTGACAACCGCACCCGGCGCCGCCGACGATCCCACGCTTCTTTGAACAACCCCCCGTCTGTCAATGACGCTAGTATGGCTAGCACCATGCGGGACGTCAAGATCGACCGGAATGACCCGCTCGACCTGCACGAGCAGGTCGCGGCGGAAATCCGGCGCGCGATCGCCCGCGGGGAAGCAAAGCCGGGCGAGCGGCTTCCGCCCAGCCGCGATCTCGCCGCAGTGCTCGGCGTCAACACCAACACCGTCCTGCGCGCGCTCCGCGAGTTGCGCGACGAGGGGCTGCTGGAGTTCAGGCGCGGCCGCGGCATCACGGTGACGGGAACCGCGCCACAAGGCGACGTGCTGGAGCGGGCGCGAGATCTCGTGACGTTCGCCCGCGCCCAAGAGTACTCGCGACGAGGCTGAATCTCGACCGTGAATGAGAGTCATCCCGGCGCACTGGCGGAAGGCGCCGTATGCGCTCGTCTACCACCGCAGTGTCCTGCTCTCGGTCTTCGTGGCGGCCCTACTCGCCGCGCTCGCGTCGTCGTCCTCGCCGTTCGTGACGACGGCCGCGGCGAGCGAGGCGCTGAAGAACCAGCTCACCGAGTTGTCCTCCTTTGCGACCGGCCTCGAGATTCGAACCACCGGTAGCCAGTTCGGATCGGCGTCGCTTCGCCAGCTCGAGCAGGACGCCGCCCAGCGAGCGGCGGCTGTCGGTCGGCTGCGCGTAAATCTCGGGTACGCCGGCCGGCCCGTCTTCACGACGGAAGCCGCGGCAGGTTCGAGGTCTCCGGGTCGAAGGGCGACAGCGATGTCGTGTTGATGTCGCGCACCGACTCGCTTGCGCACGTGAAGGTGCTTGCACAGGTCGCCGGCTCCGGTGTTTGGATCTCGGACATCACCGCGCAGGATGCGGGCGTGAAGCCGGGTGACACGGTTCGACTCGACGGCCTTCAGAGCTACCTCCGTCCCACGAGCCCCCGGCGTTCGCGTCAAGGGGATCTATCGCGCGCTCGCGCATTCGCCCGAAAGCGACTACTGGGGCAACCTCTACCAGGAGATCTACCCGCGACCGCCCGACGGCGGCGTACCGCCGCCGTACGTGCTCATGACCAACAGCGCGCTACTCCACGTGCTCGCGAATCGGAGCGGCGGGGCCAGCACCGTCGATCTGCCGGCTGACTCGAGCGGGTTGACGCTCGCCGGCGCGCGCGCTCTCGCCCACAAGTTCGACGCGCTGCGGCACACCTTACGGAGCTCGTCCCTCGGCCAGAAGCTCGGCTGCTCGAGCCCGGGCAGATCGTGCACCGTGATCAGCGCGCTCTCGTCCGCCGTCGTTCTCGCCGATCGAAATGCCAGCGCCGTCACGCCGGCCGTGACGCTGCTTTCCGACATCGGCACGGCGCTTGCGTTGGCGGTTGCAGCAGCGGCCGGGGTCTTCCTGGTGCGCCGGCGCCGCGCCGAGGCCGCTCTTCTCTACTCGCGAGGCGAGCATGTCGCGCGCTTTGGCGCCCGCACGGCAGTTGAAGCGCTTGCGCCAACGCTCGCCGGGGGCGCGGCCGGGTTCGCGGTTGCTTTCGCGCTCACCGATGTGTTTGCGCCGAGTGGGTCGCTCGATCCGGGCACGTCGCGGGCCGGCGCCGCGCACGCCGTCGTCGCGGTGGTGATCGGCCTCTGCCTGCTCGTCGTGGCGGCCGGCGTGTCGTTCCTGCGGTTGTTCGATACGGGCGCGCGCCGTGTTTCCTGGCTGCGCTGGCTGCCGTGGGAGGTTCCCGTCCTGGGCGCCGCGCTGTACCTGCTCGTTCAGATCACCTCCGGCGGTGGAGTCACCGCGAGCGGTTCCTCGGGGGCTCACAATCCGACACTGGCGGTGTTCGTCTTCCCGCTGCTGCTCGTCGCAGCCGTCGCGGGACTTGCGGCGCGTGGCGTTCGCTTCATGTTGCGCACTCGGTCGGGCCGCGTGGTCCGGGCGCAACGCACGCCCGTGTATCTCGCGCTTCGGCGGCTGGCGGCGTCGCGTGGGTTGCTGATCGTCCTCGCCGTCGTTTCAGCTGTGTCGCTCGGTGCGTTCTTCTACGTCGAGACGCTCGCCAACTCGTTGCACCATACGACGATCGAGAAGGCGTACATGGCGACCGGTAGCGACGCCCAAGCGGTGGTTCAAGACTCGCAAACGATTCCGCGATCGTTTCCGTACCCGGCCACGAAGATCCAGTTCGGAAACCAGGTCGCAACGCTCGGCAGCTCGATCGGAACAGCAGATCGATGTGATGGTGGTCGATCCGGCGACCCTGATCAGAACCCTGCACTGGGAGGCCGACTGGGGGCCGAATCCCACCAAGGCTCTTCAGACGCTCGCCGCCACGCCGTCGCAGCCGCTGCCGGTGATCGTCACGTCCGACCTTGCGAAGACCCGTGCGATCTACATCGAAGACAAGCGGTTTCCGGTGCGGGTGCTCGCGTCGGTTCGAGCGTTTCCGTTCATGGCGACGGGGATCCCGCTCGTCATCACCTCCTACGGCGCGCTTGACGCGCTCGAGACCCGGACGAAGTTCTTCGACGCGCTCGGCCTGGTCGGCACCTACGTGTGGGGCAAGGGCCCGCCGAGTGAGGTGGGCCGCGCGCTCACATCACTCGACGCCAACCTATCCGCCGCAGACGATCGACACGTTCCTCCGCAACCCGGACGTCGTGCTCGCCACGAGGACATTTCGGTTCATGCGGTTGATTGCGGTCGGCGCAGGCGTGCTCGCGATTCTCGGCCTGCTGCTCTATCTCCAGGCACGCCAGCGGTCGCAGGTGATCGCGTCGGCGCTCGCGAGACGAATGGGCTTCGGTCGCCTCGCAGAGTGGGTGTCGCTCTGCCTCGAGCTGGGCGCGATCCTCGCCTTCGCGGGCCTGGTCGGAGGTGGGGTTGCGATCGCCGCGGCTCGACCGATCGTCGGCCACATCGATCCACTGCCAAATGATCCGCCGTCACCGATCGTGGCTATTCCGACGGGCGAGATTCTGACGGCGGCCGGCGCGCTGGTCGTGCTTGCTCTCGTGGCAGGAGCGTTGACGAGTTGGTTCGCGAGCAGGGCGGATGTCGGCGAGGCGCTGCGCGTTGCCTGAGTCCTTCGTCGTCTGCCGCGGGCTGTCGAAGACGTACGTCACGCCGACCGGCGGGATCGAAGCGCTTCACTCGGTCGACGCCAGTTCTCGCTGGGCGAGATCACAGCAGTCGTCGGTGCATCGGGGAGTGGAAAGTCGACGCTCTTGCGCGCGCTCGCCGGGCTCGACCGCCCGACATCCGGCGAGCTCTGCTCGTCCACGGTGACGATCTCAGCCGCGCTGCGCCCGCCGATCTTCGGCGGCATCGTCGTGCCGTCGCGACGTATGTGAGCCAGAAGGCTGCCGACAATTTCATTCCGCATCTCACGATGCGCGAGCACGTGGAGAACACGGAAGGCCGCGGTGTGACAGCTCCTCACCGAGTTCGGCCTCGGCCACCGGTTGGACTCAACACCCATCCAGCTGTCGGGAGGCGAGCAGGCGCGCGCTGCGTTCGCGCTCGCGCTTGTGCGCGGCATGCCGCTTGTCGTCACCGACGAGCCCACAGCAGAGCTCGACCACGACTCGGCGGGCTTGCTGCTGGAGGCGATCCGCAGTCACGCGAGCGCGCGGGACGGCGTTCGTGATCGCCACGCACGACGACGACGTGCTGGCCGTCGCCGATCGCGTGCTTCGGCTCGATCGGGGCAGAGTCGTGGCTGAAGGAGCACAGCGGCCGACCAGGGCGGGCGGCCGCGGGCAGCCCGGGCGAGGCTGTCCTCGCAGTCCGCGGTGTGAGCAAGAGCTATCGGCGCGGGCCGGAAACCATTCACGCAGTCGTCGACGGCGACGCTCGACCTCGGCCGCGGCGAGGTCGGAGCGCTGCTCGGCCGCTCCGGCTCCGGGAAGTCGACGCTGCTCGCGCTGCTCGCGGGCCTGCAGGAGCCCGACGCCGGCGAGATCCGCTACGAGCTCAGCGTCGCGCGGCCCGCCGAAGCTGCCCTGGCGCGAGCTCGCCTTCCTGCCGCAGCGATTCGGGCTGCTGCCGGAGTTGTCGGTGCGCGAGAACGTCGAGTACCCGGCGAGGCTGATGGGCGGTCCGCTGGATCGCGCCGAGGTGCTGCTCGAGCGGTTCGGGCTGGCCGAGCTCGCAGACCGCCCGCCGCAGGAGACGTCGATCGGCCAGCAGCAGCGAACGGCGCTTGCACGTGCACTGGTTCTGGGGCCGGCGGTGCTGCTCGCCGACGAGCCGACTTCGCACCAGGACGCCGGGTGGCGCGACGCCGTCTGGCAGCTGCTCGTCGAGGCGTCCGCGTCGGGAACCGCGTGCCTGATCGCGACCCACGAAGAGGAGATCGCCGTGTACGCGACCCGCGTCTGGCAGATCGACGGCGGCGTCGTTGGGTCGGCGACCTCTGGCTAGGGCGACCATGCGAAGATCCGTCCCGTGGCGACGGAGACCGGCAAGAACATCGACACCCTCCTCCTCGAGGAGCGGACATTTCCGCCCTCGCCCGAGTTCGCCGCGCAGGCGAATGCCAAGCCGGAGATCTACGACGAGCCGTTCGAGGCGTTCTGGGAACGCGAAGCGCGCGAACGCGTCACCTGGTTCGAGCCGTTCACGCAGCTGCTCGACTGGCAGCTCCCGTATGCGAAGTGGTTCCTCGGCGGGAAGCTGAACGTCGCCTACAACTGCCTCGACCGGCACGTCGAGGCCGGAAACGGCGACCGCATCGCGTTCCACTGGGAGGGAGAGCCCGACGGAGACCGCCGCGCGATTTCCTACGCGGAGCTCCTCGCCGAGGTGATCCGCTGTGCGAATGCACTCAAACAGCTCGGGGTGACGAAGGGCACTGCCGTCGGGATCTACATGGGCATGGTCCCCGAAGCACCCGTCGCGATGCTCGCGTGTGCGCGGCTCGGCGCGCCGCACACGGTCGTCTTCGGCGGCTTCTCCGCCGACTCGCTCTCCGACCGGCTCGTCGACATGGGCTGCGAGGTGCTGATCACCCAGGACGAAGCGTGGCGGCGCGGCTCGACCGTGCCGCTGAAGCGCACCGCCGACGAGGCGCTCGCCGACGCGCCGAACGTCAAGCACTCACTCGTGCTGCGCCGCACCGGCGGCGACGTGCCGATGACCGATGGCCGGGACCACTGGTGGCACGAGCTCGCGACCGACGACACGCCCTGCCCGCCCGAGCCGATGGACGCCGAGGATCTCCTCTACCTGCTCTACACCTCGGGCACGACGGCGAAGCCGAAGGGAATCGCGCACACGACCGGCGGCTACCTCGTCGGCGTCGCGTCGACGCATCACTACGTCTTCGACCTGAAGCCGGACCGCGACGTCTACTGGTGCGCAGCCGACGTCGGCTGGGTCACCGGCCACAGCTACATCGTCTACGGCCCGCTCTGCAACGGCGCGACGTCGGTCATGTACGAGGGAACGCCCGACTACCCCGACAAGAATCGCTGGTGGGACATCGCCGAGCGCTACGGCGTGACGATCCTCTACACCGCGCCGACCGCGATCCGCACGCACATGAAGTGGGGGCCGGAGTACGCGCAGCGCCACGATCTCTCGAGCCTGCGGCTGCTGGGCTCGGTCGGCGAGCCGATCAACCCGGAGGCGTGGATCTGGTACCACGCAGCACATCGGCGGCGGGCGCTGCCCGATCGTCGACACGTGGTGGCAGACCGAGACCGGGATGATCCTGATCACGCCGCTGCCGGGCATCACCACGACGAAGCCCGGCTCGGCGACGCGGCCGTTCCCGGGGATCGACGCCGCGATCTACAACGAAGCCGGCAAGGAGGTCGGGCCCGGCGGGGGCGGCTATCTCGTGCTGCGCCGGCCGTGGCCGGCGATGCTGCGCGGGATCTACGGCGACGACGAGCGCTACCGCGACACGTACTGGTCGAAGTACGGCGACGTCTACTTCGCGGGTGACGGCGCGCGCATCGACTCCGACGGCGACTTCTGGCTGCTCGGCCGCGTCGACGACGTGATGAACGTCTCGGGCCACCGCATCTCGACGATCGAGGTCGAGTCGGCGCTCGTCGATCATCCCGACGTCGCAGAGGCGGCGGTCGCCGCGCGCAACGATGCGATGACCGGCCAGGCGATCGTCGCGTTCGTGACGCTGAAGAGCGGCGTGGAGGGATCGATCGAAAAGCTCGAGGAGCTGCGCAACCACGTCGCGCACAAGATCGGCCCGATCGCCAAGCCGGCGAACATCGTCTTCACGCCCGAGCTGCCGAAGACGCGCAGCGGCAAGATCATGCGGCGGCTTCTGCGCGACGTTGCCGAGCACCGCCCGCTGGGCGACACGACGACCCTCGCCGACCCCGCCGTCGTCGAAGAGCTGCGCCACCGCGGCGCCGAGAGGAAGCGTCGCAGAGACGACTAGGCGAGCAGGTTCGCGAAGCGCTCGTCGTCGTCGAACGGCCCGATCACGGCGAGGCGCACGTTGTTGCGGGCGATCAGATCCTGGGCAACGCGCTGCACGTCCTCGACGGTCACCGAGTCGAGCGCGGCGAGGTATTCCTCGGGCTCGAGTGCCGATCCCTCGAGGACTTCGCGGTTGAGCCCGAACATCAGCAGTCCCTGCGGGCTCTCCGTGCGCAGGACGAAGCGGCCCTTGCTGAGGGAGCGTGCCTTCTCGAGCTCGTCGCTCGGCACCGGCTCTGCGGCCATGTTCTCGAACTGCTCGACGATCACCTTGACGGCGTCGTCGATCCGGTTCAGGTCGACGCCCGCCTGCGCGTAGAGCGAGCCGGCGTCCGTGTAGGAGTGGTTGACGCCGTGGACGTAGTAGGCGAGGCCGCGCCGTTCGCGCACCTCGGTGAACAGGCGTGACGACATTCCGCCGCCGAGAACGGTCGAGAGCAGTTGAAGCGTGTAGCGGTCGGGGTGGTCGATCGGGTAGCTCGGGACGCCGAGGATCAGGTGTGCCTGGTCGGCCTCCTTGTTGTGGACCTTGACGCGCGGCCCCGGCGATGCGTCGAGCTCGGCCGGTGCCGGGCGGCGCTCGCCGTTCGGAGACATGTCGCCGAGCAGCTCTTCGAGCATCGGCTCGAGTGCGTCACCGACCATCCCGCTGACGCCGACGATCATGCGCTCGGGCGTGTACCACTCGCCGATGTAGTCGAGGAAGGTCTCGCGCTTCGCGCTGCGGATCGTGTCCTTCGTGCCGAGGATCTCCCAGCCGAGCGGGTTGTCGCCGAACATCAGCGTCTCGTAGACCGTGCCGATGTGATCGCGAGGCGTGTCGTTGTACATGTTCATCTCCTCGAGGATCACGCCCTTCTCGCGCTCGATCTCGTCGGAGTCGAACTTCGAATGCCGGAGCATGTCGAGCAGCACGTCGAACGCCGTATCGCGGTCGGCGCCGGCGCAGCGCACGTAGTAGCCCGTGTACTCCTTCGAGGTGAAGGCGTTGAACTCGCCGCCGATCCCGTCGACGATCGTCGTCAGGTCGCGCGAGGTCGGCCGGCGCTCCGTTCCCTTGAAGAACATGTGCTCGGCGAAGTGGGCGATGCCCCGGTTCGCCGGCGCGCTCGTAGCGGGAGCCGGCCGCGAGCATCACGAAGCAGGCGACCGACTGGGCGTGGTCGAGCGGCGCAGTCAGGACGCGCAGCCCGTTGCTGAGAGTGCGGCGCTCGAAAACGGGGACAGGCATCGCGTCGATGGTATAGAGAGGCGGCATGCCTGAGGAAACCCGTCGAGCAGTCGAGCTGCAGCCGGAGTGGTTGCGGGCGCTTCGTGTCGAACAGCGGCTGCCCCAGGGCGCGCGCGTCGTCTTCACGGGGTGCGGGACGTCGTTCCATGCAGCCCAGACGGGAGGGCCGCGCGGTGCAGGCACTCGAGGCGGTGCTGGCGCCGCCCGAGGCAGACCTGCTCGTTTGCATTTCGCACGAGGGGACGACGCCGCTGACGATCGAGGCTGCCCAGGCGTTTCCTGGGCCGGTCTGGCTCGTCACCGGCACTCCGGATTCTCCGCTCGCCGAGCTGGCCGAGGAGGTCGTCGTTTGCACGCCCGAGCTCGAGCGCTCCTGGTGCCACACGGCGAGCTACACGTGCGCGGTCGCTGCGATCGCCGCGCTTCGGGGCGACGACATCGCCGGGCTGGCGGATGCGGTCGACGCTGCCCTGCGGCTCGAGGAGCCTGTTCCCGCGCAGTCGAAGATCTGCGTCGTCGGCGCCGGACGCGACTGGCCGACGGCTCAGGAGGCGGTGCTGAAGCTGCGGGAGGGTGCGTGGATCTCCGCGGGCGCGCACCAGACCGAGCAGCTCCTGCACGGCCACCTCGCCGCGATCGACGAGAGCGTGCGCGCGTACGTGCTCGAGGGCGAGGGGCGTGCCGCGGAACGGGCGGCAGACGCGGTCGCGGCTCTGCGCGAGCTCGGTTGCGAAACGACGCTCGTGCCGACGCAGCATCCGGTCGTCGACATCGTGCGCTTCCAGCTGCTGACGCTCGCGATCGCCGGCGCCCGCGGGATCGACCCGGACCGGATCCATCGCGACGATCCGCGCTGGGAGCGGGCTCGCGAGGCCTACTCCTAGGCCTAAAGCGTTCGGCGCCGCGTGCCGATTCTTCCGGCATGGGTCGCGGACTGATCGGGATATGCGTCCTCGTCGGCTCGTTCGTCGGCGCCTACGTCCCCGTGCTCTGGGGCGCGTCGTCGTTCTCGGCTCACCTCGCTCGTCTTCAGCGCGGCCGGCGGCGTCGCCGGGGTCTGGGTCGGCGTGCGGCTCTCTGAGTACTAGCCCGCCGGCCATCGCTTCGAGCAGCCGGTCGACCTCGTCCTCCATGTTCGTGTGGACGATGCCGACGCGGATCGCGCCGTTTGGCAGGCCGAGGTGCTTGAAGACCTCGACCGCGTAGTAGTTGCCATCCCAGACCGCGAAGCCGGCGATGCCGAGCCGCATCGCGCAGTTCTCGGGCGTCTCATTCGGCGGCGTCAGCGCGAAGGTGGACACGCGTCCCTCCATCGTCGGTGGCCCGTGGAGCTTCCAGCCGTCGGGCAGGCCGTCGAGGAAGCGCTGGCCGAGCTTCTGCTCGTGCTCGTTGATGAACTTCCAGCCGACGCCGTGCAGGTATTCGACGGTGGCGATGAAGCCGCACAGAAGCTCGTGCTGAAGCGTGCCCGTCTCGTGTCGCGGGCCGGGCGCGTCGCTCGAGGGCCGCACCTTGTACGGGCGCCAGCCTTCGAGGAGATCGCGGCGCGCCCACGCGAGCCCGAGATGCGGCCCGTAGAACTTGTAGGCCGAGCAGAGCAGCACGTCGACTCCGGCGTCCGGAATCTCGATGTCGCCGTGCGGCGCATAGTGGACCGCGTCACACCACGCGAGGGCGCCGACCGAGTGCGCGAGCTCGACGACGTCCTTGACGGGCACGATCGTGCCGACGGCGTTCGAGGCCCACGGGAACGCGACGACGCGCGTGCGGTCCGAGAGCAGTGATCGCAGATGGTCGAGGTCGAGGCGGCACTCCGCGTCGATCTCGGCAAACTTGACGGTCAGGCCCTTGTCCTCGGCGACCTGAAGCCAGGGCGCGACGTTCCCGTCGTGATCGAGCTTCGTGACGACGATCTCGTCGCCCTGCTGCCAATCGCGCGCCGCCGTGCGAGTCAGTGCGAAGTTCAGCGTCGTCATGTTCGGGCCGAAGACCACTTCGTCGGTCATGACGCCGAGCAGGTCGGAGGCCGCCGCGCGCGCCGCGCCGATCACGTCGTCGGTGACCATCGACGTGAGGAACTTGCCGCCTGAGTTGGCGTTCGCGGTCAGCAGGTAGCCGGAGACGGCCTCGATCACCGAGTCCGGGCACTGCGTGCCGGCCGGCCCGTCGAAGAACGCCAACGGCACGTTGAGCGTGTGGAAGCGATCGCGCACCGCCTCGATCGTGACGTCGACGACCTCGCCGCCCTCGCCATGCAGACTCGTCATCGCGGGGACGCTATCCGAGCCGCCACTCGTACCGGGGTTTCACGACGAGGCTCGCGCCGATGAAGCAGTCGCGTTCCGCCTTGGCGGTCAGATCGGCGGGATCTGCCGGCTGAGGCTCGAGCGTTGCGTCGATCCGGCACTCGATCTCGACGAAGGCGTAGCGGCCGTCCGAGTCGCGCTTCGTCACCCGGCCCGAGGCCGATCCGGACGCTCGCGTCGCGCTTCCCTCGCGTTGCGCGTGGTAGGTCAGGCTGTCGATCGAGCAGCGGAGCAGGGCGGTGAGCAACAGGTGGTCGGCGGTCCAGCTTTCGGGCGGCTGAAGCGACTCGCCTCCTGGAATCGTCGCACGGCCGTCTCGATCCAACTCGATGGCGTAGTCGAAGACCTTCGCGCGGGGCTCTGCCATCGGCCGAAAGGTAGTGGGTCCGTCCGGACCCGGTCCTACAGTGAGGCTCCGTGAGGCTCAGGCCCCTCTCAGAGGCCGAGTGCTACAGCCGTTGCTACGGAGGACGCCGTGGCGACCAGGTCAGCGTCCTCCGGGTCGTGACGACCAAGGAGCGGCGCGAGGCCGACGCGTTGCGGCGCGTGGTC
Organism: uncultured Actinomycetes bacterium; assembly: GCA_963761365.1. Classification (GTDB taxonomy): domain Bacteria; phylum Actinomycetota; class Thermoleophilia; order Gaiellales; family Gaiellaceae; genus PALSA-600. The sequence goes on along the minus strand of CAVXHB010000022.1, from coordinate 41,775 downwards.
GAGCGGCGGGAGAAGGCGGCGTGATTCGCGCCTGCCCCAGTTGGACGTCGCGCAGGCGGTATGGGATGCGCGCGCGCGGACGGCCGGTGCCGCCGCTCCCGAGCTCGTGGTCGTGCACGGCGACGTGGGTGACGCGTCTGCCACGCTGTAAGCCGCGTGGCCGAAACCGCATCTGACGTTCCCGACGTCCTTGCGCCGAACCTGAGCTGCGTCTTCTGCGGCATCAACCCCGGCCGTGTGTCTGCGGCTGCAGGCGCGCACTTCGCGAATCCGCGCAACGACTTCTGGCGGTTGCTCCATGACGCGGGCTTTACGCCGCGGCTGTATGCGCCCGCGGAGCAGGACGAATTGCTCGCGCTCGGGTACGGCGTGACGAACGCCGCCTACCGCACGACGCCCGGCTCCGGTGACCTGCGCCGCGGCGACTTCGACGGCGAACGCCTGGTCGCGCTCGCCGAGGAGCTGCGGCCGGGCGCGATCGCCTTCGTCGGCAAGGAGGCCTATCGGGGCTCGTTCGGCGAGCGACCCGAGCTCGGCCCGCAGGGCCGTACGCTCGGGCAGACGGCGCTCTATGTGCTGCCGTCGACTTCGCCGGCGAATGCAGCTGTGCCCTATGCCGAGCGGTTGCGGTGGTTTCGCGCGCTCCGCGAGTGGGTCGAGCCGCTCGAGCGGCCGGCGGTGCGGGCCCTGCTCGTCGATCGAGAGCGGCGGACACTGCTCCTTCGCTGGGAAGTGTCGGGCCACGTCTGGTGGATCACGCCCGGCGGTGGCATCGACCCGGGAGAAGACGACGAGACCGCGCTTCGGCGTGAGCTGGTCGAGGAGCTCGGCGCCGGCGGCGTCGAGCTCGGCCGCGTCGTCTGGGAGCGCTTGAACGTCCTGCCGTACCCGCCGCGGATTACGCATCAGCCCGAGCGCTTCTACCTCGTCGAGGTCGACGAGCTCGCCGTGGCACCGACGATCGACCTCGCCCCTGAGGGCGTAACCGGCCACCGGTGGTGGACGGCGGAGGAGCTCGAGGCAACCGTCGAGCGCTTCTCGCCGCCTGAGCTTCCGTCGTTGTTGCGCTCCGTCTAGCGTTCGGCGCCGTGGAGGTCGTCGTCGTCATCCATCTGCTTGCCGCTTGCGTCTGGGTTGGCGGCTCGATTGCGCTCGTCGTTGCAGGCGTGCCGGCGATTCGGGTTCTCGAAGGCGAGCCGCGCCAGCGCGCGATGAAAGAGATCGGCCTGCGCTGGCGGCCGCTCGGCTACGGCGCGCTGCTGATCCTCGCCGTGACGGGCGTGCCGCTCGCCCAGCACGACTACAGCGAAGGACGCTCACCGTTTCAGACCGTGCTCTGGGTGAAGGTAGGGCTCTCCGTCGGTCTCGTGGCGGCGTCGTACCTGCACAACTTCGTGTTCGGCCCGCGTCTTCAGGCCGAGGTTCGTGAAGGCCGCCCGCAGGTCTCGCGGCCACGGATCGTCGTCGTCGGCTGGATCAGCCTCGGGTTGACGGTGATCGTGCCGATTCTCGGCGCGGTGCTCGCGCATCTGGCTCCGTAATGGCCATGTCCCGGGGACAGTCCCCTGGACCGAAGTGAGCGAACTGTTCGAGACGCTCGCGGCCGCCTGACGCATCGGACGTTGCGCGCTTCGCGCGCGCGTCCTGAGCTTGGACATGTCTCGGGGACTGTCCCCGGACGCCTCGAAACGGCTCAGCCCGGCCAACGATTCGTGATCGGCGTGCGCCGGTCGCGGCCGAACGCCTTCGGCCGCAGCTTCACGCCGGGCGGCGCCTGGCGGCGCTTGTACTCGGCGCGGTCGATCATCGCGAGCGCGCGCTCGACGACGTCGGGGTCGAAGCCGTCCTCGGAGAGCTCTTCGCGCGAGCGGTCGAGCTCGACGTAGGCCTCGAGCACCTGGTCGAGCTTCGCGTACGGCGGGAGTGAGTCCTCGTCGAGCTGGTCGGCGCGGAGCTCGGCGCTCGGTGCCCGGTCGATGATCGACTGCGGGATCAGCTCTCTCCCTGCGCGCTCGTTCAGCCACTCGCTCAGACGAAAGACGTCGGTCTTGTAGACGTCCTTCAGCAGCGCGAAGCCGCCGGCGAGGTCGCCGTACAGCGTCGAGTAGCCGACCGACAGCTCGGACTTGTTTCCGGTGGCGACGACGAGCCAGCCGAACTTGTTCGAGAGCGCCATCAAGCAGCGTGCCGCGGACGCGCGCCTGCAGGTTCTCCTCGGTCAGGTCGGACTCGCGGCTCGCGAATGTCTCGGCCAGCACGCCGGTGAACGACTCGACCACCGGCTCGATCGCGATCTCGCGGAAGTCGATGCCGAGCGATTCGCCGAGCCGCCGCGCGTCGCCGCGCGTGCCCTCTGACGAGTAGCGCGACGGCAGCGAGACGCCGTGCACACGGTCGGCTCCGAGCGCCTCCGCCGCGAGCGCCGCGGTGAGCGCCGAGTCGATCCCGCCCGAGAGACCGATCACGATGTCGCCGAAACCGTTCTTCTCGACGTAGTCGCGCAGGCCGAGCTCGAGCGCGAGTCGCATCTGCTCGAGATCGCCGATCAGCGGCGCCGGTTCAGGGTGGAGCGGCACGTCGTGCGCGCGCGGCGCCGGAAGGTCGATCGCGGTCACGGGCGCGTGGCCATTCGCGCGCGCAAGCGAGCGCCGCCGGACGTCGCGCAGCCGCCTGCCCGACCGCCGCAACCGGATCGAGGTCGACGACGAGCAGCGCCTCCTCGAAGCCCGGCGCGCGCGCCACGAGCTCGCCCTCGTCGTCGATCACGACCGAGTGACCGTCGAAGACCAGTTCGTCCTGTCCGCCGACTGCGTTGCAAAGCGCGACGAAGCACGCGTTGTCGCGCGCACGCACGCGCAGCATCTCCTCGCGCTCGCGGTCCTTGCCGACGTGAAACGGCGACGCGGAGATGTTCGCGATCAGCTGCGCACCCGCACCCGCCAAGGCCGTGGCGGGCGGGCCCGGCTGCCAGATGTCCTCGCAGATCGTCGGCCCGACCACCACCTCGCCGAACCGGAGCAGCATCAGGTCGTTTCCGGGCGCGAAGTACCGGTCCTCGTCGAAGACGCCGTAGTTCGGCAGAAAGCGCTTGCGATAGATCCCGCGGATCTCGCCGTCCGCGAGCACGAAGCACGCGTTGTAGAGATCGGCCTCGAAATGAGGGGCGCCGACGAGGGCGGTGATTCCGCGCGCGGCCTTGGCGAGCTCGTCGACCGAGCGCCGCGCGGCCCGGATGAATCCCGGCCGAAGCAGCAGGTCCTCGGGCGGATAGCCCGTGACCGCGAGCTCGGGAAAGAGGACGAGGTCGGCGCCGGCCTCGCGGGCCTCGTCGAGGCGGGCGAGGATCCTGCCGCGATTGCCGTCGAGGTCGCCGACGACGGTGTTGATCTGTGCGAGCGCGAGTCTCATCGTCCGGGAGGTTTTCTCCTCTCGGTCGAAAACTCTACCAGCCCAGGTCTATGCGCCGCTTTCGAGCCGCTCTTTGAGCTTCGCCTGGTTCACGGGCACGCGCTTGGCCGGCATCGCGCCGGACGATCGGGAGCAGGAGCTTCCCGATCCCCTTGCCCTCGAAGTCGAGGTTGATCGTGACCCGGATCGGCCTTCGCCGGCCGGCTCGACCGTCATCGTGCCGACCACTCGGATCGGCCCGTCGATCCCCTGAAACGACGAGCTCCGAGGTGGATCGTGGGCGGTGATCTCGTAGCTCATCTTCCGGTTGCCGCCGGGAACCTTGCGGACTTCCGCGACTCGTGTGCCGACGCGCACCGGTCCTTCGGTCTCGATCTTCGAGCTGACGAGCTCGGGCTGCCACTCGCCGTGGCGGTCGAGCTTGTCGAGATAGGCGAAGACATCTTCCGGGCTTCTTGCGATTTCGACGCTTTCGATGATGGCTGTCATGTGCGGCATCCTCTCAAAGCGACAGCTGCGATTGCAGCGAGCGATTCGGGGTTCTCGAGCGACGAGAGGTCGCCGGGATCGGCGCCGAGCGGCGGTCGCCCGCACCGCGCGGCGGACGATCTTCGCCGAGCGCGTCTTCGGCAGCGCCTCGACGAAGAGCACGCGCTCGGGCTTGAAGGCGCGGCCGAGCTCCGCCGCCACGGTCTCGGCGACCTCGGCCTCCGTCGTCTCGGCTCCCGGCAGCAGGCAGCAGAAGATCCAGGCGACCTCGCCCTTCACCTCGTGGGGGACGCCGATCGCCGCCGCCTCGCGGACCGCCGGATGCGCGACTGCGGCCGACTCGAGCTCGGCCGGGCCGATCCGCTTGCCGGCGATGTTGAGCGTGTCGTCGGAGCGGCCGTGCAGGAACCAGTAGCCGTCCTCGTCGGCGGAGGCCCAGTCGCCGTGCACCCAGACGCCCGGAAACCTGCTGCCAGTACGTTTCGAGGTAGCGGTCGGGGTCGTGCCAGAAGCCACGGGTCATCCCGGGGAATGGCTTTCGGCAAACGAGCTCGCCGACCTCGCCCGTGCCGACGAGCGAGTGCCCTTCGTCGTCGACGATGTCCATCGCCATCCCGAGCGCCGGCCCGCCGAGCGAGCACGCCTTGATCGGGATCGACGGCACCGGCGAGAGGAAGCACGCGCCGACCTCGGTGCCGCCGGAGCAGTTGATGATCGGCACGCGGCCTCCGCCGACCGTGTCGAAGAGCCAGCGGTACGGATCCGGGTTCCACGGTTCGCCCGTGGTGACGAAGGTGCGAAGCGACGAGAGGTCGGCGGTCGGGTCGCCGTGCGGCGCGAGCGCGCGCACGAGCGTCGGCGAAAGTCCGAGCGACGTGACCCGCTCCTGCTCGACCGTGCGCCAGAGCCGGTCGGCCGGCCAGTCGGGAGCGCCTTCGGCGAACACGATCGTCGCACCGAGCGCGCCGGCGCCGACGACCGTCCACGGCCCCATGATCCACCCCATGTCCGTCGCGAAGTGGACGACGTCGCCCGCGCTGCACGTCCGCCTGGTAGCAGACCTCGCGCGCAATCGAAACGAGGAAGCCGCCCTGAACGTGCACGATCCCTTTCGGCACGCCGGTCGTTCCCGACGTGTACGTGAGCAGGTACGGCGTCTCCGAGTCGACGTCGAGCGCCGGCAGCTCGCCGGGGCAGTCGGCGACAAGCTCGTCCCAGGTGCGACGACGACGTGTTCGAGCGACGGCGCCTCGCGGCGCGCAGCTTCGAGGATCGCGAGCATCGGCACGGGCTTGCCGCGTCGCGACGACTCGTGCGTCGTGATCGCCACCTTCGCCTCGCTCGCCTGGAGCCGCTGCGCAACCGTCGGCGCGGCGAACCCGGAGAAGATCGGCACCTGGATTGCCCCCACGTGCGCGCATGCGTTCGAGGCGATCGCCACCTCGGGCGACATCGGCAGGAAGATCGCGACGCGGTCGCCCTCACGCACTCCGAGCCGCACGAGCGCCTCGGCCAGCCGCGTCACCTCGCGCGAGAGCTCGACGAAGGTGAGCGCGGTTCTCGATCCGTCCTCGCGAAGGCCGACGGCCGCGGTCGCCGACGGCGTTCGCTCGGCCCAGCGGTGGACGCAGTTGTGCGCGATCGACAAGCGCCCGCCCGTGAACCACGTCGTCCATTCCGGGCCGCGCGACTCGTCGTAGACCTGCGACCAGGGAGCCGAGAACTCGAGCCCCATGTCCTCGATCGCGAGCGGCCAGAACCAACCGGGATCCTCGGCCGAGCGGCGCACGAGCTCGCGGTAGTCGCCGACCCCGGCCCTGCGCACGAGGCGGGTCGCATTCGCGCGCTCGACCACCTCGGGCGGCGGCCGCCAGACCACGTCAGTCACGGCGCGAACCCTACTGCGGCGCCTGGTTAGCCTTTGCTAACCTAGCGCGGACTAACTTACGAGGAGGGTGGAGTGAAGGCACGGCTTTTTGCACCGGAGAACCGCAAATGGTGGACGCTGACTGCGGTCGCGTTCGGCCTGTTCATGATCATGCTGGACAACACGGTGGTGAACGTGGCGCTGCCGTCGATTCAGCGCTCGCTGCATCTGAAGATTTCCGAGCTGGAGTGGGTGGTGGCGGGGTACGCGCTCACCTTCGGCGCGCTGATGCTCACCGGCGGCAAGCTCGCCGACCTGTTCGGCAGGCGCCTGGCCTTCGTCGTCGGGCTCGGCGATCTTCACCGGCTCGTCGCTCGCCTGCGGTCTCGCGGGTAGCGCGAGCGTGCTGATCGGCGCACGGGTGATCCAGGGGGTCGGCGCGGCGCTGATGAACCCCGCGACGCTCTCGATCATCACGGTCACCTTTCCGCCGCGTCAGCGCGGAACCGCGATCGGGATCTGGGCAGGGGTCTCGGCGCTCGCACTCGCGATCGGCCCGCTCGTCGGTGGCCTGATCGCGCAGCGCATCAACTGGAACTGGATCTTCTTCATCAACATCCCGGTCGGCCTGCTCGCGATCGCCGCGGCGTACGCGTTCATCGACGAGTCGCGCGACACCTCGCGGGAGCAGAAGCCGGACGTTTCCGGCCTCTTCACCTCGGCGCTCGGTCTGTTCGCGCTGAGCTATGCGTTGATCGAGTCGAACAACTACGGCTGGACGTCCGGCCGGATCCTCGGCGCGTTCGCCGTTGCGGCGGTGGCGCTGACGACGTTCATCCTGGTCGAGCTCCATCAACGGCTGCCGATGCTCGAGCTCGGCCTCTTCCGAAACAGAGTTTTCGCAGGCGCGAACACCGTGATGCTGCTCGTCGGGCTCGCGATGTTCGGAGTGTTCTTCTACGTTTCGCTGTACCTGCAGCAGGTGCTCGACTACTCGCCGACTCAGGCCGGCGCGAGCTTCCTGCCGATGACGGCCTTGATCGTCGTGCTGGCGCCGATCGCCGGGAAGCTCTCCGATCGCATCGGTCCGCGACCGCTCGTCACGAGCGGCCTGGTCTTGCTTTCAGGCTCGCTCCTGTTCTTCGGACGCATGGACATCCACACGACGTTCTGGGGGCTCCTGCCCGCGATGCTGCTCGGCGGCGTCGGAATGGCGACGGCGATGGCGCCGGTGACGGCCGCGGCGATGGGCTCCGTCCGTCCCGACAAGGCGGGAGTCGGCTCGGCGGTGCTGAACAGCATGCGCCAGGTCGGGCGGCTCGCTCGGGATCGCGCTCATGGGCGCGATCGTTGCGAACGGTGTTTCGAGCTCGCTCAGGTCGGGCCATCCTCAGCCCGTCGCGTTCGTGAACGGTTTCCACCACGCGCTCGACGTGGCAGCCGCGATCGCTGTCGTGGGCGCGGTGATCGCAGTGTCGACGCTCCGCAAGGTGCATCATCCGGAGCATCCGCCGGCCGAGTCATCGGCATTCGCAGAAGCGGCGTGATGAGTGCGACCCGGCCAAGGCTGACCGCCGAGGCGCGCAGGCAGGCGGTGGTCGACTCCGCCTGCCGTGCGTTCTCGCGTTCGTCCTACCGCGGCGCGACGACGGCCGAGATCGCGCGCGAGGCGGGGATCACGGAGCCGATCCTCTACCGGCATTTCGGCTCCAAGCGCGATCTCTACCTCGCCTGCCTCGACGAGACCTGGCGGAGCTTCCGCGCGGGCGCCGAGCAAGCGCTCGCGGATGATCCCAATGGCTGTCTCGGCGCGATCGCCGATGCGTACATGGCGAAGAAGTCGAAGCTGCGGCTCGTCGACCTCTGGATCCAGGCGCTGACCGAGGCGTCCGACGACGCGGTGATCGCGAAAGCGGTGCGCCGGCAGATCCGCGAGGTGCACGACTTCTTCGCCGATGTGATTCGCCGCGGGCAGGCGGCGGGCGCTCTCCATCCTGACCGCGATCCGATCGCCGAGGCCTGGCTGTTCGTCGCGGGCGGCCTGCTCGCGACGATCGACCACAGGCTCGGCGGCCTGCTCGGCGACGACCTCGAGCGCGTGCGCGCCTCGCGGCGCGCCTACATGCACGCGTAGAGAGGCCACGCGCCGCGCCCGTGCGCGCGACCTACCCCCACCCTTGGGTGGGGAGCCGTCCCGCCGCCCTCGAGAGCGAGCGTACCGCTGCTGACCGAGGGCGTTTGCACCAGGTTCGCACCAACTCATCCACAGGCGCGCGTGCGAGCGATCAGCCCGGAAAAACGAAAGAGCCCCGGCTGCGGCACCCGGGGCCCTTTCTTTTTGGTCAGGCGGGGCGCCTTGATGAGGTGACCCCGAAAACGATGGCTCTGCGGCCCAGCCACGCTCTCGGTTCGGTACCTCGGGCGCTCCCCTCAATGCGATCCTGCGGTGGGTCGCTCTGAGGTGTGCTCACAATAGGGCGGCTCTTGGCGCCTGTCAAGTGGTGCGGTCAAGCGCGCTTTTCGCGCCCTGCTTCACGCCGAATTGCCATAAAACAGGGCATTCTTGCCCACCTGTCCTAAATGGGGGATTGCAGATTTCAAGTCGATCGGGCAGACTGCGCTCTGTGAGTACACCCGTCCCCAGGGCAACGTCGGCACCCCCGCGCGGATCTCGCCTCGGCGACCGTCTGCGCACGCTGCGCGTGTCTGCCGGCTTGACGCAGACCGACCTGGCCGGCGATCGCTTCTCGAAGGAGTACATCTCACAGATCGAGCGAGGCAAGACGCGCCCGACGCAGGAGACGATCATGTGGCTCGCGACGCGGCTCAACGTCGACGCGAACTTCCTTGCGAGCGGCGTCTCGAGCGACCAGCGCGCACGGGCCGAGACGATCCTCACCCGGGCGGAGGCGCTCGTCGAGGTTCGCGACTACGACGCCGCTGTCGAGGAGTACGCGAACGCGCGCACCGCCATCGTTTCCGCCGGCGCGGTCGAGTTGCACGTGCGCGGGCTTTCGGGCGACGCATGGGCGCGAGCCCATCGCGGTGACGTCAAGCAGGCGATCGCGCTGCTCAACGAGGCCCGCTCCCTTGCCGAGGGACCGCAGTTCAGCGACATCGACCGGGCCGAGCTCCTCTTCCGGCTTGGCGTCGCGCGGTATCTCATCTCGAGCATCTCCACCTCGGTCGCGCTGCTCGGTGAGGCGCTGTCGCTCGTCGAGCGTTCACAAATGCCTTCCGACGTGCTTCGCGCCAACATCCTCACGTGGCGGTCGCGCTGCTACCGGCGCCAACGCGACTTCGAGGCCGCACGCGAGGACGTCGAGCGCGCACTCGAGCTCGCCGAGGCGATGCAGGACACGAAAGCTCTTGGCGAGGCGTACTTCCAGGCCTCGCTGATCGCAGAACGCGACGGGCACTGGGTGCTCGCGCGAACATACGCCGAGAAGGCGAAGGCGCAGTACGAGGAACTGACCGACCGCACGAACATCGGCCGCCTGCTGAACAACCTCGGCGGCCTCGAGTTTCTCCTCGGCAAGCCCGAGCAGGCGATTGCGCGGTTGCAGGAAGCGTTCGCCGTCGTGCTCGAGCACGGCAACGACGACGAGGTCGCGACAGTTGTTTCTTCGCTCGCTCAGGTTCATCTGAAGACGGGCAACCCGGTCAAGGCCGAGGAGCACGCGCGCCATGCGTTGTCGCGCCTCGGTAGTGGTGAGGCGCCGATCGCGGGCGCAGACCGGTTGGACGAGATCGGCAACGCACGCCTGGTGCTTGGTCGCGCGCTGCTCGAGCAAGACCGTCTCGACGAGGCCGAAACGGCACTCGGCGAGGCGGAGGACGCGCTTGCACAGCTGTCGTCCGCTTCTCATCGAGCTGCCGCTTGGGTCGCCCAGGGCGATCTGGCGCAGCGGCGTGGTGAGGATCGGACCGCTGCGGCGCTCTATCGGCGCGCTGCAGAAGCGCTCCAGGACTTCAGGTTCTAGCCTGATGAGGGAGGTGAATACTGTGGCATCGAAGTTCGCATGGGTGTCTAGGAAGCGTGGCTTCCTGGTTGTGATCGCTCTCATCGCCGCCCTCTCCGGTGGAAGGTGGGGCTGGGACGTTCACTGCTTCGGCCCCAATGGCTTCTTCGACGGCGGCTAGATCCTGCTTCGTAGCGAGTACTCCCCCTCCTAGCGACGAAGACCGGGGGGTCCGTCGCAAGTCAGTTTGACGATGCAGGGATCGTCTCTTCTGACACGAAGCACGGTCAGGTACGTACGTCAAGAATGTTCGTCTCCCTGAGCGGTGGCCTTTTGGCCGCCGCTCCTTTTTTGGCAGACGGCGCGAGCCGTGGCCGGTGACGAGGCCACGGCTACAGTGACCGCCGTGGAGACCTCGCTGCCACGCCTGCGCGGGCTCACGACCTCGGCGCGGACGTTCAGGCGCGTCGCGCTTGCGAACGTCCTCTGGCTGTTCGTGATCGTCGCGAGCGGCGCGTCCGTGCGCCTGACCGACTCCGGCCTCGGCTGTCTCGACTGGCCCGGATGCACGGCCGGCGCGTTCGTGCCGAAGAACGGCTTCCACTCGTTCGTCGAGTTCTCGAATCGGATCGTCTCAGGCGTTGCCGTCTTCATGACGCTCGGGATGTGGATCGTCACGCTCCTCACCCGCTCGGCGCGGCCCTGGGTGCGCTGGGTCGCCGGCGCTGCCTTCGTGGGCACGGCCGCGGAGGCGCCGCTCGGCAAGATCACCGTCGACCACAACCTCAACCCCTGGCTCGTCGGGACGCACTTCCTGCTCGCACTCGTCGTGCTGATGCTCGGCGTGTTCGTGCTACTCGAGGCGTGGGGCGTACGCGGTGATGCGGTGCAGCCTTGGGTGCGCCGCGTCGGATTGCTCGTCGGCGCTTCCTGCGCAGCGCTCGTCGTCACTGGGGCATTCGCGACGGCGGCCGGGCCGCACTCCGGCAGCGTGGCAGTACCGCGCGTCTGGTCGTTCGAGCCCGCGGTGTGGCTGCACGTGCGTGCGACGGCGGTGTTCGGGATCTCGTTCGCACTCCTACTCGCGTGGCTTGCGATCCGCCGCTACGGGCAGCTTCGGGCGGCACTCGCCGTGCTCGGCGTGCTCGCGGTGCAGATGGCAGTGGGCGAGATCCAGTACCACACCAAGCTTCCGTGGTGGCTCGTGCTCACACACGTGACGCTCGCAGCTGCGCTCTGGGCTGCAACCGTTGCGTTCGTGGCGCTGCTCTGGCGCCCGGATAGGATTGCTTGATGGCGGGCGACGAGCTTCGCCTCGAACACCGGCCCGAGCTGACGCGCCCTGTGCTCGTCGCGTCGTTTCGAGGGTGGAACGACGGTGCTCAAGGCGCCTCGAAGGCAAACGCATTCCTTTCGCGCATCTGGCACGCCGAGGAATTCGCCACGATCGATGCGGAGCAGTTCTTCGACTTCCAGTCCACGCGTCCGCATGTTTCGCTCGTCGAGGGCAAGGTACGGCGAATCGACTGGCCCGAGAACTCGTTCCAGCACGCCCGCCCGCCCCGAGGCGATCGCGACGTCGTCCTGCTGCTCGGCACCGAGCCGAATCTGCGCTGGCGCACCTTCGCGGAGCTGGTCTCGGGACTTGCGGAGGATCTCGGCGTCGAGATGGTCGTGACCCTCGGCTCGCTCCTGGCCGACGTGCCGCACACGCGGCCGGCGCCGGTTACCGCGAGCGCCAGCGACGCGAAGCTGATGAAGGAGCTCGGCGTGCAACCCTCACGGTACGAGGGGCCGACCGGAATCGTGGGCGTGCTCCACGACGCGTGCGGCAGTGTCGGCATCCCCTCCGTGTCCCTCTGGGCGGCGGTTCCCCACTACGTCTCTCTGACACCGTCACCGCGGGCGGCGAAGGCGCTCTGCGATCGGCTCGCAACGCTGCTCGACGTCCCGCTCGACACGACCGAGCTCGACGAGGCCAGCGATGCCTACCAGCAGCAGGTGAGCGAGGCTGTGGCGGCCGACGAGGACACCGCGGCGTATGTCGAGGAGCTCGAGGGGCGCATCGACGAGGGTGTCGAGGAGGGCGATCTTCCGTCGGGCGACGCCCTTGCCGCCGAACTGACCCGCTTTCTGCGCGAACGCGACGAAGACGGCGGCGACGACCCGCCGACTGCGCGGGAACAGTAACCGCTAGCTGAACGTAAACGTGCGAACCCAGTGTCTGACACCATAGGCGTCAGACACTCGTCTTAGCCGAAGGTAAACGCGTACGCCTGGATGCCAGGCGTGAACCGCAGGTCGAGCAGTCCGTCGGAGATCGCCTTCGAGCTGTGCAGCGTGTACAGGCGGTAGGCGTCGACCGTCACTGGCGCCACCGGTTTGCCGGCGATGTTGATGCCGACGCGGCCGCGGCCGCCGAGCACGAGGTAGATGTCCCTCGCGTGAAAGTGCAGCCGGAGTTGCGCGCCGGTCCCGGCGACGATCTTCTCGCCCTCGACGCGCCACTTGCCGCCGTAGGCGAGCTCGTTCTGCGGCAGTCGCTTTGGCAGCGTGTAGGAAGCAACTTGCCCCTTGACGATCTGCGAGCCGTTGTAGCGATCGAGCCGGGTGTAGCCGAGGTAGGACTCGGGTGTGATGAATCCTTCCGGCAGGCTGTTCGAGGCAGTCGAGGTGCCGCTCAGGCCGAGCAGCGAGCGAATTGCGTTCTCGGACTCGCCGTAGTAGCCCTCCCCGAACCGAACGTGACGGACTTCGCCGGTGCGGTCGATCAAGTACTCGGCGGGCCAGTACTGGTTCGAGTAGGCGTCCCAGGTGCGGTAGCGGTTGTCCTGCATGACCGGATATGTGATCCCGAGCCGCTTCACCGCGGCCGAGACGTTCGAGGCGACGTGCTCGAACGCGAACTCCGGCGTGTGCACGCCGACGATCACCAGGCCGTCCTTGTGGTAGGCGGCATACCACGCCTTCAGATGCGGCAGCGTGCGCAGGCAGTTGATGCACGAGTACGTCCAGAAGTCGACGAGCACCACCTTGCCGCGCAACCCGGCGATCGTGAGTGGCGGGCTGTTGAACCAGTCGCCGTCAGCGTGGAAGTCGGGCGCTTGGCCGTAATGCTCCAACGAGCTGCCGACGCTGGCGGTCACCTGCGTTCCGCCGCGCAGCTTGGCCAGCTGGCGCTGTGCGGTCTTGCTGTCTTCGACGTGCTTCTGAAGCGACTGGGTGTAGCCGGGGAGCGCCGTCTGGAAGCGTGTGTCGAAGTTGAAGGCGATGCCGAGGGCAACGAGCGCGATCACGACTCCCGAGGCGACGCGGAGGCGTGCGCCTTGTGCGCGCAACCGCGTGGAGAGCCCCCGTCCACCGAGTGCGATCAGGAGCATCGGGATCGCGGCTCCGACCGCGTACGCAACCGTCAGAAGGATCGCGCGCCAGCCGACGTGGTTGTTCGCGGCGACGACTGTGATCGCCGCCAGCACCGGCCCGGCGCACGGGACGAACACGAGCCCGAGCGACACGCCGAGGACGAAGCCACCGCCGCCGGCGCGGAACCGGGTGAGACGCGAGAACGGCTTCTCGACGAGCAGGCCGAGCTGCGGCACGAGCAGCGTCGCAGCAACGACGAAGAGGAGTGCGATCGCGAGATTTCGGAGGAAGTCCTGCGGCAGGCCGAGCTTGTCGAGGAGCCAGGAGGCAAAGAGGGTGAAGACGACGAAGCTCGCGACGAGCCCGGTCACGATTCGCAACGGCTTGCGTCCGGAGGCGCCGCCGGCGAGCAGGATCGGCAGCACCGGCAGGACACACGGCGAGATCGCCGTTACGAGCCCGGCGAGAAGACCAATCCCGATGAGGACGAGCATGCTTCTCTGGTACTACGCCGGCGGGGCGGAATCGGTTGGCGGCGCCTCGGGGGAGGCTTCCGCCGACGGTGTGGCCGGAGGCCTGCGCCTGCGCCGCCGTTTCGGCCGCGGGGCGGGATCGCCCCCGTTTTCCGACGGGGTGCCGCCGGCCGTCTGCGCCTGTGTCTCGGGAGCGCCCGGGCCCTTCTTCTTGCGCCGGCGGCGCCGGCGCGACCGGGCCGGGCCGGTTTTCGGCGCCGGCAAGTCGTCGGCGAGCGCACCCGCGATCTCCTGGATCGTGCCGAGCTTCTCGCGGGCCGTCTCGAGCAGGTTGTTCGCGCGCGGGGTGTAGCCCTCGGCGCTTGCGAGCAGGGCGGCACCGACGGGGATCGGCATCTCCAGTGCGGCGTTCACGAGCCGCGCTGCGTTCTCCTCATGACGATGCCCACGCGAGTTCGCGAGTGCGCCGAGCAGCCGTTTGGCATCCGGATATTCCTGCGACGCCTTGCGATCGAGCGTCTTGCGCACCGCATGCGCGAGCTTCCAGGTCCAGCGGGTGAGAATCTGGTCGGGTGCGTCCGGCTTGCTCTCCGCGATCGCGCGCAGCATGATCCGGACGCCGGCCGCGCGGTCCTTGTCCCACGGAGGTGCCTGCGTGACGAGCATGACGAGATCGTCGAAGTCGGCACGGTCGACACGCATCGAGACGCGGTCGGCGAGCGCGATCAGGCGCAACCGCCGGTTCGGATTCTGTGCGGCGCAGGTCGAGAGAAACGTTTCGAGCGCCGCTTTCGACGAATCCTTGCCGGTGAACTTCTGGACGAACGTGGCGCGCTCGTCGAATCGCATTTGCCGGCCGGCGATCGTCGCCCAGAACCGCTGCTCGTCCTCGTCGAGGTACTTCGGATCGACCCGCTGCCACTCGCGCTGGATCACGGCAAGGCGCCGCGCGACATCCGGGGTGACCGGAACGAGCCACGGCGCGGGCGTCAGCTTGCGCCTCGCGCGCCGCTGCGTGCGCCGCCGTGGAGCCGGGGTGACGCGCGCGCCTTCGCGGTAGAAGTCCGCGTCGAGCAGCGAGTGCAGCGACACCACCCGTTCGCTGTGCGTCGCGCCCTTCGGAACGAAGTCGACGACGATTCCCGCCTCCTTGCGCGGATGGATGCGCATGATCCTGCCGATGCGCTGCTGGTAGACGCGCTTCGACGCTGTCGGAGCAAGGTGCATGACGACGGTCGCGCGCGGTGAGTTCCAACCCTCGGCGAGCAGCATCGCATTGATCAGGACGTCGATCTCACCGCGCTCGTAGGCAGCGAGCACCTGGGCGAGCTTCGCGGGCGGTGTACGACCTGAGACTGCCTCCGCTTTGATGCCGGCCGCCCGGAATGCGGTGGCGAGGTTGTAGGCATGCTCGACGCCGGCCGCGTAGACGATCCCCGGCGTGTCGCCGAAGCGCTCGCGGTAGAGCGTCGCCGCCGCCATGTTCAGTGCCTCGTGGTCGAGGGCAGCGGCGAGCGCGCGCTCTTCGAAGTCGCCGCCGACGATCGGCACCGAGTTGATTGCCGCCACCGGAGGGACGCGGAGGGAGCGGAGCGGCGCGATCAGGCCGCGTCGCGCCGCATCGGAGAGCGGAAGGTCGTCGACCGAGGCGGGGAAGACGTCGGAGACCTGCTTGGCGATCAGTTCCTCCGTCGCGGTCATCCCGATGTAGATCGGCTGGTAGAAGCTGCGGATCGCGGCGGAGGTCTTCTCGCCGAGTGCGGTGTGCGCCTCGTCGCAGATCACGAGCTCGTACGCAGTCCGCGAGATCTCGTCGACGTGCCGCGCGAACCAGGCGTACGTCTGGATCGTGATCGGGTTCTTTTTCGCGGGCTTCGCGTCTCCAAGCACGATCTCGGCGATGCGTGTGCCGTAGCCGTGATCCTTCAGCTCGCGGCGAAACTGGTCGACGAGCAGGCGGCGGTGCGTCAGGATCAGCACGCCCTCGGTGCGCGCCGCCTCGACGAAACCGGCGGCGGCGATCGTCTTGCCGGAGGCCGTCGGGTGGCGGAAGCGGAAGCGGCGCTCGGCGCCCGGATCTTCCGCCGGAGGCAGCGGCAGCTCCTCGTCCGTCACCTCCGCAATCTCGAAGTCTTCGTCGTCCTCGTCCTCCTCGACGAGCTCCTCGACCGCGACGGCCCCGTTGCCGCTGCCGTTGCCGTTTCCGTTCTCGTGTTTCTGGTTGGCGGCGATCAGCTCGGTGAGCATCCCCGTGAGCGCGTCCACCTGATGGCGGCGCAGCTCGGTCCCGGAGGCGAGGTGCGGGGGCTTCTCGGAGAGCACCCGCTCGAGCCCGAGCATCAGGGCGTAGTGGGTCTTCCACTCGGGTGACGGCGCTTTCTGCCCGGCCTCCATCTCGGCGAGCGCGTCGTCGAGCGCTCTGCGAAACGCGGTGCCCGGCGCGAGCGCGACCGCCGCGTCCTCGTCCGGCCGCATGAAGGGCTCGCCTGCCCAGGCTTCCGCCCGGAGGGCCTCGGCTTGAATGCCGCTCGGCGCCTCCGACCCAGTCGGAGAATGCGTGAGTGTCTCGTGCATGCCTGCGACACGAAGGACGTGTCGCGCCTCTACAGGTCGACTCGCGGAAATCCTCCCGCCCGAGCCGTCAAGTCACAGAATAGCCGAAAACACGAATGTCAAACGGAATTGGCCGCCCCTTGGATGCTCAATCTTGCCCGGGCATACGGACGCACAGGCAGAGCCCGCACGTCCTCCAGACGGCGCCGACAAGCGGCGCCTCAGAGATGTCAAACGTGTTTTAGGCGCCGCCGAGGCCGCCGAACACGGCAAAGGGGTTGCTCGGCAGGGTCTCCCAGACGAGCTCTCCTCCGGCCTCGACCTGGCCGTGGAGGCTCTGCGCCAGCTTGTCGGCCTGTTCACGCGTTTCCGTGCCCGCGATCACGTACGACCAGCGTCGCACCACCCCGTAGTCGTCGGCCTCGAGCCGGGCCGCGAGCTCTTTCGCCTCCGCGTGTGAGCGGCACGGAATCCGCACCTCCCAGGCCGCGTAGCCGTGGTCTGCGGTCTCCTCCTCGACCGTCTCGCCGGCCGGCTCGTCGTCCCAACGCTCCTCCGCCTCGAGCCAATGCTCGCGCTTCACCAGCTCGGGCGTGATCCCGAGCACCGCCAGCTTGGCGTCGATCGCCGGCTGCGCGCGCACGAGCTGCGCCTGCGAGCTCGCGTAGACGAACACGGTGTCGGCGTCACGCGTGACCGCGAGCCGCTCGGTGCGCAGCCCGCGCGTGAGCTCGTCCGCGTCGGTGTCGACGAGCCCCAGCTGGCCGAGCAGCCCGTGAGCCCCGTCGTCGCCGAGCTCGATCCGAAGCCGCCAGTCCTCCTGTGCCATGCGCCGAACCTTAGTGACTCAGCGGTGAGCGAGGTACGCGGCGGTTTCGCTGCGGACGAGGGTGATCAGGGCGCCGAGCGCGATGTTGATGTCGGCAGCATGCAGTCCCATCGACGGCGAGATGATCGGCTGCGCGCTCGGGCGCGGGTCACCGGCGTGCTGAATCCGCGTGATCAGTAGCCATGAGCGGGCTCCGGCTCGCACGCAGCGGGCGTTGTAGAGCTCCGGCAGGGCGACCCAGGTGGTGCTCGGCTGCGGCTTCAGCAGGCCGGGAAGGATCCCTTCGGGCAGGAACCACGGGAAGATGGGCGTGACCGGCCCGGAGCCGCCGGCCGGTGCCGCGGGGTTGACGCAGAGCACGTGCTGCCCCGGTTTGGCCACCCCTTGCTCGCCGGCGTCACTGGGCGGCGTCCGATTCCAGCTCGAGTAGGCGACGATGCAGCCGGTCTGCGAGAGCGAGCGGCAGGCCGGAACACCGGCGAAGCGCTCGTCGCCTCCGACCGAGACGTCACCGCCGAGGAGAAGCGCGGAGACGAGCAGTTTCCGCATCGAGGCGTATTGCTCCTGGATCAATTGCTCGAGCATCCCCGCACCTTGCGAGTGGCCGATGAGGACGACGCCGCGACCGTTGTTCCAGTGCGCGAGGTAGTCGCGCCAGGCGGCGAGGACGTCTTGATACGCGAGCTCGTGGTTGCCGCCTCCGTAGATCGTCGTCTGGCGATACACCGGTGCGAACACGCGGCACACCTGGGAGAAGCGTGCGGCCTGCGCGATCGCCGTGGTCTTCTCTTCGGTCTGGATCTTCAGGTCCGCGTTGCCGCGCCGTTCGACGCTGACCGTCGGGTAGACGTAGAAGCAGTCGATCGGAGTCTTCGCGTCGTTGATCTTGATCGTGCTGTTTGTTCCGTCGGGCCAGAACACGGTCGTCGAGAGATCGGTGTTGCAGTAGTTGACCTTGAGCCCGGGCCGGCACAGCCAGACGTTCCAGTGCGGCACGTCGCCGCGAGCCGCCGCGCCCGCGACAAGCGCGACGCCGGCGGCGAGCAGAGCAGCGCGAAGCCGCATGCGCTTACAGTAAAGCGATGGACTGGGAAGCGGTAGTCGAGCGGCAACGCGCGCGGTACGAGGAGGTCGAGTTGCCGGTGTTGCTCGGCAACGCCGCGTACGGCGCCGGGCTCGCGTTGCTGATGCTGGGCCGCGACGCGGAGGCGCGCGAGTGGCTCGACCGCGCAGCGGCACGGTGGCGCGAGAGCTGGCCCGACGCGACGCCCACCTCCTGGGGCCGTCCGATCGGCGTGATGAAAGCGCTGCTGCTCGCGGGCGACGACCCGGGTGCGGCCGAGGCGGCGGAGTGGGCGCTCACACTCGGCTGCGAGGAGGCGGAGTCGCCGATCGGCCGCTACGCCGCTGCGCTTGCGCTGCTCGTGCTCGGGCGCGATCCGGACGCCCGCCATCCGGCGATCTCGATCCAGGAGCGCGAGGACTTTCCCGCCGGCGGTCGCGGACGCGCTTGCCTACATCGCGGCCCCCGACCCTGTGGCGTACACGGAAGCGGTGGAGGCCGTACTCGCCTCGTTCGAGCGGCGCGACGCCTATCTGGAAGACGTTCGCCGTAGCCGACACGGTGATCGTGCTGCAGACTGCTCGCCGCGCGGCGCGGAATGGCGGCCGAGCTCAGCTCGCCGCTGCTCCCCCCGCCGGGTCGAGATACACGCTGATCGGCACCTCTCCGGTCCTGCAGCAGGCTGGCCGGCACATCCTCGCCGACCGGGTCGCGGAATGCCCGGTGAACGGCCTGCGCTTTTCCGGCGCCGGTGACGAGGAACACGATGTGCCGTGCGGAGAGGAGCGCGGGCAGTGTCATCGTCACGCGGTCGACAAACGGTTCGAGCCCAGCTGGGCCGCTCGTCACCAACCGCTCGCGCTCGTCGAGTTGAGGCGAGCCCGGAAAGAGCGACGCGACGTGCCCGTCGGGCCCGAGGCCCAGCAGGAGCAGATCGAGTACGACGCCCTCGAGTTGCCTGTCGTATTCGCCGGACGCGTCGGCGGGGTCGAGCTCGCCGTGGATGCGATGCACCTTCGGCTGGTGCTCGAGCCGGTCGAGCAACGTCCGCTTCGCGAGGCCGTAGTTCGAGCGTTCGTCGTCGGGCGGCACGCAGCGCTCGTCGCTCCACCACACCGTTGCCTTGTCCCAGTCGCCCTCGAGCGCGGCCGCGTGTTCGTACGCGTTGCCGGCGGTCGTGCCTCCCGTGAGCGCAATCGTCTCGCCACGGCGCGCGGCTGCGGCGAGCAACTCTCCGACCGCCCGCGAAGGATCGGCTTCGACCCGAAGTTGAGGCTCAGTCATCGCCGCGGGCGAGCTCTTTCGAGCGCTCCATCGCGGCGTTGATCGCATTCAGGAACGCTGCCCGCACGCCGGCCTGCTCGAGCTCGCGGATCGCGCGGATCGTCGTGCCGCCCGGCGAGGTGACCGCCTCGCGCAGCTCGACGGGATGCATCTGCTCATCCCGGAGCACGTGTGCGGTTCCGAGCATGGTCTGAACCACGAGCTTGGTCGAGATCTCGCGCGAGAGCCCGAGCAAGATCCCGGCCTCGATCATCGCCTCGGCGAGCAGCGCGTAGTAGGCGGGGCCCGAGCCGGAGACAGCAGTGATTGCGTCCATCAGGTCCTCTTTCACCTCGACCACGTCGCCCACGGCGCGAAGGACGGTTCCGGCCCGGTCGAGGTGCTCGCGGGCCGCATGCTTTCCAGCGCACATCCCGGCGATGCCCTCGTGGACGATCGACGGCGCGTTCGGCATCGAGCGAACGACCGGGACGTCGGCGGCGATGTGCCGCTCGATGCTTGCGGTCGGAATCGCAGCCGCGACCGAGAGCACCGTCTGCTCCGCCTTGAGCAGGTGCCCGATCTCGCCGAGCAGCGTCTCGATGTCCTGCGGCTTGACCGCGAGCACGACGACGTCGGCGCCCTTGATCGCCGCGACGTTGTCGGTTGTCGTCTCGACACCGTGGCGCTCGTGCAGCTCGGTGACGCGCTCCTCCCGCCGCGATGTCGCGACGATGTCGGCCCAGTCGGAGCTACGCAGCCCGGCGAGGAGCGACTCGCCGATCTTGCCGGCGCCGAGAATCGCGATGCGCATCGCCCAACTGTACGAGTCCGCGGTGGTATCCCGCCAGCAGGTAGACGCTCGCGAGACCAGCCCACTCCTCGTAGGGAGTGAGCAGCTCGTCGGTTTCCTCGGCCTCGACGCGCCGCCCCCAGAGGGCCGACGCGAGCTTGACGAGCCCGAGGTCGCGGGCGAGCCCGCGCTCGTAGCGGCCGAGCCCTTCGAGGCAGATCACGCCGACCGACCACGGGCCGAGGCCACGCTCGCGCTCGAGTCGCCGTGCGACTGCGTCGGTCGGCAGGCCTTTCAGCGCCTCGAGATCGAGTGACCGGCAGAGCCGGACGAGTGCCGCACCCCGCCGCGCGCCGAGACCGAGGTCTCTCAGTTCGGCGGGCGAGAAGCGTCCGAGGTCGTGGGCAGTCGGCGCGGCGTGCAGGCTCTCGAGCGCCGGCGTCGCGCGCCGCACCACTGCGCGCTCGATCGCCCGGGCGCGCCGGGCGGTGATCAGCTGTCCGGCGACGGCACGTAGAAGTGCATGTGCGACGGTCGCGGTTCGCAACGGCCGCAGGCCGCGCAGCTGGCGGATCGTCTCGGCGAGCAACGGATCGGCCGCGAACCGTGTGAGGAACTCCGAGTGGTCGTCGTCCAGGCCGAGGATGAAACGAGCGTGCTCGACGCCGGCCTCGCTGTCGGCTCGCACGCACACGACGCCGTCGCCGCGCTGCCAGGCGCGCACGCGCTCGAGCCGATCGTCAACCGTGATCGTGGCCGTGAACACGCCCTCGGCGACGACGCGCGTCGCGTCGCCCCCTCCTCGGGCAGAGGTGCGCAGCGAATACGGGCCCTTGGCCCGCAACTCGGCTTCGATCATCGGGCGACTCTAGCCGCGGCAGCGGTTAGATCTGGTGTTCGGCGGCGGAAGGCTCGCCGGCGAGGTTCGAGGCGACGTTGGCCGCGCGCTCGAACACGTTCAGTGCGTCGTGCTCGCGATCCGAGTCGCGCAGGTAGCGGCCGTAGGCGCGCAAGACGTTTGCGTAGTCGCGAATCGTGCCGTGCTCGTGGAGGAGTTTGATTGCCTCGGAGAAGGCGTCGTCTGCAGCGTGACTGCCGGAGCCGGCGCGGGATTCTGCGATTGCCCACAGTGCAAGCCCTGCCTCGGTCGGCAGCTCGACGGCGTACTCGAGCGCCTGCCGCCCGAAGTTCTCGGCCCGCTCGTAGTCGTGCGCGCGAGTGGCAGCCATGGCCTGGAGGCGGCGAAGCATCGCCAGGTCGTTCACCGCTGCGTTTGGCCCGAGCAGGTGTTCGGCGCTGAGCAGATGCGGCTCTGCGGCCTCGCTGTGTTCGCCGGGAACCATCGCCATCTCGGCGCAGGCCATGTGAGCCCGCGCCAGATGGAGCGTGTCGTCCGTCGCTTCGAGCAGCGCGATCGCACGGCGGAAGCTTTCGAGGGCCGCGCGCGAGTTCGATTGTTCGCCCGAGATGCGCGCGAGTGACCAGTACAGGCGAACGCGCGTGTACGGGTCGGTGACCTGGTTATTGGAGTCGTAGAGCGCCTCCGTGACGACTGCACGGGCGCGGGTGAGCTCCCCGAGGTCGGTGAGCGCATAACTGAGGAACGTGCTGAAGCGAATTCGTATCGCTGTGTCTTCGGGCGCGTGCTCTCGAAGCTCGGCGAGCGCCCGCTCGAGTAGCTCGACGGCGCGCGTTGGCGATCCGGCAGTCGCATAGGTCTGCGCAAGGGTGAGAAAAACGTCGGGCCGCGACGCGGCGGTGACGAGCTCCGTCTCGAGCACGCGCTCGAGGTGCTCGATTGCCTCCGGGTGCTGTCCCTTCGCGGCGGCGGCAAAGCCGAGCGCGATGCGGCAGCGGACCGCCGCAGCGGTGTCGGCGAAGGCATCAGCCTCGGCGAGCACCTCCCGTAGCTCGGCCGTCGGTGCTTCGCCGTCCAGACGCAACCGCAACTCGAGGTCGGCAAGGCGCAGCTCGCGCGACTCGGATGCGTCGATCTGCAGACCTGTTTCCAGGTACTCCGCGGTCACACCGAGCTTCTGGGCGAGCATGCGCAGCGCCTTGACGGACGGACGGCGTGCGCCGGCCTCGATCCGCGAGATGTAGGCGTATGAAACGCCTGGTCCCGAAAGATCGCGCTGAGAAAAGCCCCGCTCGAGCCTGAGCTGCTTCAGACGCTCGCCGACGGGGCCTGGGTGGTGCTGGGCCACCTGCGCATCATGATCTCGGCCTGTCTGAGTGTCAACACCCTTTCTGGGATTTAGGCAACACCCTTTCCGTGCATTGTGCACAAATGTTGTCAAAGGTGCATTACGCTTGGGCCGGCACTCGATGTTCGGGGAGGAGGTGGGACGGATGTTTTCATCGCGCGTGAAGCTGGCGCTGCTGGCGGTTGCGTCGATCGTCGGCGCAGCGTTTGTCGGCGGTCTGCCCTGGGGCCCGTAACACCCCGGTAGTTGCCGATCGGGGGTCGCCGCAATTCGACTTTGGTGGGAGGAGGTGTGGACATGCTGTCTACGCGGATCAAGCTTGCGTTGCTGACGGTGGTGTCGATCGTGGGCGCCGCATTCGTCGGCGGTCTGCCCTGGGGCCCGTAGGGCCCTGGTTTGCCCGGGCGGAGCTGCCTGACCGCTCCGCCCGGGCCGTTACCCTCAGTTCGTGCTGAAGCCGCTCGCAGCCAGCGTCTCGCTCCGGAGTCGCGAGCGGAAGCTGGAGCTGTTCCTGGAGCTCTACCAGCCCGGCCCGGAGACGACCGTCGTGGACGTGGGCGTCACCGATGCCCCATTCGGCGGCGGCTCGTCTGACAACTTCTTCGAGGCCCGCTACCCGTGGCCCGAGCGGATCACCGCCGTCGGCCACACCGACCTTGCCCGTTTCATCGCCGGCTTCCCGGCCGTCCGGGCTGTCCGTGCCGACGGTCGTGAGCTGCCGTTCGAGGATCGCGCGTTCGACCTCGGTTTCTCGAATGCGGTCGTCGAGCACGTCGCCGGCGGCCGAGAGGGTCAGCGCCGCTTCGTCGGCGAGCTCTGCCGCGTCGCCCGGAAGGTGTTCGTCACGACGCCGAACCGCTGGTTCCCCGTCGATCCGCACACACTTCTCCCCTTCGTGCACTGGCTCCCGCGCGGGCCGGCACGCGAGCGCGTGTTGCGATCGCGCGGCTTCGACGATGTGCTCGACCCACTTGGCCCGCGTGAGCTGGCTGCGCTGTTCCCGTATCCGGTGCGCGTGTTCAACCGCGGGTTGACGCTGATCGCTGTCGGTCCGCAATGAAGCGGCCCGTCTGGGCTCTCCACGTGCTCGTGGTCGGGCTTGCGCTGCACAACCTCGTGATGGCCGAGCTGTGGGACGCCGGCCTGCACGGCAGCTGGCTCGAGCTCGTTTCGGCGTGGAAGGAGGCCCTGCTCGCCGTGTGCATCGTCGCGGTGTGGTGGCACGGCTGGCGCACATTCCGGCCGCGATGGTGCGACTGGCTCGCGCTCGCGTACGGGGCAGTCGTCGTCGTGTGGGCGGTGCTGCCGCAGAGTTGGCTCGGCGGATCAGCCACTCATCACGGCGTGGTGCTCGGCGCACGGCATGACCTGGTGCCGGTGGCCGCCTACCTCTTCGGTCGGGGACTTGCGCTCTCGGAGCCAGAGTTGCGCCGCATCGGTGCGACGATTCTGGCGACCGCGCTTGGCGTCGCCGCGTTCGGGCTCGTCGACATCTATGCGATCCCGCTCTCGTGGTGGCGCGGCTCGGGCGCGCCGGGATGGTTCTACTACCAGCTCGGCTTCCACTACTTCGGGCTCTCGAATCTGCCGGAGAACTTCATCTACAACACCGGCAACGAGCATCCGCTCCGTCGGCTCGTCTCAACGTTCCTCTCGCCGCTTGCGAGCTCGTATCTCCTCGTCGTCGCGTTGCTGCTTGCTGCCGCGTGGTTGATCAGGCGCCGCCCGCCGCTCGTCGTCTGGATCCCGGTGGCGTCAGTGCTTTTTGCCGGCCTCCTCTGGACGCACTCCCGTTCGAGTTACCTCGCGCTCGTGCTCGGGCTCGTCGTGCTTGCAGCGGTACGGCGCGAGTCGTGGCTGCCGCTGACGGCTTCGGCTGTGGTGGTGCTCATCGCGAGCGTCGTCTTCGTGAAGGCATATCCGCACATTGCGCCGGTGACGAGCTTCACGCCGAAGGAGCTCCACCAGCAGGAGCAGCACGCGCACGAGGCCGGTGCCGGCGCGGCCACGAGTGGGCTGGGCGACGCGAGCACTGCGAGCCACTGGCGAAGCCTGCGTGCAGGCGTGCGGACGGTGATCCACCATCCGCAGGGCTTCGGCGTCGGCAACGCCGGCTCGACGGCTGCGCGAACGGGCGTGCAGATCGAGGCCGGCGAGTCGACCTATACCGAGCTCGGGGTCGACGCAGGTTTGCTCGGCGCGCTGCTCTTCATCGCCTGGTCGGTCGCGCTACTCGTGCGGGTGCTGCCGTGCACCGCGTGGCTCGGCGCCGCGCTCGTCGCGGTCTTCGCGCTCGGCCTCCAGACCGACGTGATCGGAGTGCCGTGGCTCGCCTATGTGCTCTGGGCGCTCGCGGGCTCGGTGGTCACAACTGCCGCGGCGCGCCGGTTCGAGACACGTCCTTCGCACCAATTGTGAAACAAAGCGCGCGCGTACCCTTGCGCGTGCGCGCACGTTTCGTACCGTGGACGGCATGCGCGCAATCGACGCCGTCGTCCTCGTCTCTGCATCCGCGCTCGTCGCGTATGCGCTCGTCGGCTGCGGCCGGCGAGCGGCGCCCGCTGTCCTCGCGAGCGCGGCGCGCACGCCGGGCGTGCTCAACGCCGAGGTCACCCAGG
The DNA here is from genome assembly GCA_963761365.1 of uncultured Actinomycetes bacterium. GTDB lineage: Bacteria > Actinomycetota > Thermoleophilia > Gaiellales > Gaiellaceae > PALSA-600. Next base: position 16,887 of record CAVXHB010000022.1, on the reverse strand, counting down.
CAACGATCGGCGCGACGATCTGCACGCATGGCTGGACCGCAACGGTGCGCCCGCCGACGAGCTACACCTCGGCGCTCAAGGTGCGCCAGATGGCGGAGTACGGCGAAGCCGGCCCGCCCACCTCCTATCAGGAGGATCACCTGATCAGTCTCGAGCTCGGCGGCAACCCGACCGATCCCCGCAACCTCTGGCCCGAGCCCTACCCACGCGCCTCCCAGGTCGACAAGATCGAGAACGAGCTCAACGCGCAGGTCTGCTCCGGTTCGCTGACGTTGGCCGAAGCGCAGCGCCGCGAGTCGACGCTGAAACACGACTACGGGTGACGGACGTACGCTTCCCGGCATGACGATCGATCCGCGCGTCGACATCGGCCACGTGCACCTGAAGGTGTCCGATCTCGATCGGTCGCTGGGGTTCTACTGCGGCGTGCTCGGCTTCGAGCTGAAGCAGCGGATGGGCGACCAGGCGGCGTTCGTCTCGGCCGGGGGCTACCACCATCACATCGGCCTGAACACGTGGGAGTCGCTCGGCGCTGAGCCGCCGCCACGGCGCACGACCGGGCTCTACCACGTTGCGATTCGCTATCCCGACCGTCGGACACTTGCCGATGCGCTCAGACGGCTGCTCGCCGCAGGGATCGCAATCGATGGCGCCAGCGACCATGGCCTCAGCGAGGCGATCTACCTGCGTGACCCGGACGACAACGGGATCGAGCTCTACCGCGACCGGCCGCGCGAAGAGTGGCCGCGGCCGCCTGGAGACGACGAGCGTGTCGAAATGGTTTCGCACGCGCTCGATCTGAACGCGTTGCTCGAGGAACCCGAGCTGTAGGACGTGCGCGCGGCGCGCCTGCACGAGCTCGGCGGAACGCCGCGGATCGACGAGGTCGACGCGCCCGAGGGACCGAACGTGATCGCGGTGACGGCCGCGGGGCTCAATCCGGTCGATGTCGCGATCGGCACCGGCCGCTTCTACGGCGGCTCGCCGCCGACCCCGTACGTGATCGGCTCCGAAGGGGTGGGCATGACGGCCGATGGGCGGCGCGTCTGGTTCCGCGGCAGCGCAACGATCGCGCAGCAAGCAGCCGCTGCCGCAGAGCAGACGTTCGACATCCCCGACGGCGTCGCCGACGAGCTAGCGCTTGCGTGCGGGGTCGCCGGTCTCACCGGTTGGCTCGCCGTCTCCTGGCGCGCGAAGGTGACCGCCGACGACACCGTGCTCGTGCTCGGCGCGAGCGGCAGCGTCGGGGCAACGGCGGTGCAGGGCGCGAAGCTGCTCGGCGCGCGCCGCGTCATCGGCGCGGCGCGTCAGGCCGGCCGCGTGCCGGAAGCCGCTGACGAAGTCGTCGAGCTCGGGGACTCCTACGAGCTGCCGGAAGCGTCGGTCGTGATCGATGCGCTCTGGGGGGTCCCCGCCGAGCGCGCGCTCGAGGCGGCGGCCCATGGCGTGCGCTTCGTGCAGCTCGGTCAGTCTGCAGGGCCCACCGCAACGCTGCCTTCAAGCCTGGTACGAGGCAAGGTCGCCGAGATCCTTGGTCACTCGCTCTTCTCGGCTCCTCGCGACGTGATCGTGGCCGGCTACCGCGAGCTCTGCGAGCACGCGCGTGACGGGCGCATCCAGTTCGACATCGAGACGTTCGAGCTCGACGACATCGCGGCGGCGTGGGAACGCCAGGCGTCGGGCAGCCCGGGCGCGAAGATCGTGGTCAGGCTCGGAAGCTGAGCGCGCTGCGCGCTAGCGGCAGATCGGTTCGGACGGCCGCGTCAACGCGAAGCCGTAGATCGCCTGGCCTTGCATGAAGATCGACGTCACTGCGCCGCCGGAGCGTGTCGAAACCGCTCCGTAGCCGATGCAGGCGGTTTGCGTCGTCGAGGGGCCCGGGTCGTTGAAGCTGGCGATCACCTGGCGTGTGTGCAAGCCGTCGTTCGTCCGCCAGCCCGCGATGCCGCCGAGCGTGAAAACGGCCGCCACGGCACGGTGGCGGAAGCTGACGCCGGCCCCGAATGGAGCGCCGGTCGGTGACATGTAGAGCCACGTCGTCGGCTGCCCCGGCAGGATCGTGTAGTCGCTGCCCCACAGCGCGCGGACGGCGGAGGCGCTCTCGCCGAGCTGGACGCCGCCGAGGCTCTTGCCGCGCACGAGGACGCCGTTCACGGGAAAGATGCCGACCTGCGTCTGATGTGCGAGCGCGCGAGCAGGGTGCGTGGGGCTGAGGCCGCCCGCGAGGTAGGCGCCGCCGAATATCGCCGACGCGACGGCGAACGCTCCCGCGCCCGCCCAGACGGGCCGCATCAGCGAGACGGCCGGGACGCGAACTTTTGTCGGCATGGGCAGCGGAATCGGACGGCGCCGGCGGAGCTCGAGGGTGACCGACTCGAGTGAACGGAAGTGCCCGTCGGGCTCGAAGGCATCGACGAACCGAGGCTCACGCGCGGTCGCGGCCTGCGCAATCAGCGTGTTGTAACCGGCGCCACGGTCGCTGTCCGTCCAGATCCATTCGAAGCCGAGCGCCTGCATCACCTCGACGTACGCGAGTTGCGTCTCCGATGCGAAGGTCCAGGTGACGACGAGCTTGCGGTTGCTCGCGGCGAGTGCGGCGAGCTCGGTGCGGAGGCCTTCCTCTCCCGAGCGGAGGAATTGCGCGCGCATCGAGCCCCGGTCGAGGTCGAGATGGTGGAAGCCGCGCTCTTCGGCCAGGTAGTTGCCGAGCGCGCGCTTGCCGGTCCCCGGTGTGCCCGTGATCAGGATTCGACGACGCCCCGCCCCGCGAGGCACCCCGCCGACCCGGGTGCGATGAAGTACCTGACTCAACATACGGACGGGCCCTCCGACCCTCGACCAACGCTAGCACGGAAGGGCTGGAAAAACCAACGAAATGAGGGTATGGTCCACCTCAGCAAAGGCCGTTGCGCAACGAGGGGGGCGCGACGGCCTTTCTTTATCCTCGGCACGGTGAAGCCCGTCAACGTCGCCGACTACGAGACACTTGCCGCGCAGAAGCTCGAGCCCGGCGCGTACGGCTACTACGCCGGCGGCGCAAACGACGAGCTGACCCTGCGCGCGAACGTCGAGGCCTACCGGCACTGGCAGCTCCGGCCGCGCGTGCTCGTCGATGTGGCGGAGCCGTCGACGAACGTGAACGTGCTCGGACAGGACATTGCCTTCCCGGTGATCGTCGCGCCGGTGGCATTTCAGCGCGTCGCGCATCCGGATGGAGAGATTGCGATGGCGCGCGCTGCGCGTGCAGCGGGAACGATCATGTGCCTGTCGACACTGGCAACCGCCACGTTGCAGGAGATCGAAGCGACCGGAGCTCCGCGCTGGTTTCAGTTCTATGTGCCGAAGGACGAAGGCCTCGCGCGCTCGATCGTCGACCAGGCTCGTGAGTGTGGGTTCAGTGCGCTGATCCTGACCGCAGACACGCCGGTGCTCGGCCGCCGGGAACGTGATCACCGGTCGGGTTTCACGATTCCCTCCGACCTCACAATCGCCGCGATCGATCACGCTGACGTCACTCCGCTTTCGGCGTTCGGAAAGATGTCTGCCTCGCTGACGTGGCCCGACGTGGAGCGGCTCTCGTCGCTGTCCGGGTTGCCCGTGATCGTGAAGGGCGTGCTCAGCGCCGAGGATGCGCGGCTCGCGTGCGAGCACGGCGCCGCCGCGATTGTGGTGTCGAACCACGGCGGCCGGCAGCTCGACGGTGTTGCCGCGACGATCGATGTCTTGCCGGAGGTCGTCGATGCGGTCGACGGGCGGATCGAAGTGCTCGTCGACGGCGGGATCAGGCGCGGCACCGACGTCGTCAAGGCGCTCGCGCTTGGCGCGCGCGCCGTGCTCGCGGGCCGAGCACCGCTCTGGGGGCTCGTCGTCGACGGCGAAGCGGGTGCGCGCAACGTGCTCGAGTTGCTGCGCGCCGAGGTCGAACTTGCACTTCAGTTGACGGGCTGCCGCACACCCGCGGAGGTGACGCGCGCACACGTTGCGCGCGCGTCGTGAAGTGTTTTGCCGCACTCGTCGTGGCTCTCGTCGCGCTGACCGCCGCACCGTCTGCGCTCGCCGATGCGTGCGGCCTGCCGGACTCCGGCCCGATCTGGGTCGACTTTGCGGGCCATGACGCACCGATTCCGGCGAAGGCGGGGATGGTGCTCGCCGTCGCCTCCGGCACGGACACGCCGCTGCAGATGCGCACCGCGGGCGCGGCGACTGTGCTCTTCGACCTGAACTTCAACAAGCGCGTCGGTACGACCTCGAATCCGGCCGATCCCTCGCTGCTCGACGCGCGCGCGAAGACGTTCTTCGACTACGCCGTGTCGGTCACCGGGTGCCAGACGCCGATGATCGCCGAGAACGAGCTGGCCGGTGCACAGACGCCGACGCCCTGGTCGGCGACGAACGGGCAGTACCGAAAAAACGTCCTGCAGTTCCTGACCGATCTGGCAAGCCTCGGCGCGAGGCCGCTGATCTCGATCGCGAATCCTCCGTACACCGCAAGTGACGACGCGAAGGAGTGGTGGCGCCAGGTCTCGAGCGTCGCGATCCTGCTGCGGCAGGTCTACTTCACCTCCCCGAACGCGAAGGGGCTCTTCGCCCTCGGCCCGGCGAAGGCCAGCCGCACGATCCGGCAGAGCCTGCGCGGCCTGATCAACCACCTGACGCAGATCGGGATTCCGTCGGGCCGCATCGCAATCGAGATGCAGTTCACGTCGTCGCCTGGTTTGGGCACGCGTGCCGGCCTCGAGCCGGCCTCGTCCTGGCTCGAGGTGGTCAAGCTCGAGGCACTTGCCGTGAAGGAGGTCGTGAAGGAGTTCAAGGTTCAGGGCGTGTGGTCGTGGGGCTGGGCGACCTTCAACGCCAGCGCGACTCCCGATCCCGACAAGCCGGCGGCAGCATGCGTGTGGCTCTGGGTTCGCAGCTCCGATCTGTGCGACGCGCCGAAGTACGCCGGCCAGTTCGACACTTCCCTCACCGAGGGACAGCTCGACCTGCCGCCCGGTGTGCGCTGTGTCTTCCCCGACGGGCAGATCGATCGGAACTCGGTCAGCCGCATGACGACGCTCACCGGCGATCCGGGCTACGCGGCGAGTGTGCTGCTCGAGCAGGTGGTGCTCAAGGCGGAGCAACCGGTTGCATACGTCAACGTGCTCTCGGCCGAGCGCGCCGTCGTCGTCGCGAGCTTCGGTGGCGACCGAGCCCGCTATCGCGCGGCACTCACGAACGCAAAGCTGACGATTGCAGACGCGCGCGCGATCATCGCTGCGCGACTCGAGCGAGACGATGTCGAGCTGCGCTTCAAGCCCAAGCCGCCGACCTCGACCCAGATCGCCGACTTCCTGACCACCTACGCGCAGCAACCGGTGCGCCTTGTGACCACGACGCGCACCGCGCCCTGGCTCGGCAACGCGTTGAAGGGCTTTGCAGTATCGACGCTCGCACCATCGGAGGTCTTCACGCTCGCCGGTGCCGGCCGGATCGACACGCCGGACGGGCCGTTCGACGTCACGCCCCTTGCAGCGGCGATTCCGCTCGCGCTGCTCCCGCACGCGCAGGCGGTTGGAGCGGCGCGCGTTGCGCTCGAGCGGCTGGCGCGGGACGCGGTCTACCGCACGTGGCTGCACGCACAGGAGCAGAGCCGTCTGGACGCGGGCTCCTGCGCCGGCGATCAGCTCCCGACGCCGACCGCGACCGACCTGTCCGCGTTCGTGCCGTTTCTTGCTTCCCAGCTAGCGATGCTCGAACGCGAGCCGCGCACCGAAGGCGACGAGCACGCCGCCGGTGACGCCCTCGAGGATCCGCCGCGGCCGCGGTTGGCGGAGGAAGTCGCCGATCCGCGCGACCGCGAAGGTGTACGACGTCAGCCACGAGAGGCCGATCACGCAGAAGAGCGCGCCGAGGAGGACGAGCGTGCCGAAGCTCGCATGGTGCGCCGGGGTGAACTGCGGCAGGAAGCTCGTGAAGAAGACGGCGATCTTCGGGTTGCCGAGGTTCGTGACCAACCCTTGGCGCAGCGCCTGGCGTGGCGGGATCGGCCGCCGCGCGATCGGCCCGGACCCGCGCGCGCCGGTCCGGCGGGTGGCTCCCCAGAGCGCCTGCACGCCGAGGAAGATCAGGTAGCCGGCGCCGATCAGCTTGAGCGCGACGAACGCGGGCTCCGATGCGCGCAGCAGCGCCGCGATCCCGGCGCCCGTCGCGAGCGTCCAGACCGTGAGGCCGATTGCGACCCCGACGATCGTGAAGAGCCCGGCACGCCTGCCGCCGACCAGGGCATTGCGGGTCGCGATCGCCGTGTCCGGTCCCGGGATCACTGCGATCAGGGCGGAGATCGCCACGAAGGCGCCGAGGTGGGTGATCACGTTCGGCCTTGACTAGTCACGAGCTGAACAATAAAGTCGAAACTGCATACGGGCAACGCCTCGGGACAGGCAAGCCCGGGCGGGCTCCCACGCATTTCCATCCCTTCTGCGTGGGGGCCCGCCTTGCAAAGCTCAGATCGCGGCTTGCAACTCCGTGCCCGCCTCGAGCTCGCCCTCGACGAAACGCAGCACGGCGCGCGTCGATTCGAGCCGGAAGCGAAGCAGGATCGCCTCGCTGCCGACGCTTGCTCGCATGCGCGCCTCGAGCGACTTGACGGCCGCGGCGATCGCCTCGTGCTGGGCCTCCAGCATCGGACGCGGATCGACACCGGCGCGCTCGGCGAAGATCAGCTTCAGCAGCAGGAGCGAGCGCACGTCGCGAACGTGCTCGACGGGCTCGCCGAGCCAATCGCTGCAGCGCCACGAGACCGGCAGGTGTCGTGCGAAAGATCGTCCGGTTCGGACCGCGCAGTCCGGGCTCGTGTGCCGCCGGTTCGATCAGCTTGCGTTCTGCGAGGACATCGATCGAGCGGTAGACGAGCGGCCGCCCGAGCGACCAGACGACGCCGAGCTCACCTGACTGGTCGAGTTGCGACGCGACCGCCCAGCCGTGGGCGGGTTGCTCGGAGAGCAACGCCAGCACCGCCCACTCGCCCGGAGCGAGGTTTCGCTCTCCCATCGCTAAGCACTACGCGGGCAGGCGGTGCGGTGGTTTTCGGCTGGATGCGCGCGGCGGGCCGGCACAAAACTGGCCGGCCCGCGCGCGGAGGAGGAGTGGCGAGCCACGAGTATAGTCACATGCTGACTAATACGTCAAGGGCGGCCCGCCTGCCCCGCCGAGTAGCCTTGCAGGGTGACGGTCGAGCGCGAGCTCGCGCCAGGCGAGTGGTCTGTTCTCGCGCTGCTGGCAGAGCAGCCCGGACACGGTTGGGCACTTGCCCGCCAGATGGCGCGCGAGGGCGAGATCGGCCGGGTCTGGGCGCTCGGGCGGCCGCTCGTCTACCGGGCCCTCGAACTGCTCGAGGAACGCGGGATGATCGAGGCGTCCGGGTCGGAGCGCGGCGTTCGCGGTCCGAACCGCACCGTCTTCCGCGCGACGCCGCAGGGCAGGGAAGCGCTGACCGCCTGGCTGAAGGAACCGGTGGAGCACGTTCGCGACGTGCGTTCGCTGCTGCTGCTCAAGCTCGTGCTGATCGACCGCGGTGGGCTCGACCGCGTACCGCTTCTGCGGGCGCAGCGCGCGCTTGTCGTGCCGTCGGTGCAGGCGCTCGAGGCACGGCTCGGCGAGAGCTCGGGCAGTGAGGCGATCTTCACGCGCTTCCGGCTCGAGTCGACGCGCGCGGTCGTCGAGTTCATCGACGGTCTGCTCGACGAGCAGCCTGCCGGCGTTGCCGCCGCGAGCTCAGCGAGGTTCACCGTCACGCTGCCCGACGCCAGCGCGTCGATGAGTGTCTGGGAGCGGGCTTATGCGTCAGCCGCTGATCGAGTCGTGCAGTTCGTACCAGGCTTCACGGCTCGGCGGGTCGAAATTTGCGTCGGGATTCTCGGCGGCCGCGGCAGCCATCGGCTCGATGATCGGATTGAGTCGCTCATTGATGAACCTCTCGCCGTGCTCGCGCGTCTGCCAGACGTCGAAGATGCGGAAGACCCCGGCATCAAGGTCGAAGCCGGCCGTGTGAATCAGGAGTCCTTCGGGGGCGCCTTGAAGGTTGAGCGCCGCGTTGACCGCGTCGTAGTTGGTGGTGCTCGTGTCGCCATCCTTGATCTCGAACTCCTGAACGTATGCAATCGCCACTTTGCGACTCCTTTTTCGTCGGGTCGCCTGCGATCTTATTCGTTATCCCACGTCGGGGCACGTGCTGTCACTGCCGGAGAGGGCAGCGAGTGCACGTCCCGGTGTGACTGCGAACGCCAACCGAACGCGTCCTGCGTGCGCGACGTTCAACTGTGTCATCCCGTCCTTCGTCTTCGTAATGCACGCACCCTGCGCGGCGAAGTACGGCGAGTAGCGAAGCGCGACGCGATAGATCCCCGGCGTGCGCAGCTGTAGATCGATCTCCGTCTGGTGCAGAGCGACGACGCGTGCGCCGCGCGGGCCGGTGACGATCGACGTCGGGTGCGGCACTGCATACACGGTGATATTGCGCGCGGTGTACACCACCGGCAGCCCCGAACGTCCGCTGCGGAGTAGCGTCGCTTCCGCGCGAGCGCTGTAGTCATCGGGCGCGCCTGTCAGCACGACGTAGTGCACGCCGAGTGCGTGCAGCCAGTGCAGGTACGAGCGCGGGCCGAGGCCGTCGTACAGCACTTCGTTCTGGGGGAAGTCGCCCTGCCGGAACCAGCCGCGCACGATCGGGATCCCTGCCCTTGGGAGGTAGACCGCTTCCCAGTGGCCGGTTGTATCGACAGCCTCGACGCGGTAGCCCGGCGTGAGCGCGCCGTGCAAGAAGTTGACCGCCGGCTGCCAGTAGGCGGCTGACGCCGACGGGTCACTGGTGCTGCGCACGAGGCCCCAGATCAGCGGCGACAGATTCCACGAACACGCAAGCGCGACCGCGATCGCGGCGACCGGCCACGGCCGCCAGCGGCGCAGCGACATCGTCAGCACCGCGATCGGGATCGCGGCGAAGCGGAGGCGGGCGACGTTGCCGCCGACGTCGGAGGGCACGAGATACGCGATCAGGCAGACGACGGCGTACGTGGCGAACAGGGCGCGCAGGATGTGGGCCCGCTCGACCCGGTAGGTCAGCAGGAACCCGCCGACGCAGAACAAGAGCGCCGCGATCAGCTCGGCCGCGGGGAAGGGGAAGCGGCCCGGATCGGGGAACAGCCGCCAGAACAGCACGGCGGACACGCAGGCGACGCCGACGACGGTGGCGGGCTTCGTGATCGCGCGTTCGTGACGCGACACGCCGATCGCGCAGAGGATCACGAGCAGGAACAAGAACGCAAGCGGGCTCGCGGCGAGCGTCAGCGCGACGCAGACCGCAAACCACGCGAGCCGGCCACGCGAAAGCGCGAGCAGCGCTACGAGCGAGAGCGCCAACCCGAGTCCGTACGGGAACGCCGCGGTCAGCACCGACGCCGCGGTCACCACTGCGAACAAGCGCGTCGACCAGGCCGTCTGCTCGCCCCAGGTATCGCGCGCGATCAACGTGAACGCCGCAGTGGCGATCGCTGCGCTCAACACTGCGAGGAGCTTGATTCCTACGAGTGCTGCGATCGGGTAGTAGATGAGGCTGTAGCCGACGAACGTGTACCGGCCGGCGTACCAGTAGTTGGTCCACAGCTCGAACCCGTGCTTGACGAAGACATCGAGCTGGTACACGTGTGCCGCGAAGTCGACTCCGGGCGGGGCGACCCACGCGACGACTGACGCGAGCGACGCTGCGAGCGCCGCGTTGACTGTGGCCTGGCGGCCGGCGTGACTCACCTTGGAAGTATTCCGTAGCGCAGGAACAGATGGTCGCCGCTGCGGCGCACGCCGAGTAAGTGTGTGTTAAGCCCCGGAAGGAGGTCGGCGCCTTCGACGAGGCCGAGCCGCGTCTCCGGTTCTCCCACGAGCAGCGGGCTGATCGTCAGGAAGAGCTCGTCGACTGCACCCGCCTCCAGGAACGAGCCGATCACGTGCGGGCCGCCCTCGAGCAGCAGCCGCCGGTGACCGCGCGCGTGCAGCGCGGCGACCGTGGCGCCCGGATCGGTCGCCAGCACGAGCGCGCCGGCTGCGATCGCCGGATGCCCAGGGTCGAGGTTGCCGCTCGCCGAGAGAACGACGACTTCGGGCGCGGCGGAGAGGCCGAGCATGCGGCGCAGATCGTCGTAGGCGCCGGCGGCGTCGGGGTAGGCCTGCGCCGGCGTCCAGACTCCACCGGGCGACGCGCGCAAGGTGCCGGAACCGACGATCACCGCATCTGCGCAGGCGCGCAGCAGGCCCATCACGAACCGGTCGGCCGTGCTTCCGGCGGCGATCAGCTTGTTCGACTGCGGCATGGACGGGATCGCGACCGCGCCGTCGATCGTCGCGACGAAGTTCGCGTACAACCGCGTCTCGTCGAAGCCGAGCGTGCCGGGGTAGAGCGCGGCGAGCTCGACGGGGAGGTCGAACGCAGGCAGCCCCTCGGCCTCCCACAGCAGCTCGAGTGCGCTCATAGGCCTCCGAAGGAGGATCTATGAGCAGGGGAGGGGGGTGTGGGGGAACCGGGAGGTTCCCCCACCAACGCGGAAGAAGGGGGTACGTGGGGGAAACATGGTTTCCCCCACGGGAGCGAGCCGAAGGCGAGCGACCTCATACCGGGATGACCGCGCCTGTGACCGCGCTCGCCGCGTCCGAGAGCAGGTAGGCGACGACCGTGGCGATCTCTTCGGGTGGCACGCCGCCCTCCAAGCCGGCCTTACGGTTGGCGGGTGTGGCGATCAGCGCCGGCAGGATCACGTTCACACGTACCTGCCGCTCGGCCAGCTCGAGTGCGAGCACCTGGGTGAGCCGGACGACGGCTGCTTTCGCGACCGAATACGCCGCCGAGCCGGCGCCGCCGCTCACCGCGCCGCGTGCAGCCACGTTCACGATCGCACCGCCCGGAGGCAGGCGCCGCGCCGCGGCTCGGCATGACCACCAGGCGGTGCCGACGTTCAGATCGATGAGCCCGCGCAGCTGCTCGGGATCGGAATCCGCAACCGTGCCGGCACGAAAGCCGCCGGCAGCGTTGACGACCCAGCGCGGTTCGATCCCTTCTGCGGCCAATCGCTCCCAGAGCGCCTCGACCGCATCGGCGTCGGTCAGGTCGACGAGGTCACGGCCGGCCGGAACGACGTGATCGCCGCGTGCACGCAGCGTCTCGACGAGCGCGGATCCGAGCGCGCCGCCCGCTCCGCACACGAGCGCGACATCAGCCACTGATGAGCTGGAGGAACTCGCGCCGCAGCTCGGGGTCCTCGTACGCTCCGCGCCAGTACGTCGTCACCGTGTGCGACGTCTCTTCGACGCCCCGCATGCGCGTGCAGAGATGCGATGCATCGAGGCGCACCGCCACGCCCAGCGGCTCGACGAGCTCGACAAGTGCATCGGCGATCTGCTCTCCAAGCCGTTCCTGCACGGTGAAGCGGCGAGCAAACAACCGCACGATCCGTGTCAGCTTCGAGATGCCGATGATCCGATCGCCTGCGATGTAACCGAGGTGCGCGACGCCGAAGAACGGCAGCGCGTGGTGCTCGCAAAGACAGCTGAAACCGATCGGGCCCTCGATGATCATCCCGGGGGCCGCTGTCTCGCCGTCGCTCTCAGCCGGGAATGCAGTCAGCAGCTTCGGGTCGCCCTCGTACCCTGCGGTCGCGTCGTAGAGCGCGCGCAGGAAACGCTCGGGTGTCTCGCGGGTGCCGGGCGTGTCCAGATCCATCCCGAGCGCTTCGAAGATCTCGGCGATGTGGACGCGGAACCGCTCCCAGTCCTCCGGCGCGATCTCGCGCCCGGGCAGGTCCGACCACGCGGTCGCCTCCCGCACATCGTTGAGGCTCAGCTCCTTCATCGCCTCACAAGGTACCCGCGCCGTACCTCGAGAGGCACAAATGCGAGCCCGCAGGCGATCGGGACCCACAAGTACGCCCCCGGATGACCGGCGAGGAGGCAGATACCGAGCGCTGCCAGTTGCGTCGAGAGCCCGAAGTTCGCAAGGACCGTCAGCGTTGCGCCGTCGTGGTAGCGCAGTCGCCCGCCCGAGCTCGCGCCGAGCTTGCGCAGCCGCCGCTCGACCAGGCGCTCGACCACACGGTCCTGCGGCGCGTAGACGAGGTCGTAGACACGTGCGAGCGCTGCGGCCGCGCCGTGTGCCTCCGGCCGGGCCTCGAGCTCGTCCCCGCGCTCGCGTCGAAAGAGCCGCTCGAGGTTGAAGTCGACCGAGAGCACCAAGGTCAACACGACGAAGGACGCGGCTGCCAGCCACCACCGGCCCGTGACGTGTCCAAGCGCGACGAAGAGCACGGCGTTGACGAACAGGTCGGACTCCGAGTCGAGGTAACGCCCGAGAACGGAGACGCGCCCGGCTGCGCGGGCGAGTTGCCCGTCGGCGTTGTCGAGCACCGTCTTCAGCTGCAGCAGCAGTGCGGCGCCGACGAAGTCCCGTCGGCCGAGCTCGACCGCAGCCGCGAGACCGGTGCCGGTGGCCGCGAGCACCACTGCCGGCGGGGGCACCCGCAGCGGCAGCAACGCGAGCACCACGACGTGAGCGAGCGGCCGGAAGACCGCCTCGCAGAGCAGCTCGGTCGATCCCCTCGCGCGCGCCTTCCTGGAGCTTCGCAACGTTGGCCGCGCCATCACCCGACAGTACGTCACAATGCGCCTGATGACGGGCACCCCAGCAGGCTGGAGCGAGGTCGACGACAAGCTCGAGCGGGAGTTCAAGTTCGACGACTTCCTCCAGGCGATTGCCTTCGTCAACAAGGTGGCGGAGCTTGCCCAGAGCGAGAACCACCACCCCGACATCGAGATCCACTACGACAAAGTGATCCTCCGCTGGTGGACGCACACGGCCGGCGGCGTCACCGATCGTGACCGTGAGCTCGCGGAGCTCTCCTCAGCGTTGACGTAAGCGTAGGCTCGCCCGATGCGTTGCGAGAACTGCGGTCGCGGTGATGTCCCCGACGGTGTCTTCTGCACGAACTGCGGCGCCCGCCAGGGCTTCACGGGATCGGGGGTGTCGAAGAACCGCAAGTCGCATTACGCTCCGCATCCCGGCGAGCACGTTTTTCAACCGGGGGTCTTCACGACGCTCTTCCCGCATCTCGGCATCCGCAAGGTGCACGAGTTCCGCTGGGTTTTCCTCGGTGGCGTCATCGGTGTCTTCGCGCTCTTCTTCGCCGGCTTGATCACCGCTGCGCTGTGCGTCAGTGTCCTCTTGCTACCGATCCTCTACCTGCTCGACGTGGACGGTCTGCATCAGGCCGGCGGCGGCCGCTCGGTGATCGAACTGCACGGCAACCTGGCCCGGGTGGTCTGTCTCGACTGCGGCGGCACGAGTTCCCGCACCGAGCTGCACCGCCGCTTGGCCGAGGCGAATCCGGACTTCCAGGGCGAGGCCACCGCCGTCAACCCCGACGGCGACGTCGACCTGGACGATGGCGCGCTGGCCGATTTCGCGACCGTCGACTGCGTCCGGTGTCGACGGCGGCACCCTGAAGCCCGACGTGGTCTTCTTCGGCGAGACCGTGCCCGCGCCTCGGGTGCAGGCCTGTTTCGCCCTGGTGGAACAGGCCTCCGCACTGCTGGTACTCGGCTCGTCGCTGACGGTCATGTCGGGGCGCCGGTTCGTGTTGCGGGCGGCCCGGCTCGGCGTCCCGGTCGCGATCGTCAATCAGGGCGCGACCCGGGCGACGCCAAGGCGGATCTGTGCCTGGACGCGCCGCTGGGCCGGATGCTGCCCGACCTCGTCCGGACCGCGATCGGCGTGCTGCTCGCTACGGGCGGACTTCGACCTTTGAGGCCTTCGCGGGCCACGGCCGAGACCATCGCATCGGCGACCTGCTCGAGCGGATAGGTCGCGGTGACCAGCGAGCGCACGTCGACCCGACCGCGGCGGACCAGGTCGATGGCCCGCGGGTAGACCTCCTTCATCCGCCGTACGAGCAGGATCGTCAGTCCCTTGCGGCGCGCCACCGAAGCGCGGAACGTGGTGCTGTCCCGGTCCGGAATGCCCACCAGAACCACCCGGCCGCCGTGGCGGGCGGCGAGCATCGCGGCCTCCACCGCGGCATCGTTGCCGGCGACCTCGAACGCCACATCGACGCCGTCGTGTCCGGCATCGTCGGTGATCGCCTCGAAGACCTGGTCCGCGCCGTAGCCGCGCGGCGGCCTGTCGCCGGTGGGGCAGCGGATCGCTGGCGATGACCGTACGGGCGCCGGCGGTTTTCGCGCAGCTGGATCAGGATCATCCCGATAGGTCCGCACCCGAACACTCCGACCGACTGGCCGGGTTTCAGGTGGGCCAGATCCAGTGCGTGCACGGCCACGCCCGAGTGGCTCCAGCATCGCCCCGTCGGTGTCGGACAGCTGAATCCGGCAACGGATGCAGCAGATGGCTCGGCCAGAGCCAGAATTCCCGCAGCGCGCCGTCGCACCGGTCGTGGCCGGCGAAGGAGATGTCGCGGCACAGGTTCGGGTGGCCGTCCCGGCACAACGCGCAGATGCCGCAGACGATCGCCGGATCGACCGCGACCCGGGTGCCCTTGCGCGGTCCGGCCGCGACCACGCCGGCGAACTCGTGCCCGATGACCAGCGGTCGGCGGATCACCGCGTCGCCGATGCCGCCGTCGGTGTACCAGTGCAGATCGGAGCCGCACAGGCCGACCGAGGTGACCCGGACCAGGCTCATGCCCGGCCTGACCTCGGGCACCGGTTCGTCGCTGAGTCGGATGTCTGCCACGCCGTGTAACCGCGCGACCTTCACCGCAGCTACCTACCCGTCAGCGCGGCACCACCCGGACGCACCAGCGCCGTACGCGGCCGCTCGTACCAGAGAGTTAATCAGCACTTATGTTGACTGCGCGGCGGCGCATCCTAGCGTGCACACGGTGCCAACCCTGCCCGGTGTCGGCGCAGGCGTGTCCGGCGCCAGGCCCGGCCGGACACCGTCCACAACGGAGTGACGCATCGGACCAGCGGGAGTTGTCGTTGACGGATCGGCGCTGGACGGTCAAGAGCGAAGAGGCCCTGGCACGGGCCCGCGGCCTGGCCCGGGACAAGGCGCATCCGCGGGTGACCACCGGTCATCTGCTGGCGGCGCTGTTCGAGGCGGACAGTTTCGTCTCTGTACCTGCAACGGCTGGGTAGCGAACCGGACCGCACACTGGCCCGGTGACCGCCTTCATCGCGGATACTGCCGGCGCCGGCGCACGCCGCTCCGCCGGAATGCGGCACCAGCCGCTGTCGACCCCGGAACTCGCCGCCGCGCTTCGAGCAGGCGGCCACGGTGGGCCGAGGAACTCGACGACGAGTACGTGTCGGCCGAGAACCTGTTGCTCGGGTTGGCCGGCGGCGACGACGACATCGCGCTGACCCTGCAGGCGGCGGGGGTCGGGCCGGGGCGGTTGGCAGGGCGTGATCCGGCTGCGCCGCGAAGCTGTGGCAGACGCCAGGTTCGGCCGCGCCCGAGGCGCCGGGCGTTCGACCCGACCGGTCGTAGCGGGTGCTGCTGCGACGCCGGTCGGCGGCCGCGGGCGAGCGCGGCCGTGGGGCCGGCGCATGTGTTGGCGGCGCTGCTGGCCGGGACCGCCGGTCGGCTGCCGCTGCTCGACGCGCTCGGGCTCGACGCCGGCTCGTTGCGAGCGACCGCGCTCCGCGTGCCGACGAGGCACCGCGCCTGGCCCGGGCCGTACTGGCCCCGGGGTCTCGGCCCCGTCTGTACACGGCGATCGTCGCGGCCGGCCGTCACGGCCGGTCGCCGGCGACGCCGGTGAGGGCCGGACGTCGGTCCGTTGGCGATGCTGCGCGGCCTGGCCCAGCGACCGGGCGAGGTGGGTCAGCTGCTGCGGGGCGTCGGCGAGATGCTGGCTCTGTTGGCCGACCGGGTGCGGGAGCCGGCGTCGCGGCTGGCCGGCGCGGTGATGGCCCAGCGGCGGGCCATGCAACAGTCGGATCTGGAGACCGCCGCTCGGCCTGTTGCACGGCGAGATACCCGCGCTGGAGCAGGAGATCGAGGCGATGGGACCGGCCGAGGCGGTCCTCGTCGGGCTGCTCGCGACCGGGCAGTCGACGAGCCGGCGGCCGACCAGGCGAGCCGCCCGCGCGACGAGGACCTCGACGAGTACAGCGGTTCCTGGCCGCCCTCGACACCGCCGTGCATCCGTGACGTCTCGCGGCGTCTGCTGCGCTGGCTGGGCGAGCAGGATGTGCCGCCCGGGCGATCGGGTCGAGCTGGCCGGCGTTCTGCGCCACCGTCCACGATGGACCGATTGCCGGCCGGGAGGCCGGCCGGGCCGCGGGTCGGCTGGCGTCTGCTGCGGCCTGGTCAGCCGCGACGAGGAGCCGTCGGCTGACCGCGGCCGGCCTGCGCTGCCTGGAGGACCGTGGCGGCGACCCGTAGGCCGCCGCCGCCGTCTCGCGGACGACCGCTGGCGCTAATCTCAGCCCGCGGACGCCCGAGGTCTCCGCCGTCCGCCTCGGCCGCCTCGGTGGCGGCGTCGAGCGCGGCACCGGCGATGGCCGGGCCGACGGGCGCGGATCAGGGAGGCGGCCGCGGCGATGACACCCATCACGATGGCCAGGGTGAACACGATGCTCAGTCCATCGTGGAACGGGCGCGGAGATCAGGTTCGGGAAGAACTCCCGACCGGTCAGGGTGGCCGCGTTGCTCGGCCGGCAGGGCGCCGACGATGTCCGGCCCGAGCAACTGCTGGATCGGGTTGTAGCCGAGGAAAGCGGCGAACAACGTGCCGACCGGTGGTAGCGCGGCGACCGTGTGGGCCGAGGCGAGCCGGCACGCCCTGTGCGGTCGAGCCGCTCTGCAGCGTCTGCGGCAGCGACGTGGCCAGACCGGCGACCATCAGCGAG
>CAVXHB010000021.1:0-106476 GCA_963761365.1 uncultured Actinomycetes bacterium | reverse complement strand
GAAGCCGTTCCCCTCGGTGCCGAAGCTCGGCCCGGGCGACAACGCGACGCGGCCGCGCTCGAGGAAGACGGCGCTCGGATCGTCGCCCAGCCCGAGTGCGCGGCAGTCGAGCCACGCGAGGTAGCCCGCCTCCGGCAACGTGCAGCGAACGGCCGGCAGTTCGGCGGCGAGCAACTCCGCGAGACGCTTGCGCTGCAGGTCCAGATGCGCGACCAGCGCGTCGAGCCACGACTCGTCGTCGTTGAACGCGGCGATCGCCGCAAGCACGCCGAAGTGGCCCGCGTGGTAGCTCACGTGCCCGGGAACGCGGCCCAACTCATCTGCAGATTCCTCCGAAGCGGCAACGACCAGCGCGCACTTCAGTCCGGCGAGGTTCCATGCCTTGCTGGCGCTGACGAGCGCGAGCCCTTCTTCCGCCACCGTCAGGTACGGCGTGTGCGTGGCGCCCGGCAGTGTCATCGGCGCGTGCACTTCGTCGGAGATGACGAGCACCTCGTACCGCGCCGCGAGCTCTGCGACCTGTGCCAGTTGGTCGGGCGCAAAGACGGTGCCGGTCGGGTTGTGCGGGTTGCACAACAGGTACACGCTCGCCCCGCCCATGAACGCGCGCTCGAGCGCATCGAGGTCGAGCTGGAACGTGGGCGAAAGCGGCGCCTCGACGACCTCGCGGCCGAGATCGCGAACCACGGTGAAGAACGGCTGGTACACCGGCGGGTTGACGACGACGAGGTCACCCGGCGCGGTGAGTGCGCGCAGCACCTCGGCGACGCCGGACATGACGTCGGCCACCATCAGCGTGCGATCCGGATCGATCACCCAGTCGAACCGCGCGGCTGCGAACGCGGCAAACGCGTCGGCAAGTCCCCGCGAGCTCGCATAGCCGGTGTCGTCTCGCTCTACCGCCTCTTGCAGGACAGCGCGGACGGAAGGAGCGAGGCGAAAGTCCGTCTCCGCGACCCAGGCCGGAAGTACGTCGGGCGGGTACCGCCGCCACTTCACGCTCTGCCGGGCGCGGAGCTCCTCGAGCGAGAGGTCGTCGAAATCGAAGCGGGGCGGCTGCATCGGCCGCCCATTCTCCTAGTTCGCGGCCGGTTCCGGCCGTCGTCCGATCGTCAGCAGCAAGAACGCGATCAGCGCGCCGCCGGCGAGTACACCCGCGCCCCACCACTTGCCGCTGAGGTTGTCCGCCCAGCCGAAGGCGTGGTCGAGTGAGAACCGCCCGGGGCCGATGGCGGCAAGCGCCGTGGCCGCCGCGATGATCAGCAGGTTGAACTCGAAACCGCCGTTGCCGGCCCAGAAGCCCTTCGCCCAGTGCACGGTCGCAATCGCAACCATCATCGCGGCGTCGATCCCAAGTGCGGCAAACGGCGTCAGCAGCCCGAGCGCGAGTGCGATCCCTCCGCCGAACTCCGCCGAGACGAGCATCCCCACCGGCACCCAGCCACCGCGCATGCGCATGCCGGCGAGCCAGCCGTAGATCCCTTTCAGGCCGGGGCCGCCCCACCAGCCGAAGAGCTTTTGCGCACCGTGGCCGGCCATCGTCAGGCCGAGGACGAGACGCAGAAGTAGAAGCCCCGAAGCCATCTCAACTCCCTTTGGTCGACTACTTGATCAGTCAACTATAGCGGAGCTCAGGCTTCGGCGGTGATCGTGATCCCGCCGCGGGCCTTCTGAACGAGCGTCACCCGCACCCGGGCAGCCGGGAGCTCGAGGGCGGCTGCGACGTCGTCGCGGATCCGCACCGCCAGCGCCTCGGCGAACGCGCCCTCGTTGCGAAACGCGTTCAAGTAGAGCTTCAGCGACTTCGACTCGAGACAGAGCGCGTCGGGCTCGAACTCGATCTCCGCCAGGTAGAAGTCGGGCTGTCCCGGTGATCGGGCAGACGGCGGTGAGCTCGTCGCTTGCGAGCTCGACGCGCTTGACGCCCGGGTTTGGGAACGTCTCGAGGCCCGCGTAATGCTCGGAGCCGGCGTGCCCGAGCGCGACGAACTCCGTTGTGCGCGTCGTCTCGGCCACGCTCGAAGGGTACCGCCGGAGGCGGGTACGCTTTCGGGATGAGGGTCCTGCTGGCAATCGCGTTCGCCGCAGCCGCCCCCGCAATGAAGCACACGACGGCCGACACGACGACCGCGAAGGCCTCACTCGTCACGATCGCCGACATGGGCAAGGGCTGGACAGGGAAGGCGAGCCCGCAGCAAGGGACGAGCTTCGGCTGCACCGGCTTCCGCCCGAGCGGCAAGGGGATCGTCGAGACCGGCGCCGCGACCTCGGCGGCAATCACCTACGACACGATCGGTCCCTTCGTGCTCCAGAAGACCAGCGTCTACGCGACGGCCGGCCAGGCCAACACGTACTGGCAGCGAGCCGTGACGCCGGGCCTGATCGCGTGCGTCGTCCAAACCCTCGACGCGGTCGAGGCGCGCGGGGTCAAGGTGACGATCACCTCGAAAGGCAAGTTGCCGTTCTCGACCTCCCTCCCCCATACCGCGGCCTACCGTGTGGTCGGCACGCTCGACTCAGGGAAGAACAAGGTGGCGAACTACTTCGACGTGATCATTCTCGGCAAGGGCAGGACGATCACGGCGATCACGATCAGCTCGTTCAAGACCGCACCGCCGGCGAGCTTCGAGAAGGGGCTCGCAACGATCGTCGCGTCGCGCCTGGCCGGTGGCCCCGGCGCGGCATAGGCGTGGCGTAGCCGCGCCGTGTCAGGACGCGCGGACGAAGTCCGCACGGCCGTCTGCGTAGGCGTGGCGTAGCCGCGCCGTGTCAGGACGCGCGGACGAAGTCCGCACGGCCGTCTGCGTGGGCGGCCGTGAGCGTTACAGACAGTTCGCGCGCAAACGGCGGGCACTCAACGCGAGAAACGTTCGGCGGCCAGGAACCCGGCTTACTGACAAATTGACTCGGCGGGCGCGGTGATCGCGAAGCCGTAGACGGCGAGGCCGCTCGTGTAGATCGACGTCACGGTGGAGTTGTTGCGCATCGACATCGCGCCGTAACCAACGCACACGTGCCAGCCGACCTGTCCGTACAGGCTCGTCACCTTGTCGATCTGCTCGCCGATCCCCAGGCCTTCACTGGTTCGCCAACCGGTCGGCGAGCCGAGCGTGAAGGCGGCGACCACCCTGCCGGCCTTGCTGAACTTGACGGCGGCACCGAGCGGTTCGCCGTGCGTATAGATGTAGTACCAGTAGGTGCCCTTGCAGTCCGGGCAGAGCTTGTAGTTCCGGCCCCAGACCGACTTCACCTTGGCGGTCGTGTCTCCGATGTGGATTCCCGCGAGGCTGATGCCGGGCGCGAGCACCCCGTGGAGCGGCAGGCCGGGAGCCTGGCGAGCAGCTCCGCCGCCCTGGCTGACAGGGACGAAGACGAGCGCAACGATGAGTGCCAGCAGAGCTTTCTTCACGTGCGAGGGGCCTCCAAAGGACTGACCTCAGGATACCCGTCTCCGTGGTCGCACTCAATAGTCAGCCGCGCATGTTTGGCCCAAATTGGAGCGGGGCCCCGAAGGGCCCCGCTCATCCTTCCACGTCGAGATCGCTACGCGACGTTCGCTGCCTTCAGCACCGCGCGGACGCGGGCCGGGGTCATCGGCGCCTCGTAGATCCGGACGCCTGTGGCATCGAAGAACGCGTTGGCGATTGCAGGCGCCACCGGGGGCAGCGCCGGCTCACCCGAGCCGGTCGTCCGTGACCCAGGACCATTGGGATCCGGAACGTCCGTGCGGGTGAGGCCATGGATGAACACCTTGGGTGCATCCTTGAACCGGACCATCGGATAGGTCACCCAGTCGAGGCTCGTCACGTTCGACTTGTTGAACGTGACCTCCTCGGTGAGCGCCCTGCTGAGGCCCTGCATCGCTGCACCCTCTTCGTTGTTCTGACTTCCGGCCGGGTATGCGATCAGGCCGGCGTCACCGTCGACGTGCAGCGTCTTCACGACGATCTTGCCCGTCTTCTTGTTCACCGTGATGTCGGCGACACAACAGGACATCGTGTTCGCGTAGAACCCGAACGCGACGCCGCGGCCGCTGACGACGTTGGCCGAAGACAGGTTCGACGCAGCCACCTTCGGCTGCCAGTTCGCATCCTTCGCCACGTTGGTGAGCACGTTCTTCCACCGAAGCGCGACGTCGGGAACCTGACTCGTCGTGGTTGCGACGTTCTGCAGGCGGAACGCGACCGGATCCATCTTGGCCATGTGCGCCAGCTCGTCGACAGCCTGCTCCGCGGCGAAGCCCGACTGCGGCGCATTCGGCGACCGCAGGAACGACACCTTGAAGTAGTTGTTCTGGAGCGGCAGGCTCTTGCCGATCACGCGCCAGTTGGGGATGTTGTACTGCGAGCCGCTGATCGTCGTGTCCAGCGGGCCCGTCGTTGCGAACACCGGCGCCCCTCCGACCTGCTGAAGGGCCGGCGCCGTCGTCCAGTACGGAATCCCGAACGCGGTGAACTCGAACGCGGTGATGTTGCCACTCGCGTCGATGCCCGCACGGATGTCCGTCATCTGGGCCGGGCCGTAGTTGTCCCAGCCGTGCTCGTCCCAGCGCATGAACTGGAGCCGAACCGGCGTGCCCGTGAGCGCAGACATGATCGCGGCGCCCTGCGCGGTGTCGTTGTACGGCGACGAGCCGAAGACGCTCGAGCCCTCGACGTAGGTCAGGCGGATCCGGTTGAGCGGAAGCGTGTTCGCTCCCATCACCAGATCGAGCGCCGACTTGACGAGGCCGCGTGTGGTGTACGCGTCCTGCGTGTTCGTGAAGATGCGGGCACCGGCCGGGGTGACGTCGGCAACACAGCACGACGGCCCGATCGGGAGATGGCCCGTGTAGTGGTAGTTGTAGGACCGCTGGAGCGTCTGCGCAGCGCTTGCGAACGCGCTGTCGAAGTTGCCCGCGCTGATCCCGATGCGTGCCGGCACCTTGCCGGCCGTATCGTCGTCGCGCATCCCCTTGAAGAGGTTGCCGACGTCACGGATCGGCGGCATCGGCGCCCACTTCACCTTCAGCTGTGCCGCTGCCTGGATCGCGGAATACTCGAGCGGAGCAACAACACCGAGGAAGTTGCCGGAGCGAACGACCTTGGCACCCGGGATGTGGCTGATCGAGCTCTCGTCGTACGAGATCAGCGCCGGGGCGGTGCCGTCACCGTACGCGCCCTGGCCGCGCGGACGCACGACGCGCCCGTGGAGCATGCCGGGGAGCCTGACGTTGTGCACGTACGTGTACGAGCCGTTCACCTTGGCCGGAATGTCGACGCGGGGCGGGCTCGTGCCGACGACCGTGTACGAGCTGACCGGCTTCGTGCCCGGTGCGCCCGCGACGGCCTGGACCGGCGTGGTCACGTTGCCGGGCGTCGACATGTTCGGAATCGCCGTGTTGAACAGCTTGTCGCCGATCAACTGGCCGTAGGTGACGGTCTTGCCGCCGCCCGAGACGACGCCCGACTTCACGGTCAGGCTCGACACCGGCACGCCGAGGTTCGCCGACGCCATGTTCAGCAGCGCCGTGTACGCGGTCGCTGCCGCCGCACGGGTCTGCTTGCCGCCGGTCTGGATCCCCTGGCTGCCGACACTCGCGCCCTGGTTCGGGGTCACGTTCGTGTCGTGCGTGATCATCTTCATCTGGCCGAAGTCCATGCTGAGCTCTTCAGCCGCAATCATCAGCAGCCCGGTCGTGGTGCCCTGGCCCATCTCGACCTTGCCGATCTTCAGGCTCGCGGAGTTGTCCGCGTGGATGATCAGCCACGAGTCGACCGCGGTCTGGTCGTACGGGCCGTTCGACGCGAACGGGTCGTCGGCTGCCTTGGCAGCCTTGGCGCCAAACGAGGCACCGGCCACACTGAAGCCGACGAGCAACGCGCCGCCGCCCTTGAGAAACATCGTGCGGGAGAACTCTCTTTCATGCAGGAGGCCCGTCATGGTTACTTCCCTCCCTTCGCCATCACAGCGGCGGCCTGCTTGATCGCCGTCAGGATGCGCGGATAGGTGCCACAACGGCAGAGATGACCGTTCATCGCCGTGCGGATCTGATCCTCGGTCGGATTCTTCGTCGTCGCGAGCAGATCCGCGGCCTGGATCATCATCCCGTTCTGGCAATAGCCGCAATGCGGCACCTGAACGTCGATCCACGCCTGCTGCAACGGATGCAAAGCAGGGCTTGCAGCCGTCGTCCCTCTTTCCTTTGCCCACAGAGCCGGCAGGCCCTCGAGCGTCGTAATCGCCTTGCCGCTAACAGCGGCCACAGGAGTCACACACGAGCGAATCTCCTTGCCGTCCAAAAGCACCGAACAGGCACCACACTGCGCAAGCCCGCAACCAAACCGCGGACCATGCAGGTGAAGCTCGTTGTGCAGGACGTACAGGAGCGGAGTGTCAAGGCTCGCCGTCACGTTGTGAACGAGACCATTGACTTTGATCTTCAGTTTGCTCGCCAAGTTACCCCCCTTTCAGGGAAGCGTGCTGGTACAAGGTTGTCGTCGCCGCGGTGGGACTGCTCAAAACTTCCGTCGCGGCTTTACGTGCTTGTCAACGAGGGTAGCGCCGCTCAAAAGGCAGCCGCAATGATCTGCAGCGAACTACGGGAAAACCTTAATTTCCGGTGCTACCTTTCCTAACAATGAACTCCGTGAACCTCCCCTCGACCGCTATTTGTCCGGGCTGCGACACGATGGTGGTGCTCCCAGTCGAGCCCCGCGGCGCCGACGATCCGCTGATCTGCGGCACCTGCGGCAGCGAAGTCCCCGACAACCGGCTGGAGCTGGCTCAGGCGGCCGCAGAGGCCGCTGCGGCCCCCGAAATACCGGCGGCCGAGCGGCGCTACTCACGTCGGAGCCTGCTCGAGGGCCTACGGGACAACCTCGCCGAGCGCGGGATCCAGGCCGCGCGCGAGTTCGGTTCCCGAAAGTTCTGACAGAACCTTTACAGCTTCCTGCGCAAGTCCCGGGGCGTTGGCGCGTCCTTCCTAGCGACACGGCTACGTAACCACGGAGGGGGAGACTGATGCGCCGACTCATCTGGTTCGCCGCAACTGTCCTTGTGCTGGTTGGGGCGGGGATCGCGGTTGCACACGACAACAACGGGAAGTCGATCAAGCAGGTGAGCGCGGCGTTCACCGCAGCCACCGCGAGCAACGTCCGCACCGACACCTGCACGGCCTCCGACGGCACCTACACGACGACGCACGGGCGCTGGACGGGCACCGCGACGGGCGACCTCAGCGGCACCGCGACGATCGACGCCGAGATCGACGTCAATCCGGCCGGCGACGGCACGGTGTCGGGCAGGCTGCGCATCGACGGCACCGACCACACCGTGGCGCAGTTCGACGCCGTCATCGGAGCGGGGGGCAACCTGGCCGGACTCGCGGAAGGCCACGGGTCGGCAACCTGGAACAAGCTGATCGCGAACCTGTCCGCGAACTGGACGGCGACGGGAGGATTCACGGGCGGCAAGCTCGGCGGTGCAACAACCGGCGGCAACGCGGTCGAGGTCAGCTCGGGTGGCTGCCGCCCGGTGAAGCCCCCGAAGCCGGAGACGATCGAGCTCAAGGGCGCGGTCACGATCGGCACCGGGCACGGTCACCGTTGCGGGCGTCACCTGCACGGTGCCGTCCACGCTCACGACGGACGTCGCGAAGCTGCACAACGGCGACCACGTCGACCTGACGTGCACCGTCTCGGGCGGGACGAACACGCTCTCGCACGTCGAGGGTGACCATCACCACTAGCTCTGACCGTTAGCTGCAGGCAATGGAGGGCGCCCACCAGGCGCCCTCCGCCGTTTCAGATCCATACCGATCGCTTGCATCGGCTTTACGTACCAGGGGTACACCAGAAGAGAGAACAACAAGACAAAACGAAAGAGGGGGTTGCCCCATGGCTCGGAATCGGATCGGACTGTTCCTCCTTGTGGCCTCGTGCGCGGTGCTCGCCTGGGCGCTGCCCGCAGGCGCCCACAAGACCGTCGCCCACGCGACGACCGTGACCGTGACGGCCGGGAAGCCGTCGGAGTTCAGGTTCACGCTCTCGCTGAAGAAGGTGCGCCACGGAGTCGTGACCTTCAAGGTCACGAACAAGGGCAATCTGCCGCACGACTTCAAGATCGCGGGACACAAGACCACGCTGATCTCGCCGCTTCAGACGAAGACCCTGAAGGTGACGTTCGCAAAGGCGGGCAAGTACCCGTACCTCTGCACCGTCACCGGCCATGCCGCCGCCGGCATGAAGGGCACGCTGACGGTTACCTGATTCCGTTGAGGCAGGCGGGCCGGCGACGAACGGGTGCGCCGGCCCGCAGCTGAACGACGGGTCTTAGTAGCCGGGGTCGTACCCGGGGGTGGTCGTGGTCGGTCGACGACGGCGTCGTGTAACCGGTCGAGCCGAGACCGCCGCCACCAGCAGACGGCGTTGCAGCCGGCTTGACGAGCTTGCCGGCGGACGACACCGCGTACCACTTGTCGCTCACGGCTTCGCCGTTTGCCTGGCCGGCTTTCGAGTCGCCGGAGTAGCGGTAGAGCGTCATCCCGTTGTAGGTGACCTGCAGGCCACCGTCCGCGCGCTTGAACGTGCCGAGCTTGGCAGCCGAAATCCCAGGTCCTGCGGCCGGCTTTGCACCGGCGGGGATCAGGAGCGGCGGCCACTGAGCGCCATGCACGCAGTAGTGCATTTCACCTTCGTGCGCGTGTCGGAGGTGAAGTGGTACAGCGTTCGGCCGGTCGAGCTGACGAGCACCGTGCCGAGATCGGTGTTCTTTGCCGTCTTCACCGTCGGCAGCACCGCTCCCGCGGCGAGAGGAACGATGAAGACGAGCAGCATTGGGAGTGCAAGGAGTGATCGCTTCATGTGGATGACTACGAGCGAACGTGCTCCTCGGTTTTCTCTAACTGAGCAAACGCCTCCAGCTGCGACCCGTCGATCGGCTTCGCCGGCTTCGATCAGCGCACGGGCTTCGTCCACCTTCCCCCACACGTCCCAGAGCAGAAAGCCGCGCGGCCTGCTCCCCTCGTCGACGTAACAGATGACGCCCTTCCGGTTCGGCTCTGCCCAACTTGCGATGTTGTCGAGGCGCGAGTCGACTTCGCCGACCGCCTCGTAGCCGAGCTCGAACAGATCGGAGTAGAAGAACGGCAGATGGTCGTACGGCGAATCGGCGCCGGCCATGTTCGCGCCGACCGCGCGCCCGTGACTGTTCGCATGATCCTCGTGCTCGACCCGGATCAGCTTGCCGAGCGCCTTCGCGGGAAAGCGCGCGACGTCGCCGGCGGCAAAGACGTCGTCGCGCCCGCCGACGCGACCACGATCGTCGACGACGATCCCGTCGTCGACCGGCAGCCCGGCCGCCTCGGCGAGCTCGGTCTCCGGCTCGATCCCGAGCCCGGCGATGATCCCGTCGGCCTCGAGCGTGCGGCCGCTTCCGAGCCGCACGACGCCGTCCTCGATCGTGTCGACGACCTCGCCTGGCAGAACCTCGACACCCTTCTCCCGGTAGTAGCCGTTGACGAACTCCGAGAGCTCGGTCGGAAAGAGCCTGGCGCCGATTCCGTTCTCCGGGAACACCATCGTCACCGCGGCGCCACTCCACGAAAGCGCAGCCGCGATCTCCGAGCCGATGAAGCCGCCGCCGATCACGACAAAGCGAACGCCGTCCCGCACTTCGGCGCGCACGCGCCTGTAGTCGGCGACGGTGCGGTAGTAGACGACGTTTCCGTTGCCCGACGGCAGCCGGCGCGGGCGGCCGCCGGTGGCGAGCAGGAGCCGCTCCCAGCCGTAGCTCTCACCCTGGTCGTCGACCGCGGTGTGTCCTTCGAGGTCGATTCCGGTGATCCGCCTGCCGAGGTGGAGATCGGCACCGAGGTCGGCGGTGCCGCGCCAGATCGTCGCCTCCTCCTTGCCCTGCCAGAGCCCTTTCGAGAGCGGCGGACGGGCGTACGGGCGGCTCCGGATCGGCGCCGACGAGGCCGATCGATCCGTCCTTGTCGTGGTCGCGTATCCCTCGAACGGCGGAGTCCGCGCTCATGCCGCCGCCAACGATCAGATACCGGTACGAAACCATCGAATCGACCCTACAGTTTCCCCTGGTAGCTGCCGACAACCTTCTCGTGCGGCTGAGCGAGCGGCTCTTTCCCGTCCTGTTTTTGGGCGTGGTTGCGGCAGGGTTTCCGACCCTCGTCGAACTGGCCGTGGGCCATCACGCCGTCACGATCGACGCGCACATCCATTTCTACGCTGTCGGGTTCACCGCACTTGCCGCGGCGACAGCATGCGTTGCCCTCTCGATCGTCGGTGCGCGCTTCAACGACACGCGCACGGTGCTCGTCGGTGGCGCCTTCGGCGTGATGGCGGCGCTGCTTGCGCTGCACGGTCTTGCAACACCGGGATTCATCATCCCGACGATGAACGGCGTGATCATCTTCACCGGCGGGGCGACACTGCCCGCGGGCGCCGCGCTCCTCGCTCTTTCGTCGATGTCGTTTTCGCGGCGCATCGGCGTCAAACGGCTGCTCGTGATCGAAGGCGTTCTGCTCGCGGTCGTGCTCGGCATCGGCATCTCCGCCATCTTCGACCCATCCGCGGTGCCGCAGCTCCCGAACGCCAACAGCACGCCTGCGCTCGCGACACTGGCCGTCGGCCTTCTCCTCTTCGGCCTGCTCGCGATGCGGGCCCTGCGCACGTTCCTGCTGACGCGCCGGATCTCAGACCTGCTCGTGACGGTCGGGATCATCTGGCTCGCAACGTCGCTCGTGGCTGCGCTGACGATGGACTACTCGCAGCTCGGCTGGTGGCTCGGACACGGCCTCGAGCTCGACGGCATCCTCGTCGTCGGGATTCCGGTGGCGCTCGATCTGGCGCGCTCCGTGCAGTCCCGCCCGCTGGCCGGCGACATCCACGCGGCCGACCTCGTCGGATCCGAAGAAACCTTCCTCGGCTCGCACGTGCGCGCGCTCACCCGGCTCCTCGCCGATCGCGACGACTACACCGAGCAGCACACGCGCCGCGTGGCGCTGCGCGCCGTGCAGGTGGGTGAGTTGCTCGGGCTTTCGCCGAGTCGCCTGCGCGCGCTTGCCACCGGTGGCCTCGTACACGACATCGGGAAGCTCTCCGTTCCGGACTCGATTCTGAAGAAGCCCGGTCCGCTCGACGACGACGAGTACACGGTGATCAAACGCCACCCAGAGCACGGCATGAAGCTGCTCGAGGGACTCGGCGGCTTCCGCGAGC
The DNA here is from genome assembly GCA_963761365.1 of uncultured Actinomycetes bacterium. Taxonomy (GTDB): domain Bacteria; phylum Actinomycetota; class Thermoleophilia; order Gaiellales; family Gaiellaceae; genus PALSA-600. The sequence goes on along the minus strand of CAVXHB010000021.1, from coordinate 95,257 downwards.
CGGTGCTGCGCCTCGTGCGCGATCACCACGAACGGCTCGACGGGAAGGGCTATCCGCGCGGCCTGCGCTCCGACCAGATCTGTCTCGACACCAGGATCCTGAGCGCATGCGACGTCTACGACGCCCTGATCTCGCCGCGCGTCTATCGACCGGCGTGGACGCACAACGACGCGATGGCACTGCTCCGGAGCGAGGTCGGCACTGCATTCGACGCACGCTGCGTCAACGCGCTCGAGCAGGTGCTCGCGCATGAACGCGGGGAGACGGTGACGAGGCCCGACCGGGTGTTCGCGGGCGCCGTCGCCGTCGCGACGTCACGATGACTTTCGGACGGGGTCGTTCGAAGGCGAACCGCCGCGGGTAACTAATGCACCTCGCCTCAGCGTGGGATCCAGCGCCGCTCGTGCTCTGCGCGGCGGCGCTGGCCCTTGCGCGCTTCTTGCAGGCCTGGCTCCGCTTGCGGCGGCGTGGTCGTCACGACCACGCAGGCTGGGGGCGCCTCGTACTGTTCGTTGCCGGGCTTGCGTTTGCAACCCTGCCACTCGTCTCGCCCCTCGACAGAGCCGGCGACGAGTTTCTGATCTCCGCGCACATGCTTCAGCACGTTCTGATCGGCGATGCTGCGCCGGCGCTGCTGCTCCTGGCCGTGCGCGGGCCGCTGCTCGCCTTCGTGCTGCCGGCGCCACTCGGCCGGCTCGTTGCACGCGTGGAAGCGATGCCTGTCTGGGTGAGCCTGGGTATCTGGGCCACGGCGATCGGTGCGTGGCACGTCCCGGCGGCCTACGACTTCGCGCTTTCCCACGCTGCGGTGCACGATCTCGAGCACGCGTCGTTCGTGACTGCGGGCTTCCTCGTGTGGACGCAGCTGATCGACCCGGCCCGGCGGGACCGGCTCTCTGCCCAGCAGCGGCTCGCGTTCGCCGGAGCGCTGTTCGTGCTCGGGCAGCTGCTCTCGGATGTGCTCTTCCTGGCGGGCCCGCTCTACCCGGTGTATGCCGCGCAGCCGCAGCGTCTGTTGGGTCTTTCGCCTGCGGCGGACCAGCAGCTCGCGGGCGTCGTGATGATGGTCGAGCAGACGGTCGCGCTCGGCCTCTTCGCCGTGCTCCTTCTGCGGAAGGAGATTCTCAGACCTTCGCGGCGGCGATCAGCGCGGCTTGCAGCGACGACTTGAACGACACGGAGACGTCGGTGGCGCCCGAGATCGTCTCGAGGTTGGCGCCCTGCAGCTGAAGGACTTCCTGCTCGAGGAGCGGCAGCGCCCTTGTATTGATGAAGACCGACTTGACGGTGTGCTGCGGCCAGATCGGCTCGCTCACCGCGAGGATCCTGATCTTGACTTTCCCCTTCACGATCGTCTGGGCGACCTTCAGCTTGACCTGGATCGGCCCCCACTTCTTGCAGATCACGGTCGTGCCGACCACGGTCTTCGTGACCGTCTTGCTCGTCTTGGCCCGCACGGCCGCCCACGCGTTCATGCTCGGGAACGCGAGCACGACAACCAGGCCGACCAACGTCAGGAGCCTGCGGGACACAGGTCTAAAAGTAGCCGATCTTCAGGCCGGTGACTAGGGCCTGGACCTAAGCTCCGGCTTTGGCGAGCGCACCGCGGAGCGCCTGGACGAAGCCGTAGCTCGTGTCGGTCGCGCCGGAGACGAGCTGGATCGAGGAGCCCTTGAGCTGGAGAATCTCCTGACGGAGGAGCGGCAGGGCCTGCTGGCTGATGAAGGCCGAGCGGTCGGTGTGCTGCGGGTAGATCGGATAGCTGAGGCCGGTGATCTTGAAGGTCTTCGTCGCCTTCCCGGAAACGGTGGTCGTCGTCAGCGTCAGCTTGACCTGGAGCTGGAGCTGGCCCCAGCGCGAGACATCCACGACCGGGCTCGTCACCGACTTGGCGACGGTGACGACCTTCTTCTTCTGAGCCGTCCGTGCGTGCGTGGCGGCCCAGACGTTGCCGACCGGGACCGTGAGCGCGGCGGCGCAGGCGAAGGCTGTGAGCGACTTTCTCATCCTCCTCAGAAAAGCAGCGGAGTCTGAGAAAGGCGTGAGAGGAGCCTGAGAGTTCGATCAGGTGAAGGGCGGGTGCAACGGGAGAAGCTTCGGCTTGGCCGGATGCTGGGTGAAGTCGAACTCACTCACGAGGTTCCCGAGTGCCTTCGCGTTCTCGCGGACGACGGTGCGCGAATCGGGGCGGCCGTCGGTCTTCGGGTCGAGCCGCTGCCCGCCGAGGAAGTCGTCCTCGATGAACTTCAGGTACGCGTCGAAGCTGAGAGCGTCTGATGGTCGATGTAGCCCGTGCCGCGCGTACGGGCTGATCACGAGGCCCGGCACGCGCAGCCCGTAGCCCTGCGCGTCGACCGTCGGCGGCACGACGTGGTCGTAGAAGCCGCCCCAGTCGTCCCAGGCGAGGAAGATCGCGGTCGACGATCCAGTCGGGGCCTCTTCATCACCGCGTTGATCAGGCTCGTGACGTAGGTCTGGCCGGCGCTGATCAGCGCCGGCGGGTGCTCGCTCACCTTCTGCGCCGGCGTGACCCACGAGACCGCCGGCAGCGTTCCCGTCGCGCGCCGCGGCGTAGAAGCTGCTGACCGGGGTGACGTTGCCGAGCTGGTGATCCTGCTTGACCGTGTCGAACTACGGCAGCGGGTTCCAGATCCCGGGCGTCTTCGCGTTCTGCGGCACCGCCTTGCAGAACATGTCGCCGTCGTCGCAGTCGGGCTGCGCGCCGGGGAAGACGTAGTAGCGCCAGCTCACGTGGTGCTTGTGCAGCAGGTAGGTGAGGTCGGTCCACGCGTAGTCGGGAATCGCCGCCCGTCGTGTTCTGCGGCTCGCCCGGCGGCGAGCCCGGCGCCTGCACCGCCGGCTTGCAGCTCATCGGATCGCCCTTGCGCGAGCATTTCGCCGACCACCCCGAGACCATGTAGAGGTGCGCCGGCAGGCTCCACGACGTGTCGGACTCGAACATGTGGTCCTGGAGCACGTAAGCTCTTCGCCTACGTCCAGTAGTTCGGGATCTCGCGTGCGTCGTGGTAGCCCATCACGTCCGGGCTGCTCGGCGAGTAGCGAGCAGCCGGGTGCGTCGAAGTGCGCGACGCAGTCGAGGTGCCGGCCGCGACGCGCGCGGACGATGAACCCGTCCATCTTGCCGCCGTCGATGTCTGCCATCGCGTCGCGATGGTCGTGCGGGCCGCCCGCGTTCCGGTTGGCGGAGTCGTGGTACGGACGCGACGCACGTGTGGCGCGTCGGATCGGCGGACGCAGACCGTCGGCACGCCGTTCTTCATCGGGATCCCGTCGGCGCCCGGGATACGTCCCGAAGTAGGAGTCGAACGAGCGGTTCTCCTGCATGATCACGATCACGTGCTTGATCGTGTGGATGCCCGGCGCCGGGCTCGCGTCGATGTCCGCCTCGAGGGCGAGGACGCCGAGCGACAACCGCGATGCCCACGGCGCCCGCCAGCCGCAGGAGGCCTTTCACGGCGCGAGGCTAGTTTCGCCCCTGTTGAGGCCGCGTTAACCGCCCGTTGAGCCTTGGCGAGTTGCCTGAGGCTCGTTGAACCCGCAAGAATACGGCTAGACGGGAATGAAACACCATTTCGAGAACCACAATCTCGTCACCGAAGGGCGGGCGCAGCTGATCGACCTGACCGACGATCTGCACGGCCGCCGTCGGGCGCGCCGAGGTCGCGAACGGCATGGCGCTCGTCTACTCGCCGCACACGACGTGCGCGGTCGTGATCAACGAGAACGAGCCGGGCATCGCGGACGACTTCGCGGCCGCGCTCGAGCGAGCTCGCTCCGGCCTCCGGCGGTCTACCGCCACGACAACCGAGAAGAGGAGCACTCGCCGAACGGTCACTCGCACGTGCTGGCCGGCGTGCTCGCGTCGTCGTCGCAGACGATCCCGATCGTCGACGGCGCGCTCCAGCTCGGGCGCTACCAGCGGGTCTTCTTCTGCGAGCTCGATTGCTGCGCGCGCGCGGAAGGTCTTCATCCAGGTCATCGGCGAATGAGCGTCGCCACTCGTCGCCATCCCGAGCGAGGCCGGCGTCCTCGACCGCGCCTCGACGGAGAACTTCTCCGTCGCCTCGCTCGTGCTCGGCAAGGCGACGCGCGACCACTTGCTTGCGATCTACGGATTCGCCCGCCTCGTCGACCAGCTCGGCGACGAGGTCGAGGGCGACCGGCTCGCCCATCTCGACTGGCTCGAGGCCGACCTCGACCGCGCCTACGACGGCAACGCCGAGCATCCGCTGATGCGCCGGCTCTCCCCCACGCTGCATGCGTTCGATCTGCCGCGCGACCCGTTTCTGCGGTTGATCGAGGCAAACCGCCGCGACCAGGAACAGACCGTCTACCGGACCTTCGACGAGCTGCTCGAGTACTGCGACCTCTCGGCCAACCCCGTCGGCGAGCTCGTGCTGCATGTCTTCGCGGCCGCCACCGGTGCGCGCGTCGTCCTGTCGAATGAGGTCTGCACCGCGCTTCAGCTCGTCGAGCACTGGCAGGACGTCGCGGAGGACTACGGCCGCGGCCGCATCTACCTCCCGGCGGAAGACCTCGAGCGCTTCTCGGTGTCGGCCGGCGAGTTTCACGGCGACGCGTTCGAGCGGCTGATGTCGTTCGAGATCGCTCGTGCCCGCGCGCTGCTCGACGAGGGCGCGCCGCTCGTCGGAACGCTGCGCGGTCGGGCGCGGCTCGCGATCGCCGGCTACGTCGGCGGTGGACGTGCCGCGCTGGACGCGCTCGCCGCAGGCAAGAGCAAGGCATCGAAAATATCCAGGGCCGTTGCAACGTTGAAGACCTTCGTGAGGGGCGCATGAGTGACGCTGGCCTATGAGCACTGCCGCCGGATCGCGCGCGGCGTCCGGCTCGAGCTTCTACGCGGGGATGCGGTTGCTGCCGCCCGACCGCCGCGCGGCGCTGTTCGCCGTGTACGCACTCGCGCGGCAGATCGACGACATCGCGGACGGCGACCTCGCGGCCGACCAAAAGCTCGCGGCCCTCGAGCGACGTGCGCAGCGAGCTCACTCGGATCGGCGAGAGCGTCGACCCGGTGCTCGTCGCCGTGGCCGATGCGGCTTCGCGGTTCCCGATCCCGCTCGAGGCGTTCGGCGACCTGATCGACGGCGCGGAGATGGATACGCGCGGAGCCACGTACGAGACGTTCGCCGAGCTCGAGCGGTACTGCCGCTGTGTCGCAGGCTCGATCGGCCGCCTGGCGCTCGGTGTCTTCGACTGCTCGGACCGCGTGCGCGGCTCCGTGCTCGCCGACGACCTCGGCGTTGCGCTCCAGATCGGGAACGTGCTTCGGGATGTCGCCGAGGACGTGGCGAACGGGCGCGTCTACCTGCCGCGCGAAGACCTCGAGCGTTTCGGCGTCGAGGCCGTCGACGGCCGGCTCGAAGGTTCCGTCGACCTGCTGATCGCCTTCGAGGCGCAACGCGGGCTCGAGTGGCTCGACCGCGGGCTCGACCTCGTCCCGCTCCTCGACCGCCGCAGCGCCTCGGCCGTGCTGGCGATGGCGGGCAAGTACCGCGTGCTGCTCGACCGGATCGCAGACGAGCCGTCGCTCGTGTTCAACGGCCGGCTCTCGCTGCGCCGCTGGGAGAAGGGGCTCGTCCTCGCCCGCAGCCTGGCCGGAGTCGGGCGCATGAGCAGGCCGTCGGTGGTCGGCGGCGGGCTTGGCTGGGCTCGCGGCCGCGGTCGAGCTGGCGGACTCGGGCGCGCAGGTGACGCTGCACGAAGCGCGCTCGCGCCTCGGCGGTGCGACGTTCTCGTTCGAACGCAACGGGCTCTGGCTCGACAACGGCCAGCACGTCGCGCTTCGCTGCTGCACTGCCTACCTCGGCTTCCTGCGGCGGATCGGCTCCGACCATCTGTTGCCGCTGCAGCAACGGCTGCGCGTGCCCGTTCTGCGCGAAGGCCGCGCGCCCGCGCTCATCTCGCGAACCCGCCTCCCGGCGCCGCTCCACCTCGCCTCGTCACTCCTGCGCTACGCACCGCTCGGACCGCGCGAACGGCTCAGCGCGATCCGGGCCGCGACCGCCCTGCGCCGCCTCGACCCCGACGCCGCGGCGCTCGACGACGAGAACTTCGGCTCGTGGCTTCGGGCGCACGGACAATCCGACGCCGCGATCGACGCGCTCTGGAACCTGATCGCGTTGCCGACGCTGAACCTCCCCGCCAGCGAGGCCTCGCTTGCGGCTGCGGCGAAGGTCTTCCGCACCGGCCTGCTCGACACGGCCGACGCAGCCGACATCGGCATCCCCGCCGCGCCGTTCCAGCGGCTGCATGCCGATCCCGCGCAGGCGGCGATCGAAGCCGCGGGCGGGCGCGTGCGGCTCGCGAGCCCGGTGCACGACGTGCACGACCTGCTCGACGAGGGGCCCGTGATCGTCGCCGTGCCGCACTACGCCGCCGCCGACCTCGTCCCGGGGCTCGACGTCGACGGACTCGGCGCGAGCCCGATCGTCAACCTGCACGTGCTCTACGACCGCCGCGTGCTCGACGAGCCGCTCGCGGCGGCGCTCGACTCACCGGTCCAGTTCGTCTTCGACCGCACGGAAGCAGCGGGCGCGCGCAGCGGTCAGTTGCTCGCAGTGTCGATCTCGCACGCCGTCGAGGAGATCGGCGCATCCGTCGAATCGCTGCGCGCGCGCTTCCTGCCGGCGCTCGAGCGCCTGCTCCCCGCCGCGCGCGATGCGACCGTGCTCGACTTCGCCGTCACGCACGAGCCGCGCGCGACGTTCCGCGTCGCCCCCGGCACGCGCCGCCTGCGTCCCGGTGTGCATACACAAGTGGACGGCCTCTATCTCGCCGGCGCGTGGACCGACACAGGCTGGCCCGCGACGATGGAGGGAGCCGTTCGCAGCGGCCTGACCGCCGCGCGCGTCGCGCTCGCAGAGCTCGGCTCGCGGAACCGGACATCGGTGGCGGCATGACGGCGCTCGCCGAGCCGCGCACACGCGACGCCGCGCGCAACGCGCTCGGGCGCGCGACCAGTCACCTGCTCTCGCTCCAGCATCCCGACGGCTGGTGGAAGGGCGAGCTCGAGACCAACGTGACGATCGACGCCGAGGATTGCTTCCTGCGGCACTACCTCGGCCTCCCGAACGTCGCCGAGACGACAGCGCAGGTCGGCGGACTGGATTCGCTCGCGCCAACGGCCCGACGGCTCGTGGGCGACCTTCTTCGGTGGCCCCGCCGATCTGTCGACCACGGTCGAGGCCTACGTCGCGCTGCGGCATGGCCGGCGACCCGCCCGAGGCCGCGCACATGCGCCGCGCCGCCGACGTTCGTGCGCGACGCCGGCGGCGTCGAGGGAAGCCGCGTCTTCACGCGGATGTGGCTGTCCCTCCTCTCACTCTGGTCGTGGCACAACGTGCCGGTGCTGCCGCCCGAGCAGATCTTGCTGCCGCCGCGTGCGCCGCTCTCGATCTATGCGTTCGGCTGCTGGGCGCGTCAGACGGTCGTCGCGCTGCAGGTCGTCACCGCCCTGCGACCGACGACAACGGTCGACTTCGAGATCCCCGAGTTGCTGACGCAAGCCGAACCGCCGCAACACTGGCTCGACCGCAGCCTGCATCTCTATCAGCGCCGCCCGATTCCGTTGCTCCACCAGAAGGCGCTCGATACCGCCGAGCGCTGGATCGTCGAACGTCAAGAGTCCGACGGCTCCTGGGGCGGAATCCAGCCGCCGTGGGTGTGGTCGATGATCGCGCTGCACGCGCGCGGCTATGCCCTCGATCACCCGGTGCTGCAGCGCGCGCTCGCCGGGCTCGACTCCTTCACGATCGACGACGAGGATGGCCGTCGCCTCGAGGCGTGCCAGTCGCCCGTCTGGGACACCGCGCTTGCGCTGATCGCGCTGCTCGACGCGGGCCTGCCGCCCGACCACCCCGCGCTCATCCGTGCGGCCAAGTGGCTGGCCGGACGCGAGGTACGGATCCGCAGCGACTGGGCGGTGCGCAAGCCGAAGCTCGCGCCGGGCGGCTTCCCGTTCGAGTTCGCGAACGACAACTATCCCGACGTCGACGACACCGCCGTCGTCGTGCTCGCGCTGCGCCGCATGAACGCCGATGGGCCGGAGTGTGCGCGCGGCATCGACTGGATGCTCGGGATGCAGTCGAGCGACGGCGGCTGGGCCGCGTTCGACGCCGACAACACGAACAGCATCGTCGCGAAGCTCCCGTTCTGCGACTTCGGCGCGGTCACCGACCCGCCGAGCGCGGATGTCACCGCCCACGTGCTCGAGACGCTCGCCCACGAAGCATCGCGAGAACGAGCTCGCCTGCGCAACGGGGGATCGAGTGGCTGCTACGCCAGCAGGAGCGCGACGGCTCGTGGTTCGGCCGCTGGGGCGCGAACCATGTCTACGGCACGGGAGCCGTCCTCCCGGCGCTTGCCGCCTGCGGCCTGCGGGACCACCCGAGTGTCGCGCGCGCGGTCGACTGGCTCGAAAGCGTGCAGAATCCCGGCGGTGGGTTCGGTGAGGATCTTCGGTCGTACCGTGATCGCGTCCTGGCGCGGGCGCGGCGCTTCGACGGCGTCGCAGACGGCCTGGGCGCTCATCGGCTTGCACGCCGCCGATCCCGAGGGACGCAGCGCCGTGAGCGAGCGCGCGGTCCGTTACCTCGTCGAGACGCAGCTGCCCGGCGGCGGCTGGGACGAGCCGTACTACACGGGCACCGGCTTCCCCGGCGACTTCTACTTGAACTACCACCTCTACCGCGACGTGTTTCCCGTGATGGCGCTCGGAAGGGTGCTCGCGTGACGGGTCTGCTCGTCCTCGCGCCGATGGCGATCGAGGAGGCTGCGGTGCGCAACGGCGGCCGCACCCTGCGCACGGGGATCGGGCCGCAGCGAGCCCGCATCGCCGCCGCGCGCGCGCAGGCGATCGACGCGACCGGCGTCGCGGTCGCGGGGCTCTGCGGCGGCGTCAGACCGGAGCTTCAGCCCGGCGACGTCGTGTGCGCGACAGAACTGCGCCGTGAGGACGGCCAATCGGTCGACGTCCCGGGCAGCGCCCTGCTCGCTGCGGCACTCCGCGCGCCACGGCCTGCGCGTGCACGTCGGTCCGATGTTCTCGGCCGACCGTGTGCTCACGCCCGCCGAGCGCGCGAACGCTCGACGATGTGCTTGCGGTCGACATGGAGTCGGCCTGGCTCACCGATGCCGCTGCCGGGCGCCCGTTGGCTGTGTTGCGCGTCGTTGTCGACGGCGCGGGACGCCGCCTCATCGACCCGCGGATCGCTCGCCGACGGGATTCGCGCTTTGCGTTCGCTGCGCCGCAGCAGGATCGTCCTCGACGAATGGGCCCGCGCGATCGGCCCGCGCACGGTTCTGCTGGCGGGGCCGCGGTCGTTCTGCGCCGGCGTGGAGCGGGCTATCGATATCGTCGAACTGGCGCTTGCCCAGCGGGGCGCTCCCATCTACGTGCGCAAGCAAATCGTCCACAACCATCACGTCGTCGCAGACCTCGAGCGGCGCGGAGCGATCTTCGTCGAGGAGCTCGACGAGGTGCCCGACGGCGCGACCGCCGTTTTCTCTGCGCACGGCGTCTCACCGGCTGTGAGGCGAAACGCCGGCAACCGCGCGCTCGACGTGATCGACGCCACGTGCCCGCTCGTCAGCAAGGTGCATGCCGAGGCGCGCCGCTTCGCGCACGAGGGGCGGACGATCTTCTTGATCGGGCACGACGGACATGAGGAGGTCGAAGGGACGACCGGCGAAGCGCCAGACTCGATCCGGCTCGTGCAGGACATGAACGACGCCGAACGCATCGAGGCACCCGACCCGGATCGGGTCGCCTACCTCACGCAGACGACGCTTGCGGTCGACGAAACCAACGAGATCGTCGAGGTGCTGCGCGCGCGCTTTCCGGCGCTGCGCGGGCCCGGCTCGGACGACATCTGCTACGCGACCGCCAACCGCCAGGAGGCCGTTCGTAACGTCGCTCGCGACGCGGAGGTCGTCCTCGTCGCCGGCTCGGAGACTTCCTCGAACTCGAAGCGCCTCGTCGAGGTGGCCGAGCGCGAGGGCGCGCGGGCGTACCTCGTCGACGACGAGACCGAGGTGGATGTCGCCTGGCTGCACGGCGTCGCGACAGTCGGTGTCACCGCGGGTGCCTCGGCGCCTGAGCGGATCGTCGACCGGCTCGTCGGCGCGCTCGGCGCGCTCGGCCCGGTCGAAGTCGAGGAGCGCACGACGACGCACGAGGACGTCCAATTCAAACTGCCGAAGGAGCTCGTGTCATGAGTGTTCCAGTCAGACAAAGCCTGACCGTCGGCAAGTACCTGATGAAGCAGCGGTTGCGCAAGAACGACAAGTTCCCGCTGCTCGTCGAGCTCGAGCCGTTGTTCCAGTGCAACCTTGCGTGCTCGTTCTGCGGAAAGATCCAGTACCCCGAGGAGACGCTCAAGAAGCGCATGCCGGTCGAGCAGGCACTCGCGGCGATCGAGGAGTCGGGCGCGCCGATGGTGTCGATTGCGGGCGGCGAGCCGCTCGTGCATCCCGAGGTGCATGTGATGGCGAAGGAGCTGATCCGGCGCAAGAAGTTCGTCTACCTGTGCACCAACGGGATCCTGATGGAGAAGAAGATGGATCTCTTCGAGCCGTCGCCGTACTTCTCGTGGGTCGTCCACCTCGACGGCATGCGCGAGCGCCACGACGAGTTCGTCGAGCGCGCAGGGACGTTCGACAAGGCGGTGGCCGCGATCCGCGAGGCGCAAAGCCGCGGCTTCCGTGTGAACACGAACACGACCTTCCTCACCACCGACACGCCGAAGACCGTGCGGGACGTGCTCGACTTCCTCAACGACGAGCTGAAGGTCGACCAGATGATGCTGTCGCCGGCGTACGCCTACGAGAAGGCCCCCGACCAGGAGCACTTCCCCGGCGTGACCCAGGCGCGCAAGCTGTTCTCCGAGGCGTTCGGCGACGGGCATCGGAAGCGCTGGCGGCTGAATCACACGCCGCTCTTCCTCGACTTCCTCGAGGGCAAGGTCGACTTTCAGTGCACGCCGTGGGGAATCCCGAGCTACTCGCTCTTCGGTTGGCAGCGGCCCTGCTATCTGATGGCGGACGGCTACACGCAGACCTACCGCGAGCTGATCGAGACGACCGACTGGTCGAAGTACGGGCGCGGACGCGACCCGCGTTGCGACAACTGCATGGCGCACTGCGGCTACGAGCCGACAGCGGTACTCGCCGCAACGAAGTCGGTTCGGCAGGCTCTGCGCGCGATGGTTTCTGGGTAACACCCCTTGCGGGCAGCCTTGCTGGCACTCGTCCTGCTCGTGTCGGCAGGAAGCGCAGCCGCTACCCGTCCGGCATCGACGCCGTTGACCGCGGAGGCGCTGCTCGCAGCGAATGTGCCCGAGGAGACGATCGACGTGGTCGCCGGGGGGTCGTGGTGGCCCCAACTGCCCGCGTTCGACTCGATCGTCTACCGCGCCGACCCACAGCCGGATGCCGCAGCCGGCCTCACGTTCGAACAGCTCGGCGGCGACGCGACGGTCACCTCGACGCTGTACGCCTTCCGCTCGAGCCGCGACGCCTACAAGTTCCTCTTGTACGGCGAGCTCGTCGGCCCCGTGGTCGATCGGGGCAGGCCTGCGATCGGTGACCACCACGGCTATTACGTGACGACGCTCTCGGACGGCAAGCCGGTGACGCACTTCTTCTTCACGCGCGGACGCGTGGGCGTGGCGATCACCGTGAGCAGGCAGAGGTGGAGCCAGAGCCGCATCGGGAACATCGCGCAGGCGATCGACGCCAACGTCAAGGCGCTCGCCGCAGGCACGTTGCGTCCGACCCCGCTACCCGCGGACCAGCTTGCTCACATGCCCATCGGCGCGGCCGCACCCGGCCCCCTACTCGGAACCGCCGTCGTCGGCGACGAAGCCTGGGCGACGGTCGATCGCGACGGCACGTCGCCGCAGGTTCGCGCCGGGCTTGCGAAACGCGGTGCCAAGCTCCTCTTCCGCCGCTACCTGCGCGACGGATCGATCACCGATGTGATCGAGACCACGCTCTTCACCTTCCCCAAGGCCGGTAGTGCAAGCAGCTGGTTCGCTCCGTTCAGCGCCGGCGTGAGCCACAGCGCGAACTCACTCGACGCCGGGAAGACGGGACCGCAGGCGGCCTACAGGCACGGGCGCGACAACTACGAGCTGCGCTTTGCCGCCGGCCGCTACGTCGCCGACGTCTTCTGTTATGCGCCCTTCATTCAGGATCCCTCGACCGACTGTGAGGCCGTCGTGCGCACGCTCGCGGAGCGTTGGTATGCGCAGCTGGCGCACGCAAAGTAGTGCTCAGGCGTAAAGGACGGACGCGCACGGCTGCTATACAGCACGCGTGAAGGTCGTCCGTGGCAGGCGAGGTTACGCTCTGCGTCGCGCTCGACCGTCGCTTGTCGTGTGCGGCGTTGCGAGTGCTGCGAGCGGGCCCTGCGCCTGTTCGTCGTCGCACCAGTCGCACCGCATCGACGTTCGTGCTCGCCATCCTGAAGTCCTCGACCCGGCGCTGCCCCCTACCGACACTCGGCGTTGGGCGGCCGCCCGTGGCACCAGTCTCGAGCAGAAGAAGCAAGCCGGGCTGGCTCGAGGTCTACGCGTCATCGACTCTCGTCCGCCGCCGCGCGCCAGAACATGCTCAGTCATCACTTCCAGCCGTTCGAGTACTCGGCCTGGCTCTGGCGATTCAGCCCGATTTCGCGCTGCATCTCGCACGTACGTCGAGGGCCTGATACCGCTCAAGCATCGCGCGACGACGAGCAAGTCGGTCTGCGACAACAAGTTCACCGCGGTGCCCGGGACGAAGATGACGAAGCAGACAGCGGCCACGCTTCCCGTCCGGGCCGGCTGCAGATTACTCGCCAGGCACCCGACCCGTGACACACGGTGTCAGCATCACTTGATCCCAGTCGCGCACGCGCGCGCAGAGCCTCGACGCGCAACGGTGTCAGCCGCTCTAGACGCTTCAGTCAGCGCGTCCGAAGTCGACGGTCCCCGTGCTTTTTGAGCGACCGGATCGGATCCGGTTTAGCTGAAGTGACCCCAGTGCGTGGCGATCAGAAACCTCCGATCGCCAGCGCTGCGCCGGCGACGATCGTCCGAGCGGTGGCCAGCTTCAACTGCGGGATCTGGGCCGCGACGAGCCACACCCCGGCGAACAGGATGAGCAGGAAGCCAACTTCTGCAAGGCGCGCGCCCGTGTGGTGACTGAAGCTGAATACGAGGCTCATGGGGCGGCTCAGTTCTGGCGGCGCTCTTTGATCCGGCGTTCGATCGCGACCGGAATTTGCCTCAGCCGCCGTTCGACTCTCATCCGCCGTTCACCGGAATTTCTCAGAGCCTCGCGTGCTTGTCGTAGACGGGTGGCGAAGGAGCTGGCCATTGGGCGGACGGAGCATACTCGGGGCGTCAGACGCGGGCGACCATCGGCGATTCCTGCGTAACCGGTAACCGCACGATGAAGCTCGATTTCTCTCCGAGGGTGCTCTCGACCGTGATCGACCCGCTGTGGGCCTCGACGATCGCTTTCGTGATCGTCAATCCGAGCCCCGTTCCCCGGACGGCTTGCTCGAACGCGGTGGGCGCTCGGAAGAAGCGGTCGAAGAGGTGCGCCTGATCGTCCGAGGAGATGCCGTACCCCGTGTCGGCGACCTCGAAGAGCGCCTGTCCGTTCTCGAACGCGGTGCGCACGGCGACGCGGCCGCCGGCGGGTGTGAACTTGATCGCATTCGAGACCAGGTTGTCCATCATCTGCGCGAGCCGCGTCGGATCGCCTTGAATCTGACGCATTCCATCCCGGTCCAGGCTCAGCTGGATCTGCTTGTCATCTGCCAACGGCCGTGCGGCCTCCACGCAATCAGCAGCGAGCGCACCGAGATCGACGTCGTGCAGGTCGAGGGAGAGCATTCCACCCTCGGCCTCCGCGACGAGCAGCAGGTCGCCCACGAGCTCGCGTAACCGGTGCGCGCTTCGATGCACAACGCTGAGAAAGGTGTGCTGCTCCGCGGTCATGTTCGCTGCCTCGTCCTCGTCGAGCAGGTCGAGATAGCCGATGATCGAGGTGAGCGGCGTCCGAAGCTCGTGTGAAACGGACGCCACGAATTCGTCCTTGAGCCGCATCAGCTCCTCGGAGCGCGCTGCATTGTCACGATCGATCCGGCCTGCCCTGCGCTGAAGCTCGAACTGCCAGATCAGCAACCCCACGAGCAGCGCAGCAGCAACGACTGCGGTGGCCAGCGCCGCTCGTGCTCTTGGGTTCGCCACTTGTGTTTCCCGTGCGAGTCGGCGGCTCTCGACGTCGACCAGCGACTCGACGCGATTGAGACGGCGATCGATTTGTCGTTGCTCGGCCGCGGTCGTCGCGCCATGCGTGCGGACTCGGTTGAAATCCTCTGTCGAGTCGAGAACGAAGGCGACGTAGGCGTCACGGATCCGGTCGCCCTCCGCTCGGTCGTGCGCACGGACAGAGGCAAAGGCCGCGTCACTGGCAGCGAGCGCCTGCGTTCGCGACGCCACCAATTGCTTCGTCAAGCCTTCGGCCTGAGCCTGGAGCAAGAAGCGCTGGAGTTGCGACACCGCCCCGGCGAGCTGTTGCGTCCGAAGCGCTTGCCGCTCGACGTTCGCCGCGTGGCGGAGGAAGAACCCGCCCGCCGCCGCCGCCCCGAGCGCCGCGACCATCGCAACGGCGAGGAGCGCGTAGACGAGCCGCTGCTTGTGCTGGTTGAGCCAGTCCACCGCGCCCATCGTAGATAGGCGGAGTCTCGGCCGAGCTAGTCCTCGCTCGGCGGGACCGCGGGACGGATCGGCCGCGCTTCAAACCCACCGCCGCAGTTTGGGCACACGTTGTGGAGGACGTCCTCGACGCACGCTGCGCAGAATGTGCATTCGTAGCTACAGATCCGCGCGTCGGCAGCGTCGGCCGGTAGGTGCTTGCCGCAGAGTTCGCAGTTCGGCCGGAGCTCGAGCAACGCCGACACGGTAGCTGCCGGCTCGCGGTGAAGCAGAACGGTCAAGCAGATTCGGGGTACCTCGTGGTGGCGTGCGGTCCGCCGCGTGCGCAACCGACAACACAGTGTGAGCAACAAGCCACTCCGGTTGAAGGTCATGGGGTTCGCGCGCGGGCTGATCGAAGCCCGGCGTCGCAACGCCGCGCGTCGCCGCGCGCGCAGAAACCAGCAGTTGCTCGACGCGCGGTACAAGCGCGACGACGAAAAGAATTCGTGAGGAGGCCGGAGACCGGCCCCCTCACGAAATGCGTTCCTATCCGTGCAGGTTGACGCGGAGTGAGATCAGCCGCTGACCGGTGATCCCTGCAAGCGGCGACTCGCCTGGCTTGCGCGCACGGACGGACATGACCAGCAACTGCTGGGTGCGGCTCGCCGGGAAACCGGCAAGCCGGTTGAACGTGAGCGTGACCCAGCCGGTCCCGTCGGTCGTGGCCTCGGCGGGAATCGTCAGCTGGTGGAACGGCACGGCGGTTGCATAAACGGCCGCACCGCTGACCGGCTGGCCGCACGTGTCACTCACATGGAACCGAACCGAGAGCGAGGTCATGCCGGAGGTGATCGGTGAAGCGGACGGCAGGAACTGGTCGACGACCAGGCGTGAAGGCGAGCCGACGTCCGTAACGGCCGCCGACGAGACACCGGCGGCGAGCTTCGGACAACCAGTCGGCGCGGGAGCCGGAGCAGAGCCGATCTTCACGGTCGGGTTGCTCGTCGCACCGCTCGAGCCGCTCGAGTTGCTGCCGATCACGTGAATGCGCAGCGTGTTCCCAGTGTCGCTGTTCTTCACCAGGTAGCTCGCCGTCGTCGCCCCGGCGATGTTGTGACACGCGTTGCCGTTTGCATCACACACGAGCCACTGATACTGGAAGGTGATCGGCGAGGCGCCGCTCCACGTACCCGGGCTCGCCGTCAGCGTGCTGCCGGCCGAGGCGTCGCCGCTGATCGTCGGCGCTGCAGTGGCCGCGGGAACGTTCGGATTCGGGGTCGTGATCTTCGCGGTCGCAGGGCTCAACGCGCCGCTCGAGCCGTCCGGGTTGCTCGCAATCACGTGCACCCGAAGCGTGTTGCCCTCGTCGCCGCTCCGAACCTGGTACGTCGACGCGGTCTGCCCGGCGATGTCGTGGCAGGCGCCGCCGTTTCCGCCGCAGATCTGCCACTGGTACTGGAAACTGATCGGGGACGAACCGGACCACGTCCCCGGGTTCGCCGTCAATGTGCTGCCGACCGTGCGGCTACCGCCGATCGTTGGAAGCGACCTGTTCGACGGCGCTGAGGCCGACCGCGCTGTTGCGCCGTTGACCGCGATGAACCCGGCGAGCGCCGCCACAGCCAAGACACGCAGATACCACTTCATGGTTGACCTCCTAGACAATGCGTTGTCCGTAGGTCTACCCGTGCGCTACGCCGGTCGAAACAGCTTTTTACCGGTCCTTGACCTTCGCTTACGGATCTTTCACGGACGGAAAGCTGGGTGTCAGCAGCATTCGCCCGTCGCCGAGGATCGTCATCGCCTCGTAGAGACCGAGGCTGGCCGTCCATTCCGGGCCCGCCTCGCCCATTGCAAAGGCGGCGGTCGCATAAGCGTCGGCGGTTGCGAGCTCCGGCCCGGTGATCGTCACCGAGAGGACGCCGACCGGCGCCCGGCCCGAGTGCGGATCGACGACGTGCTCCCCGCGCCTGTACGCCCCCGAGGTTGCGATCGCCAGATCGTTCGCTTCGACGACCGCGGCAATCTTGTCCAGCGCCTCCGGATGCTGAATCCCGACACGCCACCGCGGCTCGTCGGGAAGAGGTCGCCCACGCAGACGAATGTCGCCGCCGGCGTTGAGCGAGTAGTTGGCGGCACCTCCCGCGTCGAGCAACTCACCCGCCCGGTCGACCGACCAGCCCTTCACGAGCCCCGACGGATCGACACCACCTTCGATCACCGCGCCCGCATCGAAGTACCCGCCTGTGATCACGCGCAGCTCATCGCAGAGCGCGAGCACCTCGCGCACGTCGGGATGCGCGTCCTCGAGCGCGAGCTCGCCGCGATTCAGCCGGCTGATCTCGCTGTCTTCCTTGTAGGTGGAGAAGATCGCGTCCGCCTGCCTCAACACGTCCCACATCGACTCGACCACGCCTGGGTCGAGCTCGTCGCGCAGATCGAGCACGATCGGCATTCCCATAATGCCGAGCTCGACGATCGGCTCGATCAGCTAACTCCTAGATCGCGAAGTTCTCGATGTGCACGTGCGGGCCGTGTAGGCCTGCGCGGTGAAGCGTGCGCTCGATCATCTTCAGCATCGCAGGTGGTCCGCACGCGTAGATCTCGCGCTCGTCGACGTCGGGCACGATCTCGCGGAGATGCTCCGGCGTGAGCAGGCGCTGCCCTTCGGGGTCGCATGGTCGCCGACGATGTACTCGACCCTGCCCGCCGTGCTCGGCCACGAGCTGGTCGATCTCGCCGCGGAGGACGAGGTCGCGCTCGCTGAGCGCACGGTAGAGCGTGACCACGTCGCCGTGGAACTCCTCGAGCAGCGCGCGCACCGGTGTGATCCCGATCCCGCCCGCAATCAGCAGCACCTTCGGCCGCGTCGCCGTGTCCGATGTGAAGACACCGAACGGCCCCTCCGCGAACACCGTGGTTCCGACCTTCAGCTTTCCGAACTTCGCCGTGTGGTCGCCGAGCGCCTTGACGGTGATCCGGAGCGAACCGCCCTTTGGCGCCTCCGAGATCGAAAACGGATGCTGCGTGTACCAGAAGCCCTTCGCCAGAAAGCGCCAGAAGAAGAACTGCCCCGCACGTGCGCCGTAACGTTCGAGGCCGCGGCCGCCGATTCGTACAGACCAGATACCCGGCGCCTCCTCGACGACTTCGGTGATCTTCATCCGATAGCGCGCGTTCTGGATGATCGGCCAGACGAGCCGGTACCAGAGGAGCAGCGCGAGCGTAGCCGCGTAGGTGGCGCGCCAGATGTCGGCGGGAATCACCTGCACGTTCGGCGTGAGCTCGTTGCCGACGGGGATCTCGTGGTACCACGCGAGCGCGATCCCGGCGTAGGCGGTGAAGTGAATCGCGTACCAGACCTCGTAATTCAACTTTCGGCGCGCGATCGCAAGCGACGTGACGGCCACCGCGATCACCAGCACGGTGCCGATCGTGGCGATGATGATCCCCGGATAGAAGCCGTTCGTCATCATCAACCAGTACTCGTTCGTCCACGACGTCGGCGGGAAGTCTTCGCGAGCGAAGCCCCACACGCTGAAGACGACATGCGCGAGCACGAGCCAGAGGACGGCGAACCCGTTCCAGCGGTGCCAATTGGTGAGCCGGTCGAAGCCGACGGCACGTTCGACGAACGGCAGGCGCGCGAGGAGCAGCACCTCGACGAGTGCGAGATAGCCGCTGAGGAGCGCGGTGATCCGGCCGATGTTGAGGAAGATCTGCGTGCTCGGTGCCCCAGCGCAGGGGCGCGTCGGCGCCGCCCTGCGCCCAGATCACGCACCAGTAGATGCCGACCCCGAGGACGACGCCCCAGAACAGCAAGCCCGATCAGGAAGTCGCGGCGCGATCCCCGGTAGAGGCGCTTGCGGCGGACGCGAGGCGCGGCGATGGCGTCGTCGTAGGTCGTCATCTTCGATGAGCCCGCCCGGGACGGGGCGCGCAGACTCTACCCGGTGTGTACGCCCATCACGATCGAGCCGACGTAGCCGCTGCCGCTCTTCTTCAGGCTGAGCAGCGACTTCGAGCCCCCATTGCGGTAGATCGAGTCGGCGGCGTCGGTGACGTCAGGGGTGCCACGCGAGCTGTACGGAGCTGCCTTGTAGACCTGGTCGGTGAGCGAATCCGGGAAGAAGAACTGCCCGGTATGGACGACGTTTCCGCCGAGATGCACCTTCACGTGGATGTGGACGGCGCGGCCCTTGTACCAGCCCGGGTAGATCGTGTCGAACACGGCGAGCCCGTTCGCGTCGGTCTTCTGGATCCCGCGCAGGAACGTCCCCGCGACACCCTGCACGCCCGAGTAGACGCCGCTCGCGTCGGCGTGCCAGACGTCGACCGCGGCGCTCTTGATCGGCTTGCAGGTCGATGCGCTGACGACGGACAGATGCAAGCGTGAGCGGTGTACCCGGCTTTCCTTCGGTGATGTTGCGGCGAACCGCTTCGCGAGGCAGGTAGTACGGGCCCTCCGTCATTTCCGGGCTGAGGACGCAGGTGACGGCGCCGGACGCGACCGCATTCGGGCCCGCACCGGCTTCCTCGACGGGCCACGTGGCCGCACCCGCTCCGGCGACGGCGAGGCCGGCGGCGCGGTACAGAAGGCTCCGGCGCGTCAGGCGATCAGGCATTTCGATGGTCACGGTTTCTCCTTTCGCTGAGTTGTTGCGATCAGCTTGCGGCCGCCGCCTGTGAACGAGCTGAGAGCGCGCTAGGAGCGAGTGGGAGCGTGACGGTGAAGGTCGCACCAGCGCCCGGCGCTGCGCTCGCCGACACCGTTCCGTGGTGCGCCTGCGCGATCGCAGCGACGATCGAGAGGCCGAGCCCGACGCCGCCGTTGTCGCGCGAGCGCGACGCATCGGCTCGGTAGAAGCGACGGAAGAGATTGTCGAGCTCGCCTGCGGGCAGACCCGGTCCCTCGTCGGACACCTCGATCACGGCCCAGCCGTCCGCGGTCCGGATGCGCACGTGCGCCGGCGTGCCCGCGGGCGTGTGCGAGCGGACGTTTGAAAGCAGGTTGTCAAGGACGCGGCGCAACCGGGCGCGGTCGCCGAGCACGCGCGCCGATTCGACCTCGAGGTCGATCGGGCGTAAAGGATCGACGGCACGCGCAGTCTCGACCGCCTCGGCAGCGAGCTCGGCGAGCTCGACGGGCTCGCGTTCGAGCGGCTGCCCCTCGTCGAGCCGCGCAAGCAGCAGCAGGTCTTCGACGAGCTCGCTCATCCGCTCGCTCTCGCGGCTGATGCCGCTCATCGCGCGCGCGAGGTCCTCGGGCCGCTTGTCGGCGCCGCGCTCGAACAGCTCCGCGTAGGCGCGAACAGCGGCCAGCGGGGTTCGCAGCTCGTGCGAGGCGTCGGCGACGAACCGGCGCAGCCTGAGGTCGGAGGCCTCGATGCGCTCCAGCATCGAGTTGAGCGCGAGCCCGAGCCGTCCCACCTCGGTGTGCGACTCGGCTCGCTCGACGCGGTGGGAGAGGTCTCCGCCCGCAATCTGATCTGCGGTTCGCCCGATCGCCACCAGGGGACGCAGGCCGAGACGCACGATCCAGAGACCGAGCATGAGGATGCCGGTCATCACCGCGAGCGTCACGAACAGCTCGATCAGCAGCAGGCGATGCAGCGTGCCGTCGACTCCGGAGAGCGAGGTCGCGATCACCAGCGTGTTCGTCGAGCCGGGGTCGATCGACGCGCGCACACGCCACCGGTCGCTGCCTTGTTGCGACGGCACCGTGAAGTAGCTGACGCGGTCGGGGCCCGAGTCTGGCCTCGGCCGGAACCGTGATCGTCGCGGCCAGACGCGGTGGCGAGGGCGTGGGCGTGCCCCGGAAGTGCGGGACACCCGACGAGTAGATCACCTTGCCGGCGGGCGATCGGATTTCGACGAAGTCGCTGCCGGTGCCGCCGCCGGGGCCGAAGTCACCTTCACCTGCACGCTCCGCGCCCTGATGCTCGGCATCGAGCGTGCTGTCGACGCGCGTCAGCAGGAACGAGCGCAACGACGTGTACGTGAATGCATCGGCGGCGATCAGCCCGATCGCGCCGAGCGCGAGCACGCCGAGCACCAGGCGTGCGCGTAATGACAGGCGGCTCACGCTTCGAGCTCGAGCATGTAACCCGCCTGCCGCACGGTCTTGATCAGCGGCGGGCCGGCCGCGTCGAGCTTCTTGCGCAGGTAGCTCACGTATGTCTCGACGACGTTCGAGTTACCTCCGAAGTCGTAGCGCCAGACGTTCTGCAGGATCTGCCCCTTCGTCAGCACCCGCCGCGGGTTGAGCATGAAGTACCGAAGCAGTGCGAACTCGGTCGCGGTGAACTCGATCTTCGCCTTGCCGCGGTGAACCTCATGGCGACTCTCGTCGAGGACGAGGTCGGCGTAACGGAGGACGTCACCGGGCAGGTCGCCGGCGGAACGTCTGAGAATCGCCTGGATCCGGGCGACGATCTCGGCGAGGCTGAACGGCTTCGTGACGTAGTCGTCGCCGCCGGCGCGCAGCGCTTCGACTTTGTTCTCGGTCCCATCCTTCGCGGTCAGGAACAGAACGGCGGTCTTGAATCCTTGTGCGCGAAGCCGGCGTCCGACCTCGATTCCCTCGATGTCGGGAAGCATCCAGTCCAGCACGACGAGGTCGGGCTCGTACTTCGCGACGGCGTTTAGCGCGTCGCGCCCGTTCGATGCCTCGTCGACCTGGTAGCCCTCGTAGCGAAGCGCGGTCGCGACAGCGTCGACGATCGACTGCTCGTCGTCGACGACGAGGATCCGGCGGCTGGAATTGGCTTCGATCGGAATCACCTGAGCATCGTCGCAGCGATTCCTGAGAACCGGCTGTGAATCCTCCGGAGGTTTCTTAGGAACGTCTCACCCCGCTCCCAGTCGCTTCTCAGCCATCGGAGCGAACCTGCATCCGATGAGATTCCTCCTCGCCCTCACCGCCACGATCGCCACCGCCATCGCCGCCGGCCTCAGCGGCACGGCGCGTGCCGCCACCTCGGACATCAGCTCCAACTGGTCGGGGTTCGCGGTGGGCGGGACGACGTTCAACTCCGTTTCCGGCAGCTGGGTGCAACCCAAGGCCGTCTGCGCCGGTGCCATCACGTCGGCGGCGTTCTGGGTCGGGCTCGGCGGCAACTCCGACGCGTCGAATGCGCTCGAGCAGATCGGCACGTCGAGCGACTGCGCGGCCGACGGCACCGCGAGCTACTCGGCGTGGTACGAGCTCGTGCCCGCAGGCTCGGTGCCGATCAGGCTGAAGGTCTACGCCGGCAACAAGCTCTCAGCCGCCGTCACGGTGAGCGGGACCAAGGTCACCGTGCAGCTCGAGAACCTGACGCGCAAGACGAGCTTCACGAAGGTTCTCAAGATGGCCGCGCCGGACGTGTCGTCAGCCGAGTGGATTGCCGAGGCGCCATCGGTCTGCGACACGTACGGCCGCTGCCGCTCCGTCCCCCTCACCAACTTCGGGAAGGTCGACTTCAGCAAGTCGCTCGCAACTGCCGGCGGCCACACCGGCACGATCTCCGATTCGCTCTGGACGGCGACGTCGATCCAACTCGAGTCGGCCACCGATTTCGGCCCGTTCGCCTCGGCGAGCTCAGCTGCTCAGGCAGTTCCAGCCGGGCTCTCGCGCGACGGAAGCGCGTTCTCGGTCAGGTACGCGGCGGTGACGCGGTCGGCTCAGCCCGATCCCTTCGCCGGCGGCGGCGGAAACTTCTCAACGAGCCGCTGACGAACCAATAGAAGACCCCTCAGCGAGCCTCCCTCGAACGGGCCTCCCCCGAACGAGGGTCTGTCGGCGGAGTAGACAACTGGCCGATCTTGAGGGAGGCTCGAGGAGGAATCTGTGGCAACCGTTCCGTCGATAGGACGTGCCGTCGGTCAGACGGTGGACACTGCGCGTCAGCCTGCTGAGGCGACGCGCGACCTCTACGAGCGCTACGGCCGGCAGATCTTCGCGTACTGCGTCGTCCAGCTACGGAACCGCGAGGACGCGGAAGACGCCGTGCAGACCACCTTCCTCAACGCCTTTCGCGGTCTCGAGAGCGGCATCGTTCCCGAGCTTCGAGTCGGCCTGGCTGTACAAGATCGCGCAGAACGTGTGCCTCACCCGCCGCCGTTCGTGGTCGCGGCGTCGCAGCGTCGAGTCGCCTGAGAACTTCGACACCGTGCAGGAGTTGATCGGTTCGCCGATGCGCGACACCGACGACCTCTCCGAGTTGACCGACGCTCTGCGGACGCTGCCCGAACAGCAACGTCGCGCGATCCTCCTGCGCGAGTGGCAGGGGCTCACCTACAAGGAGATCGCAACCGAGATGCAGCTTTCGCAGGCTGCCGTCGAGACCCTGATCTTCCGCGCGCGTCGCAGTCTCGCGGTGGCGATCGAGCGGCTGCGTGCGTCGAGCGACATGGGCTCGATCTTCGCCGCGATCAAGAGCATCCTGTTCGGCTTCGGGACAAAGATGGCCGTCACGGTCGTAACGGTCGCCACCACCTCCGTCGTTGCAGCAACGCCACAGGCGCGGCAGAACCTCGTCCACTTCGTCGACGCCGTCTCGAACGTCGCGGTGCCTTCGGCCAAACCGAAGCATCCTCACCATGCCGTGGCGCATTCGGCGCCCATCGCAACTCCCGCGGCACCGGCCGCAACGGCGAAGCACGCTGCGAAGACCATTCGCTCGCTCGCCCGGCGTCGGTCATGCCACTCCTGTCCAAAAGCGAATGACGAAGAAGTCGTCTGTTGCGCCGGCGGCCGCCGCAGCCGCACCGGCCGCTGCAGCGGCCGTACCGGCCGTCCAGACCGTGAAACCCTCCCCGGCCCAAACATCGGCCCCCGCGAAAACGGTCGTTCCCCCGGCTGTCACCCAGCCTGCCGACACGACGCCTGCGCAAACAACGACGACGCCGACCCAAACGACAACGACGCCCGTCAAGACGGCGAGCGGAACCGGTGACACACCGCAGACCAAGACGACGCCATCGACCGTCGCGCCCGTCGCTCCGTCGGTGAGCAGCTTTTCGCCCTCGAGCGGCCCCGTCGGAACGTACGTGCAGGTCGGCGGTCAAAGCTTCACCGGGGCAACCGGGGTGCTGTTCAACGGAACGAGCGCGCCGTTCTCGGTCAGCTCGGACGGCCAGCTGACGACGAAGGTCCCAGACGGTGCGACGAGCGGCCCGATCACCGTCGTCACCCCGAACGGCCGGACCACGAGCGGCGACAGCTTCTCCGTCTCCACTCCCACGTCCACCACCACCTCCACCACCGTGCCGGCCCCGACGATCTCGGGCACGAGCCCGCAGAGCGGCGCCGTCGGCACCTCCGTCGGGATCGGCGGCCACAACTTCACCGGGGCGACCGCAGTGCGCTTCAACGGCACGAGCGCCGACTTCACGATCAGCTCCGACGGCGTGATCATGACGCACGTCCCCACCGGCGCCACCACCGGGCCCATCACCGTCGTCACCCCGAACGGCACCGGGACGAGCTCCGCCAACTTCACCGTCACGGTCCCCGCAGCGCCGACGATCGACGGCCCCACACCTTCGAGCGGCCCCGTTGGCACCACGGTTCAAGTCATCGGCCACAATTTCACCGGAGCAACGGCAGTGAAGTTCAACGGCGTCGACGCGAGCTTCAGTGTCACCTCGGACAGCCAGATCGCAGCTCAGGTGCCAAGCGGTGCGACGAGCGGCTCGATCAGCGTCACGACCCCGAACGGCACCGCGTCGAGCACCCGCAGCTTTACGGTCACCGGGACGATCCCGGAGATCAACGGCTTCACCCCGGGCAGCGGCGTGGCCGGCGCGAGCGTCGGGATCAGCGGGCTCCACTTCACCGGAGCGACGTCGGTCAAGTTCAACGGGGTGTCGGCGACCTTCGTCGTCAACTCCGATTCCTCGATCGGCGCCGTCGTGCCGAGCGGGGCGACGAGCGGGACGATCACGGTGACGACGCCCAGCGGCACCGCCACGAGCTCCGGCAGCTTCACCGTCACCCACTAGCGCGGCGCCCCAAAAGGGGGATTTCTCGACGCGCTGCAAGTTTTCGGGCGGGTGCGGCGTCATACCGGCGTTCGTTCCCCCTCAAAGTTTGACCCCAGCGGAGGTAGTGGAGAGATGAAGCTCAAGGCACTGACGTTCGCCCTGTTTGCGGCAGGACTCCTGGCAGGGCTGACCCTGATCGCGCCGGCAACCGGCGCGGACACACCGACGACCACCTCGGCCTCGACGCCGAGCACCACCACGACGGTCGCGACGACTACGACGACGCCGGTCACCTACACATACGCGACCGACGCGATCTCGGCACTCAGCGCAACGTCGATCACCGTCGGCCCGCTCACCTGCTCGATCGGCAGCACGACGAAGCCCGGCGACTTCAAGGTCGGAGACCGCGTTCGGATGTACTGCGCGAACGGCGTCCTCTACCAGATCAGAGCGGACACGCCGACGCCTCCCCCGGCGACCACGACTACGACAACAACCACCACCACACCGACGACCACGACCACGCCGTCGACGAACTACACGACCGCAACGGACGCGATCTCGGCGCTCAGCGCAACGTCGATCACCGTCGGCCCGCTCACATGCTCGATCGGCAGCACGACGAAGCCCGGCGACTTCAAGGTCGGAGACCGCGTTCGAATGTACTGCGCGAACGGCGTGCTCTACCAGATCAGGGCGGACACCCCGACGCCGCCGCCGACGACCACGACCACGCCAACCACGACGACGACGACGACCACCGCGAACTACACGACCGCGACCGATGCGATCACGGCGCTCAGCGCAACATCGATCACCGTCGGCTCGCTCACGTGCTCGATCGGCAGCAGCTCACCGAAGGCCGGCGACTTCAAGGTCGGCGACCGCGCGAGGATCTACTGCGCAAACGGCGTGCTCGCCTACCTGATCAGGCCGGACGCACCATCGACGACCACGACGACGACAACGAGCTCACCCACCGCAACGCCCCTGGCGACGAGTGATCACCACGACGACCTGACGACGCGGCTCGGAACGATCTCCGCGCTCAGCTCGACATCGATCACCGTCGACGGTCTCACCTGCTCGATCGGGACGAGCTCACCGAGCGTTTCCGCCTTCGCGGTCGGCGATCAGGTCGGCATCGGCTGCTCGAACGGTGTGCTGACCAAGATCGGCACGCCGCAGGTCGACGACGGTGGCTTCAAGGTCGTCGTCCAGCTCGGCTCGATCGCGGCGCTCAGCACCGGCTCGATCACGGTCGGGAAGGTGACGTGCTCGCTCGCGGCCACCTCGCCGAGTCTCGCTTCCTACAAGGTCGGCGATCGCGTCGGTGTTGGCTGCGCCGGCGGGATCCTGTTCATGATCGGCGCCTTGCCGAGCACGTCCGACGTGCCCAAGACCGAGGTCAGGCACGCGCTCGTGCAGCGCTTCAACGGCTGCATCAAGCACGGGAACGAGCACTGCACCGTGAAGGGGATCCTGCGCCGCCTCGTGCACAAGTAGACAGACGCAGTCCCTCGGCTTCGCGGCCCTGCCGGCTTGGATCAGCGGCAGGGCCGTTTTTGCCTGTCGACTCCGAAAGCGGGATACTTGGGCAGCGTGGAAACGTTCGCCGAGGTCGGCTCGCTCGGGCCGCAGCAGATCTGGGAAGGAGTGCTCGGTCGCGCGATCCACGGCGAGCGCGTCACGCTCAGTCTGATCGAGCTCGAGCCGAATGCCGTCGTGCCCGAGCACGCGCATGAGAACGAGCAGCTCGGGATCCTGCTCCAGGGAGCGTTGCGCTTCGAGATCGGCGGCGAAGCGCGCGAGCTCGGTCCCGGCGGAACGTGGCGCATACTCGCGCACGTTCCCCATTCGGTCGAGGTCGGCCCGGAGGGCGCGGTGCTCGTCGAGGCGTTCGCCCCCGCGCGCGACGACTGGAACGCGATCGAGCGGCAGGAACCGCGTCCCGGACGCTGGCCATGAGCCGCGACGGCGCGAGTTGGTTTCCCGAGCCCCGGCGGAAGGACAAGCCACCCCCATCGGCAGCGACGCTCTTGCTCGGCACGCTCCTACCGGTCGCTCTTGTCGCCGGTCTTGTGGTCGCGCTCACGGGATTCAGGCACTCAGGCCACGCGGCGGCCGGGACGACCGTCTCCACGACACAGGTGACGACAGGCCCGGTCGACCCGCGGCAGGCGTTCAACGACTGCATGCGAAGCGCCGGCGCCGGCGGCGGCGGCGGCCGCTCTGGCTTCGGCGGCAGGTTCGGCAGCCGTCCGGACATCAACAAGATCCGGCAGGCGTTCGCGATCTGCCGCAGCATCCAGCAGGGCGGTCCGGGAACAACGGTGCCGCTCCTGCCAACAACCACAACCACGCCCGCGCCACCACCGGTCGCGTAGGACGCGGCTACCTAACGCACGCGGTTGCGGACGGTGCGCTTGAGCCGCTCGAGCCGCTGGACGTTCTCGGGCGCCTTCGCCGTCTCGCTCACGCGCCCGGCAGCCCGTTTTGCCTGAGCGACGAGCTTGCGCGCCTCGGGGCTGGTCGCGACCTTGTGCGCCTGTGACGCCAGTTTCCGCGCTTCCTCACTCCGCGCCGCCCGGATCGCGCCGCGGATCGCCCTCCGGCCCGTCGGGCTGACGGCGAACCCGATCGCTTTGCCGAGTGGGGAAAACACGAGATCAATGCTAGCGGGCGCTCGGACTACACTCACAGGCGTACTCGAACCGGAGGTATCTGATGAAGGGCGCGGACAAACAGAAGAAGCTGGCGAAGAAGGCGCCGCAAAAGACGCTAAAGGAAAAGCGGGCCGACAAGCGGGCCGCGGAATCGAACAAGCCCAACTCGGCCTCCTAGCGTTGCCGGCGCCGGCGCGGCGTCCGAAGAAGCGCCGCGCCGGATAGCCGCGAGGTACAGCTACCTCAGTGTGATGTCGAGCGTGGTGTGCTTCCCTGACGCATGCATCGCGAGCAGTCCGTTCGCCCCGGAGAATGCGTCGGTTCCGCCGATCACGGCTGCCGAATGACTCAGGTCTCCGGTATCCAGGTTCTGCAGCATCAGCTCCCCACCCGGGATCTGAAGCGTCGCGGTGCACTGGGCGACATACGGCTTGGCGCGGATCACGGTGCACGCGCCGCTGTCGCTTCCGACCCGGCCGCCGTGGCGGGTGAAGACGGGGTTCGCGAACAGCAAGACGTCGCCGGCCGAGCGCGTCTTCCCTTTCGGCGCGTTGTCGACGACGATGGTCTTTCCCTGCGTCTCGTAGAAGTGGAGAACGGAGGCCTGCATCCGCTCACCGCTCCTGGCCATACCGGCTGCCATGGCGGTGGCGACTGCCACTCCGACGACGAGCGTTGACAGACGAAGCATCAATCCCTCCTCGGTTGAGCGCGGATTCTCAGCTCCTCGCGCCGCCCATCACGAGTTGGGCGAATCGTACGCCGCGCGGCGGCGGAGCGCCGCCTGCCGGCGAGCGAAAGCTCAGCCGGTGACGGTGAAGTAGGTCCGCGGGCCGCTCATGAAGGCCTCGAAGAACCACTTGCCGATGCTCAAGGTGACGCTGTGCGAGCTCGACCCGGTCGCCGCGGCTCCGCTGAGCGTCAGCGCATGCCGGCCGAGCGGCCAGACGATCAGCGCGGCCTTCTTGGAGTGATCCGCGACGGTGAACATGTAGCGACCCTTCTTGAGCGTCTTCACGGCCTTGCCGCCGAAGCTGAGCGCCGGTTTTCCGGTCGCACTCACCGACGCCTTGATCGTTCCCACGAGCTTCGTCGTCGTCGAGCCCGAGCCCGAGGAGCCGCCGGTGGAGCCTCCGCCCGATGTCCCGCCGGAGGTGGTGGTCGTCGTTCCACCGGTCGAGCCGCCTGACGTCCCGCCTGCGACAGCGGTGAACGTGATCGCCGAGGACGCACCGATGTTCGCGTCCTGGATCTTGTAGCTCCCGTTCAACTGGAGCGTGACGGAACCGAGAAATGCTGGGCGGTCGATGCCCATGCCCGTGCTGTCCAGGTCGCTGGAGACATTCACTCCCGGCCCGCTCATCTGGAAGTTCGGATTGGTGTAATCGGGATCGTCGACCTGAAGCGAATAGGAGCCTGCCGGCATGGTGCCGCCCGACCTGACGATCGACCCGTCCGGGGCTCTCAGCTGAAGCGACGTGCTGCCGATGTAGGAGACCGAAAGCACGTCTGCCTGGGAGCGTGCGACCCCGGCCGACGGGACGCCGAGGCTGACCGCCAGGGCGATGAGAGCGATCGGGAGGCGGATCCGCCGGCTGCCGGGACCTTCAGCCATGGCAATCGTTGTAGCACCCTTTACAGGATTTCGCGGTCTCCGCTTAGAAAGACGCAGCGAAGGGAACAATGACTAGGCTGACTACGTGGTGCCGGCCTGACACTCGGTTGTCGGGCCAGATAGGAGTGCTGATTACCCGGACGCACAAGATCATCAACCTGCTGGGAATCGGCCTGCCGTTCGTGGCGCTCGTCCTCGCTATTGCGCTTCTCTGGCATCGCTTCGTCGGCCCCAAGGAGCTCGCGATTCTCGCCGTTGGTTATCTCCTCACCGGTGTGGGTGTCACCGTCGGCTACCACCGGCTCTTCACCCACCGCTCGTTCCAGACCTTCAAGGTGGTTCGGTACACGTTTGCCGTCCTCGGAGAGATGGCGGTCGAATCCGACGTCGTCACCTGGGTCGCCGACCACCGAAAGCACCATCAGTTCTCCGACAAGGAAGGCGATCCGCACAGCCCGCATGCAGGCCACGGCGACGGGATCGCCGAAATGGTACGCGGTCTCTGGCATGCGCATGTCGGCTGGCTCTTTCGCTCCGTCGGCCGCGCCGATCACGAGCGCTATGCGAAGGATCTGATCGCGGACAAGGGCTTGCGCGTGATCGCACGCTTGTTCTTGCCGATCTTGTTCCTGTCACTCCTCGTGCCGACGCTGGTCGGCTGGTTGCTGATCGGCGGCTGGTACGGCGCGCTCGCCGGGCTCGTCTGGGGCGGCGGCATTCGGATCCTCCTGCTCCACCACGTCACCTTCTCGATCAATTCGATCTGCCACGTCTGGGGACGCAAGCGCTTCAACTGCTCCGATGAGTCGCGCAACGTCTGGTGGCTCTCGTGGATCTCGTTCGGCGAGTCCTGGCACAACAACCACCATGCATTCCCGAGCTCGGCATTCCACGGCCTACGGAAGATCGAGGTCGATCCAGGCGGCCTTGTCATCTGGGCGCTCGAGCGGTGCGGTCTGGCGTGGGACGTGATTCGAATCCCACCCAGCCGTCAGCAGCACAAGCTCACCGCATCGACGTAACTCAAATCGAAATCGCGGTCATGTGCTCGTCGCCGCCGCATGGCGGCCGAGATGCGCCTCCAACTGCCACAGCGTGTCGAGGTGCTGGCTCGCCCAGAGCAGGCCGAGCGCCGGGCCGAGCATCGCCTTGTCGTCTGCGGTGACCGCTTCGCGGACGCACTCGAGCAGGCGCCGGCGGCCGATCGCGTCGCGCAGGTGGGGCGGCGGCACGGTCGTCGAGCGGACGAGCGCGTCGCCGAGCGTGACGTACCACGAACGAAGTGCCTGCACCTCGGCGTCGAGGTTCACGCCGCAACGCTCGAGCCGCATGTCACCGTCGGCCATTTGCGCGAGCGACGACAGTGACTGCGCCGACCGTCGCAACCGCGCCGCACCGGCGATCAGCGTCGCGATCCTCTCTCTGTTCAAGGCTTGCGGCGAGCGCTCCGCGAGATACTGGCGGTAGGCGTCGTCGAGACGGTGCGCAGCGACATCCGCGGCCTGCGCCGCAGCGGCGGACGCGGCCGGGTCGGCGCCCTCGACGAGCCGGCGCTCAGCTGCGACGACGTAGTCGGCGTTGCGCTGGTAGGCGAAGGCCAGGTTCTCGCGCAACAGGCCGGCCGCTCCCCGCGGCCAGAAGAGAAGACCCACGCCGAGACTGACCGCGAAGCCGATCGCGACATCCTCGATGCGCACGAGCCCGACCCGCCAGCCCGTTGGCTGGATCAGGTTGAAGAGCACGAAGAGAACGACCGTGAACCCGGCCTGCCCGGCGGCGAACGAGATCGCCCGCGGCGCATAGGACCCGAGCAGTACAGCGAGCGGCAGCACGGCCCAAAGCACCGCTTCATGCGTGCCGATGCCGAGCACGAGCGCCGCGCCGAGGACGATCCCCACGGCGGTCCCACCGAGCGCGCTCAGAATCGACCAGCCGGTGCTGAGGGCGTTCGAGCGCAGGACCGACAGCGTGCCGAGCACGACCCAGAACCCGTGTTGCACTCCCGAACGCTGGGCGATGAACACGGCCACGGCGAGGCCCGCGGCGCCCCGAATGCCGTTGCGGAACCACACCGAGCGCGCGCTCGCGTCCACCGTCAACTGCTCAGTTGCCTGGAGCGCCGAGCGCACCGACCGGACGACCGCGTGCTCGTCATCCGTCTCCGGCGCCGCCTCCCCACTCGCGGCGAGTGCGTAGGCCGCGACCTGCCGTGCGGCATATGAAAGGGCCCGGATTCGAAAGGCGGGCTCGAGCGCGGACACGAGCGCCTCGTCATCCGGAACAGCCGGCAGCTCGGGAAGACGACGGACGAGAGCGAGTGCCACGGCTTGACGTGTCTGATGTAAACGCTCGAGATCGGGTTGCGCGTCTTCGCCCTTCAAGCTCGCGCCGGCGGCGCGGAGTGCCGCGACCACCGCGGCGACAGCTTCGGCGTTCTCCTCGGGACAGACGTCGAGGCCGGGCATCCGCTCCGGAGGCGCGAGCAGCGACAGAAGCCACTCCAACTCATCGACGAGCGCACCGAGCGCTGCCTGCGGACTGGTCGGCCCGGTCGGCCCGTGCGGCGTCGCAAGGAAGCGCCGTCGGAGGGCGCTGACCGCCTCGCCGGCTGCGCGGGTCCGATCCGCAACCGCCTGCTGAACACGCGCGAGCTCAGCGTCAGCCAGCTCGGCGAGGGCGACGCACGCCCGCGCCGCGTCGCTGCGGAGCGAGGACTGCGGGCGCTGCGGCCACAGCAGCATGTGGGCGCAGATCGCAACGCCGGCCGCGAGGGCCCAGCCCTCGAGCCGGGCCGGTAGAACCGAGACCGGGGCCGGAACCGTCGCGGCCAGGATGAACGGAAGCAGCGCCGAGGTCGCCGCCGCCGCGAAGTAGCCGTTGATCACACCCGAGAACAGGATCGCGAACCCGATCAGCGCCATCGCGCCCGCGGCAAGCCATGCGTTCTGCGAGCACAGGGTCCCGAGAGCGATGTTCACCGCGCCGGCGCACGCCAGGAACACGTAGGCGACGAACCGGCTTCGGAGGGAGCCGGCGAACTCGACGAGCACGAGCATCGCAAACGAGCCGAAGGCCGCGAACGTGGCAATCTGCGGATCTGCAATCACCTTGTCCGCGATCGCGAACACCGTTGGCATGACGATCGCGGCACGCGCGGCGCTCCGAAGCGACGCGAAGCCGGGGTCGGAGATCGAAAGCCAACGCAGCCTCGTCGGCACTGGCTCCGATCATAAGCTGCGCCTAGCCGGGCGGGCTCGCGAGTGAGGCTGTGATCTCGTCGAGCGCGGCCTGTTCGGCGTCGCTGACATTCGTTCCGCCTTCTCGATGGGCGTTCGCGACTTTGCCGGCGAGGTCGAGGATGAACCGCTTGTAGGCATCGGCTTCGGCCGCGGTCGCTTTTTGCTCGAGTAGCTCAGCTGCGGTACGCAGGTGCTGCAGGCCGCCTTGCTTCAGCTCCTCCGGCGAGTGATAGCGAGTGTGGTCGAGCGCGGGTCTTGCCGACACGATCTCGTCGAGGAGCTCGCTCTGGCCATGCTGCTTGCGTGCCTCGACATACGACTGCGTCAGCGCGAGCGTCTCGCGGAACGTCCCACCACGCTGGGCTGTGATCACGATCAGCGCGGCCGTCGGCGGCCCGTGCAAAATGGTCTCCCATTCCTCCGCGGTGAAATCAGATTTTCCGGTCACACTTCTCCTCTCGTCTAGGTTCAACCTGACCGTCACTCTTGCATTCAAGCGTGCCTGTTCTTGTTAAGCGATAACGCGACCATCGCCGCGAGGCTCGATGAATACGCAGCACTCCTCGAGCTCGCAGGGGCTGGCTATTACACCTCGCGAGCGTATCGGCGGGCAGCTGAAGTGATCCGCGGCACGCCGGCCCCGATCGCCGAGCTCGTCCGTGCCGGCCGGGCTCGCGAGTTACGCGGAATCGGCCCCGGGATCGAGCAGCGGCTCCGGGAGCTCGTCGAGACCGGCACGCTCGCAGAGCTCGACGAGTTGAAGCAGACAGTTTCGGTCGAGCTCGCGGCACTCGGCCGGCTCCTCGGCTTTGGCACGCAGCGGGCGGCAGAGATCGGGCGAGCTCTCGGGATCACGACGGCGGACGAGTTCCGTGCAGCAGCCAGGGATGGTCGTCTCCGTGAGGTGCCCGGGATCGGGCCCAAGACGGAGGCACGCATTCAGCGCGCGCTCGAACGCGACGTTCAGGCGCCGTCTCGTCCGCTCGTGATCAACCGCGCCCGGGCTCTCGTCGAGCAGATCGCCGCTGCGCTCGGCGGTGTTCCCGCCGGCGATCCCCGGCGGTGGCTCGATGACTCGAAGCAACTGGCCGTCGTCGTTGTTGCCGACGATCCGCAGGTCGTGCGCGAACAGTTCGCAGCGCTGCCGGAGATCGTCGTACTGATCAGCCCGGATGTGGGGATCACCATCGACGGCACACCGGTGGCGCTCGTTGTCAGCGCGCCGGACTCGTTCGGCACCAGCCTTCTTCGCGCCACCGGCTCAGCTGAATGGGTGAACGCGCTCGAGCCTTTGCCTGCGGGACGCGACGAGGAGCAGGTGTTCGCGCAGATCGGC
The DNA here is from genome assembly GCA_963761365.1 of uncultured Actinomycetes bacterium. Taxonomy (GTDB): domain Bacteria; phylum Actinomycetota; class Thermoleophilia; order Gaiellales; family Gaiellaceae; genus PALSA-600. The sequence goes on along the minus strand of CAVXHB010000021.1, from coordinate 61,700 downwards.
ATCCCTTTCGTTCCACCCGAGTTGCGAGAAGGACAACCGTCACGCGAACCGCCACCGACGTTGGTCGAGGTCGAGCAGATCCGAGGCGATCTGCACTGTCACACAACCTGGTCAGACGGCAGAGCGAGCGTGCTCGAGATGGGCGCGGCGGCCCGTGACCTCGGTTACGACTATCTGGCGATCTGCGACCACACGCCGCACGTGACCGTGGTTCCGGGCCTCGACGCCGATGCGCTCCGCCGGCAGGCGGTCGAGATTGCCGCCGCAAACGAGGAGCTCGCGCCGTTCCGGATCCTCCGCGGGACCGAGTGCGACATCCGGCGCGACGGCGCTCTCGATCTTCCCGACGACGTCCTGGCCGAGCTCGACTGGGTCCAGCTCTCGCTCCATGCGGGCCAACGCGCCCCGCGAGCCGAGCTGACCGCGCGCGTGACCGAGGCGATGCAGCATCCCGCCGTCCGCTGTCTCAGCCACCCGACCGGCCGCTTGATCGGCCATCGCCCGGAGAATGCCCTCGACCTCGAGCGTGTGGTCGAAGTCGCGCTCGCTACGGACACAGCGCTCGAAGTGAACGGCTTGCCGGACCGGCTCGACCTGAGAGACGAGCACGTGCGAGCAGTGATTGCGGCAGGCGTCACGATCGTGTGCTCAACCGATGCCCACTCCGTTCGCGGTCTCGGGAACATGGCTGCGTCCGTTCACACCGCTCGCCGGGGGCATGCCACTGCGGCCGATGTACTCAATACCCGTCCACTCGGGGCGATTCTTCGGAGCGCGTAACCCTAAAGCGGTCGCCCGAAAGATTGCCGCCTATGATGCGGCCCGGTGAAGCGACCGCCGCTCTACACGCTGATGGAGTGGATCCGGTTCCGCGTCTGGTTCGCGTGGCTGTATCGAGTCGAGCTTCGCGACCGCGAACGCGTTCCGGAAACCGGTCCCGTGATCCTCTGCTCGAATCATGAATCGATGATCGATCCGTGGTTGCTCGGGCTCGTCACCCTGCGCCCGATCCGCTACATGGCAAAGGCCGAGTTTTTCCGAATGCGCCTGTTGCGGCCGCTGATGGAGGCGTACGGGACATTCCCGGTCGAGCGTGGCAGCGGCGACCGCGCTGCGGTCGGACGTGCGGCTCAACTGCTTGCGGAGAACCAGGCGCTCGGCATCTTCCCGCAGGGAACGTGCCTGCCCTACCGGCAGCGACCATGGCTCCGCGGCGCTGCGAGGCTCGCGCTCGCGCGCGGCGCGACGATCGTTCCGGTCTGCATCATCGGCAGCGAGCGTGCGTTGCGCCCGGGCAAGTTCAAGGTCGGGTTGCCGCGCATCCGCATCCTCGTCGGCGAGCCGATCACCGTTGAGCAGGCGCGCCCGACCGTCGCCGCCGCGAAGGCGCTGACGCAGCAGATCGAGCGCGCGGTCGCCGAGTTGCGTGCGCCCTACGGGCCGCCGGCGCACGCCTGGTTTCCGGACTAGCGCGACCTATCTCGCGCGGCGCTTCAACTCTTCGAGATCGACGATTGTCGTCTTTCCGCGCCCGAGGCTGAGCGTGCCCCGCTCCTCCTCCTCGCGCAGGACGCGATTGACCGTCGCCCGCGAAGTGCCCGCGAGCCCGGCGAGATCATCCTGGGTCAGCGGGATGGTGATCGACTGCGAGTCCTCGCGGTACAGGGCCGCGAGGTCGCGCAAGCGCCGCAGGACCCGCTTTTCGGCGCCGGCGTAGAGCGCCTCGACGATCAGCTCGTCCATCCGACGGACCGAATTCGCGAGCAGGGAGACGAGAATGCGGTTGACGCCGGGGTGCTCCCGACGGAGCTCGTCGAACTCAGCCTGACGGATCGAGAATGTCTCGCCGGGCTCCAGCGCTGCGACCGTCGCAGAGCGCGGCGCGTTGTTGATCAGCGCAAGCTCGCCGAACGCTTCACCGGGGCCACGGATCGCCAGCGTCGCCCGCTCCCCGAGCCTGGTCGTCACGCGGACGGCAAAACGACCTTTCGCGATCAGGTGGAGGGCGTCTCCGGGGTCACCCTCATGGAACACGACCTCGCCGCGCGCGAACGTTCGCCGTCGCGCGACGCCAAGCACTCGACGGAGCTCTTCGGGAGGGAGTTCACCGAGAAGGGGCCACCGCACTCGCGGAGCGTAACCCCGTTTGCGGCGGATGTCTCGCCTGCCTGAAAATCCGAGGGCGCCGAGCCGCCGGCGCCCTCGAAGTAGACCCCCTAACACGCCACCCCCGGGAAGGGGGGAGCGCCCACAACAATAGGCGCCAAGCGGCAACGCGTCGTTCGCGACGACGACAGAGCCAGTGTCAAGTTCCTCACACTTCGTCCGGGCTCACGGGAGCCGGGCTCGCGAAAGCTGACCTTGCTCGGCGGAAAACCCGGTAAGGTCGCTTCCGATCTCCGTGGTCGGGCAGAGAGATCACCGGCTCCGTCCCGATCATTCCGCGCGAGAATCGCTCATGACGCGAATCGGCCTGATCTCGGACATCCACGGAAACCTGTTCGCACTCGACGCCGTGCTGGCGGAGTTCGAGCGGGAAGACCTCGACGGGCTGATCTGTCTCGGCGACGTGGCGGTCGGGCCGCAGCCGCGCGAGACGCTCGCACGCGTCCGCGGGCTCGGTTGCCCGGTCGTGATGGGCAACTGGGACGCCTGGTTCCTCGACCGGCCCGCGCCGCCGCAGGACGAGATCGGCGCGATCCTGCACGAGATCACCGCGTTCTGGGCGAGACCAGCTCACCGACGACGACCTCGCGTACGATGCGGAGCTTCGTCCCGCGACTCGAGCTTCCGCTCGACGACGGCGAGATCGCGCTCTGCTTCCACGGCTCGCCGGCCTCGTATGACGATTTCATCTTCGCGACGACGCCCGACGAGGAACTTCGGCGGATGTTCGGCGAGCTGCGCGCGTCGGTGATGATCGGCGGCCATGCTCACCTCCAGCTGATGCGCAGGTTCGAGCAGATCGTGTTCGTGAACCCGGGCTCGGTCGGCCTCCCGTTCTCGGACTGGTGGCCGGACCGCGTCCGAATCGCGCCGCGCGCCGAGTATGGCCTCCTCGTCCACGAGCAGGGGCAGCTGCGAGTCGATCTTCGCCGAACCGACTACGACGTCGACGCCCTGCTTCAGCTCTGCCCTCGAGAGCGGGATGCCGCACGCTCGCTGGTGGGTGGACTGCTGGGAGACCGCCAGGTAGCGAGAGCCGTACACTGAATCGGTGCCTGCCTGCCCGAGTTGTGGTGAGCAGAACCCCGACAGAGCCCGCTTCTGTCTCGAGTGCGGCACACCTCTGACCGCAGCCGCTCCGGCCGCCCGCGCCGGTCGTCGACGAGGAGCGCAAGCTCGACACGCTCGTCTTCGTCGACCTGGTCGGCTCGACCGCACTCGCAGAGTCGCTCGACCCGGAGGACGTGCTCGGCCTGCTCGAGCTCTACTACACCCGTCTACGGGCCGAGCTCGAGCGCCACGGCGGCACCGTCGAGAAGTACATCGGCGACGCGATCGTCACGCACTTCGGCGTGCCCGTCGCGCACGAGGACGACCCGGAGCGCGCCGTGCGCGCCGCGCTCGGCATCCTCGACACGGTCGATCGCGCTCAACGCCGAGGATCCGATCCGCCAGATCGAGGTGCGGATCGGCGTCGCGACCGGCGAGGTGATCGTCACGCACGGAAACCGCGCCGAGGAAGGCAAGGGGATCGCGTGGGGCGACATCCTCAACACCGCCGCGCGGATCGAGTCGAACGCGCCGGTGATGGGCGTCCTCGTCGGCGAGGAGACCTACCGTGCAAGCGTCACACGCGATCGAGTACCGCGATCACGAGCCGATCGTCGCCAAGGGCAAGGCCGAGCCCGTACGCGTCTGGGAGGCCGTCCGGGTGCTGGAGCAGGGCGCGGCGCACGAGCGGTTCCGCGACGCGCCGCTCGTCGGCCGCACCGACGAAGTCGAACGCCTGCTCGCGCTGTGGGCGAAGGTTCAGGCCGACGGCCGGCCCGCGCTCGCGACGATCATCGGCGACCCGGGGATCGGCAAGAGCCGGCTGCTGACCGAGGTCGCCCGCCGCACGGCGGCTGAGGGCGACGTGCTCTGGGGCCGCTGCCTCTCCTACGGCGAGGGCATCACCTACTGGCCGGTCGGTGGAGATTCTCGAAGCGGCGGCGGGGATCCTGAAGAGCGACGACCCGGAGACCGTCTCGGCGAAGCTCGGCACGCTGCTCGAAGGGCTTCGCTCGGACGATCTCGACCAGCTGCGCACGATGGCCTCGGCGCTCGCAAACCTGATCGGCGATCCCGCGGACACCGCGCGGGACCTACTCGGCCGAAGCGATCTCGCAGGCCGAGCTCCACTGGGGGATTCGCCGCGTGCTCGAGCTGGGTGCGGCCGACCGGCCGCTCGTGCTCGTCTTCGAAGACCTGCACTGGGCCGAGCCGACGCTCCTCGATCTGATCGACTTCGTCCGCGAGTCGGAGGCGCCGATCCTCGTGCTCGGATCGGCCAGACGCGAGCTCGAGGAGCTCCGGCCGGCGTACTGCACGGACGGCGAGAACCAGGTCGCAATCAGCCCTGTCGGCGCTGGGCGAGCAGGACAGTGAGGCGCTGCTCGCGGAGCTGCTCGGCGAGCTCGAGCTGCCCACCGGCAGCCATGCGGAGCTCCTGCTTCGCAACGCGGGCGGAAACCCGCTCTTCCTCGAGGAGACGGTGCGCATGCTCGCCGACTCGGGCGTCCTCGACGGCGGCGGGGATCTGAACGAGCTCGCGGTGCCGACGAGCCTCCAGGCGATGATCGGCTCGCGCCTCGACGGCCTGCCGCGGTCAGGACAAGCGGGTCGCCCAGCATGCGTCGGTGTGCCGGAATGGTCTTCTGGTCGGGGGCCGTCGCCGAGCTCCACGGCGGCGCGGCGAGGTCGACCCGAGCCTGGAGTCGCTCGAGAAGCGCGATTTCGTGCGCGGAAACGAGGAAGCTCGAGCGTCGCCGACGAGCGCGAATGGTCGTTCAAGCACGCCCTGATCAAGGACGTCGCCTACGCCCGCGTCCCGAAGGGGCGGCGCGCGCAGCTGCACGTCCGCTTCGCCGACTGGGTCACTGGCCATCCCCGGCGCCGCGGAGGAGCTCGTCGAGATCGTCGCCTACCACCTCGAGCAGGCGTGCAGGAACTCGGGCGTTGGACGGAGCGAGGCGCCGGCGCCGATCGAGCGGGCCGTCGAGGCGCTGATGCGCGCGGCCGAGAAGTCCGAACGGCGCGAGGGGATCCGCGAGGCCGATCGCTACTACGCACGCGCTCTGGAGCTCGTCGGCGACACGCAGACCGAACAGACGCTCGAGCTGAAGTTGGGACGGGCCGGCACCTTGAGCAAGCTCGGAGATCTGCCGCGGGCAGACGAGTTGCTGCGCTCGGTCGCCGACGAGGCGCCGGCCGCCGGCAAGCTCGGCCTCCGAGCAGCGCGCCTTGATCGGCATGTCCAACATCGCCAGGAAGCGTGGCGTCGCGGCCGAAGCGCGAGGCCATCTGGCGGAGGCACGAGTCGATCGCGGAAGAGCTCGGTGACCTGCCGCTCCAGGTTCGCGGCCTCTACGAGGCCGCCGAGCTCCGCTGGTGGTTCGACGGCGCCGGCGACGAGGCCGTCGACGATCTCCAGCGCGGCTTGGCGCTCGCGGAACAGCTCGGCGACCACGGCGATGCGCGTCGAGGGTCAAGCCCGAATCGGCACATTTCTCTTCAACGACGGCGAGCTCGCGCAGGCAGAAGAGCAGCTCATCCTGTCATCCGCGCTCGCCGCGGAGCTCGGCAGCCTCCGCGATCAGGCGCGCGTGACGTTTCAGCTTGGTTTCGTCAAGTACCACCTCGGCGAGATCGACGACGCCGAGCGCCTCGGGCTCCAGGCGCTCGACTGGCTCGAGCGAACCGGCGACAGCTTCTTCCAGCTCCAGAACCTCCGCACGCTCGCGCTGTGCGCGTCGGCGCGCTCCGATCCTCGGCCTCGCCGAGACACGGCTGCAGCAGGCAATCCCGCTCGCACTCGACATCGGGGGCGCGCAGATCGTCGAGACATACCGGTATCCTCGTCGAACGTCTTGATTCACCAAGGGCGACTGAGCGACGCGCGTGAGCTCGCCGAGTTCGCTCTGCGAGACCTGCCCGCAGGAGGATCTCTACGCGCGCGCGGCTGGGTCTGCTGATCCGGGCGAGCGTGGCGAGCGCCGAGCGGCTCGCGGCCGATCGCCTGCGAGTGTCTTCGACGAGGCGCTGCGCCTGCTCGAGCAGCAGAAGCTGCCGCTCGACCTCGGCGAGGCGCGGCTCGCCTACGCGAGGGCGCTGCGACAGCTCGGCGAGCAAACGGCCGCCGAAGCGCGAGTTCAGCTCAGCGCGAGAGAGCCTGACGGCGCTCGGGGCCCGGGGCCTCGTCGACGAGATCGACCGCGAGCTGGCCGAAATTGGCGAGGGGGCCGGACAAGCCGGCCCCCTCGCGTCGACCTAGAACCGCTTCGAGTTACGGAATGCAGCTGACGGTCTGGTCGACCGTCCCTTGGCTAGGCGCGTACGTTCCATCACCCGAGGTACTTCGCCGTGTACGTCCCGTTCTGAGGAGCGGCCACGACAGTCGACGCGGTGCCGCCGGACAGCGCCACCGTGGCAAACGGTGGATTGGTCCCGAAGCTGAACTCCACGTTGCCGGTCGCTGCTCCAGGTGTCACGGTCGCGGTAAGCGTCGTGCTGCTACACCCGGCTGGGTTGTTCGACGATTGCAGCGTCGTCCCGGTCGCGATCGGTGTGACTACGCAGCCGGGCGCCGTCGGAATCGCATCGCAGATATTCGGCGCCGGCGGCTGTGCGCCTTCGGGCGGGAACGTGCAGTCGCCCGAGCACAGCGGCGGCACGCAGTCGATGCCGCACGTCGTGGTCCGAGCCTCAGCCCGATGTCGCACGGCGACGTCGGCGTACTCGTGCACGAGTTCGTACAGATTGCCGAAGTTGTTCGAGGCCTTCTGAGTCAGGCTGCAGACGCCGCTCGAACCGCAGGCCGATTCCTCGATGTCGAGCTGGATGCGCACCCGGTCCGCCGTTCTGATCCGAGCTCTGCGAGGCGTTGAAGGTGTCGCCGGTGTTCGAGCCCTGGTTCGGGTCGTTCCACATCGGCCCGAGCTGAGTCTGCGACGACGTGCCGCTGACCTGACTCGCGCCGAGGCTCTGATGCTCGTTCTGGTTGACCTGCGCCGTCGAGACGCCGGTGCTCCACTGCTCCGTGTGGTTGAACAATCCGGTGTCGATGCTCGCCCTGGGTCTGCGTCAGGTCACCGGTCTTGGCGCCGCTCGCGTTCAGGTCGTTCGACTGGAACACGTACGCGTTGTTCGTCCCGGTCGACGTGATCGGCCCGGAGTCCTGATCGGAGTTCTGGTAGATCGCCGCGCTCGTGTTCGGGCCGTTGCCATTCGTGTCCTGATTCTGGGTGATCGCTGTTCCGCCCGTGGCGCTTGCCTTCAGCTGGAGCGATTGCAGCACCTTCGCGGCGTTGTTGCCGCTGTCAGAGTGCTGGCTGACGGCCGCCGTCTGGTGGCCGTCCTGCGTCTGCGTGATCGTGCCTGTCTTGCCGATCGAAGCAGACTGCGACTCCTTCAGGTCCTGGTTCACCTGGGCGTTGTTCGATCCAGCTGCCGGCCCACTGGGCGATCTCGGTGTTCTGCGTCGCATCCTGCGCCACCGGCAGGCACCGCGGAGGCGGCGACCGACTGCTGGACGACGGCGTTGTTCGCGCCGCTCGTGTTCAGCTGGTAGATCGCGCAGTGCTGCGTCGCCTGTCGGATCGCCGATCTTCTCGAGGCAGGTCGCGTTGTTGTCGCTTCCGGTCGAGGACTGGATGATCACGCACTCGTTCGGGCCGTTGACCGTGCCGCCGGTCGACGCCGTGCACGAATACTGGTTCGTGTTGCCCGGGTTGTTCGTCGCCATGATCTGCACCACGTGCTTCGCCGTCGTGCACGTGCCAGCGCACGCCGGGACAGCTCGGGCCCGCGTAGTTGTGCGCGCCTCGCTGGATGACGAACCCTTTCGGGTCGAATCCCATGCGAGACAGAAACTTCGCGATCTCCGCGTTGCTCGACACGTTGATCGTCGGAATCACAGCCGGCTGAGCTGTACGAGCGCCGGCGCCCGCACTGACGATCGCCGCTGCCGCAAGCATGCCCGAGGAACAAAGTCCCCACCTGACCCATCACAACTGATCCCCCTTGTCTTGGCCGCCTTGACAGGTCAAACCATGACACGCCTTCAAGACCAAAATCAACAGGCCTACATCCCTCGAACGAGGGATACGGACTACAACCGGTCCCCCGAGCACGAGCACGTGTGGACGGCCGGCCAGCTAGAGCCGCTCGGCCGTTCGGTTGCCTGGTAGCCTCGCCCGGATGACGACGGCGAGTGTGACGAACGAGCTCACCGAGGTCGAGCAGCGCAACCTGCGCTCCGTCGCCGACGTGCTTCAGTTCTGGAACAGCGGCGACATCGAGGGGATCGTCGCCTTCTACGACGACGAGATCGTCTGGAAGAACGTCGCCCTCGAGGAGAGCTACGAGGGCAAGGCGGAGGTTCGCCAGTTCCTCACCCGCCTGTTCACGGCGATTCCCGACCTCGTGTTCACGCGTCGACTTCAAGATCGCCCGCGGCGACAACGTCTCCGAGCAGTGGACGGTCAGCGGCACGCACCTCGGGACGTTCATGGGCATCCCCGCCACCGGCCGGCATGTCGAGATCCGCGCGCTGAGCATGGTCACCCTGCGAGAGGGGAAGTTCCTCAGCGACGAGTTCTACTGGGACACCGGCGCCGTCATGCGCCAGATGGGGCTGATGCCCTCGCTCGCCATGTCACGCAGGGAGCGCTCGCGCGCGGCTTCCTCTGGGTGGCGGTGAAATCGCTGAACGTACTCACCGTGGGCGGGCGCGCCGGCCGTGCCGCGCGCCGCGCCCACGGATAAACCGAACCACCGGACTAGGTCGTCTCGTCCGTCTCGGTCGTGGTGGTCGTGATCATGTGACCCTCGACCTCGTCCGTGTCGTCCGTCGTCGCGGTCTTGTCGGTCGTCTCGGTGGTCGTGGTCGTCGTCATCGTGTGCGGCGTGACCTCCGGCGTTGTCTCGTCGGTGGTCGTGTCCGTCCTGGTCTTGTCGGTCGTTTCGTCGGTCGTCATGGAATCCTCCTACGCTCGGCCGCGAGGTGCACGGCTGTTCTATGACGAGAATAACAGGCTTTTGCAGGCCGTCAATGCCAAATTTCGGCGTTACGTCGCCTTCCTGTCAAACACTGTGTCACCGTCTTGACTCTGCGTACAGTTGCTCGACCTCGTCCCGGAAATGGTCGACGCAAATCCGCCGTTTCAGCTTGAGCGTCGGCGTGATCTCCCCCTCCTCGGCCGAGAAGTCCCGGGGCAGGATCGAGAAGCGCTTGATCTGCTCGACGCGGCCGAGATCGAGGTTCACATCCGCCACGACCTGCTCGATCGCCGCGTGCACCTCGGCCGAGTCCGGAGCGCCGAGCGACTTGATCTCGTCGGGGTCGACCGTGATCAGGGCGGCGATGTAGGGGCGGTTGTCGCCGACGACGAGCGCCTGCGAGACGTACGGCGAGATCTTCAGCGCGTTCTCGATCACCTGGGGCGAGACGTTCTTGCCGCCGGCGGTGACCAGGATGTCCTTCTTGCGGTCGGTGATCCGCAGGTGGCCGTCGTCGTCGATCGTGCCGATGTCGCCGCTCCGCAGCCAGCCGTCCTCGGTCAGCGCCTCGGCGGTCGCCTCCGGATTGCGGTAGTAGCCGCCGAAGACGTTCTCGCCGCGGATCAGGATCTCGCCGTCGCGCGTCGATGCGCAGCTCGATCCCGGGAAGCGCCGGGCCGACCGTGCCGAAGCGGTGCGCCTCCGGGCCGGTTCATCGTCGCCGCGGTCGTGCACTCCGTCATCCCGTACCCCTCGAGGATCACGAGCCCGCAGGCGCCGAAGAACTCGGCGATCTCGGGCGCGAGCGGCGCGCCGCCGGAGACGGCGTAGCGCATCCGCCCGCCCATCCTCGCGCGCACCTTGCCGAGCACGAGCTTGTCGGCGATCGCCGCCTGGAGCCGAGGAGCGGCCCGGAACCGCCCTTCGCCTTGCGCTCGCCGACCGCGAACGCCCACTCGGCGAGCCGTTGCTTGACGCCGCCGCTCTCCGCGGCCGCGGCCTTCACCGCCGTGTGCACCTTCTCGTACACCCGCGGCACGCTCGGGAAGAGCGTCGGCTTCACCTCCATCAGCGCCTTCGAGACGTGGCGGACATCCGCGCAGTAGGCGAGCGTGAATCCGACGGCGGCGCTCATGAACTCGCACGAGCCGGGCGAAGTTGTGTGCGAGCGGCAGAAAGAGCAGCACCGTGTCGTCGTCGCGGAAGAGGTTCGTCGACCCTCGCCACCGACTCGACCATCGCGGCGTAGTTGCGCTGGCTGAGGACGCAGCCCTTCGGGTTGCCCGTCGTGCCCGAGGTGTAGAGGAACGTGAGCACGTCGTCGAGGCCCGACCTGGGCGGCCGCCTGGCGCAGCGCGTCCGGGTGCTCCGCCGCGTAGGCGTGCCCCGCCGCCTCGACATCGGCCAGCGTCCCGCCCGAGCCGGCTGTGTCGATCCCGATCACCGAGCTCGAGCGCCGGCAGGCCGGCCTCGTAGCGCGTTCGTCTTCTCGAGCTGCTCGGCGTCCTCGGAGATCAGCACCTTCGTCTCCGAGTCGCGCAGGATGTACTCGATCTCGGCCGGCGACGAGGTCGGATAGATCGGGATCACGATCGCGCCGATCGTCGCCAGGGCGTAGTCGATCGAGCGTCCACTCGAGCCGCGTGCGGCAGAGGATCGCGACCTTGTCGCCCTTGCGGACGCCGGCGGCGAGGAACCCGTTCGCGAGCGCGGAGATCCGGCCGTCGGCCTCGGCCCAGCTGACCTCGCGCCAGCCGCCGTCCTCGTGGACGAGGAATGCGGCCCGCGACCGGCCCGCGTCGACGCCTTGCTGCCAGAGCTCGCCGATCGTCGAAAGGCCGGACCGGCGGGCGAGGGCTTCTCGACTGTCTGCGCCATGAGCGAACCATACACTGCGACTGTCCGGCAATGTGGTTGGATACTGGATGCAGGCATCCGAAGTGACCGGCGTCCTCGGCGACGGGCGCCCCGTCCCCGCGCACGACGAGTTCTACAACGAGCTGACGACGCGCAACACGCCGCTCGTGACGCCCGAGGAGCAGGAGCGGATCCGCACGGCGACGATCCTCGTCGCCGGCTGCGGCTCGATCGGCGGCGCGGCGGTCGAGCCGCTGATCCGGCTCGGCTGCGAGAACCTGATCCTCGCCGAGCCCGACGGCTACGACATCGCCAACATGAACCGCCAGTCGGCCCGGCTGCAGGACGTCGGCCGCAACAAGGCCGTCTGCCTCGTCGGAGCGGATGAAGGAGATCAACCCGTACGCGAAGGTCGAGGTCCACGACCACGGCATCACCGCCGAGAACGTCGACGACGTGACCACGCGCGCCGACGTGATCCTCGACGGCATCGACGTCACGACGAAGCCGCCGCTCCGCCACAAGGTGCACCTGCACGAGAAGGCGCGCGCAAAGGGCAAGGTCGTCGTCTCGGGCTACGACATCGCCGGCGTGCAGATGCTGCTGATCTACGACTACAGCGCCGGCGAAGAGCTGATGGGCGGCAAGGTGAAGTCCGAGGAGGTCGAGAAGCTCGAGCCGTTCGAGTTCCTCGCCCGCGTCATTCCCTTCACCGTGATCCCGATCGAGATCATCCCCGAGCTCGAGCGGCAGGTGCGCGGCGAGGGCGGCGGCTTCCCGCAGCTCGTCTACACCGCGAACCTGTTCGGCGTGCTCGCCGTGCGCGCGACGATGGACATCCTCGCCGGCCGGCCGGTGCGCAAGCGCGTCGTCATCGACGCGAACGCGGCGCTGCGCCCGCTCTCACAGCGGCCCGGGATCGAAGCGAGCCGGCTCCGCTCGCTGCTCCGCCTGAACAAGCAGGCGAAGGCGCTGCGCAAGGGCACGGGCGGCGGCCCCGAGCTCGTCCACTAGGAACAGGCGAGGACACTCCGAGCGCTACCGTGAGCGGTCGACAGTCGCCGGCTGGGCTTCGCGTCCTGAGAAGGGCGATTTCAAGTGTCTGACACCGACGGTGTCAGACACTGCGTTCTCTGCGCGCTCGGCTGCGTCAGCGTTTGCGAATGACGCCCGAGATCAGGGAAGGGTCAGCTTGCACGTGTTGAGCGGTGAGTTGCCGCTTCCACTGACCAGCGTGCCGTGCGCGCCCGTGAATCGGCCAGTGCCGCCAAACCGGATCGCGTGCGATCAAAGGACCCCTCCTTGCGCCGCGGCTCGGAAGACACCGCGACCGCGGGGGATGGGCGATTTCAAGTGTCTGACACCGTCGGTTTCAGACACTGCGTTCTCTGTGCGCTGGCGTCTGTGGGCTCAGCCGCGCGACCTGCCCCTTACCTCTGACGCCGATTTCCGACACTCGCGAAAGGTTTTTCGCCCACACGCCGGCTGGTGCCTGGTGTGTCGAACGCAGGGACGGGCTCTTCACGTCGGCGCCAGGCCGCCCTCGTCGATCTCCGGGCACGACGCGGTCGAGCGCGTCCGGCATCCACCAGTTCCAGCGGCCGAGGAGCTTCATCGTCGCGGGCACGAGCACGACGCGCACGAGCGTCGCGTCGACCGCGACCGCGACCGCGAGCCCGAAGCCGATCTCCTTGATCACGAGCACGCCGGTGAACGCGAACGAGCCGAAGACGACGATCATGATCAGCCCGGCCGCGGTGATGATCCCCGCCGTCTGCTCGAGGCCCGCGGCGATCGCCTCCTCGTTCGACTTCCCGAGCCGCACCTGCTCGCGCACGCGCGTCAGCAGGAACACCTGGTAGTCCGTCGACAGGCCGAACAGCACCGAGAAGAGCATCACCGGCGTGTAGGCCTCGAGCGCTCCGAGCGAGTGGAAGCTGAGCAGGCTGTCGCCGAACCCCCACTGGAACACGATCACGAGCGCACCGAAGCTCGCGAGCAGCGAGATCGCGTTCAGCACGATCGCGACGCAGCGGCAGGATCAGCGAGTGGAAGAAGAGCATCAGCACGACGAACGTGACCAGCAGGCTGAGCACGAGCAGGATCGGGAACTCGCTGTAGACGACCTTGATGAAGTCGTAGTGCTCCGCCGGCTCGCCGCCGACGAGCACGTTCATGCCGGCCAGGCCGGGCGCCCACTGCTTCGCGTGATGGCGGAGCTCGAGCATCAGCGACTGCGTCGCGTGCGTCGTCGGCCCGGTCCTTCGAGTAGACGATGATCACCGTCGTCCGCTGGTCGCCGTGCAGCGTCGCGACCTGTTTCGCGATCCTCGTTCGGTCCGGGCTCGTCAGGATCGTCGCCGGCGAGAGCCCCTCCATGAACTGCTTCGACGGGTTCGGGACGATCGTCGCGAGCGACTGGACGTGGTCGACGCGCGGGTCGTGCTTCATCCGCTCGTGCAAGCGCGAGGATGCCGTCGAGCACCTTCGGCGTCCAGATCCCGCCGTCGGTCGGCGCCTGGACGACGATGAAGATCGGCGACAGCTCTCCCTGCCCGAAGTCCTTCCGGACGAGGTCGACCGCCTGCCGCGACTGGGTGGACTGCGGGCAGCACGTCCACCGTGACGCCGCGGATCTTCAGCCAGGCCGCCGGCAGCGCGATCAGGCCGAGCACGGCAAGCGCGACGCCGATGCTCGCCACCGGCTTGCGCATCACGCGCGCGATCGTCGTCCGCCAGCCCGTGCCGCTGCCCTGGAGGAAGCCGAGCTTCGCGCGCAGGTTCCACCGGTCGAGGTGGCGGTGCAGCAGCACGAGCACGACCGGCAACAGCAGGAGGCCGGTGACGATCGCCGTCGCGGCGACGATCGCGATCGCGACGGCGACCGAGCGGATCACCATCACCGGGAACAGGCTGAGCACGGTCATCGTCAGCGCGAGCGTGATCCCCGAGAAGGTGATCGAGCGGCCCGGCGGTCTGCAGCGTCCGCTCGAGCGCCTCCTCGAGCGGCGCCGAGCGCAGCTCCTCTCGGAAGCGGCTGACCATGATCAGCGAGAAGTCGATCGCGAGGCCGAGGCCGATCATCGAGCCGATGTTCAGCGCGAAGATCGACACGTCGGAGACGAGCGCGAGCAGGTAGATGAGCGCGAGCGAGGCCGCGACCGAGACGACGCCCATCACGAGCGGCACTCGCGGCGGCGACGACCGAGCCGAAGATGAGGATCGAGCAGCAGCGCGACGATCGGCAGCGTCACGCGCTCGACCTTGACCAGATCCTTGGCGCTCGCCTTCTGGACGTCGTAGTTGACGGCCGACTGGCCGACGAGATGGGTCGTCGAGCGGCGGCGCGTTCGCGAGCTTGCGGATCGACGGCGTCTCCGTCTCGAGGAAGTTCTCCGTGCCCTTCAGCGTCACGATCGCGTACGTCGTGTGGTTGTCCTTCGAGACGAGGAACGGCAGGCCCGGGTCGTAGAACGACTGGATCTTCGTGACGTACGGCAGCTTCCCGAGCCGCGCCGAGCGAGGTCTCGACCGCGTCGGCGAACGTCTTGTCGGTCGCGAGCAGCGTCGGCGAGGTGTAGACGACGACCGCCGACTTGTCGGACGAGATCTGCAGCTCGTTCGACAGGAGGTTCGAGGTGGTGTTGAACTCGGTGCCGGGAAGGCTGAAGCCGCCGACCTGGAGCTGCTTCTCGACATGCCCCGCGCCGACGGCCGCCGCGACGAGAACGACGACCCAGATGACGACGAGGGTCCGCGTGCGGCGGACGGCGAGGCGCGCGAGCGCCGAGTAGAAGCGGCTCATTCTGCGCTTCGGCGCCGGGCGAACCAGGCGAGGACGAACATCCCGATCACGATGCCGCCGACGACGAGGACGACGACGAGCTTGTTCAGCGACGGCGACTTCGCCGTGGCGAGCGCCCCGGCCGCGGGGCCGGTTCCGCCCTTCGTCGCGCCGGTGACGATCACGCGTGCCCTTCATCCACGGATGCGGCGTGCAGATGAACTTGTACGTGCCCGGCCTTGTCGAAGACGACGACCGCCGAGCGATTGTGCGCGATCAGGCCCGTGTCGAACGCGCCGGTCACCGACGTCATCGTGTGCGAGATCAGGCCGGTGTTCGTGACGACGATCTTCTGGCCGACCTTCACGTGGATCACGTTCGGCGAGTAGCCCCACTTGAGCACCTGCTTCGGCTCGACGATGTCGAGCTTCACCGAGCCCGCGACCGTCTTCCCCGCGCCGAAGGTCACGTTGGACTTCGGCACGTCGTAGACGCCGTGCACGCGCGGCAGCGGCACGTGCGGCGACGTCACGGTCGTGTTGCCCGGGACGACCCTGAGGATGACTCCCTGGCCGAAGTTGGACTCGTTGCCGAAGTCCGAGATGTAGATCGCGCCGTCCGGGCCGAAGGTCATCGCCGTCGGGAACATCAGGTTCGTCACGACCGGATGGCTCGAGCCGTCCTTGTCGATCCGGAAGAGCCCGCCGGTGTTGGGGACGTAATGGCGTTTCTTCGCGTCGAACTTCGCGGCGTACTGCAGGACGTACATCGTCCCGTCCTTGGCAAAGGCGATGTCGATCGGCGTCGTCAGGCCGGTGACGACGTTCTTCGTCACCTTTCCGTCCGGCGTGAAGGTGTCGAGATAGCCGCTGCCCGGCAGGTACGGCGCGTTGCCGTACTGCGCGACGTAGATCTTCTTGCCGTCGGGCGCGACCGCCAGGCCGACCGTCGTCGGGTCGGGGTGGAAGGTCGTCAGCAGCTTCAGCGCGCCGGTCGCCGGCGTCGCTTCGATGATCGTGTTGTAGTTGCCGTCACTGATGAACAGGTGGTCGCCGAGCGCGACCATGTCGTACGGGTTGCCGAACGGGACGGCGTCGCCGTTGTCGGAGGGCGGCGGATGGTCGTTGTTGAACTTGCCGATGTCGGCGACCGTGCGGAGCTTCCCGTCGGGCATCACCTGCGAGAGCTTCGGCGACACGGTCATGTGCCCGGCCGCGACCTCGTAGAGCTTTCCGTGGAAGTAGGTGACCGCGGCCGCGCCGAGCATCTCGAGCCCGCCGTAGAGCCCGATGTTCGGGAGGTGACTGACGAACGGCTTCGCGCGGCCGCCGCCCGGCGGGACCTTCGCGATCGCGGCGCGGGTGCCGATCGGGCCGTGACCGCCGAAATTGACCGGCAGCGGCACGGTCACGTTCCCGGGCGGGCCGGACTCGGCGACGTACAGCGTCCCGTCGGGCCCGAAGGCCATGATCTTCGGGTTATGCAGGTTCGACGCGTAGTAGCTGACCGTCGTCGGGCCCACGGCGACCGGCCCGGCGAGGGCCGCGGATGCGGCGACAGCCGCGAGGACCACGGGAAGAAGCCTCAGCACCGAGAGGTCGATGCTACGAGTTCGGCGGCGCACGCGTCAAACCAACCCTGGCCGCGGCCCGGGCTGACGTTGTACAGTCGGAATGGTTGAGTTCCGGGGTAGACAGGGGGAAAGCATGACCGCAGGGCTCGACGCCGGCCTGGCCGACGCCTACTGGCGCCAGTACTTCACGCCGGACGAGGTAGCCGAGCTCGAGGAGGCGATCCACGTCACCGGCGTGATCTACGACGGCGACATCCCGGTGCACGTGCGCGTCTACCACTGCTCAGCGACGACGCGCCGACGATCGTCGCGCCGCACGGGCTGATCGTCTACGGGCTCCTCTGCGCGCGCCTGCACCTCGCGTTCTGGCGCGCGGGCTACAACGTCGTCAGCTGGGACTTCCCGGCTTCGGCCAGAGCGGCGGCCCTCGGCACGGCCCGACGATCGGCTCGATGATCGGTGTCTGGCAGCAGATGATCGACTGGGCCTCGGCGCAGTACGGCGGCGAACCGGTGTACGTCGTCGGTCTCGCCGAGGACGGCGTCACGGGCTACTACGCCGGGGCCAACAACCCGAACGTGCGCGCGATCTCGCTCCACCACCTGCTCGAGTTCGGCGACATCGAGAACGTCGCCTGGGTCAACCCGCGCTGGCTGCGCTATGTCCAGGGCTGGGGGCTCGCCGTGCTCGAGCGCCTCGCGCCCTGGGTGACCTTCAACGCCGAGAAGGCCGTGCCGTGGGAAGCGATCTTCAGCTCCGAAGAGGACCAGGCCGCGTACGCGCTCTACCAGCAAGGACCCGCTGCGCGATCAAGCGCTACAACGTCCATCTCGCGCGCGACCTCTTCCGCAAGCGCAAGCCGCCCGTATCGTTCGAGGACTGCCGCACGCCCGTGCAGCTGATCACCTCGGAGCTGAACAAGATCTGGCCGCCGCCACATCAACGAGCGGCACGCTCGCGCGCCTCGGCGGCGAGAAGGAGCTCGTCATGCTGCACGGGCTCGACCAGTGGTCCGTGTCGCGCGAGTTCAACGACACCTACGCCGGCCACGTCATGAGCTGGTTCGAGCAGCTTCGGCGCCCACGCTCGGCAGCGACCACGGCAGAGGCGCTCGCGTGACACGATCCGTTCGCCCGCTTCGGCGCGTTCATCTTCCGCAGGCGCTGGTGGGTGCTCGGCGTCTGGCTCGTCGTGCTCCTCGTCTGCGCGCCGCTCGCGGGCAAGGCGAACGGCGTCCTCAAGGCGGGCGGCATCGAGGTGCCGGGCTCCGGCTCGAAGACGGCCGCGACAATCCTGTCGAGTGAGTTCAAGGTCTCCGCGCTCAACAACGCGGCGATCGTCTTCCACTCCGACACGCTGAAGGTCGGCAACCCCGAGTTCAAGTCCCAGGTCAAGGCGGCCGCCGCGCGGGTGCGCAAGGTGAAGGGCGTTACGAGCGTCGTCACCTACTACAAGACCCTGCTGCCGACGCTCGTCAGCAAGGACCGGCACACGACCGTCGTGTTCGCGTCGCTGAAGGGCGACGAGAGCACGACGCAGACCTACATCAAGGGCGTCCGCGAGGCGCTGAACGGTGTCACGATCTCGCACTACGTCACCGGCGAGGCGGCCGTCAACCACGACTTCTCGGTGCACGAGCGACAAGGATCTACGCCGCGCCGAGGTGATCACCTTCACCCTCGTCCTGCTGCTGCTGCTGGTCACGTTCGGCACCGTCGTGTCCGCCTTCCTGCCCCTCCTCCTCGCCGGCGCAGCGGTCGTTGGACGGCACCGCCGCTGATCTACGTGATCGGCAAGACGACCGACACGTCGGTCTTCGCGCTCAACGTCGCCTCGATGATCGGCCTCGGCCTCGCGATCGACTTCTCGCTGATCGTCGTGAGCCGTTTCCGAGAAGAGCTCGCGAAACGCGGCGACACCGCATCGGCGCTCGAGATGACGATGGCGACCGCGGGACGCTCGATCCTCTACTCGGGCGTCACGGTCATGCTCGGCATGGTCGTCCTCTCGGTGCTCGTCGACCTGATGGTGATCCGGTCGATCAGCATCGGCGTCCTCGTCGTCGCGGCGACGGCGCTCCTGGCCGGGCTGACGCTTGCTGCCGGCGGTACTCGGCCTGCTCGGCCCGCGGGTCGAGCGCTGGCGGGTTCTGCCGAAGCGCGCCGCCGAAGCCCGAGACGGAGGGCTTCTGGTACCGCTGGACGCACGCGATCATGCGCCGCCCGTGGGCGTGGCTCTGCGGGTCGCTCGCGCTGATCGTCCTCCTGGCGCTGCCGGCGCCCGGGCTGAAGATGCTCGGCTCGACCTCCAAGCTGCTGCCGCAGAGCGCCGAGTCGGTGCAGGGGCTCAACTTCATCAACAAGCAGTTCGGCAACAACGCCCTGACGCCGATCCAGATCGTCCTCAAGACCCCCGAGGGCGGCGTCTTCACGCCGAAGTTCCTCACCGGCCTCGACACGCTTTCGAACACGCTCCTGGCGGACCGGCGCGCCGACCGGCGTGACGTCGCTCGCGACGTACATGGCCGCCGAGCCGCGCTCCGACGGCCGTTACAAGCACCTGAAGCCCGGGTGGGACTTCTGGCCGGCGCCGAACTTCAACGGGCTCGCGAAGAACGAGCCGACACCTGGCGTCTTCCTGACGAACTACATCAGCGTCTGGACGCCCAAGGTCCCTTACAGCCCGGCGTACTTCGGCTGGGGCATCGTTCACGTTCAAGCCGGGAACGACCACGAACGCTGAAGGTCGCGCAGACGCTTCAGGTCTACCGCATCCACAGCGGCGATCTGACCGTCACAGGCCGGCGCGCCGGTGACGATGTGGCGCAAGGCCGACTTCGGCAAGCGCGACAAGACGCAGACGGTCGCTGCTGCGACAGCCGTGACCCTTCGTCGCGGTGACCAGCTCGTCGTGCCGACCCTGACGCGCGGTGACACTGCACGTCGAACGGCACGGCAGCCGGTCAAGATGATCGTCGCCGTCATCTTCCATGTTCGTCCGCCGGGGCTTCGCCTCGCAGACGAACGTGGCTGGACAGCAACTCGCGGCCGACCGATCCGTTCGAAGGCATTCCGCGGCAGGTCTCGGGCGGCGGGCTCGGCTACACGTTCCCGAAGGACGAGGCGCACATCATCCTCGACCTCTCCGACACGAAGCCGGGCGCCGAGTTCCCGCGGCACATGCACCCCGGGCCCGAGCTGATCTCCGACTCGAAGGGGCAAGCTCACGATCTTCTCCTCGCCGGAGATGGTGATCACGCGCCCGACCACGCCGGCCGAGGAGGGGCCGTACGACACGGCGACCCCGCTGCCGCCCGGGCAGCTTCGCGGTCGTCCAGGGCTACGGCATCCACCGCGCGGACAACCACGGCAAGACGGACGCGTACGTCTGGTCGCTCCGCGTGCTCGACGCGTCCAAGCCCGAGTACTACCTGGTCGCGCTCAAGCCGTTCGCCGAGCAGTTCGTCAACCTCGGCAAGGGCAACGACACCGCCGTCGTCAACGTCGTCCCGACGCTACGACTCCTACGACCCGCGGCAGGAAGCGTTCGTCTCCGACATCCGCAACCTGATCATCCCGAGCATTCCGGGGCTCGACGGCGCCCAGGCCTACGTCGGCGGCGCAGACGGCGAACTTCCAGGACTTCCACAACAAGCTCTACGACCGCTTCCCGTACATCATCGCCGCGGTCCTGCATCCTCACGTTCTTCGTCCTGATGATGTTCTTCCAGTCGGTCTTCCTGCCGCTGAAGGCGATCCTGATGAACCTCGCCTCGATCCTCGCGACCTACGGCGTGCTCGTGATGATCTTCCAGCACGGCTGGGGTGCGGGCCTGTTCGGCTTCAAACCGGTGGGCGCGGTCGCGGTGATCACGCCGGCGATCCTGTTCGTGATCCTCTTCAGCCTGTCGACCGACTACGAAGTCTTCATGCTCTCGCGGATCAAGGAGTACTACAACCAGACCCACGACAACGATCGAGTCGGTCGCCACCGGCCTCCAGCACACCGGGCGCGTCGTCACCGCTGCCGGCCTGATCCTGATCGGCGTCTTCGGCTCGTTCGCGACCGCGGGGATCATCACGATCAAGGAGATCGGCCTCGGCCTCGCGATCGGCGTGCTGATCGACACCGTCGATCGTGCGGTCGATCATGGTCCCGGCGACGATGCGCCGTCGCCGGCAACATCAACTGGGTGATGCCGGCGTGGCTGAAGCGCTTCGTGCCCGAGCTGCGCGAGGGCCCGCGCATCGAGGCACCCGTCGAGCCGCGCCGCGCCCGGCGAAGTGCCGGAACTAGGGCGTAGAGACGGAGCGCTCTCGGCCGCCTGCTGCGATCCAGCGACGTGTCCGACGTCCGCGCTTGCCGATGTCGGCGACCACCATGCCGGCCGTGTTGTAGCCGGAGACCATCACCCAGGGCACGCCCGCGGTCGGCGTCGTCCAGTGGCCCGCCATGTACAGGCCGGGAACGGCGTGCGCTGCTTCGGGCGCGCGCGCGTCGAGCAGCTCGGGCGTGAACGCCCAGCCGGCGAACGCGCCCTCCGAGTTGCCGGTGTCGCGATGCAGGTCGAGCGGCGTCCGGATCTCCTGCACGACGACGTGCTTTGCGAGGTCGGGGATGATCGCCTCGGTGCGGCGGATGAACGTGTCGGCGATCGACTCCTTGTCGCGCTCCCAGTCGATCCCCTTCGAGTCGAGCCGCGTCGGGCACTCGAGCTTCAGCGAGTGCTGCCCGGGCGGCGCCATCTCCGGCTGGTGGAACGTCGCGACGTAGAGGTAGTACGCGGCCTCCTCGACGTTGCCGTTCGGGAAGTTCGCCATCGCCTTGTCGATGTCCGGGTACGGGTAGATGAAGTTCAGCCGCTTGATCTGCTCGCGGTAGGGCTCGAGGTCCATGTCGACGCCGAGCTGGACCTGGAAGAACGACGGCGTCGTCTTCATCCCCGGCAGGCGCTTGCGCAGCTCGGCCGGGACGACGTCCGGCGGCAGCATCTCGAGGAAGAGCCGCTTCGCGTCGCAGGCCGCGACGACCGCGTCGGCGGTGAAGCGCCGGCCGTCGACCGTCTCGATCGCCGGCCGCGCGGCCGTTCTCGACGACGATCCGGTTCACCTCGGCGTCGGTCTCGATCGTGCCGCCGGCCTCCTGGAACATCGTCGCGAGCGCCTCGGCGAGCTTGCCGAAGCCGCCGCTTCGGCATCCACATGCGTGCGCAGCGCGTGGGTGAAGAAGACGCCCGCGATCACCGCCGAGAGCTCGGCCGGCGCGGCGGCGATCCCGACGCAGAGCATCGAGAAGTACGCCTTCAGCAAGCGGGTCGTCGAGGTACTCGTCGAGCAGCTGGTTGAAGGTGCGGTTCTGGTACTTGAGCAGCGTGTTGCCCGGGAAGTGCGTCAGCGCGCGCGAGCGGCGCCATCGCGTCGCCGAGCCACGGCCGCTGGAACTGCTCGAGCACCGGATCGATCAGCTTGCGGTGGCCCGGCGTCTCCGCGACGCGGAACGCCGGGACGAGCAGGTCGACCTCGTCGATCATCCGCTCCATCGCCATGAACACCTTCGCGATCCCGTCGCGTTCCTGTCGGGAAGCGCTTCGCCATCACGTCGGCGGCGGCGGACATCTCGGCGGGAACCTCCATCGACTCGTCCGGGAAGATGCACCGGTAGTCGTGCTGGTCGGGCACCATCTCGACCCGCTCGTCGAGCCCGAGCCGCTAGAACACCTCGCGCGCCTGCTTGCCGAGCCGGTAGGCGAGGAAGATGTGGCCGCCGTGGTCCCAGTAGAAGCCGTCCTTGCCGAAGCCGTGCGCGTAGCCGCCGTACCACGGGTTCTTCTCGGCGAGGAGCGTGCGCATGCCCTGCTGGGCGAGGGTCGTCGCGCACGTGAGGCCGCCGGCGCCCGAGCCGAAGACGATCGCGTCGTAATGGGTGGCGTCGCTGCCGTTCCGGGACAAGCTCAGCACACTCACCCCGTCAGACGCCGGGCCGAGTCGCCCGCGCGTTGCATTGCCTTCCGGCCGAGCTCCTGGTCGACCTCGACGACCTGTGCGAGGAAGCGCTCGTAGTCGGCCTTCGACAGGCGCAGGAGCTCCGTCGGCTCGAGCGCGACGACGTCGGCCAGCCTGCGCACCGCCGGTGAGGACGCCGATCTCGCCGAAGTAGTCGCCGGCGCCGATCGTCGCCACCGGCGTCTCCGTGCCGTCGGCGCCGCGCAGGCGCACCTCGACTTCGCCCGGACTGGACGAAGTAGAGCGCGTCCGCCTCGTCGCCCTGGCGGACGATCACCGTGCCCGGTTCGGCAGTCGCGAGCGCCTCCATGAACGTCGCGAGCACCGATGCCTCCGCGTCCGAGAGGCCCTCGAAGATCGGCGTCTCGCGGAGCCGGTCGCCCGCCTCGCGCACCTGGCGGCGCTCGGCCATCGCCATCTCGACCTGCGGCAGCTGCGTATCGGCGAGCGTCGAGATGCCGTCCTTGGGCTCCAGGCTCGACCGCACCTCCGTGACGCCGCCGGCATTCCGCAGCCGCATCAGCGAGAGCAGTCCGAGCTTGCCGGGCCGTCCGAGGCAGGTCTCGATCTCGTCGAGCCGCGGGATCGCCGTCGCCGCGTCGCTTGCGAGCAGCGCGAACGGATTCACGTTGCGCTGCAGGTAGCGCGGGAAGAGCCACGAGTCGTCGCTCTCGACCGGCATCGTCCCGTGCACGACGACGAGCGGGACCCGGAAGAAGTCGAGGTTCTGCTTCGCCACCGCCTCCTCGAGGTCGCCGACCACCGCCGAGAGCTCGAACGAGAGCGTCTCGGCGATCATCCGGAAGATCGCCACCCCGACCTCGACCGGGCCGCGGATCGACCTGTCCTCGACACCGTGGTAGCGCTGGTTCTTGACGAAGCGGCCGAGCTCGCGGATCTGCTGCACCGGCAGGTCGGGCAGGATCGGCAGCCGGTTGAAGATGCCGAAGCCGTGCGACTTCTCGACCGGCAGGAGCGGCCGGTCGCGGGTGCGCAGCGTCGTTCCGGGCGGCGCGTCGGGCGCCGACTTGAGCGTCGCGTAACAGAGGATCTCGCCTTCGTCGACCGAGCCGGCGACGACGTGGACGTCGTTCGGATAGACGTTGTCGAGCGACTCGTGCTCGAGCCGCTGCTCGTACACGACGGTCGGCTCGACGAAGTTCACCTCGAGGTACTGCGCGAGCCGGAAGCGCATCAGCTCGACGAGCTGCTCCTCGGTCAGGTCGGTCGTGCGGAGCGCGGTGACGCTGATCCCGCCGCGGTCCTGCACCGAGAGGATCGCGTTCGGATGCGGCTTCGCGAACAAGCCGGGCAGCCTGATCGCGGCCGCGGCCTCGACGAGGCCGGCGACGTACGACTCCGCGCTCGCGTCGTCGAGCTGGACGCGGCGGCTGCTGTAGACCTTCTTCTTTCGCTTCAGCACGGTTTTCGATTCTAGACCGATGCCGCAGCGGGATGCGTCGACGACGTTGTCCGCGAGCGCCCGGAGGATGCCCTTGACGTGGACGACGTTCAGTCCCGGGTGCTTTCCGAGCATTCGCGTGACGAGACCGGCGATGTGCGGCGTCGCGAAGCTGTTGCCGGTGGCGGTGATCCACTCGCCCGCCGAGCCAGGCGACGCGCACGTCGATGCCGAGGGCGCCGAACTCGACCGGCGGCTTGCGGGTTGCAGTAGTAGACCTCGGCGTCTCGGACATCGTGGGAGGCGACCGAGATCACCGACGAGTACGTGGACGGGAAGCTCAGGAGCGGCATGTTGTGAGCGGCGGTGACGAGCATGATGTTCTGGAAGTACGCGTCGTCGACGAGCTCGTGCAGGACGGCGTAGAAGTCCTTCCTCGTCGTCCCGAGGCTCAGGTTGCAGACGTGCATGCCGTTCTCGATCGCCCAGCGCAGGCCGGCCGCGAAGACGGCGCCGCGACCGGTCATGTTCGGCCCGAGCACCTTGACGCTCGTCAGCTCGCAGTCCGGCGCGAGGTTGCGGATGATTCCTGCGCAGGCGGTGCCGTGACCGAAGTCGTCGCCGTGCGGGCTGCGTGTCGACCTCGATCTCGCCGTCCTCCTCGACGATCGCCGCGTACTCGACCCGGCCGCCGACCGCCGGGTGGTCGGCGTCGATGCCGCTGTCGATCACCGCGACCTTGACGCCCGCGCCGGTGCTGCCGCCCCAGGCCCACTCGCGCGTGATCTCCTCCGGCGGCCCGATCCGCTCGAGCGTCGCCAGCGTTCCAGGCTCGAACGCCCCCGACCAGGCCGGCCGCTGGATCGAGCTCATGCCGGCCTCGAGCGCAGGTACTCGACAAACGCGCGCAGGATCTCGCGGCAGGCCGCGAGCTCGTGCTCGCCCGCCTGGGCGATCTCGCGCACGAGCTCGGCGAGCTCGAGCGAGGCGCGGACGTCGGATCGTCCTCGTCGGCGAGCAGCGCGCGCGCGCTTTCCCGCAGCCGCGACTGCTCGATCGTGACCGCCGCCTGGTTCGCGAAGAGGCTGAGCGTGTTCAGGTCGGCCGGCGTGAACCCGGACGCGCCCTCCTTGTCGAGCAGCTCGAGCGCGCCGATCACCCGGTCCTCGTAGAAGAGCGGCACGCAGGCGATGCTGTCGGGCGCGTAGTCGACGCTCGAGCCGATGTCCTTCGCCCAGCGCGGGTCGCTGCTTGCGCTCGAGACGGCGATCGGCATCCCGCTGAGGGCGACACCGCCCGCGATGCCGTGGCCGAGCGGAACCCGGAACTGCTTGACCTCCTCCGCGCTGCCGCCGATCGCGACCTGGAAGACGAGGTCGCCCGCTTCCTCGTCGACGAGGAACAGCGCCCCGGCGCGGGCGGAGATCACGCTCGCCGCCGTCTCGACGATCATCTCGAGCAGCCGCTCGTGCGTCGCGGGCGCCGCGACCTCGCCGCCGATCACGGCGGTGCGCAGCAGCTCGAGCTCGGCCTCGAGCTGGTCGATCCTGCGCTGCCGGCTGTCTCCGCTCACGGCCGCCAACTCTACGGCGTCGGCACGACGAGCAGCCCGCGCGTGAGCAGATCGCACAACGTAGGCACGCATTCGGCGGCGAGCGACTCGGCCGAGACTCCGCTCTTGCGTGCGGCACCCTCGATCACCCTCCGAAGCGGGCGCCGCCCGTCGAGCCCGGTCACGACCGGAAGGCAGGCCGGCGGAATGCGGCCGGCCAGCGGCAGGCCCTCCTCAACCGTCAGGCGCGCCCGTTCGAGCGCGCCGGTTGGCTCGCGCCGCTCGACCAGCATCGTCTTCGGTGCGACGCTGAGCCGCATGGCCAGCAGCTCCTGCTCGTCTTTCAGCGACCGGAGCAGGTCCTGTGCGGCGAAGACGCGCTCGACGTGGGCACCGGCCGCACCGACCGGCGGCCGGACGAGCTCCTCTTCGTGCACCCAGTTGCGGCCGCTGCGACGGCGGAGCACGATCACTCCCGTCGCGATCGCCTCGATGCCGCGCGTGCGGTAGTAGTCGACCCAGGGGCCGGCCGCGGCGGCAGAAGCGGCGAGGGTGCGGTCGGGGCGGAGATTCCAGTGCAGCGCGTAGGACGCCGGATCGTCGGTCCGATAGTGGAGCAGGACGGCGTCGCAGCCGGAGCCGCGAAGCCAGCTTCGCGGCGTCTTCGACCAGCGGCCTCGAGCCGGAGCCACCCAGTTGCACAGGATCTCGGCGTAGCCTCCCTCCCGCAGCCGCGCCGCGGCGCCTTCGACGACCGCGCGGGAGAAAGCGTCGTCGTCGCGGTCGCCGTCGCGAAAGAGGAACTCGTGCGCCGGTGAGACGATGAACGGCGGGTTGGCGAGCACGAGGTCGAACTGTTCGTCCCCGACGGGCTCGAAGAGATCGCCGTGCCGCCATTCCACCCCGGTGACACCGTTCAGCTCGGCGTTCAAGCGGGCGAGCCGGAGCGCGCGCCGATTCAGGTCGACGCCGACGACGCGGCGGGCATGCCGCGCCGCGTGCAAGGCGAGCGAACCGGAACCGGTGCACATGTCCAGCACCGCCTCGGCCCGGCGGCGCACGGTCAAGCCCGCGAGCAGGCGCGTTCCGGCGCCGACCCCGAGCACGTGGTTTGCCCCTAGGCGGCGCGCGAAATCGGAAGCGATCAGCAGTCCCTCGAACGGATCGAGCCGGACCCGGGAACGCACGAGACCGTCTCGGGCGGTCAGCAGGTCCGGGAGCTCACTCGGCGCGAGCGGAGCGAGTGCGGCCGCTGCCAGGCCGGCGTCGATTGCCTCGCCGCCGAGGAAGAGCCGCGCCTGAACGAGCAGGGGCTCCTCGGCCTCGAGGCGAAGAGGGAGAGCCGCGATGCCTTCTGCGAGCCCGATCAGCCCGCCGCCGAGGATCGCTCGCCGGAGGCCCGGTTCGTCGTAACCCGCTCGGCCGAGGATCTCGCGCAGCCGACCGAGCGCCTCTGCGCGAGAAGCCGTCAGGGCAGTCTCCGGCTCGGCTTACTTCTGGAGTGCGTCTGTCGTGGTACCGGACTTGATCTTCAGCGGGTCCCAGCCGCCCGCGACATTTTCAGCGTCCTCGTCTTCGAGCTCGAGGTCGTCGCTTGCGTCCTCCTCGAGCTGCTCGCGTGTTTCGTCCTCGCTCACCACTTGTCAGTGGTGCTCGTGGTTTGACCTCCCGTCAGCTTGATCGTTCCGCCGGCGACCTTGTCGGCATCGTCGTCTTTCAGCTCGAGGTCTTCCTTTGCATCTTCCTCGAGCTCCTTGCGCGTCGTCTTCTTCTTCCACCACATATCGGACCTCCTGTTTGCGGTTCAGAGTGAGGGGCTGGTCTTGTCGATCACCTTCATGATGTTGAGATTTGAGAACGTGGCCCCGGCGCCGCCGCCGACTTCGTCCGCCGCTTCGTCGGTGAGCTCGAGATCCTCCTGCGCGTCCTCTTCGGTCTGCTGCCGGGTGTCCTTGTCTTCGCTCATGTCAAGCCTCCTTCTGCGTCTTGATGTCGTACTTGAAGTGGATGCCGGCATCCAGGCTGCCTGCCGGGGTTGTTCCGCCGGCGACCTCGTCCGCGTCCTCGTCTGTGAGCTCGAGGTCCTCCTGCGCGTCCTCTTCGGCCTGCTTCCGGGTCTCCTTCTCTTCCTTCATCTGCGGAACTCCTTGCCTTGTGAGGAGATGAGCCACAAGCCTACTCCCGCACACCTTCCGGTCAAGGCACGAAAGTCGCATCCTTTACGCATCGAGTGTGCCCGGCATCACACAAACCGGGTCAGAGCTCCAGCTGCTGGCTCGCGAGGTAGAAGTAGAGGCCCTGCCGGGCCATCAGCTCGTCGTGCGTTCCCGTGCTCGACGAGGCGGCCGCGGTCGAGGACGACGATCCGGTCGGCGTCGCGGACCGTGCTCAGCCGGTGGGCGATCACGAACGACGTGCGGCCGTCGAGCAGCTCGTCGAGGCTCTGCTTGACCGCCCGCTCCGACTCGCTGTCGAGCGCGCTCGTCGCCTCGTCGAAGAGCAGGACCGGCGGCCGGTGGTAGAGCGCGCGGGCGATCGCGATCCGCTGCTGCTGGCCGCCCGAGAGCCGCAGGCCGGACTCGCCGACCCGCGTCTCGTAGCCGAGCGGCAGCCGCTCGACGAACTCGTGCGCGTTCGCGGCCTTCGCGGCCCAGGCGACGCGCTCGGGGTCGGCGCGTCTCCTCGCCGAAGGCGATGTTGCCGGCGATCGTGTCGTCGAAGAGGTAGCTCTCCTGGAGCACGAAGCCGATCTGGCGGCGCAGCGTCCGGTAGTCGAGCGTGCGCAGGTCGAAGCCGTCGAAGAGGATCGTGCCCTCGGTCGGCTCGAGCAGTCCGGCGAGCAGCTTGATCAGCGTCGTCTTGCCCGAGCCGCTGCGGCCGACGATCGCGACCGTCTCTCCCGGCTCGACCGCGAAGCGTGATCTCCTCGAGGATCGGCGGCGCCTCGGGCCCGCCGTAGCGGAAGCCGACGTCGTCGCAGCTCGACCCGCCCTGCGAGCGTCGTCGACCGGCCGCAGACGCGGAGCGGTCGGCGCCCTGCTCCGGCTCCTGGTCGAGCACGTCGTCGAGCCGGCCGAGCAGGATCGTGCGCGTACTGGAACTCGTCCCAGAGCGAGAGCAGCACGAGGACCGGCCCGTTCGCGAGCGCGACAGCGCGTTGAACGCGACGAACTGGCCGAGCGTGAGCTGCCCGTGGATGACCTCGATCGCGCCGACGAGCAGGAACAGCCCGAACGAGGCGAACGTCACGCAGCTGCAGCGCGCCCTGGTAGGCGAGCACGAGGAACTGCGTGCGGAAGACGCGATCGGCGAGCGCCTGGAACTGAGCGAGCATCGATCCTGCGCAGCGCGCTCCTCCGCCGCGAGCGCCTTGACCGTCTCGATCCCGCGGATCGCGTCGATCTGGTCCGGAGGAGTACTTGCCGTAGGCCTCCTCGAGGTTGTCGTACATCGGCCGCAGCCGCCTGCGCCGAGAAGCGCATCAGGCCGGCGTACACCGGGATCGTCGCGAGGTAGACGAGCGCGAGGATCCAGCTGTAGACGAACATCAGGATCGACGGCGGCGAGGAGCTGCGTCGCCGACGTCAGCGCCTGGACGCCGCTCTGGATGAAGAACTCGCGCACCTGGCGCGCGCCGGCGAGACGGCGCTCGATGTCGCCGGTCCGGCGCGTCGTGAAGTAGCTCATCGGCAGAGCGAGCAGCCGGCTCGGTCAGGAAGTCGAGCGTCGCGACGTCGAAGCGGACCGCGACCCGCGAGAGCAGGTAGCGCTGGACGAGCGACGCGGCCGTCATCGCGAGCAGCACGGCGACGATCGCACCGATCACGATCCAGAGCAGGCCGAGGTCGTGCGTGCGGGCAGGACGCGGTCGACGACGACCTGCGTCAGGATCGGCAGCGACGAGCTGAAGCCCGGCGGCGAGGATCGCGAGGCCGACCGCGACCAGCGACCGGCCGCAGGTGCGGCCGCAGGAACGGCTTCAGCCAGGCGAGGCTCGGTCGCGACTCGGGTGCGTCCTCGAAGCGCTCGTCGTAGGCGATCACCGACGCGTAACCGCTCCAGTGCTCGAGGAACTCCTCGCGCGGAACGGCGGCGAAGGCCGCGCGCCGGGTCGGAGATGCGGACGTGCTCGCCGTCGACGCGGTAGAGCACGACCCAGTGGTTGCCCTGCCAGTGGACGACCGCCGGCAGCGGCAGCTCGTCGAGCCGGCTCTTCGACGCGCGCACCGAGCGGGCAGTCGAGCCCGAGCTCCTCGGCGCCGCGCGGTGATGCCGGCCAGAGTCGTCCCGTCGGTCGACGTGTGCACGAGCTCGCGGATGTGCGGCGATCGAGACCGCGCGGCCGAAGTAGCGGCAGACGATCGCGAGGCAGGCGGCGCCGCAATCCGCCTCGTCGAGCTGGTAGACGTGCGGAAAGCCGCGCCGGCGGGGCTGCTTCGCACGCCCGTCGGCGGAGCGAGCTCGACGGCCTCGTCCGCGCCCCGGAGCGGCCCGGCGCTCGTCGGTGACGTGCTCGGCGACCGACGCATCGGCCGGCAGGATCTCGTCGGCGAAGTCGAGCGGAACGCGCGCGAGCGCGTCGGTAGTCGTACTGGCTGATCCGCTCCTCGAGCCGTTCGCGGAACTCGGCATGCTCTGCGAGCAAGCCGTCGAAGCAGCTCGGCCGGGAGGCGAAGGAGCGAGCAGTCGACGACCGCCTCGACGCTCGCCGCGCGCGGCTCGTTCGAGAAAGAGCGAGCGCTCGCCGAAGAAGTCGCCCTTGCGCAGGTAGTCGAGATCTCGCACGCTCGCCGTCCTCGGCCCGAAAGGCGCGCAGGCGCCCCTCCTCGACGACGTACATCGGACCGGGCGGCTCGCCTTCGCGGATGACCAGCTCGCCGGCGGGCACGTGCGACCGGCTCGAGCCCGGCGACGAGCGCCGCGAGCGCCTCGCCCGGGAGCGTCGCGAAGCTCGAGTGGATGCGGAAGAAGTTCCAGAGCGCGCGCTCGCGCGCGAGCGTCTCGAACACCTGTCGCACCTCGGGGTGCGCTCGCGCGAGCGCGACGAAGACGCTGCGATGAAGGCGCAGCACCTGAACGGCGCTGCTCGCCCGAACGGTTGCCGTCCGTCGTGTCTGATCGAGCAATCCGGCCTCGCCGAAGCTGTCGCCGCGGTGCAGCGTGTTGAGAGCGATCTCCTCCCCGTGCTCGCCCGCCTTGACGACGCGTGCCGACCCGGCGGCGAGCACGTAGAACGCGTCGGCTTCGTCCCCCTCACGCACGATCACGGCGCCGAACGGGAAGTCCACCTGCTCGAAGCTCTCGAAGACGACCGCCTGCGCGTCCGGCGCCAGGAGCGCGAACGCCGGCAGTTCAGCGAGCAGCGAACTCATTTCCAACGCACGCGCGCCTCGAACGCACGCTCGCTCGCGCGCTCGACCAGGTATGCCTGCGCGCGCCGCCTGAGCTCGGGGTCGCCGGCGCTCGGGCGCGTGCGCGCGTGCACGTGCACCAGCAGGAACCCTCCTTCGCGTTCGATCGGGCCGACGAGCTCGCCGGCATTCGCGCCGAGGAGCCCGGTCAGCCCCTCCCGCTCGGCCTCCTCGAGATAGAGCTCGCGCCGTTTCACCGAAACGCCGGCGTCGGCCGCGACCTCGGCAAGAGAGAGCCCGTCGACTTGCACGCAGAGCGCCGCTTCCCGCGCGGCATCGACATCCGCCAGCTCGAGCAGCTCCGCGTCGATTCGCGTCCATTCGAGCGCGCGCGTATCGATCTCGCGCTCGACGTCGGCAGCCGCCGCAAGCGCGGCACGCGCGGATGTCGCCGACGCGGCGATCTGCGCGATCTGCTCGCGCCGATCCTCTCCGTCGCTTGCGTCGATCTCGGCGAGCGATGCATCGCACGCGAGCCGCTTCGCCTCTTGCTCGAGAAACCCCGAGCAGATCGCATCGACGGCGACGGCCTTGTCGAGCTCCGCATCAGCTGCCGTCCCATCATGCTCGCCGGCACGGTTCCCGCTCGGCACCGTCCGGCGCAGATACTCGGTCCAGTCCGCGATCGAGAGCTGCCAGTGTGCAAGCCAGGCCTCGAGCTCTTCAGCCGAGAGCAGGCCGCGCTCCCGCCGAAACCGCAATCCCGCCTCCCGCACAGCCTCGTGCGACGGTGCGTCCACCTCGGCACGGGCAAGCCGGTGCCGGGTCGCAGAGACCAGGGCCGCGAGCTCCCCGCGAAGCTCAGCCGAAACGAGCACGTCGCCCCACGAGTACGACGTGCCGTCGACCGAGAAGACCTCCTGCTCGAGCAGCCATCCCAGTTCGTTGTCCAGCGACGTCATGGGATGACAGGATTATCCACGTCGCGACGGCGACCTCTCCGGCCGCCGGCGTATGCCTGTCAGTACGAGCTCAGCGGGATCGAATCTGGCCGCCCTCGCACGGACAGCTGATCTTTCCACCGATCACCTTGTCGGCGTCATCCCCGACGTCGAGATCTTCCAGCTCCTGCTCGTCGTCGTCGTCCTTTTTCTCGTCGGGATCGGTGTCTTCACGATGCTGCATGGCTGCCCCCCGTCGGTGGCCGTTGGAATCGCTGCGATACGCTCGCAGTCCAGACAAGTCTCAGGGCGCAACGGCACAAAGTCAAGACAGGGAGCCGCAGTGAGCAAGCGATCGAGCGTCGACCCGGCAGCACGCGAACTTCTCGCCGCGGCGCTCGTCGAGTGTCGCGCAAGCCCGTTGCGCGAAGATCGATCGCCCGACAGCGCCGAGGTGATCGACGAGTTGGTCGAGCGTCTCGATGAGGAGCCACCGGGCGACAACCTTGCCGAGTGGCTCGCCGGCTTTGCCACGGACGAACAGCGCAAGGAAGCGCTCGTCGACATCGTCAGCCTGATCGCCCGCGAGCTCGCGCCGGACGACGAGCCGCCGTCTGCTGGTGGAGCATCAGAGCTTTGGCAGGCGCTCGTGATCCTCACCGACCACCTCTACGGGAGCGGCGTCGAGCCGATGGGACGCCTCCCATTCATCAGCGATCGGCTGCTCGAGATGCTGGCATCCGAGTCGCGTAACGCCGGCAGACGGGTCGACCGCGCGGGAGAAGCGGGCCGCGTCCTGGCAAGCCTTGCCGTGAGTGGCAAGCTGCGCGACGCGGTTACCACCGCCGTCGGCTTCCCGGTCATCCCGACCTACAGAGCCGTCTACCTCTATGACATCCCTCGTTCACACGTGCGGACGCATGTCGACACGCATGATTACGAGGTCGTATTCCATCTCATTCTCGAGCACACGGTTCCGGAAGCTGAAGCAGGGTCAGCACTCGTCGTGCACCAAGTTGGGGAAAGGAGCGCGCGCCGCGTGCGACTCGAGCCAGGCGAAGCTGTCGCGCTGCGCGGTCGCGGGATGATTCATTCCTGGGAGCCGATGGGTGCCCAGGAACACCGGACGCTGATCGCGATCGGCTTTCACCGCGCCGACGGTTAAACCGACTCGTGAAGCCGCAGCCGCGGCTCCACTCACGCTCGCAGCCAGGGCAGCACGCTCTGGATCCGCGGCAGCGCCTCCTCGAAAGCGGCCTCACCCGCATCGACGAAGCGGGCACCGCTGCCGAAGTTTTTCAGCTTCCCCGAGAACATCTGGCTCAGATCCGGGGTGATCGTGACGGTGGCCGCGGTGCTCTCCCGTGCCGTGCGCGCCTGCATGATCTCAAAGGAACTGAGGATCGCTCTGCAGTGCGTGCGGCGGCCTCGCCGACTCTTCGGTCGCCTCGGTCTCCCAATCCGAGGTGTCCGGCACGCTGAGCAGGCGAACAGCGATGACGGTTGCCGCGCCCATGTCGCTCGCGACGCCCGCCGGCACGGCATTGACAACCCCGCCGTCGACGAGCGTGAGCGCCCCCATGCGCTGGGCGGGGAAGATGCCCGGGAATCGACATGCTCGCGAGGATGGCGCGCCAGACGAGCCCGCTGCGGAACACCACCTCACGGTGCGTGTTCAGGTCGGCCGCAACGATCCCGAGCGGCACCGGCAGATCCTCGATCCGCTTGCCGTCAGAGTGCTCGCGCAGGTAGCGCCCGAGCGGCGCGCTCGACAGGAAGCCCTTGATCGGCACCCTCGGCTTGAAGATCGTGCGCGCGCTGCCTTCGAGCAGACGCTGGGTCTCGGCGGGGTCGAATCCCATCGCATAGCCGGCTGCAACAGCCGAGCCGATGCTCGTCCCGCAGATCAGGTCGGCCTCGACCCCGATTCGAAGGAGGCCGCGAAGAACGCCGATGTGGGCGTAGCCGCGGACACTGCCGCCACCGAGCGCGACCCCGACGGTCTGCCCGGTGCTGTGGCGCGCGATCCGCCCGAGCGTGCGACCGGCGGCGGTCGTCGACGGGAGCAGGCCGGTCCGAAGCGCTTCCTCGTCCGCAGCTGCAAGCTCGAGGCCGGCAGGGAGCTCGGTCGTTCGTGCGTCGGCGAGCTCGGGCAGGGCATCGCGCGGCGAGAGCACGAGTACATGGGTGTAACTGCCGGACAGCCGCTCGACGAGCGCGGCGATACCGCCGTCGGATGCCGAGCGATCGGAGATCACGTGCGCGCGGAGGCCCGGCCGACCTTCGCCGATGGTGAACGACTCGAGCTCCGGCGTGTCACCCACGACCAGAAGCGCCGTCGGCTCGCGCGAGTGCCACGCGACACTGCAGGCGAGCGCATACGCGACGAGCGGCGGGCCACCTCGCACGAGGAGGAGCTTGCCGCCCTCCTGCCGCGCAGCGAGCCGGTTCGTCCGGGCCAGACGGTTGGCGAGCATCGCGGCGAGGTTGCGGTAGATCTGCGGGTGCGCCTCGGCGATCCGTTCGAGGTCGCGTTCGCTGATCACGCGGACGACGAGATCGTCGGCGGCGCGAACAGTCGCGGAGGCGGGCTGGCCGGTGAAGAGCGACATCTCGCCGACGGTCGTACCGGTTTGAACGCTCCCGACCCGACGCTCTCCGATTGCCACCTCGGCGGTGCCGGCCTCGATCAGATACATCTGCCGCGGATTGTCGCCTTCGGCGACGACGACCGATCCGGCCGGGAAGCTGCGCGTCTCGAGCTCCTCGAGGATCTTCGCGACGGCGTCCGCAGATAGTCCGTCGAAGAACGACGGGGTCCCGACGGTGGTTTCAACCGAAGCAGACACCTGGCGCGATCCTCCCCTGCCTAGACACGCGGAGTATTGCGCGACGAGAGCGTCGGCGCACGGACGTCGATTTTTACTCGGCCGGGCTCTCGAGCAGCGCCTTCACCCGGTCGGGCAGCGGCTCCGCCCGGCCGGTGGGGCCGGTGTGAACGGCCGTGAAGCGGCCGCGGGCGGCGACCTCGCCGCCGAGGACAGCGTCCCAGCTGTAGGTGACGGAGGTCGTTCCGACGCGCTCGACCCGGAGCGTCACCTCGATCTCGTCGTCGAACCGGATCGGCAGCAGATACTCCGCCTCGACCTGCCGGCGCGGGAGCCTGATGCTGCCGTCGAGCAGCCCGAGCTTGCGGTAGAGCTCGATCTCGGCGGCCTCGACCCACCGGAACACGGCGGTGAAGTAGATGAGGCCGCTCGCGTCGGTATCGATGTAGCCGACGCGCGCTCGCTGGCGTTGCTCGGCCACGCGGCCTCCCGGGCTAGGCCCGGAGCGAGCGGCGGGGCGTCGGCCCCGCCGGCTTCGGCTGCGGTCCGTCGGGGTGGAACTTTTGCCGGTGCTCCGCCATCGACGCCTTCATCTCTCGCGCGGAGACGCTCCACGACATCCCGCATCCGTCGATATCGCACTTGAGCTGAACAGCTGCCATGTCTGTCCCACGGTAGCTGTCCGCCGCGCCCGGTGCGAAGGCAGCGAGAATCAGCCGGTGGACACCGAGACGATGCGCGCGATGCTCGATGCGCGTCAGACCTGCCTCAGAGCTGTGCGTCTGGGCCGGGCGCTTGCGTGGCTCGACGAGCTCGAGCTCACCGGCGACCCGCAATTGTTCGAGCGGGCCGTCAAATCACTCGGGTTTCGGGAGCGCGAGTGGCGAGGCGACCAGCTCCTCGTCGTGGAGGACGGCGAACCGGTTCCGGTTGAGCTCGAGCCTAGAGCGATTGCGCGTCTCGTCCGAGCACGAGCCGACGCCGGCTGGTCGTTTCAGGACGTCAGGCCGTTGATCAGGTCCGACGCCGGCGAGGTGCCTTCCCGCTACCGGGCTCTGGGCACGGTTGCCGCGGTTGTCGGCGAGTTGCCGGAGATTCGCATCGATGTCGCCGTTCCGTCGGGTTGCACGATCGCCTTCGAAGTCGGCTCGAGCTACCGGGAATGGATTGTCGAGGACGCTGTCGGTTACGTCGGCACGCCGCCGCCCGCCGTCGGCGCCCGGGTCTGGCGAGTATCCCCGACCTGATCGGTGCGTTCTCGAAGTCGGTCGAGGGCGGCCTGGGCAACCGCGGGCATCGCATGCTCGGGAAACGCGAACGTCGAGCTCGCGTTGATCTCACAGAGGATGTACGAGTCATCTCCCGCGGCTGTTCGATCTCCGTAGAGGAAGTCCGCGTCCCAGATGACGGGCAGCTCGTGCCTGTCGATGTCGAGCAAGCTCTGCAGCTCCGGTAGCCACTCGTGTTCCATCCGCTTTCGGAGGTGCTGGTATCGAGGCGCTGATGCAAGCTCGAATACCTTGCTCTGCGCGGGCGCGCTGTCGTCGCTGCGCCGCGGCGGCATCAATCCGGAGGGGTATTGGTGTGCGAAGCCGACGACCTGGTCGTGGCTGAGGTAGACGCGGATCATCCCCTCGTCGAGACGACGCTGAAACTCCTGCTCGACCATCAACCCGCCGCCGGCGAAATACGGTTCGCAGCGATCCAAGAACTCCATCAAGCAAGATGTCCTCGGGAACGCTTCCGCTGGCCGCGTGCTGGACGCGCAGCAACGTTTGTTCCGCGGCTCCGGAGCCGGGCCGAGCAAGCTCGACTTTCCAGACTCCTTCTCCGCCGTTGCCCCGATGCTGCTTCAGCACGACTGCACCGGAGCTCGCCAATCGCGTTGGAAGCTCTGCCCGGAGCTGGTCGTGCGTGCGGTAGAGATGCGTCCCGGCGCTCCAACTCATCGTCGCGGTGTCGACGAGGACCTGCTTCGTACCGATCTTGAGGATCACGTCCGGGTGAGCGCTCACCCACACGCCGGCGTCGCCGACCTCGCGAAGCAGCGGGTCGAGTCTGGAGCGGTCGCGCCCCTGCTCGATCGGGTTCACCCACACGAGGACGCCATCCAGGCTCAGGAGCTGGTCGCGAACCTCCTCGACGCTGTCGTCCGAGTAGACGACAGCAACAGCGCGTACGCCGAGCCCGGCGAACGCCGAGAACACGCCACGGAGGCGACAACGCTCGGCGACCGGCGTGACACGATCGACAGGATCCCACTCTGCCCGCCACAGAATCCCCACCCGCACGTCGTCCGGCGCGTTGCCCAAGCCAGAAGTATTGCGAGTACGTCTCGGGGTGAGGCCGAACAAGACGGACTTCTGGTTTAGGGAGTGACTCAAGCGCGGCGACCACGCGGCCGATCTCCCGAAAGTGAACGGTTACCTCCACCGTCGGGAAGCGCTGCTCGGCGCCGCCGTCGCATTGCTCGCCTTTGCACCGCCGGTGTCGGCGAGCCCAACCAATTGGGCGTCGGCCGAGATCGCCCGCGTCACGAGTGTCGGCGTCCTCGGCAGGCTCCGACGGCTACCTTCCGGCAGCAGGAGCCGCTCACCGAGCAGGCGCTTGCGACCGCGATCGCCGCGACCGACCAGGTGCTCCATCCGCCCCAGCCGCCGGCGCCGCCGGCGCCCCCGCCTCCACCGGCTCCGGTCCCGCCGCCGGTGCAGGTTCTGTCATCGATCCCGGCGGACGCAACGATCGCGGGCACCGTCTCATGGCAGATCGACGTTACCGGCCGAGGAGGTGCAGCAGGTCGCGTTCGCAGTCGACGGGAAGCAGATCGCCGTCGTCGACGCAGGCACCGTTCGTGCTCCCCGGCGGTCTCGTCACCAGCGCGCTCGCCGACGGCACGCATCAGCTCGCGGCAGCCGCGATGCGTTCCGACGGCGGCACCTACGTCGCCGTCTGGACGATCGCCACCGCGAACGCGCCCGGCGCCGCGCTGACCGCGCTGCCGGCACAGCCTGTTGCGGTGCCGGTGACGAAGGCACCGGCTCCGCCACCGACCCCGCAGCCGGCGCCCGCCCGCGCCGCTCAACCGCTGCCGGCTCCGGCGCCGCCGAGGCAGCTCTACGAACCGCTGTCGCCGGCGAGTCCGGTCACGATCGCCGGGCTCGACGCGGCCCTTGTCCATTACCTCGGCCTCGGTCCGGCGGCGGCCGAGTTCGACCAGAAACTGCGTGCCGCGGGACTTGAGCCGAAGGGCGGACGCAGGAACCGAGATCGTCGCCCGCCTGCTCGGGCTGCGGTTCACCCATCCCGCAAGTCAGGTGAACCTGGCGCTCCTGCCGTTCGAAAGCGCGACCCGAGCCGAAGCCGCGTACTC
Source organism: uncultured Actinomycetes bacterium (assembly GCA_963761365.1). Taxonomy (GTDB): domain Bacteria; phylum Actinomycetota; class Thermoleophilia; order Gaiellales; family Gaiellaceae; genus PALSA-600. The sequence continues at coordinate 23,836 of CAVXHB010000021.1, read as the reverse complement.
GTTCGCCCAAGTGCTCGGCGTCGGTACCGGAGACACGCAATGGGTGCAGTCGCTCGCCGACGCCTTCGCAGCTGCCATCGCTCACGACCTGGCAACGACGGATCCTGACCACCGCCGTTTCCTTCATCGGCTACCCCTACGTGTGGGGCGGAACGAGCCCGACCGCTGAAGCGCCGTTCGGAGTCGCCGCTCCGGGCGGCTTCGACTGCTCCGGGTTCGCCTGGCGTGTCTACAAGCTGACCGAACTACCCCGGCGAAGGCAACCTGGCCTCCGTGTTGCGCGGTCGAACCACCTACGTGATGAGCGGCGAGGTCCCCGCACTCCGACCGGATCCCCGCGAGTCGCTTGCAGCCCGCCGACGCACTCTTCTTTGGCGTCGGCCCCCGCTCGTCACCGAGCCAAATCGACCACATGGGGATCTACCTCGGCAACAACTGGTTCATCCAATCCTCAGGCCAGGGCGTGACGATCGTCCCCTTCACCGACTGGTACGCACAGAGCTTCGCGTGGGCACGTCGCCCACTCCACGAAGCCGCGCTCGAGTGAGGCGGCCAACGTTGTCAAAGCCCTTCCGCGTGCAAACTCGCAAATGCTGCGAATGACGGCTTCTTGCGACCGTCCGCGGTGATCAGACCCGACTGCCAGCCGTCGGGAGAGGGGCTGTCCTTGAGGAGAAACCAGGTGAAAAGGCCGATGCGCGGATTCGCTTTCGCGACCTCGTACGCCTCGCGGAGATAGGCAGCTTGCTTGTTCCAGCTGACCCCGAAGAGAGTGTCGGGCGGATCTGTCTGATAGCCGTACTCGGTGATCCAGATCGGCTTCTGACCGTACAGATCGGTGACCGTCGAGATGAGCGCGTCGATGTTGCCGAGCTCGACCGCACTACCGGCCAGGTGTCTCGTTGCAGGCGTGTCACCCGGATTGCCGTAGTACGGGTGGTGCGCCCATGCGTCGAAGGTGCGGAGGCCCATCTTCTTGGCGGCGCGTAGGAACGCGAGCGGCGAGATCGACGGTCGCGAGCTCGAGGGATTGTTGTCGCCGCGAGGCGCGGTCGCCCCGCAGGCGACGCTCTCGGAGCCGCCGACGGCATGGACGCCGCTGTACACGGCGTTGCAGATGCGCGCGTACGCGGCTGCGGCTGCCATCCTCCAGGTTCCGTTCACCCGTTCGAACTGCGGCTGAAGGAACACCGGGTTGTTCGGCTCGTTCCACGCGAGCCAGAGACCGACCCGCGGCAGCACCCTCCCGCTGGCGGTGTCGAGAAACGTCCCGCTGTAGCGCTCCGCGGCCGCATACGCGAATGCGCGCAGCGTGCTCGCCGACGCCGGCGCGTGCTGCGCTCCTTGGCCGCCGTTTGCCCACGCGGGAGTCCCGATGATCGTGAACAGCAGCTGGATGCCGGCATCGTTCGCACGCTCGACCGCCTGGTCGTAGCGGGTCCAGTCGTAGGCGGGGTCGCTCGGATCGGCCGGATGGGCGGGCCGCGTATTCGCCACACCGCCGGGACCGCCCCAGGTCAAGGTCATCCGCACCACCTGAAGATTGAGCGTCTTCAAGAGCGGAAAGCTGTTCGTAGCCGGATCGAGCGTCACCGCGTCGTCGAACAAACCCAGGAGCATCGCCCTCGATGCCGAAGCAGATGCCGGCATGACGAGGATGCAAGCAACAGTGAACAGCGCGGTGAGAGATTGGAGCTTCGTTACCATCGGCCGTCGGTTGCCTGCCCCGATCTCCAGCAGTGGCTCGGCATTCTGAGAGTCTGACGCGTTTCCTGCCGCCGCACGTGCCCGAAGCCGTCGCGGGGCTCGTTTTTGCCCTCGCAGCGGCGCTCGTGACAATCGGCTCAGCCGGTGCGGCATCGGGGCCGATTGTGACGAAGAGGCCGACGGTCACGGGCGAGGCGACGCAGGGCGGCCGGTTGGTCGCTTCAAGCGGATCGTGGTCCGCAACGGGATCGCTCAGATATTCATACGACTGGTATCGCTGCGACACGATGGGCCGCCATTGCCGGATCCTGCGAGGCGTCCACACGCGGAGTCACAAGCCGGGCGCGAACGACGTCGGATTTACGCTCAGCGTCGCCGTCCGCGCCACCGACGGCTCGGGATCGACGACTGCTTTCGCGAGCTTGATCGGCCCGATCGCCGGCGCCCGGCCCCACATCGACTCGCTTTCTCAGCCCGTGGTGTCCGGAACGGCGGTCCAGGGCAGCGCGGTTCGCGTCGACGCCGGTCGCTGGCGGCCAAAGCCATCGTCGCTGGACTATCAGTGGGCTCGCTGTAACGCCGAGCTTCGCGCGTGCGCCGCGATCAGCGGTGAGACCGCCGACAAGCATGCCATCGGCTCCGCCGACCTCGGTCACATCCTGGTCGCAATCGTGCAGGCACGGTCGGGGTCGAGCTCGCGTGCGGTCTTCAGTACAGCCTCGGCTGTCGCAGTTGCAGCCGGCGGGGAGACCGGGCCCACCAGCACGTTGATGCCCGCGATCGCCGAAGTACTCCAGCAAGGCAATCAGCTGACAGGCTCCGTCGGCGTCTGGTCGGGCTCGGGTGGGATCGGCTACACGTACAACTGGTACCGGTGCGACGCCTCGGGCGCGCACTGCAAGACGATCCACGGAGCGATGAAGGTCACGTACACGCTGGGTGCCAAGGACGTCGGCCACACGCTCGGCTTCGCAGTCCACGCCGCCGACAAGACAGGAACGACGACCGCCTATGCGAGCCTCATCGGCCCCGTTGCCGCCGCGAGTGCGACATTCGTCTCGAACGGCCAGCCGACCATCACCGGCAGTGCCGCGCCCGGGCAGGCGCTCCAGGTCTCGACCGGCAGCTGGAGCCAGCCGCCGAGCGCACTCACCTATCAGTGGCTGCGCTGCAACACGAACGGCCGCCTCTGCACGCCGATCGGCGGCGCCACTGCGAGTAGCTACACGGCAACCGCAGACGACAGCCGGCACACGCTCCTCGCGGTCGTCCATGCAACGGCAGGTGCCGCAGCGCAAGACGCCTTGAGTAGTGCCACGGCACTCGTCGGCGCAGCGCCGACCGCCGGCCCGACGAACTCTGCCTCGCCGACCGTGGCCGGCACGATCGAGCAAAGCTCTCAGCTCACCGGCAGCCCGGGTACATGGTCGGGCTCGAGTGCGATCGCCTACACCTACAACTGGTACCGGTGCGACGCGTCGGGCGCGCACTGTCTCTCCATCCACGGGGCAACGAAGGTCACCTACACCCTGGGCGCGAAGGACGTCGGCCACGCGCTCGGCTTCGCCGTTCACGCGACGGACAGCACCGGATCGGCGACCGCGTACGCGACGTTGGTCGGGCCTGTCGCGGCCGCCAACGCCGGGCTCGCCGCCACAGCGCAACCGACGATCACCGGCAGCGCCGTGCTGGGTCAGGCGCTCCAGGTCTCGAGCGGCAGCTGGAGCCAGCCGCCGAGCGCACTCACCTATCAATGGCAGCGGTGCAACACCAACGGGCGACTCTGTACGCCGATCAGCGGCGCCACTGCGAGCAGCTACACGGCGGCGGCCGCCGACAGCGGCCACACGCTGCTCGTCGTCGTGCAAGCCTCGCTGAGCGCCGGCGCGCAACAGGCGGCTGTACTCAGCGCGCACACAGCCGTCGTTTCCTGAGCACAGATTTCGCTTTAGGTGTTGGAGGACCAGACGAAAGCCCAGCGCACCGAACGTCGCTCGCCATCAGGCTGCGCGTATGGGGCGGATGCTTTGCTGGGAGTGCTTGACGGTTGCCGATGAGCGCGCGAAGGGCTGGCGGGCCTATCGCTGCGATGTGCCAGGCGAAGACATTGAGCCGATCCTGCTCTTTTACTGCCCGGACTGCGCCGAGCGCGCGTTCGGCCGACCGCTGACAGTCGAGCGCGAGGTGAAGCAGCTTGTCCGCACCCTTCGGACTGCGGCAGAGACGGCGACCGAAACCCCGAGCCGCACTCGGGCTCAGACGGTCGGCCGGTATCTGCGCAAGCGCTTCGCCCGCTAGTCCCGCCGGGCGTTGTAACGGCCCGGGAGATGCGCCCCCGGCGCTGGCGCGAGCGTGTCTGACCGGTTCACACGACCTGCTGTTTCAGTGGGTCGTTTGTCGGCGCGCGCCGTTCAGGTGTAAGCATCACTGGGGCAGCCAAGCGCACTGACGCCGGCGCACAAAGAACGCAGTGTCTGACACCGACGGTGTCAGACACTTGAAATCGCCTATCCCTGCGTGGATCGGCGGTGGCCTGCGCGTGAGCCGGACGTTCGACGGCCGCCTCGGCAGGATTTCGCCAATACTTAACTCCATGGAAACGTTCAACCTCTTTCGCGACGAGACAAGCGGCGACGAGAGTGATCCGCCCGGATACCGCGCGCAATCCGCGCAACTCGCGCCAAGGTTCGGAGCCTCTCGCCTCGCGATGACCGTGTATGACCTGCCGCCGGGACAGGCAATTGTCGCGCGCCCGAGGTCATCGTCCACGACCTGCATCCCGAGTATCTGAGCACGAAGTACGCGCTCGAGCTCGACTCGCGAGCGCACTCGCCGTTCAGCACCACCACGCGCACCTGGCCGCGTGCCTTGCCGAGCATGGTGAGAGCGGCGAGGCCGTCGGAGCGATCTTCGACGGCACCGGGCTTTGGGACCGACGGAACGGTTTGGGGCGGCGAGCTGCTGGTCGGCGACCTGGCCGGCTTCCGGCGCACCGGCTCACTGCGCCCGGTGCGGCTTCCCGGCGGCGAGCGCGCAATCCGCGAGCCGTGGCGGATGGCTTGCGCCTGGCTTACCGCCATGGACCGGAGCGGTCTCGCCCCGATTCCCGTTGCGCTGCGCGGGCGCGTAGACGAGCGCCACTGGCAACTGGTCACGGAGATAGCGCGCACCGGTCTGAACTCTCCGGTCACGACGAGCATGGGGCGCCTGTTCGACGCCGTCGCCGCGCTCTGCGGGATACGCGCGGAGGTCAATTACGAAGGACAGGCGGCGATCGAGCTGGAGGCGGCGTGCGACGCCGGCGAGCGCGGCGCCTACGAAGTCGCGGTATCGCAGACCGAGGAAGCGGTCGTGATCGACCCGTTTGAGGCTCTGCGTGCGGTGGTCGCCGACATCGAGCGGGGAACGGGCGTGGGCATCATCGCGTCGCGCTTCCACGCCGGCATCGCGACAGCAACGGTCACCGCCTGCATGATCGCCGCGGCGTCGGCCGACACCGAAACGGTCGTGCTCTCGGGAGGCGTCTTCCTGAACCGTCGCCTGCTCGAGGCCACAGCCGGCGGCCTCCGAGCGGCCGGGCTGCGCGTGCTCGTGCCCGAGCGGCTGCCGCCAGGAGATGGCGGCATCTCATACGGACAGGCCGCGGTCGCGGCGCGTAGGCTGGCGCGGTGACCGATCCGAGCTCCCAGCTCGATCGCATCCTCGCGACCACGGTCTACATCGGCGGCGCGAATCGGCCCTTGGTGCGCTCACCGGCGAGGAGATTCGCGCGCGCGCCGATGAACTCCGAAACGCGGTCGGCTGGGGGCCGACCGCGCGGACCGCACCTGTCGCCCAGGCCTGGCGCGAACTCTCGATGGCAATCGAACGTGCCGGCGTCCGCACGGTCAGGGATCTGGATCCTGACGTCCTGGCCGAGATGGCCCCGAGGCTATGGATTGTGCCCCCCGGCGGCGGCCTGCTGTCGTAGGGGACGTGATCGCGGTTGCCACTGTTTATTCGTCCGTCTGGCCCACCCGGCGACCCCGCCACCTAATACAGTTGCTGGGCTTTACCTGAGAGTAGGCAGGGACGCACGACCGTGGATCGGGACCTCCGCACGCAACTCGCAAGGCAGCTCGGGCCGTTCGCGGTGACGACGCTCGCGGCTTGGGTCGCCGTCCTGATCGGCGCACATACCAACTGGGCGCAGTACGGCGTCTCGGTGGCGTTGCTGGCCCTGTCCTGGTCGTACGGACTCCGGATGGGGCTGCGAGGACATATGCGGTCCGGGACGATCATCGGCTCGCTCGGCTTCCTCGCCGCGCTCGCGCTTGCGCGCAACGCGGTCGGCGGCAGCACTGCCGGCATCAGCATCGTCTCCCTGCTGCCCGTTTTCCAAACCGCGCTCTACGTGCGCGACCGCCGCGCGCTCTGGATCGTGCTGGCGGCGGTTCTGGCGCTTCTACCTGATGCCGCTCGTTGATCGTCGGTCCGCCCGAGTATCCGCACAGCGGCTACCGCTCAGCGTTGTTGACGGTGGCGGTGAGCTCGATCGTCGGCCTCGTGACCCACGGCCTCGTCGCCGACATCCGCCGCCGTGCCCGTGAGGCACGGCACGCGAACGCATGCTCGTCCGCATCAACGAGACGGTTCAGAGTCTGTTCGAGAGCCCCAACCCCAGACGCGATGCCTGTCGTGCGGTCGAAGGAAATCAGCGACGCGGTCGTGGCGGGACTGTTCGAGCCCGAGGCGGGATCGCAGACGCTGAGGCTCAGCGCGAGCTGACCGCGGACACTCGCCGCGTCGAAACGCCCGCCGCCGCCAGAGCGCCGTCCACGACGCGTTCCGCTCACGCCAGCCGATCCTGATCACGGAGAACGTCGAGAGCCACGTCGCGAGTGTCGAGCTGTGGCGTGCGAACGGCGCGCCGGCGTCTGTCCTCTACCAGCCGCTGCTGAAGGGCGACGCGCCCGTCGGCGTCCTGGTCGTCGGCTGGAGCGACATCGCGCAGCTGGACGGGCCGCGCGTTAGTCGCCGTTTCACTACTGGCGCATGAGATCGCGAGCGTGATCGATCGCGCCGACATGATCGGGCAGCTGACGGATGAGGCGCTGACGGACGCGCTGACCGGGCTGCCGAACCGCCGTGCATGGGACGCCGAGATCGCCGATGCGCTCCAGGGCAGCGGTCCGGTCGCGGTGGCGATGTTGGACATAGACCACTTCAAGCGGTTCAACGACACCAACGGGCACCCGGCCGGCGACCGCCTGCTGCGCGAGGCTGCATCCCGCTGGCGCTCCGAGATGCGCGCGGGCGACTTCCTCGCACGGCTGGGTGGTGAGGAGTTCGCGCTGCTCGTGACGGGCGCCGACGTTACGACCATCGCGACGATCGTCGCGCGCTTGTGCGCGCGGATGCCCGCACAGCAGACCTGCTCGGCCGGGATCGCGCTGCGGTCCATCGGGGACACACCCGAGCAGCTCGTCGCCCGTGCCGACGCAGCCCTCTATGAGGCCAAGACGGCGCGGCCGCAACCGCGTGATCTTCACCGACCCGCGCAGCCCGGAGCGTCGGCCTAAGTCGAGTCGGCGTTGGTCGAGTCGGCGTGGTCGGGCGGCGTGGTCGGGTCGGCTTGGGTCAGCGCCGCTCCGCGGACGAACGCGCGTCGAGCTCGGCCAGGCACGGTCCGAGGTAGTCGGTGTGAAGCCTCTCCGCCGGTTCCCACAGCGGATCCTTGCCGATCTCCACGTCCGTGTCGTGCTCGCCGACCATCTGCGAGCGGATGAACAGTGGCTCGGCGGCGCCGAGCAACAGCACGTGCAGCGCCGGACGCAGCGGCCGCGGCTCGTGCGGCGCGCCGGCGAGCGCGGCGATCGCCCCGGCGACCACGTCGGCCTGATCGGCCGACAGACCAGCGTGCTTGACGGGGCTGTCGATCAGGTCACCCGCTGCGTAGACGCGCTTGAGGCCATGGACCGCGCCGTACTGGTCGACGGTCACGAAGCCGCGCTCAGCGCTGGTCGGGACGCCCGGAACCGCAGGCGCGTAGAGCTCGGGCAGAGCGATGATCCGGTCCACGCTGAACGACCGCCGCAGCGGGTAGAGGTCGATCTTGCCCGGCTCCCGGATCTGGCAGTTGGCCGAGGTGATCGTCGTGACGCCTGCCTCGGACAGCAGCCGCCCGACCTCGGCGCTCGCGTTCACACCCAGCGCCGCCAGCGGCGCGTCCTCGGGCGTGATCAACATCACGGCGACCTCGCGTCCGTGAGCCGCGGCACGGTTGGCCGTCATCAATGCCAGCTCATAGGCCGGCAGCGACCAGATCGGCAACGACGGCACGACGAGCGCGACGCTGCCCACCAGGCCTCGATCGAGCGACTTCGACGAACTCGGCGAGCTGCTCGCCCATTCGTGCTCTCGTCGAGCGTCAGCGCGTCGCGGAAGCGCGGGTGTGCCCTGGCGCCCAGCGCCAGCAGTGCGGCGTCGTAGTGCAGCGTGACCCCGTGATTGGTGTGCAGGTTACGACCGCTCGGATCGAGCCACTTGAAGCGGTCGACCAGCAGATGAACGCCTGCCCGGTCAGTGATCTCGGAGAGCCTGTATCCCGCCGTGGGGGCCGACGTGAACGGGTCGCGAACGACCAGCGGGCGGTAATGGAACTCAGCGTTCGGCGCAACCAGCGTGATCGCGACGCGGTCTCCCGCCAGCGCTGCGCAGCGCGAGCATCGCCTCCAGCGCCGCGACACCGCCGCCGGCGATCACCACTTCAAACGCTCGGACTGTCTCCGGTGTCGTCATCACTGAGAGCCTAGGCGCCTACCTGCTCACTCGGGGCCATCAAATGGTTATTGCCCAGTTCCACGAGCGTTAGAACACCCCGCCGCATGAGCCCTCACCCCGCGTGGACGCTGACCCCGCCTGCCGCTCGTACTCCTCAAGGAACGCGAGCCACAACTCGCTGCGCGTCGGGAACGGCGCGACGGCGTGCGCCAGCTTCGAAAGTGGTACCTCGGCGGCGACGGCGATGCTCGCCGCCTGCAGGAAGTCGTTGACGCCGGGCCCGACGAAGGTGACGCCGACCAGCACCTGGCGAGCCTTGTCGACCACGAAGCGCGAGCGTGCCGGGCGCACCGCGGCCGACGAAGCTCGCGCCCGACGCGAGTCCCGGTCGGCAGATCGATCGCCAACGCCTGCACACCGGCCTCGCGGGCGGCCGCGAGCGTCATGCCGACCGCCGCGACCTCCGGGTCCGTGAACACGACTCGTGGCGACCCGCGGCCGTCCCCGACCGCCCGCGCGCCCACCTCCCCGAGGATCCGGTCGGCGGCGATCCGTGCCTGGTACTTGCCGGCGTGTGTCAGCAGCGAGCGCCCGTTGACGTCCCCGACCGCATACAGCCACGGCACCCCCGGCACCTGCAGCCCATCATCGACCTCGACGAAGCCCCGATCCGCAGCCCGACGCTCGGCAACCCTAGGCCCGTAGCTCAGCGGCCGCCGCCCGACCGCGACCAGCAGCCGGTCGCCGACCACCGACGAACCATCCTCGAAGCTCGACGGTGATCTCAGCGCGCTGAGGCCTCGCGCCGAACCGCCACGGCCTTGGAGCCGAGCCGCAGCTCGACACCCAGCTCGCCCAGAGCCTCACCGACCTCGGCGGCCGCAAACGGCTCTTCGTTCGCGAGCAGCGTCGGCAGCGCCTCGATGACTGTCACCTGAGACCCAAATGACGCCCACGCCTGCGCCATCTCGACCCCGACCACGCCACCGCCCAGGATCGTGAGCCGCGAGGGCACTTCGTGCGCGGTCGTGATCTGCGGTTGGACCAGGCCCCAGCCTCCGCCAGGCCGGGAATCGGCGGCATCGCAGCGGTACTGCCAACGGCGAGAATCACGGCCTCGCGCGCGACCAGGACGTCATCACCGACGACGACTCGTCGCTCGCCGTCGAGCCGCCCGCTCCCGCGAAACAGCTCGATCCCGCGGTCCTCGAGCCAGGGCAGCTGCGGAGGCGTCATCCAGATCGTGCACGACCTCATCGCGCCGCGCCAGCGCCGCCGAGACATCCAACGCACCAGTGACAGCCTCGGCCGCGCCCGGCACCCTGCGCGCCTCGGTCAGAACCTCGGCCGGACGCAGCAGCGCCTTCGACGGCATGCACGCGTAGAACGAGCATTCACCGCCGACGAGGTCCCGTTCGACGATCGCGACGCGCCTTCCGCCGCGCGTCGGCGAGCCGCCCAGCGGCAACCTCGCCCGCCGGTCCGGCGCCCACCACGACGACGTCGAATTCGTGCTCCATCGAGAGTCACAGCCTAACCGCACGAGCGCTTCGCGAAACCCAGGGTGACGTCGGCCAACGGCCGATTCCCCGATAATCGGTGAGCGTTGCGACTCAACGCCCCTCCTGGAACCCTCGCAACTCCTCCTCCGACCCTGCCGACGCCTCGCCCAAACCCTGCCGACTCTCTCTTGAAAACCCTGGTCTGATGACAACCGTTGCCTCTCCTCCGCCCCGCCTCGGCACGACGGCGCGGCGCGATCGATGGTGGGTACAGCCGGTCGCGATCGTGATCGCGCTGACGCTGTTCGGCATCTACTCGATCTTCCGTGTGATCCTCAGCAAGCACTACGCGATCACCGCCGACGGCGCCCGCCTGCAGTCGCCGTTCTTCTCGCCCGACCTGCCCGGGATCCTCTCGTTCAACACCAACCTGCCGTGGGCGTTCCTGGTCCTGTGGTCGCCGCTGGGGCTGCGGACCACCTGTTACTACTACCGCAAGTCCTACTACCGCTCGTTCTTCCTGGCGCCGCCCTCATGTGCCGTCGCCGGCGTCGCGCGCCGCAAGTACACGGGCGAGACGAAGTTCCCGCTGGTGCTCAACAACCTGCACCGCATCTTCTTCTACCTCGCAGCGATCGTCGTCGGCTTCCTCTGGTATGACGCGATCCGCGGCTCTCTTCTACAACGGGACCTTCGGGATCGGCGTCGGCAACGCGATCATGCTCGTCAACGTGATCTGCCTGTCGGCCTTCACGTTCGGCTGCAACTCCTGGCGCCACATCATCGGCGGCAAGCTGAACTGCTTCTCCTGTTCGGCGACGGCGCGGACGCGTCACACGGCTCTGGCAGAAGGTCTCGATCCTCAACGGCCGCCACATGGAATGGGCCTGGATCAGCATGTTCACGGTCGGCCTGACCGACCTCTACATCTGGCTGGTCTCATCCGGCGTGTTCAACGACCCGCACCACATCTTCTGATGGCGCTCGAGCACCACGATTACGACGTCCTCGTGCTCGGCTCGGGCGGCTCCGGGCTGCGGGCCGCGATCGCCGCGGCCGAGGCCGGGGCGCCGCACGGCCCTGGTCTGCAAGTCGCTGCTGGGCAAGGCCCACACGGTCATGGCCGAGGGCGGCCTCGCCGCCGCGCTCGGCAACGTCGTCCCGGCGGACAGCTGGAGCGTCCACTTCCAGGACACGATGTTCGGCGGCAAGTACCTCAACAACTGGCGGATGGCGGAGCTGCACGCCAAGGAGGCCCCGGACCGGGCGCGCGAGCTCGAGCACTGGGGCGCGGTCTTCGACCGCACGCCCGATCGCCTGATGTCGCAGCGCGCCTTCGGCGGCCACACCTACAAGCGCCTGGTCCACATCGGCGACCGCACCGGCCTGGAGATGATTCGCACGCTCCAGGACAAGACCGTGCACTCGAACGTCGACGTGTTCATGGAGACGACGATCACGACGCTGATCAAGGACGGCGAGCGCGTCGTCGGCTGCTTCGGCTACCGCCGCGCGACCGGCGAGCAGATCAGCTTCAGCGCCAAGGCGCTCGTGCTGGCGACCGGCGGCGGCGGCCGCATCTACAAGATCACGTCGAACTCCCAGGACTGCACAGGCGACGGCTACGCGCTCGCCTTCGCGGCCGGCGCCGAGATGGTCGACATGGAGTTCATCCAGTTCCACCCGACCGGGATGGTGTATCCGCCCGGCGTCGCAGGGCTGCTGGTCACCGAGGCGGTCCGCGGCGAGGGCGGGATCCTGCGCAACAAGGACGGCGAGCGCTTCATGGAGCGCTACGACCCCAAGCGGATGGAGCTCTCCACCCGTGACGTCGTCGCGCGCGCGATCTACACCGAGGTCAAGGAGGGGCGCGGCACCCCGCACGGCGGCGCCTACCTCGACGTCAGCCACCTCGACTCCGACTACGTCAAGCGCAAGCTGCCGAGCATGTATGACCAGTTCCTGGAGCTGGCCGGCGTCGACATCACCAAGGAGGCGATGCAGGTCGGCCCGACCTGCCACTACTTCATGGGTGGTATCAAGGTCGATCCCGACACCGGCGAAACGCGCGTGCCCGGCCTGTTCGCGACTGGCGAGACCAGCGGCGGCATGAACGGCGCCAACCGCCTCGGGCGGGAACTCGCTCGGCGACCTGCTCGTGTTCGGCCGCCGCGCCGGCATCGGCGCCGCGGACACCGCCAACCGCGCCGACGCGGTGTCGCTGCCGGCCGCAGAGGTCACGGCCGCCGAGGCTCAGGTCGACCACTACCTCAACGGTGACGGGCGCGACCAATTCGAGAACCCGTTCCAGATGCACAAGGACCTACAGAAGGTCATGGGTGACGGCGTCGGCATCTTCCGCGACCGCGAGGGCCTGACCGACGCGATCGCGAAGCTCGAGAGCCTCGAGCACCGCGCCGACAACCTCCGGGCACCGTCGAACCGCCTTGACTACAACCCGGGCTGGCAGCTCTGCCCAGAGGTCAAGAACATGCTGACCGTCTCACTGATGATCGCCCGCGCCGCGCTGATGCGCGAGGAGAGCCGCGGCGGTCACAGCCGCCTTGACCACACCGGCTACAGCGACTACTGGGGCGAGCACAACATCGTCATCCACAGCGACGGCGACAAGGACATGTCGCTGACGCCGACGCCGGTCGTCAAGCGCGACGAGCTGGCGGAGCTGGTCGAGGCCCGTAAGGAGAGCGAGAAAGCATCATGAGCGAGATGCCAATGGCGGTCGGGACCCGCAGGCTTCAAGATCTGGCGCGGCGACCTGACGAGCGGCGGTCTGGTGGATTACGACCTCGAGACCGAGCCCGGCATGGTCGTGCTCGACGCGGTGCTCGAGATCCAGCGCTCTCAGGCCCCCGACCTGGCGGTGCGCTGGAACTGCAAGGCCGCCAAGTGCGGCTCCTGCAGCGCCGAGATCAACGGCAAGCCGCGGCTGATGTGCAAGACCCGCCTCGACCACCTGCCACCGCTCGAGCCGATCACGGTCGAGCCGATGAAGGCCTTCCCGGTGATCCGCGACCTCGTCACCGACGTGTCCTGGAACTACCGCGTCAACGAGCAGATCACCCCGTTCACCCCGCGCGAGGACCTCAAGGAGGGCGTCGACCTCAAGAACGGCGACTACCTGATCGACCAGGCCGACACCGACCGCATGAGCGAATTCCGCAAGTGCATCGAGTGCTTCATGTGCCAGGACGTCTGCCACATCCTGCGCGACCATCAGCATGCACAACCGCTACTACGGGCCGCGCTTCATGGTCCGCATGGCGAGCCTCGACATGCACCCGCTCGACGGCGTCGACCGCCTCGACCAGGTCGCCGACGAGGGCGGCATCGGCCTGTGCAACATCACCAAGTGCTGCACCGAGGTCTGCCCCGAGGGCATCCACATCACCGACAACGCGATCATCCCGATGAAGGAGCGCGTCGTCGACCAGCACGACCCGGTGCTGAAGGTGCTTGGCCGCAGACCGAACAAGGGCCGCGTAAAGCCGCCTCCCCGCTCAGAGGATCCGCGGCGGCCCCGCTGGGCCGCCACCGTCACAATCGCCGCGTGACCCGCGACGGACGCTTCGCCCCCTCCCCACCGGGCCGCTGCACCTCGGCAGCCTGCGAACCGCGCTGGTCGCCTGGCTGATGGCGCGCAGCCACGGCGCGCGCTTCCTGCTCCGGATCGAGGACCTCGATCCACAGCGGTCGCGGCCTGAGTTCGAGCAGTCCCAGCTCGCCGACCTGCGCGCGCTCGGGCTCGACTGGGACGAGCCGCCGGTGCGACAGTCGCAGCGCACCTCGGCTCTACGACGACGCGCTCGGCAAGCTGCGCGCGTCGGGACGGCTGTACCCGTGCTTCTGCACGCGCGCCGAGATCCGCGAGGCGGCCTCGGCGCCTCACGGCGAGCTGCCCGAGGGCGCCTATCCGGGTACGTGCCGCGAGATCGCGGCCGCGGAGCGGCGGCGGCGGATCGAGTCCGGCGAGCGGTTCGCCCTGCGCGTGCGCGCAGACGCAGAGCGGATCGAGTTCGAGGATCAGCTGCTCGGCGTCCAGAGCGGGGTGGTCGACGACTTCGTCGTCGTCCGCGCCGACGGCGTCCACGCCTATCAGCTCGCAGTCGTCGTCGACGACGCGGCGCAGGACATCGGCGAGGTCGTGCGCGGCGCCGACCTCGCCGACTCGACGCCGCGCCAGATCCTGTTGCAGCGACTGCTGGCGCCTGCCGACGCCGAGCTATGCCCACGTCCCGCTCGTGCTCGGCCCGCGGGCGTGCGCCTTGCCAAGCGCGACCGCGGCTCGACGCTCGCCGATCGCGACGAGCCCGTGCCCGCAGACGCTGGCGCTACTCGCTCACAGCCTCGGTCTCGCCAGCGGGCGAGACCGAGTGGACTCGCCCGCCGAGCTGATCGCCGAGTTCGACCCACGCCTGATCCCGCACGAGCCGGTCAGCTTGACGTGATGCCCTGATGCCCCAGCGCGCGAGTGCCGCCTCCGGATCCTGCTGCGCAGACCGCGCCTGAGCTGGGGTGCGGCTGAAGCGCGGCGCCGGTCCCGGCTGGCGCACGCCGTCGAGTTCGATGAACGTGTCCCTCGCGGCCATGTGCGGGTGCAGGTGCGCGTCGAAGGGTCCACGCACGACCGTCACGCAGGCCTCCTCGGACTCGAGCAGCGCCGCCCACTCCGCGCGCCGGCCGCGACGCGAACAGCGTCGGAGAACCGCTCCTTGAACTCCGGCCAGCGCTCGCGATCCCACTGCGGCAGCTGCTCGGCCGGCAGTCCGAGCAGCTCGAGCAGCCGCGCGTAGAACTGCGGCTCGATCGCGCCAACCGCGACATGTCCGCCGTCGGCGGTCACGTAGACCTCGTAGAAGTGGGCGCCGCTGTCGAGCACGTTCGTGCCCGGCTGATCGGTCCAGCTGCCCGCCGCGCGCAGCGCGTGGACCATCGTCAGCAGCAGCGCCGAGCCGTCGACCATCGCGGCGTCGACGACCTGGCCCCGCCCGGACGTGCGCGCTTCGAGCAGCGCGCAGACGACTCCGAACGCCAGCAGCACGGCGCCGCCGCCGTAGTCGCCGACGGTGTTGAGCGGCGAACATCGGCGTTCTCGCCGACGCGCTGGGAGGCGCCGAGCACGCCGCTGAGCGAGACGTAGTTGATGTCATGGCCCGGCGTGAGCGCCATCGGGCCATCCTGGCCGTAGCCCGTCACGCGCCCGTACACGAGCTTCGGGTTGCGCGCGAGTAGCGCGTCCGGCCCGAGCCCGAGGCGCTCCATCACGCCGGGGCGGAAGCCCTCGATCAGCGCGTCGGCGCGCTCCGCGAGCGCGAGCACGAGCGCCCTGCCCGAGTCGCTCTTGAGGTCCACCGAGAGCGTCTGGCGGTTGCGCAGAGACGGATCACTGGAACCAGCCTGACCGAAGCCGCGCCGGCCTCGCGGTCCAGCCGGATCACGTCCGCGCCCATGTCGGACAGCAGCATCCCGGCGAACGGGTTCGGCCCGATGCCGCCGACCTCGAGGATCCTGATGCCGTCGAGCGGTCCCACCCGTCCAGCGTCGCACAAGATCCGAGCCCGAGAAGTTGCGGCGCCGGGAAAATTAGGTGGCGACTTTCGTCCGTGGTCGCTGCGTTGATAGGACATGGACAGGATCACTCTTGTGCGAGTCCCGCCCGATCGACGCACCGTCGAGATCGGCTTGGCGCACCGCGAACGAGTGCGGGAACTGGCCAAGTTCCTCGGCTTGGATGCCGGATCGGTGGCTGAGGGACTGGTACAGGCGGTCGAGCGCGATGCGTCGCTGAGGCGCAGCACGCTTCTGCACCACGCGGCGTAAACCACGCGGTTTTATCGCACCGCACAAAATCAGCAGGGTTTAACGTCTTCTTCGGTGGGTAGACCGTCGGATGGTCTAAATTTCTCCCTGTAAATGATCTCGTCTCGAGTGCAGTCCGGTGGCCTTGCCCGACGAGCTTCCAGGGAACTTTTTCGAGACCGTCTGAGGAGTTACTGAATGCCCACTTACGAACAGCTCGGGTTCGGCCAAGGCGCCGCACTCACAGGTGACCGTGCGCGCGCGGTGTTCGGCGAGGTGATGGGCCTCGTCGCGTTTGCGCTGGGCTTCGCCGCCTTGGGCGCTTACGTCGCGCGCAACATGACCGGGACCCCATGGATCATCTTCTTCATCGGAGCCTTCGCCTGCGTCTTCGCCCTGCAGGCGGCGTCGGCACGCGGGCACGAGCAACTCGCGATCGGACTCCTGTTCGGTATGGCGCTGCTGCTCGGCATGGCCATCTCGCAGGTCATCGTCTACTACGTAAAGACCAACCCCGGCGCCGTCTATCAGGCGGCCGGCTCGACAGCGCTGTTTGTCGGGATCCTGGGCACGTTCGGCTATTCGAGACGGCAGGACCTGTCGCAGTTCTACAAGTTTGTCTTCATCGCCTTCGGCGTGGTGTTCCTATTCGGGCTGATCGCCCTCTTCGTGGCGATCCCGGGCTCGAACGTCATCTATTGCGCGCTGATGCTGGTGGTGTTCGGCGGCTTCACGATCCTCGACTTCAACCGCCTCTCGCACAAGAACTACAACAGCCCCGTGCCGATCGCGGCGAGCATCTTCCTGGACATCTTCAACGTGTTCATCCTGCTGCTGAGCCTGTTCGGTGGCGGCGGGTCACGGCGCTGACGCAGCCGCGTCGGTGAAGTCCTAGGGAGCAGTGCGACGGTGGGTAATGGCCGCGCTCGTGACGAGCGCGGCCCTGGCCTTTGGCGGCTGCGGTGTGGTCACCAGCGGCCCACCGACGGCGCCGGTGACGTTCTCCACCACGACGACAACTCCGACCAGCACGATCCCTACGCCGACCGCCAAGGCCTACATCGGACCTGACGGCATCGCGATCGAGACCGGCCCCTTCCTCGGCGCCGCCACGACCACGCAACTCGGTCGGCTCGTCAAACGCATCCAGTGCGAGTCGCTTGCGCAGCTCGCCTACACCGCCTACGCCCACCTTCTGGTCTACGTCAACGGCCATTCGCGTGCGCTCCCGGGTGGCATCGGGATGGTCGATGCCATCACGCAGCCGACGCAGCGCGGGCTGGTCTTCACCGCGCATACGTGCACGTATTGGCTACACACGCGCGCGGCCGACGGCCTGATCGCGGTTCGAGTCCCCGGTGCCGCGCAAGTTCACGCTGGGGGACTTCTTCCGGATCTGGAACCAGCCGCTCAGCGCCGATCGTGTCGCCGGCGCCCGCGGACGCGGTCACCGCGATGGTGGACGGTAAGCGCTGGCGCGGCGACCCGAGGGCGATCCCGCTAGCCGAACACGCGGACATTCAACTCGCTGTCGGCAGGCCCGTGCCGGTGCCTGCGTCGGTCGACTGGGCCCGCAGCCCAGCGCCCGCGGGTCTAGAGCCGCAGCCGCACGATCGCTCGCGTCGGCCGGATGAAGGCCCAGGTCCCGAGGATCTAGACTGCCGCCCCGTGCTGATCCTTCCCCCCGGTCATTACCAGGAGGTCCACACGCCGCGCACGCGCAGCCGTCGCGAGCGCGCTGTGCTCGGCGTCGGAGCGCTCTTTACTGCGCTGATCGTCGCGGTCACCTTGTTCTCGCTGACGTCGCACCGCCCCGCGAACGGTCACGGCTGTCTCAGCTTTACGTACGCCATGGCCATGGGGGGCGAAGAGTTCCACGAATGCGGAGCCAGGGCCAAGCAGACATGCGCGTCTCCGCCGCATCTCGGCGGGCTCGCGCACGACTTTGCGGTCAGGCTGCGGGACGCCTGCCGCGGGGCCGGCATGTCGTACGCGACCAGCTACCTAACGGCGCTCGCTTCGCGTTTATCCAAATGTCTAGGCCGACCCGTGCGAAGCCTGGACCACTGGCTATGGATCGCGCTTAAGGATTCCTTGAGTCTGCGTGGGTCAGCGTGGCCAGGTAGGCCAAGCCACCGTCCGCTTGTGCGGCGGTGCCCTCGAGAACAAGGAGACGCATGTGCCTCACTGGCTAGACACGGGTAGCACCGCGTGGCAGATGACCGCAGCAACGTTCGTCGGACTGATGAGCGTGCCGGGCCTGGTGGTGCTCTACGGCGGCGTGATGCAGAAGCGCTGGTCGATCAACAGCATGATGCTGACGTTCGGAACGTTCGCGATCGTCATCGTCGTGTGGTTTCTGTTCGCGTTCAAGATGGGCTTCGGCAACCCGTGGTTCAACTCGGGCGCACACCCGGCCAAGGACGGTTTCCTGAACGGGTTCATTGGAACTCCTGGTCCTCTGCTGAGTGCCAAGGCTCTGACGTCACAGGGGGTGGTTCCCGGTGGCTACGGAGCCCCTGTGTCGCTGCCGTTCCCAGAAGCTGCGCTGGCTTACTTCCAGCTCGTCTTCGCCGCGATCACGCCGATCCTGACGCTCGGCTCGGTGCTCGGTCGTGTCAACTTCAAGGCGTGGATGCCGTTCGTGGTCCTCTGGATCACGTTCGTCTACGCGGTTGACGCGTTCCTGATCTGGGGCGGCGGCTACTTCGGACTCCACGGAGCACTCGACTACTCCGGCGGTTACGTGATCCACCTGTCCGCCGGTGTGTCCGGGTTCGTCGCGGCGGCGGTGATCGGACCAAGACTCCAACGCGACCGTGAGATCGACGCGCCTAACAACGTCGCCATGGTCGCTGTCGGTGCCGGTCTGCTGTGGCTCGGCTGGAACGGCTTCAACGGCGGCGACCCATATGCCGCCAACCAGTCGGCCGCAGCAGCGATCCTGAACACGAACCTGTGCGACTGCCGTCGCGTTCCTCGTGTGGATCGGGCTGGGACTACCTGACCGGCCGCAAGCCATCGCTGATCGGCGGTGTCAACGGCATCATCACCGGCCTCGTGGCCATCACCCCGGCCGCCGGCTACGTCAACGGCTGGGGGGCCATCGCGATCGGCGTGATCGCCTGCTGCATCGTGTACTTCGCGATGAACTACCTGAGCGCCATGAGGCCGTTCCGGAACGTCGACGACACGTTGGGCGTGATCTACACCCACGGCTTCGCCGGTCTGGCAGGCGGTCTGCTGACCGGCGTCTTCGCCGACCCGCACATGGGGCCGTTCGATGCGACCTCAGCTACTTCGACCAGGGGTGTCGTGCACGGCGTCGTTCACGTTGCTCAAATGGCAGGTGTTCGCCGGTGCTGTTCGTGATCGTCTGGTCTGGTGCTGTGACGTTCATCCTGCTCAAGCTCGTCGGGCCTCTTCATCCCATTGCGGATGTCGACGGAGAACATGGAGATCGGCGACATCGCCGAACATGGTCACGAGGTGTACCCATCCGACATTCCGTCGCTTGGGGTCTTCCAGGACGCGTCGGCTCCGGTCGCGACCGCCTGATGCAGCGACACGCGTCCACTTTTGCGTTTGAGCACGGCCATGTTGGCGCGCGCTCGCTCGCCTGAGAGTGGCGCTCACGAGGGTGACGTGTTCGGGGGGCGGCTATAGCCGCCCCCCGAACCACCACCCCGCTGAAGCTCGTCGAGGCAGCGGTCGCAGGCGACGACCTTCAGAGCGTCGCCCGCGCAGCCGCTGTTGCGCTGAGTTGCACGGTCGCGATCGCGCTTCCGGTCTTTGGGCTCTCCGCCCACTGGCCGGCGTCGGCAACACCACCCGAGGCGCTCGCCGCCCTGGAGCACTACGCGGCCGCGCTGGTCGCAGACAACCGGCAGCCGGCTCCCCCGGAACTTCATGACGTCGTCCCCGTCCGGCTTGGGCACCAGGTCGTCGGTGTCGTTGCTGCACTCGCCAAGGATGCCGACGGCCTCGACACTCGCCCATGGCTCGACGCAACCGCGGCTGCGGCCGCGATCGCCGCCCTGATGCGCGACAACTCCGGCAGCGACCTGCAACACGCGCGCCGCGCGTTTCTGCAGATGCTCGAGATGCACGCACAGGTCGACCCGGAGGCAGTGCTGACGCAGGCGAGGCGGCTGGGCTACGACTTCTCGCAGGGGGCGCTCGCGATCAGCGCTGCGCTCGACGGCGGCGATCGGCTCGACCTCGCTGTCCTCAGTGAGATTGCACTCGTGTCAGATGTCGGTGAGCAACGCCTGCTCGCACTCGTCCCGCTGGCCGCCGAGGCGGGCGAGGGCGCAGCCGACCAGCTGATGACCGAGCTCAGCGCTGCAGGCCTCCCCGCGGTGCCGTCAGCTGTGCGACGCAGCCCAGGCGGACTGCAGGACGCGCTCCAGGAGGCAGCGGTGCTGCTCGAGTTGTTGGTCGACGCAGACGCGATGCTCAAGGCGCACGAGGAGACCTACCGGCTGCTCGTCGGCGTCCTGGTCCACAACCCGGACGAACTGCTGCAACTCCGTGACAGTACGGTCGCTCCGCTCGAGCAGTACGACACCACACACGATGCGGACCTGCTTGCAACGCTCGAGGCGTTCCTCACTCACCACGGCTCGACCACTGAAACAGCCGAGGCGATGCAGCTGCACCGTCACACCGTTGGGTACCGGCTCGCGCGTGTGCAGGAGGTGTCAGGGCTCTCGCCCTACGAGTCCGACGGGCGCGAGCGCCTGAGCCTTGGCATCAAAGCGAACCGCATCATGCTGGCGGAGAACCGCCGCGCAGGCCGCGTCGGCCCGCTCGAAGCCCCGGTGAGCGATCGCCGCTAGCCGCCGCGTGCACCGATCTGACCTACGTGACGCGACCACGGGGTGCTTCAGCGGCACTTCACATAGGTGACGAGACTGTCACGCCATGTCACGACTTTGCAACATCGTTGCCAATAGCGCACCGATTTCACGAAGTCGTGACACCACGACACACTTTTGGCACACATGCGGGGGCGCGTTTTGGGAGGCGGCATCGCCCTCGGCCTTGACGGGAGGGCGCCGGGACTGGGCCCCACCGACCAGGCGCCCCCCCCCAAAGACTGCTGCCCCGAGACTGCTGCCCGGGGACTGCCGCTAGTAGCGGTAGTGGTCGGGCTTGTACGGGCCCTCGACGGGGACGCCGAGGTAGGCCGCCTGGCTCTCGGTCAGCTTGGTCAGCTTGATGCCGAGAGCGCCCAGGTGCAGTCGTGCGACCTTCTCATCGAGGTGCTTGGGCAGCGTGTAGACGCGTCGTTCGTACAGGTCGGTGTGGCCGAAGAGCTCGATCTGCGCCATCACCTGGTTGGTGAAGGAGTTCGACATCACGAATGACGGGTGGCCGGTGGCGTTGCCGAGGTTCAGCAACCTGCCCTCGGACAGCACGATGATCGAGTGTTCGTCGGGGAACACCCACTCGTCGACCTGGGGCTTAATGTTGGTGCGCTTGATGCCCGGCGTGCCGATCAGACCGGCCATGTCGATCTCATTGTCGAAGTGGCCGATGTTGCCGACGATCGCCTGATGCTTCATCGCTGCCATGTGCGCGGCGGTGATCACGTCCTTGTTGCCGGTCGTGGTCACGAAGATGTCGCCGCTTGAAACGACCTCGTCGAGCGTCGTGACCTGGAAGCCGTCCATCGCCGCTTGCAACGCGCAGATCGGGTCGATCTCGGTCACGATCACGCGCGCGCCCTGGCCTCTGAAGTGATTCCGCGCAGCCCTTGCCGACGTCGCCGTATCCGCAGATGACGGCGACCTTGCCGCCGATCAGCACGTCGGTCGCGCGGTTGATGCCATCGATCAGCGAGTGGCGGCAGCCGTACTTGTTGTCGAACTTGCTCTTGGTCACGGCGTCGTTGACGTTGATCGCCGGGAACAGCAGCTCACCGGCCTCGGCCAGCTGGTAGAGCCGGTGCACGCCGGTGGTGGTCTCCTCAGTCACGCCTCTGATGCCGTCGCCGATCCGGGTGTAGCGCTGTGGGTCCTCGGTGAGCGAGCGGGTGAGCAGCTCGAGGATGACTGCTGACTCCTCGGAGTCCGCGGTCGAGGGATCCGGGACCGCGCCGGCCTGCTCGTACTTGCGACCGTTGTGGACCAGCAACGTCGCATCGCCGCCATCGTCAAGGATCATGTTCGGGCCGCCGTCGAAGCCGTTCAGAGCCTGCTCGGTGCACCACCAGTACTCCTCGAGCGTCTCGCCCTTCCAGGCGAAAACCGGCACGCCCCGAGGATCCTCGGGCGTGCCGTCCGGGCCGACGGCGACGGCCGCAGCGGCGTGATCCTGGGTCGAGAAGATGTTGCAGGAGACCCAGCGCACCTCGGCGCCGAGCGCGACCAGGGTCTCGATCAGCACCGCCGTCTGGATCGTCATATGCAACGAGCCCATGATCCGCGCGCCCGGCCAGCGGCTTGGACTCGCCGTACTCGCGACGCGTCGCCATCAGACCCGGCATCTCATGCTCGGCCAGCCGGATCTCATTGCGGCCGAACTCGGCCAGCGAAAGGTCGGCGACCTTGAACGGGAGCGTGCCCGGGACGGATGGCGGGGATTGGCTGGTTGTGCTCATGCGATGGTCTCCTCTACAGATGGATGCGTAAATTGGGTGATCCGGTGCAGCTCGCCGACCCGGGCGTTGATCTCCTCGAGCCCCAGTCGCACGAGACGCTCGGTGCCGAACTCCTCGACGTTGAACGATGCGATCGCCGTTCCGTAGGCCATCGCCGTGGACAGCAGGGCGTGGTCGATCTGCCGTTCGCGCTGCGAGGCGACGTAGCCGCAGACGCCGCCGGCGAAGCGTGTCACCGGCGCCCGTCGGATCGACGACCGTCTCGAGCGGGAAGGCCGGCAGCGAGAAGAAGCCCTCGCAGCGAGACCAGCACCGCGCCGTACTCGCCCTGCTTGGCGATCACCGACGACGGGCCCATCGCCAGGATCTCTCGTGCCGCGGCCGCCAGCGATGGCTTGCCGGTCAACTCGCGAATCTCGGCGTCGTTGAGCAGCGACGCAGTCGACGCGCTCGATCACCTTGACGAGCTCGTCGCGCGCCGAGTCGATCCAGTAGTTCATCGAGTCAAGCGCCGTCCAGCGCGGGTTGTGGCACTGATCGAGCACGGAGAACTGCAGCGTCGGCTGGATGTTGCGCCAGGAACAGGACATCGCAGTCGCGCGCGGCCTCGCTCAGCTGCGGCTCGAAGTCGCCGAACACGCCGAGCTGCGTGTCGAGCGTCTCCCGCGTGTTCAGATCCCAGCCGTACTCGCCGCCCAGAAGAAGGTCTTGCCGTCCGGGACGAACTCGGACGTCGTCGGTCAGGGTGCCGCGCGTGCGCAGCACCTCCGAGTCCTCGGTATCGGCGAAGTCACCGCCGACCGGGCCGACCGGACGGACGGTGTCGAACGAACGACGCGGCCAGCGCGAAATACGTGGCGGCGCCACCGAGCATCCGCTCGCGCTCGCCGAACGGGGTCTTGACCGTGTCGTAGGCGATCGATCCGACAACCGTGAGACTCATGCCGGACGACCGCCTCTGGGGCCAGCCTCGTACGCCCCGAGCCCGCGGCCTCGCGCAGCAGCGCCGCCTTGTCGGTGTTCTCCCAGGTGAAGTCAGCGCCGGTCGCGCCCGAAGTGACCGTAGGCAGCCGTCTGCTGATAGATCGGCCGGTGCAGGTCGAGCTCGACGCGAAACGCTCCCGGCCGCAGGTCGAAGTGCTCGGTCGACCAGCTCCTCGATCCTGTCGCTGCTCGATCTGCTCGGTGCCGAACGTCTCGACCATCACCGACACAGGATGGGCGACGCCGATCGCGTACGCAACCTGAACCTCACAGCGCTCCGCCAGCCCGGCGGCGACCACGTTCTTGGCGACCCAACGCGCCGCGTATGCGGCGCTGCGGTCGACCTTCGACGGGTCCTTGCCGGAGAAGGCACCGCCGCCGTGACGGGCCATGCCGCCGTAGGTGTCGACGATGATCTTGCGGCCCGTGAGGCCGCAGTCGCCGACCGGGCCGCCGA
>CAVXHB010000020.1:0-19915 GCA_963761365.1 uncultured Actinomycetes bacterium | reverse complement strand
ACCAGGCCGTCGAGGCGCCGGTCGAGGTTGAGGCGGCGCTGATCAGCGCGAGGTGCGTGAACGCCTGCGGGAAGTTGCCGAGCTGCTCGCCGGTGCGCGCCGATCTGCTCGGCGTAGAGCCCGAGGTGGTTGGCGTAGGTGAGCATCTTCTCGAACGCGAGCCGCGCCTCGTCGAGCCGGCCGGCGCGGGTGAGCGCCTCGACGTACCAGAACGAGCAGATCGAGAACGTGCCCTCGCTCGCCCTCGAGCCCGTCCGGCGAGGCCTCGACGTTGTAGCGGTAGACGAGGCTGTCCGAGACGAGCTCCTCGCTCGATCGCGTCGAGGGTCGAGAGCCAGCGCGGGTCGGTCGGCGCGACGAACTTGACCAGCGGCATCAGCAGCACGCGAGGCGTCGAGCACGTCGGTGTCGTAGTGCTGGACGAACGCCTGCCGCGTCTCGTGCCAGCCCGTCGCGTCATGATCTGGTGGTAGATCTTGTCGCGCGACGGCCTGCCAGCGCGGGAGGTCGCCGGGCAGGCCGCGCTGCCGCGCGATCCGGATCGCGCGCTCGAGCGCGACCCAGCACATCAGCCGCGAGTACGTGAAGTGCTGGCGGCCGCCGCGCATCTCCCAGATGCCCTCGTCGGCCTGGTCCCAGTTCTCGCAGACCCAGTCGACGATGCGCGCGAGGTCGATCCAGGCGTCGTGCGAGATCGGCGTGCCGTACTTGTTGAACAGGTAGACCGAGTCGATCAGCTCGCCGTAGATGTCGAGCTGCAGCTGGTCGGCGGCGCCGTTGCCGATCCGCACCGGGGCGAGCCGCGGTAGCCCTCGAGGTGCGTCGAGGATCGCCTCCTCGAGGTCGGCGCGGCCGTCGATGCCGTACATGATCTGCAGCGGCCCGAGTCGCCGCCCGTCTGCGTCTCGCGGAAGCGCTCGGTGAGCCAGCTCATGAACGCCGCCGCCTCGTCGGTGAAGCCGAGCCGCAGCAGCGCGTAGAGCGAGAAGGCCGCGTCGCGGATCCACATGTAGCGGTAGTCCCAGTTGCGCTCGCCGCCGATCTGCTCGGGCAGGCTCGTCGTCGGGCGCGGCGACGATCGCGCCGGTCGGCTCGTAGGTCAGCAGCTTGAGGGTCAGCGCCGAGCGGTGCACCATCTCGCGCCAGCGGCCCGTGTAGCGCGACTGCGACGAGCCAGCGCCGCCAGTACTCGACCGTCGCCTCGAACGCCTCGCGGGTCTCGTCCTCGGAGTACTTGCGCGCGGCACGTAGTCTCTCGGGCACCTGCTCGAGCACGAAGGTCGCGCTCTCGCCGGCGCGAGCGTGAACTCTGCGTGCACGTCGCGCCGTCCGCCGTGCTGGTGCAGCGGCGTCGCCGTCTCGAGAGCGAGGCAGAGGTCGGCCGAGCGGAAGACCACGCCGGTCTCGTGGAACGCGACCTGGTGCGGGTCGCGCGCCGTAGTCGAAGCGCGGCTCGACCTCGACCCGGAAGCGCATCTCGCCGCGCACGCCGAGCACGCGGCGGATCAGCCGCTGCCGGTGCTCCGACGCGCCGGCCGGCTGGACCGGCATGAAGTCCTGCACCTCGCCGACGCCGTCCGGGGTCAGGAAGCGCGTGATCAGGACGTTGGTGTCGGGGAAGTAGAGCTGCTTCGGCGTCCAGTCGTCGCTCGCGGGCGCGATCCGGTAGCGGCCGCCCTCCCGGCGTCGAGGATCGAGCCGAAGACGCTCGGCGAGTCGAAGCGCGGGCAGCAGTACCAGTCGATCGTGCCGTCGGTGCCGACGAGCGCGAGCTGTGCAGGTCGCCGATGATGCCGTGCTCGGCGATCGGCAGGTACTGTCGTTCTCAGGCACGTGCCTCGTCGGTCGTCTTGAGGCGCCGCGCCTCGGTCTTCAGCATGCGGAGCGTCACTCGCGGGTGCGCGAGCAGCAGCGTCTCCACCTCGTCCGGGGGAATCACGAGGCAGCGGAGCGGCGACCGGGCGATGATGTCGGCGACGGCCGGCTCGCCGAGCAGCACGGAGATCTCGCCGAAGAAGCTGCCGCGCGGGAGGATGGCCAGCTCCTCGTCGAGGAAGACGACGCCCACCTCGCCCTCGACGACGATGTACAGCCCGACCTCGACCTGGCCGCGTTCGACCACACGCTCGCCTTCCCGAAACGAGACCTCGCGGGCGATCTGGAGCAGCGATTCGAAGTCGGCAGGCTTGAAGTCGGCGAAGAGCGCGAGCCGCGCAAGCGCATCCTGAAGCTCAGCATTGGCGGCCACGGCGCCTGCAAGCGTAAACGCCTTGGGTCGCAATGAGAAGTGAGATGTTTCCGCCGCTGCTCTTTTCTGCGACGATTGGAGGCTAGGCGGGGTGAGCGTACGCGACGAGATCCTGCGCGCCAACGACGAGTTCGCGCGCGAATTCGACCGGGGTCATCTCCGGCCCCCACCGGCGCGCCGCTTCGCCGTCGTCACCTGCATGGACGCGCGGATCGACCCCGCGAGCCTGCTCGGGATCGCGCCGGGCGACGCACACATCATCCGGAACGCGGGCGGTCTCGTCACCGACGACGCGCTTCGCTCGCTCGTGATCTCGCACTGGGAGCTCGGGACCCAGGAAGCGGTCGTGATCGGCCACACGGGCTGCGGCATGACGCTCTTCACGGACGAGACCCTGCGCCGGAAGCTCGTGTCGCTCGGCGTCGACGCGAGCGCGAGCGAGATCGACTTCCTCGCGTTCCGCGACCTCGAGGAGAGCATACGAGCGAGCGTCCGGCGGGTCATGGAATCGCCCCTCCTGCCCGAGCCGTACGTCGCCTACGGCTTCGTGTACGACGTCGCGAGCGGCCACCTGCACGAGGTTGCGTGAGCCGTGGCGAGGGCGTAGCTTCCTCGGCATGCCGCTCGTCTCGATGCGCCAGCTGCTCGACGAGGCCGCCGCGGCGGCTACGGCGTCGGCGCCTTCAACGTCAACAACATGGAGCAGATCCAGGCGATCATGGAGGCCGCGCGCGAGACCGGGTCGCCGGTGATCATCCAGGCCTCGCGCGGCGCGCGCTCGTACACGAACGACCGCTTCCTCATCGCACTGATGCTGGCCGCGGTCGAGCTCTACCCCGAGATCCCGGTCGCGCTGCACCAGGACCACGGCAACTCGCCGGAGACCTGCATCTCCGCGATCGAGCTGGGCTTCACGAGCGTGATGATGGACGGCTCGCTCGCTCGCGGACGGCAAGACGCCGTCGCGACTTCGAGTACAACGTCGCAGGTCACGCGCGAGGTCGTCGAGTACGCGCACGCGCGCGGCGTCACGGTCGAGGGCGAGCTCGGCACGCTCGGCGGGATCGAGGACGGCGTCGGCTCGGGCGAGGTGCACCTGACCGACCCCGACCAGGCCGTCGAGTTCGTCGAGCGCACCGGGCATCGACGCGCTCGCGGTCGCGATCGGCACGAGCCACGGCGCCTACAAGTTCACGCGCAGCCGACCGGCGACGTGCTGGCGATGGACCTGATCGAGGAGATCCACCGCCGCCTGCCCGACACGCATCTCGTCATGCACGGCTCCTCGTCGGTGCCGCGCAGCTCGTCGACGCAGATCAACCGTACGGCGGCGAGATCAAGCCGACGTGGGGCGTCCCGGTCGAGGAGATCCAGCACGGGATCCGCCACGGCGTGCGCAAGATCAACGTCGACACCGACTCGCGCCTCGCGATCACCGGCGCGATCCGCAAGGTGTTCGCCGAGTCGCCGGAGGAGTTCGACCCGCGCGACTACCTGAAGCCTGCGCGCGCGGCGATGCAGGCGGTCGATCGCCGAGCGGATGCGCCAGTTCGGCCAGGCCGGCCACGCCGGCGACTACGAGCCGCGACCGCTGGCCGACATGCAGCTGCTCTACGCGTGAGTGGGCGCCCACCCGACCGGAACCTCGCGCTCGAGCTCGTCCGCGTGACGGAAGCGGGCGCGATCGGCGCCGCACGCTGGGTGGGCCGCGGCGAGAAGGAGTCGGCCGACCAGGGCGCCGTCGACGGCATGCGCGCCGTGCTGGCCACGGTCTCGATGAACGGCGTGGTCGTGATCGGCGAGGGAGAGAAGGACGAGGCGCCGATGCTCTACAACGGCGAGCATGTGGGCGACGGCACCGGTCCCGAGGTCGACGTCGCGGTCGACCCGCTCGAGGGCACCCGCCTCGCCGCGTTCGGCCAGCCGAACGCGATCGCGGTGCTCGCAGTCGCCGAGCGCGGGACGATGTTCTTCCCGGGCGCCGCCTTCTACATGAACAAGATCGTCACCGGCGCCGACGCGGTGGACGCGATCGACATCAACGCGTCGCCGGCCGAGAACGTCCGCAACGTGTCCGAGGCCAAGGGGAAGTCCCCGCGCGACCTCGTCGTCTACGTGCTCGAGCGCGAGCGTCACGAGAAGCTGATCGCCGACCTGCGGGAGGCGGGCGCGCAGGTGCACCTGATCCGGGACGGCGACGTCGCGCCGGCGATCGCGGCGGCGCACGGCAGCATGGCCGCGATCGACCTCGTGATGGGCATCGGCGGCACGCCGGAGGGCGTGCTCGCCGCGTCCGCGATCAAGTGCCTCGGCGGCGGGATGCAGGCGAAGCTCTGGCCGCGGCACGACGAGGACCGGAAGAAGCTCGAGGAGGCCGGCTACGACGTCGACAAGGTCCTGACCGCCGGCGATCTCGTGCGCGGCGACGACGTCTTCGTCGCCGCCACCGGCGTCACGAGCGGCGCCCTCCTGCGCGGCGTGCGCTTCACGCCGGAGCTCGCGATCACGGAGTCGATCGTCCTCCGCTCCCGCTCGGGCACGATGCGGCGGGTCGAGGCGGAGCACTCGCTCGCGAAGTCCCATCTCATCCCGGCAGCACACCGGTGAGCGCGAGCCATGTGATCGGCGTCGACGTCGGCGGGACGAAGATCCTCGCCGGCGTGATCGGCCCCGACGGGACCGTCGGGAAGACGCACGAGATCCCGACGCCGCTCGAGTCCGCGGAGGCGCTCTTCGGCGGTCTCGACGAGGCGGTCGCGGCGGTCCTCGACGACGGCGTCGCCGCGCTCGGGTTCGGGATCCCGTCGACGATCGACAAGCGCGCGGGCAGCGTGATCACCTCCGTGAACATCCCGCTCACCGGGGTCCCGTTCCGCGACCGGATGCGCGACCGCTGGGGCATCCCGTGTGCGCTCGACAACGATGCGAACGCGGCGACGATCGCCGAGTGGAAGATCGGCGCCGGCAAGGGCACGAGCGAGATGGCGATGCTCACGCTCGGGACCGGTGTCGGCGGTGGGCTGATCCTCGACGGCCGCCCCTACAACGGCGAGACCGGCGCGGCCGCGGAGCTCGGCCACATGGTCGTCGAGTTCGACGGCCCGCCCTGCCAGGGATCCTGCACCGGGCGCGGGCATCTCGAGGGCCTCTGCTCGGGCCATGCCGCGACCCTGCTCGCGCAGGCCGCGTTCGGGCCGGAAGCGGATGCGCGCCTGCTCCTGCAGCTCGCCGGCGAGGGGGATGGGAAGGCACTCGAGATCCTCCGCGGCATCGGCATGAGGCTCGGGGCGGCGATCGGGACGCTCGCGAACCTGTTCACGGTCGAGCGGGTGGTGATCGGCGGCGGCTTCGGCGCAGCGGCATGGGCGTACCTGATCGAGCCGGCGCGGGAGATCGCCACGAGAGAGGCGCTCGAGCCGGGCCGGAGCATGATCGACATCGTGCCGGCTTCGCTCGGCCCGACCGCAGGGCTGATCGGCGCAGGCTTCGTCGCCTACGGCGCGCTCGAATAGAGGTCAGTCGTCGCGCCAGGCGCGGCCGTCGCGCTCGAGCAGGCCGCGCGCGCTGGGCGGGCCCCAGGTGCCGGCTGCGTAGTTCGGGAAGCTCGGGCGGTCGCGCTGCCACGCTGC
Organism: uncultured Actinomycetes bacterium; assembly: GCA_963761365.1. Lineage (GTDB taxonomy): Bacteria > Actinomycetota > Thermoleophilia > Gaiellales > Gaiellaceae > PALSA-600. The sequence continues at coordinate 14,038 of CAVXHB010000020.1, read as the reverse complement.
GACGATCGTGTCGACGAGGAGCCACTGCTCCTCGATCTCGTCCGCGCGCGTGAAGAGCGTCTGGTCGCCGATCATGCAGTCGAGGATCAGGCGCTCGTACGCCTCGGGCATGCCGGTGCGGAAGGCGCCGCCGTAGTGGAAGTCCATGTGCACGGTGCGGATCGTCATCCCCTGGCCCGGCACCTTCGCGCCGATCGCGAGCGAGACGCCCTCGTCCGGCTGCACGTGGACGAGCAGCACGTTCGGGCGCAAGCCCTCCGAGGCCGTCTCGACGAAGGGTGGATGTGGCGCGCGCTTGAACTGGATCGCGATCGTCGTCTCGCGACGCGCGAGCCGCTTCCCCATGCGCACGTAGAACGGCGTATCCGCCCAGCGCCAGTTGTCGACGAAGAGCTTCGCGGCGACATACGTGTCGGTCAGCGAATCGGCTGCGACTCCCGGCTCCTCGCGGTAGGCCGGCACCTCCTCGCCGGCGACGAGGCCCCGGCCGTACTGCCCGCGCACGACCGACTTCGGGCCAGGCGTGTGCATCGAGCGGAACACCTTCACCTTCTCGTTCCGCACCGACTCCGCGGAGAAGTCGATCGGCGGCTCCATCGCCGTCAGCGCGAGCAGCTGCAGCAGGTGGTTCTGGAAGATGTCGCGGATCGCGCCCGACGACTCGTAGTAGCCCGCGCGTCCCTCGGTGCCGATCGACTCGGCGACCGTGATCTGCACGTGGTCGATGAACTCGCGGTTCCAGATCGGCTCGAAGATCCCGTTCGCGAACCGCAGCGCGAGCATGTTCTGGACCGTCTCCTTGCCGAGATAGTGGTCGATCCGGAAGATCTCGTCCTCGACGAAATGCTCGGCGAGCATCGTCGTCAGCTCGCGCGCCGACTGCAGGTCCTTGCCGAACGGCTTCTCGACGATCAGCCTCGTCCAGCCGTCGCCGCCGCGTCGCCGGCCGAGCGCGTCGACGATCGTCGGGAACGCGCCGGGCGGCACCGCGAGGTAGCAGAGCCGGTTGCCGCAGAGCCCGCGCTCCTCGTCGAGCCGGCCGAGCAGGTCGTGCGAGCCGGTCCTGGCCGGCCTCGTCGGCGAAGTCGGTGCCGACGTAGTGCAGCCCGTCAGCGAGCATGTCCCACGCGTCCTCGACGAACTCGTCACGCGCGTGCTGCTCGACGGCCTCTCGCATCTGCGCCCGGAACTCGTCGTCGGTCGCGTCGCCCCGCGAGACGCCGACGATGGCGAACCGGTCGGGCAGCAGGTGGCGATACGCAAGCGCGTAGAGCGCCGGGAACAGCTTCTTGTGCGTGAGGTCTCCCGAGGCGCCGAAGATCACGAGCGCGCACGGGTCCGGCTTGCGGATGACTCGGAGGCCTTCGAGCAGCGGATTTTCCCGCTGCGCCTCGGTCACGGTCACGCAGTCTTCTCCAGGTGGCCTCCGAACGCGTGACGCATCGCCGACAGGACTCGGTTCGCGAACTCGGCCTCGCCGCGCGAGGTGAAGCGCTCGTAGAGCGCCGCCGAGAGCACGGGAACCGGCACCGACTCGTCGATCGCGGCGAGCAGCGTCCAGCGGCCTTCGCCGGAATCGGAGACACGGCCCGCGTAGCCGTCGAGGTCGGGGCTCGCGTTGAGCGCAGCTGCGGTCAGGTCGAGCAGCCACGACGCGACGACGCTGCCGCGGCGCCACACCTCGGTGACCGCGGCGACGTCGAGGTCGTAGCGGTAGCGCTCCGGGTCGCGGAGCGGCGTCGTCTCGGCATCCGCCTCGCGCTCGGTGTCGCCGACGTTCGCGTGCCGCAGGATGTTCAGCCCCTCTGCGTACGCCTGCATCAGCCCGTACTCGATCCCGTTGTGGACCATCTTCACGAAGTGGCCGGCGCCGCTCGGGCCGCAGTGCAGCCAGCCCTGCTCCTCCGGTGCGGGATCGCCGCTGCGGCCGCTCGTGCGCTCGACCTCCCCGAGGCCCGGCGCCAGCGCTTCGAAGACCGGCTCGAGGCGCCCGACGGCTTCGTCGTCGCCGCCGATCATCAGGCAGTAGCCGCGCTCCAGGCCGAAGACGCCGCCGCTCGTGCCCACGTCGAGGTAGTGGATGCCCTTGCGGGCCGAGGTCGGCGAAGCGGCGCAGGTCGTCGACGTAGTACGAGTTGCCGCCGTCGATGATCGTGTCGCCTTTCTCGAGATGCGGCGCGAGCTCCGCGATCACGGAGTCCACGAGCCCGGCCGGGACCATCAGCCAGACCGAGCGCGGTGCGTCGAGCTGCGTCACGAGCTCTGCCAGCGAGCCGGCCGTCGACTCGACGCTCGGGTCGTAGGTCTTCACGTCGATCCCGGCTCGGCCCAGGCGCTCGGCCATGTTCGCACCCATCCGGCCGAGCCCGACCATCCCCAGCTGTGTTGTCACGGCGTTCGCGCTCCTCTCCGCTCGAGGTCCAGCGGAGACTACGCGACCGTTCTGGACGTCACAAACGCTGCTCGAGCCGGCATGAGAAGATCCCTCCGACCGGGCCACTCAGGACCGGATCGAGAGGAGGGCAGGATGAGCGACAGCGTGTACCGCGTCACCGAGGTGATCGGGGTCAGCTCCGACTCGTGGGAGGCAGCAGCGCGCAACGCCGTCGAGGCGGCCGCGCGGACGGTTCGCGACCTGCGCGTCGCCGAGGCGACCCGGTTCGACGTGACGATCCAGGACGGGAAGATCGCCGACTACCGGGTGCGCCTGGACATCTCGTTCAAGTACGAGACGGGCGACTGAACCGGCACTCCCGACCTTCGTAGGGTTGCAATCGGGCCGATTCTGGTGTTCATTTAGGGCCAAGTATCTGTCCTGAAAATCGAGCAAAGGCCACCCCACAGGAGCCAAGCAGGCGGCGGCACTGGCGAGTGGTTGAGATGCATATCTCCGGGGAGAGGGGAAGGTTGTGAGAAAAGCAACTTTCGCGGCCGTCTTGGCGACGGTCGCGGTGGGGGCGTTGGCGCTGGCGGGTGCCGGCTCGGCTGCCCATGTGAGCTCGGGCGGCAGCACGGCAGCGATGAATCTTTCGACGCCGGCGGGGGTCGCCAGCTACCTGCGCTCGCTCGGGGTGAACCCGCGAGGGTTCGTCGTCCAGCGCGGGACGCACAACTACGCCGGGGCGAACTGTCCCGGGGGGAAGTGGACCCTGCACGACGTCCACCCACGTCATCCAGCTCCTCGCGGACACAAACCAGTTCAGTTGCACAACTTCCGTGGGCGGCTCGCAGTCGGCGAACAACTGCATCGTGATTCAGGTGTCGAGCGGCGCGAGCAATAACGCCAACTGCGTGGAGAAGGTCACCGGCAGCAACCTGTCTCAGAGCTGCCAGATCTTCCAGACGAACTCGGGCGGCTCGAACAACGCGAGTGTCTCGCAGTCGATCATGGACTCGACGGGATCGACGCAAAACGACACGCAGTACACCGCAATCAACCAGCAGAACACGAGCGGGTCGAACAACGCTTCGGTCAGCCAGGCGCTCAACGAGACGTCGAACGTCAACGCCACTGGCTCAGCGGCCACGACGAACCAGACCCAGAACGGTCACCAGACGGTCTCGATCACGCAGCACTCGGACACCGGCAGCAACGCGGCGAGCGTGGACAGCCGCGGGTGCTGCTGAAGGCGAGTGCCACCGGTGGCGCGACGATCAACCAGAAGCAGGACACCGACGACTCGCTCGGCCCGAACACGAGCGCCGCGATCTACCAGAACGCGGACGAGGATCGATACGCGCCGACGTCGACGGGCCGCAACACCGGCTCGATCTCGCAGACGAACGACCTGAACGGGAACGTCACGAAGGCGACTACGGGGAATCAGACGCAGGGAGCGTCCGGTGACGGCCTCCTGGCGCATTTCGAGCAGTTGAGCCAGGGCGTCTCGAACGCGTCGGAGAGTCAGAACGAGCACCAGACCCTGACGTACAGCCAGATCAAGAACCTCCACCAGACTCAGATCGGGCCGATGTGGGGCGGGTCGCCGCAGCAGTCGAACCCGGGCGACACCTACAGCATCTCGCAGTCCTCCACGCAGAACGGCGATCCGTCGGCGGTGCAGGAAGACAGCGCCTATGGCAACTGCGACACGAGCGGGAACTGCACGGTCAGCGAGCACCTGAAGAACAACTCGCAGAACCAGTTCAACTTCTGCTCAGGCCCGTCGTGCCATATCGGCCTCGAGATCGTCTCGGGCGAGGGTGGGGGACAACGGCTCCTTCCCCTGCAGCGGCTTCAGCACTCTGGACATCAACGCGGCGGCCGCCATCGGGACCTGTCCGTTCCCGCCGGATCCGCCTGCGCCGGTGCTGATCGGCACCGGCACGACCGTCGTGACGGACTCGACCGACGGGGCGAACGTCGGGGATCCCGTCAAGTTCACTGCCACTGTGGCTCCGGCCAGTGCGGCGGGTCCAGTCACGGGAACAGTCACTTTCACCGACGGCTTCACGACCCTCGGGTCCGTGCCCGTGAGCGGCGGAAGTGCCTCGCTCACGACCTCGGCGCTCGAGGTCGGCGAGCACACGATCACCGCGACCTATTCGGGCAACGGGACGTATTCGGGGAGCACCGGGACGGTCGACCAGTCGATCGTGAACCCCTTGTTGCCGACGTCGACGTCGGTGACCGATTCGCCGGCCGGCAGCTCATTCGGCGAGCCGGTCACCTTCACCGCGTCAGTCGTGGACCCGTCGGACGTCGGCGTGCCCACGGGCAACGTCACCTTCACCGCTACGGCGGAGCGACGGTCATCCCGCTGGGTACCGCGCCGCTCAATGTCGACGGTCAGGCGAGCATCACGAGCAGCGATGCGAATCTCAATGGTCTCCCCGGCTCTGTCAGCGGAATCTCGTACACGATTACCGCTGCGTACGGGGGCGACGGCACGTATGACGTGAGCTCCGGCACGGTGACCCACGTGGTCTCCGTGATCGGCTAACGCAGAGACATTAGGACGATGGCAGGGGGCCGGTGAGCCCGCCCCCTGCGCAAGCTGGTCCAGCTCGCGGTCGATCTGGCTGACGAGCCCGGCCGCTCCCATCCGCTGCAGGTCATCGCGGGCACGCGTGAGCTCGGCGACGGCGCGCCCATCGTTGCCCGACCTGCGTAGCGCCCGCCCATACGCGAAGCGCGCCTCGCCGAGATCGAGCGGCAGCTGCTGCTGCTCGAGCAGGCGGAGCACTTCGGCATAGTGCTCGTCGGCCGCTGCATGCTCGGCCTCGGCGGTCGCGATGCTTGCCCTGATCATGAGCCCGGCGGCGCGTGCGTAGGCGTCCTCCTCCGGCAGGTTCGTCAGCGCAAGGCGTGCAAGATCGTTCGCGTCGTCCAGGCGGTCCTGCTCGACGAGAACCTCGACGAGGATCCGGTAGAAGTCGACAATCATCCCGCCGATCTCCAGAGCGAGCGGGATCGCCTGTCCGAGCCGTTCCTCGGCGAGCTCCAGGTCGGAGCGAGCGAGGGCGCATAGCGCGAGCGTCCGGAGGGTTTGGAGCTCCCAGCTCCGCTCGCCGGTGCGTTCGAGCCATTCGAGCGCCTGCAGCCCGAGACGCTCGGCTTCCTCGACTCCGCCGAGGTGGTACGTGACGAGCCCGAGCTGGAACGTCACCCGCGCCTCGTCGCGCAGCGTGCCGGAGTCGCCGACGAGCTCCGAGGCATAACCGGCATTGCTGCTCTGCGGCAGCGAGCTGACCCAGGTTGTAGAGCTCGAGGATCATCCAGACGTGCCCCTCGATTCGCAGGCCGACGTCGTCCAGTTCCTCGGCGATCGCGCGCGCGCGCCACAGCTCCTCGAGCGCCTCCTCGCCCGCACCCTCGAACCACGACCGGACATGAGCAGCTTCGTAGATCGCCCGGACCTGGAGTGGGCGGTCGCTCAACTCCGCAGCGAGCGCCTCGGCTTCCTCGGCGTAGCGCCGGGCGTCGGCGCCGCGCCACGCTTCCTCGCGACGTTCGCGCGGCCGAGCATCGCCCCTGCGCGAAGATCGAGCCGCCCCGCTGCCCCGGCGCCCTCGATGACCTGCCCGAGGTATTGTCCGCTCGCCCGAGCTCGCCGAGCAGATTGAGGGTCCCGGCGCGGCCGAGCCGGAGCTCGAGGGCCCGCTCGGACTGTTCGTCGCCGACGAGGTCGAGCGCGCGCGCGTAGTAGCGGTCAGCCTCGCGGATGCCCTCGCGCCTCGACGACTTCTCGGCCGCCCGCATCAGCGCCTCGATTGCCCGCTCGATCGGCGGCGGCACCGCGGCGCGGCCGATCTCGGAGCCGAGCTTGCACGATTGCTCGAGGTGGTAGGCGACGATCTCGACGACCTCGTCCGCGAGGTCGGGCCGCTCGCCGAGCCAGTCCGCGAAGCGTAGGTGCAGCTGTGCCCGACGCCCCTTGGGCACGCGACCGTAGGCCACGTCCTTGATCAGCGCGTGGATGAACGCCCACTCGCGATCGTCGGCGATCGACGACGCCTCGAGCATGTGCACGAACTCTCGCTGCTCGAGCGCACCGAGGCTCGGGTCGACTCGACGTCGCTGCCCTGCAGATCGGCGACCGCCCCGGACCAGAACGTCATCCCGACCACCGAGGCGTACTGCGCGATGCGCTTGTCCTGGCTCGGGAGCGCGTCGAGGCGCGAGCCGATCATCGCGTTCAAGCTCGTCGGCACCGCGAGCTCGGACAGGTCGCCCCCGGCCTCGAGTGCGCCGGAGTCGGCGAGCATGCGGACGGTCTCCTCGAGGAAGAGAGGGTTGCCGGCGGCGTTCCGAAGGAGCAGCTCGGCGTGCCGGCCGGCGGGGACGTCGTGCGCGCCGAGCAGCCTCGCGAGGAGCGCTTCGCTCTCAGCTTCGTCGAGCGCGGCGAGCGGAACTGCAATCCGCTGGTCGCCGTCGGAGCAAAGCATCGGCCGCAGCTGCTCGAGCTCGCGGCGTCCGGTGCCGACGACGAAGATCGGTGCCTCGGCTGCGCGGAGGAAGTCGATCAGGTCGAAGAGCGTCTCCTCAGCCCAGTGAAGATCCTCGAAGACGAGCATGAGGGGCCGCCTGGCGGCGAGCAGTTCGAGGACGCGGCGGATGCCCCAGTGGAGCTCCGCCTGCGAGATGTCCGCCGCCGAGTACGTCCCGCGAGGCGTTCGCGGCACCCCGATCAGGTTCGCGATCGCCGCCGCCATCGTGCGCAGTTCGTCGAGGTCGTCCGAGCCGATGCTCCTCCAGGAGTACGCCGAGCTTCTCGAGATCGCAGTGTCCTTGTCGTCGCTCTTGAGGATCCCCGCGGCTCCCTTCACGATCTCGACCATCGGCCAGTACGTGATCCCCTCGCCGTACGAGAGGCAGCGGCCCCAGAGGACAGCCGCGTCGTCCGCAGCGCGGCTCGCCACCTCCGCGAGCAGGCGGCTCTTGCCGATCCCGGGCACCGATGATCGTGGCGAGCCCCGGTAGCCGGTCTCGCTGACCACGCTCTCCCAGAGAGCCGAGCAGCCTTCGCCAGCTCTTCCTCACGGCCGACGAGAGCCGTGTCTCGAACCCGGGCGCGCGCGTGCGAGGTGAGCAGACCGATCGCCTGCCAGACGCGGACCGGCTCGGCTTTTCCCTTGGCCACGACCGGCTCGGCTCGCGTACTCGATCGCGTGCGAGCGTGCGCCCGGTAGGTCAGCTCGCCGACGACGATGCCGTTGATCGGCGCGCCGCCCTGGATCCGCGCCGCGGTGTTCATCACGTCGCCCGGCGGCTTCGCCGATGTCCTCGCCCGGGTTCGAGCCGAGCACGACGATCGCCTCGCCCGTGTTGATGCCGGTACGGATGTTGAGCTTCAGCCAGTCGTCGGCTTCGCGTTCAGCTCCTCGATCGCCTTCGTCACTGCGAGCGCGGCGCGAACGGCGCGCTCGTGGTCGTCCTCGTGCGCGGTGGGCGCGCCGAACAGCGCGACGACCGCGTCGCCGATGAACTTCGCGACGCTCCCGCCGTGGAGCTCGAGCTCGCGGCGGAGTCGTCGACGTAGTACGGCGCGAGCCGTGCGCGGCACGTCCTCCGGGTCGAGCTGCTCGGCGAGGGCGTCGAGCCGACGATGTCGACGAAGACGGCGGTGACGAGGTGCCGTTCCTCGTCCCGCACCTCGCGGGGCCGGCGGCGGTGCAGCCTCGGCCATCGGCGACCCGCACGCGAGGCAGAACTGGGCACATCGGGGTTCTCCTGGCCGCAACTGAGCACGAACGGGCATGGGCCGAGTGTAGGGACCTTCAGGCTGCGCGCTTTTGGGCGGCGGTCGTTTGCCGAAGCCTGCTCGGCTAGACCGCGACCGTCACCGAGTCCGCTTCGGTCAGCTCGAGCTCGCGGCCGCGCACGAGCGCGAGGCACGCGACGACCGAGGCGGCGGCGATCCCGGCGAGCACCCAGAAGCCGAGCGCGAAGCCGCTCGTCTGCGCCTGCGCCGGGAGAGTGGCCCGACGCGAGCAGGGTGCCGGCGTGGGTGAACGCGACCGAGGCGGCGATCGCGACGCCGAGCGCGCCGCCGATCTGCTGCGCCGTGTTGATCAGCCCGGACGCGAGCCCCGCCTCGCTGGGGTCGACGCCGGCGAGGGCGGCGATCGACATCGGGATGAACGCGAACGCCATGCCGACGCCCATCAGCAGGTAGCCGGGCAGCAGGTGGGTCGCAAACGAGCCGTGGCTCGGGATCTGGGTGTACCAGATCATCGCGCCGGTGATCAGCACGAGCCCCATCGTCAATACCGGACGCACCCCGATCCGCGTCGACGAGCGCTTGCGAGACGCCGGCGACGGGGATGACGGTTCCCGCGGTCGCGAGGAACGTCAGTCCGGTCTTGAGTGCGGAGTAGTGCAACACCTGCTGCACGTAGAGCGTCAACAGGAAGAAGTTCGCGAAGACGACGGCGCCGAGGAAGACGCCGCAGACGTTGGCGCCGGTCACCGTGCGCACGCGGAAGATGCGGAACGGCACGATCGGCGACGGATGCCGCGTCTCGATCACGAGGAACGCCGCAAAGAGCACAGCCGCACCGATCAGCTCCTCGATCGTGTGGGCGGCGCTCCAGCCGATCTGGGGCGCCTTCGAGATCGCATAGACGAGCAGCGCGAGACTCGACGTGATCGTCACTGCGCCGCCGGCATCGAAGCCCGCGCAAGCCCGCGATCGCGGCTCTCGCGCACGATCGGCGCGTGAGCGCGAGCACGAGCGCGCCGACCGGGACGTTGACGAAGAAGATCCACTCCCAGCCGGCGTACTTCGTGAGGACGCCGCCGAAGAGCACGCCGGCGGCCGCGCCGCTGCCGCCCATCGCGCCCCAGACGCCCGAGCGCCTTGTTGCGCTCGGAGCCCTCCTCGAAGGTCGTCGTGATGATCGAGAGCGTCGCCGGCGAGATGATCGCCGCACCGACGCCCTGCACCGCGCGCGCCGCGATCAGCACGCCGATCGAGCCGGCGAGCCCGCAGACGAGCGACGCGGCCGAGAACAAGGCCATCCCGATCATGAACATCCGCCGCCGCCCGAGCAGGTCGGCCGCGCGTCCACCGAGGAGCAGGAGGCCGCCGAACGTGATCGTGTACGCGATCAGCACCCACTGCAACGCGTTCTCGGACACGTGCAGCGACGTCTTGATCGACGGCAGCGCCACGTTGACGATCGAGACGTCGAGCACCGTCATGAAGAACGCGACGCAGACGAGCGCGAGCGCCTGCCAGCGGCGCGGATCGGGTGCAGTGCTCGGGCTCGTGGGCTCCATCGGTTCCTCCAGAGTGTTTTCAGTAAATGGGGTTGGCGGCTGACCCGGAGTATCCCGGGTCAGCCGCTGTTCGCCAAGCGTCGTTCGTTACGGGCCGACGAGAGCCGACACGTAGGCGGCCGCGTTCGGCGTGCCGAACCCGGTCGTCATGTCGTAGCCGCCGGTCGTCGCCCAGCCGGGGATCGGGTCCCAGGTGACCGGGAGACCGTCGCCGTTGTAGTCGAACATCCGGTTCGACGAGAGATCGCCGCTGATGATGCTCGACGAGCCCTGCAGCACCGGCTGCACGTCGGTGAACGCGCCGGGGTGCGTGTAGATCGCGGTGTTGATGTTGCCGAGGCCGTGACCCGCCTGCTGCGCGGCGAGTGCCGTCAACGCCGCGACCTGCGGCGACGCGGCGCTCGTGCCGCCGTAGACGTGCCAGCCCACGCGATCCGTGCTCGGGAAGAACGACGTGTAGACGAGCACGCCGCCGTTCACCGACGCGTTCCACGCGACATCGGGAACGAGGCGATGGTTGCCTGCGCCCGGCATGACGCCGGCCTGCCACGCGGGACGCGGGTACAGGACGCTCGGGCCGCCACCGGTCGCGCACGGGCACCACGACTCGTTCCAGACGACGTTCAGCGGAGTCGCGTTCGCCGTGTACTGCCAGTAGTCCGGGTTGTAGTCGCCGGCCGACGTGAACGCCACGTCGCTCTGCGGGTTCCAGCGCCAGCCGTACTGGAGCTGCGTGCCGCCGACGGCGGTGACGTACGGGCTCGAGGCCGGCCAGCCGTCGGTCGGGAAGTTGTAGACGACGCTGTCACGATGCTGCTTCGCGACGCCGATCGAGCCGTTGTCGCCCGACGAGGCGAAGAACGTGTCGCCCTTCGCGTTCCCCTTCTGGAAGACCGCGTCGAACTTCTTCGTCGGCTGGTTCGTCGCGCCGCCGAAGGTCTGCTCGGTGACGCCGAAGCTCATCGAGAAGACCGTCCCGCTCGGGTACGCGTCGATCGCGTCGGAGATGGCCTTGAAGAGGTTCGGGAACCCCTGCACGCCCTCCGTCTCCGCCGGCGGGACGCCGATCAGGACGATGTGCGCGAGCGGCGCGATCGCGTACGACCACTCGATGTCGAGCGCGGCCTCGCCGGCCCAACCCTCGGCTCCGCTCGAGCCGGACTGCCCGCCGCCGACGTTCTTGAAGTCGGGCGAGCCGTTCGGGTAGACCGCGGTGAAGTTCGGCGCCGGCAGGTTCGGATAGAAGGCGTCGTGGAACGCCTGCAGGTCGGCCGCGCCGTTCGGCTCACCGTACGAGTCGACGAGCACGATCGTCTGCCCCTGGCCGAGCAGACCGCGTACCGGTCGCCGGTGTTCCCGATCTGGTCGACGCCGTAGGCGGCGCGAATCTGCTGCGCCCCGTAGCAGTGAATCCACGAGTAGTGCACCACCGGCGCCGGCGTGGTGCACGCAGGCGTCGTGGCATCGTTCGTCGTTGAAACCTGGTCGGTCGCGACGATCGCTCCCGACGCGGTTGCGGCCGCAGCGAGAGCTGCGAGCGCGATCAGGCCGAGCGAAAGCAGTTTCTTCATCTTCCCCCCTCGGATTCGGGCCGCCCCAAGACGGCCAAGTCGGCGTTATACCGAAGGGAGCTTCTCGTCGGGAGCGGGACGGAGCACCTTCTCGATGTAGGAAGGGATCGTTTCCTTCAGGCCGACGTCCTTTCCGGCACGTTCCGACAGGAACCAGCGGTGCTCGAGCAGCTCGTGGAAGATCTCGGCTGCAGCGCGGCGTGCCGCGCAGCTCGGGCGGGATCGCGGCGATCGCCGGCTCGAAGACCTCGCTCAGCCAGAGGGCTGCCGCCGCCGTGTCGGAGACCGGCTTCTTGCCGGTGCGCTCGAGCCAGGCGCGGTAGCGGGTCAGGTCGTTGAGGAGGCGGCGGGCCTGGTTCTCCTGCGCGTCGAGGCCCGTGAGGTGCAAGAGCCGCCGGCGGTGGTGCCCGGGCTCGACGACCTTCGAGTGGAGCAGCAGCCGCACCTCGTCGCCCGACGAGACGAGCTCGACCTCGTCGACGTCGTAGCCGAGCTCGTTCAGACGGCGGAGGCGCTCCTCGAGCCGGTGGCCCTCGCCGAGCGAGAAGACCTCGTCCCGGGTCAGCTCGTCCCAGAGCTCGTCGTAGGAGGCGCGCACGCTCGCTGCGAACTCGAAGGGATCGTCGACCACCTCGCGCTCGAGCTCGGCCGCGAGGTCGAACAGCTCGCCGGCGAGGTTCTCCTCCGCGATGTCGAGATCGTGCAGCCGCTGGCCGTCGGAGAGCCGCTCGTGCAGCTCGCTCGTCTCCGCGTCGACGAGATAGGCCGAGAGCGCGCCGGCGTCGCGGCGGAAGAGCGCGTTCGAGAGCGAGCAGTCGCCCCAGAAGAAGCCTGCGACGTGCAGGCGCACGAGCAGCTCCGACGAGGGCGGCGCGGATCGACGGCTCGGGCGCCGGGAGCACCTCGCGGCCGAGGATCACCCGGTACGGCAAAGCGAACTCGAGATAGCGGGTGATCAGCACCGCCGGCAGCTCCTCGCCGGCGGCGGACACCCGGTCGTTGACGACACCGACGACTTCGACGCACGGGACGCCCTTGTCCTCGAGCGCGCCGAGCAGCCGGTACTCGCGGGCCGCGATGCGCGGCGGCAGCTCCTTCAGGGCGAAGAACGCGCCGCTGAGCTCGACGAAGCGCACGACGTGGCGGCCGATGCCGCGCTCGATGTCGACCACGCGGTCCTCGGGCCAGTCTTCGAGTTGCAGCACCCACGGCAGGTCGAGCAGCGCCGCCTGCTCGGTGCGGGCGAAAAGGCGGAAGTGCGACGGCGTCATCAGTGCCGGAAGTGCCGCCGTCCCGTGAACACCATCGCCGCGCCGGCGGTCGCGACGGCGTCGATCACGTCGGTGTCGCGCCGCGAGCCGCCCGGCTGGACGATCGCCGAGACGCCCGCGGCGAGGGCGATCCCCGGTCCGTCGGGAAACGGGAAGAACGCATCCGAGGCGAGGGCGGCGTCGTGGAGGTCGTGTCCGTGCGCGCGGGCCTTGTCGACGGCGATGTTCACGGCGTCGACGCGGCTCATCTGGCCTGCGCCGATCCCGATCGTCTGGAGATCCTTCACGAGCACGATCGCGTTCGAGGAGACGTGCTTGCAGACGCGCCACGCGAAGACGAGATCACCCCAGGTCTTCTCGGTCGGCGCGCCGGCGACGACCTGCCAGCCTTCGCGGTCCTCGATGTCCGTGTCGGGGTCCTGGACGAGGAGGCCGCCGAGCACGCGCTTGTACTGGCGCGAGTCGACCTCCCGCCGCCGCTCGCGGTCGGCGAGGATGCGGGTGTTCTGCTTCCGCTGCAGCGCGGCGAGCGCCTCGTCGGCGTAGCCCGGGCGCGAACAGCACTTCCACGAACTGCTCCGCGAGCTTCTCGCCGAGCGCCGCGTCGACCGTCGCGATTCACGACGACGATGCCGCCGTAGGCGGAGGTTGGATCGGACGCGAGCGCCTTGTCGTACGCCTCCTCGAGTGTCGCACCGACGCCGACGCCGCACGGGTTCGCGTGCTTGACGATCACGCAGGCCGGCAGCGTGAACTCGCGCGCGAGCAGGCGTGCGGCCGAGAGGTCGTTGAGGTTGTTGAACGAAAGCGCCTTGCCGTGAAGCTGCTCGACGCGGGAGAGCAGGTGCCTTCGCGCGCCGCGCTCGGCGTAGTACGCCGGCGCGCTGGTGGGGGTTCTCGCCGTAGGAGAGATCGAGCACCTTCTCGAGCGCGATCACGTGCGTGTCCGGGAACGTCTCGCGCTCCGAGAACCACGTCGCGATCGCCGCCTCGTAGGCGGCACTCGTCGCGAACGCCTCGGCGGCGAGCTCGCGCCGCGTCTCGAGCGAGAGCACGCCGTTGCGGCGCAGCTCGTCGAGCACGAACCCGTAGCGCTCCGGCCGGCAGACAGGTGGCGACGTGCGCGAAGTTCTTCGCGGCGCCGCGCAGCATCGACGGGCCGCCGACGTCGATCATCTCGACGGCCTCCATCTCCGTGATGCCCTCTCTGCGCGGACACATGCTCGAAGGGGTAGAGGTTGATGCAGACGAGATCGAACGGCGCGATGCCGTGCTCCGCCAGTGTCGCCACGTCCCCGTCGTTGTCGCGACGCGCGAGGATGCCGGCGTGGATCCGCGGGTGCAGGGTCTTGACCCGCCCGCCGAGCATCTCCGGGAAGTCGGTCAATGCTTCGACGTGCTCGACGGTGAGGCCGAGCTCCTCGAGATGGGCAGCGGTGCCGCCGCTGGCGACGAGCTCCCAGCCGAGCTCA
>CAVXHB010000019.1:0-195514 GCA_963761365.1 uncultured Actinomycetes bacterium | reverse complement strand
TCGCCGGCGACGAACAGGTTACACGACCGTCGGGCTGACGGCCGGTTCGATCCCGAACAAGGACGACCTCCTCCGCGCGTACGTCGCCACCGAGAACAGCGGGGCCGGCGAGCTTCCTCTACCTCTCCTGGGTGCGCCTCGTCAGCAACGGCGACGCCCACATCGACTTCGAGCTCGACCAAGACGGCACGACCGACTGGAGCGGCTCGATCGGTCACCATCAAGCGAAGCGTCGGTGACGTGCTCATCTCATACGACTTCGTCGGCAACCTGAACCAGGTCGACATCACCTCCTTCACCTGGGACGGCAGCAAGTGGGCCAACCAGCAGGACCTCACTGCGCTCGGCGAGGCAGAAGGTGCCGTGAACGTTGGCGGTTCCATCCAGGATGACCTCTCGGGCAACAACGAAACTCTCGGCGCCGGCAACTTCGGTGAGGCCTCGATCAACCTCACGACGTTGCTTGGATTGCCGCAGGACCAGCCGTGCGAGACATTCGGCTCGATGTTCGCGAAGACGCGGTCGTCGGGCTCGGGTGGCACCGCGCAGCTCAAGGACCTGATCCTTCCGCAGCCGATCCACGTCAGCACCTGCGGCTCGATCCAGCTCGAGAAGCAGTGGGTCGGAAAGCCCGGCAGCACGACGCTCAAGATCGGCACGACCGCAGGGTGGAGGCGACGTCACCTCGAAGACGGTGACTTCTAACGACGCGACCGACGCCAAGACCGTCGTCGCCGGCACCTATTACGTCAGCGAAAGCCCGAACCCGCCGACCAACTACACCGCGTCGGCGACGACCTGCTTCAACGACCTCAACGGGAACGGGACGCAGGACAGCGGTGAGCCCAACGTGACGGTCGGGGCGGGCGGCAGCGTTGCCCTGCACACAAACGACGTAATCGTCTGCTCGATCACGAACACGTACAACCAGGCCGCGCCGACGCTCGCGACCACGCTCTCGAGCCTGGTCCCGGTCGCAGTCGGCACCACCGTTCACGACTCCGCCTCCTTCACGGGCTACCGCTCGCCGGCAACCGGCGCCACCAGCACCGTGACCTACACCGTCTACGACAACAACACCTGCACCTCGAACGCGAACAACATCGACGCCGGGACGGTCAACGTCGACAAGTCGACCGGCAGCATCCCGAACTCGAACGCGATCCAGTTCAACACCGCGGGTGACTACTACTGGCAGGCTTCGTTCAGCGGCGACGACGACAACACCGCGGTGAAGAGCGTCTGCACATCGGAGCACCTGGTCGTGAACAAGGCGCAGCCTTCGATCGCGACGAGCCTGTCGAGCTCCTCGATCACGGTCGGCGGCTCGGTGCACGACTCCTCGACGCTGACCGGGGCGACCGCGGGTGCGGGCGGCACGGTCGACTACAAGGTGTACGACAACAACACCTGCGCCGCGAACGCGAACACGGTCGACGCCGGTACCAAGACGGTGACGGCCCACATCGTCCCGGATTCGGATCCGGTCACGTTCAACACTGCGGGCGACTACTACTGGCAGGCCTCCTACAGCGGCGACACGAACAACGCCGCCGCGACGAGCCCGTGCCTGTCGGAGCACCTGGTCGTGAACAAGGCGCAGCCGACGATCGCGACGAGCCTGTCGAGCTCCTCGATCACGGTCGGCGGCTCGGTGCACGACTCCTCGACGCTGACCGGCGCGAGCACGAACGCCGGCGGCACCGTCCTGTACACGGTCTACAGCAACAGCTCCTGCACGACGATGTTCGCCAGCGGCGGCACGAAGACCGTGACGGCCCACATCGTCCCGGATTCGGATCCGGTCACGTTCAACACGGCCGGTGACTACTACTGGCAGGCCGCCTACAGCGGTGACACGAACAACGCGGCCGCGACGAGCCCGTGTCTGTCGGAGCACCTGGTCGTGAACAAGGCCACTCCGTCGATCGCGACGAGCCTGTCGAGCTCCTCGATCACGGTCGGCGGCTCGGTGCACGACTCCTCGACGCTGACCGGTGCGACGGCGACTGCCGGCGGCACCGTCAACTACAAGGTCTACGACAACAACACCTGCACGACGAACGCGAACACGGTCGACGCCGGCACGAAGACGGTGACGGCCCACATCGTCCCGGATTCGGATCCGGTCACGTTCAACACGGCCGGTGACTACTACTGGCAGGCCTCCTACAGCGGCGACACGAACAACGTGGCCGCGACGAGCGCGTGTCTGTCCGAGCATCTGGTCGTGAACAAGGCGCAGCCCGTCGATCGCGACGACGCTGTCGGCGTCCTCGGTCACGGTCGGTGGCACGGTGCACGACTCCTCGACGCTGACCGGTGCGACCGCGAGTGCGGGCGGCACGGTCACCTACAAGGTGTACGACAACAACACCTGCACCACGAACGCGAACACGGTCGACGCCGGCACGAAGACGGTGACGGCCCACATCGTCCCGGATTCGAACCCGGTCACGTTCAACATCGCGGGCGACTACTACTGGCAGGCCTCCTACAGCGGCGACGCGAACAACGCGGCCGCGACGAGCGCATGTCTGTCCGAGCACCTCGTCGTCGGCAAGACCACTCCGACGATCGCGACGAGCCTTTCGAGCTCTTCGATCACGGTCGGCGGCTCGGTGCACGACTCCTCGACGCTGACCGGGGCGACCGCGGGTGCGGGCGGCACGGTCAACTACAAGGTCTACGACAACAACACCTGCGCGACGAACGCGAACACGGTCGACGCCGGCACGAAGACGGTGACGGCCCACATCGTCCCGGACTCGAACCCGGTCACGTTCAACGTCGCGGGTGACTACTACTGGCAGGCCTCCTACAGCGGCGACGCGAACAACGCGGCCGCGACGAGCCCGTGCCTCTCGGAGCACCTGGTCGTCAACAAGGCGACTCCGAGTGCGACGACGACCCTCGCACAACGCGAGTGGCGGCGCAGCGGTCGACAACGGCACACACCTGCCGCTTGCCTCGAGCCTGTACGACATCGCGTCGCTGACCGGCGTCGACGGCATCCCGTTCGGTGGAACGGTCACGTTCAACTTCTTCAAGAACTCGGCCTGCACCGGCGATCGCATTCGCCACGCAGTACGGTGCTTCGATCACCGGGTCGTCGGCGACGTCGTCGACGCACGGCCCGCTCGGAGCAGGCTCGTACTCGTTCAACGCGCAGTACGTCGCCGGCTCCGATCCCAGCTACAACGACTCTGCCGTCAGCTCCTGCGAGCCGTTCGTCATCGACCAGGCGCAGCTCGCCGTCAGCACGAAGGTCGAGGACGCGCAGAACACCGACATCACGAACACCACGATCGGGCTCGGCTCGATGGTGCACGACGTCTCTCATGTGACCGGTGCCGTTGACGGGTTCACCCCGGCCGGCGGCGTCAGCTTCGTGCTCTACCCGCTGGCCAACTGCCAGGGCATCGGTTCGCCCGTCTCTACAGACGGGATGGAGAACGGCGACGTCCGCTCGGTTGACACGTTGCCGCTCCTGCCGGGCACGTACGGCTTCATCGCAACGGTCACCGGGGACAGCAACTACCTCGGCGCATCCGGCGTCTGCGAGCCGTTCACCGTCGCTCCGGCGGCGACCACGACGACGACCACGATCCACAACGCGGCCGGTAACGCCGACGTGACCGACGAGCAGGTTCCGCTCGGCACCTCGGTGTACGACAGCGCCTCGGTCACCTCGGACAACAGCACGGCGACCCCGACCGGCACCGTCTCGTTCAGGTTCTTCTCGAACGCGAACTGCACCGGCGAGGTGAGCCAGGCTGCCGGGACGGTTGCTCTCAACGGGAACGGTGTTGCGAGCCCGTCGACCACCGAGGGCCCGCTTGCGGCCGGCTCGTACTCCTTCCAGGCGACGTACTCCGGCGACCTGAACTTCCTCGGCTCGACCGGACAGTGCGAGCCGCTCACGGTCAGCAAGGGCACGCCGTCGACCGCCACGACGCTGCACAACGCCTCCGGCGATGCAGTGGTGGCGAACGGCTCGCACCTGCCGTTCGGTTCCAAGCTCTACGACGTGGCGACGCTCTCGAACGGCACCGGCTTCCCGTTCACCGGAACCGTCACCTTCGAGTTCTTCACCAACACCGCCAACTCGGAGAGCCCCTGCAGTGGCACTCCGGTGACGCAGACAGGCGCGACGATCAATGGCTCGACGGCCCAGTCGGCGACGAGCGCGAGCCTGAACGCCGGTAGCTACGCCTTCGACGCGAAGTACGTCGCGGGCAACGACCCGAACCACAACGACTCGGCTGTCAGCAGCTGCGAGCCGTTCACGATCGACAAGGCGGCACCGACGATCGCCACGACGCTCTCCGTCGAGCGAAGTCGTGGTCGGCAGCTCGGTGCACGACTCGGCGAAGCTGACGGGGGCGACCCCGAACGCCGGTGGCACCGTGACCTACACCGTGTTCGACAACAACACGTGCACGCCGAACGCCAACACGCAGAACGGCGGCAGCGTGACCGTCACGAACGGCGACGTGCCGGACTCGAACGCGCTGGTCTTCAACACCGCCGGTGACTTCTACTGGCAGGCGGCGTACGGTGGCGACGCCAACAACCTCGCCGCGACCAGTGCCTGCACCTCCGAGCACCTGGTCGTCGACAAGCCGGCGATTGCGATCACGAAGACGCCGGCGTCGCAGACGATCAACTCCGGCTCAGCCGCGAGCTTCACGATCACGGTCACGAACACCGGCACGGTGACGCTGACGAACGTGACCGTGACCGATCCGCTCTCGACCGGCTGTGCAAAGACGATCGGCACGCTCACTGCCGGGCAGACCAGCACCTACACCTGCTCGCAGGCGAACGTCACCGCAGGGTTCACGAACGTCGCGACCGTGACGGGCCATCCGCCCGTCGGGCCGGACGTGACTGCCTCTGCGAGCGCAGTCGTGCTCGTCACCCCGCCGCCTCGCCGCCGTCCGACGCCGACGCCGACCCCGACCGTCGTCGACCTGGCGATCGTCAAGTCGGCGAACTCCGACGTCGCTGCTGAAGGGCGGCAACGTCACCTACACGCTGACCGTGACGAACAACGGCCCGGTGACCGACACGGCCGTGCAGGTTGCGGACTCGCTGCCGGCCGGCGTCACCTTCGTCTCGGTGACCCCGTCGCAGGGGACGTGCACCGGCGGCAACGCTCGTCCAGTGCACGATCGGCTCGATGACGAACGGCCAGTCGGTGACGATCTCGATCGTCGTCAACGGCGACGACCGTCGGCACCATCGTCAACACGGCGACCGTCGTCGGCGCACTGCCGGAGACGACGCTCGCGAACAACACCTCCAGCACGACGATCACCGTCAACGCCGCCGCCGGTGCCGAAGCCCGACACCCAAGCCGGTCTTCAAGCCGCCGGTGGTCAAGCCGAAGCCGAAGCCGGTGTCCCGCCTGCGTGCTACGCGGTCGTGGTCGCGCCGAAGACGCTCACGGTCGGCTCGAGCGGCAAGCTCCGGCTGCAGGTGACCGCGAAGAACAAGGCGATCGCGGGCGTCAAGGTCAAGGTGACGGGCGCCGGCATCCTCGTGCTGAGCGGTCGCACCAACTCAGCCGGCAAGGTGACCGTCACGCTCCACCCGAAGAAGCCCGGAATCGTGCTGGTCAAGCCCGCCTCCTACAAGGGCTGCACCAACCCGCGGGTCGGCGTCATCGGCGCCTTCACCCCGCCGGTCACGGGCTAACACCCAGGAACGCCCACGACGGGGCCTGGTCGCTCTCCACGGAGAGTCGACCAGGCCCCGTTACTCGTTGCGGCCTGCGACGATAGGCCGCGTGACCAGTCCGCAAGGTGGGATCTTCGCGCTCGGAACCGCGGCCCACGCCTATCTCGAGTTCGACGCCTCGGAGCGGGCCGGCCGAGAGCTCGTGGCCGCGGTCTCGTCGCTCCGCGAGCCGAGGACGACGATGGGCGGCGTCAACCTCGTCGCCGGGTTCAGGCCCGAGCTCTGGCGGGAAGCCGCGCCCGACGATGCGCCTGCCGGGGTCGAGGGTTTCAACGAAGACCTGATCGGCATCGACGGCTACTCGATGCCGGCCACCCAGCACGACGCCGTGCTGTGGCTGTCGGGGAGCGCCTACGACGTCGTCTTCGACGTGGGGCGCGCCGCGATCGCCGAGCTCGCAAGGCCTGGCGACCGTTGTCGAAGAGACCTCGAGCTGGCCGTACCGGCACGACCTCGACCTGACCGGCTTCATCGACGGAACCGAGAACCCGACGCTGATCGAGGCGCCCGAGTTCGTCCTGATCCCCGACGGCGATCCCGGCGCGGGCGGGACGATCCTGCTCCTGCAGAAGTGGGAGCATCACGCAGCCGTGTGGGAATCGCTCCCGGTTGACAGAACAGGAGCGGGTGATCGGCCGCAGGAAGGCCGACAGCGTCGAGCTCGAGGACAAGCCGGCGGACTCGCACGTTGCGAGCACCGACCAGGACCGCTTCGGGAAGATCTTCCGGCGGAACACGCCGTACGGAACGGTCACCGACCACGGAACGATGTTCGTCGGCTTCTGCTCTGCGCAGGCGCCGCTCGCGACGATGCTCGAGAGCATGGCGGGGCTGACGAGTGGCGCGCGCGACGCGCTCACGTACTACACGCGGCCGCTCACCGGCGCCTACTACTTCGTTCCGTCGACGGACGCGCTGCGTGCGTGTTCAGGCGAGCCGGTCTGATGCCGCGCTGCTTCGGCGACGGCGATCCGCTCTACGAGCGCTACCACGACGAGGAGTGGGGCTTCCCGGTGGTCGACGAGCGAGGGCTGTTCGAGCGGATGAGCCTCGAGGCCTTCCAGTCCGGACTGTCATGGCGGACGATCCTGGCCAAGCGCGAGGCCTTCCGCGCCGCGTTCGCCGATTTCGATCCCGATGCGGTTGCGCGCTTCGGCGATGCCGACGTCGAACGTCTGCTCGGCGACGAGAAGATCGTCCGCAACCGCGCGAAGATCGAGGCGACGATCGCGAACGCTCGCGCCACCGTCGCGTTGCGCGACGCGGGCGAGTCGCTCGATTCCGTGATCCGTGCGCACACGCCCGCGCGAAGCGGGCCGCCGGCGAGCTGGGCGGAGGTGCCCGCGACGACGCCGGAGACCGTGTCGCTTGCCCGCGAGCTCAAGCGCCGCGGCTTTCGCTTCGTCGGGCCGACCACGCTCTACGCGCTGATGCAGGCCTGCGGGCTGGTCGACGACCACCTCGCCGGCTGCCCGGCACGACCCGCGGTCGAGCGTGCGCGACGCGCCGCCGGGTTGGCCTAGCGAGGCAGTGAGCGCGGATCGGTGATCAGTCGCGCGCTGCGGCCGTGGGTGACGAAGCTGAACGACCAGCGGATGATCACGACCAGGCGGTTCTGGAAGCCGACGAGGTAGTAGAGGTGCACGACGAGCCAGGTGATCCACGCGAGAAAGCCGTGGAGCCTGAGCCCCTTCACCTCGGCGACCGCGGAGGCCCGGCCGATCGTGGCGAGGTTGCCCTTGTCGCGGTAGCGAAACGGCGGCGTCTCGCGCGAGCGGAGGCGATCGCGGACGACGCGGGCCGCATACCGGCCCTGTTGCATCGCGACCGGAGCGACGCCCGGCAGCACCGCGTCGTGCAGCCGGATCATGTCGCCGAGCGCGAACACCTCGGGATGCCCCGGCAGCGTCAGGTCCGGCTCAACGGTGACGCGACCGGCGCGGTCGAGCTCGGCTCCGGTCAGCTCGCTGAGACGTGACGCAAGACTGGAGGCGGTAACGCCGGCGGCCCAGATCACGTTGGGCGAGACGATGCGTTCCGTCTTGCCGCCGGCGTCGATCGTCACGCCCTCTGCATCGATCCCCGTCACCATTCGCTCCGTGAGCACGGTCACTCCGATCCGCTGCAGCGACTGCGCCGCTCGTGCCGAGAGCGAAGGCGGGAACGTCGTCAGCACATGGTCGGCAGCCTCGACGAGCAGGATCCGGGAGGTGCGGGTGTCGATCGAGCGGAACTCCCGGTGAACGGTGTCTCGTGCGAGCTCGGCGATCTGACCCGCCATCTCGACGCCGGTCGGCCCGGCACCGACGACGACGAACGTGAGCCAGGCCGCTCGCTCGCTCGGGGTCGGTTTCCACCTCGGCGGCCTCGAACGCGCGCAGTAGGCGGCTGCGCACGACGAGCGCGCTCTCGAGCGACTTCACCTCGGCAGCGTGCTCGCGCCAGCTGTCGTGACCGAAGTACGAGTACTTCGAGCCGCCGGCCACGATCAGCGTGTCGTAGGGAATCGACTGCGGTGCCGGCACTCCGGCGACCGGGCGCAGGTGAAGCTCGCGTGCGTCGAGGTCGAAGCCCGAGACCTCAGCCATCAGCACGTGAACGTTTCGCTGGCGCTTGAAGATCGCCCGCAGCGGATAGGCGATCTCTCCCGGCGACAGCGCACCGGTTGCAACCTGGTAGGTGAGCGGCTGGAAGAGGTGGAAGTTGCGCCGGTCGACGAGCGTGACGTCAACCGGGTCTCGACGGAGCCTCAGGACGGCCTGAAGCCCCCCGAAGCCGCCGCCGACGACTACGACCCGGTGCACGCCTGTCTATGCGGCGAAGGCGCGTCTGCGGTTGAAGCGCTCGATGCGCCCGCCGCTTGCAACTGCGCGCTCGCGCCCGGTGTAGGCGGGGTGGCAGTTCGAGCAGACGTCGATCGAGATCGCCTGCGCGGTCGAACGAGTATTGAACGTTGCGCCGCACGAAGCGCAGCGCACGTCAACGAGGTGGAGTTCCGGATGCTGAGTCATGAGTGTGTAAACGTCCAGCGAGGTCGCGGTTGTTCCGCAGTCGCGCGCGGTCACCCGCGCGCACGCTCCTCGTCCGCCGTGCGCTCGGCGGTCGGCAGGATTTCGAGGCGTTCGTCGGGAATCGGCTCGCCGCTTTCGATCGAGAGTCCGTAGGTGCCGTCGATGAGACGCTGCTCGGCTCGTTCGACGGCCGCGAGCTGTTCGCGCAGGTCGTCTTCCAGGCCCTCGTCGAGCTCGTCCTGGTAGAGATCGGAGGCGAGATTCGCCGGGTCGAACTCATCGGCCGGCTCGCCGTCGTCCTGGCGCGCGCGGCCGGAGATCGCGCGCTCGATCCGCGCGCGCTCGGCGGCCAGTAGCTCGCGTGCCCGCTCGGCGTCCACAGGGTCAGCTTAACCAAGACGGTGGCGCAAATGGCGCTCGAGGCGGAGCTGCGGGATCAGTCGCTAAGGGCGGTTGAGGATCGTGTGGGTGCCGACCCGTCGCCAGACGACGTGTGGTTCGCCGGCGATGACGGCTTCGCCATATTCGAATGTCGCTCTACCGTCGTCTGCCCATGTCATCTCGAAGATGCTCGTCGCGCCTTTCACGCCCTTGACTCGAAGTCCCTTGCGAAACCCTCTGCCGCTGCGCAGGTCATCGACAAACTGGGTGACGGCGACGAGAAAGGCGGCCTGCTGTTTGGGTGACAGCGCATCGAAGTCAGCAGCAAATCGCGCCAACCAGGCGTACGTTGGCAAGGTTCGCTAGGCCGACGGTCGCCGTTTGCGATTCTTCGCTCGCGCGCGCAGTGCTCCCACGAACTCCTTGTCTGACGAAAACAGCTCAGCTCTTCCCGCGGCGCGGTCGGCGTCGGCCTCGCGCTCGCCTGTCTGCCACTCGGGCGACCAGAACCACGCTTGCGTTGCATCGATCAGCTTCTGCGGCCGCAGCAGAATGCCGTCAGCGGTCAGTTCCGCGTCGAGGAGATCACCTTCCTCGAGGCGTGCCGCCTTACGGATGTCGTCGGGAAGCGTGAGTTGGCCTTTGGCTCTCAGTGTCGTTCTTGCCATGGGATAATCGTACAGTACGACAATCTCACTCGCCGACTGGCGGAACAAAGGGGTGGGGCAGGATCGATACTTACCCGGTGATGGTGCTCGGAGCGCTGATCAATGTGCCGACGGGGTCGGCTACCCGGTGCTCTTCGCGTTCGTCGCCGCCGAGTCGGCGGGCGCGCTCGTGCCCGGGCGAGACGGCCTTGATCGTCGCCGGCGCGCTCGCGGGCGAGGGCCGGCT
Organism: uncultured Actinomycetes bacterium; assembly: GCA_963761365.1. Taxonomy (GTDB): domain Bacteria; phylum Actinomycetota; class Thermoleophilia; order Gaiellales; family Gaiellaceae; genus PALSA-600. Next base: position 185,483 of record CAVXHB010000019.1, on the reverse strand, counting down.
CTCGCTCCCGGTCGTGATCGGCGTCGCGGCCGGTGCGGCGATCGTCGGTGACAACGTCGGCTACCTGCTCGGGCGGAGAGGGCTTCGGCGGTTGATCGACCGGGCCGGCCGCGGGGCCGAGCGGCAGAAGGCGGCTGATCGCGAGCGGGGAGGGTTCTTCGTCCGCCACGGCGCGGCCGCGGTCTTCTTCGGGCGCTGGCTGCCCGGGCTGCGAGTCGCCGCCGCCTGGCTCGCGGGCGAGAGCCGGATGCCGTGGCGGCGCTTTCTGCTCTGGAACGCACTCGGCGGGCTCACCTGGGCGGCCACGATCGGCTCGCTCGCCTATGTGCTCGGCCGCAGCGCGTCGGGCTCGCTGGCCGCGGTCGGTTTCATCGGGGTCGCGGATCGTCGTGCTCGTCTTTCTGATTGCCCGATTTCGCCAACGCCGTCCGCGCGCCTGAGAGAGCGCGGTTGCAGGCGAACTCGGTTTAGAAGCGCCGAGCAGGAAGGCGCCCGCAGTCACGGCGGCGAAGGCCAGGACTCGCGCGACGCCGAACGCGCCTGAGGGAACCGGCTCGTGCAGCACGATCGTTCCGGCCGCGATCGGCAGCGCGTTGGTCAAGAGCATCGCGACTCCCGCGACGGTGACTGCGGCGCCGGCTTGGTAGCCGCGTTGGAGCAGCGCGGTCCCGAGCGTGTAGCCGAGGATGAGCGTGACGAGGAAGCCGATCCGGGCGCCGCCTTGCGTGACGACCTTGGTCGAGATGTCTCCGATCGAGAAGAAGAGCCCTCCGGCGACAGCAGTGGCGACCGCGACACCCAGGCGGGCCCGCTCGAGCAGCACGACGACGAGTGCAAGCCCACCGGTCGCGCCGAGCCACAGAAGAATTGCCCGCGGTCGAGCCGCTCTCGGCCGGCGCCACTGCCACCGGCCAGTGAGATTCCGAGTGCGAGCAACCCGACGACGGAAACGATCACGCCGCTCAGCTCGCGACGGCTGAGCTGACGATTGCTCCTGTGTGCGGAGACGTACGCAAGCACACCGATGCCGCCGGCGCCGATGCTCTGGACGAGCGCCAGCGAGCCCAACGCCAGTGCGGCCGCATAGAGCAGGAATCCCGCGCTCTCCATTGCGAAGCCGAGCAGCCAGTTGCGGTCGTCGACGCAGGAGTTGCAGCGAATGCACCGGATGGCGCATCGACAAGGGGGAAGAGCAGCCGCGGCGTCGTGCTCGCGGAGATACGCCAGGTTCGTGAGCATCGTCGAGAGGAGTGCGAGTACGAGTGCGACGACCGTGCTCGTGCTCATCGCCCGGCATCCTCGCGGCTGCGTGCCGCTCCGGCAACCGCGTTGCGGCTAGGCGGCTGTGTCTTCGAGCGCGGGCCGCAGAATCGGAGCGGGCGCTGGCTGCGGTTTCCGGATCGGGTCGTCGTGCTGGACGCTGCCCTCGACGTTGAGGTGGGGGAGCACGCGGTCGAGGCTGCGCGGCAGCCACCAGTTGGCCTTGCCGGCGAGCAGCATCAGGCCGGGGACGAGCACCGAGCGGACGATCAGCGCGTCGAGCAGGACGGCGCCGGCGAGGCCGAGGCCGAAGAGCTCGATCATCCGCTCGCCGCCGAGGATGAACGCGCCGAAGACGAGCACCATGATCGCGGCGGCCGCGGTGATCGTCCGTCCGGTGGCGGCGAGGCCGTGGGTGACGGCCTCGCGGTTGTCGCCTCTGCGGTGCCATTCCTCGTAGATGCGGCGTGACGAGGAACACCTGGTAGTCCATCGAGAGGCCGAACACGATCGCGAACATCATCACCGGGACGAACGCCTCGATCGGCCCGGTCTTGTCGATCCCGAACAGGCTCGCCGCCCAGCCCCACTGGAAGACGGCCGTGATCACGCCGAACGACGCGCCGGCGGTGAGCAGGTTCATCACCGCGGCCATCGGCGGGATCAGCAGGCTGCGGAACACCGCCGTGAGCAGCAGGAACGAGAGCAGCACGACGACGCCGATGAACAGCGGCAGCTTGCTGCTCAGCACGCGTCGAGAAGTCGTCGAAGATCGCGGTCTGGCCGCCGATCAGGACGTGCAGGCCGCTGCTGCTCGACGCGGGCACGACCTGGTTTCGCAGGTGGTGGAGCAGGTTGGTGGTCGACGCGTCCTGGGGCGAGCCGATGGGGTAGACGTCGGCGGTCGCGACGCCCGGCTTGCCGGCCGCGCCGGCGATCACCTTCGGCGCGGTCACGCGGACGACGCCGCTCGTCTTGGCGACCGCCGCGGTCACCTTCGTGAACGCGGCCTGCTGGGCGGGCTCGTCGACCTGCGCGACGAGCTGGAGCGGGCCGTTGTAGCCGGGGCCGAAGCCCTTGGCGAGCAGGTCGTAGGCCTTGCGGGTGGTGCTGCCCGCCGGGTCCGAGCCGGCGTCGGAGGAGCCGAGGCGCATCGAGAAGAACGGGATCGCGATCAGCGAGCATCAACGCGGCCGCGGCGGCTGCGATCAGCGCCGGCCGCTCCCGGATGGTGCGGGCCCAGCGGCCCCAGCCCGGCGACTCGTCGGTCGTCGTCAGCTGCCCGGCGGCGAGCGTGCGGCGCGCCTTGCGGCCGAGCACGCGGGGGCCGAAGAACCCGAGCAGCGCCGGCAGCAGCGTCAGCGCCGCGATCACGGTGAAGAGGACGGCGATGCTCGCGGCGACCGCGACGCCGTAGAGGAAGCTCACGCCGAGCGCGAACATGCCGAGCAGGGCGATGCAGACGGTGATCCCGGCGAACATGACCGCTCGCCCGGAGGTGTCGAGCGCGTCGACGATCGCCTGCTCGATCGGTCTTGCCGCGCTGCAGCCCCTGCCGGAAGCGCGTGACGATGAAGAGCGCGTAGTCGACGCCGACGCCGAGGCCGATCAGCAGCGAGAGCTCGGAGCTGAAGGAGGCCATGCTCAGCACGTGCGAGAGCAGGGCGATGACGGCGACCGAGCTGCCGAGCGCGATCCCGGCCGTCAGCAGCGGCAGCGTCGCGGCCAGCAGCGAGCCGAACACGAGGAACAGGACGACGAGCGCCGCAGCGGCACCGAAGCCGATGGTGCTGATGCTCGCCGGGTTCGCGGCCTTGGCGACCTGGCCCTCGAGCTCGACCTGGACGCCGTTCGCCGCGCCCGTCTTGGCGGTGTCGACGAACTGCTTCGCCTGGCTGGTCGTGATCTTGATCGCCTGCTTGTCGAGCGTCACGTTCGCGAACGCGACCTGACCCGAGCTCGAGATCTGCGCCGCTCCGGCCGGCCCGTAGGGCGACGCGACCGACGCGACGTCGCCGAGCGCCGCGACCTTGGCGAGCATCGCCTCGACCTGGCTGCGCACGGCCGGGTCGGTCAGCTTGCCCTGCTTGACCGCGACGACGATCTGCTCGCGGTCGCCCGACGCCTTCGGCGCGACCTTCTGCAGCAGGTTCAGCGCCTCGAAGCTCTGCGTGCCGTTGAGGCTGAAGCTGTCCTTGTAGCTGCTGCCGACGCTCTGGCTGATGCACGCTCAGCCCGATCAGGGCGACGAGCCAGCCGGTGACCACGAGACGACGGTGCCTGACGCACCATCCGGCGAGAGCTCTCATCGAAGGCGTTCCTTTCGAGTTGGTGAGCGACTGCGACGGCGTTCCGTTCCTTGGTGAGACAGAGATGTATCAAAACCTTGCATTGCTGTCAAGACAGCAGCTATCCTGTGTTGCATGCCAGACAGTCGGCCATGCCGCCAGCGCCGCTCCCCGCCACGACCGCACCGCAGCCGCGATCCTCGACGCCGCCGCCCACGTGCTCTCAGAGCAGGGCAGCAGCTCGAACATGGCCGACGTCGCCGAGGCGGCCGGCGTCAGCCGCGCCACGCTCTATCGCTACTTCCCGCATCGGGAAGCGCTGCTCGACGCGCTGGCTGCCCAGGCGCTCGCCGACGCCGCCGCCCGCCTCGCCGACGCCGGCCTCGAACGCGCCCCGGTCGAGGAGGCGATCGAGCGAATCGTGCGCGCCATCGTCGCCGTCGGCGACCGGTACGCCGTCCTCGTCCAGGAGCACGTCAAGTTCGACCAGGCCGAAGCCGAGCGCCTCCTCGGCGCACCGATGCGGGCGGTGTTCGCGCGCGGGATCGAGAGCGGCCTCTTCCGGCAAGACCTCCCGGTCGACGTGCTGCTCGAGCTCTTCGGCGGCGCGCTCATGGCCGCCGTCAAGCTCACGCAGCGCGGCCAGCTCGGCCTCGAGGAAGCAAGCGCAGCGACCGCCTCCGTGTTCCTGGACGGCGCGCGCGTCTGAATTAAGGCTTTCGTAAGGACTTCGAAACCGCGCCGCAATCGCGCCCGCCGATGCTGGGTCCTCCACCAGCGAAGGAGGATCGATGCGTTCGATCAGGCTGTTGGCGGCGTGCGTGGGCGGCGCTCTTGCATTGGCGCCGTCGGCGGCGCAGGCCGACACGATGCATCCGGTGCTCGGCGCGAAGCTGAGCGGGATGGGTGAGCACGGCATCGTCAATCTGCAGTCGAAGACGCACGACGCTGTGCTGGACGTTCGACGTGCCCGACGAAGGGCCTCACCGGCGCGTCGATCCGCGACTCGGGCGGCATGATCGTCGCGAAGCTCGGCTCGAGCTACAAGCGCGAAGAGCTGCGCGCATGGTGTCGACGAAGGCGCTCAACCTGATCGAGTCGAAGCCGGGCGCGTACGTGGTCTGGCTCGACACGAAGGGCCACCCCGGCGACCTGCGCGGCAAGCTGTTCGCCGGCATGGCGCACATGTCGCCATGTAGGAGGCTGGATGAGCGACTCGACCGACACTCCGACACCGACCGACGCCACCTCCGTGTCGGGCGCGGCGTCTTCCTGGCAACCGCGCCGGCGGCCTGACCTCGCTCTGGTGGGGCCGGACGTCGTGGAGCCGCGTCTCCGCGCGCGATCGGTCCGGTCGAGTCGCTCGTCCCGCTCGTCCCGAAGGGCGGCTGGCGGATCTACACCGTCTCCGGCTCGCTGCCGGGATTCGACCCGGCGCACTGGCGCCTTCAGCTCGGCGGCGCGGTCGAGCAGCCGCATCGCTCGACTACCGCGAGTTGCTCGCGCTGCCGAAGGTCGAGCAGGTCTCGACGTTCCACTGCGTCACCGGCTGGACGGTGCACAACGTCGCCTGGGGCGGCGTCCGCATCCAGGACGTGCTCGCGCAGGTGACGCCGCATGACGAGGCGCACGCGCTGCGGTTCGTCTCGGCGGAGAACCCCTACGACGACTACCTCACGCTCGAACAGGCCTCGCTCGCCGACGTGATGCTCGCCTACGAGATGGACGGCAAGCCGCTGCGCGTGAGCACGGCGCGCCGCTGCGGCTCGTGATCCCGGACATGTACGGCTACAAGAACGTCAAGTGGCTGAACCGGATCGAGCTCGTCCCGCGTCGAGCGCAGCGGCTACTGGGAGCAGCTCGGCTACGACCAGGACGCGTGGGTCGGCCGCTCGAACGGGTACGGAGCGGCATGACGCGCTACGTCCGCCGGTTCTCGCGCACCGAGCGCGTGCTGCACTGGGCGAACGCGCTCGGCTTCCTCGTGCTGCTCGCCTCGGGGCTCGTCCTCTACCTGCCGAGCCTGGCCGTGCTCGTCGGCCGCCGCCCGCTCGTCAAGGACGTCCACTTCTGGTCGGGGATCGGCTGGGTCGTGCTGCTCGCTCGCTGATTCGCGCTTGCGGGCGACCGGCGCGGGATCCTGCGGACCGCGCGCGACCTCGACCGCTTCGACGGCGACGACGCGCGCTGGCTCGCTCGGCCGCCGCCCGGCGCCGCAGGGTCGCTTCAACGCGGGCCAGAAGCTGAACGCCGCGCTGACCGCCGCGTTCACCTTCCTGTTCCTCGTCTCGGGCATGCTCCTCTGGCTCGGCGAGCGCGACACCCGCTTCCGCTTCGCGGCACGGTCGTCCTCCACGACGGGCTGATGTACGCAGCCGCTCATCCTCCTCGTCGGCCATCTCTACCTCGCGGTGATTCACCCGGCCACCCGCCATGCGCTGCGCGGGATCACGGTCGGCACGGTCAACGAGGAGTGGGCCAGTCGCCATCACGCGCAAATGGAAGCCACAATAGAGTCGTGGCAACCGTTCTCGTGGTCGACGACGAGCCGATCGTGCGCGACGTCGTCGTCCGCTATCTGCAGCGCGACGGCTTCACGACGCTCGAGGCCGGCGACGGCGACACCGCGCGCCGGCTGATCGAGACCTCCGATCCGCAGCTCGTCGTCCTCGACGTGATGCTGCCGGGCATGGACGGCCTCGAGCTCTGCCGCTGGATCCGCGAGCCGCTCCGATTTGCCGGTGATCCTGCTGACCGCGCGCGGCGAGGAGGCCGACCGGATCGTCGGGCTCGAGCTCGGCGCCGACGACTACGTGACGAAGCCGTTCTCGCCGCGCGAGCTCGCAACGCGGGTGCGAACGGTGCTGCGCCGCTCCGGCGGAGCTGCAAGTCGCACAGCCCGCTTCACCTTCGGCGACGTCGATCTCGACGGTGCGAGCCGGATCGCGACGAAGGCCGGTGACGCCGATCGTCCTGACGACGAAGGAGTTCGATCTGCTCTGGTTTCTCGCATCGCACCCGCGTCACGTGTTCTCGCGCGACCAGCTGATGGATCGCGTCTGGGATCACGCCACCGCCGTCGACACCGGCACCGTCACCGTCCACGTGCGCCGACTCCGCGAGAAGATCGAAGACGACCCCGCCCGTCCGACCCACCTGAAGACGGTCTGGGGCGCCGGCTACAGGCTCGACCCGTGATCGAGCTCGCCCTCGCCGTCTCCGCCGCGTCTCTGCTCGCCGGGCTTGCCGCCGCGTTTGCGCTGCGTGCGGCGCCGACGCTCTGGCTCCAGCTCGCCGGGCTCGCGCTCCTGTCGGTGTGCGTCCCGCTCGTGGCGGTGCTCTTCTCCGGCTGGGTGATGTTCCACATGGGTGCCGACCTGAAGATTCTCGTCGTCGCCGCGGCGTCCGCATCGGCGGCGGTCGTCGCCTCGCTCGTCCTCGCGCGGTCGATCGCGACGTCGATCCGGCGTGTGAGCGCCTCGTCGCAGAAGCTCGCCGCGGGCGACCTGACGGTGCGCGCGCCGGTGGGCGGCGCGGCCGAGATCGCTCGCCTTGCCGGCTCGTTCAATGCAATGGCCGCGAGCATCGAGCAGCTCTTCGACGCCCGCCGCGAGCTCGTCGCCTGGGCGAGCCACGACCTGCGCACGCCGATCGCCTCGCTGCAGGCGATGATCGAGGCGCTCGAGGACGGCTTGGCGACGCCGGAGGACTACCTGCCTGCGTTGCGCGAGCAGGTGCGCGCGCTGTCGCTGCTCGTCGACGATCTTTTCGAGCTCGCGCGGATCGACGCAGGCGTGCTCACGCTCGAGTTGCGGCAGGTGCACGTGTCGAGCTTCGTCGACTCGGCGCTTCGCCTGCTCGAGCCCGAGGCGTCGGCACGCCGGATCGAGCTGACCGCCGACGTCGAGGACCAGGCCTCGGTGACAGTCGCACCGGAGAAGATCGAGCGCGTCCTCTTCAACCTGATCACGAACGCGCTCCGCCATACGCCGTCCGACGGCTCCGTTGCCGTTCACGCGAGGAGGCTGGACGACGAGGTGCTCGTGCAGGTGACCGACACCGGCGAGGGGATCGCGCCCGAAGCGACGGAGCGGATGTTCGAGCGCTTCTGGCGCGCCGACCGCGCACGCTCGGGTGCCGGCACCGGCCTTGGCCTCGCGATTGCGCGCGGCATCGTCGAGGCTCACGGCGGGCGCATCTGGGCCGAGAACCGGGTCCAGGGCGGCGCGCAGATCTCCTTCACGCTTCCGGCCGACGACAACGAGAGACCCGAGCAGGCGGTCGCAATCGCCTGACGCACCGCGCGCGCGGTTTACGAAAATGTTCATCGCTGCGCAAGATTTTCGACAGAACGCGTTGGCAGGGTGGTCGAGGCTCGGGGCATCGGCCCCGGCAGACCTCAGGAGGTTGTTGGGATGAGAAACCTTGGTTTCGCGGTCGTGCTTGCGCTTGCGGCCGCGTGCTTGGTGGTCGTCGTCGGCGGTGCGTCGGCGTCGTCCGGCGTCGTCGGGTCGGTGTATGTGAACGACAACACGCCCGGCGTCAACACGGTTGCCGGTTTCGACCGGCACGCAGATGGGACGCTGACGCCGATCGCCGGCTCGCCGTTTGCGGTCGGCGGTGCGGGTACCGGGCACGGCATTGCCTCGCAGGGATCACTGCAGCTGAGCGCGGACGGCCGGTATCTGCTCGCCGTCGACGCCGGCAGCAACCAGATCTCCGTTCTCAAGATCAAGCCCGACGGATCACTCGAAACGGTGAACGACGGGCCGGTCTCGTCGAACGGCGTCAACCCGGTGAGCATCGCCGTGAACGGCGGACTCGTCTACGTTGCGAACGCCGGTGCCGCGAGCCCGAACTACACAGGCTTCACGCTCAACTCCGGCGGCCACCTGCCGTGCGATCGACGGCTCGACGGTCTCGCTGCCTGCGGGCTCACAGCCCGGTGACGTCCTCTTCAACGGCGACGGCACGAAGCTCGTCGGCGCGCGCGTCGCCACCTCGCTGATCGACAGCTTCACGGTCGGGAGCGACGGGCTGCTCACCGCCGCCGCCGGCTCGCCGTTTGCGGCGCAGGGCCAAGGCCCGTTCGGGAGCGAGTTCCGCCCGACGAACCCGTCGCAGCTGTACGTGTCCAACGCGCACGACGGCGCGGGCAACGGCTCCGTCTCGGCTTTCGCAGACAGCGCTGACGGCACGCTCAGCTCGATCGGCTCCTCGCCGTACGCCGACCATCAGACCGCACCGTGCTGGGTCGAGATCAGCCACGACGGCCGCTATCTGTTCGCCGTGAACACAGCCGTCTCGACGATCTCGAGCTACTCGATCGCGGCGGACGGCTCGCTGGCGCTGCTCGGCAGCACGACGCTGAACAGCCCTGCCGGCCGCGTCCCGGAAGACGCAAGGCTCTCGCCCGACGGCTCGACCCTCTGGGTCGTCGATACGGGAGCAGACGCGGTGACCGGCTTCTCGGTCAACGGAGGCACCCTCACCGAGCTTCCGTCATCGCCGACGGCCGCGCCGGCCGGCGCTTCTCCCGCCGGCATCGTCGTCACGTAAGACGCCGTTCTGAGAGGCGGGCCGCGCACATGCGGCCCGCCTCTTTTCATGCGCCGTTGGTAGTCACTACCTCTGACACGTCTCTGACACCTCTCTGAGACGTCTCAGAGACCATGGGCGTTGCAAACTTTGCACTGATTTGTCGTAGAATTGCGGGGTGGCTGGGAAGCTTGCAGACGTCGCGAAGCAGGCCGGGGTCAGCGAGGCGACGGTCAGCCGTGTCCTGAACGGCAAGCCCGGCATCTCCGACGCGACGCGAGCTGCGGTGCTGACTGCGCTCGACGTGATCGGCTACGAGCGGCCGACGCACCTCCGCGTTCGTCGCGCGCGCATGGTCGGGCTGATCGTGCCCGAGCTCCAGAACCCGATCTTCCCGGCGCTCGCCGAGGTCGTCGCCGGCGCGCTCGCGCAGCGCGGCTTCAACGCCGTGCTCTGCACGCGGACCGGGAGCATGTCCGAGGCCGAGTACGTCGAGATGCTGCTCGAGCGGCAGGTGTCGGGAATGATCTTTGCCGGCGGGCAGTACGCCGAGGCCGACGCGCCGCACGAGCACTACCAGCGGCTGCTGCAGCTTCGCCTGCCGGTCGTGCTCGTGAACGCCGCCGCCGAGCACCTCGACTTCCCGCGCGTCTCGACCGACGACGCCGTCGCGATGGAGCAGGCCTACGCGCACCTCGCCTCCCTCGGCCACGAGCGGCTCGGCCTGATCCTCGGCCCGCCCGATCACGTTCCCTCGGCCCGCAAGCTCGCGGCGTTCCAGCGCGTGACCGCCAGAGCAAACGGCGGCCCACTGCCCGCGGAGCTCGTCGAGCGCACGAGGTTCTCGCTCGAGGGCGGGCACGCGGCGGCCGGACGGCTGATCGCCCGCGGCGTCACCGGGATCATCTGCGCGAGCGATCCGCTCGCGCTGGGCGCGATCCGCGCCGCGCGCCGGGCCGGCCTCTCGGTTCCGGCCGATCTCTCGGTGATCGGCTACGACGACTCGGTGTTCATGAGCTGCACCGATCCGCCGCTGACGACCGTGCGGCAGCCGATCGAGGCGATCGGCCGGGCCGCCGTCGAGATGCTCGCCGGGCAGATCGAGGGCTCGAGCATCCCGCCGACGAGCTCTTCTTCGAGCCCGAGCTCGTGGCGCGCGGCTCGACCGCCTACGCGCCGGTGCCCGCCACCGTCTGAAGCTCCCTGGATCCATGCGGGATTCGCCCTGAGTGCTGCGCGCAAGCGCGAAAACTGCGGTGACAAGTACGAAAAATGCAGAGATTCATCGATCTCTTGCATTCGTATTGTCGGATCTGCCATGCTCGGCCCCCGTGAGCCGAGACGGACGCGACGGCGCGACTGCCCTCCGCCCGACCTGGAAGCCCGCGCGTCCGACGCCGACCCCGTGGTGGCGCGACGCGGTCGTCTACCAGGTCTACGTCCGGAGCTTCGCCGACGCGAACGGCGACGGGATCGGCGACCTCGCCGGCGTGCGCTCGCGGCTTCCGTACCTCCGCGAGCTCGGCGTCGACGCGCTCTGGTTCAGCCCGTGGTACCCGTCGCCGCTCGCCGACAGCCGGCTACGACATCTCGGACTACCGCTCGATCGACCCGGCGCTCGGGACGCTCGAGCGAAGCCGAGCAGCTGATCGGCGAGGCCCGGGCGCTCGGGCATCCGCACGATCGTCGACATCGTCCCGAACCACGTCTCGAACGAGCATCCGTGGTTCGCGGAGGCGCTCGCCGCGAGCCGGGCTCGCCCGAGCGCGAGCGGTTCTGGTTCCGTCCCGGCGCGGGCGAGGACGGCGAGCTGCCGCCGAACGGCTGGCAGTCGATCTTCGGCGGCTCGGCCTGGACGCGCACCGCCGAGCGGCGAGTGGTACCTCCACCTCTTCGCGCCCGAGCAGCCCGACCTGAACTGGGAGCACCCCGAGGTGTGGGCCGAGCACGAGGACATCCTTCGCTTCTGGTTCGATCGCGGCGTCGCCGGCGTGCGGATCGACTCGGCGGCGCTCCTCGTCAAGGAGCCAGGCCTCCCCGAAGAGCGGCCCGACGACGCGGCCCGGGCGAGCATCCGTTCACCGACCGCGACGAGCTGCACGACGATCTATCGCCGCTGGCGCGCGATCGCGGACAGCTACGAGGAGCCGCGGATCCTCGTCGGCGAGATCTGGCTGCCCGACGCCGAGCGCTTCGCGCGCTACCTGCGCCCGGACGAGCTCCACACGGCGTTCAACTTCGACTTCCTCGCCTGCCCGTGGGAGCCGGGCCCGATGCGGGCCTCGATCGAGTCGGCGCTCGCGGCGCACGCGCCGGTGGACGCGCCGGCGACGTGGGTGCTCTCGAACCACGACGTCACGCGCCCGGTCACGCGCTACGGCCGCGCCGACACGTCGTTCGCGTTCGAAGCCAAGCGCGAGGGGACGCCGACCGACCTCGAACGCGGCACGCGGCGCGCACGCGCGGCCGCGCTGCTCGCGATGGCGCTTCCCGGCTCGATGTACATCTACCAGGGCGAAGAGCTCGGGCTGCCGGAAGTCGAGAACATCCCCTCCGACCGCCGCCAGGATCCGATGTGGCTGCGCTCGGGCGGCGTCGATCCCGGCCGCGACGGCTGCCGGGTCCCGCTTCCCTGGTCGGGCTCGAAGCCGCCCTACGGGTTCAGCCCCAACGACGCGGGCCGCCTCTGGCTCGACCAGCCCGACGACTGGGCGCCGCTCTCGGTCGAGGCGCAGGAGCACGACCCGGCGTCGATGCTCAGCCTCTACCGCGCCGGGCTGCGGATCCGCCGCGAGGCGCCGTGGGGCGCCGACGCGGAGCTGCGCTGGCTCGACGTCGGCGACGACGTCCTCGCCTTCGCGCGCGGCGAGCGGTTCCTCTGCATCGTCAACTTCGGCCCGCAGCCGGTTGAACTTCCCGCCGGGGCCGACGTCCTGCTCGCGAGCGCCGACCTCGACGGAGGCGCGCTGCCGCAGGACACCACGGTCTGGCTTCTCCAGGCCGAAAGCCAGGCTCCGCTCGAACCGGACTCGAATCGAACGGAACACAGCACCGGATCAGGTCAAGGAAAGGAAGGACGATGAAGTCCACAAGGAAGGGCGATGACGTCCATTCGCATCGGCGCGACCGTCGCCGCTGTGAGCCTGCTGGCCGTGGCTGCGGGTCGAGCGTCGAGCGGCCGCGACGCAGGTCGTCGAAGGCGGTCACGATCAGCGTCGCATCGCTGATCCCGGGAGCACGCAGGCGGCCGTGCAGCAGTTCAACAACAGGTCGCGGAGTTCGAGAAGGCGAACCCGTCGATCAAGGTCAAGGCGGTCGAGTACCAGTGGACCGGCCCGACGTTCGCCGCGAAGCTCGCCGCCGGCACGCTGCCGACGGTGTTCACGGTCCCGTTCACCGACGCGCGCTCGCTCGGTGACAACGGGCAGCTCGCCGACATCACGGCGTACGCCAAGGAGCTTCCGTACTTCACGAAGTACAACCCGGCGGTGATCGCCGAGGGCACCGACGCGAAGGGGCAGGTCGTCGCGCTCCCGAAGGCTGCCTACGCGCAGGCGCTCCACTACAACCGCCAGCTCTTCAGCGACGGCCGGTCTCGATCCGAACAAGCCGCCGACGACCTGGGCGCAGGTCGCGGCGGACGCGAAGCAGATCACCCAGAAGACCGGCATGACCGGCTACGCGGAGATGGGCAAGAACGACAACACCGCGGGCTGGATCCTGACGACGCTCGTCTACGCGCTCGGCGGCCGGATGGAGACGGGCGTCGGCACGAAGGCGACCGCGACGTTCGACAACCCGCAGACGGTCACCGCGCTGCAACATGCTGCAGACGATGCGCTGGACGGACAACTCGATGGGCTCCAACTTCGGCTACGGCTGGAGCGACATCAACCAGGCGTTCGCGGCCGGTCAGATCGGCATGTACGTCAGCGGCTCGGACGTCTACACGAACATGGTCCAGGCGAGCAACATCAATCCGAGCATCTACGGGCTCGCGCCGATCCCGCTCGCGAAGAGCAAGAACGCCGGCGTCCTCGGCGGCGGCACGCTCGCTGCGGTCACGCCCGACGCAACGCCGGCCCGACGCGCGCTGCCGATGAAGTGGATCGACTTCTTCTACGAGCAGCCGCTGGTCAACAAGCAGCAGGCGATCCGCAACGCAAAGACGCTGGTCGCGAATCAAGCAGCCGGTCGGCGTGCCCGCGCTGCCGATCTTCAACCAGAAGCAGTACGACCTCGCCAACACGCTGGATCAAGCCGTACATCAACGTGCCGCTGAATCAGATGAAGCCGTTCACCACCGGGATCTTCAAGCAGAAGCTGATCCCGGAGCCCGAGGCGTCGACCCAGAGCGTCTACGGCGCTCGACTCGGTCGTGGAGGCGGTGCTCACCGACCAGAACGCGAACATCCCGAGCCTGCTCCAGCAGGCGAACAGCGCCGCGCAGAGCGCGATCAAGCACGGGAGCGTAAGCGACCTCGCTCGTCGGTCGACGGGTGGTCGTGCTCAGCGACGAGCGCGACCACCCGGCCGGGCGCGACATCTCGGGAGCTCGAATGTCGACGATCGATCCGATGACGCCCAGCGGTGGAAAAGACGCAACATGCGCTCATGAGCAGGCCGGAAGCCGGCCGCCGCGCGTGCGCGCGCGGCGCACTCCGGTCACCTGGGTCAGGCGACGGCGGGCTCTCGACGCTGCTCTTCCTCTTGCCGCTGCTGCTCGTCTTCGGCGCGTTCTCGTGGTATCCGATCGTGCGCACGGTGACTCATGTCGCTTGCAGCACACGAACCTCGTGCAGCCGGCGACCTGGGTCGGGTTCGCGAACTTCGCGGACGGTGATCCACGACCCGCTGTTTCCGATCGCCGTCAAGAACACGGTCGAGTTCGCGGTGCTCGCGCTCTGTCTTCGGCTACCCGATCCCGCTCGTCGCGGCGGTGCTGATGAGCGAGGTGCGCAAGCGGCGCGGCCTCTACAGCGCGCTCGCCTACCTGCCGGTCGTGATCCCGCCCGTCGTCGCCGTGCTGCTCTGGAAGACGTTCTACGACGCCGGCGCCGACGCGGCGTCTTCAACACGATCCTCGGCTGGGTCGGCCTCGGGCCGTAACCGTGGCTCCAGTCGCAGCAGACCGCGTTGCCGTCGCTCGTGCTCGAGTCGACGTGGGCGAACGCCGGCGGCACCGTGATCATCTACCTCGCCGCGCTCACCGGCGTGAACCGCGAGCTCTACGAGGCGGCGTCGGTCGACGGCGCGGGCCTCTGGAAGAAGATCTGGCACGTCACGCTGCCGCAGATCCGCGGGGTGCTGCTGGTCACGATGATCCTGCAGATCATCGGGACCGCGCAGGTCTTCCTCGAGCCGTACCTCTTCACCTCGGGCGGACCGGCGAACGCGACGCTGACGGTGCTGCTGCTGATCTACAACTACGCGTTCGGCAACTCGCTCGGCGGCGACTACGGGGAGGCGACCGCGCTCAGCCTGATGCTCGCCGGCTTCCTCGCGGTCTTCTCGCTCGTCTACCTGCGCGCCACGCGCTCCTGGAGCACCGAGTGATCGCGCTTCCCGTTCCGCCGCGCGGCCGCGGCCGCAGCGACGCGGACGCCCAGGGCCTCGTCTCGACAGGACGACTGGCGCCGGCCGACGCGTCAGGTGGGGACTCGGGACGGCGCAGACGCTCCTCCTCGTCTGGCTGGTGATCATCGGGCTCGGCCCGATCCTCTGGCTCGCGAAGTCGGCGATCACGCCGACGCAGGACACGATCAGCCATCCCGATGTCGCTCTTCCCGCACGGGTTCGCCTGGAGCAACCTGAGCCGAGCCTGGAACGAGGTCGACGTCGGCCGCTACCTCTGGAACACGGTCGTGATCGCGATCGGCTCGCTGGTTGCTCAGATCGTCGTCGCGACGACGGGTGGGTACGCGCTCTCGGTGCTGCGGCCGAAGTACGGGAAGGTGATCATGGGCGCTGCTGCTGACGACGCTGTTCGTCCCGGCGGTCGTGCTGCTCGTCCCGCTCTACATCGAGATCGTCCATCCGCCGCTGATCCACCATTCGTTCATCGACAGCTACTGGGCGATCTGGCTGCCGGCCGGTGCGAGCGCGTTCAACGTCGTGCTGATGAAGCGCTTCTTCGACAACCTGCCGCGCGAGATCTTCGAGGCGGCGCGCATCGACGGCTGCGGTCCGTTCCGGCTGTTCGTCTCGATCGTGCTGCCGATGTCGCGGCCGATCCTCGGCGTCGTCTCGATCTTCGCGGTGCTCGCCTCGTGGAAGGACTTCCTCTGGCCGCTGCTCGTCCTCACCGACCCGAACAAGCAGCCGCTCTCGGTGCGCCTGCCGACGATCCAGTCGCAGACGGACCTCGGCGTCTTCCTGGCCGCGATGTTCATCGCGTGTCATCGTGCCGATCGTCGGCTTCCTCATCTTCCAGCGTTCGTTCCTGCGCGGGACCGGGCTCGGCGGAGCGATCAAGGGGTGAGGGGCTGATGGCTGCGATCCGCTTCGACGGCGTGTCGAAGGTCTACGGGGACGGCACGCGCGCCGTCGACGAGCTCGATCTCGCGATCGAGGAGGGCGAGTTCATGGTCTTCGTCGGCCCGTCCGGCTGCGGCAAGACGACGGCGCTGCGCATGGTCGCCGGGCTCGAGGAGATCAGCGGCGGCGCGATTCATGATCGGCGACCGTGTGGTGAATGACGTCTCGCCGAAGGATCGCGACATCGCGATGGTCTTCCAGAACTACGCGCTCTACCCGCACATGACCGTCGCGCAGAACCTCGCCTTCGGCCTGAAGCTCCGCAAGCTCGGCAGGGCCGAGATCGACGCGCCGGGTCCGCGACGCGGCGGCGGCGCTCGACCTCGAGGACCACCTCGAGCGCAAGCCGAAGGCGCTCTCCGGCGGCCAGCGCCAGCGCGTCGCGCTCGGGCGGGCGATCGTCCGCGAGCCGGCCGCGTTCCTGATGGACGAGCCGCTCTCGAACCTCGACGCGGCGCTTGCGCGTGCAGACGCGCGCGGAGATCCTGAAGCTCCAGAAGCGGCTCGCGACGACCACGATCTACGTCACGCACGACCAGGTCGAGGCGATGACGATGGGCGACCGCATCGCGGTGATGAGCAACGGCGTGCTCCAGCAGATCGGCACGCCCGAGGAGCTCTACACGCGGCCGGCGAACATGTTCGTCGCGAGCTTCATCGGCTCGCCGGCGATGAACGTCATTCCCGCCCCGGTCGTCGGGGTCGGCGCGGATTCGCTCCTCGCCGGCTTCCGGCCCGAGCACATCCGGCTCGGCGCCGGCGACGCAGCGTCGCGTCGGGTTCGAGGCGCGACGTCGAGGTCGTCGAGTACCTCGGCGACGAGCAGCTCGCGCACCTGCGCCTCGGCGAGCAGGCGCTCGTGGCGAAGCTGCCGGTGTCGGCGAAGCTTCAAGCCGGAACGCGCGAGCCGTTCGCCGTTCCGCTCGAGGACATCGTTCTCTTCGACTCGGCGAGCGGCGAGGCGACCGCCTGGGGCGCCGGGTAAAGAAACTCCGCCGCCGACCCCTCTCGGAGCGCTTTACTTAGGTCTCCGCCCGCGCCCAAGGAGCCGAGATGAACGACGACGCCATTCACGGGACGATCGAGGAGCTGATCGCCGAAGAGCACCAGCTGTGGCAGCAGGAGTCGGCCGGCCACGCCGACGAGAAGACCCGCGCGCGCCTTGCAGAGCTGAAGGTCTCGCTCGACCAGATGTGGGATCTGCTCCATCAGCGGCAGGGCTTGCGGGACGCCGGCCGCGATCCGGATGCGGCGACGGAACGGCCGAAGGAGGTCGTCGAGAAGTACTGGCAGTAAGCGGCGAGCCGTCCTGGCGGCACCTCCGGCCTGATCGCTATTCTTTCGATACCTACTACTGAAGAGGTATCGACCGTGACCGACCTGCTGCTGATCCCGCTGGACGACGTCGTCGTCTTTCCGAACATGACCGCCACGCTCTCCGTGGACGTCGGCGAGGAGTCCGAAGTGCTCCTCGTCCCGCGCCACGAGGGCACCTATGCATCCGTTGGCACCGTCGCTTCCGTGGGCGATCGCGTCCGCCTGCCGGGCGGCGGCCGCGCCGTCACGCTCGAGGGCCTCTACCGCGCCTCGATCGGCGCGGCGCGCACCGACACCGACGGCCGGCTGCGCGCCGAGGTGGAGGCACGGCCGGATGAGCCTGTGCCGCCGATCAAGACCGTGAGCTCGCGCGCGAATATCGCGCGGTCGTCGAGGAGATCCTCGAGCTTCGAGGCGACGACGGCCGGATCGCGAGCTTCCTGCGCGCGATCGCCGAGCCGGGCGCGCTCGCCGATACCTGTGCCTACTCACCGGAGCTCGCATACGAGGACCGCGTGCGCCTGCTCGAGACGCTCGACGTCGTCGGGCGGCTCCAGCTCGCAGTCGCGATCCAGCGCGAGCGCCTGACCGACATGCAACTGCGCGAGAAGGTGCGCCACGACGTCGAGTCGGACGTGAACAAGCAGCAGCGCGAATACGTGCTGCGCAAGCAGATGGAATCGATCCGCAAGGAGCTCGGTGACGACGACGGCTCCGTCGTCGAGGAATACCGCACGAAGATCGACGAGGCCGGCATGCCCGACGCCGTTCGCGCGCAGGCGGACCGCGAGCTCGCGCGCTTCGAGAAGATCGGCGAGTCCTCGCCCGAGTCGCAGGTGATCCGCAACTACCTCGACTGGCTACTGGCAGTGCCGTGGTCGAAGCGGTCCGAAGACCGGCTCGACCCGGCGAACGCGCGCGAAGTGCTCGACGCCGACCACGCAGGTCTCGAGGACGTGAAGGAACGCGTCGTCGAGTACCTGGCCGTGCGCAAGCTGCGCGCCGATCGTGACGTTGCCGACGACAGGCGCTCCGGGAGCGATCCTCACGTTCACCGGCCCGCCCGGCGTCGGCAAGACGTCGATCGGCGAGTCGATCGCCCGCGCGCTCGGACGCGAGTTCGTGCGCATGTCGCTCGGCGGCGTGCGCGACGAGGCCGAGATCCGCGGTCACCGCCGCACCTACATCGGCGCACTGCCGGGACGGCTCGTGCGTGCGCTGCGCGACGCCGGCACGATGAACCCGGTCATCCTCCTCGACGAGGTCGACAAGCTCGGCGCCGACTGGCGCGGAGATCCGTCGTCGGCGCTGCTCGAGGTGCTCGACCCTGCGCAGAACCACACGTTCCGCGACCACTACCTCGACGTCGAGCTCGACCTGTCGCAGGTCTTCTTCATCGCGACCGCGAACTTCGTCGAGAACATCCCCGGGCCGCTGCTCGACCGGATGGAAGTGATCCCGTTCGACGGGTACACGGTCGACGAGAAGGTCGCGATCGCCGAGGGCTACTTGTGGCCGCGGCAGCGCGAGCGCAACGGCCTGCGCGAGGACGAGGTCTCGACCACCCCCGCCGCGGTGCGCGTCGTCATCGACGAGTACACGCGCGAGGCGGGTGTTCGCAACCTCGAGCGCGAGCTCGGGAAGATCCTGCGCAAGACGGCGACGGGGATCGCATCGGGCAAGGTCGCTCCGCCTGTCGCGATCGACGAGGCGGCGGCGCGCCAGGCGCTCGGCCGGCAGAAGGTGTTCCACGAGGCGGCCGAACGGACCGCGGTTCCCGGCGTTGCCACCGGCCTCGCCGTCACCGGAGCGGGCGGAGACGTGCTCTTCGTCGAGGCGACCTCGCACAAGGGCGGCGGCGACGTCATCCTCACCGGCCAGCTCGGTGACGTGATGAAGGAGTCGGCGCAGATCGCGCTCTCGTATGTGCGTTCGCACGCCGAGCAACTCGGCATCAGCGAGGACGCCTTCGACGGCCGCTCGTTCCACGTTCACGTGCCGGCAGGTGCGATTCCGAAGGACGGACCGAGTGCCGGGGTGACGATGGCCACAGCACTGGCGTCGCTCCTCACCGGCCGCCCCGTGCGTCACACGGTCGGCATGACCGGCGAGGTGACGCTGCAGGGACGCGTCCTGCCGATCGGCGGGCTCAAGCAGAAGGTGCTCGCCGCGCACGCGGCCGGACTCACCGACGTCGTGCTACCGGAGCGCAACCGGGGCGACCTCGACGATGTTCCGGCGGACGTGCGCGAGCAGCTCTCGTTCCACCCGGTGATGAGCCTCGACGAGGTCTTCGAGCAGACGCTCGAGCCGGCACGCGATGTCGCAGCGGTGTAATCGCTGCGAGCCGCTGCCGGCCGAGGTGCTCGAGGGCGCCGACATCCTCGGCCGCCGGTGGGCGCTCGCGCTGATCTACGCGTCGCACACCGGGGCGGTTCGGTTCAACGAGTTCAGGCAAGCGCTGCGCGAGGTCTCCCCCCGGATGCTCGCGCAGCGCCTGCTTGATCTCGAGGAGGCAGGCCTGCTCGAGCGCCGCGTGATCGACGCCCGGCCGCCGCGCGTCGAGTACCGCCTGACCGCGCACGGGCAGCGGCTCGGAGCGGTTGTCGAGGTGCTGCGACGCTGGCCGACCTAGGCTTCTGAAAACATGGCGCGCGCGTTGATCTTCGATCTCGACGGGACGCTGGTCGACACGGTCTACGCGCATGTCTTTGCCTGGCAGCGCGCGCTCGCCGAGGAAGGAATGCCGATCGACGGCTGGCGGATTCACCGCCGGATCGGGATGAGCGGCGGCCTGTTTGCGCGCGCGGTCGCGCGTGAAGTGGGGCGGGAGCTCTCCCCGCAGGAGACCGAGGCGATCCAGCTTCGTCACGGCGCGATCTTCCGGGAGCTGCTTCCCGAACGGCGCCCGCTGCCGGGAGCCGTCGAGCTGCTCGAGCACCTCCGCGAGCGAGGGATCGTGCACGGGATCGCGACGTCGGGCCGCCGTCCCGAGATCGATCTGTCGCTCGACGCGCTGGGAGTCGGCGACGAGACGGTGGTGATCGACCGCGGCGATGTCGCTCGAGCCAAGCCCGAGCCCGACCTCTTCCTCGCCTGCCAGGTCGCACTCGGTGTCGAGGCGGCCGACTGTTACGTGGTCGGCGACGCCGTCTGGGACCTGCTCGCCGCCCGCCGCGCCGGCATGCTCAGCGTCGGGCTCCTCAGCGGTGGTTACGGCTCGGACGAGCTGCTCGACGCCGGCGCCTTTCGCGTCTACAACGACGCCGCCGAGCTGCACGAATCGCTCGACGAGCTCGGCTTCGACGTGTGAGCGAGCGGATCGCCGAAGTCCGAGCACCGCGTCACGCCGCTCGAGCTGTTCTTCGACCTCGTGTTCGTCTTCGGCTTCACTCAGGTGACGACGTTGCTGTTCGAAGACGTGACCTGGGGCGGGTTCGGTCGCGGGTTGCTCGTCCTGGGCGTGTCTGTGGTGGGCGTGGGCGAGCTATGCCTGGCTGACGAACACCGTCGATACGGACTCGGGGTTGGTGTTGGCGGTGTTGCTGGTCGCGGCGGCGGCGATGTTCGTCGCCGCACTCGCAGTTCCCGAAGCCTTCGGCAGGGAACGGCTACGTCTTCGCGCGTGGCGTTCCTGATCGTCCTCGTCATGTTCCTCGGGATGTACGCGCTCGCCGGAAAGGCCGAGCCGGACTTGCTCGCGGCCGTACTGCTGATGGCGCGCACAACCCTCTTTGGCGGTGCGCTGATCCTCGCCGCAGCCTTCGTCCACAGCGGGCTCCGGCCGGTGTTGTGGCTGATCGGCCTGCTGGTGGCGTTCTTCGGCCCGGTTCTGGTCGGTGCGCGCGGCTGGCGTGTTCATCCCGCGCACTTCGCCGAGCGTCACGGCTTGATTCTGATCATCGCGATCGGCGAGGCGCTGGTCGCGATCGGGCTCGGTGCGAGGGGCACCGGCCTCGGCGGCGGTGTGATTCTCGCGGCGGTGCTCGGTCTTGTCGTCGCGGCGTCGTTCTGGCTGGCGTATTTCGACTTCTTCTCGGCCGGCGTGGAGCGACTTGCTGGCCGACAGCAGCGGCGAGCGGCGTGCCGCCTTGGCGCGCGACGTGTACACCTATCTGCATTTTCCGATGGTGGCAGGGATCGTCCTCTTCGCCTTCGCGATGAAGACGACGCTCGCGCACGTCCATGGTGAGCTGCACCTGATTCCGGCGGTCGCTCTCTGCGGCGGCTCCGCGCTCTACCTGCTCGCCTACGTCGCGCTGCGGCTGGCGGGTGCTCGCGGTCGCTGAGCCGGGGCCGCTTCGTTGCGTCGCTCGGGTTCGCGGCCTTGGTGCCGGTCGCGGTGCGTCGTCCCGGCGCTCGCCACGATCGCGCTCGTGGCTGCGGTCTGGGTCGCGCTGCACGCCTACGAGCTGATCTGGTGGCGCGAGGAGCGTGCGCGCCGGCGCGCACCGGCCGCAACTGCGTGACGTACAGTCGAGCGGTGAGCTTCGCCGTTGGCGCCGACGCGTACGACCGATTCATGGGGCGCTATTCGCAGCCGCTGGCTCCGGTGTTCGCCGATTTCGCGGGCGTCGAGGCGGGCCAGCGCGCACTCGACGTCGGCTGCGGCCCTGGCGCGCTGACGGCCGAGCTGGTCAGGCGGCTCGGAGCCGACTCGGTCTCCGCTGTTGATCCCTCGGAAAGCTTCGTCGCAGCCGCACGGGCTCGCCAACCGGGAGTCAGCGTGCAGCGCGCCGCGGCGGAGGAGCTTCCGTTCGAAGGTCAGGTGTTCGACACGGCTCTCGCGCAACTCGTCGTTCACTTCATGGCAGACCCGGTCGCCGGACTTGGCGAAATGGCGCGGGTGACGAGGGAGGGTGGCGTCGTGGCGGCGTGCGTCTGGGATCATGGCGGCGGCCAGGGTCCGCTCAGCGTGTTCTGGACTGCCGCGCGCGAGCTCGATCCGAACGTCCCGGATGAGTCGCAGATGGCGGGCGCGCGTCAGGGCCACCTGGCCGAACTGTTCGCAGCGGCAGGAGTGCACGACGTCGAGGAGACCCTTCTTTCAGTGGACGTCGAGCATCCGAGCTTCGAGGAGTGGTGGGAGCCGTTCACGCTCGGCGTTGGTCCGGCCGGCGGGCATGCGACAAGTCTCGATGCGGCGGGACAGGCTCAACTGCGCGAGCTCTGCAGGGAGAAGCAGCCCCCGGCGCCATTCGTCGTGTCGGCGCGGGCGTGGGCCGCACGAGGTCTGGCCTAAACGGCGTTGGCGAAGGTGACGGCGAGGTGCCCCCGCGAGGTGTTGCCGCGGACATCGGCGGCCTCGACTTCGAGGAGGTAGTTCCCGTCGGGGTGTTGGCGCGTGTCGAAGCCGCGCGCGAGCCAGAAGCGGAACAGCCCGGGCTCGTTCGGGTGGTTCTGGCGTGTGCCCGGCGCGTAGACGTCGCCGAAGTGGAGGTCGGAGTTGTCGACGACGTCGGGCGCGAACGAGGTGCGGAAGTCGGCGGCGATGCGCCACGGAACGATGTCGTTCGCGCCGTGGGCGAGGCGCCAGCGGATCAGGGCGGGGGTGACCGGGATGTCGTGCCATGGCGGAGGCGCGGAAATCGGCGGGTGGTCGAACGCCTCGACGATGAAGTTGACGAGGCCGAACAGTTGGCCCGCTGGGCGCGAGGTGACGATGTGCGAGACGACGGGAGCCCCGTAGTCGGCGAACGGCGTAAGCGCGCCCGCGCGGAGTGGGTTCCAGTAGCTCCCGTGCGGGTCCGGGATGAGGGGTGCGCTCGGAGAGATGGACGTGGCCCCAACCGGGGGCGATGTGTCCGAGCAGGCCGTGGAGCGGCACGTCGGCCCCGTTCTCGACGGCGGGCAGGATGTGCCAGTAGCCGAAGTTCCGCCCGCTCCCGACGACGGCGACGATCTGCGCGCCCTCGATCGAGACCCGACCCGGGGCAACCGCGTACACGGCTGTGCCATCGGGCGCGGAAACGTCCACGCCCGTGTGAAACGACTTGCCGCCGTTATCCCCGATTCGCGGATCGCGGAAGATCCCGCGCACGGCGTGCTGGTGGTCGAACGGCTTCACCGGCCACGGATACTCGCTCATCTCGCGCTCAGGACGTGTGTGGGAAACGGTAGACGCGGCTGTCATGCGGACCGAGCCAGTCGCGAAACGCGGACTTGGTCACGGTGACTTCGCGGAATCTGCTCGCCGCGTACTCGAACAGCACCTCGCCTCCGCCGATCCCCGCCGGCAAGCCTGAGAAGGTGACCTGGCTTGTGCGGCTGCCGCGCCGGACCGCGATCACGTAGAGAAATCCGTCGGCTTGACGGGTCGTGAGATCGACATCGGCGGCGCTCGCCGCGATCGTCACCGTGGCGGCCGGCGCCACGAGCGCGGGCGCAATCGCGGTCGAGCTGAGCTCTGAGACGAGCGGCTGCAACACACGCTCCCAGAAGCTCCAGTTCCAGCCGCTCTGGACGTCGGCGGGCCGCATCAGCTGGGTCAAGTGCCCGCCGAAGAAGGCCAGCCCGCGCGCGCCGGCGACGATCGCCTGGTAGGCCATGAAGCGCTCCTCGAGCAAGGTCGGGAAGCGGGGCACATGCGCGGGTGGGAGCACACCGCTCCAGGCGATCTGCAACGTCGTCCAGACCGGTTTGCCGCGCGCTGCCTGCACCATCTTGCGGGTGACGTCGCCGACAACGCTGATATCCGTGTTCGTTCCACCCGCATGCGCGCCGGGCGGATAGGAGACCGGATAGATGTCGGCTCCGGTGATGTCCAGCGCCGCACTGTAGGGCGCGAGCGCGGCGACCGTGCCCAGCGGCGCCTCGATGATCACCAGCGGGTGATCGGCGTCGAGCGCGCGTAGACGCTGGTAGGCACGCACGAGTCCCGCCGCCGGCACCGGAGCAAGCGCGGGCTCGTCGACACCCTTCCATGCTGCAAGCGCTGAATGGCCCTTGAGTGCGCCGACGATCTTCACGAGCAGTTGCTCATTCGCCGAGCCTGCCTGCGCCGGCAAGTTCGGGACCTTCCCCAACCACGTCCAGCAATGGAGCCCATGCCCGCCGGCTGCGTCGAGGACACTCCGCTCTGCCGCGATCTGACCATCCGCAAGCTCGATCGACCAGGTGCCCGAGCCACTGCGGATCATGTTCACCCCGCCGGCAGCGACCTCGGCGAAAGCGTTTTTTCCACTCGGCGCGGTGCCGGCCGGCGGTGGCCCGTTGGAGAGGATGATCGGAAAGACCTTCGCGCCGCCGATGAGCAAGGCGCCTGTCCCGGAATCAATCATCGCTGCGGCAGCTACAGCTAGCCCCCGTGATTGAGAATGTGGGTGATGTTCGGGAATGGATAGAGGGTCAGGTGCATCATCAGGAAGACCATTCCCCACACGAGAATGAACGACACGAGCCAGGCGATCGCCTTACCGATCCGATCGCTGGCGGGATGCGTACGGGGCCTGCCGATCCAGGCCTCGAGATTTGCGACCGTGCGGAAGAGTGACGGGAACTCCGCGTCCTTCCCCTTGACGAATCCGGTGATGCTCGGAAGGAAAAGCCAGAAAAAGCCGATCGAGCCGTACAGGAAGTACGCAACGTGGTAGTTCGCCTGCTTCGTCCGCGTTCCGTCCGGGGAGGTTACGTACTCGTTCGGCCAATGGTGAAAGGCCCAGAGCGTGATCAACGTAACCGCGAGAGCTACCCCCACCACGCGCACCGCGAACAGCACGTCTCTCACCACTTCGTTGTCGAAGACGCTTGCCTTCTCGGGGCTCGGATGAAAGGTCAGCCGGCCGCCCGGCGTGCGCTGCGGACCGTTATCGGTCGTGTTGCTGCCCGAAGTCGTCGCCGGAGGCACGCGCCAGAGTGAATAGAGCACGAACACGGTCATCATCGTCGGGAAGATCTCCCACTCTGCGTGCTCGTATTCGAGGTGGCCGGTCATCCTCGAGATCGTCGGAAACGGCAGCTGCGATTCGGTGAGCGGCAGCGCGGCGAGGATCTCCGGGATGAAGACGAAGCCGAGCGCGACTCCCCAGACGACATACCCCCAGCGTCGTCTGCTGATCGCAACGCTCTTCGGTAGCTGCCGCGTGGCGGACGGCATGAGCCGAAGTATGACCGACGGCAGGCGTGCCGACCTGGCCCTGAAGTCCGAGCTTACGCTGCCCGCGACGCGTAGCCGCGCGCACTGCTCAGGAGCTTGGAAACGAGCTCCCGCTGGCTGCTTGCAGATTCGCTGATGTAGAGCTCCGCACCCAGGGTGTCGATCCGCGAGGCGAACCCGACCCAATGGCCGTCGTCGTGGTCGATCACGACCGCCCACCCGAGCAGCTTCAGCCATCCGAGCAACGCCTTTCCTTCCGGTGCTGTCCCGTTCGGTACCACTCTCAACTGCGCCGGCATCGTCATCGCCCCGCCTTTCTTTCGCCTCAGGAGTCTGGATGCCCGCAACGCCACGGAGAGCGCTGGCCAATGATCGGTCTTTGGTGGAAAATCCGGTGAGGCCACGCCACATCTGGCCCCACCGGAACTGACTCGCGGATCATCGTGGGCACCCCCGGCTTGATCTATCCCTCTGAAGCGGTTGACCGCTTCGCTTGACGCGCTGCGTCGGTTGCCGGCTGCTAAAGTGAACCGGATGGTTCAGCATCAAACCACCGTCGACCGCGCTTTCGCAGCTCTCGCCGACCCGACCCGCCGCGCCGTCCTCGAACGGCTCGGCTCCGGCCGCGCGACGATCAGCGAGCTTGCCGAGCCCTTCGGCATGTCGCTGACCGGGATGAAGAAGCACATCCGGCTGCTCGAGGAGGCGGAGCTCGTGACCACGGAGAAGGTCGGCCGTGTCCGCAGGTGCATGCTCGCGCCCTACGCTTTCGAGGGCATCAGCACATGGTTGCGGCGGCTCGACCGGTTCGCCCAGGTCGTCGAACGCACGAAAGGAGACCGATGAGCACCACCAAGAAAGATGGATTCTCGGCCGAGGAAAAAGCGGCGATGAGAGCGCGCGCGCGGGAGCTGAAGGCCAACGAGGATGGCGAAAGCGCCGTGCGGGAGGCGATCGCCGCGATGGCGCCGAAGGATCGCGCGATCGCCAAGCGGCTCCATGAGCTGATCAAAGGCACCGCCCCGGACCTCGTGCCGAAGACCTGGTACGGGATGCCCGCGTATGCCACCAAGGAGGGGAAGGTCGTCTGCTTCTTCCGCGACGCGGCAAAGTTCAAGGACAGGTACGCGACGTTCGGGTTCAACGACAGGGCGAAGCTCGACGAAGGCTCCATGTGGCCAACTGCCTTTGCACTGACGAAGCTGACTGCAGCAGACGAGGCAAAGATCCGCGCGCTCGTGAAGAAGGCGGTGCGCTGAGATGAACGAGACCATCGTCACCAAACCGAACGAGCTCGAGATCCGCGTCGAGCGGACCTTCGACGCACCGCGCGCGCACGTGTTCTCCGTCTGGACCGACCCGAAGCTGATCCCGGAATGGTGGGGCGACGGCACGGTCGTCGAGGAGATGGACGTCCGTCCCGGCGGCACGTACCGCTTCCGCACCGCGTTCGGCGTCGTCGAGGGCGAGTTCCGCGAGGTCGACGCGCCCGAGCGGCTCGTGCAGACGTTCATGAACCACCTGCAGACGCTCGAGTTCGAGGATCTCGGCGATCAGACCAAGCTGACGCAGACGATGCGCTTCGCGACGACCGAGGAGCGCGACACGACGATGCAGTACGGCGTCGAGGAAGGGGCGAAGGGCGGCTTCGTGCGCGTGGACGCGCTGCTGCAGCGGCTATCGCTCGACGCTTCGCGGTAACAAGGCCGAACGCGACCGGCGGTGTGCGCCGGTCGCATTGGCGTCTTGGGATCATGTCGTCGGCTGGACGATGATCAGCGAGTTTCCGTCTGGATCGCGGAGCCAGAACATCGGCGGCACCGGGCCGCCCCAGCGGACGACCTCTTCGTCGACGTCGACGCCCGCGGCCTTCAGCGCAGCGTGGTCGGCGTCGACGTTCGACGTGTCGAGGCAGATCCCGGTCTGGCTGCCGCCGGCCTCTTGGCCCTGCGGCGGCGGGGCGAGCGCGATCGTCGTCGCTGTCCCGGGGAGTGCGACCTCGACCCAGCGCCCCGCCTCGCCCATCGGGACGTCGACGACCTTCTCGAAGCCGAGCGTGTCGACGTAGAAGTCGATGGCGCGGTCGGTGTCGGCAACGGTGACACAGACGCGGCCGACCTGCGAGAGATTCAGCTTTGTAGCCACTTTCGACATCTTGAGCCTCCTGGTCTCTGGGATTTGTCTCTTAGACGGCCGCGTGGACAGAAACTCATCGCCCGCGGTTCTCTACGCTCCGTTCATGACGGAAACAGGAGAGCTCGGCCGGGGGGGACGGCTGCGTGGCGGCGCCGCCGGCGAACTGGTCGCAGCTGCCTACGCGGCCGAGAGCGCGCACGGACCGCGTCTGGCCCGAGGCTTGTCGCTCGCGGATCTCGCGCACGCGGTTGCGCTCGTCGAGGGCGGCGACCTCGCGGGCGACGACGCGCGTGCGCTCGTGCGCGGCCTGCTCGAGCTGCACGAGATCGCCGGCCACGAGTTCCCGTGGGATCCCTCGCTCGGCGATGCATTCAACGCGCGCGAGGCCGAGCTCGAGCGACGCGTCGGCCGTTCCGCCGCGGGGTGGCTGAGCGCGGGTCGCCCCCGCCGCGAGGCGTTTCGGGTGGCACTCCGCCTGACGGCGCGCACCGCTGTTCGCGAGCTCCACGACGCCCTAACCGACCAGGCCGCGGCGCTCGCACGACACGCACGCGTCACTCGCGACATCCTCGCGACCGACTACACGTATCTGCAGCCGGCCCAGCCGACCACCCTCGGGCATCTGCTCCTGACCTACGCCTATCCGGCGCTGCGCGACGCCGACCGAGCGCGCTCGTCGCACACCGCACTCGGGGCGAGCGTGGCCGGGGCGGGCGGCAGCGCCGGCTCGCGCTGGGCGCTCGATCGCACACGCCTCGCCGAGCTGCTCGGCTGCGACGGGCTGATCGAGCACACCAAGGATGCGGCGTGGCAGGCCGACGTCTACGTCGAGCTCCTCGCCGCCCTCGCGATCGCGGCGGCGCATCAGAGCCAGATCGGCCAGGACTTCGAGATCTACGCGAGCCAGGAGTTCGGGCTCCTGGAGCTTGCCGACGCGCACAGCCGCGCGAGCGCGCTGATGCCGCAGAAGAAGAACCCGTATGCGCTCGCTGCAATCCGCACGCAGGCGGGCCAGGCTGCGGGCGACGTCGCTGCGGCGCTCGCAACGCTTCATACCGGCTCGGCGCGCACGGATCACTTCCACCTTCTGAACGGGACGGTGCCGCGCGCACTCGACGAGGCGGTTGCTGTCGCGCGGCTGACTGCTTCGGTGCTGGCCGGGATCGAGCTGCGGCCGGCGCGCTTCGAGCAGATTGCGCGCGAGAGCTTCGTCACGGCGGCCGACGTCGCCGATGTGCTCGCGCTCGAGGGCGGCCTCGACTACCGGAGCGCGCACAAGGTCGTCGGGCTCGCCGTGCGGGACCTGGTCGAAGCGGGGGAGCCGCCGTCGGCGCTCTCACCGGCGCGTCTGTCTGCGGCTGCCGAAGTCGCGATCGGGACGCCCGTCGACCTGGACGAGGAGACGCTGCGTGCCGCCCTCGATCCCGCGGCGTGCGCCGCCGCACGCCGGCAGATCGGATCGTCGTCGCAGGCGGCGATCGACTCGATGCTGGCAGGGCTCGACGCGACGCTCGCCGCGAACGACGAGTGGAGTGCAGCGGCCCGGGAGCACGAGTCGGCCGCCGAGAGGGCGCTGTTGGCTCGCGCCCGTGAACTCGCCTGACCGGCGTAGAGTTGTCGCACCAAAACGCGAGGAGGCCGAGCATGGCAGTTGCAGTCATCCAGGAGTTCCCGATCGACGGCGACGACCGGACGACCACGAACTATGACCACGTCCAGGAGGCGATTGGCGCGCGCGCCAACCCGCCCGCGGGTGGGCTCGTTCACACGGCCGGATTCGACGAGGAAGCTGGGGTCTTCCGCATCTTCGATGTGTGGGAGTCCCAGGAGGCGTGGGATGCGTTCTTCAACGACCGCCTGCTGCCGATCGTCCAACCCCTGATGGAGCAGGGTGGCCGTGCACCCGACACCCGCGTGTACCAACTGCACGATTTCATGGCGTAGCCGGCGTCAAGAAAGCACGAGGTGCCGGCCCCGTGGGCCGGCACCTGGTACGAGGAGCGGGACGTCAGTTACGCGTGTGCGGGGTGCGCGTCGATCTTCGTAGCGGTCAGCGCCGGGGTCGCGCCGTTCTTGAGGTCGGCCTTGCACGCGCGGGCATGGATCGTGACGCGATCACCCGCGAGCAGGTCGGCGAGTGACTTGTTGCCACCCTTACGGTTGATCTTCGTCGTCGTGGTGACCGTCACCGTGAGGGGCTGGGTCGCCTTGACATAGGCCTTGTGGTTTGCGTGCGTAGCGGTGACCATCAGGCTGAACGGCAGAACCGGGCTCGCGCCCGGCGCCACGGCAACGGTGCCCGTGAGCACGACCGAGACGCTCGGCTTACAGCCGGTGCCGGTTGTCGGGGGCTTGCCCTTGCCGGCCGGCGGCGCTGCGATGGCGACCGAGGCGGTGATGGCCGCGCTGGCGAGCGTGAGCAAAATCATCTTGACCTTCATCGTCGAACTCCTCCTCAGGTTTCGCGGATTGCCCTTGGTATCCCTGATGACGGTCACCGACTCGCT
The DNA here is from genome assembly GCA_963761365.1 of uncultured Actinomycetes bacterium. Lineage (GTDB taxonomy): Bacteria > Actinomycetota > Thermoleophilia > Gaiellales > Gaiellaceae > PALSA-600. Next base: position 155,805 of record CAVXHB010000019.1, on the reverse strand, counting down.
TTCGCGGTGTGATCGGAACGTAAAACCTCCGGCAGTCGGACGGCGAACGTCGTCCCGCGGCCGGGCACGCTCTTGACCGTGACAGCTCCCCCCATCGCCTCGGTCAGCTCCTTCACGATCGCGAGGCCGAGACCGGTGCCGACTGCCCTGTTTGCTGCGTAGCGCTCGTAGAGAAAGAACCGCTCGAAGGCATGTGGCAGCTCGTCGGGTTCGAGGCCGGGCCCGGTGTCGGCGACGATCAGCCGGCCGGGGCGACGCGGAGAGCGTGACCGAGCCGCCGGCGGGAGTCGAGCGCAGCGCGTTCTCGACCAGGTTCGACAGGACCTGGAGCACCCGGTCCGGATCGGCGAGCGCGGGCGCGGGGTCCGGAGCATCCGCGGTAAGCGACAGCCCCACCCGGCGCGCCTCGGCCGCGTGCCGGCCGACTGCCTCCTCGGCGAGCTCCGACAGGTCGACGGGCTGCGGCGCAACCGTGAACGATCGCTGGTTCAGCCTTGCCAGATCGAGCAGGTCGCGCACGAGCCGTTCGAGCCGGTTCGACTCGGCCACGACCACGGCTGCGGCCTGCGGCACCTGCATCACTCCGTCGAGGAGCGCCTCGCCGTGGCCGCGGATCGAGGAGAGCGGTGTCTTCAGCTCGTGGCTGACCGAAAGCAGGAACGCTCGCTCGGCGTCCTTTGCGCGGCCGAGGTCGTCTGCCATCTGGTTGAACGTCGCCGCGAGCGAGGCCAGCTCCTCGGAGCCCCGGACCGGCAGCGGCTTTGGGTTCTCTCCAGCCGCGAGCGCGCGGCTTGCCTCTGCGACGCGTCTGATCGGCCGCGCGACGGCGCCCGCGAGCAGGAACGCCGCGATTGCCGCGAGCGCCGCCCCGACCGCGGCAGCGATCGCGAAGGCGACCGTGAACGGGGCGAGGTCGGAGGCCGCGAGTTTCGCCGAGCGCAGCAGCACGATCGCTCGCCCGCCGACCGGACGGGTGGCGTAGAGGTAGCGCTTGCCGTGCACGTCCACGGATCCTTGGGCCGGACGCCCTGCGAGTAGAGACGCCCCGGCGTCCGGCGGCAGCTGGAGCACCGCCTGCGAAATCGAGATGATCGCGAGCTTCTCCTGCTGGGTGTCGTAGAAGGCGCCGAGGCTCGTCAGCTGCGAGCCGGCCGGTTTCGTCTGCTCCGCGATCAGGGCCGCCTGCCGCGCGAGTGCGCTCAGCGCATCGTGCCGTGCCGAGCGCCGAACGAGAACGACCGCCAGTACGAGGCTGACGCCGACCGCAGTCAGGATCGAAAGCGCGATCGCGGCGAACTCGCGCGCCTGGAGCGACTTCACCGATTCACGGCGCCACGGCCTTGTAGCCGGCGCCGCGGATCGTCCTGATCAGCCCCGGCCGGCCCAGCTTGCGCCGGAGCTGGGCGACGTGGACGTCGACCGTCCGCGTTCCGCCTGCGTAATCCATGTCCCCAAACCCGTTCAAGCAGCACGTCACGTGACACGACGACGCCCCGGTTCTGGATCAGGTATGCGAGCAGATCGAACTCCTTCGGGCGCAGCTCGACCGGTTGGCCGGCGACGCCCACCTCGCGGGCGTCGCGCTGGACGACGACGTCGCCGAGCACGAGCATCTCGTCCGCCGCGTGTGGCTCGGTGCGCCGCAGCACCGCCTTCATCCGCGCCACGAGCTCCTTGGGCGAGAAGGGCTTGCCGATGTAGTCGTCGGCGCCGACGTCGAGACCGACGAGCCGGTCGGCCTCCTCGTCGCGGGCCGTGACCATCACGATCGGCACCGTCGAGCGCGTCCGGATCTGCCGGCAGACGTCGAGCCCGTCCATGTCCGGCAGCGTCAGGTCGAGCACGACGAGCCGGATCGGCTCCTGCCCGACCACCCGCAGCGCCTCCGCGCCCGTGGTGACCACGATGACGGGGTAACCCTCCTGACGGAGGTAGGCCTCGACGAGCGAGGCGAGGTTCTCTTCGTCCTCGACCAGCAGGACGCTGGCGGCCATTGCGACGATCTTAGCCGGGGCTCAGGAAGCGGAGCTCACTCGCGGGCTTGCGGCCGCCTGTCGTGGCGGCGCTCGTCACGAGGGTGAACCCGGCCTTGACGCCGCGGAGCGTCGCTTGTTTTCCGTCGATCAGCACCAGCGTCTTTGCATTCGTGTGGATCGTCACCGTGCTGCCATTCGCTGCGGTGACGATCACGCCGTTCCGAAGCAGTGACTTGACGATCGCAATCCCCTCTCCGCTCTGCGGTGACAGGTTGAAGGCCTGGAGGAGCTGCGCGGTGCCGCCCGGCTTCCACTTGGCGATCGCGACGAAGCCGGGCTTGACGGCGCGGAGTGCGCCTTGCCGCCCGTCGACGAGGATGACCGTGCCCTGGTCGACCGGGATGCTGACTGCGCTCCCGTCGAGTTCTTTCAGGACGACCGTCCCGCCGGCGATCGACTGCACGACGCCCTGGTCGGTCTGCTCGGCGTGGCTCGAGCTGTTGCCGGCCGACGGCGGTTTGCCGTTCGTGGTGTTCGTATGGGTCGCCGCTGGATTCGAACCCGAAGCCGCGTTGGGACTCGCGGCGAGCCCGGCCGGAGCGGCAGCGAGCGCCAGGACGAGACCGGCGAAGATTCGAGACGGGTCTCATGTGCTGAAGGTACCGGACGGCCCCGTAAGGCCGTCCGGTGTGAAGCCAATGAAGCATCGAGTGGACGTGGTTAGGCGCTCGGGGCGCCCTGGTCGATGACCTGGAAGGCGGTCAGCGTCGTCAGCGTCGCGGACGGTGTGTTCTTCGCCGCGCGAACCTTGACGATGCCGTTATCGAGGGCCTTGAAGGTCCCGGCGATCTTCGTGGTCGAGCTGACGGGGAATGTCAGCGTCGAGCCCTTGAGCAAGCTCGATTCGTGGTTCGAGCCCTTGACGGTGATCGTGACGGAACCGTTCGTCGACCCGACTGCCGGGGCGTACGCGGTCAGCGTGCCGCGCAGCACGAACATCACCTTCGCCGCGCTCGCGTGCGAGTTGGCCTTGCTGCTGGCGCCCGTCGTCGAGGTGGCGTTCGCGTTGGTGTTGGCATGGCTGTTGGCGGGGGTCGCCGGGTGCGACGGCTGCGCCGCAAAGGCAGCCGCCGGCACGCTCGCGAGGGCGAGGACCGCAACAATTGCAACCTTGTGGAATCGCATAGAAGCCTCCTTGAAACTCGGATGATCGGAAAAGCCTGGACTGCTTCTACCCGGGCGCGATCATCCGCCGATATTCGCCATATTTTCGCTGTGTAAAAGCTGCTGCCACTTTTTCGACTGACTCGTGGCGGCCCTCGGAGGGGTTATCGTTCCGCCTCGCCGCCGTAGCGTCCGACTTGCTGGCTTGGCGGCGCGTCAAGCTACCAAGGGGGGAACCTCATGCCACAGCGTGCGAGGTCGTTGGTGCTCATGCTCGTTATCGCCGGCATCGTCGGAGTTCTTGCGGCTGCCAACGCGAGCGGGACCGAGCAGGATGCATGCGCCACGCAAGTGAACGACACTTCGGGCAAGCTCTTGCCCTGTATCAGAACGGCGGATCTCTGGAACATCATGAAGCAGTTCCAGACGATCGCCGACGCAAATCCAAGCCCCGCGGACAACCACCCGTCTCGCAACTCCGGCGAACCGGGCTACAAGGCGTCGGCGGACTACGTCGCATCCGTGATGACGGCTGCCGGCTACGACGTCACGATTCAGACGTACAAGTTCACCTACTACGCGTACACGGCCCCGCCCGTGTTCAAGGAGAACTCGCCGGTCGCGCACACCTACGTGCTCTCGGGCGAGTGGAACCCTGGGCAGAGCACCGGCACGACGACCGCCGCTCTCCAGCCGGCCGGCGGCATCATCATCCCGCCGACGCAGACAACGAGCTCGACGAGCGGGTGCACGTCGTCCGACTTCACCGGGTTCACCGCCGGACGGATCGCCCTGATCCAGCGCGGCGGCTGCAACTTCGGCGTCAAGGCCGTCAACGCGCAGGCGGCGGGGGCGAGCGGCGTCATCATCTTCAATGAGGGGAACCCGGACCGCACCGACCTGCTCAGCGGCAGCCTGGTCGACGCGGCGGGTAATCCGGTCATCCCGACGATCCCGGTCGCATTCACATCGTTTGCAACCGGCAGCGACCTGCTCACCCAGTACCAGCAGGCGGTGCAGAACAAGACGGCGCTGCCGAACCTGACGATGACCATCCAGGCGATCGTCAAGCCAAACACGGACGACTACAACGTGATCGCCGACTCGAAGGGCGGCGACAAGAACCACACCGTGGTCGTCGATGCCCACCTTGACGCGATCTACGGAGCGGGGATGCTCGACAATGGTTCGGGCTCCGCGACGATCCTCGACATCGCGCAGATGATGAAGAACGTCAACCCGCTGAACCATCTCCGGTTCATCTGGTTCGGCGGCGAGGAGATCGGCCTGCTCGGCTCGACGTACTACGTCAACAACCTGAGCTCGAACGATCTGAGTCACATCGGCTACGACCTCGATGCGGATGTCACGGCCACGCCCAACTACATCATCGGCGTGCTCGATCCGGCGGCACCGGACTTCTTCGGCGGCACCGTTTCGAACACGTTCCCGAACCGTGTCTACAAAGCGTCGACAGTCGCGCGCGACCAGGCGATCAGCTACTTCGACTCGCAGGGGCTCAATCACGAGCTGTTGGGGCCGACGGGAACCGATGCCATCAGCTTCAACGCCGAAGGAATTCCGGCCAGCGGGCTGCTCACCGGGCAGGACTGCTGCAAGAGCCAGCACGAGGTCGACCTCTTCAGCGGTTCGCTCGGCAACTACGAAGGCAACGTCCCGAGTTTCGACGGAGGATGTGTCGATAACCCGTTCCGTTGGTGCGACAACCTGTCGAACAACGATCCAAAGGTCCTCACGTTCATGTCGAAGGCCTTTGCGACCATGGTGGTTCAGATGGCGTTCGACACGAAGGTCATGTCGGCCAGCAACAACACCGTCTACAAGAAGACGCTGCCGATCGCCGGCGAAACCTCGCGGCGGTTCGCAGCCAAATAGGAACCGAAGTGAGCGAGACGGCCCGGGCGTGTGGAAGCCAGACGGGCCGTCTCTCTCTCCCTCCAAGGAGAGGATCGCTTGGCGTTGGGCTGCGGCTCCCCCGCCGGGCGCTGTTCCTCTGATGGTTGAGACGCAAGTCGGTTCAATTTCTTGCGCTGATTAGTGGCCGCCGGCTGCGGGACGTGGCTTTCATCGTCTCGTTAGAGCCGCTTTAGAGCCGTTTCACGAACCTCCGGTGTACTGAGAGTGCTGCTTTAGGTTCGTTTCAGACACCTCACGCACAATGCGCCCATGGCGATCCTGGTTGTCGACGACGACGCTCGGTTGCGGAAGGCGCTGCGGCGCGTGCTCGTCTCGCACGGATTCGAGGTCGAGGTCGCCGCGGACGGCGACGAGGCCCTCGCCCGACTGCGCGCGCGAGCGTTCGATGCGATCGTGCTCGACGTGATGATGCCGGGAAGCGACGGGATCGAGGTCTGCGAGCAGCTGCGCGCCGACGGCGAACGAGCTGCCCGTGCTGATGTTGACTGCGCGGGACGCGGTGCGCGACCGGGTCGCCGGGTCTCGAGGCCGGCGCCGACGACTATCTGGTCAAGCCGTTCGCGAACGAGGAGCTGGTCGCGCGGGTCCGCGCGCTCCTTCGTCGCGCCGGCGCCGGATCCGAGACGATCGCGTTTGCCGATCTCGAGCTCGACCTGTTGACGCGCGACGCGCGTCGCGGCGGACGAGAGATCGAGTTGAGCGCGATCGAGTTCGAGCTGCTCGAGTTCTTTCTTCGCCACCCGCGTCAGGTGCTCGCGCGAGGGTTGATCTACGAGCGGGTCTGGGGCTATGACGCGTCGCTCTCGTCGAACTCGCTGGACGTGTTCGTCGGTCATCTGCGCCGCAAGCTCGAGGCCGGCGGCGAGCGCCGGCTTGATCCAGACGGTGCGCGGCGTCGGCTTCACGCTGAGGGAGCGATGAGCTTCCGGCTGCGGCTGACCGTGCTTGCGTCGCTCGCGGTCGCGGTCGCGATCGTCGGGACGTCGTTCGTCGTCTACTACACCGATCGGCGCGAGCTGATGGCGCAGGTCGACAGCGATCTCAGCGCGAGCCTGGCTTTACCGCCGCTGAACGTGGTCGTCCGGTCGGGATCGATCAGGGGTTCACGAAGGTGGCTGTCGGCGCGGAACGTTCGTCGGTCCTACGCGGCCAGGGCCGCCTCGACCTGCTTCCCAAGGCGTCGCCTTCAGAGCTCGTCCTGCCGCGCTCGTCCACGGCGGTGCAGGTGACGTGGTCGAGCGCAAGCCGGGCGGCTCAGTCGCCGAGCGCCGCGGCGAAGTTCAGCACGCACGACCGATCAAGGGTGTGCCGACGCGGGTGCTCACGATCAGCTCGCGAAACCAGATCGTCACGATCTCGCGCTCGCTGGTCGATGTCGACCGCAACCTCGCGCGTCTGCGCTGGCTGCTCGTCTTCATCTCGCTCGGCGGGATCGGCGCCGCCGCGATCCTCGGCGCGCTCGTCTCGGGCCGAGCGGTGGCGCCGCTGCGCCGGCTGACCGAGACGACCGAGCGGATCGTCGAGACCGGCGATCTGAGCGAGCGGACCGGGCAGCGCGGACGGGACGAGATCAGCCGCCTCTCGACTCGACTCGACGAGCTGCTCGCCACGCTCGAGACGTCGCTGCGCACCCAGCGGCAACTGGTCGCGGACGCCTCGCACGAGCTGCGCACGCCGATCGCGACCCTGCGCGCGAACTTCGAGCTCCTCGCCGATCCAGGCGCGCTCGAGGCGAACGAGCGAGCGGAGCTGCTCGGCCGACGTGCGAGGACGAGCTCGAAGTCGATGACGACGCTCGTCGGCGAGCTCGTCGAGCTGGCGCGCGGCGAGGAGCTCGACGTCGTGCCGCGCGAGTTCCGGCTCGACGAGGTCGTGCAGTCGGTCGTCGACCGAGCGGCGAGGCGTGCGCCCGACCTCTCGTTTCGAACGCAGCTCGAGCCGTCGGTCGATCGTCGGGGTACCGGAGCGCGTCGAGCGGGCGGTCTCGAACCTGCTCGACAACGCCCGCAAGTGGAGCCCGTCCGGCGAGACGGTCGACGTCGCCGTCCACGACGGGCTCGTCGAGGTGCGCGACCGCGGTCCCGGGATCGCCGCCGAGGACCTGCCGCTCGTCTTCAACCGCTTCTACCGCTCGGCCGGCGGCGCGAGGGATGCCGGGCGCCGGTCTCGGGCTCGCGATCGTCAAGCAGATCGCCGACGCCCACGGCGGCAGCGTGACCGTCGATCGAGCGTCCGGCGGCGGAGCGATCCTGCGCCTGCAGCTTTCATCGACTCGTTAGACGGGCTTTAGAGCCGTTTTAGAGCGCTCGGGTTTCCTGTTCAGGGCGTGACCTTGCTCGGACGTCTCTTGATCGCCGCGCTGCCGGCGGCGCTCGTTCTCGTCGCGACCGGCTGCGGCGGCGGGTCGTCGCCCTCGGTCGCGAGCCTCGGACCGGCCGCCTCGACGACGACCACGGGCTCCGCGGACGCCGGCGGGATCGCGCCGGCAAAACCGAGTGCAACCGCCTTCGTCGCGTTCGTCCATTGTCTGCAGCAGCACGGCGTCCAGGCACAGCTGGGCGCGCAAGGCCGCGGCGTTTCGATCAGCGGCGGCGACCCAAGCTCGCCGCAGTTCCAGGCCGCACAGAAGGCGTGCCAGAAGCTGCTGCCCGGTGGTGGGCCGCCGACGCTGACGCCGGCCCAGAAGGCCGAGCAGCTGAAGCAGTTGCTGACGCTCGCCAAGTGCATGCGCACGCACGGCTACCCGGACTTTCCTGATCCGAGCAGCCAGGGTGGGTTCGACTTCAGCTCGAGCAGCAATGTCGATCCGCAGTCGACGCAGTTCCAGTCGGCGATGAGCGCCTGCCGCCCGAGGAACGGCAAGGTCCCGCTGCGGATTGGGATCAGGATGGGAGGGCCGTCCGGAGCCGGTGTGGTCAAGCCGTGAGAAGGTTCCGCACGCGGTACCTCGTTGCCGGCGCCGCGGTGGCCGCGGTCGTGATCGCGGTGCTCGCGAGCGGTGTGCTCGGCTCCGGCGGCAAGCCGGCCGGCGGAAGCATCGACAATGCGTACGCGACCTCACTCACGACAGTGAGGCGGCAGTCGCTCTCGTCGCAGACGCAAGTGAGCGCGACACTTGGTTACGCAGATCCGTCGACAGTGGTCGTGCCGAGCGGAACCGAGCCGTCGAACCTCCAACAGACGCAGCAGTCGGTGACGACAGCGCAGGCGCAGCTCGCAACCGCGCGCGCCGCGCTCGCGACCGATACGGCGGCGCTCCGCCAGGCGAAGGCGAGCATGTCGGCCGACCGGGCGAAGCTGACCGTGGACTGCGGCGGCGACAACGCCGGCCAGAGCGCGGCCGGCCCTTCGTCTGGAGGAGGAGGCAGCGGGTCGGGTTCCGGAGCATGCGCGACCGACGCGCAGGCCGTTTCCACCGACGAGCAGAGCGTGACCCAAGCGGCGGCGAAGGTCGCGAGCGATCAGCAGGCGGTCTCGTCGGCGACGAACGGCCTTGGGAGCGCGGAAACGAGCCTGGCGCAGGACGAGTCATCGGCCACGGTGTACGGGCAGAGCGCCACCTACACGAAGTTGCCCGCGGTCGGGCAGATCGTCGAACGGGGACAGACCCTCTACGAGATCAGCGGCCAGCCTGCGGTGCTGCTGTACGGATCGGCGGCGGCGTGGCGCGTTTTCAGCGCCGCGATGTCGCCGGGCAAGGACGTTGCCGAGTTGAACGCGAACCTGCGCGCGCTCGGCTACGGCTCCGCCCTCGCCGGCGATTCCTTCACCGCTGCGACCGCGTCGGCGATCGACGCTTTTCAGGCCGCGCACGGACTGAGCCAGACCGGTGAGCTGCTGCTCGGCTCGGTCGTGTTCGAGCCGGGGGCGGTGCGGGTGACGAGCGTGACACCGACCCTCGGCGCGACCGTGCAACCGGGCCCGGTGCTGGGCGTCACTTCGACGGTGCGTCAGGTGACGATCGCGCTTGACGCCGCGCAACAGGCTGAGCTCAAGGTCGGCGATCCGGTCGCGATCACCCTGCCCGACAACAGCACAACCCCCGGCCGAGTCTCCTACGTCGGCAGCGTCGCAACCGTCCCGTCGAGCAACTCGGGCGGCGGTGGCGGTTCGAGTTCGCCGACGATCGAGGTCGACGTCACGCCGACCGATCCAGCCGCGACCGGACATCTCGATCAGGCGCCCGTGAATGTCTCGATCACGACCGCCAGCATCAGCAGCGCGCTTGTCGTGCCGGTGAACGCGTTGCTCGCGCTCGCCTCCGGCGGCTACGCGGTCGAGGCGGTCGGTGCAGGCGGTGCCCATCAGCTCGTCGGTGTTCAGCTCGGGTTGTTCGACGACGCGGACGGGCTCGTTCAGGTCACCGGCACCAGTTTGTCTCCAGGAACGCGCGTCGTGGTGCCGAGCGAATGAACCCGCTCCGCCACTGACACGACCGTGATCCTTCCGCCGGGGAACGGCGGCAGCGTACCGGTGCTCGAGCTCGAAGACGTGAGCAAGACGTACGGCAGCGAGCCGCCGGTGATCGCGCTCGACGGGGTCAGCTTCAGCGTCCAGCAAGGCGAGCTGCTCGCGATCGTCGGCCCGTCCGGTTCGGGCAAGTCGACGCTGCTGCACCTGATGGGGACGCTCGACCGTCCGAGCGCGGGCACGGTGCGCGTGACCGGTCTCGATGTCGCCGGCATGTCCGACCGCGAGCTGGCTGTGCTGCGCGCGACTCGGATCGGCTTCGTCTTTCAGCAGTTCTTCCTCGCCGAGCACGCGACCGCCCTGGAGAACGTCGCCGACGGACTCCTCTACGCGGGCGTTCCCGCGACCGAGCGGCGTGAGCAGGCGGCTGACGTGCTCGCGGCGGTCGGGCTCGGCGACCGGCTCGCGGCGCGGCCGACGCAGCTCTCGGGCGGCGAGCGGCAGCGGGTCGCGATCGCGCGTGCGCTCGTCGGCCGGAAGGCGATCGTGCTCGCCGACGAGCCGACCGGCAACCTCGACAGCGCGACCGGCGCCGCGATCCTCGCGCTCCTGCACGAGCTCCATGCCGCCGGCGCAACGATCGCCGTCATCACCCACGACCGCGACCTCGCGGCCGGGCTGCCCCGGCAGGTCGAGATGCTCGACGGACGGATCGTCACCGACACTGCGAAAGGCGGTGCATCGTGATCCACCGGCGGCTTCTGCGGTTCGCGGTCGTCGTCGGCGTGGCCGCCGTCACGGGTCGTTGTCTCGACGAAGGCGGCGCCCGCGCTTGCCGACCCTTGTCCGACCTACAACCCTCCGAACGCGCTCAGCCTTGCCGGCGGAACGCCGCAGAGCGCCAAGCTCCTCACGCCGTTCTCGAATCCGCTCGAGGTCACGGTGATCAATACGAACGGCTGCCCGATCACCACGCCGATGGCCGGGATTGCAGTGCTCTTCGCGGCTCCCGGTAGCGGGCCGAGCGGGACATTCTCCGCCAGCGGGTCGAATGCCGTGCTGGTCGGCACGAACGCATCCGGATCGGCCGCCGCGTCGCAGTTCACGGCCAACACGCTCGCCGGCGGCTACCAGGTCGTCGCGTCGTCGGACTTCGGCTCAGTCAGCTTCTCGCTCGTGAACACCGCGAGCGGCGTTGCCGCGACGGTCACAAAGGCAACGCCGTCGCGCCAGGCGGCGACGATCGGCAGTCGCTACGCCCAGCCGCTTCAGGCGACCGTGCTCGACGCCACCGGCAATCCGGTCGCAGGCGCGAGCGTCACGTTTACGCTCGGCTCGAATGCGGGCGGCGGCGGCGGTGGTGGCGCGAGCACTGCTGCGTGCGGGCGCGAGTTTTGCCGGCGGCAACGCGCAGGCGACCGAGCTGACCAACGCGTCCGGCACCGCCAGCTCGCCGCTCCTCACCGCAAATACCAGCGTCGGCAGGTTCACCGCGACCGCGTCGACGGCCGGGGTCGTCGAGCCGGCGAGCTTCACGCTCGTCAATCTCGCCGGGAAATCGCCGGCGATCACCGACATCGGTAATCCGAGGCGGTCGGCACGCGTCGGTGCCGGCTACGCCAAACCGCTGCAGGTGAAGGTTCGGGACGGAAGCGGCAAGCCGTTGCAAGGGGTGAGTGTCACCTTCGCGCTTGGTGTAAGTGGCGGTGCGGGGTCGGCGCAGCGCTGCCGGCGCAACCTTCGTTGGTGGCAGCGGCCAAGCGACGGAGTCGACCAACGCGTCGGGAGTTGCCACATCGCCACGCCTGACAGCGAATGCAACCGCCGGAACCTTCACCGCCACCGCGACCACGACGGGTACGACCAAGGCGGCGAGCTTTGCACTCCACAACCTTCCCCGGAGCCCGGCGATCGATCATGGCCGGTGTCGCCTCGACCGAATCGACCGTGGTGGGAACGCGTTTCCCGGTCCGGCTCGCCGTTACGGTCACCGACAAGAACGGCAACGCAGTAGCCGGCGTAACCGTTCGTTTCACGGCGCCCGGTCGCGGCGCAAGCGGCCGCTTCAACGGGACGAAGCGCATGGTCGCGATCAGGACCGATGCCAAGGGTGTCGCCGTGGCACCGCGGTTCGTCGCGAACCGGGCGGCTGGTGGCTATGTCGTGAGCGCGAGCGCCGGCGGGCACGCCGGCCGCGTTCGCGCTCGTCAACCAGCCCGCCGCCTGAGCCGATGAGTGCAGTCGCGCCGCTGGCACCGGCGAAGCTCCGTGCGGGCGACCTCGCCCGCGTCGCGAGCGTCGGCCTGCGCACGCGCCGCATGCGCGCCGGGCTCTCCGCGCTCGGGATCGCGATCGGCGTCGCGGCGATCGTCGCCGTGCTCGGGCTCTCCGCCTCCTCGACGCGCAGGCCTGCTCGCCGAGATCGACCGGCTCGGCACCAACCTGCTCACCGTCACCACCGGCCAGACGTTGTTCGGCGCGACGGCCGAGCTGCCGCTCGCCTCGCCGGGGATGATCAGCCGTATCGGCCCCGTCACCCAGGTCGCCGACACCGGCTCGACGAGCGTCAACGTCTACCGCAGCCCACTGATCCCGTCGGTCAACACCAACGCGCTGCAGGTGCAGGCTGCGACCCTCGATCTGCTTCCCGTCGTCGGCGCCACCGTCGCGCGGGGCTCCTACCTCAACGCCGCGACCGCGACCGAACCGGTCTGCGTGCTCGGCGCCCAGGCGGCGCAGCTGCTCGGCATCGATCACGTCTACCCGGGCGAACGGGTCTGGCTCGGCGGCATGTGGTTCTACGTCACCGGCATCCTCACCTCGGCCGCACTCGCGCCCGAGATCGACAGCTCGGTGCTGGTCGGCTTCCCCTCCGCTGACAAGTACCTCGCGCTCGACGGGCATCCGACGACGATCTACGTACGCACCGTGACCAGCCAGACCGCCGCCGTCCAGTCGGTGCTCGCCGCGACCGCCAACCCGGAATCGCCAAACGAGGTCAACGTCAGCCAACCGTCTGCCGCGCTCGTCGCGCGCGCCGACGCCCAAGGTGCGCTCAACGGGCTCTTCCTCGGCCTCGGCGCCGTCTCGCTGCTCGTCGGCGCAGTCGGCGTCGCGAACATCATGATCATCTCCGTCCTCGAGCGTCGTTCCGAGATCGGCCTGCGTCGCGCGCTCGGAGCGACGAAGGGAAACATCCGCACGCAGTTCCTCAGCGAGGCGATCCTGCTCGCGCTGCTCGGCGGCATCGTCGGAGTAACACTCGGCGTGGCTGCGACCGCCGTCTACGCCAACACCAAACACTGGGCGACCGTGATCCCGACGCTCGCGTGGGCCGGCGGCCTCGGGGCCGCCTTCGCGATCGGCGCGATCGCCGGCCTGCTCCCGGCAATCCGTGCCGCCCGCCTCTCACCAACAGACGCGCTCCGGACGGTGTGATCGCGGTGCAGCCTGATCGGGCCTGAGGATCGCTCATCAAGGCTTAAGCAAGTTCTCAGCTACGGCGGCGGATTGCTCAGGTTGCGGTGCTTTGATGGATCCTCCGTGTCATGGAGGAGTGGAGGCCGGGGGTGAACGGGGCGCTTGATCGAGGCGACTGAGTTTCAGGGCGGGCGCGTGCTGGTCGTGGACGACGATCCGGACGTACGCGAGGCTGTCGAGACTGCACTCGAACTCGACGGCCACAGCGTCATGACCGCAGCTGACGGTCTGGCCGCGTTGAAGCGGCTGGGGCAGGCGGAGTTCGACGCGGTGGTGCTCGATGTGCTGATGCCGAACCTCGACGGCTTCGAGGTGTGCCGGCGGCTGCGCGCGTCGGGAAACCGGACGCCGGTCCTGATCCTGACGGCGCGCGACTCGGAGGAGGACACGATCCGCGGGCTGGATCTCGGCGCGGACGACTATCTGGTGAAGCCGTTCGCGCTCGGCGAGCTGCTGGCACGCGTGCGCGCACTGCTGCGGCGGACGCGTCCGGCGGGCGAGGACGCGCCGCTCTGGTTCGCGGGGCTCTCGCTCGACCGGCAGACGCGAGAGGCTTCACGTGGTGAGCGCACGTTCGAGTTGACGCGGACGGAGTACGCGCTGCTCGAGCTGTTCATGCGCAACCAGCGTCAGGTGCTGACGCGGGAGCTGATCATGGAGCGGGTCTGGAACTACGAGTTCGGGCCGACGTCGAATCCGCTCGAGGTGTACATCAGTTACCTGCGGCGAAAGACGGAGGCGGGCGGCGAGCCGCGCCTGATCCATACGGTGCGCGGGGTCGGCTACGCGTTGCGAGAGCCGTGAGCCTGCGCACGCGCTTGACGCTCGCCGGGGGCGGTGCCGTGTTCGTCGCCCTCGCGATCGCATCGTCGGTGATCTATTTCGACGTGCGATCGCATCTGCACGATCAGGTCGATGTCTCGCTGATCCGGTCGGCCGACGGCATCGCCTCCAAGTGGGCTGCGGTGAACAGCGCGCCGAATCTGCCGTCTGCCAAGGCTGCCGGCAAGGTGGCCGCCGGCAAGCAGGCGTTCCGCTCGTTCGGCAAGCTCCAGCCGGGCGGCCTCTTCCAGATCATCCCGAGCTTGGGGGGCGTGAAGAATGGAGGAGAGCCCACATTCGTGCCCTTGGCCGGTCGCGACAAGGCGGTGGCGACCGGGCTGTCGCCGCCGTATTTCAGGGACGTTCGCTTCGCCGGCCAGGCGATGCGGCTCTACACGATGCGCCTGCCGTCGTCGAGCGACGGACTGGTGCGGGCGCTTCAGCCGCTGACCGACGCGAACGGCACGATTGCCCACGTCCGCTGGCTGCTGATCGCCTTGACGCTTGGCGGGGCACTCGCCGCGGCGCTGCTCGGACGACTGGCCGCGAATGCGGTGCTGCGCCCTGTGCGTGCGCTCGCCGGGACGGTGCGTGAGGTGAGCGCGACGCGTGACCTCAACCGGCGGATCCCGGTCGGCGGCCGTGACGAGCTGGGAAGCCTCGCAGCCGACTTCAACGTGATGCTCGGCGGCCCTCGACGAGTCGCAACAAGCTCAGCAGCAGTTGATCGCGGACGCCTCGCACGAGCTGAGGACGCCGCTGACCGCGCATCGCGCGAACATCGAGCTGCTCGCACGGCCCGACCTGCCCGTCGAACGGCGCCAGCGCGTCCTCGGCGCGGCCGTCCGGGCAATCGAGGAGCTCTCGACCCTGGTGGGCGATCTCATCTCCGCCGCGCGCGACGGCAGGTCTGTCGACGCGCGTGTGCCGGTCGCGCTCGACGAGATCGTGACCGCAGCGGTCGAGCGGGCGCAACTTCGGGCGCCGCAGCTGCGCTTCGAGAGCCGGCTGGAGTCTCACCGGCTCGTCGGTGCCCGCTCGCGCTTGGAGCGCGCGGTCGACAACGTGCTCGACAACGCGATCAAGTGGAGCCCGCCGGGCGGCACGGTCGACGTCCGACTCGTCGACGGGACGCTGACCGTGCGCGACCACGGGCCCGGCATTCCGGCGACCGACCTGCCGCACGTCTTCGACCGCTTCTACCGGGCTGCATCGGCTCGCGCCCTGCCCGGCTCGGGGCTTGGGCTCGCGATCGTCAAGCAGACCGTCGACGACCACGGCGGCAGCGTCGACGTCGCCAACGCCGACGGCGGAGGGGCGCTCCTCACGCTCCGCTTCGATCGCCGCGAACGGCGGCTTCTAAGGAAGCTCTCAGCAACCTCTCAGCCTCGGCGCCGACACGTTCAGGTTGCGGTGGTGGACTTACCGCACAACATGTCTTGCGGTTGTCTCCCCTATAGAAGTGCCGGCGCGTCCCCGGCACCCTTTGCCGCCTATATCGCGCACGAGTTGCGCACACCGTTGGCGACCCAGCGCGCCCTGCTCGAGCTGGCGCTCGCCGACCCGACCGCGGATGTGGCGATCTGGCGTGAGATCGGAGGAGACGTCCTCGGTGCCTGCATGCAACAAGAGCGCCTACTCGAGGCGTGTCTCACCCTCGCCCGGAGCCAGGGCAGTCCGCCGCGGTGCGAGCCCGTCGACCTCGCCGCGATCGCCGCCGAAGCGCTTCGAGCTCACGATCCGATCGGGCTCGAGAGCGTCGTCGAACTCGAGCCGGCGCGCACGACCGGCGATCCAGAGCTGCTCGAGCGACTCGCCGCCAACCTCGTCTCGAACGCGATCCGCCACAACATCGCCGGCGGTCGGATCGAGATCGCAACCCGCGCCGAGTCAGGACGCGCTGTGCTCTCCGTCGCCAACACCGGCCCGCCGATCCCGGCCGGCGAACTCCACCGGCTCTTCCAACCGTTCGAGCGACTCGGCTCTCGACGCAGGCCTCGCTGCGATGGGGTCGGGCTCGGCCTCGCCATCGTCCAGGAGATCGCCACCGCACACGACGCCACCGTCACCGCACAAGCCCGAACGCGGCGGCGGCCTCGGAATCGACGTGGCGTTCCCGCTCTCGACTGAAAGGAACTGAACATGATGCGTTGCCGCCGTCCACTCCTCCTCAGCTCCGTCGTCGCGGTTGTCGCGTTCTCGCTGCTCGCGGCCGGCTGTGGCGGCGGCGGCTCTCCGGGGGTTGCGAACGTCGCCTCCTCCACGACCGCCGCCACGACGCCGACGACGCAGAACGGACTGCTCGCCTTCTCCCAGTGCATGCGCTCCCACGGCATGCCGAACTTTCCCGACCCGCAGCGCTTCGTCGGAGGGAACGTGAAGCTGACCATCCACCAACTCGCCACCATCCCAGGCGGCCATGAATGCCTGCAATCACCTGCTCCCGACGAACGGCGGCAGCGGGTCGCAGGAAACGGCCCAGCAGCAGCGCACCCAGCTCGCGGACGAGCTGTCGTTCGCCAGGTGCATGCGCAGCCATGGTGTCAGCCGCTTCCCCGATCCGACCGCGCAGGGTCGAGCTGACGAGTCGAGATGGTCCAGGCCCAGGGCATCGATGTGCACTCGCCCGCAGTTCTGCAGGCCGTACAGGCGTGCCTGCCGGCGTCGCACGGCGGGCTCACGCCCGCGAAGGTCAGAGCGGCGCTCAACAATGCCGGCGGCTGAGATCGGTCATCGGCCGCGCGCGCTGCTCGTCGCTCCGGCACTGGCAGGTCTGGCGGCCCTGTCCATCGTCGCGTCCGCATGTGGCGGGGCCAAGACGGGTCCCGCTGCGACGGGCAAGTACGCCGCGTCGCTCGCCTACTCCGGCTGCATGCGCTCGCACGGGGTGTCCAACTTCCCCGACCCGAAACAGGTTGCCGGTGGCGGCATCCAGGTCTCCGGCTCCGCGTCGGGGATCAACCCGCAGTCGCCACTGTTCGTGTCTGCTCAACAGGCCTGCAGGCACCTGCTGCCGGACGGCGGCCAGCCGACCCACGCCGGGCAGCAGCGGGAGCTCGCCCGGATGCTGCACAGCTCGCAGTGCATGCGGGCGCATCACATCTCGGGGTTCCCCGATCCGTCGCTTTCTCCGCCGTCAACCGGGCCGGCCACAGCGCGATCATGAGCAACGACGGCGTGTGGCTGGCGATCCCCGACTCGATCGACGTGCGATCACCGGCGTTCGACCAGGCGGCTGCTGCATGCAACTTAGGGCTGTCCTGACGCTCGCCGGGCTGGTGGGCCTGCCGCTGCTCGGGTGCGCATGCGGCGGCTCGCCGGGGAGTGGCGTGGCGCAGCTCGGCTCGACCACAACGCAGAGCGGAGCGCTCGCCTTCGCCCGCTGCATGCGTTCCCACGGCGTGGCGAACTACCCCGACCCGACCAGTGCCGGAGGGCTCGTGAAGGAGAGCTTGCAACAGCTCGGCGTCAGCAGCTCCCGGTTCCAGTCGGCATCGAGCGCGTGCAATCATCTGCTCCCGAACGGCGGCAGCGGGCCGAACCCCGCTCAGGTGCAGCAAGCGAGAGCGCAGGCGCTGCAGTTCGCCCGGTGCCTGCGCAGTCACGGCGTCCCGAACTTCCCTGACCCCGGCAGCGACGGCCGCATACCGGACCCCGCCAGCGTCGGAATCAATCAGGGTTCACCAAAATTCGAGGCCGCAAACCAAGCCTGCGGAAAGTACCGGCCTCCTTACATGCCCTCGAATGCCGCCTACAACGCCTACGCCAGGACACACGGGTGACACGTGCCGGTTCAGGCGAGTCCGTGTTGGAAGGCGTAGCGGACGGCTTGGGCTCGGTCGCGTGCGCCGGTCTTTTGGAAGATGTGGTTGATGTGGGTCTTGACGGTCGCGGCGCTGACGACGAGCGCGCGCTGCGATCTCGGCGTTGGAGAGCCCGGCGGCGATCAGCTTGAGGACCTCGACTTCTCGGGTGGTGAGATCGTCGGGGAGCGTCGGGTTCTGCTGCGGCGGTGCTGAGGACGGCCGCGACGAGCCGTTGCTGGATCGCCGGGTCGAGGTGGGTGTGTCCGTCGGCGACGGCGCGGATCGCGCGTTCGATCTCTTCTGCGCTCGCGTCCTTGGTGAGATAGCCGTGCGCGCCGGCCTGCAGCGCCGGGAAGAGCGAGTCGTCGTCGGCGTAGGTGGTGAGCACGAGCACGTGCGTTTCGGGCAGGGTCGTGCGAATCGTCCGTGTCGCCTCGGTGCCGTCCAGCTCGGGCATGCGGAGGTCCATGAGGACGACGTCGGGGCGCAGCTCGCTGGCGAGCTGGACGGCTTCGACGCCGTTGGCGGCCGTGCCGACGACCTCGATGTCGTCGGTGAGCCCGACGAGCATGGCGAGTCCCTCGCGGACGGCGCGCTGGTCGTCGGCGATCAACGACGCGGATCACGCCGGTACCTCCAGCTCGACACGCCAGCCGCTGTCGGTCGGGCCGGCCTGCATGCGTCCGCCGGCGCGCTCGAGCCGCTCGCGCAGCCCGTTCAGGCCGTTGCCGCCGCCGACGCCGACCAGGCCGGCTGTGTCTGCCGGTAGTTCCGCGAGGCGGTCCTCGACGGTGAGCGAGGTGTGGCCGCTCGGCCGTAGCGGAGCACGACGGTCGTCGTCGCGCCGGGCGCGTAGCGGGCGACGTTGGTGAGCGCCTCCTGGGCGCCGCGGTAGAGCGTGAGGCTCGCGTCCGGCGGAAGCGGGCGTGGGCTCCCTTCGACCGTGCAGCGTCACGTCCGTGTTCATGTCGCTCTTGAAGCTCGCGACGAGCTCGTCGAGCTGCGCGATGCCGGGGAGTTCCTCGCCGCGGAGCGCGCCAACGGCTTGCCGGGCGTTGGCGAGGCCGTCGCGGACGAGCTCGCCGGCGCGCTCGATCGCGGCCCGCACCTGCGGGCTCGCCTGCTCGCGCTCGGCGAGCTTGCGCGCTCCCTGCAGCTGGATCGCCGCGCCGGAGAGCGAATGCGCGAGCACGTCGTGGAGCTCGCCGGCGATCCGGCCGCGCTCGGCGACGCGCTGCCGCGTGCAGCTGCTCCTCGCGCGCGTCCTCGAGCTGGGCGAGCAGCAACTCCGTCGTGTCCTGACTCGCTCGCGCCTGCTTGATGAAGTAGGCGACGAGCGCCAGGAGCGCGCAGAGCAGGATCGAGGCGAGGACGACCGCCGCGACCCGCCTCCGAGCGCCTCGGCGAGCGCGAGCGCGATGGTCGTCGCTGCCGCGAGCGTTGCCCCGAGCGACAGCGGCAGCCGGGCGACGGCCATCCAGACCGCGGCGCCGCCGGCGAGCTCGGTCGCGCCCTGGGCTGCAGGGCGACGAGCGCGACTCCGGCCGCAGCCATCGCCGCGATCACCGCGGTCTGCGACGGGCCGGCTGCGCTCGATGAAGCTCGTCGCGCACCGCGAGCGCGAGCGCCGCCGCGAAGACGACGACCGCGGCGGCGACGCCGAGGCCGCTGCCGTGGACGGCCGGGGCCGGGTGGCCGTTGATCGCGCCGATCGCGACCGCGGCGATCACGACGCAGGCCGAGCGGGCGCAGCATGTCGCGCTGGCGGCGGAGCCGCTGGTCGGCGCGCGCGCGGGCCTCCGCCTCGCGCGCGCTCTCGGGCTTGTCCACGGCAGACGATAGAACGCGCTCGGACGCTGCGGACGAGGTCACGCTGCGACGAGGCGGCGGCCGCGGATCTGGACGATGGCGATCCGCGCGCCGACCTCGACGCAGCGCCATCAGCACGAGCGCCACCGGCCAGGCGGCCGCGCCGATCTGGTGCGCGATGCTGAAGCTGCGCACGGCCGGCTCGAAGCCGTGGCCGACCGCGAACGCGAACGCCATCCGGGCGCCGATCCCCAGGACGAGCAGGCCGCCGGCGATCCAGCCGACCCGGGCGAGGGCGACGCCGCTGCTCGCCGGCGCGAACGTGGGTTGCGAAGCCGCCGAGGACACCAACGTGAGCCCGACTGCGGCCAGCAGAACGATGAGGACGAGGTCGTTGCCGGCGGTCGGGAGCGTGTGGAGGTACTGCGCGCCGACGAAGAACATGAGGACGAGCGGAACGATCACGCTCCGGCGGTCGAGTTCGCGCTCCCTGGCCTGGCGAAGCACGAGAAGGACGAACGCCGCGTTGAGGAGATACTCGCTAGTAGTCATGTAGCCATGATCCGCGGCAGGCGGTGCCGCGGCATCGGAGCACGGGTTGAGACCGCGGGTTGATCTTCGGCCTCAACCCGCGGGTGAGCGAGTGACGAGGCTGCCCGCTGTCGCTAGAGAGGCCGTGCTCGCCGCGCTTCTTGGGCGGCGGCGGTGCGCGCGAGGTGCGCGTGGACGAACTGCACGGCCATCGCACCTTCGCCGACGGCGGTGGCGCAGCGCTTGGTCGAACCGGAGCGGACGTCGCCGGACGCGAACACGCCGGGGACATCGGTCTCGAGCAGGTGTTCCATGTTCGCCGCCGCGCCCGTGAGGATGAAGCCGTTCTGGTCGCGGCCGACGGTGTCGTCGAGCCACTCGGTGCACGGAAGCGCGCCGAGGAAGAGGAACAGGAACGAGAACGCAAGGCGCTCGCCGGTCGTGAGCGTGACGGCCTCGAGGTGCCCGTCTTCGCCGTGGAGCGCCGCTATCTCGCTTCGGTCACCGACGGCGACACCGTACCGCTCGAGCTCGCGGATCAGGTAGTCCGACATCGTCTCGCGCAGGTCGGCGCGGCGGTGGAGGAGGGTGACGAGCGCGCCGCCACGGGCGAGCCAGACCGCGGCCTGACCGGCGGAGTTGCCGCCGCCGACGACCGCGACACGTGAACCGGCGCAGAGCTGGGCCTCGGGAGCCCCGGCGGCGTAGAAGACAGTCACGCCTTCGAATTCCGACAACCGGTCGACCGGTAGCCGCCGGTACTGAGCGCCCGTTGCGAGCAGGACGGCGCGTGCCGCGATCTCCTTGTCGTCCTCGAGCCGGACGAGATGGCGGCCGTTCCCCGGCTCGAGGGAGAGCGCGCGGTACGGCGTCGCGGTTCGCGCGTTGAACTTGCGCGCCTGAGTGACTGCGCGGCCGGTCAGCTCGGAGCCGCTGATTCCGGCGGGAAAGCCGAGGTAGTTCTCGATCCGGCGCGATGACCCGGCCTGGCCGCCGAGCGCGGTGCTCTCGACAACCAGCGTGTCGAGCCCTTCGGAGGCGCCGTAGACCGCGGCGGCGAGGCCCGCCGGGCCCCCGCCGACGATCAGCAGGTCGACCTCCTCGCGAGGTGCGAGCTCGAGCCCGACCCCGAGCGCGCGCAGCACCTGGCCGGCGGTTGGACCGCGCAGCTCTCCTCCGCCCGGCAGTCGCACCAGCGGCAACGCGCCGCCGTCGGGAGGAGCTGTCTCCTGCCAGGTGTACGGCAGCCGGTTCGCGCGGGCGAACTCGATCATTCGCATCGTCGGTTCGGAGCCGTGCGGGCCGACGATCTCGATGCCGATCCCCTGCACGGTCTGCAACGCCTCGCGCCGGGAGATGAACGTGGAGAGGAGCAGGTCGCTGAGCGGGCCGTCGTCGTTCAGGAGCATGCGCAGCGCGACGCGCTCGACCGCGATGTACCGCAGCGGCTCGGTCACGAGTGCGTTGACGAAGACCGTCTGTCCCGTCAGGAGGTTCAGCTCGCCGAGGAAGCCCGAGGGGCCGTGCCTGATCAGCTCGTTCCCGGCGGCGTCGACGATTGCGACTTCGCCTTCGAGGATTGCGATGAACGGGTAGGTCCGATCACCGACGCGGTACAGCAGCTCACCGGCAGGGGCCGAGCGCTCCTCGCCGATCTCGGCGAGAGCAGCTATTTGTGACGGGGAGAGCAGTGGACTCGGGGGTGCTGACAAGTTCATTCCTCCACCAATCTTTGCGGAAGGTGTCAAGGTACCGAGCGGATGTGGTCTCGGTGCGGGTCCGCCGCGGGAAGCCAGACCGGCCCGGCCGGAGCGGTGCGCGAGGTCGCCGGCTCGGATCACGTTGCCGGCGTGCTCGCGCAAAGCGGCGATGCTCTCGCGCTCATCGTTTGCGCGCGTGACGAGCGACCAGCACCAGAGCGGACACGGGTCGACGACCGGGCGCGTGCGCAGGCTCGCGGGCAGCCTGTCGAAGTGCCGCTTCGGCGACATGAGGACGGGTGCGTTGAGACGGAGCGGCGCGGTCGTGGAACGCTGCGCCGGCAATGCCGCCGTCGTCGATGTGCACGAGCCGTGCACCGGTGGCTTCGGCGAACTCGGTCGCGTAGTCGTTCCACGCCTGCCAAGACGTGAGGTCGGCGTCGACGAGCACGCGCAGCTTGCGCGCCGCGACGGTCTTCTCGGATCGGCCGGCGGGCGTGACGGCGAGCGAGCGGCTCGGGCCAGAGCAGCCGGAAGTCCAGCCGCTCGTCGCGCGATCCGGCCCACGCGACCGCCGCGTCGAGGCCGCCGTCGAGGACGCGCGCGATCTGAACGTGACTCGGCATGACCCATTCGTCGACGCGGATATCCAGCGCCGCCGAAGCGGTGAGCTGCTCGGGAAGCCAGCTGACGTAGCCGACACGGAGCGGGCCTGTCGCTCCCGCGACCCGGCGTTGCGCGCGTGCGGCGAGCTCGAGAATCTCGCGTGCGTCGGGCAGCAGCATCCTCCCGGCCGCGGTCAACTCGACATGTCGGCGGTCGCGGACGAACAACGGCGTGCCCAGGCTCGCCTCGAGCGACTTGATCTGCTGCGAGAGCGACGGTGCCGCGATGTGCAGACGCTCGGCAGCTCGGGCGAAGTGGAGCTCCTCGGCAACGGCGACGAAGTAGCGAAGCAGCCTCAACTCCACGGGCTGAACGATACGCCCTGTGTTAGGCGGCGCCTAAGAGCGTGAGCCAACTGGTCGTGGCGCAGCGCTACCGGCGGCCTGCACCCTGGATCGGACTACACACCAGGAGGTAGCCATGAGCGCGAGCCGTCGACATGAAGCTCGAGATCGACATCATTCCCGTGTCCGACGTCGACCGGGCCAAGGAGTTCTACGAGCGCTTGGGTTGGAGGCTCGACGACGACGTCGCCCCGATGGACGGGCTTCGGATCGTCCAGTTCACGCCGCCCGGCTCCGGGGCATCGATCACGTTCGGCCTGGGGCTCACGACGGCCGCGCCCGGCTCGGCCGGAGGCGGCCTGATCGTCTCCGACATCGAGGCCGCCCATGCCGAGCTCGTCGGCCGCGGCATCGAGGTGAGCGACATCTGGCACGGCCCGCCGTTCCCGGTCGAGGCACGGCAGCCGGGTCCCGACCCCGAGCGCGCGAGCTACGGGTCGTTCTTCTCCTTCACCGATCCCGACGGCAATACGTGGATCGCCCAGGAGGTCACGACTCGGCTCCCCGGCCGCATGAACGCCGCTGAGACGGGCTACGTGTCCACCGCGGACCTGGAGAGCGCGCTTCGGCGTGCCGAGGCCGCCCACCGCGAGCACGCGACGGGTCGGGCGCAAGCGAAGACTGGCCCACCTGGTACGCCGCCTACATGGTGGCCGAGCAGGCCGGGACCGACCTGCCGACGTGACGGCGTGGAGTTCCTCGTCGAGTTCGACGTCCAGGTTCCAGCGGAACGCCGCAGTCCGAGGTCAGAGACCGCGAGCAGGCCGAGTCGGCGGCCGCAGCCAAGCTGGCGGACGAGGGGCATCTCGTCCGGCTGTGGAGACGGCCGCGAGTCGGCGACGGGGCGACGGCCGTCGGCCTGTACCGCGCCGACAGCGAGGCTCAGCTCGACGCTCTGCTCGCCGACCTGCCGCTCGCCGACTGGCTGCGGGTCACGGTGACGCCGCTCGAATCCCATCCCAATGATCCGCCTGGCGGCTCGTCGATGGGGAACCGGCTTCCCGATCCTCGCCTGACGCGAGTCTTTCGCCTGGAGGCCACGCTCGGCGAACCACTCGATCTCGGCGACACCGCGCGAGGCCGCCGGCGCATCGTGCCGCTCACCGGCGGCACGTTCGCCGGTCCCGAGCTCAACGGGAAGCTGCTGCCGGGCGCGAGCGCCGACTGGCAGATCGTCCTGGCCGACGGCACCACGCTCGGCGACATCCGCTACACGCTGCAGACCGACGCCGGCGCGCTGCTCTACGTCCAGTCGCGCGGCGTGCGTCACGGCAGCGCCGAGGTCCTCGCACGTCTCGGGCGCGGAGAGGACGTCGACGCGGGCGAGTACACGTTCCGCACCGCCACGCGGATCGAGACCGCCGCCCCCGAGCTCGACTGGCTGAACAAAGGCGTCTTCATCAGCGTCGGCGGCCGCCGGCCGGGCGGCGTGATCTACGAGACCTACCTCGTCTCGTGAGCGCGCAGGGCTCACACGCGCGTCGCCTCTGTTTGCAGCCAGCTTCCCAGTAGCCTCGTCGAAGGATTGATCTGGGCAAAGTCAATCGCTGCTTGCGTCCAATTTGCCGCCAGGGCACTGGACAGCGATGTTGCGAGCACGTACGCCGTCGGGAACGCTCGCATGAAGCAACCCCGGACCAATGAGAACATGGCGCCTTGGAAGCTCATTGACTGCCCACTTGTGACGTTGCCGATGATTGCTCCGAGGCTGGCAAGTGCGCCACTAAGACAACGACGTGCAACATCTTCGCCGGCGGCACTTAGCCGCTCATCCTCGAACGTTTGGATGTCGTCAGTCCGAGCGCTCGAGTCGGCCTCTTGAGAAGCACTCCGTAGTTCAGTCGGATCTACGGAATGAGGGATACGCGTTACCTCGACGACGTCTCGGATCGGGCGAAGCGCACCAGAAGCAACTTGAGCCGTCGCCAAAATGGCCGCAACTACGACGAGTGGGATGAGCGGACGCAACCAACGGGATCGCTTAGACATGTTGTTCTCCTGACTGCCGCAGATCGGATCGCGGGTTACATGCATCTGGAGGAGAAGAGGCAGAACCACGCTCCCAAATACATTCCGGTCGGCGACATCGCGGCCGCCGCCCGCGCTGCACTCGCGGGCTAATGACCGCGAAGCCCTCTAACGCACTCGAGCGGTCCACCTTCACCAGCGATGCGCGCTGAACGCGCATGTGCCGTTCTGCATTTGCCGGTCATCAAACCGTCACCAAATCACTTCCGCATGTGCTCAGGCACCCGGTGCACGCTGCCTTTCGTTCCGATCTCGAACAAAAGGGGGTAGCTGATGCTCAGACGGTCCAGAAGGGCGAATCGCGTCGAAGGGATAGGTATGCAAGTCACACGACAACGCCGGCGAGTCTCGAGAGCCCGTCTCGGGGTCTTCGGCGGGACCGGCCACCGACTCCGCATCGTCGCAGTCGGCACCGCAGCTGTCGTCCTCGTCGGCGCGGGATTGACCTACGCCTCGACAGAGGGGTTCGGCCAGAACCAGGTCGGCACCGAGTACGCCAACGGGATCCAGGTCTCCGACGACCAGATCATCAAGCCGCTCGGTGACCGTCTGCTCACCCAGTTCGGCAAGTTCATGGGCTCGACGGTCAGCCCGGACGGGCGATTCCTCGCGGCCACCAGCACCGACAAGTCGGTCGTCCTGCAGATCTTCGACCTGTCGAGCTACAAGCTCATCTGGACGGTTGGCACCGCATCCGGGGTCAACCAGAGGCTGACCGACGGCACCGTCGGTCAGGAAGGCCCGACGTACTCGCCGGACGGCAAGTTCCTCTGGCTTCCGGAGCAGAACGGCCTGACCCGGTTCCCGGTCAACGCCGACGGCACCCTCGGTACGCCGACCACCGTCTCGATCCCGGCGGTGAACGGCCACTCCGCCCTGGTCGGCCAGACCAAGTACTCGCCCGACGGGTCCACCCTGTACGCCGCGATCAACGGGCAGAACACCGTCGTGGCGCTCGACCCCAACACCGGCGCGGTCAAGCAGACGTGGAACGTCGGCATCGCCCCGCGTGAGCTCACCTTCGTGGGCAGCAAGCTCTACGTGAGCAACGAGGGTGGCCGCCAGGCGCAGGCCGGCGACACGACCATGGACTCCTACGGCACCCAGGTGCCCGCCAACGGGTACCTCGGCACGTCGACGACCGGAACCGTCAGCGTCATCGACACCGCGAACCCGTCCGCGGCGGTCGGATCCATCGCCGTCGGCCTGCACCCGACCGCGATGTACGTCAAGAACAACGCGTTGTTCGTCGCCAACACGAACAGTGACACCGTCTCGGTCATCGACACGACCAAGGACCAGGTCGTGCAGACGATCGAGACCAGGCCGTGGCCGTCGTCGGACGTCGGGTACGAGCCCGACCAGCATCGCGATGACGAACGACGGCCACCTGCTGGTCACCCTCGGCCGCGCGAACGCCGTCGCCGTCTACCAGTATCACGGCGACCCGCAGCAGCCGGTGAACTACATCGGCCTGCTGCCGACGGACTACTACCCGGCGACCGTGGCGACCGTCGGCGACCAGATCGTCGTCACCAACACCCGCGGCATCGACGCGCGCGGCCCCGAGCTCTCGTTCAACAAGGGTCAGGGCACCGTGGTCGCGGTGGGTCACGGCACGCACAGCACCACCGCCTCGCTGACCCGCTTCACGCTTCCGAGCGACAAGGACATCGCCAAGGACACCGACACGGTCTTCGCCCAGAACGGCTGGGGCAAGAACGACGTCCAGCAGGCCAAGGGCAACAAGGCCAAGGCCGTGCCGGTCCCGACGCGCATCGGTGACCCGTCGACGATCAAGCACGTCTTCCTGCTGGTCAAGGAGAACCGCACCTACGACCAGGTGTACGGCGACATGGCCGCAGGGCAACGGCGACCCGAACCTCGCGCAGTTCGGAGCGAAGGTCACGCCGAACCAGCACGCGCTGGCCACGCAGTTCGGTCTCTACGACAACGTGTACGACGTCGGCACGAACTCCGCCGAGGGCCACAACTGGCTGATGCAGGGCGACAACCCCGAGTACACCGAGTCGTCCGCGGGTGAGTACCAGCGCAGCTACGACACCGAGGAGGACGTGCTGGGCCACCAGCGCTCGGGCTTCCTGTGGACGGCGATCGAGGACGCCGGCGACACCGCACGCAACTACGGTGAGTTCGAGTACACCGAGGGCAAGCCGGCCGGTACGTGGCAGCAGTACTACTGCGCGGTCAAGAGCGTCGAGAGCGGCGGTGACCCGGCCCAGCTGACCGCCCCCGACCTGAAGGGCAACTACGGCTCGGTGATCCCGTCGCTGAACGCCATCGCCGACCCGCAGTCTCCGCCGTTCGACACCTCGATCCCGGACATCTACCGCTACGAGATCTGGAAGCAGGACTTCGAGAAGAACGGCCCCGCCAACCTCAACATGGTGTGGCTCTCCAGCGACCACACCGGTGGCACGGCGGACCCGGAGG
This sequence comes from uncultured Actinomycetes bacterium, assembly GCA_963761365.1. Classification (GTDB taxonomy): domain Bacteria; phylum Actinomycetota; class Thermoleophilia; order Gaiellales; family Gaiellaceae; genus PALSA-600. The sequence goes on along the minus strand of CAVXHB010000019.1, from coordinate 128,677 downwards.
CGCAGGTCGCCGACGGTGACCTCGCCGTGGGTGAGATCGTCGACGAGATCTCGCACAGCCAGTACTGGAAGGACTCCGTGATCTTCGTGGTCGAGGACGACAGCCAGGACGGTGCCGACCACGTCGACGGCCACCGTGCGCCGATCCAGATCATCAGCCCGTGGGCCCAGCACGGCGTGGTCGACAACACCTACTACTCGCAGATCACGATGGTGCGCACCATCGAGCAGATCCTCGGCGCCCAGCCGCTGAACGAGAAGCTCGCCGCGGCGACGCCGATGTACGGCGCGTTCACCAACAAGCCGGACTACACGCCCTTCACCGCGGTGCCGAACCAGGTCCCGCTCACCGAGGGCGTCGCCACCGCGCCGGCCTGCGGCCTGGACACCCTGGGCCAGACGGGTGCCGCGGCGACGGCGCTGAACAAGGCGGAGGCCCAGAAGACCGCGGTGCCCGCGGACGAGACGGCCACCGCCGCTGCCTGGGCGACCTGGCTCGCCAAGCAGCACACCACCGGCAACGGTGCGGTCCCCGACTACGCGAACCCGGAGCAGATGAACCGGTACACGTGGTACCAGGCCCACGAGTGGAAGGTGCCCTACCCGGGTGACTCGAAGATCTACGCTCCGGCGCAGGTTCCGGGTGCCTACATCCCGAGCTCGGACACGAACTGACGAGTCTCCGGACAGCAACTGAACAGCGTCACAGCGCGACGGCCCGGCGGAGCTCCGGCGGGCCGTCGCCTGCCTTGCAGTTCGTGCGCGCGGGATCAGCAAATCCTTTGGCGAGGTCGTCGCCCTCGACGGCGTCGACCTCGACATCGCGGAGGGCCAGGTGCACGGTCTGGTCGGGCCGAACGGGGCCGGGAAGACGACGCTGCTGGGCCTGCTCCTCGGGCTGGCCGTGGCCGACGGCGGCGACCTGGAGATCCTCGGCAGTCCGGTGCGCAGGACGCTCGCGCTCCCCGACGGGGTCGCGGGGTTCGTGGATGGGCCGGGTCTGTATCCCTCGCTCACCGCTCGGCAGAACCTCGCCGCGCTGGCCCGCTTGCGGGGCGGCGGCTCCGACGGCATCGGCGACGCGCTGGAGCAGGTCGGGCTCACCGATGTCGCGGACGACCGCGTTCGCGGCTTCTCGCTCGGGATGCGACAGCGTCTCGGGCTTGCCGCCGCGCTGCTGACCAGGCCTCGGCTGCTGGTGCTCGACGAACCGGCGAACGGCCTCGATCCTGCCGGCACCCGTCACGTGCACCGTGTGCTGACCGGGCTGGCGGCGCATGGCACCTCGGTCGTCCTCTCCAGCCACCGGATGGACGATCTGGCCGCGCTGTGCAGCGAGGTCACCCTCCTCGCCACCGGTCGGGTGGTCTTCTCCGGCCCGGTCAGCAAGCTCGCCGCCGACACCGACGAGCTGGACTACCGGCTGCGTACCTCCGATCCCGCCGCGGCCCGGCGAGTTGCGGCCGAGACGCCGGAGCTGCGCGTTCTCCCGGACGACGATCTGCTCCAGCGTCACGACGCCGAGGCGCTCCTGGTGCGTGCTGCGCTGCCGGCCCTGGACGACCTGGTCGCGCGCCTGGTCGGCGCCGGCGTGGCCGTGCGCGAGTTGGCGCCTGTCGTGGCGCCGCTCGAGGCGGCCTTCCTGGCCCTGACCGCGGCCGCGAACGTACCGAGCGAGGACGAGGACCTGTGACCGCCGCAGCCGTCACGCTGCCGAGGGCCGGCGCACGGCCGGCACCCGTTCGGCGCAGCTACCGCTTCGAGCTGGTCAAGCTGCTGGCCCAGTGGCCGATCCGCCTGGTGCTCCTGGCCTGCTGGCTCGGCCCGGCGTTGTTCGTGGCCGTCATCAGTCAGCAGAGCTCGCTGCCGGCCGACACGGTCTTCGGCCGCTGGATGAGTCAGACCGGCTGGGCGGGATCGTTGGTGGTCCTGTCGTTCTCCTGCAGCTGGGTCCTGCCGCTCCTGACGTCTCTGGTCGCCGGCGACGTCTTCGCCACCGAGGACCGGCTCGGCACGTGGCGACACCTGCTCGTCGCCGTGCGGTCACCGCGGCGGATCTTCGCGGCCAAGGCGCTGGCGAGCCTCACCGTCATCATGCTGCTCGTGGCCGGGCTGGCCGCCTCGGGCGTCGTCGGCGGACTGGCAGCGGTCGGCAACCGGCCGCTGGTCGGCCTCGACGGCCATCTGCTCGCGCCGGGGCAGGCAGCCGGTGCGGTACTGCTCGCCTGGGCCAGCGCGCTGGCGCCGACGCTGGCGTTCGCGGCGGTCGGGCTGCTCGGCTCGGTGGCGCTCGGCCGTTCTCCCCTGGGGCTCGTGATGCCCGCGCTGCTCGCCTTGCTGCTGCAGATTGCGCAGCTGCTTCCGCTGCCCGTCGTCGTGCGCGTCGCCCTGCCGAGCTACGCCTTCATCGCCTGGCGCGGGCTGTTCACCGACCCGGCCCAGACCGGCCCCCTTGTCGTCGGCGTCGCCGTCAGCCTCGCCTGGGCGGTGGCCGCCTCCGCGCTGGCCTACCTGCTCTTCATGCGCCGCGACTTCACCGACCTGGCGTACGACGGGTTCGGCCGCCGCGTTCTCGTGCGAGCGGTGCTGCCACTGGCGGCTCTGCTCGCAGTCACCGTCGGGGTGATCGCCGGCGCGACCTCGGCCTCCGGCTCCGGGATCGACAAAGCCAAGCTGGACCGCTCCCTCGCGACGGCGTTCGCCCATCTGTACCGCATGCAGACCGGAGAGCTGCATCGTCCCGACGTCACGGAGGCGCAACTGCGGACCAGCGCCTCCTGCGACAAGGGCGGTTCCCTCGTCGACGGACGTGGGACCGGGCAACGACTGGCGGTGTGTCGTGACGTGGCACCTCCCGGGTGCCACGGCGACCGGCTCGGCCATCTATCAGCTCGACGTCAGCCCGGACGGGCGGTACGTCGCCGACGGTGACGGACCGCAGGAAGTCAACGGCTTCTTCCAGGTCCACACCTCGACGGGCGATGCACCGAATCCCCTCTGGCAGTTCGACGGCTCCGTCGATCTGTTAACGCCCGCCTGAGGCGTCGGCCTGACGGCGTCGGCGCGCGCCGGTTACGATACTTTCGGGCGCCGACGAAGGCCCCTATGGCGTCCGTCACAGGACCTCGGCCGAGCCGGGGTCTTCGTGTTTTCATGGAAGTCGTCGCTGTCTCGAGAAGGGGTATCGATGAGGCTGTCGCCGTCGGAGCAGGAGAAGCTGTTGCTCTCGGTCGCCGGGATGGTGGCCACGTCTCGACGCGCGCGGGGTGTCAAGCTGAACGCCCCAGAGGCGATCGCGCTCCTCTCGTGCTGGGTGCTCGAAGCTGCCCGTGACGGCGACCGAACGGTGGAGCAGTTGATGCAGGACGGGCGCGAGATCCTCGGGCGCGAGGACGTGATGGAGGGTGTCCCCGAGCTCGTCGACGAGGTGCAGATCGAGGCAACGTTCCCAGACGGACGGAAGCTGGTGACGTTGCACCAGCCGATCCAGTGATTCCTGGCGAGATCAGGACCGCTGCCGGCGAGCTCGAGCTGAACATCGGCCGGGCGCGACGCACGCTGCGGGTCGTGAACACGGGCGACCGTCCGGTACAGGTCGGCTCGCACCTCCACTTCGCCCAGTCGAACCCTGCCCTCGAGTTCGACCGCGAAGCGGCGCGGGGCTTCAGACTCGACCTACCGGCCGGGACGTCCGTCCGGTTCGAGCCGGGCGCCCACGCTGAGGTGACGCTCGTCGAGCTTGCCGGCTCTCGACGCGTTCCCGGGCTGCGCTTGGAGGGAACGCTCGGATGAGGATCTCCCGCGAGCGCTACGCAGCGCTCTACGGCCCGACCACGGGCGACCAGATCCGCCTCGCCGACACGGATCTCTGGATCGAGGTGGAGCGTGACGATTGCGTCGGCGGTGACGAGGCCGTCTTCGGGGGCGGCAAGACGATCCGCGAGTCGATGCTGCAGGGAACGTCGACTCGCGCCGACGGGGCGCCCGACCTCGTGATCACGAACGCCGTGGTCATGGACCACTGGGGGATCGTCAAGTGCGACGTTGGCGTCACGGACGGCCGCATCGTGGCGCTCGGCAAGGCGGGCAACCCCGACATCACGGACGGTGTCCACCCAGCGCTCCGCATCGGTCCGAGCACCGAGATTCTCGCCGGCGAGGGCCGGATTCTCACCGCCGGCGCGGTCGACTGCCACGTCCACTTCATCTGCCCGCAGGTGGTGACGGAAGCGCTCGCCTCCGGCGTGACGACGTTGATCGGCGGCGGCACCGGCCCCGCCGAGGGAACGAAGGCGACGACGGTCACCCCCGGGGAATGGTCGACAGCTCGGATGCTGGGCGCGCTCGACGACTACCCGGTGAACGTCCTTCTGCTCGGAAAGGGCAACACCGTCTCGCGCGAGTCGATGCTCGAGCAGGTACGAGGGGGCGCAGGTGGCTTCAAGCTCCACGAGGACTGGGGCTCGACACCGGCTGCGATCGACGCTTGCCTCGCCGTTGCCGACGAGACCGGCGTCCAGGTGGCGATCCACACCGACACACTCAACGAGACCGGCTTCCTCGAGTCGACGCTCGAGGCCATCGCCGGACGGACGATCCACGCCTACCACACCGAGGGTGCGGGGGGCGGTCACGCGCCCGACATCATCCGGGTCGCGTCGTTCCCGAACATCCTTCCCTCCTCGACCAACCCGACCCGACCGCACACGGTCAACACCGTGGCGGAGCACCTCGACATGCTGATGGTCTGCCACCACCTGAACCCGCGCGTGCCGGAGGACCTCGCCTTTGCTGAGAGCAGGATCCGCGCCGGGACGATCGCGGCCGAGGACGTCCTTCACGACCTCGGCGCGATCTCGATGATCGGTTCGGATTCGCAGGCGATGGGTCGTGCCGGGGAGACGATCATCCGCACGTGGCAGACGGCGCACGCGATGAAGGCGCGCCTTGGTCGCCCCGAGGGTGCGAGGGCCGACAACGACCGCGCCCGCCGCTACATCGCGAAGGTGACGATCTGTCCGGCCGTGGCGCACGGCCTCGACGGGGAGATCGGCTCGGTCGAGCCGGGAAAAATCGCTGATCTCGTGCTGTGGGAGCCGCGGTACTTCGGCGTCCGGCCGCACGTCGTCGTCAAGGGCGGCATGGTGGCTTGGGCGCCGATGGGTGATGCGAACGCGTCGATTCCCACCCCGCAGCCCGTGCTCGGTCGCCCGATGTTCGCCGGGGCCGGGCGGGCGGCGGCCGAGGCCTCGGTCGCGTTCGTCGCACCGTCGGCCCTCGAGGGCGGGCTCGCGGAACGGCTCGTGCTTCGTCGTACCCTTCACCCCGTGGCCGACACTCGCCGTTTGACGAAGGCCGACATGCCGCAGAACAGCGCCCTGCCCGAGATCCGAGTCGACCCCGACACCTTCCGGGTGTGGGTGGACGGCGAGCTGATCGAGCCGAGCCCGGCGAAGGAGCTCCCCATGGCCCAGCGATACTTCCTGTTCTGAAATGACCAGCCTCGCCCTCCTCCTCCTGACCGATTCGCGCTTCCCCGCGGGTGGGTACGCGCACTCGGGCGGGCTCGAGGCGGCAGTCGAGGACGGGATGACGGCTGCGGCCGTCCCGAGGTTCCTAACCGGTCGGCTTCGGGGCGTGTCCGGCCCGGAGGCGTGCCTCGCCGTCGCCGCGTTGCGCGCTGCGCGCGTCGGCGACCTCGACGCACTCGCACGGCTCGAGCTCGAGGCTGCCGCCCGTTGCCCGAGCCCACCGCTTCGGGCCGCCGCCACCAAGCTTGGCGCACAGCTCTTGCGAACATCGGCGACCGTGTGGCCGGATGACCCGGTGATCCGCGCCTACCGCGAATCGGGGGGACTGTCGCCAAGGCCCGTTGCGTTCGGCGTCGTGGCCGCTGCCGCAGGTCTCGGCGACTCGGAGGCCGCGCATGCCTATCTCTACGAGGACGCGGCGACGGTGACGACCGCGGCGGTCCGTCTGCTGCCGGTTGACGGGGCCCTCGCTGCGCGCTGGCTTGTCAGCGCCGGACCGGAGATCGACCGGCTCGCGCGCGCTGCCATCGTCGCCGGCGACGACCCGCGCCGGCTGCCCGGTGGATTCGCCCCGTCGCTCGAACTCGGCTCGCTCGCCCATGCAGGCCGCCAGGGGAGGCTCTTTGCATCCTGAGCGCGCGCTGCGGATCGGCATCGGCGGCCCGGTCGGCTCGGGGAAGAGCTCACTCGTCGCGGCGCTCTGCCGTGCACTCGGCGCCGAGCTCCGGATCGGCGTCGTAACGAACGACATCTATACCTCGGAGGACGCGCTGTTCCTGCGCAGGACGGGCGTGCTTCCGCCGGAGCGGATCATCGCCGTGGAAACCGGCGGCTGCCCGCACACAGCGATCCGGGACGATGTCTCGGCGAACCTCGAGGCGGTCGCCGAGCTCGAGCGAGAGTCCGACCTCGACCTCGTCCTCGTCGAAAGCGGTGGCGACAACCTGACGGCGATCTTCAGCCCCGCGCTCGCCGACGTCCAGATCTTCGTGATCGATGTCGCCGGCGGCGACGACATCCCACGGAAGGGCGGACCCGGGATCACGCGCAGCGACCTGTTGGTGATCAACAAGGATGACCTCGCGGAGCTTGTGGGCTCCGACTTGAGCCGGATGCGCACAGACGCACGGGATAAGCGCGGCCCTCGTCCGATCGTCTTCACGTCGCTCCGCCTCGATCCGGCTGCGGCGACGGTCGCCGCCTGGGTCAGGGAGCGCGTCGAGCTCTTCCGCCGCGGGGATTTGTCGACGACGGTCGGCGGCGAAACCGATCATGGGCACGATCATCACCACAACAACCACGCGCACGACCACCACCACTAGCTCGCACGCCGGCCTCCTCAGGCTCCGCGTCGAGCTGCGGGCGGGCCGCTCCGTCGTTGTCGAGGCGGCGGGCCACATTCCCTATGCGGCACGGACAGTGCCTGCGGCGGACGGCTGGGCCAAGGTCGTGCTCGTCCAGACGATCGCCGGGCCCCTTGCCGGTGATGTGACGCTGGTCGATATCCAGGTCGGTGACGGCGCCAGGCTCGAAGTGACGACGAACGCGGCGGCGCTCGCTTACCCGGCCGCCACGCCCGCGCGGCACGGACTGAAGGCCGAAGTCGGCGTCGACGCGAGGTTCGCGTGGTCGCCGGGCCCGCTCATCTTGAGCGCCGGCTGCGATCTCGTGTCGAGCGTCGAGGTCGATCTCGCCGATCGTGCCGCGGCGTTGTCGCGCGAAGTGGTGCTGCTCGGCCGTCACGGTGAAGAGCCGGGGCGCTACCGCGCGCAACTTCGATTCGAGTCCTCGCAGCAGCCGCTGTTCCACGACGCGATCGATCTCGACGCGACCGGGGCAGCGAAGGCCTCGCCGGCCGTGCTCGCCGGCGCGAACGCATTCGGATCACTTGCGCTCATCGGGATCGACCCTGCTACTGCGGCCGGCGCGGGCGAACTCGACCTTGCCGTCCCGGGACGCGTCCTTCGTGCGCTCGCGACCGACACCGCCTCGCTCTACGCCGCAATGTCACCGCTCGAGGACGCCTACCGGAACGCGCTTTCGAGTTGCAAGGCGTTGTGACCTAGATCCAGCACCACGTATGGCGAAGGCGTGCCGGCGACGGTCACTGCGTGGTGTTTTCGGCCGGCGGGTTCCGAATGATCTCCCAGAGATGTCCGTCGGGGTCGCGGAAGTAACCGGAGTAGATCCCCCACGGGCGATCGTGGGGTCGCCCTGTGAGAGTCGCGCCGGCCTGTTCGGCTTGGGCGAGCAACGCATCGACCTCGGCTCTGCTCTCGACGAGTTGTCCGATGCTGAACTCGCCCGTCTTCGGTGGTCCGAAGGGAATGTCGGCGTCCTTTGCGAGTTCGCTGCGCGGATAGAGCGCGAGCACGAGGCCGCCTTTGAGCCGGAAGATCACGATTGCGCCGGCTGCGTTGGTCTCCTCGTCGACGACCTCGGTGGCGACGACGCCGGTCGTCTCGAGGCCGAGGCCGTCGCGGTAGAAAGCAAGCGAGCGGTTGAGATCGCCGACGGCAAGCGTGATCACGTCGATGTGTGGTTCCATCACCTTCCTTCTCGTCATCTGCCAGTCTGCAGTGGCGCGGCGGGCAGTTGCACCGTGACGCGAAGCCCGCCGGCGGTGCGGGGAGTGAGGGTGAGGGTTCCGTCGTGTGCTTGGGTGATGCTTTTGACGATTGCCAGGCCGAGGCCGTCACCTGCATGGTCGGTGCGTATACGACTGGTGCCGCGAAGAAACGGTTCGGCAAGCGTGGCAACCAGCTGTGGGGTGAGGTTCTCGCCGGTGTTCTCGACGGTGAGCACCGCACTCTTCGGCTGAACGCTGGTCGTGACCCACACGGTCCCTTCGTCGCGCAGGTTGTGGACGATCGCGTTGTGGACGAGGTTCGTGCTCAACTGCAGCAGCAGCGCGTGTGAGCCGATCGCGGCGGCCGGGTCGCCGGAGGTCTCGATGGTGAGGCCGCGTTTTTCTGCGAGCGGGAGCAGCGTTTCAGTGGCTTCTTCCGCTACAAGGGACAGGTCGACGTGTTCTCGGGTGAAGGCCCGCTGGTCGGCGCGACTGAGCAGCAGCAATGCTTCAGTGAGGTCGATCGCTCGGGTGTTGACGGCGCGGAGGCGGTCGACCAGTTCGTCGTTGTCTCGGTTCTGATCGTTGTGAGCGACGTCGAGAAGCGTCTTTGTGATCGCCAGAGGGGTGCGCAGTTCGTGGGAGGCGTTGGCTGCGAATCGCTGCTGCTCGGCGATGTGTGCTTCGAGTCGCGCGAGCATCGTGTCGAAGCTGTCGGCGAGCTCCCGGAACTCGTCGCTGCGACCCGGTAGCTGGATTCGGTGGGAGAGCGATCCGGTTGCGGCCAGGCGTGTTGCGTCTGTGACGCGCGTCAGCGGGGCGAGCATGCGGCCGGCGAGCAACCAGCCTCCGAGCAGACCGAATACCAGCTGGAACGCCAGCACGATCGCCGCGATCGAGCCGAAGCCGTGCAGGGGATCGGAGCGGTCGACTATGAACGACCACGACGGATGCATGTGGTAGAGCGCGCCGTTCGGGATGTAGCGCAGAACGACCAACCAAACGGCGGCGAGCATCAAGACGCTCGCAAGCATCAGGAACCCTGCGTAGCTGAGGGTGAGTTTGAGGCGAACGCTCAGACCGGGGGTTCTATCCACGCTCTGCTCCGTCACGCTCGGTGTCTGGGTGCGTGTCGATGCGATATCCGACGCCGGCCACTGTGGCGATGATCCAGGGTTCGCCGAGTCGCTTGCGCAGTCCCGAGACCGTGATGCGCACGGCGTTGGTGAACGGGTCTGCGTTCTCATCCCACGCCTGTCTCAATAGCTCTTCGGCGCTGACGACACCGCCTTCGGCGGCAACGAGAACTTCGAGGACTGCGAACTGCTTCCGGGTCAACGCGACGTAGTGGCCATCGCGGTAAACCTCGCGGCGGAACGGATCCAGCCGAAGGCCTGCGATCTCTCGCACGGGGGGCCTGTTGTGCGCACGCCTGCGGTCGAGCGCTCTGAGGCGGAGCACGAGCTCGCGAAGCTCGAAGGGCTTCGTTAGGTAATCGTCTGCGCCGAGCTCGAACCCGGAGACCTTGTCGTCGAGGCGGTCGGCAGCGGTGAGCATGAGGATCGGCGTGCCGCTGCCGGAGGCGACGATGCGTGCGGCAATCTCGTCGCCGTTGGGTCCCGGAATGTCTCGGTCGAGGACGGCGATGTCGTATGCGTTGACGCGAAGCAGTTCCAGAGCAGTCTCGCCGTCACGTGCGATGTCTGCCGCGATCGCTTCCAAGCGCAGCCCTTCGCGGATCGCGTCCGCCATCAGGGGCTCGTCCTCAACGATCAACACACGCATGCCCCGATGCTACGAGCTTGCGCATGTCGTGCGCATATCGAAAACCAGATACGTGCTGGCAACACCACGCTGCCTTGAATTGCGGCATGACCTACAGCGGACCAGCACGAGCAACGACCCGTCGGATTCGGATTCGCTGGATCCGTGTCGCCGGCCTGTTCTTAGCCATCGGGGCGATCGCCGCAGCCTTCGGCTACCAGTTGCTGGCGTTCACATCCTCGCCGGCCGCATCATCGATCGACGCCCGCGTCGAAGCGCTGCCCGGCACGCTGTGGCCGGTGGCTGGCCAAGCCGCCGTCCAAGTCGGACAGTCGCAGATCCAAGCCGGCCCGAACCAGCACCCGACTCCGATCGCCAGCGTCGCGAAGGTGATGACGGCCTATCTCCTGCTCCGTGACCGCCCGCTACGTATCGGCGAGAACGGCCCGACGATCACGCTCACCGACGCCGATGTCGCCGACACCGACCAGCGGCTCCGCCAGCGGGAGTCGGTCGTGTCGATCGCCGCTGGAGAGGAATTGACCGAACTCCAGGCGCTGCAGGCACTGCTCCTGCCGTCGGCGAACAACATCGCCGCGGTTCTGGCGCGATGGGACGACGGCTCGGTGGACCGGTTCGTTGCCCGGATGAACGCCACCGCACGGTCGCTGGGCATGACCCGCACCCGCTACACCGACCCGAGCGGCTACGACGACGCAACCGTCTCGACTGCCGCCGACCAGGTGCGTGTTGTCGATCGGGCCATGGGCCTGCCGGTGTTCGCGAGCATCGTCGCCACGTCGAGCGCGACGCTGCCGGTCGCCGGCACCGTGCGCAACACCAACACATTGCTCGGGTACAACGGCTTTGTCGGCGTCAAGACCGGCTCGGACGACGCGGCCGGCGGCTGCTTCGCCTTCCGGTCCATTCAGTGGATCGACAACAAACGGACGACGATCACCGGGGTCGTGTTGGGCCAATCCGGTCACGACCGGATCGCGGCGGGTCTCGCTGCCGCCGACGCCATGGTCGACCGCATCGCCGGTCATCGGGCTGCGCCAGGTCTACGGCAACGAACCCTGACGGCGCCAATGCAAATCACCAGTACGGGGGAGTCACCATGAAGAGAACACTTTGGCCGCTCGCCGCCCTTGCCACGATCGCCGTGATCGTCGCGGGCTGTGGGAATGCACCTGCCCGCACCGTCGCCGGCACCGCCGGCAGCGGAGGCACCACCACCACGACCACCACCTCCACGCATGAGAAGGCGGTGAAGTTCTCCAAGTGCATGCGCGCCAACGGCGTCAGCGCGTTCCCGGACCCGAGCCTGTCGGGCCAGCTCACCATCGATGGGGTGGTGAACGGCTCGTCGCTCGACGCGAACAGCCCTACGTTCAAGCAGGCGATCAGTGCATGTAAGGGCCTGGAGCCGCCGGGGTTCACGGGCACCAAGGTGACGCCTCAGCAGACGACGGCGCGCCTCAAGTTCGCCCAGTGCGTGCGCGACAACGGCGTGCCGGACTTTCCGGACCCCACCCCAAACGGGCCCCTCGTCGACACCAATCGAATCCCATCCGCCGCAACGAACGGGGGTATGAGCGCTCTCAACGCTGCGATGCAGAAGTGCGGCCAGTACGCCTCAGCAGCCGGTGTCCAGGGGAACCGGTGACACGACAAGCCGTTGCTGCTGCGATGAGCGCGGCTGCGCGTGCAAGTCTTCGCGGTGCTTACGAGGCGGAGTGCGAGAGTGCACGCTTTGCCGCCTACCTCGCGCACGAGGTCCGCACGCCTCTGGCGACACAACGAGCGCTCCTCGAGCTTGCTCTTGCCGATCCCCACGCAGATGCAACGAGTTGGCGAGAGATCGGTGTAGACGTCCTCGACGCCTGCAAGCAACAAGAACGACTGCTCGATGCGTGTGTTGCCCTTGCGCGGAGTCAGAGTGGGCTTGCGCGATGCGAGAGGCTCGACCTCGGATCGATCGTCAGCGACCTTCTCGGAGATCGTGACCTCGGAGAGCTGACCGCGAGATCGACTCTCGAATCGGCTCCGATCACGGGCGATCCGATACTGATCGAACGCCTCGTCGACAACCTGCTGGCAAACGCGGTTCGGCACAACAAGCCCGGCGGGTGGGTCGAGGTCACCACTCGGCAGTCCGGAACGACCTCGTGGTTCACGGTAGAGAACACCGGACCGCCGATCCCTGCCCGCGAGCTGACGCGACTGTTCGAGCCGTTCCACCAAGTCGCCGACGCACGGCACGCACGCCGCCGCCGGCCTCGGACTGGGGCTTGCGGTCGCCAAGGCTGTCGCCGACGCGCACGACGCCGTCGTCACGGCCCATGCTCGCCTCGGCGGCGGTCTGCGAGTCGAGGTCGCGTTCCGGCCTGCAGACGGATGAGCAGCGATGCACGCATCGTCGGAGGTCAGTGCTGCGTCAGCGACCGAACCAGCGTGCTCGCCGGGTCGCGCCGAACTCTTCCTTCTCGAGGGCGTACTCGCGCGACGGGTCGTATCGCTGGGCCTCGGGCGCTCTCGCCCCCGAGGAAGTTGATCTCGACCTTGCTCACGAGTCCTGCGCCGAACTCGGCGTAACAGATGCCTGATCCTTCGAACGGCGCCGGAGGCTCCGCGCCCGAGATCGCGGCAGCGATGTCGTCCGCGACGACGAGCGCTGCCGACTCCGCGAAGATCCCGGCCTTGGGGACGGTCCTCGGGCCGGTGCAGACGTCGCCGAGGGCGTAGACGCCCGGAAACCGGGTCCTGAGGTTGGCCTGGTCGACGGGCACCCAGCCGTTGACCGTGAGGCCCGAGGCGGCAAGCACGTCGGGCGCCTGGTGCACCGGGATGCCGACGAAGAGGTCGTAGGGCAGCGTCTCGCCGCCGGCGAGTTGTGCCGTGCGCGTGGCCGGATCGATCCCGGTGACAAGGCACTGGGGCAACTCCTCGACGCCCCGCTCGGCGAGTCCGTCGCGGAACATCTGCGCAACCGCGCCGGTCACCGGGACTGGGCGCTGCATCGGGAAGGTCGTCGACATCTGCACCGAGTCGCGGATACCGCGCTGCGTGAAGTACTCATGCAGCAGGAAGGACCCCTCGAACGGAGCCGGCGGACACTTGAACGGTTGCCCGAGGACCGAGACAAGCACTCTGCCGCCATCGAAATCGGCCAGCGCGTCGCGAAGCCGCTCGGCGCCGGCGAGCGTGTAGTACTCATACCCGCCAGCCTCGAACCCCGGCGTCGCGGCCATCGTCGTAGTCGGCGCCGAGCGCCACGACGACGAAGTCGGCGTCGTACGAGCCTGCGTCGGTGGTGACTCGCCGCGCGGCCGGGTCGATGCCGGTCACCGTCTCCTGGCGGAACTCGACGCCGTCCTTCGCGATCTCACGGTAGTAGAGCTTCACCTCCTCGGCCGACTGGCGGCCGAGCATCACCTCGAGCTTGGAAAAGCCAAAGAAAAAGGCGTCGTTGCGGTCCAGAAGCGTGACCCGAACCGCGTCCGGAATGGTCTCCGAGAGCCGCGTCGCGAGTTCCAGGCCACCGAAGCCGGCGCCGAGGATCAAGACGTGCTTCTTCACGGCGGCACACTACTGCGACTGCGATTAGCGAGCACGGCCGCGACCCCGGGAGGGGATGAGAAACGTCACTCCTCGCGCGCGAGCCCGATCAAAAGCGTCCAGGCGCCGAAGACGTTCAGCGAGACGGCTGACAGTCCCGCCACGACGAGGAGATACAGTCCGCCGCCGCTGTGGGCGAGCAGGCTCGCGCCGGCCCAGACGATCAGCAAGGAGGCCGCTACCGCCGAGGCCGTCCGTGCGCGCAGTCCTGCGTCGAGACGCGCCCGGTGCAGACGCAGCGGCGCGGAGAGCACGAAGCTGAGGAAGACGCCTCCGGCGACAAGCTCGACGCCGAGCGCGGTCAGGCCCTGCCCCGGCGTGAGGACGAGCGCGGAGAGAATCGTCACGGACACGATCCCGGCTGTGAGGTTGCGGGCCCGGACACGGTGGAGCGCGTCGGAGGCGACCGCGCGTGCGTGAATCGACAGGCCGACGAACACGAGCCCCGCCAGCGCAGCGGAGGCGCCGCCGAGCATCACGAAGAAGTCGTGCCAGGCGAGGGGTTCGTATGCCACCAGCGGACCCTACGGCTTGGATGACCTCGAGCGGAGGTCGTCGGGTGGGGCCTGCCTACTGCAGGCCCCACCACACGACGACATCAGTCGCCGCTGTCGGCTCCGTCGGCGAGTCGAGCCGAAGTAGTGGCTGAGCGACCAGCCTGCAACCGAGTCGCCGAGGTTCTCGCCGGCGACGACTGAGCTGCGCCAGTGCAGTCCGGCCCAGACTCGGGCGTTGACGACCTCGTCCTTGAGCTGTTGCGTGGTGTCGAAATGCTCTGTCGTCGTCAAGGTCGTGGCGCCGCCGGTCGCACCCCAGACCGTTGCGTCGATCGTCTGCGTCCCGAGGGCGTTCGCGAGCACGTCCGCCAGAGCTGACGTGACGCAGCCGTGCGCTGCCGGGTATTCGGGATGGTTCGGCGTCGAGAGCAGCGGCGTCCAGGCCGGGTCCGCGGTCGTTGCCGCGATTGCCGTCGAGGTCGGCGTTCCTGATTGCCGAATAGGGCCGCCAGGCCAGAGCGTTGTACTTGGAGTCGAAGCAGGCGATTCCGGCATCGGCGGTGGTCAGTGAGCCCATCGCCATCAGGTGCACCGTGTCGACGAGATCCATGCCGTGCTGGACCGCGACGTCACGGTAGAGCTGGTTCTGCTGACTCGGCACGTTGGCGTTCCAGAACTGCGCGATCGCGGTCTCGCTCCGGTGTCCGCAGGATGCTCGTCGCGGAGCCGTAGTCCTTGGTCTCGTTGAAGTCCGCTGCGTACTGTGCGCTTCCCAACGCGGGCCGCGGCGGCGCCCGGAACTGCGAGGCGTTCTCGAGCGTGAACGGCCGCATGAACGCGACCCACGGTGTCTGTGCGCCGACGGCGACGAACGGCGGCACGACCTGCCACTGCCCTGCGTTCGTCAGGTCGTAGACGAACGGTGCGCCGAATACGGCGGTCGGTGCGTCGAGGCCGTCCCCGGCGCGCAACTGCTCGATGTCGGCCGCCGCGGCCTGTCCGACCGCGATCCCGCGCGCAGTCGTCTTGTCGGCGGGCAGCGCCCCGAGCGAGGCCGCGTAGTGCGCCGCGAGCGCGCCGGACGGATCGCCGAGGTAGTAGACGAGCGTCGCGTAGGCGGCAGCTGCGACGGCCGCCTCCGGGGAGGCATCGCCGGCTGCGGCTTCGAAGTGGTGGTAGGGGCGGTAGCGGTGCTCGATCTTCGTGACCGCGTCGTAGACCGCCGCTTCCACGTAGGCCATGTAGATCAGGCCCTCGGGCTGGTACAGCGCACGTGGTGCCCCTCCGGCAGGAACGCCGTCCAGCGTCTGCGCGGAGCGGACCGCGTCGACCGCGTAGGAATTCCAGTCGAGCGCCATCTGCGACGAGACCGGCGCCGAGCCGGACTGATCGCTGACCGTCGCGGAGGCGGTCGAGGCGGTGACGGTGCAGATGACAAGTGCGAGCAGAACAGCGAGTCTCTTCATGTCTCCCTCCTCGTCCGTTTGAGTTTGTCCTCCTCTCCGTGCGAGGGATCGTGATCGGCGCTTCAGCGCTGGTCCAGTCCGGCGCGGAAGGCGAGCAGCAGCGCCTCGTGGTGCGAGAGCGCCATGCCGTGTGCGTCCCGCGCGTGACGACGGACTTCGGCGACGAGGCCGTCCTCGTCCTCTGCGCGGGCCTCGAACCCGCACTCGCAATGAAGCACCTTGTTCCACGACTCCTCGCACCGAACGTACGAGGGGCGCGTCAACGTCAGGGCAAGACGGTGGCAACCGCACGGCAATGTGCCGTCACGACCGTGCTGTCAGCGCCGTCCTACCGCACCCAGAGCTGGTCGATGAGCATGGCGACCGCCGCCGGGCTGTATTGGTAGTTGCCGACGCGCTTCGAGAGGACGCTCACGTTCTTCGACGCAATGAGCGGCACCCACGGTGCCGCGTCGGTGATCTCGCGGTCGACCCGTTGCCAGAGTGCGCGCGACCCGGTCGGGTCGCTCGCCTGCTCTGCCTGCGCCCTCCGCATCTGGCGGTCGATGCGGGGTCGCAGAACTGGCTGCGTGTCCGGGATGTTTGGGCTCCCGACCAGAGACCCTGGACAGCTGAAGAGCTCGACCAGAAACGACGCCGGGGCCGGGTAGTCGGCCCGCCCAGCCGTCGAACCCGATCTGCGCCTGGTTTCGCGAGTCACCGACGATGTCCCAGTAGTGGTCGCCGACCGGCTTCACGGTCACGCGGTAACCGAGCGAGAGCAGCGCCTTCTCGGCCACCCGGTTGAAGCCCTTTGCCAGCGACCACGCCCAGAGGGTGACCTTCATGCCGCGTGTCCCGGAGCGTGCGACGAGCGCCTTCGCCTTCGTCAGGTCGGGTGCCGTCCACGTGCCGCGGTTCGTCGAGCCGGCCGTGTACGGGCAATAGGGGCGGTAGTCGGGGAAGTTCGGCGGCAGGATCTGGCACGTCGGCAGGGCGACGCTCGGCCCGCCCCAGGCGTTCATCGCCGCGGCGCGGTCGACGGCGAGTTGATCGCCCTGCGGGCGTCGAGCCGGTTGAACGGCGCGACGCGAGTGTTGAGGAAGAGCGCCTGGAGGTTCGGACTGCGGGTGCGGTGTGGATCTGGCTCGCGTACCGGATCTCGAGCCGTCGAGATCTGTTTCGGGGTGAACGGCTCGGCCAACCACACGACGTCGCCCTTGCCGTCGACGACGTCGCGAATCGCATCGTCCGCGGTGCCGGCGATGCGGATGTCGATGCGGTCGGGGTACCCGTCCGGCTGCGCGGCCCGCGACCACTCGTGAAAGAACGGATTGCGGACGAACCTGATCAGTCTTCTCGGCCTGTAGGTCGCGATCATGTACGGGCCGGTCGCGGGCAGCGGGTGCGTTCCGGCCGGCCGCCGCGGCGTGTCGCGCGGCAGCACGTAGGCGAACGAGGACGCGAGCCTGTAGAGAAAGTCGGGATCCGGCCGGGTCAGGTGGAAGGTCACGGTGCGGGCAGCGTCGTCGGCGACGATCCCGCGCGAGAGGTCGCACCGCTTCGGGCTGCTTCCGGCATTGCGCGCCGCCGACGAGCGCGTCGTAGTAGCTCGTGGGGGATCCGAGCGCAAAGTCGCGTTCGAAGGTGGAGCGGAAGTCCGTCGCCCGCACCGGCCTACCGGTCGAGTAGCGGATGCCGGAGCGGAGCAGGAAGGTGTACGTGCGGCCGCCGTCGGTCGGTGTCGGCAGCGACGTCGCGAGGTCGGGCACGAGCTGCGCTCCGGCGGGACCGCTGGCCTGGTTGAACGCGATGAGGCCGTCGCTGGTCATCCGCAGGAAGGGATACACGTACGTGAGGTTGTTGAAGGCGACGTCGATGGGGTCGAAGACGTTCCCTTGCTTGGGCCGGTCAGCCCGCAGCACGAGCGTCCCGCCGCGATGGCCCGCGCCCGACTACCGAGAGGCGCGACGAGCAGCGTTGCCGCCCGCGACCGCCATGCCCTGCGGCCGGTTGCCGACGCTGACCGGCCGGCCGGGCCGGTTCGTCCGCGGATCGATCCGCACCAGCGTGCCGCCGAACTGGTTGCTCACCCAGACGCCGCGCGAGTCGACCGCCACCGCGGTCGGCCCGTTCCCGACCGGAATGACCGCCGCCTGCGAGTTCGTCTCGGGATCGATCCGCGAGACGGTCCCGTCCAGGCTGTTCGCCACCCACGCCGCGCCGTCGCCGAAGGCGATCCCCGTCGGGCCGTTCCCGACGTGGATCGCGGAGACCTGCTTCCCGGTCGTCGGATCGATGCGAACCACCTGGCCCGCGGCACGCTCGCTCGCCCACAGC
Organism: uncultured Actinomycetes bacterium; assembly: GCA_963761365.1. Lineage (GTDB taxonomy): Bacteria > Actinomycetota > Thermoleophilia > Gaiellales > Gaiellaceae > PALSA-600. The sequence goes on along the minus strand of CAVXHB010000019.1, from coordinate 110,911 downwards.
GTGCCTGCGCCGAAGGCGAGCTCGGTCGCGGCGACCGGGAGCGTCTTGGTCGGCTTGCCGCTCTTCGGGTCGATCCTCGTGATCGTTCCGTCGCCGGTGTTCGCGACCCAGACCGAGCCGGCCGCGTAGACGATCCCGACCGGCTCGGTCCCGACGCCGATCGTCTGCGACGACCGTGTTCGTGCCCGGGTCGATGCGCGAGACCGTGCCGTCGAGGCTGTTGACCACCCAGACCGCGCCGTCGCCGATCGCAATCCCGCTCGGGCCGTTACCAACCGTAATCGTCTGGACGACGGCATTGGTTCGAGGGTTGATCCGCGACACCGTGTCGCCGTCGGCGTTCGTGACCCAATACGCGCCTTCGCCGAACGCGACTGCGGTGGGTGTTGCGCCGACGCTGGTGTCCGCGACCAGGCGACCCGAGAGCGCGTCGACGACGCCCAACGAGTCGTCGGCTGCCGAGACGGCCGAGCGGCCTCCGCTTCCACCGTGACCGAACACCAGGAGCGGAATCACCACAGCGGCAGCGATCACGCCGGCGAGCGCAGAGAGAAGGACTGCGCGGCGCTTCCGCGACCGTCGCTCGACTACCTTGCCGGGTTCGACCGTCGGCTCGGCGACCGGCTTCGTTCGAACGGACGTCTGCGGTGCCTCCAGGAGTCCGCGGTAGATCGAGTCCGTCTCCGGCGACGGATACGTGCCGAGCTCCTCGGCGAGAAGCTGCCGGCACTGCTCGTACACGCGAAGCGCCTCGGCGCGGTTTCCCGCGACGACGTGTGCGTCCATCAGACGGCGGTATCCAGCCTCGCGAAACGGTGAGAGCGCGATCAGTTCCTCGGCCCACTTTGCCGCCTCCCGCGCGGCGCCCGAACGCAGGCACGCATCGGCAAGGACGCTCAACGCGCGCTCGCGGATGTCGGCGAGGTCGCGTCGCTTCTGCTCGACCCACGTTCCGTCTTCACCGGCCAGGAACGGTCGGCGCGCCAGTGACTCCGCCGACTCAGCCGCCGCCCGTGCCTGGTCGAGCTCGCCTGCGGCGAGCGCGTCTTCCGCGTCCCGTGCGTCGCTCGCGGCTGCGAACAGGTCGACCCATGTTCCCTCGGGCAGGTCGAGGCGGTAGCACCCGAACGCGTTTGTGAGCGTGATCCCGTCTTCTGCGACCAGGCCGCGGAGCTTGCTCGCGATGACGGTCAACGCTTTCTCCCAACTCGCGGGCGGCGATTCCCCCCAGATCGCGTCCGCGAGCTCGTCGCGGGGTACCGGCCTGCTCCGGGCTACCACCAGGTAGGCAAAGAGAAGCCGACCTTGACGCCCCGGGAAGCGCGCCTCGTCCAGCACGCGTCCGTTCGCCTCGGCTGCGACCCGGCCGGTGAGAAACACCTTCAGCTGCAATGACTTAGCCACGGTCTAGGCGTGATCTTGCCGGATCCTAGGCGCGGGCTCCTAGCTTCGGTTGATGAACACATGGCCCTTCTCTAGACAAGGCGGTGATCTCGTGACCTATCGCAAAGGTTTTGTCGCGACGTACCTCATACTTGCTGCGGTCGCCGGCGGACTACTAGCGGCAACTGTCGCTCTGGCAGTCGTCCCGGGCACAAGCTCCGCTCCTGGCCGCATGACCGGGCCGGCGCTGTCCGGTTTCGCGGCCAGCTTCCAAGACTACGCCACAACCGCGCAGGTCGCCTTCGGCGGCCCGAAGTTGATCGTCCGGGATTGCGTCGAGGGCGGCGACGGCACGGCGTTCTGCGCATACACCATCAAAGGTGTCTGCCACGGAGCGATGCTCACCGAGCACCCCGTCGCAGTCAAACATGCTGGGAACGTTGGACTGTCGGCGCTCGATTGCACAGCCCGCCACGCATTGAAGTGGATCGGTGCAAACGGCTAAACGCGCGGGGGACCGACGTCGAACCCATCCTTGTCGGCTAGATGTGTTCGGGAAGACCGAAGCGGCCGGGCAGCGCGGGGTCGGCGAAGAAGGTGATCTCGTCGACCTTGCTGCCGCTCAGGGTGAGCACCATCATGCCCCGGGGCTGCGAGCGTAGGTAGTAGCCGAAGGCCGGCTGGCCGTTGGCGCGGGTCGGGCGTAGCTGTAGCGGGGCGCCGCGAACCTCGGCGCGGTCGTCGAGGAACCCGCCGATCGCTTCGTGTCCGATGAGCTCGAACGGTTGCGGCGGCATGGTCACACGAGCGTCGGAGCTCAGCAGAGTCAGGAGGCGCGCCGTGTCGCCGGCTTCGACGGCGTCGCTGAAGGTGGCGAGAAGGTTCCGTTCGGTCGGCGAGTCGGGCAGCGGCGCCTGCTCGCGTTCGAGGGTGTACGAGTCGAGCGTTGCGCGTGCGCGTTGGAGCGCGGCCTTGACCGACTGCGGCGTCGTCTCGAGGATCGAGGCGGCTTCGTCGGTGTGGAAGCCGAGCACGTCGCGCAGCACGAGCGCTGCGCGCTGCTTCGCAGGCAGCTGCTGCAGCGCGACGATGAACGAGAGCTGGATCGCTTCGCGCTGCTCGTAGCGTGCTTCAGGTCCGGGAGCGGGATCCGGAAGTGCGCTGTCCGCGTAAGGCTCGAGCCAGCTGGGCTCGACGGCGCGGCGGGTTTTTGACGGTCTCATGGTGTTCTCCGTGGCTGGGCGGCGTCCGCGTTCGCGAATCGCGTTGAGACTCCGGTTGGTTGCGATCCGGTAGAGCCAGGAGCGCAGCGACGCCCGCTCCTCGAAGCCGTCGAGTCCGCGCCAGGCGGCAAGCAGCGTTTCCTGGACGAGATCCTCGGCGTCCTGCACGGAGCCGAGCAGCCGGTAGCAATGCAGCTGGAGCTCGCGCCGGAACGGCTCGACCAGCGTCGCGAACGCACGCTCGTCACCTGCCTTGGCCCGCTCGAGATCGACGGTCATCGCGTCAATGACACCAGGTCCGTCGGAAACGGACCGGCGGTCCGTTTCGCGGCATCGCGGTGTCTTTGACGTCCACACAACCACGAATCGGAGATGAGCTGATCGATGACCGACCGCTCCAGGAATCAGGCAGAAACTCGCCGCAAAGTGAGCAGCGCGCTCGCACGTGTGTTCGCCTTTTGGCGTACGGGCCTACCGAGGCCTGTCCTCGTTCTTCAGGGCGGGAACGCGCTCAACTACTTCGGCACCGGACTGATCCTTCCCTTCGAGATCATCTACCTCCACGCGGTCCGCGGCTTCTCGACGGCGACGGCGGGGCTGGTGCTGGCGACGGTCATGGGCACGGCCGCAGTGGTAACGCTCCCTTCGGGTGCGCTCCTCGATCGTTTCAGTGCGAAACGGATCCTGATCGCGGGCAATGTCGTGAACGCACTCGGCTACGGGGGCTTGGCGTTTGTCGACCGTCCTTGGCAAGGCTTCGTCTGCTCGGCCGTCGGCGGTGCCGGCTTCGGATTCGTGGGAACGGCCGGCCAAGTCCTGACCTTGACCCTGGTCCCGGCGGAGCAGCGCGCCGCATCGACCGCGCTCCGACGAGTCGCAGGCAACTTCGGTCTCGGCCTCGGCGCGACGGTTGCGGGCTTCATCGTCGCGGCCACCCATCATCACCTCCAGGCGTTCCAGGGCCTCTACCTCTTCGACGCAGTCACGTTCGTCGTCTTCGCGCTGGTTGTGCTCGTCTGGATCCCGGATCCTGGCCTCGCGGATGCTCCGTCGGCGAGCGAGGGCGCACAGGGTTTCCGAGCTGTTGCTCGGGATCGGCTCTTGCTCGCCTTGATCGCGGGCAACCTCGCTCTCGTGCTGATCGGCGGCGCGTTCTTCTCCAACATCCTCCCGCCGTTTGCGGTGGCGCATACACCTGTCGGGGCCGGTGAGATCGGTGTCGTCGTCTTCATCAACACCTTCTTCATCGTCGTAGCGCAGGTACCGGCGACACGGGTGGTGGCGCGGATGCGCCGCACTCACGCGTTGTTCGCCACCAGCGCCATATTCGCAGTCGGCCTGCTCGCGGTCCTGCTCGCAACGCTCACGCACTCGACGCTCGCCGCTACCACCGTCTTGGCCGGGGTGGCGATCGTGATCGCGGTCGCTGAGTGTGGCCAATTCATCGTGCTCGGCCCGCTCGTCGCGGAAATCGCGCCGCCGCATCTGCTCGGCCGCTACATGTCGCTCTACCAGCTCAGCTTCATGGTCGGCGTGGCTCTCGGCCCCGCGGTCGGCGGCGTGCTGCTCGGAACGTCACCCGACACCATCTGGTGGGGCGGCGCCTTCGCGCTGGCACTGACCGGAGCCGGCTTCCTTCGACTCGGAAACCGGATACCCGACCCCCTCTTGCCGACGAAATCCCCGCCGCTGCAGGCCGCGTCAGAGGCCGACCTGATGCGCCGACGGTGACCCACTAGAGAGGAGAACTGATGAGCGCGTATTCGATCGTGAACCTGAAAAAGGAGGTCGAGGACTCTATGGGCGAGCGCGCGCCCGGGATCGAGGGGCGGTTCGCGCGCAAGCACCTCGACTCCGAGCACCTTGGCATCTCCTATCTGCGGTATAGCCCCGGCGTCCGCTCACCTTCGGCGCATAGCCACCGCGAACAGGAGGAGGCCTATGTCGTCATCAGCGGCTCCGGACAAGTCAGACTCGACGACGAGATCCGCGAGCTCCGCTGCTGGGATGTCGTTCGCGTCAACCCCGCAACGGTGCGGGCGTTCGAAGCCGGAGACGACGGCCTCGAGCTGATCGCCATCGGCTCCGATCGCCCAGACGGCGGCGACGGCGTCTTCGTAGACCCAGCCTGGATCGACTGAGCAGCGGCGTGCGCTCCCGGGAAGCACGCAACGTGTTCACCCGCCTCGCCGAACACCGACACCCAGGAACTGATGCCCCGACGATTCGTTTCCCCTAACCAATCAAGAGCAACCGGGAGGTGTGTATGCAGAACTACGACATCAGATATGACGACAAGTACGGTCAGCTTGCGCAGATCGACGTCGCCGCAGAGGGCGCGGGGTATGAGCCGTGGGTGAATCAGACGCTCACGAGCGTGAATGACTCCGTCGTCCGACTTGCCGTGATCGAGGGCGAGCTCGTCGACTGGCACAGCCACGAGCACGAAGACGAGTTCTTTCTCGTGCTCGAGGGAAAGCTCGAGCTCGAGGTGGAGGGGCGGGAGCCATTCGTCCTTGGTGTGCACCAGGGCGTGACGATCCCGCGTGGCGTCCTTCACCATCCGCGCGCGCACGGACGCACGGTCTTGCTGATGGTCGAGCCGGCCACGGTGATCCCGACCGGGAACGATTGACCTGGGCCGCTTGAAGCTAGGAGTCTCGAGAGGCGAACGCGTTTCGTGCGGGCTAACCAGGTGTTAGGGCGGGTGCCGTTCGTGTGCGACTGCGGCGATGCACGTCTCAGTGGGGCGTAACGATCAGCATCAGCGGCGGCGCACAGCGACGTCCGCTGCATGCCCTTGTCTTCCGCAATTTGCAGTGCGGTTGCCGGACAGGCTTGCGCTGATTAGCAGCGATGGAGCAGGAGCCCTCTGACGGACTCGACGCCGACCCCCTCCTTACCATGCGCTCCGGAAGCGTTGCCGTGGGTTGCCACCGGTTGCGCCCGCTCGGCTCCATGAATGCTCCATCCTTTGCAGGGACTGCGCGAACCCGCGCTTGCGATCAGGGCCATCGGATGTCGCACTTCAGGCAAGCCGGTAGCTAAGAATCGCCATGCCGCTCTTGAGGATCGTCGAGTCGGTGAGGACGAACTGCGTCGGCGGTCCCTTCGGGAACAGCACGTCGTCGGTGCTGCCCTTGCCGACGAAGAGTGGATGGATCCAGAGCCGCAACTCGTCCAAGAGACCATGCTCCATGAGCAGCGTCGAGACGGCGCCGAACCCGTACTGGACGATGTCCTGGCCGGGTTCCTCTTTCAGCTCGTCGAATCCGTTCGGCGACGTCGCCGGAGATCACGGTCGTGTTCGTCCAGTCGGGATCCGTGAGCGTTGTCGAGACGACGTACTTGGACATCGTGTTCATGCGATCCGATAAGGGATCGCCGGAGCGTGCCTGCCAGGCCGGGGCGAAGCTCTCGTAGGTTCGCCTGCCCATCAGCACCGCGTCGCAGGCCAGCAGCAGGCTCGTCTGTACCTCGTCGCCGCGCCCGTCGGAGGGCCGCTCGATCGTCGGCCATTCATGCGGCAGCTCGACGACGCCGTCCAGCGAGATGTAGGTCGAGTTGATGATCTTGCGCATCAGCGCGTGTCCCTTCCCTTGGTTGGGGACGTCCGTGCGTACGTGAGGATGAGCACGCCGTCGCCGACCGTCCTGGTCTCGGCCAACTCGAGGCGTTTCTTGTCGGCGCTCTCGCCGAAGAGGCGCTTGCCGCTGCCGAGCACGACCGGGAACACCATCAGCCGGAGCTCGTCGACGAGGTCTTGCTCGATCAGGGCCTGCGTCAGCTGAGCGCTGCCGTGGACGACGACGTCGCCGTCGTAGCGCTCCTTCAGCTTGGTCACCTCTGCGTCGAGATCGCCTTTCAGAACGGTCGAGTTGTTCCATGCGGGGCGCTCGAGGGTTGAGGAGACGACATGCTTCGGCAGCGCGTTGAGCTTGTCGGCGAACTCTCCGTCCCGGGACGGCCAGGCTTTCGCGAACTCCTCGTAGGTCACTCGCCCGAGCAGCAACGCATCGGTCGCCATCGTCTCCTCGAGCTTGAAGGCCATCCCCTCGCCTCGGTCGATCTCAAACGTCCAGCCGCCGTGCTTGAAGTCCCCTCCGCCCGGGTCTTCCATGACACCGTCGAGTGAGACGAACTCGGTCACAACGATCCTGCCCATCCACGTCCTCCATCTCGTCCGTAGGGTCGGTTAAGCTATTCAACCATATGGTTGATCAGCTGAGTGCGACCTTCGCCGCCCTCGGGGATCCGACCCGGCGGGCGATCCTCGAACGACTCGCCGCCGGCGAGGCGACCGTCAGCGAGCTCGCCGAACCGTTTCCGATCACGATCCAGGCAGTGTCGAAGCATCTTCACGTGCTCGAGCGCGCAGGCCTGGTTGAGCAGCGCCGCGAGGCGCAGCTCCGCCCATCGCGGTTGCGCGGCGATCCACTCGGCATAGCCGCACAATGGCTCGAGCGGTATCGCTCGTTCTGGACGGACAGTTTCGACGAACTCGACCGCCGCCTCCGTGACTGATTACGACATCACGATCAGGCGCGTGTTCGACGCTCCCCGCGAGCGCGTGTGGCGAGAATGGACGGAGCCCGAGCGATTCGCCGACTGGTTCGGCGGCCCCGAAGCGACAATCCCTCTCGAGACGGTCTCGATGGACGTACGACCGGGTGGCACCTGGCGAGCGACGATGTTCGCGGCCCGCGGCGTGATCGAGTGGAAGGGCGAATACTTGGAAGTAGTCGCCCCGAAGCGCCTCGTGCTGACGTTCTCGGACGGACCGGACGAGCTCTACGAACTCGTGACCGTCGTCCTCAACGACCTCGGCGCGGGGCGCACCGAGATGCTCTTCGAGCAACGCGGGCACATGCGGCCGGAGGAGTACGACCATGCCAAGGAAGGGTGGGCGGTGTTCTTCGACCACATGGAGGCGCGGCTTCGGACGTCTTCTAGCCCGTAGACCTCGGAACGGTCTCGATCGCGTCGTAATCCTTGCCGCATTCTGACAACGAGCATGGCGCAGCGCTCAGCGGGCGCTACGGCCGCGCGAGCCGCCGAACGCACCGCACGATCATGCGCTCGGGAACCGTTGCCGTGCGGCCCAATCCCTCGATGGTGAGAGGCGTTCCGGCGCGGTCCTCCTGCGCGGTGTTGAACTGGACATCTTCTCTGTACGAGAGGGGGTCATCCGCGCCCGATCCATAGTTATGGTGGCTCGGCGCCGGGCTTTCATTGCCTGTGGCGAGCGCCCTTGGGCGGTCGGTTAGGTGACGTCGCGGTGCGCGACGAGTGCGGTGCCGGCGAGCGCGAACGCGATTGTCCAGGCGAGCAGGATCGCGCCGCCTGCTGCGGCGGGGAGGAGGTGGTTGGTGGTGAGGCCGATGAGGGCGTCCGAGGCGTGGGCGGGTGCGAAGCGTCCGACGGAGGGGACGAAGGCGAAGAGGAGGTTCTCGGCGACGAAGCCCCAGGCGAGTAGGCCGATGATCGCTCCGACTTGGTTGCGGGCAATCGTGCCGAGTCCGACTCCGAGTGCGCCCCAGAGCGCGACGCCGGCGAGCGTGCCCAGGGCGAGCAGCATCGTCTGGTCGGCGTTGAGCACGTACGTGATGCCGCGGCCGGCGAGACAGGCGTAGCCGATCGCGAAGCCGAGCCCTTCGCCGACGATCCCGAACGTGAGTCCGGCGAGCAGGCCTGCGGCGAGCTTGGCGCCGATCACGCGCGACCGGCGCGGGTTGAAGAGGAAGGTGGGACGGATCGTTCCGTGGCGGTACTCGCTGGTCACGAGCATGACCCCCGCGAGCGCCGAAAAGACTCCGGCGAGGCTGCCGACGCTCAGCAGCCCGCGTTGATCCTCGGTGCTCGTGAGGCTCGGCGCCTTCGTCAGGAGTCCGGAGAGCAGGGAGAAGAGAAGGACCAGCGCGACCATCCCGAGCACGATCCCGATGGTTGTGCGGGTCGTGCGGATCTTCAGCAGCTCGGCTTTCGTTTGCGCGATCACGGTTGCGGCTCCGCGGTGAGCTCGAGGAAGATGTCTTCGAGCGACGAGCCTTCGGCGACGAGTTCGTGGATCGGGACGCCGGCTGCGAACGCGACGTCGCCGACCTTCTCGCTGCTCACCCCGTGCGCGAGTAGTCCTTGTTCGTTCACGGTCGTCGTCTCGATCTGCTCACGCTGCAGGGCCTGCTGCAGCTTCGATCGTTCCGGGGTGCGGACCCGCACCGACCCGCCGACACGGGCGGTCAGCTGCTCCAGTGAGGTTTCGACGACGAGCTTGCCGCGGTTGATGATCAGTACCTGATCGACGGTCTGCGCGACCTCCGCCAGGACGTGGCTGGAGATCAGCACTGTCTTCTTGTCTGCTGCGAAGGCGCGCAGGAAGTCGCGCAGCCAACGCACGCCCTCGGGATCGAGCCCGTTCGCCGGCTCGTCGAGGATCAGCAGCTCGGGGTCGCCGAGCAATGCGGCCGCGAGGCCCAGGCGCTGCCGCATCCCGAGCGAGTACCCCTTGACGCGGCGGTGAGCTGCGCCGTCGAGTTCGACCAAGCGCAGCACCTCATCTACACGCGAGTCGGGCAGCCGGACTGCTTGGCTCAACGTCCTTAGGTGATCGCGGCCTGCGCGGCCCGGGTGGAAGTCGGTCGCCTCGAGCACCGCTCCGACCCGCACCGCCGATTCATCGAGCGCGGCATAGGGGCGGCCGAAGATCAGGGCGCTGCCGCCGCTCGGCTTGGCGAGTCCGAGCAGCATCCGCAGAGTTGTCGTCTTGCCGGCACCGTTCGGGCCTAGGAAGCCGGTGATCGTCCCAGCCTCCAACGCAAACGACAGATCCGTGACCGCTGAGACCTCGCCGAAGCGCTTGGTCAACGACTTGGCTTCGACGACCGCTGTCATCCGCGTGCCTGACCGTTGAACGGGATCGCGAAGTCTTGGTAGGTGTCCTGTCCCACTTCGCTTGGAAGATAGGTGAGCCGTACGCCCAGATCGGCCGGGAGGATGTCTGGCTGCTCGCTCCGAGTCTCCAGCGATCGTGAGACCCTTTGCTGGTCGGCGCCGTCGATCTGCCCATCGCCGATCTCCACGAATGCCTCGTGGTGGGCGGACTCGTCACGCAGGGTCAGCTCCGGGCAGGGCGCGCCGCGGGACGAGTGCTCGGCGTCGGTTGCGGCCCAGAACTGCCGGATTCGCTCCGCAGCCTGGAGCGGCTCAAACGCCAGGATCGCCTTGATCTCCGCCAGCGGGACCTGTAACTGGCGCAGCGAAGCGATCAGGCGTGCCTGCCTGAGCTGGCCGGGCTCGTAGAGGCGGTAGCCAGAGTCCTCATCACGTGCTCGCTCCCCATCGACATCACAGTTGCCGGACAGTCTGCGGCTTCCTCCAAGGTCAAGGTCAAGTCCGCCGCGAAACATCCGTTTCGCGCAACCCCGGCGCTGCTCCACCATTTGTTGCCGGACTAGAGAAAGGGTGGCGGAGGCGTTCCGAACGAGGCCCTTGACTTTGGCGAGCAAAGTAAGTTACTTTGCATTGCAAAGCAACGAAAGGAAACGAGATGGACGAGGAGCACGACACAATTGAAGGCTCTGCAGTCGACGAGAGCGACGGGCTCGATCCGCGAGCGGCGGCGACGCTGCTCGAGCAGACGATGGCGCGGGCTCAACGTCAGTTCGACTTCAGACCGCCGCTGCTCATGTTGATCGGAGCGGCCGTGGTGTTGGTCGCATACGGTGCTGTCTGGTTGTCGGTGCGGGGCCAGCATCCCTATTCGGGTCCCGCTGGATGGGCTTTGGCCGTGCTCTACTCGACGCTGATCGTTTGGATCGTTCTGGTCGCGACCTTCTATCGGCGCGCAACGAGCGGCGTCGGCGGGCGCTCGGCGCGGCAGCAGAAAGTCGACGGCGCTGCGTTCGTCACGATCTGGGTCGCCGTGTACGTGTTTCAGGGTGCGCTTCACCACGCCGGCGCGAGTCATTCGATCGTCTACGGCATCTATCCGGCGGCGGCGCCGCTGATCATCGTCGGGTCGGCGGCGGCAAGCTACACGGCCGCAAAGGAAAACTGGCCCTGGTTGGGCTTCGCGCTCGCCGCGGTCGCCCTCGCGGCAATCGGCTCGTTTGCTGGCCCGGCAGGGGTGTGGGCTGTCATCGGCATTGGCCTCTCCCTGCTGCTCGCTCGGCCGCGCTAGCGCACAGGTCTGGCTGCGCCGCGCGTGAGCGTGAACACATGACCGCCGAGGAACTCGATCCGCTCATCCATGCTCCGGCGCGGCTGCGGATCATCGCCACGCTCGCGGCCCTGCCCGACGGCGCCACGCTCTCGTTTACGCGGCTCCAGGAGATGATCGACCTGACCCCCGGAAACCTGATCACACACCTGCGCAAGCTCGATGACGCCGGCTACGTGGGCACCGAGAAGACGGGAAACGGGGCAGGGTCGCGCACCTCGGTGGGGTTGACCAACCGCGGTCGTGCTGCGCTCGATAGCTACACCGCTGCGCTGCGCGAGCTACTCGCCGGGCTGTAGACGAGGTCGCGACGGCTTGGTTTTGATCGCGTCACGGTAGGCAAACCGAAAACCTGAGGAGGAACCGTGTCAGCTGAACAGGTCAACGAGTACCTGCGAACGCTCGACGAGCCGAAGCGAAGCACGCTCGAGGTGCTCCGTCAGACCATTCTTGAAGTCGTCCCTGATGCCGAACAAGTCAGCTCCTACCGTGTGCCCGCGTTCCGCGTCGGTGGAAAGACGGTCGCAGGCTTCGCCGCGTTCCGCGATCACCTCAGCTACCTGCCTTTCAGCGGCTCGGTGCTTTCGCAGCTTGCCGACGAACTCGACGGCTACACGATGACGAAGAGCGCGCTGCACTTTCCCATCGATCGCCCACTATCGAAAAAGCTGGTGAAGAGGCTGATTACAGTTCGTCTCGCGGAAGCCGGTCGCGGTTCGCGCTAGCGACGCGCCGCACGGAAGGCGCTCGGCAAGGTACCCGATCGACTCGGCGGTGCTCTCCGACGACCTCACCGAGTGTCGTCGTCTAGTTATCCAACCGAGGAGGACTGCACCCTGTTGCATGCCGAGCAGCGACGGCGAATTGCACCGCGATCAAGCTCCTCGATGCCTTCAACGCACCTGAGTTTGAACCTTCGGCACTAGTGGACGCTGCGTGGACGGTCGAGGCGTCAGAACAGCGTCAACACATTCAACAGAGGGCTGAAGTAGCTGGCTAAACAGCGAAGCCCTCTGACGGACTCGAACCGTCGACCCCCTCCTTACCATGCGCTGGGAAACGGTTGCCGTGGGTTGCCACCGGTTGCGGATCGGCCTGTTTGAGCGGTTTTCGAGACTCCTGCATTTGCGACTGGTTGCCAGCCGTTGCGCCCGCTCGGCTCCATAAGTGCTCCATGGTCAGCTCCGGAATTGCTGACGCCAACACGGTCTCCGGCGCTCATGCGGGTCGGCCTAACGCGTCGACTCTCCTCGGAGGGGGTCTTCTTCCCAGAACGTCGCAATGACCGCGATGGTTCTGCAGCAGGGCCACCGCCGCGGCGCCGCATCATCTCGCTTCAGCCCTCTTGGGCCTGGTTGAGCGCGGTCGAGAGGCCGCGGGCCACGAGCGTCTGTAGCCGCGGCCGCTCGATCCGGCCGAGCCATCCTGCGAGCTGGTTGCCGGCATCGAAGTTCTCGGGCAGCGTCAGCTCAGGCAGATAGAGGCGCCCGCCCGCTGGAGCACGCAGATAGACGGCGTCGAAGAGCGCCTTCTCCGGGGTCGCCAGGTAGCCGGACAGCTGGTCGCCGCTATAGCCGTCGAAAAGCGTCGGCGCCAGATGGTGAATCGAGTAGATGCCGAGCGTCGTTGGCGCGCGTCGGGTGCGGTCAGTCGATGCAACCGAGATCGAGCGCGGGATCTGCTCGATCATCCCGTGTCGGGCAAGCGCCGACCAGAAGGAGACGTATGCGGGTAAGGGCGCTGTCAGATAGGGCGGCACGCTGAACGGTTCCGGGTTTGGCTGTAGGGCCCAGAGGCCGCGACGGATCCGCCGCACGAGTCCTTCCTTCTCCAGCGAGGCGAGCAGATGGCTGGCCGAGGAGAGGCTGAGCTGCAGGCGGGCGGCGGCCTCGCTTGTCTGGATCAGCGGACGCCCGAGCTTTAGCAGCTCGGCGTAGGACTCGCTCGACCTCACGGCCCGTCACCAAGCAGCTGCTCGACGACGAAGCCGCGCATCTGCTCCCAGCTTTCGCGGCTGTAGAGCTCGGCGACCTCGGGATCGAGGAAGGGCAGCACCTGATCGCGGAATGCCTGATAGGGCAGTTCGAGCGCGGCCTCGGCCGCTTGGGTGCGCACCGCAACCGCAAGCGGCGCCGGGATGCCGGGCTGCCGGCGGAAGAGCAGGTCGAGATCGAACACGTCCCGGGCCTGCGTTTCCGGTCGCAGCGCGAGCGCAGCAATCTTCTGTTCGGTTGCGGCGGGGTCGAGGTAGTGGCGGACGGTAGGCGCCCGAAGCGCGTACGGCGCGACGATCCGCCCCGGTACCGCCTCCAGCGCCAGCCGCTCTTCCCCATTTCGCCGCGAGAATTCGATCTTCGTCCGCAGCGGCTCCGCTCGGCCGGCGAGCTCGATCGGCACCTTCCAGCGCTGGGTCGTCTGGGTCTGCTTCGGCTTCGAGGGTTCGCCGAGCATGATCCCGCCGCCGCGCAAAAGGACGGCGAGCGCCGGTGCACCGAGTACCGCGTCAACCTTCTCTTGCAGCTCCCAGACCTCGACGCCGGAGGCATCGAGGTCAATGTCCTCCGAGTAGCGGACAGAATCGGCGAAGTAGCGGAGGTTGGCGCCGCCCTTGAGCACGTAGACGCTCTGGCCGAGACGCCCCTGCATGACTTGCAGGAAGGCTAGGTGGAAGAACTCGATCGCTTGGGCGTCACGAAGCGGCATAGCCATACGGTACAGGTAGTTGAACTCTGACCGCAACTATGTGCATCGTTACCGTGCGATATTGCAGAGCCCTCTGACGGACTCGAACCGTCGACCCCTCTTTACCATCGCGACATGGCGAGCCCTCAGGGTTCAATGGAATCTTGAGCTGTAGCGTCGAGCTTGGAAGCGGCCTCGCGCAACATTTCTGCAATCAGCTCCGCGGGATAGACGACCGCGATACCAGCCGAGACGGGAACCTTGAGCAGCTGCTCCTGGTCGGGCAGAACAACCGTGGCCGCCAGGTCGAAGTGTCCACCTACGATCCCGAGGAGAAACGTCGTCTCGATCGGCGCTTTCAGGCTCAGGCGCTCCGTTACGTGAGTACCACTGATGAAGCGGACGAAGCAGGGCGAGCCGCTAAAACCGCCGAAGGAGCGGCAGTCGACGAGATGACCGTGAACATGAATCAAGGTGTTGTCGGCGAGCCGCATCGGAACGCCGTCCTGGTAAAGCGCACCGACCGTGCCGCTGCGGATCATCGGCACGTTCGCGTTACCCATCGACTCGACCTGGCCGAGCAGCCCGCCGAAGAAGACGGTGTCTCCAACCGAGACGGGGAACTCCGTTTGTTCGTGGCCCACGAACTGGTCGATCGGGATCGGTGAGGCCTCGACAACGTCGGCGTCGACGGGATAGAGGAGAGCAATCGCCACGTCTTCAACGTCGTGGATTTGCCACTCGGTGATCGGGTGGTCAGTTACCGAGCCGTTCTTCAAGCTCAGACGTACCGCGGTGAACGGGAACGTCCGCACGACGTGCGCAGCGGTGACGACGAAGGGGATGACCATCCCCGGCTCGGCGTCCGGCGTGCCGGCGATGAACCCCGTTCCCTGGGGCGTCGCGCTGTCTGCGCTATCCCCGCCGAGGATGAAGACGACGGACTTGGTGTAGCGCGCGCCTAGTGCCATCCGAAGATCGTAGGCCGCAGATGTCGGAGAATGCTCGACCTGTGCTCTTCGTCGAGACCGAATCAGATCGTGCTCTCGCTCCCGGATGAGTACGTTCCAATCTCCTGCCCGAGCAGGTTCTCCGAGAGGAAGGGTTCGCGAGCGTGAACATCCTGTCGTACAACCCTGGTCACGACGGAGCCGTCGCCCACCTTCGCGATGGTCGCCTCGTCTTCTCCGTCGAAGCGGAGAAGGACTCCAACTGGCGGTACACCCCGATCGCCAGTCGCGACCTGCTCGACGCCTTCGGCCGGCTAGAGGAAGTGCCCGACGTCGTCTGCACTGGAGGCTGGTGGCCGCGCGAGGCGCGCCCGACCGGGTCCCCGTTCCATGTTGGGTATCGCGGCATCGCGAAGGACGAAATCACCGTGGACCGTCGACCCTTGTTCGGAAAGTCGGTCCCGTTCTTTTCCTCCTCCCACGAGAGGTCGCACCTGCTCTGCGGATTCGGCATGTCACCGTTTCCGCAGGGCTCGCCGTGCTACGCGCTGGTGTGGGAGGGGGCGATCGGCGCGTTCTATGAGATCGATCCAGACGTGAATGTCACATTGATCGGCGACGTGATGAACGAACCGGGAAACCGGTATACGTCGATCTACGGATTGGCAGATCCGACTTTCCCGAAGAACGCACCGTTCTCCCGCTGGTCGGATGCGGGCAAGTTGATGGCGCTCGCCTCCTTCGCCCGAAGAAGCACGCCCACCGCCGAGGAGGAGGAGTTGATGGCCGTTCCTTCTATCCTCGGCAACACGTCGGGCTCGACCTCTACGACCGACTTGAGTCATCCGGGTACTACAACGTCGGCATAGATCGACACGGAGTTCCGAAACTTTGCCGGCATCTTTAGCGACAGGATCTTCGAGACGTTCCGCCGCTTTGCGAAGAACGAACTTGCGCAAGGGTCTGCCGCTGGTCATCGCCGGAGGTTGCGGTCTGAACTGCGACTGGAACACGAAGTGGAGAGAGACCGGCATCTTCTCCGACGTCTTCGTGCCGCCAGTCGCCAACGACTCCGGTTCGGCAATCGGGACGGCGATCGACGCTCAACTCCACTTCACCGGCGATGCCAAGATCGAATGGAACGTCTACTCCGGATTGCCGTTTAGGACAGATTCACCCGTCGTTCCCGGCCGCTACGACGTCCGAGACGCGAGCTACGAAGAGGTCGCCGACATGCTGAGTAGCGGCCTAATCCTCGGCTGGGCGAACGGCAGGTACGAGATCGGCCCGCGCGCTCTCGGCAACAGGTCGATCCTCGCCGCGCCATTCGACGACAGCACGAGGGTGCGCCTGAACGAGATCAAGCAGCGCGAGCAGTTCCGACCCATCGCGCCTGTCTGTCTCGAAGCCGATGCCGCCCGGTGGTTCGGCTGCGACCACGAAAGCCCGTTCATGCTGTTCACCTATCGCGCGAAGCACAGACGCGCTGGCGGCAGTAACGCACGTGAACGGCACGCCCGACTCCAAACAGTGAGCCCGAGCACGAACGCCCAGCTCCACGACCTGCTCGTCGCCTTCAAAGCGCGCACCGGCTACGGGTGCTGTGCAACACCTCTCTCAACTTCAACGGCAAGGGGTTCATCAACAACCTGACCGACCTCGACGCCTACACCGCAGATCACGAGCTGGACGGGTTCGTGGTCGAAGGGCGTGCGTACCTCCTCCGGAGTTCCGAGCGCTACAGCGCATATTTGAAAAACGAGGTTCGTCGAGATGCGCGCGAACAGTCGGACTCGGTCATAGCGTGAACGCTGGCGCGGTTCTGGCGCGAGACATGACGGGGCCGGGGGCATGTCGCGAGCGCAGACGAAGCGCCCTCAGTTCGGAGGTCGCTGGAGGTTCGCGTGGGCCAGTCTCCCTGCCAGCTCCCGTGATCGGGCGTGCCAAAGATTGAAGTGGAGCTGCATCGGTAGATGCGGGATCGGTGTGGGATCCCAGTCGAGGCGTTCGTACACCAGGCGTCCGTCGACGCTCCAACGGATCGCAGTTGATGTCCCACTCGATCGCGTACTCGTGGAAGTCCTCGCTTGCATCGAAGCCGAGGTCGATGAGGGCTGGGGTGCCTCGGTAGCCGTACTCCATCCGCGCGCCCTCAAGGCCGGGGTTGTAGAAGACGTTGACGAGCATCTTGCGCGTGTCCTTGCCGAGAAACTCGATGTCGATCTCTTGCCTGGGCGAGTTGCGATGCAGGAAGAACCCGGTGATCAGTCCGGGCGCCCCCGCCGGGCGGACGTTGGCTACAAACTGTCCGTACCGGTATTTCTGGCCGCTGCAAAGTGCGCCAGACGTGAAGTCACGGACTGGCGTACGTTCCCTGCGAAGCGTCAGTCGCAGTGTTTGATCGGACTCGAAGGTGACGTTGCGGGGTGTGAAGAGGGCAAGGTTGCTTGGGAACGTGTCGTCTCTGAGCGTCCAGTGTGCGTGGTCGACGCCGGTGAAGTGGTGGTCGATCTCTTCGCCCAGCGGCGCTGCTTCCTCTTCCTCGGCGACGCGGATGCCTTGCCACCTCTCTGAGGCGATGATCCACGGAGAGGGGTCGCGTTGTAGCTCTTTCGCAGCGATCGCGCTGTGGCGGTCGCGTGGCTGTGAGCTTGCGCTGGTCGCGATCGTCGCACGCGGGATACGGATCGATCGGGTGAGCGCAGCCCAGGAAGTCGCACAATGCCGTCCACTTATCCGGTTCTTGGGTCTCGAGAGTCAAGACGCTGGCCGAGATGCGGCGAAGCGCATCCGCCAAGAAGTCCGCTCCGGCAGCGCGCGATCCCGGCTGGCGGTGATGATGAAGCGGGCTCCCGGGTATGTGCGTGCCAGTTCGGTGTAGTGGTGGGACGTCAAAGACCCGATGTTGACGTAGGCATCGAAGACTCGGCCACGCTTTCTCCCGAACAACGCGTTACTTTCGCCCGTTGGTAGGTCGGTGAGGTCGCTGCAGCAGCGATAACCCAGCATCGAAAGCGCCATCGCGAGCGCGGTTCCACCGGAGTCGGGCTCGCCTACCGCAAAGACGGGCGATGATCCCGCCCTTGGCGTCGAAAGCAATGGTTTCTCGTCAGTCAAGACGCCCACCTGCGAGAGCACTGGAAGTACTGAGTAGAGGTTCGACGATGGACAATTTGCTCGTTGCTGAACGATCGAGCGGCGCGTGGCGAAGACCTGCATCGCTTCGAAACGACGATTCATCCACGCGCTCGACCGGACCGCAGACGGGTAGTGCATCCAGCAGCTTCCTCGGCGCCCCGTCTCGAGAGTTACGTATCCGGACAAGTGCCACAAGCCGCCGAGCGGTTTGAACAGTGAGCCTGAAATCGGCACGAACCGTTTTCCGGTCTTCACCTCCTTATAGGAGACGTACAGAAGGTCGAACGCGGGACGCTCGGCACGATTCCAGACGAGATCCGACCACGCCTCGTCAAGATCCCGGCAGAACCCGCGTCGAAAGTACGTGTCGTCCTCGAGAACCAGCGAGTAGTCGGAGTCGCCTGCGGCGATCCGCTCCCAGACCGCGATGTGCGATAGGGCGATAGCGATTTCCTGGTCTGTCATCTCGACGGGCCAGGACTCGGCGTCGAAGCACTCCTCGAAGAAGCGGGTGAGGGTCGACGAAGAGTTGATCCGCCAGGCTGTAGCTGGGTCTGACTCGGCTCGGTTCCACCAAGTTCTCCCTATGCCGTGCGTCCACTGCTTGAAACCGGGTTGCCAGAGCACTGGCGGGCTTCCCGCTGTTGTCGGTCAGGCGGGCGAGCTCGTAGCACATGCGATCCCAACGCTCGGTATGCCTCTCGAGGTTTATGACATAGATGCGCTCGATGGCCGCACGTGATCGACCGGACGACCCCATCGCTTCACATGTCGGTTTCCGCTCCAGGATGCGCGCGCCGAGCAGTGCCCGGTA
This sequence comes from uncultured Actinomycetes bacterium, assembly GCA_963761365.1. Lineage (GTDB taxonomy): Bacteria > Actinomycetota > Thermoleophilia > Gaiellales > Gaiellaceae > PALSA-600. Next base: position 92,503 of record CAVXHB010000019.1, on the reverse strand, counting down.
CGTGAGGCGGGCCAATGCGTCGCGGGAGTTCCGGTCGTTCACGTCTCTACGCGCTTGCGTGCGAGGGTAGGTGGTCTAGCGAAGAACGCTGCGGATTCCAACGGCGCCAGTTGCGCTCGTCGTCGCGGTAGCTCAGAGGCCAACGACTCGTCGCGACCTCGTCCCAATCCGGCAAGAGCAGGAAGTCGCGTGCTCCGGGCTGGCTCGTTTCAACGGTAAGAGCATGTCTGACGAGGCACCGAGTCAAGTTTCCAGGCCCGGTCGTCGCTTGCACATCGAAACGCGGTCGCTGTCTCCGACGAGGAGAGCTGTGGCGCGGCGAGCGCCAGCCGGACGATCGGATGGAAGGGCGGCGCGACTAACGGATTGTTGTTGACATAGAAGATCCAGCTTGACGCGCTCTCTTGAGGCTCTCGAAAAACCTCTGCCGGCACCATGCCATCACTCAGGACGTCGTAACACAGGGGCTGGACCTTCAGCCTCCCGTCGTCGAAGCAGGAGCGAAGCTCGACACCCTTGTACACGTCGTCAGCGTCGACGTAGAGCCCGCCGTACCTGAAGATGTAGCAGAGGCGAAAGTAGTCCGATCGCATAGCTGGATGCGGACACCGGGTGAACGCATCGGCAAAAGCGCTCCCGAGCGAACTAGCGATGCATCGCTCGGCGCTCGCGTCATCGAACAGGATGTACGTCAAGCCAGCGGCGGCTGCGGCCGATCGCCAACTCTCGAGGCACTCGGACACGTCGGCAGGTATCGCCGACGCGTTGTCCCAGAACTGCATGATCGTGGTGGGTATCCCGTTTGCGGGAGGCGAGGGAGTGTCGTGCGCTGCCTCCCAGAGCAGCTCGCGCACGTAGTTCGATCGAAGGCGATCGTCGTCAGCAACGCGTTCGGCGTCGACGGTCGCGGGAGGCGGACGCCTACTCAGCTCGCCAACTCCGTCCATGAGCAGTGTCTGCTCGCATAGCCGCGCCACTGAGGGCCAGCCGACGACGGTCTCGAGCTCCGCAACGGAACACTCCGGGCAAGTGCCGTCATCAGCGAGCTCGGCATGCCCGTGGTCCCGGGTGTGCTGGTATGCATCCCAAGGGCCATCGGCGACAATCGCCCGCCACGATCCGCCAACGTCGACCTTGAGAGCGAGAACGTCCACCGCTGAGCGAGGATGATCGAGTTCGTCCGCCGACTCGCGGACCAGGAAGAGTCGATCGAGCCACGGCACTTCATCCTCGAGATCGTCGAACGCTCCTGATGCAACAGCGCTGAGCAAGGCGTCGTATTCCCCTTCAAAGAGGAGGTCGCAGGGGAACTGGGTCTTCCTGAAATCCTGGCCGATGCGTGACCTCGATCGCAGCGTCCTGGCCTGTCGCAGGACGCGTGAGATGCAAATCGTCGTCGGCGGCCAGCAAGACGGAGAAAAAGTAGGTGCTGTACTCGGGTGCGAGCGTCGAGACTTGGTCGGGGCGGAGTTCGACGCTGGCGTCGCCTGTAGGTGAGAGGCCAACGACCCGCGGCCGGCGATGTACATGGGTCTTGAAGGTTTGGCCATGCGGGGTGGGATGTCCCCAGAGCATGTTGATGTATTCGGCGATTTGGCAGAGGCCGCGGGCGACGCTCGGCGGATAATCGAGGGAGTAGTCGTCGGGGTGAGCGGCCCAGTTGCGCAGCTTCACCAGCGACTGGTCGACTCCGCGCGACCTGCGTCCGGGCAGCAGCTCCACGCGTCGCGCCCAGGCGAGCAGCGAACCGAGGCTGGTCGGCAGCGGCCGCTGGGGCTCGCCCGGTGTCGCGAGGTCCCATTCGCGAGCGCCGTCCCAGACCTGCTCGAACAGCCGAACGAGCAGAACAGCCTGCGCGCCCTTTGTCGGGCCGCGGCGTCGAATGACTGGGATGCGCCCGTCGTAGAAGTCGACGAAGCGACGGCGGAGCGCACCTTCCAGGGCAAGCAGCGCGAGGTCGGCTGCGGCGGAGAAGAACTCGTACTCGAGGACGCCGTGCTGGTGAAGCAGCCGAACGCGCTCCCAGTAGTCACGGATCCCTTCGGGCACATCCTCGGCGAGCCTCGCCGACTCGATCGTCGCCGCCTGGAATCGTGCCGCCTGCTCTGGCGGCATCCGGCCTCCCAGGCCGAGCGGATTGAAGACGAGCGCCCGCTCATCCGGCTCCTGCAACCGCGTGAGGAGATCTTCGGGAATCTGCTCCATCTGCCGAGTCTAGGTGGGGAATACGCGGTGATCCGAACAGCGACCGGGGAGGGAGAACCATGCAGCAGGGCCAGGTGTTCCAGCTCAAACGCACAGGACGTGACGGCGATCCGCAGTGGGCGTACCGCTACCGCGCGGGCGGCCGCGACTCGCAGCGCGTCCAGCGAGGCGGCTTCGCGAGCGAACGCGACGCAGCCGACGCGCTCGAGCGCGCGCTCGACCGCGTTCGGCGCGAGCAGCGGATCCCGCGCAGCCTGACCTTCGCCGAGCTCGTCGAGGTCTACCTCGCACAACACGACGTCCAGCCGGTGACCACCGAGAAGCTCCGCTGGCTGCTCAGCAAAGCAATCGCAGTGTTCGGCGACCGCCGCATCGGCGAGCTGCACCTCACAAGAGATCGCCGAGTGGCGGATGAACCTCTCACCCGGCTACCGCTTCGAAGCAACCCAAGCAGCTCCGGCAGACGCTCAGCCGCGCCGTCGTCTGGGGCATGCTCGACATCAACCCCGCCAAGGTCGGCGTCGACAACCCGACGCCGCGCCGGAAGGAACAGCACCCGTTCGAGAGCTGGGAAGAACTCGAGGCTGTCGCAGCTGCGCTCGGCCCGCGCTACGGGCCGATGATCCTGTTCGCGGCCGCGACCGGTTTGCGGCCGGCCGAGTGGGTCGCACTCGAGTGGCGCGACATCGACCGCGACGAGCGCGTCGCTACGTGCGCCGCTCGTTCACCCGCGCGCGAGCTGAAGCTGCCGAAGACCGAGGCCAGCCTCGGGCGGTGCCGCTTCAAGCAGCCGAGCGCTCGACGCGCTCGACCGGCTCAGGCCGAGCGCGACTCGCCGCTGGTGTTCCCGGGCGAGCGCGGCGGCTACCTCGACATGCACAACTTCCGCCCCCACCAATGGCGGCCAGCACAGAAAGCTGCCGGTATCTCGCCGCTGCGGCGGGTCTACGATCTCCGGCACACCTTCGCGACCTTCGCGCTCCGTGCCGGCATCTCGACCTTCGACCTCTCCCGATACATGGGCGCCAGCCTGACGATGATCGACCGCCACTACGGCCACCTCGCCCGCGACGGACGCGAGCACGCCATCAAGCTCCTCGACGCACTCAACGCTCCCGACTTCCAGCCGTGGACGCTGGTGGACGCTCGGTGGACATCGCAACGTCAGAACGGCGTCACGCGCAGAAAACAAAAAGGTCGAACTACGCAGGCTGAACAGCGAAGCCCTCTGACGGACTCGAACCGTCGACCCCCTCCTTACCATGGAGGTGCTCTACCAACTGAGCTAAGAGGGCGTGCCGGCGGATTGTAGCCGGGTGTCGAGCGGCTCTACGTCTGCGGGTTCAGCCGCGCACGAGCAGCAGCCGGCCGGCCCACGACGGCAGCCACCAGTTCCAGCGTCCGAGCAGCCGCATGATCGACGGCACGAGCATGGCGCGGATCACCGTCGCGTCGAAGATGATCCCGGCCGCGAGACCGATCCCGAATTGCTTGATGTCGGTGCCCGGGCTCGACGAGAGCACGAAGAAGGCGAACATCAGCACGAGCGCCGCGCTCGTCACGAGCTTGCCCGTGCGGGAGAGCCCGAGCGCGACCGCGCGCGGCGTGTCGCCCGTTTCGTCGTAGGCCTCGCGCATGCGCGTCAGCATGAACACCTCGTAGTCCATCGAGAGACCGAACAGGAACGCGAAGATCATCAGCGGGATCCAGGAGATGATCGATTGCGTCGCATGCACGTTCCAGATCGCCTCCGAGCCGTGGCCCTTCTGGAAGATGAAGACGATGATCCCGTACGCCGCTCCGAGCGAGACGAGGTTGAGGATCGCCGCCTTCAGCGGCAGGATCAGCGACTTGAACGCGCGCGCGAGCAGGATGTAGGTGAGCAGCAGCACGAACCCGAGCACGTACGGGAAGTTCGAGTAGACGGCGTGAACGAAGTCGCGGTCTTCGGCCGCGACGCCGCCGAGGGTGGCGTTCGTTCCCGCGAGCTCGCTCTTGATCACGGTAATCGTGTGACGCACCGGTTTGGAGGCGCCGTCCTCCGTCGCGAACGCCTCGATGATGCTGTCGCCGTCCTGTGCGCCACGCGGTCGGCGCGACCGCGCCGGCCACGCCGGGCGTCGCCTGCAACTTCGCGAGGATGGGGGCGGGGTTCGCGTTGTGCTCGACGAGTACGTCGAACGGCTTCATCACGCCGGCTGTGATCCCGGCGGCGGTGAGAGCGGTGCGTCCGGTGATTGCGTCGCCGCTCCCGGGCAGGTCTTTTGCCTGCGCCTCGCTCGGGTTCAGCTGAAGGCCGGAGTAGACGAGCACGCCGACGATCGCGATTCCGATCGCAGCGATCGGGATCGGCCGGCGCATCACGAGCGCCGCCCACTTGCCCCAGAGGCCGTCCTCGGGATGGCCACGGTCGACGAAGCGCTTCGGCAGCACGCGGACGCTGTTGATCCGGGTGCCGAGCACCGACAGCAGCGCCGGCAGCAGCGTGATCGACACGAGCACCGAGACGGCGGGGATCAGCATGCCGCCGATTCCGATCGAACGGATGAACGGCAGCGGCAGGATGATCATCGACAGCAGTCCCACTGCGACGGTCGTGCCGGAGACGATCACCGAGCGGCCCGCGTGCGTCATCGTCTCGACGAGCGCGGTCTCGACGTCCTCGCCCTCTCGCAACTCGTCACGGAACCGGAAGATCATCAGCAGCGCGTAGTCGATCGCGACGCCGAGGCCGACCAGTGCGATCAGGAACTGCACGATGATCGACACGTTCGTGACGTAGGTCAGCGCCCAGACAAGCGTGAAGGTGTTGAGAATCGAGGCGATCGCGATCGCGATCGGCATCAGCACGGCCGGCAGCGTGCCGAAGACGAAGAAGAGAATCACCAGCGCGCCGAGGCCGCCGATCAATCCTTCGGTGAGCACGCTCGGCCCGTTGCTCCCGCCGGCGGCGGCCTGGATTGGGTCGCGTCCGGTCAGGTTCACGGTCACGCCGGGCGGGACCGCTGCCTTCAGCGCGGCGCGCGTCGGCTTGATGAAGTTGACACTGCTGAAGTCGGGCACTCCGCCCGGGTAGATCGTCGCGAACGTCGTGTGCCGGTCCTTCGAGACGTAGATGTCGCTGCCGGTCGTGAAGTAGGAGCCGACGCGCGACTTGGGGTTCACCGCCTGGGCGCGTGCGATCGCCTTCGCGATCCCTGGCTGCTTGGTGACGTCGCCGCGCGCTGTGGAAGACGGCGATCATCGGCGCCTGCGCTCCGCTGCCGAAGACGTGCAGGGTGCGCTGGTTCGCTTCGTAGGCCGACGCCCCCGGGATCGAGAACTGCGTCAGCCAGCGCTTCGAGACCTGCTGAGCCGAGAACGCGCCGAAGACCGTCAGCACGATCCAGACGCCGATCACGAGCCGGCGATGGCGCACGATCCAGTGGGCAAGACGGGCGAGCACGTCGGGCACCTTAGGCGACCGATGGTACGATGTCAAATCATTAGCGATCTAAGTAACCCACACGAGCCGCTTGGCCGGCACCTCGTCTTCACGGCGAAAGCCGTGCGGGAGGGGTTCGAGCAGGCACTCACGGCCGCCGGCGGCTCGCTCGGCACGTGGATCGTCCTCAGCGCGGTGAGCCACGAAGGCATAGTCAGCCAGACGATGCTCGCAAGCCGCATGCACGTCGAAGGCGCGACGATCACGCACCACGTCGACCGGCTCGAGAAGATCGGGCTCGTCCGGCGCGAGATCGATCCCAACGATCGCCGCGTGCGAAAGATCGAGCTCACCCCGGAAGGGGTGCGTCTGCACAAGGCACTCCTCGCCGCGGCGAAGGAGTTCGAAGGTGTGCTCCTCGCCGGGATCAGCGAGCGCCAGCAGGTTGAGCTTCGTCGCGCGCTCGACCGCATCCAGACGAACTTGGGGGCATCTTGGAACTGAAAGGCCGCGCACTGTGGACGGTCTTCGGCGCGCTCATGCTCGGCATGTTCCTCGCTGCGCTCGACCAGACGATCGTCTCGACCGCGCTGCCGACGATCGTCGGCGACCTCGGCGGCCTCAAGCATCTGTCGTGGGTCGTCACCTCGTACCTGCTCGCGGCGACGGTGTCGACGCCGCTGTACGGCAAGCTCGGCGACATGTACGGGCGCAAGCCCGTCTTCCTGGCCGCGATCCTGATCTTCCTCACGGGCTCGATCCTCGCCGGCCTGAGCCAGACGATGATCCAGCTGATCGCCTTCCGCGGCCTCCAGGGAATCGGCGCCGGCGGACTGATGGTCGGTGCGCAGGCGATCATCGCCGACATCGTTCCGCCGCGGGAGCGGGGCAAGTACATGGGGCTGATCGGCGGTGTGTTCGCGGTCTCGTCCGTGGCCGGGCCGCTGCTCGGCGGCTTCCTCGTCGACAGCCTCTCGTGGCGGTGGGTGTTCTACGTCAACGTGCCGATCGGAGCACTCGCGGTTGCAGTTGTCACGCTGCGGCTGCACCTACCGTCGCGCCACACGCCGCACCGGGTCGACTACCTCGGCACAGCACTTCTCTCCGGCGGCGTCGGCGCGTTGATCCTGCTCACGACCTGGGGCGGCAACCAGTACGCGTGGGGCTCCGCCACGATCATCGGCCTCGGCGATCGCCGGGGTCGTGCTGCTCGCCCTGTTCGTCTGGCAGGAGCGCCGCGCCGCAGGAGCCGATCATTCCGCTGACGCTGTTTCGCTCGCGCGTCTTCGATGTCGCGAACGCGATGGGCTTCACGATCGGGATGGCGATGTTCGGCGCGATCATCTTCATCCCGCTCTACCTCCAGCTGGTCTACGGCGCGACGCCGACGGGATCGGGGTTGCGGCTGCTGCCGCTGATGGGCGGCCTGCTCGTCGCGGCAATCGTCTCGGGCCGGGTGATCAGCCGCATCGGCCGCTACAAGATGTTTCCGATCGCCGGCACGGCGATCCTCGTCTGCGGGATGTACCTGCTCTCGCGGCTCACGATCAGCACGACCGTGCTGGTCTCGTCGCTGTACATGCTGGTCGTCGGTGTCGGCATCGGCCTCGTGATGCAGGTGCTCGTCCTCGTCGTCCAAAACGACGCGCGGCCGCAGGAGATCGGAGTCGCAACATCGACCGCGACCTTCTTCCGCTCCGTCGGCGGGTCATTCGGAGTGGCGATCTTCGGGACGATCTTCGCGACCCGGCTTGCCGATCAGATCAAGCAGCTTCCGCCCGCTTCCGCGAAGCGCCTGGCCGGCGGCGTCCACCTGACGCCCGCGCAGGCGAAGCACCTTCCGCCGGCCGTCCACGCCGACTTCCTGCACGCGTTCTCGCACGCGCTCCACGGCGTCTTTCTCTGGGGGATGGTGATGGCGATCGTGCCGTTCGCGCTCTCGTGGCTGCTCCGCGAGGTTCCGCTTCGAACGACGCTGAGCAGCCAGTCGGCTGCCGAGCAGGCCGTCGCTAGCCTTACTACCTTTGCGCTCATGACCACCGGGCTCACCAAAGCCGAGGTCAACTCGCGCTTCTACAACACGGTCGGCGGCGAGATCCTCTTCGAGACCGAGGCCCAGTCGTTTCTGCATCCGCTGGCGATGGCGCGCCTGATCGCCGCCTACTCGAATGCGTCGGGCAAGCGGGACCTGAAGATCCTCGAGATCGGCGCGAACAACTGCATCTTTGCGACGTCGCTCCTGAAGCTGCTGACGCAGCTCCGAGTGCACGACGAGGCGATGGTGAGCAAGGTCGAGTACTTCGCGGTCGAGTACGCGCGTCGCTCGCTCGAGGCGGCTCTCGTCGAGTACGCAGAGAGCGGCTTCGACCAGGTCACGCCCGGTCCGGCCGAGTCGCCGCTCGTCGGCTCGCTCACCCGGATGGGGCCGCCGCAGCTCGCGCTCTACCTCGTCCACGCGGAGGCGAACCAGTTCGTCGCGGGAGGCGCGGGGGGATACGACTTCGTCATCCTCAACGAGTTGCTCGACGACCTTCCCTGTCGCGCGTTCTACTGCGATGCCGCGGGTGTCAAGCGCGAGCTCGACCCACGTGCCGAGCCGGACGGGGAACGGTGGCGCATCACGATCGGCGCCGGCGAAGTGGAGGACGAAAGCCTCGCCGACATGCCGCCGAACACGCTGACTGCGACCTCTGCCGAGTCGCGCTCCCTTGTGCGCGGTGCCTCCGCGCTGCTCGAGAGCGGCGGCATGCTGCTCGTGCACGACTACGGCTTTGTCGAGCGCTACACCGAGCTGGCGAAGTACGAGCCGGTGCCGCCGGTGCCCGAGTTCGTCAGCGTCGAGTTTCCCGACGCCGGCACGCAACCGTTTCCGCGCTCGTTCTTTCGCATCTTCGGGAACAAGGAAGCGAACGTCGTGCAGATCACGACCGATGTGAACTTCGCCGAGCTCGCCGACGAGTTGTCGGGCGGCGGCAGGGTGATCATCTTGCCGCACGGAAACGCCAAGCTCGCAACCCGCCGATCCGACGAGGAGGACTACGTTCGCAAAGGCGACGGCATCTTCCTGGGCGAGTTCGGCGCGCTGGAAGTGGGGGACGATCTTCCCGCGCTGCTCGCCCGGCTCGACGCGGAGCAGGAAGCGCTCCGCGAGTCCTTCGTCAGCGAATTCCTCCCAGGCGGCGCAAGCCTCTACGCCGACTTCCTCTTCGTCAAAGACTGATGCCGACGGCCCTCGTACGCCGGCCGAGCCCGCGCGTTGCCGAAGGGCTCGTCACCTACATCGCTCGCCGCCCGGTCGATGCGTCGCTCGCCGCTGCGCAATGGGCCGGCTACGTCGCGGCGTTCGAGGCGGCCGGCTGGGAGACGATCGAAGTCGATCCCGCCGACGAGTGCCCCGACGGCGTCTTCATCGAGGACACGCTCGTCGTGTGTCGTGGGGTCGCGGTGATCGCGCGGCCTGCGGCCGAGTCGCGCGCGCAGGAGGTCGAGGCGGTAGCAGCCACCGTCGTGATCGCTCGGCTACTCGCCGAAACGGATCGAGCAGCCGGGGACGCTCGACGGCGGCGACGTCCTCCAGGTTGGCGACACGGTGTACGTCGGCACGGGCGGACGCACGAATGCAGCGGGCGTTGATCAGTTGCGAGCCATCCTCGAACCGCTCGGCGCAACGGTGATCGATGTCCCGGTGCGAAACGTGCTGCACCTGAAGTCCGCCGTCACCGCCCTTCCCGACGGCTCGATCGTCGGCTACCCGCCGCTCGTGCCCGCGTTCTTCGGGGACGTTCTCGCAGTCCCCGAGCCGTCGGGTGCTCACGTCGTCCTGCTCGGCGACGACAAGCTCCTCCTTGCCGCCGACTGCCCGCGCTCCGCCGAGCTCTTCTCCGGCCTCGGCTATGAGCCGGTCGCCGTCGACATCGGCGAGTTTCAGAAGCTCGAGGGCTGCGTCACGTGTCTTTCGGTGTTGTTGCCGGACCCCGTCTGAACAAGGCGTGTCTGAAAAGCGCGACGCTAGGGCCGAAAGCGTCGTGCGCGAACTGTCTGATAACGCTCGCGGCCGCCAACGCAGACGGACGTGCGGCCTGCGGCCGCGCGTCCTGACACGGGGCCTAATGGCCCCGGAGAACGTAGAACGCGATGCTGCCGGTCTGCAAACCGACCGCGACGACGACGAGCGCATGGAAGAGCTCGTGGTAGCCGAAGACGGCCGGGAGCGGGTCGGGCCGGCGAAACGCATAGACGAGGCCGCCCGCCGTAAAGAGAAGCCCGCCGCCGAGTAGCAGCAAGCAGCCCGTCAATCCGATGCTCGATGCGACCTGCGGCAGGACGACGACGCCCACCCAGCCGAGCGCGATTCCGATCGCCGCGGCGAGCCACTTTGGCGCCGCCACCCAGAAGACCTTCAGCAGGATCGCGGCGGCGGCGCCTCCCCACACGATGCCCAGCACGATCAGGCGCCAGTTGCCGTGCAGCACGAGCAGGCCGATCGGCGTGTAGCTGCCGGCAATCAATCCATAGACGCCGGCGTGGTCGACCCGCGCCATCCTGAGCCGCGCCGGCCGCGACCACGTGATCCGGTGGTAGAAGCCGCTCGCGCCGAACATGAAGGCGACGGCTGTCGCATAGGCGATCGCCGCGATCCGGCCGGTCGTCGTTTCCGTCTCGAGCACGAGTACGACTCCGAGTGGCAACGAGACGAAGAACGCGAGCTCATGGCTCAGTCCTCGGAAGCGCGGGCGGGATCTCGTCATCGAAAAAAGAGGCGCGCCCGAAGGCGCGCCCCAACGTCGAACACCTAGCTGGCGTTCACAGCGACGGTCACGTTCTGAGCCTGCGGCCCCTTCGGGCCGTCGACGACCTCGAACTCGACCTGTGCGCCTTCGGCAAGGGTCTTGAAGCCCTCGCCGCTGAGCGCGCTGAAGTGAACGAACACATCCTTGCTGCCATCGCTCGGGGAGATGAAGCCAAATCCCTTTGCATCGTTGAACCACTTCACGGTTCCGGTTGCCATATGAAATACACCTCCTCTGCCAAATCCAAGAACGGGCAGGGAGGCGCCTTGTGCGCATCCGGTACTCGCTCGTGTACACCCGTACCGTAGCAGGGAAGCGGATTCGTCCTTTGCTAGAATGGCCCCATACGGCCGAATGATGTTCGGCCCGAACGGCTGGAAGACGCAGCCGAGCCGGTTTTTCCCCTCTGACACAGGAGTTGGACTCTTGAAGCGACCTCTGGTCGAGGAACTCTCCATCGGCTTTGTCGGCACCTACCCGCCGACCAAGTGCGGCATTGCGACCTTCACGGCCGCGCTTTCGCGGGCGATGGTCCCGGACGGCTCGGGCCACCGGGCGATCGTCGTTAATTGCTACGGACCGCCCCGGAACCAGCCCGCAGGCGCCCGAGGTCGTCGCCGAGCTCGTCCAAGGGTCGAGCGCCTCGCGGACCGCCGCGGCCGCTGCACTCGCAGGGGTCGATGTCGTCGTGCTCCAGCACGAGTTCGGGATCTTCGGGGGCGAGGACGGCAACGAGGTGATCGATTTCGTCGAGCAGCTGACGGTCCCGGTGATCGTAGTCCTGCACACGGTTCCGCGGCGGCCCTCTCACGGGCAGCGCGTCGTCGTCGAGCGGCTGGCGCAGCTGGCCGACCGCGTCGTCGTCCAGAGCGACGCTGCACGCGCGCGGCTGCTCGAGATGCACATGATCGAGCCCGAGCGCGTCAGCGTGATCCCGCACGGGGCGACGGCGAACCTCAGCGCGGACGTTTCGCCTCCGGACCCGGCGCGCTCCCCGGTCGTCCTGACCTGGGGGCTGATCGGGCCGAGCAAGGGGATCGAGTGGGGGATCGAAGCGATCGCGCTGCTCCGCGATCTCGACCCGCAGCCGCGCTACGTGATTGCCGGCCAGACGCACCCGCGGATCCTGCGAGACGGTCGGGCGAGGAGTACCGCGACTCGCTCGTCGCGCGCGCGGTCGAGCTGGGCGTCGACCACATGGTCGAGTTCGACGACAGCTACTGCGACGCGGCGGCGATCCTGGCGCGCATCCGCGACGCCGACGTCGTCCTGCTGCCGTATCTCTCGCGCGAACAGGTCGTCTCGGGCGTCCTCGTCGAGGCGATCGCGTCCGGCAAGCCGGTCGTCTCGACCCGATTCCCGCACGCGGTCGAGCTGCTTCGGCAAGGGTCGGGGATCCTCGTTCACCACGAGGATGCCGAGGCAATCGCGGCGGCGCTCCGCGGCCTCTTCACCGATCCGGCGCTCGCGGCCCGAACCGGCGCGGTCGCGCGCGAGCAGGCGCCGTCGCTCTTCTGGGAGAACGTCGGCAAGACCTACCTCCTGCTCGCGAACGAAGTTGCAGGCCGGCCGGAGCCGGTCGGCGAGCCCGTGATTCCCGTTCCGTCGTTCGCGCACCTGCTGCGGATGAGCGACGACGTCGGTGTCTTCGAGCACGCGAAGCTGACCGAGCCACGGCTCGAGCACGGCTACTGCACCGACGACGTCGCGCGGGCGCTGATCGCCGTCATGCGAGAGCCTCACCGAACGCCCGAGCTCGAGCGGCTCGCCGCCACGTACCTGGCGTTCATCGAGCGCGCGCAGCTGCCCGACGGCCGCTTCCACAACCGCCGCTCGGCCAAGGGGCTCTGGCACGAGGTCGGCGTCGACGACACGATCGGCAGAGCGCTCTGGGCGCTCGGCGTCGTGTCGGCCGATGCGGCACACGGCGAGCAGCGCGAGCGTGCGCGCGATCTGTTCGAGGCGGCGGCCGGCTTCCGGACACCTTCGCCGCGGGCGAACGCGTTCGCCGTGCTCGGCGCCGTCGAGTTGCTCGAAGCGAAGCCGCATCGCCCCGTCGGGCGAGCATGGGATCTGCTCGAGGCCGCAGCCGACGGGCTCGGCCGTGTCTCAGCGACTCGCGCCTGGCCGTGGCCCGAGGCTCGCCTCGCCTACGACAACGCGGGGCTCGCGGAGGCGCGGATCGCCGCGGGCGTGGCGCTCGGCGACGAGCCGCTCGTCGCCGAGGCGCTCGAGCTGCTCGCCTGGCTCGTGCAGACGGAGACGAACGGCGATCACTTCAGCTTCGCGCCGGTCGGCGGTTGGGCGCCGGGCGAGCCGCGGCCGGGATTCGACCAGCAGCCGATCGAGGCAGCGGCGATGGCGGACGCCTGCGCGCGCGCATTCGACGTCACCGGCGATCCGCGCTGGGCGACCTGGGGGATCAGGGCAGCCGAGTGGTTCCTCGGCGCCAACGACGCGGGCGTGCCGTTGCTCGACGCGGCGCACGGCGGCGGCTACGACGGGCTCGGGCCGGACGGAACGAACGAGAACCAGGGCGCCGAGTCGACGCTCGCGATGATCACCGCGTTTCAGCAGGCGCGCCGGCTTCAGGCGGCGACGCGCAAGGCGTCGAGCAGCTCTGACGTCTCGACGCTCGCCGCGCCGACGCACCGGTCGGCCGCGCCGTACGTCAGGTAGATCGTTCCGTCGGGCCGCGGCACCGCGCCCTGAACGAACACGACGTCGTCGACGTCGCCGACGCGCTCCCATGGAAGCTCGGGCCGCATGATCGGCTCGGCGAGCATCGCCTTGACGCGACCGGTCTCGTCGTCGAGCAGCGCCACCTTCAACGTGTACTGCTTCTCGGCCGTGCGCTCGTGGAAGAAGAGGAGCAGGCCGTCGTCGGTGGCGACCGGAGGCGCGCCCGCGCCGACGCCGAGCGCACCCGGGCTCGGCGAGATGATCGTGTGCGAGTCGAGCTCGCGCATGTGCTCGTCCCAGTAGTCGGCGCCCGAGTCGCGCAAGCTCGCCGAGCGACTCGAAGAGCGCGAGCTGCATGTTCGGGTAGATCCGGTGGATCAGCGCGACCCGGCCGTCGCGGAGGTTGAAGACGACCGCGTCCTTGTCCGGCCACCCGGGAGGGCCGATCACGCGGCCGGACGTGCGGTTGAGGGCAAAACGCCCGTCGGCGTACTCGAGCCGGTGGACGCCGATCCGCCACGGCTGTCCTGACGCCGGGTCGGGCAGGTTCGTATACGTCATCATCATGTGATCTGCGCCGCCGCTCCGAATCGTTTGAACGCGAGGGTCCTCGTAGCAGTTGACCCCGGTGGCCGAGCCGCGCGCGAGCACCTGCTGGAACGTGTAGTCGATGCCGTCGTCGGAGGTGAACACGAGCACGTCCGAGACGTAGTCGACGAAACGCGGGCCCGGGCCCGTGTTGAGGCTGTAGCCCTCGCGCACGCCGCGGGCGAAGAGGTGGAAGCGCGCCGTCGTGGTAGACCGCGCCCGGCGTTGAAGATCGGGCCGTACCCCGCGACCGAGCCCGCCTCGACGACGGGCGTATCCTTCAGGCGCCGCACGGTGACGGCGCAGGGTTTGGTGGACGGTTTCGCCATCTGAATACGCGGTCTACAACACCGATCGGATGTTCAAGGCCATAACTTGACCTCCTCCGACCTCTTCCAGCGGCACGAGTCGAACCCGATCCTGACTGCGGCCGACTGGCCGTACACCGTCAACGCCGTCTTCAACCCCGCCGCTGTTCGGTTCGACGACGAGACGCTGCTCCTCGTGCGGGTCGAAGATCGTACCGGCCTCTCGCATCTCGCCGTTGCCCGGAGCGCCGACGGCATGCTCGAACTGGATCATCGAGCCCGACCGGCGGTTCCTGCCCGAGATCGAGTCGCACTCCGAGCGGTTCGGGATCGAGGATCCGCGGATCACGCAGTGCGGCGACGAGTTCATGATCACGTACACCGGGTACTCCGACGTGGGCCCGCTCGTTTGCCTCGCCTCGACGCGCGACTTCCGCACCTACGAGCGGCGCGGCGTGATCATGCCGCCGGACGACAAGGACGCCGCCCTCTTCCCGCGCACATTCGACGGCCGCTGGGCGCTGATCCACCGCCCGGTGGCGGTGACCGACGGTCACGAGGCGCACATCTGGCTCTCGTGGAGCCCTGATCTTCGCCACTGGGGTGACCACACGATGCTGATCCAGGCGCGCGCGGGCGCCTGGTGGGACGCGCACAAGATCGGGCTGAACGCGCCGCCGCTGCTCACGTCGCACGGATGGCTCCTGCTCTACCACGGCGTGCGGGTCACCGCCTCCGGCTCGATCTACCGGCTCGGGCTCGCGCTGCTCGACGCGGAACGACCCGACAAGCTGCTCGCCCGCTCGAGCGAGTGGATCTTCGGCCCGCAGGCGCCGTACGAGCGCGGTGACGGCGACGTCAGCGACGTCGTCTTTCCGTGCGGTTGGGTGCTCGGCGACGACGGCGACACGCTGCGCATCTACTACGGCGCCGCCGACACATCGGTGTGCCTGGCGACCGCGAGCGTTTCGGCGATGCTCGACTGGCTCTCGCACCACTCGGTGTGAGAAACTCGCGCTGGCGTCCGGCACACCAGTCGTGTTCGTCCACGGGCTCTGGCTCTCCGCAGATTCGTGGGGCGCTTGGGCCGACCTCTTCCGCGAGGCCGGCTATGCGCCGAGTGCGCCGGGCTTGAGTTCCCCGACCGCGGCCACTCCTGGCGCTCGACAGCGGCTGCCGTGACGTCGCCGACGCTGCGATCGCGTGGCTCAAGGGCGTGATGTTCCTGCCGCCGTCGGCATTGCGTGTGGCGTCGATCACGCTGCGAAACCCGGCCAACCGGAACCGTGTGGTCGCGTTGAACGCGAAGCAGTTTCGCTACGGCTTCGGTAACGCAGTCTCCGAAGCGGAGTCCAACGAGCTGTACGAACGCTGGGCGATTCCGTCGCCGGGCAAGCCGTTGTTCGAGGCGGCGCTGGCAAATTTCGCCGCACTCGCCGGCGAAGGTGAACACCGCCAATGCGACGAGGGGCCCGCTGCTGATCACCGCC
The DNA here is from genome assembly GCA_963761365.1 of uncultured Actinomycetes bacterium. Classification (GTDB taxonomy): domain Bacteria; phylum Actinomycetota; class Thermoleophilia; order Gaiellales; family Gaiellaceae; genus PALSA-600. The sequence continues at coordinate 77,016 of CAVXHB010000019.1, read as the reverse complement.
GGAGCAGGGACCACACGGTTCCCGCCACGATCAGCAAGCAGACGCTCAAGCTCTACCGCAAGTCTCCCGCGGTCACCGAGCTGAAGGAGTTCCCCGACCGGGGCCACTCACTGGCGCTCGACAGCGGCTGGCGCGACGTCGCCGACGCCGCGCTCGCCTGGCTCAAGAGCCACTCGCTCTAGCCTGGCTACGCCAGCGGATGCGTGACACCGAAGCGTTCGCAGAGGCCGGGCACGCTCCCGGGATCCATGTCGACGGCGTAACGGGCGCACAGCTCGCCGAAGCGCGAGATGTCCGGCTCGCCGGAGGCGTAGACGTCGGCCAACTCGCGGAAGAAGTTCTCGAAGCCGGCCGGGCTGATGATCTCGATGATCTCGCAGGGGGCATCGCCCGCGTTCCAAAACGTGTGCCACTGGTCGCGCGGCTTGAACACCCAGGTCCCAGGCCCCGCTGTCACGACTTCGTCGCCGAGGAGCGCTCCGAGCGTGCCCTCGAGCACGTAGGAGTACTCGTCCTCGCGCGTGTGGCGATGGAGCGGTGCGGCGAGCGCTCGCGGTGCGAGCGGGTGATGGACGACGGAGAAGCGCTCGCCGGCCTCAGCGCCCTCGATCTTCCACACGATCCCGAGGCCGCCGATCTCGACGTGCTCGCTTCCGTCCGCCGGAATCGTGACTCGTGCGACTTGGACAGCCATGTGCCCCTCCTTTAGATGAACAGAAGTGTTCACTGATATCGTGGAGGCTACAGCACGGTCGTTCACTGTCAAACATGACCAGGAAATACGAGCTAAAGCAGCGGGCCGAGGCCCAGGCAGAGACGCGGCAACGGATCGTGGAGGCGGCCGTTGAGCTTCATAGCTCCGTCGGGCCTGCCCGCACGACGATCAGCGCGATCGCGGCTCTGGCCGGCGTTCAGCGCCTGACTGTGTACCGCCATTTTCCGGACGAGCGCTCGCTGTTCCAGGGATGCTCGAGCCACTGGGCGGTCAAGCATCCCGTCCCGGACCAGGCTGCGTGGACGGCAGTCAAGGATCCGGAGGAGCGGATGCGGATCGCGCTCCGTCAGCTCTATGCGCACTTCCGCGCGACCGAGTCGATGACCGCCAACGTCAGACGCGATCTGCCGCAAATGACCGTGATCCAGGAGATCGCAGCGTCACGCGCGCCCTACTGGGATGCCGTCCGCACGGAGCTCGATCGAGGCTGGCCGGCGCGAGGGCGGCGGCGGGAACGACTCCGTGCTGTGATCGGCCACGCCGTCGAGTTCGAGACGTGGCGCTCACTCGTGCGCAATCAGAGACTCGAGGACGCCGAAGCGGCGGAGATCATGGTCGGCCTCGCGGTTGGCGTGCAGACAGACTAGGGCTCAGTTGAGCCATTCCCACGATCACGCAGAGCACGGGCACTCCCACGGACTGGTCGATCGATCGATCGTCCGTTCACGTGCCGGCGTCAAGGCGGTGTCGATCAGCCTCGCCGTGCTCGGCCTGGCCGCGGCGGCTCAGACCGTCGTGTTCGTGGTTTCCGGCTCGGTTGCGCTCCTCGCCGACCTGATCCACAACTTCGGCGACGCGCTCACGGCCGTCCCGCTCGGGATCGCATTCTTCCTGCGGAGCTTCCGCGGCGAGAAGCTCGCCGGTCTCGCCGTTGTGCTCGCGATCTTCATCAGCGCCTGCGTCGCTCTGTACGCAACGATTCACCGCTTCGTCCATCCGCATCACCTCACGCATCTCTGGGTCGTCGCGGCCGCGGGTGTGATCGGCTTCATCGGGAACGAAATCGCGGCCCGCGTTCGGTTACGCGCGGGGCGCGAGCTTTCGAGCCCGGCTCTCGTCGCCGACGGCAATCACGCGCGCGTCGACGGGTTCGTCTCACTCGGTGTCGTCGTCAGCGCGGGGGCCGTCGCGCTCGGCGCGAACATCGCCGACCCGCTGATCGGGCTCGCGATCACGCTGGTGATCCTGAAGATCACCTGGGACTCCTGGCGCACGGTCCGGGCGACCGGTCCAGGGGGAAGAGCGATGGGGGCGGGAGGATTCGAACCTCCGTAGGCTGAGCCGACGGGTTTACAGCCCGTTCCCTTTGGCCGCTCGGGCACACCCCCAAAGAGCGCGGCGCATTGTAGCCTCGTGGCAGATGAAGCACTACGACGCGCTGGTGGTCGGTGGTGGCCCCGCCGGATCGACGACGGCCTACAGGCTTGCCGACGCGGGCGCCTCGGTCCTGCTGGTCGACAAGGCGCGCTTCCCGCGCGACAAACCGTGCGGCGGCGGGATGACACTTCGAGCCGTCCGGCAATGCCCGGTCGACCCGAGCCCGGTGGTCGAGGACCGCGTCGATCGGCTCGAGCTTCGCTTCCGATACCGGGACGCGGTGGTGCGGCAAGCGCGCGAGCCGGTGGTCTGGATGACGCAGCGCCGGCGCCTGGATGCCTTCCTGCTCGATGCCGCCCGCGAGCGCGGGGTCGAGGTTCGCGAAGGGACGACCGTCGACGTCGACAAGATCGCCGCCGACGTGATCGTCGGTGCGGACGGCGCGAACGGGACGACTGCAAAGGCAGTCGGGCTCGGCGCGGGGATCATCCACGGGGTCGCGTACGAGGGGAACGTTCCCTACGGCAAGCTCGACCGTGAGCGGTACGCAGGGCGCGCGGTGATCGAGGTCGCGGACATCCCGGGCGGTTACGGCTGGGTCTTCCCGAAGGAAGATCACGCGAACGTCGGCGTCGGCGGCTGGCAGAGCGAGGGGCCGAAACTGAAGGAGCATCTCCGCCGTGTCTGTGAAGCTCACGGGCTCGAGCTGGAGAATCTGGAGGAGCTTCGTGGCCATCGCCTGCCTCTGCGCCGGCCCGGGGCGACGATCGCAGGCGAGCGCGCGCTCCTCGTCGGCGACGCCGCCGGCCTGATCGATCCCGTGTCGGGGGACGGCATGTACGAGTGCTTCGTCTCCTCGCGGCTCGCCACCGAGGCGATCCTCGACCTGCTCGCAGGCAGGTCTTCGTCACTTGCGCCCTACCAGGCCGAAGTGGATGCCGAGCTCGCCTCGCTCCACCGTGCCTCCTGGCTGCTGAAGCGCGCCCTCGACCGCTGGCCGCGCGTCTCGTGGCGGCTGGTGCGGACGGCGCTCCTCTGGCGCACCGTCGAGCAGACTCCTCCAGGGCGAGCTCGAGGCTCCGGATGAGCAGCGCGGCCTGGCGCGGATGCCGCTCCGTGCCCTTGCCCGGCTCGGGCGCTAGGCCCCCTTCGCTAAAGCGCCGCCCTGGCGCTGCCGACAACCCAAGTGCGATGAATCTCGACGCCCTCCTGGCCGACGCGGTCGCCGCCGGCGCCTCCGACGTCCACCTGAAGATCGGCCGTCCGCCGCTGATCCGCCGTGACGGCGCCGTTGGGCCGCTCGAAGGCGCGGGTGAGCTCACCGAGGAGGATCTGGACGCCTGTCTGCGCCAGCTGACGGCGTCGGCGCCCGAGCGCTACGAGGTGCTTCCAGCGGACCGGCGACCTCGACATCGCCTACACCGGCCCCGATCTGCCCCGTTTCCGCGTCAACGCCTTCCGCCAGCGCGGATCGACCTCTTTTGCCCTCCGTGTCATTCCGCGCAAGGTGCCGCGCTTCAGCGATCTCGGCCTCCCGCCGGGAGTCGAGCGGCTTGCCGAGGAGCACCGCGGGCTCGTGCTCGTCACGGGCGCGACCGGCTCGGGCAAGTCGACGACGCTCGCTGCGATCGTCGACCACGTCAACCGGACCCGGGCCTCGCACATCGTCACGATCGAGGATCCGCTCGAGTTTCTCCACCAGGACCAGATGTCGATCGTCAACCAGCGCGAGGTCGGCCTCGACACCGAGAGCTTCGGCCAGGCGCTTCGGCGCGCGCTTCGCCAGGACCCCGACACGATCCTGATCGGCGAGCTTCGCGACGCAGAGACGGCGCAAACGGCCCTTCAGGCAGCGGAATCCGGGCACCTCGTCTTTTCGACCCTGCACACGATCGACGCCGCCGAGACGATCAGCCGCCTCGTCGAGTTCTTCCCCGAGGGCAAGCAGCAGCAGATCCGCACGATCCTTGTCGGGCGTCCTGCGCGGCGTGATCTCGCAGCGTCTGCTGCCGCGCCTCGACGGCGGCCGTGTCGCGGTGATCGAGGTCATGGTGAACAACGCGCGCATCGCCGACCTGATCCGCGAGGGCAAGCCCGAAGAAGTGGGCGACGCGATCGCCGAGGGCGAGTACTTCGACATGCAGACCTTCCAGCAGGCACTGATCGCGAAGGTGATCGACGGTGCGATCGACGCCGATACGGCCGCCGATGCATCGAGCAACAAGCACGACTTCCTGGTTGCGCTCGAGCGTGCGCTCAAGGTGCAGGCGCTGGACGAGCAGCCGGCAGAGCCGGTGGCCGAGGCCGAGGCCGAGGCCGAGCCTCCGCCCGCCCTGCGCATCGCGCAGTAGCGTCGCGTCTCTGTCTACTTGAGGTAGACGGGCGAGCTGATCGTCACCGACGTGTTCGGCGGCAAGGGCGCGCCGGTCGGCATGTTCTTGATCACCGGCAGCGGACAGAGCGTCGCGTTGTTACCCGTCGAGTCGATCGTTCCGATGCTGATCGGGCCGGCGACCAGGTCGTTGTTCTTGCTGAAGAAGACCTTGGCGGTCGGCGGCGTCCACAGGGCGCCCTCGAAGACCTGAGTGTTGTCGTTACCCGAGGTGCCGAAGGTGATCGCGTCTGTCGCACCGCCGAGGTCGAGTGGCGCCAGCGTCAGCATCGAGTTGTTGTTGGTATTGCCCTCCCAGTTCGGCGGGCAGAGGACATTGCTCGCGCAGTTGGAGACGCTGATCGGGCAGACCCTCACGTTGTTGCCGTAGAACAGCAACGTGCCTGCGTTCTCGACGATCCCGACGCCGCTGTAGGTAAAGGCTTGTGAGATCGTCATGTTCGCGTCGATGAAGATGTTGCCGTTGATCGCCAGCGTCTTGGACGGAACCGTGATGCCGCTGACGGTGAGCGAGCTGGCGCCGTTGTTCCAGATCAGGTAGCCGGTGCTCGTCCCGTTCTTGGAGATGCACGCGTAGCTCGAGTTCGGCGCGAGCTCGAACGCTCCGACGAAGCCACCGCCCGTGGCGGCACCGCTGCCGGAGTTGTCGGGCGGCGTCAGACGGGCTCGTGCTGCCCTCGTTGGCGCCGACGCTGCTAGTCGAACTGGTTGTCCGCGAGCGGCGCCGGGGTGGTGCCGGCGAGGCAGGTGTGCTTGGGGCCGGGATCGAACGTTGCTGTAGTCGGTCGCCATCTGCGTCGTCGTCAGCGCCAGGGGCATCCTGCGGGATGAAGGCGTCCTTCGTATGCGGCCCAGTAGTTGTAAGGTGCCGTTGTCGCAAGGGGTCGTCGCCGAGGTGACCGCGACGGTCGTGCAGCCGCCGACGACGACGCCGCTCGTGATCGGCGACGCCGCGCTCGCCCCGACCGTGCCGCCGTGGCCGAGAACGAGCTTGCCCCCGACCATGAAGTCGATGGGCTGCGTCGTCTCGGTGATCGTGTTGGTGCCGAGACACACGTTGCCGACCGCGTAGACCGGCACGTTGACGTTGAGGTTGTTTCCGGAGAAGCTGAGCTGGCAGGTATTGGCGGTGAGCGGTGCCGTGATGAAGATGTGGTTCCACAGGGCTGCAACTGCGCCGGAGCCGAGCGGGGCGATCTTCACGAGCGCCGAGACGGAGCGGGCGACCGTGCCGGGCCCGGTTGGGTTCTTGACGTATCCGGTGGACATGATCAGCCAAGTCGAGGCGGGGACGGTGATCCCGGCGTACGTGGTCGCGTTGACGCCGGCGAAGTACCCGTAGACGCTCGCAGAGCCGGCGCTGGCGTTGGCGCATCCCGACGCGGCGGTGATGCAGAACGTGAGCGGTGTGGGAGAGGCACAGTTCGACGGCCCGTTCGTGTCGGCTGCGCCGGTTGCCCCGGCGCAGCCGAGCAGGTTCGCGCCGCTCGGGTTGCTGCCACTCGTGTTGCTGTAATTCAGTTTCGCCTCGGTCTGGTTGATGCCCGCCTCGGCGATCGCTTGGGCGTTCTGGGAGGCGTTGCCGCCGACGGAGGTGCTCTGAGTCGAGGAGGTCATCGTGATCGCGGTCACGGTGGCGGCCGAGAAGAAGGCGAGCATGATCAGTGCGAGCACGAGCGCGATCCCATCCTCGGCGAGAGGATCCAGTCGCCGCCGGAGAAAAGCCAAAGTCGCCATTGCCCTCAGAAGTGGTTTCGGCCGCACAGAGCGTTCCACTGATCGTCCGAACGAGGGATGGCCGGGCAAAAATCGGCCGTTCGCTCAACTCCAAGCCGGATCGTGCCGAAAAGCAAGCTGATGCTTCGGAACGAGCGTGGTTACACCCTGGTCGAGCTGCTCACCGTGATGGTGATGCTCGGCTTCGTAATGCTCGGGATCATCTCGCTCTACATTTCCGGAATCAACGCCCAGGGGAACATGGCAGCCACGTTTTCGGCCCAGACCTCCCTTCACGTCGGGCTCGACAAGCTGCGGAGCTGATGTTCATCTCGCCTGCAGCCAGACCGCTCAGAGCGCGACGTCAGTGACGCTCTCGCTTCCGGTCTCCTCGCCGGGACGTGCGACGGCACGAACCTGATCACGTGGTGCACGCAGGGGAGCGGATCGGTCTACGGCCTCTACCGAGATCGTCGGATCGACCTGTACCGGAGGGACGAAGTACGCAGACTTCATCACGGGCGGCTCGATCTTCACCTACACGGCGCAGAACTCCCCGTCCGGGAGCAATGCGCTCCCCCGCCTGCACGTCGACATCACGGTGAACACGACTCCGGCGAAGACCCTCACGCGCTACCACGTCGTCGACGATCTCGTCTTTCGCAACGGTGCGCGTCTCGGCGTAACCTAGCAGTCGGTCGAGTTGGGCTTGACGCCTGTCGAGCAGTCGAAGGTCGAGGTATCGCGGACGAAGTAGCCGCTCAGTGTTGCGGCGTCGCGCACGACCACGGTCACCTGCTTCTGCGTCCGCTGGGTGCCGGACGCGGCGACCTGAATGATGTATGTGTCGATGCGATAGCTGCGACCGTCCGGGCTCGCCGGTGTCGTTGCGGAAGTGATCGTGCGGCTCGGCGTGCACGGCAGGGTGCTCGAATACCAGGTGTTGATCGTCGTGCAGGTGTCCGGGGTTGCACCGGTCGGGCCCGTCTCGGCCGTGCCGACGCCGTTCGTTGCACAGGTCTTGCTCGTCGAGGCATTCGCGCACGCCGCGTCGTTCTTGTAGTTCGAGTCGAGTGCCGACACGGTCCCTGCGCTCAGGTCGATGCCGATGTCCCTCGAGGTCATCGCGCGGTAGGTCTCCATCTGTGCGTCGGCGAGGAACGTCGCCGTCGTCACCCGGCTCGCTGTGCGCATCGTCAGGATGCCGGTCGAGAAGACCGCCACCAGCGAGGTCAGCGCGACGGTCAGGACGAACATCGCCACCAGGAGCTCGACCATCAGGAAGCCGTCGTTTTTGCGCAGGCGGGCCACGCCTTACGTATCGGCAGGGCTGCCGAATGGCTCAAGCGCTCGGGTGAGGTGCCGATAGGGTTTGGGTGAACGTTGGGTTCGCCGCCGTCGTCTTTCTCCCGAGCCTTGCCATCGGCAGCTTCCTGAACGTGGTCGTTTCGCGGCTGCCGCTGGGCCGCTCGCTCTCGACCCCTCGCTCGGCGTGCCCCCACTGCGACGCCCCGATCCGCTCCCGGGACAACATCCCGCTGATCTCGTACCTGCTCCTCCGCGGCCGCTGCCGCGACTGCAAGGCCGCGATCGGCCTGCGCTACCCGGCGGTCGAGCTCACGACGGCCGTCCTCGCCGTGGCCTGCTTTGCCGATTTCGGCTTTTCCCTGCACGCCGCTGGCCGGCGCGATCTTCTGTGCCGCCCTGGTGGCGATCTCGGCGACCGACATCGAGCGCCGGATCGTCCCGAACCGGGTCGTCCTGCCGGCAACGGTGATCGTGCTCGCCCTGATGCTGGTCTGGCGGCCGAGCGTCGAGTGGCCTGCGGCCGGGTTCGGCGCCGCGCTCTTCCTCTTCATCGCCGCCCTCGCCTACCCCCGGGGGATGGGGATGGGCGACGTCAAGCTGGCGCTCCTGCTCGGCGTCGCCGTCGGCCGGGCCGTCCCGGTCGCGCTGATGGTCGGCATGGTCTCGGCGCTCGTTCCTTCGGCGGTGCTCTTTGCTCGCCATGGCGCGGCGGCCCGGAAGATGGCGATTCCGTTCGCGCCGTTCCTGGCGTTCGGCGGGATCGTGGCCCTGTTTGCAGGGCCGCGCAGTGGTGCACTGGTACCTGCAACGTTCCTCTAGACCTCCTAGCTCCAGCGCTTTAGTCCACCCCCGGCATTGCCGATACCTCGTTCGAGGTATATGGCCGACGATCCGCGCACTGACCTGCACGAGACCGCCCAGGAAACGGGGGCGGCCGGCGGCGCGGCGCGCCCGCCGCCGGAAACGGTGAACGAGCTCGCCGAGCTCGTCGCGGACGTGCTCGAGCCGACCGGGCTCGTCGCCGCTCGACCGGCTGGCTGCCCTCCGCGGCAAGGTCGGCCGCGGCTCGCTCGCCGAAGGTCTTCGCGCCGAAGGGCTCGCCTCCGAGATTGGCGTCGCCCGCGCGCTCGCCGAGCGCTACCACCTTCCGTTCGTCGACATCGCCACCGAGGAGCCCGCGCCGAACGCGGTCGACAAGCTGCCGCTGGCCGTGCTCCAGCGGGTCGAGGCCCTGCCCTACCGGCTCGACGGCGACACGCTGCGTGTCGCGATCGCGGACCCGGCCGACGTCGCGGCGATCGACGAGCTCCGGCTCGCCACCGCCTACGCGGTCGAGCTTGGCGTCGCTCCGCGCGAAGATCTCCTGACCGCCCTCCAGCAGTTGACGAAATCGAGCGTCTCGCTCGATGTCCGCGTCGCCGCCGACCTGAGGGCGATCGAGCAGCAGGTCGAGGAGGAAGAGGAGGAGGGCGACGACCTCGAGGTCGACGACGGCTTCTCCGACGCGCCGCTCGTTCGTCTCGTGAACGCGCTGATCACGCAGGCGGCAGAAGACGGGGCCAGCGACGTGCACGTCGAGCCGCAGGAGGACTGCCTGCTCGTGCGCTTCCGGGTCGACGGCGTCCTCCAGGAGGTGCAGCGGATTCCGAAGCGGCTCTCGAACGGCGTCACGACGCGCCTGAAGGTGCTCGCCAAGCTCGACATCGCCGAGCGGCGCAAGCCGCAGGACGGCCGCATCGCGCTGAACGCGGCAGCGGCCGGGCGCCTGCTCGACATCCGTGTCGCCACCCTGCCGACCGTCGAAGGCGAGTCGGTCGTGATGCGTCTCCTCGACAAGTCGAAGCGCGCACCGACGCTCGGCGGAGCTCGGGCTCGCGCCGGAAATGGAGGGGCAGCTACTCGAGATCATCCAACGGCCGACCGGCGCGCTACTCGTCACCGGCCCGACCGGTTCGGGTAAGACGACCTCGCTCTACGCGTCGCTGACCGAGCTGAACCGCCCTGGGATCAAGATCATCACCGTCGAGGACCCGGTCGAGTACCGGATGTCCGGCGTCAACCAGGTGCAGATCAACACGCGCGCCGGCCTGACCTTCGCGACGGCGCTTCGCTCGATCCTGCGTTCTGACCCCGACGTCGTGATGGTCGGAGAAATCCGGGATGGAGAGACGGCGAAGATCTCGATCGAGGCCGCCCTCACCGGCCACCTCGTGCTCTCGACGCTGCACACAAACGATGCGCCGAGCACGCTGACGCGGTTGAACGAGATGGGCGTCGAGCCGTTCCTCACCGGCTCCGCCGTTTCCGGCATCCTCGCCCAGCGGCTTGCGCGCAAGCTCTGCACCCACTGCTGCGAGCTCTATTCGCCCACCGTCAGCGAGCTGATTTCGGCGCGCGTCTCACCCGAGGTCGCAGCCAGCCAGGACGGCATTCCCTTCTATCGCAAGCGTGGCTGTCCGCGCTGCAACCAGACGGGCTACAAGGGCCGGATCGGTATCTACCAGATGCTGATCATGAGCGAGGAGATCGAGGCGATCGCCGCACGGAAGGGCACCCGTGACGAGATCGAGCGCGCAGCGCTCGGCGCCGGCATGCACACGCTGTGGGACGACGGGCTCTCGAAGGTCTCCGCCGGGCTGACCTCGATCGAAGAGCTCGGCCGCGTCGTCTCCGGCTAGCCCTAGCCTTTCGCGGATCTGGTCGTCTCATCGGTCGAGATGATCTCCAAGGCGATTGCTGCTGGGACGTCAGCCGGCAACGGCGTACAGACGGGCGGCTTCGACGTGAGCGAGATCGTCTTCCCTGCGGGACGGCGTCTCGGCTGGCACGAGCATCCGCGTGCGTGCGTTGCAGTCGTCGTCGAGGGGATGGTGCGGAAGCGCTTCGCGCGGGGAGGCGGCGAGCTCGGCTTCGGCGGCGTCGTCGCGATGCCCTGCCTCGAGCCGCACGAAGACGTGTTCGGCCGTCAGGGTGCACGGCTCGTGGTCGTCGAAGCGGATGACGGCGTCAAGTCCGTCTCGTGGTTCCGCGACTGGAGCGCGACGCTGACCGCATTTCGCATCGCGCGCGAGCTGGCCGCGCCGGACGCTTTCACACCGCTCGCACTCGAAGGGCTCGCGCTCGAACTGACGGCGATCGCGGCCCGCGGGCCTGTCGAGGCCCGGCAGCCGCCGTGGCTCGAGCAGGCGCGTGACCTCCTCCACGAACGCTGCCTCGCGCCGCCGTCTGCGGCGGAGCTCGCGATCGAGGTCGGCGTCCATCCCTCTCATCTCGCACGCTCCTTCCGCGCGGCCTACGGCGACAGCCTCGGCGGCTACGCCCGGCGGCTACGGCTCGAATGGGCCGCGACGCAGCTCGTGCGCAGCGATGAGCCGCTCGCCTTTCTCGCTGCGAAAGCGGGATTCGTCGACCAGAGTCACTTCACGCGGGCGTTCAGGTGCGAGTTCGGCCTGACTCCCGGGCGTTACCGCAGCGCGCACCGCTGATCCCAAAACGCGCTCGGGGAGTACAAGACGGGGCCCTCTGACCGCCTTAGCGTTGGCGTGTCGGCAACCGAGAGGAGAGGCATGAAGGTCTTGGCAATCGCATTCGCCGCTGGAGCGCTCGCGATCGCGGGTGCGGCTTCCGCGGGCGGTGCCGGCGGTTCCGCGAGCGGCGGCAGCCACCTGACCGTTCACAACGTCTTCGGGCTCCAAACGCTCGAGCTCCAAAACTTCGGCTTCACATCGAAGCTGAACGCCGACGGCACCGCCGACGGCTGGTTCAACTACACCGAGGTCGACGACGGTGCAGCGTTTCACGCCGACGGATCCGTCTGGTGCATGACGGTGATCGGGAACGACGCCTGGATCGGCGCCACGATCGAGCACGCAAACGATCCCTCCTACATCGGTCTCGGCGCCTGGTGGCATGTGACCGACAACAGCGAAGGCGCGAACGCGCCGGCCGACGTCACCACCTTCCTCGGCGTCGGTTCGCAGGCAGACACACAGTCATTCTGCGACACGCACCCCGCCTACAAGCATCCGTTCGCGATCGACGGCGGAAACATCCAGGTCCGCGACTAATTGGTCGTCGAGAACGCCGCCACTTCTCCGCCGCCGATCCGGATGAGGTCAGCGCGACCCATGCTGACCGAGTCGGTGTGCGTGGCGGCGTTGAAGTTGACGGTTTCGACCTCGAGGAGGCTCGTGTCGTAGATCGTGCGGACGTCGAAGAGAACGCCGAGCGGCGGAACGGCGCCCTTGCTCAAGCCCGTAACGTTGTGCAACTCCTCGTCGGTGGCAAAGCGCGCGCCCTTGCCGCCGACGAGCGGCGCGAGCAGCTTCCAGTCCACCTTCCGGTCGCCCGCGAGCACTGCGAGCACGAAGCCGGCTCTTGCTTTGACCAGCATTGCCTTGGCGCCCGAGCGGAGCTCCGCTCCCCGCACCGCAGCGGCCTCGGCGCTCGTCGTCACCGGGTCGTGGTGCGTGAACTGGAACTCGACGGCTTCGGCGCTCAAGAGCGCCACGAGCTTGGCGTGGATCGCATCGGGGCTCGCCGGAGTCATCACCTCAGCCATTTGTAGCCGGAGCTCCCGTCTCGAGGTGTCAGACACCAGGTTTGTCGCGATGCGTCGCCGATAGACAGGCGAGTGTCTGACACTACAGCCGGCCGACGCTAGGTCGAGACGACCGAGCAGCCGAGGTACTGCAGCGCCAGGAGAGCCTCCTGCATGAAGCGGAAGGCCTCGTGCGCCGTCGTGAAGCGATACGGCCCGCGGCTGACCGGGATGTCCGAGCTGGTGGGCACCACCTCGACCTCGACGATCGTCGCGCCCTCACCGTCGTAGCAGCGCATGAGGGCGACCCGGCGGCCGTCGATCAGCGCCTCGCGAACGATCTGAGCGCCGGTCACGGATGCGCGTTCGCAGCGGCCTGCGCGACAGCTGCGGCGTCGACGAAGCCGTCGATCTTCAGAGCCACGGTTCCCGGGCGCCGCACGACGAGCACCGCTGGGTCGGACGCGCCCTGGACCTGCCGAGCAACTGCCCGGGCGACTGCCTCGTTGCGCACGTTCAGCACCGTGAAGCCGACATGTGCAGCCTTGGCGCCCTTGCGCGCCTCGGCTGACCGCGTCACTGTCGCCCGGAACGTCGGGCGCGTACAGGACGGCGACGACGATCCGGCTATGCGAGAGCGCCTTGCGAAGCGGCGCCGGCAAGTTCGGATCGAGGTTGAGCTTCGGCACTGCCGGGCGCACGTGCTTGGCCTTGGACGGCTTTGCCTTCGACGGCTTTGCCTCCACCGGCTTTGCCGCGGCCTTGTGCACCGGCACGCTGCGCGGATGGACGACGCCCGTGTGATGCAGGATCACGAGCGGCGGCTGCGCCTTGTTGCTCGGCGAGAGGAAGAGCAGCTTGAAGGCGACCAGAACGACGACGAGGCCGAGCCCCGCAAAGGCGAAAATCCGCGTCCTCGGTGAGATCCGGCTCATGTGATCTCTATCGGCATACACGGGCGGTCCCTTAACGCAAGAGGGGCGCGGTTGCCCGCGCCCCTCTTGAAGTCGATCTGCGAAGCAGGTTTGTTACGCAGCCCAGCCCGTGAAGTCCGAGCAGGTGTAGCCCGTGGTGACGGTCGACTGCACGGCCGCGACGGGAGCCGTGGGCAGTGTGCCCGGGGTGCCGCCGACGTAGTACGCCTTCTTGGTGCCGTTGACGTTGCCGATGCAGTAGCCCTGGCCGCCGTTGATCGTCAAGACGGTGATGGTCGGCGCGACGCCCGGGGCAACCTTCGCGAGGTCGGCCGGGGTCATGGTGCCGTTCGCCGCGACGCCGCCGTCGTAATAGGTGCCGTTGCCGAAGGTCGGATCCTGGTAGTAGCCCTCGGCCGCCGGGATCGCCGAGCGGACGTTGGCCTGCGCCGCCGCCTGTGCGCATTGCCGCGGAAGCTGAGGTACGACGGCACCGCGATCGCGACCAGGATGCCGAGGATGACGATGACGACGAGGAGCTCGATCAGGGTGAAGCCCTGCTCGCTCGACAGACGGTTCTTGATCTTGGTATCACGTGAGTTCTCCTTGAAGGTGGGGGTAGCGAAACTGGTAGACGGCTGTGCTTTCCTGTTGGCGGTATCGGCTGGGGCGGGCGAGCGCCTATAGCCTCGAATGGGGGATCTCCACCCCGCCGTGGGGGAGCGGGTCACCCACCGAGTGAGTGAGCCGCACAGGGGCGCGGTTTCCCGCGCCCCTGACCGAAAAGGTGCTGGCGGTCTACGTGGGCGCCCCTGGCGACCGGCACGATAAGAGCTGTGCGGCTAGGTCACGGTGTACGTGGCGCTGTCACACGCAGCTCGGCGTGAGAATCGCCGTGCCGCCGATCCCGCCGGTGTAGGAATAGATGATCGCGCCGTTCGTGTCCTGGACGCAATAGCCGTTCTTCGCCGCGTTCGGCCCTGCCTTGAAGTTCGGGTTGGGGTCGATCCCCGCCGTCTGCAGGCGGAGAGCTCGCGGCGCTGAGGCCCGGTGTAGGACCCGTTGCCGGTGAGCAGGAAGTAGGCCTCGGCCGCCGGCACCGCAGCCTTGACGTTCGCCGACGCGGCCGCCGCCTGCGCTGTCGCACGGAAGCCGATGTAGGACGGCACGGCCATCGCGACCAGGATCCCGAGGATGTTCAACACGACGAGGAGCTCGATCAGCGTGAAGCCGTGCTCGCTCGCCAGACGCTTTTTGATCATGGTGATCACGACTGCGTGTATCGGCTCGCAACCCGTTCGTTCCTGAATCCCCGAAAGGGTGAGGAGTGAGTCGCGCGGAGTAGCCGGTCACCCAGCGTGGGCGATGCTCAAGCAGACCCCCGAGCGCTGCCGATACGAGCGATCGTGGAAGCCGTTGCGCTGTCGATTGACGGACTGCTCGAACAGACCGTCGCACGGGGGGCCTCCGACCTGCATCTCACGGTCGGCGCGGCGCCCAGTATTCGCGTGCGCGGGCACCTGCAGGCAATCGATGGGCCCCCGTTCGATCCCGAGTCGATCCGCACGCTCCTCTACCGGATCCTGACCACCGAGCAGCAGAAGCGCCTCGAGCTCGACCGCCAGCTCGACCTGTCGTACGGCGTTCCGGGCCTTGCGCGCTTCCGCATCAACGTCTTTCATGCAGCGCGAGTCCTTCGCGGCCGTCTTCCGCGTCATCCCCGACGAGCTGAAGACGCTCGAAGAGCTCGGCATGCCCGACGGCCTTCGCGAGCTGACGACGCTGCCGCGCGGGCTCGTGCTCGTCACCGGCCCGACCGGCTCCGGTAAGTCGACGACGCTCGCGGCGATGATCGACGTGATCAACCGCGACGCGGCACGACCACATCATCACGATCGAGGATCCGATCGAGTTTCTGCACCGGCACAAGCCGTGCATCGTCAACCAGCGCGAGATCGGCACCGACGCGACGAGCTTCGGCCTGGCGCTCCGCGCCGCGCTTCGCCAGGACCCCGACGTGATCCTCCTCGGCGAAATGCGCGACCTCGAGACGATCTCGACGGCGCTCACCGCGGCCGAGACCGGCCACCTCGTCTTCGGCACGCTCCACACCCAGAGCGCGCTCCGGGACGATCGACCGCATGATCGACGTCTTCCCGGCCGAGCAGCAGGAGCAGATCCGCACGCAGATCGCAGGCTCAGCTGCAGGGCGTCGATCACCCAGATGCTGCGTACCGACTGCTCGACGGCGAGGGCCGCGTGCCTGCGCTCGAGATCCTGATCCCCGACGACGCGATCCGGAACCTGATCCGCCAGGGGAAGGTCGAGCAGATCTACTCGTACATGCAGACCGGCTCCCGCGGCGGCATGGTGACGATGGAGCAGTCGCTCGCCGACCTCGTCGTCAAGCGAAAAGTCCATGCCGACGTGGCCCTTGCGGGCTCGAGCCGGCGCCAGGAGCTGACCGAGTTGCTCGAACGCCTCGGTGCCCCCGCTCTGCATCAGACGGCGGCAGCCGGCGGCTTGAGGGTGGCGACCTGAGAATGGCCGACCAGTCCTCGATCTGGAAGAAAGAGATTTCCTTGGGCCGGCGGAAGGCGGACGCGCCGGCGGCCGAGGTCGCGCAGCCGGTCTGGAAGAAAGAGATCCGCCTCGGCCGGCGCGCTGCGCCGCCCGCGCCGCCCGTTGAGCACGACGAGGACTGGACCCCGCCAAGCGCACGGAGTTCTGGGCGGCGGCGCCACGCCCGGCCCAGGTGAGCGAGCCGTCGCCGCCGGCAGTTGAGCCGCCGGCGACTGAGCCTGCTGTGGCGGTCACGCCCGCGCCGGCGGTCACGTCTGCGCCCGCCGTGGTCACACCCGAACCGTTGTCCCGCAACTTTGCAGCACTCGACCCGAGGTTCCGGCAGGTCGCGGTGCTCGCGAAGCTCGTCGAGCAGCGCGCCGCGGAATATCCCGAGCGGGTCAACGAGTGGCGTCAGATGCTGCCGCGGCTCGCGGAGCAAGCCGAAGACGGTGTGCTTCCGGCCGGGCTCGACAGCGTCGTTCGCACACTCTTCTACGAGGTTCTCCATGTCGGCCCGAACGCGCCGAACGGCGTCGAGCAGACCTTCACTGAGCAGGCGGTCGCCGAACAGACCATCGTCGAGCCGAAGCGCTCGCGGCTGAAGCGGTCGAAGCAGAACGTCGATCCAGCGGAGCCGACACCTGAGCCGGCCGTCAAGCCGGAAGGCTCCGGCCTTCGCCGCGAGCTGCACCTGCCGCGGCCGAAGCTGCCGAAGCGCGCCAAGTCTCAGCCGCTCGAGATCCCGTCGCTGCAGCCACAGCCGGAGGCGGCGAAGCCGCAGGAATCGGGTCTTCGCCGCGAGCTGCACATGCCCCGGCCGAAGCTGCCGAAGCTGTCCCGCGGCGCCCACACGGAGCGTCCCGCAAAGCCGGAGAAGGCGGAGAAGGCTGCGAAGCCGGAGTCAGGTCTTCGCCGCGAGCTGCATATGCCCCGGCCGAAGCTGCCGAAGCTCTCACGCGGCGTCCGCACGGAGAAGCCGGAGAAGCTGGAGAAGCCGGAAAAGGCTGCGAAGGCTGCGAAGCCGGAATCCGGTCTTCGCCGCGAGCTGCACCTGCCGCGGCCGAAGCTGCCGAAGCTCTCACGCGGCGTCCGCACGGAGAAGCCGGAGAAGGCGGAGAAGCCGGGGAAGCAGGACGGCGTCCGCCGCGGCTTGCGCGTGCCGCGGATCAAGTTCTCGCTGCCGCGTGGTAGTGGACGTTCATCGAAGGGCACCGAGAAGCTCGTCGGGCTGCGCATCGGCTCTTCGCAGCTTGCGGCAGCACTCGTGCACAACAACGGCAGTGCCGAGCTCCTCCAGCTCGCACGCTCGCCGCTCGACAGCGGCGTCATCGTCGGCGGCGAGGTCCGGGATCCAGAAGGCCTTGCACGGTCTCTACGTGCGTTCTTCCGGGAGCACAAGCTTCCGAGCGAGAGCGTGCGCGTCGGGATTTCGAACAACCGGATCGGCGTGCGCATGCTCGAGGTGCCGGTGATCGACGATCCGGTCCAGTTCGAGAACGCCCTTCGCTTCCGGATGCAGGAGGTGTTGCCGATTCCGATCGCAGAGGCGGTGGTCGACCACGTCGTCCTCGACGACAAGCCGAATGCAGATGGAAAGCTCCGCGTTCTCGTCGTCTTCGCGCACAAGGATCTCGTCGACGGCTACGTCGATGCCTGCCGCCGTGCCGGCCTGAAGCTGGCGGGAATCGACCTCGACGCGTTCGCATTGCTGCGCGCGCTCTCAGAGCCGTCGGCGGTAGACGCCGCGACCGACAAGCGCACAGCAGTCGTCGCGGTTGCGATCGGTCACGAGCGGACGATCTTCGCCGTCTCCGACGGACGCATCTGCGACTTCACGCGCGTGCTCGAGTGGGGCGGTGTCTGGCTCGACACGGCGCTCGAGAAGGCACTGGATCTCTCGCCCGAGCAGGCGGCGGAAACCAAGCACTCCCTTTCGCTCTCGAGCGACGCTCCTCCGCCGGCCGGGCTCTCGCCGGTTCAAGCCGAGGCCGCGCTGGCTGCTCTGCGCCACGAGGTGCAGGTGCTCGGCCGCGAGCTGCTCTCCTCGCTTCAGTTCTACCAGTCGCGCCCGGGCTCGCTCGACATCGGCGAGATCCTCCTTTCCGGCGGCGGCGCGCAGCTCGACGGAATCGACGGCGAGCTGTCGCGGGTGCTCGGCGTGCCTGTTCGCCTTGGCGATCCGCTGAGCAACGTCACCCTCGGTAAGAACATCGTCCGTCCCACTGAGTCCGGTTCGCTTGCAATCGCGATCGGCCTTGCCATCGAGGACCAGCACTGATGCACGCGGTCAATCTCCTTCCCAAACAGGTCGTGGTCCCGGCGGGGCACAGCTTCAAGCCTCTCGCAGTGATCGGCGCCGCACTTGTGCCGGTGATTGCAATCGTCCTCGTCGTGATCGGCTACTCATCCGCGAGCTCGACCGTCGCCGCCGAGAAGACCAAGTTCGCGGCTCTGCAGGCGCAGGTGGTTGCGCTCGGAGGCGCGACGGCGGCGCAGCCGAAGGCGCCGACCGCCGCAGCAACGGCAACCGCGGCGCAGTGGAACGCACTGATCGCCGAGCGCACGGCCCGGCGTACCGAGCTCAACGTCGGTTCTCGGCCAAGAGCTGCCTTGGGACTCGATCCTGCGGAACGTCGCGCGGATCCTGCCCGACGACGTGTGGCTTACAGCGCTCACCATCCAGTCCCCGATCACATTCGGAGCCGCGGCGGCGACCAGTCGCAGCCCCTGGAGCTGCAGCGACCAACGTCACGTTTACGGGCTCCGGGGAATCGGAGAAATCGATTGCGCTCCTGCTCGTGCGGTTGCGGCTTCTGCCGATCCTGTCCAACGTGACCCTTGGCACGACGAGCAGCAGCGTGATCGGAGCGAAAACGGTCGTGGAGTTCACGGTGACGGCCTCGATCCAGCTCCCGCCTGGAATCGTTCTGCCGGTTACCGCGCCCCCCGTTCCGGCGACCACGACAACGACGCCGCAGCATGAAGAAGACGCAGCTCACCCGGCAGCAGATGCTCGCAATCGGCCTCGCGGTCTTCGGGCTCGTGCTCGGGCTCGGCTCGTACATGCTTCTCGTCGCGCCGCAGAAGTCGAAGGCCGTTGCCCTGTCGGGCGCGATCGACGCCGCCCAGAGCTCGCTCTACGTGCTGCAGCATCAGCCTCGTGTGCATCACGTGCAAAAGCCGAAGCCGCCGGACGTCCAGGCCGCCGACCTCTTCCGCCTGACGGAGGCGATGCCTGATTCCCAGGACGTCCCGGGCATCCTCCTTTCGGTGGAGCGGCTCGTGCAGGCGAGCTCGCTCGAGCTGGTCTCGATACAGCCGCCACCAGTTACCCCGCCGGCACAGAGCCCAACGGGCTACACCGCCGTCCCGGTCACCGTCACCGTGCACGGCACGTTTGCCAACGTCGCGAACTTCGTGCAGCGGCTCCGCGACAGCGTCGTCGTGACCCACGGACACCTGAAGGTGACGAATCGGCTGTATATCCCCACCCAGATCTCGCTGAGCGTCGTCCCCGGCCAGATCCTTGACCGCCTCGATCGGGCTCAGCGCCTTCGTCTACGGCACACCGCCCGCGCCTGTCGTGGCGCCGACCGACACGACGGCGACCACAACGACAACGAGTACCGGCTGATGGCCAGGCGTCCGACCGCAGCCCAGCTTCGCGAGAAGCGCTCGCGCACCCTGGTGATCGCGTTTTCCGTCATCTTCCTGATCGTGATGGTCATCCAGGGGCCGAAGCTTCTGAAGACGTTGAGCGGCGGCAACGCTGCCCCAAGCGGCGGCACCGTCGCAGGCGCGTTGCCGGCCGGCGTCAACCCCTCCGCGCCGAATGCGGCCGACGGCGACGGCCGGGTCGAGTACGGCCGCGATCGTGTCCGACAGCCAACTCACCAATCTCTCGCGCTTCGCGTTCAAGGATCCCTTCCACGCCCTCGTCAACGTCCCCGTCGCCTGCTGTGGCGGCCGGCGCTGCGGCTGGAACCGCGGGACCCTGGCAGCCCGGGCGAGCTCGAAGCCGGCGACGCTCTCGCCTGCCGCCGCGGCCGCGGCCGCCGTTGGGCCCACAGTGACCTTCACCGCGACGAAGACACCTCCGACACCCCCGAACGCCGCGGTCGTGAAGACCAACGGCCGCCGGCAGGTCATCTTCGTCGGCGACGACTTCCCGAAGAAGGGCCCGCTCTTCAAGCTCGTTGCACTCGGGAAGAAGAACATCCGCATCGGCGTCCTCGGCGGCTCGTTCACGAGCGGTGTGGCGACGATCAAGTTGAGGAAGGGCAAGCGGCTGACGCTCGCGAACCAGGCAGACGGCTCGCGCTACGTGCTCCAGCTGCTGCGGCTCACGACCGCGACGCCGCCGCCAGCGACAGCCGGTTCGAGCTCCACTCCGTCCACGACGACGCCGGCGACCACGACGACCACGACGACGACGACCACTCCCGCGACGACGACACCCGCGACGACGACGCCGGCGACGACGACGCCCGCAGGCTGACCTCGTGGCCACCTTCACCTACAACGCGATCAACGCCGATGGTCTCAATTTCGACGGGTCGCTCACCGCGGCCGACCTGACGACCGCGCTCGGCCTGCTGCGCCAGCAAGGGCCTGCTGGCCGACCGCATCGACGAGGTCGAGGGGGACTGCCGCGAGCGGCAAGAAGGCCTCTGCCGGTTCGTTCAAGGCCGTCAAGCCGAAGTCGCTCCAGATCTTCTCGCGCCAGTTCGCGACGATGATCGAGGCGGGGATGAACGTCGTCGGCTCGCTCGTCATCCTCGAGCAGCAGACGAGCGACGCAGGTGCTCGCTCGACGTGATCGTCGACGCTTCGCGAGGACGTCGAGAGCGGCCTGCTCCTCTCGGAGGCGATGGCACAGCACCCGAAGGTCTTCAGCCGCCTCTATATCGCGATGGTCGAGGCCGGCGAGGCCGCCGGTGTCCTCGACGTCGTCCTCGACCGCGTCGCGCATCCAGATCGAGAAGTCGGAGCAGATCAGGCGCCGCGTCAAGGGCGCGATGATCTACCCGACGATCGTGCTTTGCTTCGCGACGCTCGTCCTGATCGGAATGCTGCTGTTCCTCGTCCCGATCTTCGTGAAGATCTTCGCGTCGCTGAACGGGCAGCTCCCGACGCTGACGCAGTACGTGCATGCATGCCTCGAACGTGCTGCGCAGCTACTGGTACATCATCTTCCCGCTCTGGGGAGGCTCGATCTTCGGGTTCTTCAAGTGGAAGAAGAGCGAGGCCGGCCGCCCGGTCTGGGACGCGCTTCGGCTGCGCCTGCCGATGAAGATCGGCGACGTCGATTCTCAAGATCACGATGGCGCGTTTCTCGCGCACGCTCTCGACGCTCGTCGCGGCAGGTGTCGACATCATCAAGGCGCTCGAGATCACCGGCCAGACCTCCGGGAACTACGTCGTCGAGAAGGCGCTTGGCGATGTTCGCAACCGCGTCCGTGACGGTGCGTCGATCGCGCAGCCGCTGATCGAGAACCCGATCTTCCCGCCGATGGTGAGCCAGATGGTGCGAATCGGCGAGGAGACCGGTGAGCTCGAGAAGATGCTCGGGAAGATCGCCGATTTCTACGAGGACGAGGTGGACTCGTCGGTCCAGTCGCTCACCTCGATCATCGAGCCGCTGATGATGATCGGCGTCGGCCTGATGGTCGGCGTGATCCTGATCTCGATGTACCTGCCGATGTTCAAGATGCTCTCGCTCGTCAAGTAGCGATGCAGGCTTTACGTTGGCCTTACGTACGGCAGACGGGAATCTGACCCGCCGAGGCGATGATCTTGGTGTGCGCGGAACCCTGCTCAAGGCGATCGCGGCCACGGCGGCCTGCTCCGTGGCGCTCGCAGCCGGCAGCGCCTCGGGCGCGGGCGGTGGCGGCGTCATGCCCGCCGGTTGGACGCATGCCGAGATCAACTACGCGGTGGGTCGCGTGCCGCACACGCTGATCCTCGACCGCGGGCGCGTCGCCGCGGTTTCTCCCAGCTCGCTGACGCTGCGAGAGCAGGACGGCAGCATCGTCCAGATCGGGCTCTCGTCCTCGACGCAGGTGACCATCAATGGTCAGCCCGGTCAGCTCTCGCAGATCCGCCGCTTCGCGAATGCAATGACCCAGCGGATCGACGGCGGCCCCGCCACACAAGTCCGCGTGACGTTCCGCGTCCGTTGATCACCTCCATGCTCAAGGCACTCGTCTCCTTCACACTGGGCCTCGCGGGCGGTTTTCTCGCCGCAAAGGCCTGGGTGGAAACCGCCTAGACTCCGACGTCATGGCCGGGACGGTCCTCCTGGTCGAGGACGAGCCGTCGGTAGGCGAGCTCGTCCGCGGCTACCTCGGGCGCGACGGCTACCGCGTGATCTGGGTGCGTTCCGGTGAGGAAGGCCTTGCCGAGCTCGAACGCCACCCGATCCGGATCGTCATCCTCGACATCGGCCTGCCCGGCATGGACGGCTTCGAGGTCTGCCGTGCAGTCCGCGCGCGCTCGCAGGTGCCGATCCTGATGCTGACTGCGCGCGACGAGGAGGCCGATCGTGTGGTCGGGCTCGAGGTCGGCGCCGACGATTACCTGACGAAGCCCTTCTCGCCGCGTGAGCTGGCCGCCCGCATCAAGGCGATCCTGCGCCGCAGCGAGCCGCAGGCCGGCAACGATCTGCTCGAGCTCGGCGACGTGATGCTCAACCGCGGGACGCACGACGTGACGATCGAAGGGCGGCAGATCGAGTTGACGGCGAAGGAGTTCGACCTGCTCGCCTTCTTCCTCTCCAACCCGGGTGCGGTCCTGTCGCGCGACGTGCTGCTGGATCGCGTGTGGGGTGTCGAGTATCCGGGTGGAACCCGCACGGTCGACGTGCACGTTGCCCAGCTGCGCCGGAAGCTCGGGCGCCCCAACTTGATCCGGACGCTGCGCGGCTCGGGCTACAAGGCGGTCGCGACCTGAAAAGCCTTCGAGGGCGGCTGTTCGCCGCGACCCTCGGGGCGCTGGCGCTGACACTCGTGCTCACGATCGGGATCGGCGCGGTGCTGACGCGGCGTCAGGTCGACCACACGCAAGTCGCAAACCTCGCGCGCCGCGCCGACGACCTCGCCTTTCAGCGGCGATCGTCGGTCAGCTACGTCAGATCGCGACTACCTGCTCTCCGGGCACATTCGTGTGATCATCGACGCCGCGACGCGGAGCTTGCGCCGTTTGTGCCGAACGTCAGTCAGTCGAGCGACGGTCAGACCACCTACATGACGGCAAGCGGTACCTCTACTCGTATCGCACGCTCCCTTCGCGCGGGCTGCTCGTCCTGCAACCAAAGGGGGTCTCCCAGGCGTGGCGTCCGTTCCTTCGCGACCTGCTGCTCTCGGCGCTCGCGGGCGCCGTGCTTGCAGCGGTGCTCTCGTTTGCGCTCGCACGCTCGATCGTGCGGCCGCTTCGACGGGTCGCCGCAGCCAGCGACGTACTGGCGACGGAGCTCCACCACGAGCCGCTGCCGGTCGAGGGGCCGCGAGAGCTCGCTTCGCTCGCGCAGTCCTTCAACGAGATGGCGACGCAGCTCGCCGCCTCCCGCGAAAGCGAGCGCAACTTCCTGCTCTCGGTGAGTCACGAGCTGAAGACGCCGCTGACCGCGATTCGCGGGTATGCCGAGGGGCTGGCCGAGGGCGCGTTCACGTCGGAGGACGCGTCGCGCACGATTCTTCTCGAGGCGCGGCGGCTCGAGCGCCTCGTTCGCGACCTGCTCGACCTCGCGCGGATGAACCGGCGCGAGTTCTCGGTTGGCAGTGAGCCCGTCGACCTGGCCGATGTTGCACGCGAGTCCGTTGCGCGTCATGAGGCGTCGGCGCGCGCGTTCTCCGTTTCGCTCACCGCCGCAGGCGAGGAGTCGTGGGTCGAGGCCGACCCCGACCGCGTGCTTCAGATCGCGTCGAACTTGATCGAGAATGCGCTGCGGGAGACGCCGCCCGGCGGCGCGGTGACGGTGCAGGTGGACGGGCGCCGTCTCCTCGTCGCGGACACGGGCCCCGGGCTCGATCCCGACGACCTGGAGCGCGCCTTCGACCGCTTCTATCTCTACGACAAGTACGGGCGCGAGCGTCCCGTCGGCAGCGGCCTCGGGCTGGCGATCGTCAAACAGCTTGCCGTCGCGATGGGAGGCGGCGTCACGGTCTCGAGCTCGCCCGGCGCCGGCGCGACGTTCACCCTCGAACTACCTCGAAGTCCGAGCCATGCACCTGACCAAGCGAATGCAGGTCGTCGTTCGACCACCGTGGATCCGGCGCGCCGGTGATGTACCAGTTGGACCCGTTGTCGGCCAGGATCATTCCGTAGCGTTTCAACGTCTCGAGCACCGCGCGCGCCTGCGGCGGGAAGCCGCTCGTCTTGAAGCTCGCCTTCAGACGGACGCGTAGCCCCATCGGTGGCAGCGACGCGTCGGTCGAGCTGCTTGCGTAGTGGCGTGCCGGAAAGATGAACGCTCGCCGCGTGCGCTCCACCGTGAACCGCAGCGCGTGGTTGAGATCGCCGTAGCGCGCGAGCCCGGGGAGGATCGGCAGCCCCGCCGCGTCTGCCGACGTCCACGTCAACGGCCGCACCGCGTTCGAGCGCAGGTTCCAGATCGCGCCGGCCCACGCGTGCCAGGCGCCGGACGTCTTCTGCGCACCGCCGAGCTCGTACAGCCGGCAGTTCGTCTTGTCGACGATCAGGATGTGATGGTCCGATCCGCCCTCGATCTTCGGGTGCGCAGGGATCGGATACGGGCCCTTGTCGCTCTCGTCGGCGTACTCGAAGCTGACGCGCGATTTCGCCTGCGAGCCCGAGACGACGTTGTAAGGGATGCCGATCGGCTGACCGTCATAGAGACCCGAGCCGAAGTCGGCGTGCACAGGTGCGTCGAGGCCGATCGAGCTGATGATCGCGGCCGAATTCGCCGCCACCGGCAGCTTGTCGACGCGCTGGTTCCAGGGGTTCGAGGCGGGAAAGATCGGACAGCCCGCGATGTTGGGCTGTCCGCCCGAACCGGCGCCGCCGAGTGTGACGACGGCGAGGGCGGCGGCAAAGCGTGTGAGCACGCCCTCAGCTAATCAGAAGCCTACAGGCCGGCGAAAAAGCCGAGCGGCTGAAACTTGACCTTCGCGAACGCGACGGCGAGTGCGAGCGAGAACGTGAGGACGGGGAGGAGCTTGATGCGGTTCATGTTGTCTCCTTTCGTGTCGGGGTTAGAAGTGGAAATCCTGGAGGGCCTCGGCGGCCGAGCGGTATGTCTCCGCCGCCTGGAGGCATGCGCCCTGGGCGAGCATGACCTCACCGCGAGCCATCAACACGGCCGCACGTTGACTCGCCAAGCCGAGGATCTGGAAGTTCCTGTCGGCGACGGTGAGAGCCGCGTCAGCCTCCTCGTACAGAGCCTGGGCGAGAAGGGCACGCGCCAGCACGAGCTGCGCATTGCCGATCTCGCCGAGAAAGTCCTCGCGACCGGCGAGCACCTGGAGCGCGTTGCGCGCTTGGGACTCCGCGAGCTCAGGGCGGCCGGTCCTGAGATGGATCTGCGCAACCGACGAGATTGCCTGCGCCGCATCGGCTTCGTTTCCGGCGGTGAGCGCGATCCGCATCGAGTCCTCGAGATGGAGGAGCGCGCCGGTCGTGTCGCCCTGGAGGAAGACGATCCCGCCCAAATTGTTGGTGGTTCGGCCAAGCATCAGCTCGTCGTGGAGCACGCGGAAAAGCCCCTCGGCCTCCTCGGCGTGGTACCGCGCGAGTCGCAGGTCGCCCGTGCGCTCGGCGATCGCGGCCGCCTGGAAGTGCGCATGACCGAGCGTGGAGTTGTCGCCGATCCCGACAGCCAGCTCGATCGCGCAATTGACGTCGTGGCGCGCTGCGTTCCAATCGTGCTGATGCTGCGAGCAACGTGACCGCCAGTGCAGAATGCTCGCGCGGAGACGATCGCACGGGAAGACGGTTCGGTTGCAGAGCTCGAGCGCGACCGTGAAGAGCGAAGCTGCGAGCGAATACTCGGACAGCTTGAGGCGGCAGCAGCCGAGATGGAACATCACATCGGCCCGGTCGAAATCGGTGAAGTCTGCTTGTGCCGCCAGGTCGTTCGCCCGCTGCGCGAGCGCGAGTGCCGTGTCCAGCCGCCCGAGCACCATGTTCGACCACGATTCGAGCAACACCGCCCGGAAGAGAAGGTCGATGGGCCCGCCGGGCGAGTCGAGGTCCCGGAGCAGCTCGAGCGCTTCTTCGTGGCGGTTCCGGTCGGCGGAGCGCTTGGCCGTTGCCAGGGCCTCCACCCAGAATGCGCGCGGCTCTGACGCGTTGCGCTCGGTCACCCACGAGTCGTAGAGCGCGGTTGCCACGAGCACATCGTGGTCGAGTGTCACCCTGGTGGGAATTCACACTCGCGCGTCTGCTGGCTCACCGGTTTGCCGCGGGCCACTCACCCATTCGGGGAACGGCTCCCTAGCTGATCAAACCGAGGCGCAGCGCCGTCGCGACGGCCTGTGTGCGCGTCGTGGCTTCGAGCCGGTCGCATGCCTTTCGCAGGTGCGTGCGCACGGTTTCCGCGCCGATCCCGAGCCGCTTGCCGATCTCTTCGTGCGTCAACCCTTCGGCGAGGAGCTCGAGCACGTCATGCTCGCGTTCGGTCAGCCGCGCCGCCTGGACATCGCGCTGGGCAAGCGCCGGGTCGAGATAGGTGCTGCCGGCGAGGACGGCTTCGAGGGCGCGGGCCAGGTCGGCGAGCGGCGCCTCCTTGAGCACCACCCCTTTCGCCCCGGCTGCCAGTGCCCCGGCCGCAAGCTCTTCGCCACCGTCTGCGGTGTAGACGACGATGCGCGTGCCCGGCGAGATCGCGAGTAGCTCCTCGACGAGCTCCGTGCCGGCGAGTCGTGGCATCCGGTAATCGAGCACGGCCGCGTCGGGCTGTTCGTGCGCCGCCTCGATCGCCGCACGCCCGTCGGCAACGGGCCCGACCACGCGATAGCCCGCGAGAGCGAGAAACTCGGCCACCGCCGAGCGAAGCGCTGGATGGTCGTCGGCCAGCAGACAGGTGCGTTTGCTCATGCGACGAGCTCCTGCTGCGTGATCGACTCGAGTGCGAGGTCGACGATCCGGGGGTCCCATGCCGCGCCGCGTTCGAGTCGCAGCTCGGCGACGATTTCGTCGATGCTGAGTGCCTTGCGGTAGACGCGCTCGGACGACATCGCTTCGATCGCATCCGCGACGGCCACGATCCGTGCGCCCAGCGGGATCTCCTCGCCCGCAAGACCGTCCGGGTAGCCGTTTCCGTCCCAGCGCTCGTGATGGTGGCGCACGATCGGCCGTGCGCTCGCCAGCAGGTCGAGCGGTTCGAGCAGATGGTCGCCGATCAGCGTGTGGGTCTCGATCACGGTGCGCTCGCCGGCGTCGAGCGGGCCGGGCTTCAGCAGCACGCTGTCGGGGATGCCGATCTTGCCGACGTCGTGAAGGATCGCACCGAGTCGCACGGATTCGACCTCGCTCTCAGGTCAGGCCGAGGCGTTGCGCGATGTCCACCGCGAAACAGGCGAGCCGCTCGCAGTGACCATGCAGCTCCGCGTTGCGGGCCTCGATCGCGTTTGCAAGCGCGCTTGCGAGTGTGGGTGCGAGCAGGCGCTCGCGCAGTTCTTCTTCGCTGCGCTGCGAGCGGTCGAGGGCCTCGCCCACCGCGTCGATCAGCTGCGTCGTGCGAGAACGGCTTCGTGACGAGCCCGGCCGCTCCCTGCGCGAGCGCCTTCGTGAGGATGTCGTACGTGCCCGCGCCCGTCACGAGCACGACAGGCAGGCTTGCGCGGCGAGCTCGCACGGTGTCGAGTAGCTCGAGGCCCGACAGGCCCGGCATCAGGATGTCGCTGACGAGGATGTCGGGATCGCACGAGTCGAGCAGCTCGAGGCCCTGCTCCGCCGTTTCCGCGACCTGCGACCTCGTAGCCGGACGACTCGCAGGATCTCGGCCATCACGTTGCGGACGACGGCCTCGTCGTCGATCACGAGGACGCGAGTCATGCTGCCGGCAGCCGCAGAACGAAGGTTGCGCCCGGGCTTTCACCGACGAGCGCGAGCGAGCCGCCGTGAGCCTGCGCGATTCCCGAGCCCGATCGAGAGCCCGAGCCCGGTGCCGCCCGATTACCGGCGCGTCGTGAAGAAGGGCTCGAAGATCCGCTCCCGGACCGACGCGTCGACGCCGGGTCCGTCGTCGGCGACGGTGACCACTGCATCGTCGCCGTCGCGGCGGACGGACACGGTGATCTCCCCGCCGTCCGGAGATGCCTGCCGCGCGTTGCCGAGCAAGTTGAGTACGAGTTGCTTCAGCTGGCTTCCGCTCGCGTCGGTCATCACCGGCTCGTAGCTCTCGGCGATGTGGATGCCCTTGTTCGCGTTCGTCCGTCGCATCAGGTCGACCGTTTCCTTGACGAGAGCGTCGAGTGAGAGGACGACGCGTTCGTCGTTGTTCTCGCGGGCGAAGTCGAGCAGGCCGCGGATGATCTCCTTGATCTCGAGACCCGTCTGATGGATCAGCTCTGCGCGCTCGTACGGGCGCGAGCCCGGCTCGAGCTCCTTCAGGAGGAACTCCGACAGGGCGAGAATTGCGAACAGGGGGTTGTTGATCTCGTGCGCCACGCCGGCGGCGAGCTCGCCGATCGCGACCAGCTTGCCGCTCTGAACGAGCTGCTCGTATGGCGCCAGGGCTTCCATTCCGGTCCAATTGTCGCCACCGACGCGCCGCGGAGCTATACCTAGAGGCGTGTTTTCCCACTACCCCATTCTGGGGAGGGCGGATTGAGCGGGCCGGAGCCGGTCACCTGCCTCGTCGCGGACGACCACCCCGCTGTCCTGGACGCGGTCTGCGAGTACCTGGGCTCGAACGGAATCGAGATCGTCGGCCGTGCTGTGGACGGCGCCGAGGCGCTCGAGAAGCTCCAGACGCGTAAGCCGCAGGTTGCGCTGATCGACCTGCGCATGCCCGGGCTCGACGGGATCGAGTTGGCGAAGCGCGCCGTCCGCTCGACCCCGGAGACCGCGATCATCCTCTATACGGGATACGGCGACCGCGCACTCCTGACGGCGGCGCTCGACGCCGGGGTGCGAGGGTTCGTGCTGAAGGAAGCGCCGCTCGAGGATCTCCTGCGCGCCGTCCGGGTGATCGCAACAGGCGGGCAGTACGTCGACCCGGTTCTCGCGGGCATGCTCGCAGTCGCGGCCGGCGAGCGGGTGGCTCAGCTCACGCAGCGAGAGCGCGAGGTCTTGCGGCTGCTCGCGGAGGGCCTCTCGAACGACGAGATCGGCAAACGGTTGTTCATCTCAGGCGAGACGGTTCGTACGCACATCCGAAAGGCGATGGACAAGCTTGATGCCGATACGCGCACGCAGGCGGTTGCGAAGGCGCTCAGGCAGCACTTGATTGCATGAGCGGCAGCTCAGGCGTGAAGTCCCTCACCGGCGGCTGCGGCGCAGTGGTGGAGTCATTCAGCATCCCGGAGAGCAGGCGCACGAAAAGCGGCCGGCGCCATCCCGCCCGCCTCGTCGGCCGGCGAGCTCGGGCGCAGGGAGTTCTCGACCGAGGGCCAGTAGGCCCAGGCGACGAGCGACGCGAACCGCTCACAGGTGTAGGCGGCGTGGGGCAGAGCTCCGCCCGATGGGAACCACTCCACGCCGCCGATCGCCTGCGCCAGTTGGGCACGTTCTGCGTTGTTGAGGAGGTAGAAGTCGATCTGATGCGCGAATTCGTGCTGGACGATCGCCCACGAAAACGTCCCCATGTCCAGCACCTGCGGGTCGAGGGCGACGCTCCCGGAGGTGGCGGAGTCGCCGGCGCCGGGCTGGATCGTCACCTGAATCCGCGGTAGCAGGCTCCAGTCGAAGCTCGAGGCGTCGAGAGCGGCGCGCACGGTCGCCTGCTCAGCCGCTGTCCCGCCGCTGATCGCGTAGTTCCCGCCGCTGGCAGCCGCTCCCTGCGAGAGAGGGAGCACGAGCGCGGTGGCAACGAGAAGGGCTGCGGGGAGGCGGAACGACACACCTCATGGGTCGGTACGTCGACGCGAACCGCGGATTCCCGCTTCGCAGCCGGCCGGCTACCCGCTACGGGTGAGTGTCCTTACCGGCTAGAAGGCATCCAACACCGCACTGCGCCGCGAGGCGTTCTCGAGCAAACGGAAAAATACGTAGCCCGCCGCCGCGTACGCGGCCGCGATTCCGAGCTCCGTCCAGAGCAGGCCCGAGACGTCCCCGAGCCCGCCTCCCGCGGCGATCTGGCGCGCGGCCATGATCCCGTGCGTCAGCGGCAGGCAGCGGCCGATTGCGCTCATCCAGCCCGGGAGCACCGAGAGCGGGATGTTGACGCCGCAGAAGAGCAGCATCAGGAAGTAGGCGAGATTCGCCGCGAAGAAGAAGTCCTTGCTGCGGAGCCCGATGCAGCCGAGCACCATGCCGAAGGTCGTGCATGAGACCGTCGTCAGGCAGACGACGAGGACGAGCGCCGGCAGCGAGTGCAAGGGCGGGCGGAAGTGGAGCAGCACGGCACCGACCCCGAATCCGAAGGCGGAGACGAGCAGGCCGTTTGCGAAGACGGGCACGCCGCGCCCGAGGAAGACCGCGACCCGGTTGGCCGGCGAGGCGAGCAGTGGGCCGAGCGTTCCGAACCAGCGCTCGTTCGCGACAGCCATGGTCATTCCGTAGACGCACGACATCGCGCAAACCTGCACGGCATTGCCGACGATGAAGAACGCGTCGCCCGCGCTCGCGTGCGAGTACCGGCCGAGGTAGGTGAAGAAGACGATCTGGAAGAGCGGCGAGCCCAGCATCGTCGGGATGTACATATAAGGACGGATCCAGTTGAAGAGCGCTCGATACGAGATCAGCCCGCCGATGAAGAAGACGCGGAGGTTGTTGTTCACGTCAGCGCCAGCGTTGCGCGGGCGCGCGCGGCCCGCTCGAAGTACTTGAGGAACAGGGCAGCGAGGCCGAGGTAGGCGGCTCCGGTCGCGACGCACATCGCGATCGGGAACCAGACCGGCCCGCCCCCGAGCGCAGCGTGCCGGATCGCATCGATCCCCCAGCGGGGTGCGAGCAGCCACGAGAGCGGCCCGACCCAGCCCGGCAGGAGCGACAGCGGGAAGAGCAAGCCGGTTGCAACCCAGACCGGGTACTCGAGCAGGTTCGAGAGCGCATTCGCATTTCGGTAGAGGATGAAGCTCGACGCCATCAGCAGGCCCATCAGTCCGAGTGCGAGCACAGCCGTCGGCACCGCGAGCAAGAACAAGAATGGGTGCGCGAGGTGGAGGGGCACGCCGAAGAAGATCCGGCCCCAGAAGACCGTGGCGAGCAGCGAGTACGCCCCGGTGACCGAGGTCGCGATCGTGAGCGGCAGCAGCACGATGATGAACGGTGGGGGCGAGGCGACGAGCAGTTCGAGCGTGCCCTGCCAGCGGTTCCACTGCAGCGCGCCGCCGGAGCCGAAGAGGGTCGACGACCAGATCCCCATCATCCCGGCGCCGAGCGCGGCGTAGAGAAGCGTCCCCGGGCGCCCGCCGGCCTTGAACATGTAGAAGGCGATCGTCGCGAAGATCACCGGCTGCAGCACGTTGATCAGCAGGAACCAGCGCGAGATGATGAACTCGCGCACCCGGAAGATCACCCCGATCCAGACGATGCGCGGGTAGTTCATTGCGCCTCCTCCGTGACGAGCGCGACGTACGCGTCTTCGAGCGTCGGCTCGCGCGCCGCGATCCGGCCGATCTGGGCGCCGTCGAAGAAGGCCGGCAGCTCCTGGGTCAGCTCGAGGCCGCGCGGCGAATGGATCGTCAGCAGCTGCGCCTGGTCCCGCTCCTCGACCGCGATCGAGGTGACGCCCGGCAGCTCGCGCAGCCGTGCGACCGTTGCGTCGTCGACGCCGAAAACCTCGACCTCGACCACGGTTCGGTCGGCGACGACCTCCTTCAGCTTGGCCGGGGTGCCCTCGCCGACGATCCGGCCGCCGGCGATCACCGCGATGCGGTCGCACAGTGCGTCCGCCTCGAACATGTAGTGCGTCGTCAGCAGGACCGTCTTCCCGGCTTGGACGAGCCCTGCGATCATCAGGCGCAGCTCACGCGCGCCGACCGGATCGACGCCGATCGTCGGCTCGTCGAGGAACACGACCTGCGGGTCGTGGAGAATTCCGCGCGCGATGTGCAGTCGCTGGCGCATGCCGCGCGAGTAGCCCTCGACGCGCTCCTTCTCGCGGCCGGTCAGGCCGACCAGCTCGAGCACTTCTGCGATCCGCTGCTTCTGCTTGCGGCCGGTGACGCCGTAGAGCTCGGCGAAGTAGCGGAGGTTGTCGAGACCCGACAGGCGCTCGTACAGGCCACGGTCGCCGCCGAACACGTAGCCGATCCGCTTGCGTACCTCGCGTGCGTCGTGCACGACGTCGTAGCCGAGCACGCGAGCCTCGCCCGCGGTCGGCAGCAGCAGCGTGATCAGCATCTTGATCGTCGTCGTCTTGCCCGCACCGTTCGGGCCGAGCAGGCCGAAGAGCTCGCCTTCGGCGACCTCGAACGAGATTCCGCGCACGGCCTCGACCTCGAGCGGCCGGCGGCGGAGTATCCCGGTGGTCGTACGGTACGTACGACGAAGCTCGATCGCCTCGATCACCGCCACGTTCGTGACCCTACCTACCGACCTCCTGGGTCTCGGTGTCTGACACCGCCGGTGTCTGACACTCGCCCGACTGCGGCTCCCCTTCGCAGCAGCCGAGCTTCCAGTGGCAACGCGGACATTGCCAGGTCGAATGGCGCCACTCCATCTCGGCGCTACACCGCCAGCAACGCTCCGTCATCCGCCGAACCTAGCGAAGCGGCTCGGCTACCATTCGGCCGGCCACGGCGGCGTAGCTCAGCTGGTTAGAGCGCCGGACTCATAACCCGGAGGTCGGTGGTTCGAGCCCACCCGCCGCTACTTCCAGAGGGTCCAGCTAGCGACTGTCTGCGGCCCCAAGGCAGTGCGTCAGCCTGCCAGGACTCAAGAGAGAGCGAAGCTTTCATGGCGAAATCCGGAGTAAGAGTCGCGATCACACTCGCCTGCACCGAGTGCAAGCGGCGGAACTACCAGACGAAGAAGTCGAAGCGGAACGACCCGGACCGGGTCGAGTTCCGCAAGTACTGCCGCTGGTGCGGCACGCACACCCCGCACCGGGAGACCCGCTAGATGGCGCGCGAGGCAGGACTGCGGCGGCGTCCCCGCCGACCGCGCGCCGGGCGAGGTCCAGAAGGCCCGCCGCGGCGGGCCCTTCGGGTTCATCGCGGAATCGGTCGCCGAGCTGAAGAAGGTCGAGTGGCCCGGCCAGAACCAGGTGATCCAGGGCACGGTCGTCGTGCTCGTCGCCTGCGTGATCGTCGGCGTCTACCTCTATTTGAACGACCAGCTCTGGAAAGAGGTCGTTCAGAGAGTGCTGCTGAAGTAGCCATGTTCCGCTGGTATGTCGTCAACACGTACTCGGGCCACGAGAACAAGGTCAAGGCCAACCTCGAGCACCGGATCGAGTCGATGGGGCAGCGCCCGCGTTTCGCCGCGTCGTCGTGCCGACCGAGCAGGTGATCGAGACCAAGGACGGCCAGAAGGTGCAGATCGAGAAGCGCGTCCTGCCCGGCTACGTGCTCGTCAACATGGACCTGAACGACGACGCCTGGATGGTCGTGAAGAACACGCCCGGCGTCACCGGCTTCGTCGGCGCCGGCTCGAAGCCCGTGCCGCTCTCGCAGGGCGAGGTCGACCGCATCCTCAAGACCGGCGCGGCGACGGGCGAGCGTCCGCGCGCGCAGGTCGAGTTCTCACTCGGCGAGTCGGTCAAGGTGACGAGCGGCCCGCTCTCGGACTTCGACGGCGAGATCGTCGACGTCAACGCCGACCAGCAGAAGCTGAAGGTGCTCGTCGACATCTTCGAGCGCCAGGTTCCCGTCGAGCTCGGCTTCGACCAAGTCAAGAAGATCGACTAGCGCTACCTTTCGACTCCATGGCCAAGAAAATTCTCACCATGATCAAGCTGCAGATCCCCGGCGGGCAGGCGAACCCGGCGCCGCCGGTCGGCCCTGCGCTCGGCCAGCACGGCGTCAACATCATGGAGTTCTGCAAGGCGTTCAACGCGCAGACCGCGCAGGAGAACGGCCGCATCACCCCGGTCGAGATCACGGTCTACGAGGACCGCAGCTTCGACTTCATCACGAAGACGCCGCCGGCAGCCGTCCTGATCAAGGAGGCGCTGCGGCTCGAGAAGGGCTCGGCCGAGCCGAACCGCGTCAAGGTCGGCCGCCTCACGCGCGCGCAGGTGCGCTCGATCGCCGAGACGAAGCTCGTCGACCTGAACGCGCGCGACGTCGACCAGGCGATGAAGGTGATCGCCGGAACCGCCCGCTCGATGGGCGTGGAGGTGGAGCGCATGACCGCAGCACGGCAAGCGCTACCGCCAGGTGCGCGGCGTGATCGACCGCGAGCAGGTCTACTCGCCCGTCGAGGCGATCCGCATGCTCAAGGACACGCCGACGGCGCGAAGTTCGACGAGACGATCGAGGTGCACATGAACCTCGGCCTGAACGTCCGCCACGCCGAGGAGCAGCTGCGCGGCACGCTGATGCTTCCGCACGGCACCGGCCGCACCGCCCGCGTCGCCGTCTTCGCCGAGGGCGAGAAGGCGAAGGAAGCGCAGGAGGCCGGCGCGGACGTCGTCGGCGCCGCCGATCTCGCCAAGCGCGTCGAGGAGGGCTTCACCGACTTCGACGTCGCGATCGCGACGCCCGACCAGATGGGGAACGTCGGCAAGCTCGGCCGCGTGCTCGGCCCGCGCGGCCTGATGCCGAACCCGAAGACCGGCACGGTGACGATGGACGTCGGCAAGGCCGTGCGCGAGGCGAAGGCCGGCAAGCTCGAGTACCGCACCGACCGCGGCGCGAACGTGCACGTCCCGATCGGCAAGAAGAGCTTCGACGAGCGCGCAGCTGGTCGAGAACTACGCCGCGCTGCTCGACGAGATCGTCCGCGCGAAGCCGGCGGCGTCGAAGGGTCGCTACATCAAGAAGATCACGCTCGCCTCGACGATGGGCCCCGGGATCCACGTCGACCCGACGCGGACCCGCGGCATCGTCGAGGATCTCGACGAGGAGCAGGAGCCAGCTACAGTTTCCGCGTAGACAAACGCCCGTCGCCGAAGACAGGAAGCAGCGCACAGGCGAGAAGCCTTCCCGAGGTGGCCTCCTGGGAAGCAGTTCCTCCTTCGAGTCCGCCTGTGTGCGGGCTCGTTTCGTGAAGGAGGAGGTGGAATGCAGAAGGAAGACAAGGAGCGCGTCGTCGCCGAGCTGACCGAGACGCCTCAAGACGGCCGACACGCTGATCGTCGCCGACTACCGCGGCCTGACGATGCCCCAGATCGACGCCCTGCGCGGGCGGCTGCTCGAGCACGGGGCGAAGTTCACGGTCGTCAAGAACACGCTGACCCGGCGTGCGGCCGAGGCGGCCGGCGCCGACGCGCTGCTCGCGATGCTCGAGGGCCCGTCGGCGATCGCGTTCATCGAGGCGACGGCGACATGGTCGCCGTCGCGAAGGCGCTCGCCGACTCCGCCCGCGAAACGAAGGTGCTCGCGATCCGCGGCGGCATTCTCGACGGCAAGCCGATCAGCGGCGAGGACGTCGAGGAGCTCGCGAAGCTGCCGCCGTTCGACGTGCTGCGCGGCCAGGTGCTCGCGGCGATCATCGCCCCGCTCACCTCGCTGCTCGCGCTCGTGAACGCGCCGCTCCAGAACCTGGTCGGGCTGATCGACGCCCGCATCGACCAGCTCGGCGGCGAGGCCCCGGCGGCCGCAGAACCAGAACCAGTGTCTGACACCGGAACGGTGGCTGACACTCCAGAACCAGTGGCGGACGCTGAGCGTGTCAGACACTCGAAGTCGAAGAAACCGAATACAGAGACCCAGGAGGCAGAGACCGATGGCGGGAGTTGACACCGTTCTCGAACAGCTCGGCAAGATGACCGTGCTCGAGCTCGTCGAGCTGAAGAAGAAGATCGAGGAGGAGTGGGGCGTCACCGCCGCGGCACCCGTCGCAGTGGCGGCCCCGGGTGGCGGCGGCGGCGAAGCGGCCGTGGAGGAGAAGACCTCCTTCGACGTCGTCCTCACGAGCTCCGGGCAGCAGAAGATCCAGGTGATCAAGGTCGTTCGTGCGGTCACCGGCCTTGGCCTGAAGGAGGCCAAGGACCTCGTCGACGGCGCCCCAGCGGCCGTCAAGGAGGGCGTGAACCAGGAGGAGGCCGACCAGATCAAGGCCCAGCTCGAAGAGGCCGGCGGCAGCGTCGAGCTCAAGTAAGACAGTGTCAGGCTGAAGCCTGACACTTGTGTTTCCGAAGGGCCGCGGCGACGCGGCCCTTCGCGTTTCGGTCCCTGTCTCGGATACTTGGGGCCTGAAGGCAGCGATCCGATTCGGCGACCTCGCTCCGGCGCTCCTCTGCGCGGCCACCGTCGGCCTCGTTGCGCGGAGCGCCGGGGGGTGGTGGCCGACGACCTGGGGTTGGGCGGCGATCGGGCTCCTCTTTGTCGTCGCCGCCGGCGTGATCCTGCAGCCGGCTCTGCAGCTCGGCCGCCTCGACGCGGCGTTTCTCACCGGGCTCGCCGCACTGACCGTGCTGACCGGTCTCTCCTGGGTCTGGTCCGAGAGCCGACCCCTGACGATGCTCGAGCTCGAGCGGACGATCGTCTACCTCGGCGGGGCATTCGCGCTGCTGGTCGTCGCCCGGCGTCGCTCGTTCGCGGTCGGGCTCGGAGGCCTACTCGCCGCTGTCGTCGTGCTTTGCGGCCATGCGCTCGCCACGCGGCTTGTGCCGGACCACGTCGCCTGGCCTCACTCCTCGATCACGTTCAGGCTTGCCGGAGTGTTCGCGTATGCGAACGCGTTGGGAATCGTCGCCGTCCTCGGCCTGCTGCTCGCGTTGGGGTTTGCGGCCGATTCCGAGCGCGCGGCCGTTCGCGCCGCCGCCGCGGCGAGCACTGTCCCGATGGGGCTCGCGCTGTACTTCGCAAACAGTCGCGGCGCGTGGGCGTCGCTGGCGGTGGGCCTCCTCGCCGTTGCCGCGCTTGCGCCGCACCGGCGGCAGCTCGCGAAAGTCGCCGGCGCGCTCCTGGCGGTCGGCGCACTTGCGATCTGGCTGGCATCGCGTTCGATTCCGCTCACACGCTGGACCGATCCTCTGGCCGCCGCTCATGACGGCCACCGGCTGGCGCTCGCCGCGCTCCTGCTGGCGGCGACGGCGGCCTTGACCACAGGGCCGCGCAAGCGGTGGGTGATGCTCGCCGCACTCGCAACCGCGATCCTGGCCGTCGTCGTCGCGCCCTCGGGCTCCCGAAGCGCGGCGCTCGCCGCTGGTCCGTCGCCGAGCGGTGGCGTTCCCGGCGGCGCTCCACCCGGAACCACGCCGACCGAACGGCTCTTCAGCACGACGACCAACTCGCGGACGGAGTACTGGCGGGTGGCGTTGATCGATTTCGCGCATCACCCCGCGGTTGGCTCCGGCGCCGGCACCTTCGTTCGCGAGTGGTACCGCCACCGCCGGATCCGCGCGAACGTGACGGACGCGCACAGTCTCTATCTCGAGACGCTTGCAGAGCTCGGAGTGGTCGGCCTTTCGCTCCTGCTGCTCGTGCTGGCGATTCCGGTGGTCGCTGCAATCCGGATCAGGGGACGACCTTTCGTGGCGGCTGCGCTCGGCGCCTACGTCGCGTTCGCGGCCCACGCTGCCGTGGACTGGGACTGGGAGCTACCCGCCGTGACCCTCGCCGGGCTCTTCTGCGGCGGGCTGCTCATCGTCGCGGCACGGGCCGAGCACAATGTCTTGGTCCTGGACCGGCGCTGGCGGGCGCCAATGCTCGCGCCGGTGCTCGTGTTGCTGATGTTCTCCTTCGTTGGGCTTGTCGGTAACCGGGCGGAGGCCTCGGGACTGGCGGCCGCCTCGCGAGGAGACTGGCGTACTACGGTCGCGCAGTCGAAGCGCGCGGCTCTCTGGGCGCCCTGGTCGGCGCAGCCGCTCGTGCTCGAGGCGGACGCTGCGGCTGCACGGAAACACCGTGCCGCAGCGGTCGCCCTGCTTCGCCGCGCAGCAGTGAAGGATCCGGCCGACTTCTTCATCTGGCAGCGGCTCGGGGCGGTCGCCTCCGGCCCGGAGCGGCAGATGTCCCAGGAACGCGCGAAATCGTTGAATCCCCTCGGCTGACCCTTGCCAAAAGACGTCAGTTTGGCTTAGGGTCGCATCTAGGTTCGCCGAGGTTCCGGCTCTTCGAGGGAGGCAGAAGTGGTCGAGCGGATTCTTGCCGTTGTCGGCCTTGCAGGTGCAGTCCTGATCGCGCTCGCGATGACGGGCACGCTGCAGCCGCCGCTGCCAGGAGCGTACGCCGCCCAGTACTGCCCGACCGACCAATACGGCAATCAGTACGGCGACTGCGCCGACGACTCGACCGCGCCGACGATCTCCTCGATCCTGACCCCGGCTCCGAACGCGAACGGCTGGAACAACACGAACGTGACCCTGATCTTCAACGCCTCCGACGAACAGGGCGGAAGCGGCGTTCGGTCGATCACGTGCAACCTCGGCGGCACGACAGACGGGTCCACCCGCGGCATCGTGTTCACGGCGGCGACGGTGAACCAGACGATCACATGCACCGCGACCGACTGGGCCGGAAACGTCAGCGATCCCGCGACCAGAGATGTGCGCATCGACAAGGTTCGCCCGTCGATAACTCTCCTCAGCCGCCTGCCGGCTCCCGATCTCTACGGCTGGAACAACACCGATGTGACGGTCGTCTGGTCGTGCTCGGACGCCTTCTCGGGAGTTGTCTCGCCCACGGTGACGCGGACGATCACAACCGACGGTGCGAATCAGTCAGCGACCGGAACGTGCACCGATCTAGCCGGCAACACGCTGAACAACTCGGTCGGCCCCGTAAACATCGACAGCGACCGCGGTCCCCCCGACGGGCGGGCCGCCCAACGACAACATCGCGAATGCGACGGTGGTCTCGAGTCTGCCGTTCGCAGACACCACCGACACGACGACCGCGACCCGCGAGACCCATGAGCCGACGTGCACGTCGCCGCCCGACGACAAGACGGTCTGGTATCGGTTTACAGCCACCCAGTCCGGGCTCGTCAGAGTGAGCCTGTCAGGAAACGCTCCGTTCCTGGACGTAATCAGCGTTTGGCGCCCAGGCACGTCGGGGCTCTCGTTTGTGAGCTGCCGCGTCGGCAATCCGCCCAGTACGTTCACCGCTCAGCAAGGAGTGACGTACTACGTCAGGATCGGCGGCCTCTCGGCGGTTGGAGAGCCAGCAGGAACAGGCCCCTTCACCGTCGGCATCGATCTCGTATTGCCCCCGTCGAATGACTCTTTCGCGAACGCGAAGCCTGTCGGCGCGCTGCCGTTCTCGGACACGCTCGACCTGACCGCCGCGACCACCGAGCCCGGCGAGCCGCTCCACCCGAACGGCTCGTTGTCGGCGCTCGTCAGGACTGCCTGGTACCGCTTTACACCGGCCCAGGACGAAACCGTTGTGCTCGGCGGAACCACCGGCCTATCCGGGGCCTCGGTGATGGCGGTCTACACCGGCTCCTCGCTCGCCACCCTGCACCAGGTGATCGCCTCGACCCAGCTGGTCCCTCAAGGCAACACCAATTTCCTCTTCCCGCTCGTGTTCCAGGCCCTCGGCGGAACGACGTACTCCATTCAGGCGGGGTCGTTCGCGCCTCCGGGAGGCGACAGCGTGAGCACGATCGGGCTGGAGCGGCCTGTCGTCTACCTCGGACAGACACCGCTACCGAATGCGAACGGCTGGAACAACACCGCCGTCACGCTGAACTGGCGCTGCTCGTCTCTGTTCCCCTTCGGGACGCCGACGGCAACCCAGACGCTCACCTTCGAGGGGTCGAACGAGTCGGCGACAGGGTTCTGCATCAGCCCGTACGGCTCGGCGAGCGACACAGAGGGCGGCATCAACATCGACGAGACGCCGCCGAATGCGCCGACCGCGACCGCCGACCGGGCGCCGGACTTTGCCGGCGGTGGTGGTTGGTACGCCGACGTCGTCACGGTCGGCTTCACCGGCAACGGCGACCCGAACGGCGCCGCGGCGTCCGGTGTCGATCCGGGCTCGATTCCGGCGTCTGTGACCTTCACCACGGACGGCTCGCACACGGCGAGCGGCACGGTGAAGGACCTGGCCGGGAACGAGTCGGCGGCGGGAAGCCTGACCGTTCAGGTGGACACCGCCGCGCCGGAGCTTTCGGCGACGTTCACGAACGCCGACGGGTCGGCCTACGTGCCGGGAACCTGGACGAACCAGGCCGTGACGGTCACGTTCCATTGCACCGACGACGACGGCTCCGGCGTCGCATTGTTCAGCGTCCCGCAGACGGTCTCGAGCGAGGGCGCGGACCAGTCGGTCACGGGCAGCTGCACCGACAACGTCGGGCACCCGACGACCCAGACATTCGGCCGCATCGACATCGACCTCACTCCGCCCGAGGCGTACCTGGTGTTCGATCCGGTGTCGCGCGACCTCCTGCTCTTCGGCCGCGACCAGGGCGGCTCGGGCGTGCAGTCCGGCCCGTTCGCGCCGGTCACCGCGTCCGGCAAGGGCAGCGGCCAGGCGCCGTACCTACACCGTCGCCGACGGCGCCGGCAACACCCTGGTCCTCGTCCTCCAAGTCAAATCGTCCGACGGCGCGATCCAGGCAACCGTCTCGAGTCTCCTCTACAACTCAGGTGCCACAATCACGGCTCCCTTCACGGCCTTGGCCTACACCTGGAGCCTGAACAAGGACGGCTCGTTCAAGCAGCTCGAGCAGAACCTCCAGGTCGGAAAGGGCGCATCGCAGCAGCACGTCGACGCGGTGTACAACGGGAAACAGAACTCGACCACGATCACTTCCGGCAGCACGACGACGACCGTGGCCGGGCTCACCCTCCTGCGGGTTGCGACAAACTCAGGGGCGCTCGTCATCGAGTTCTAGACTGCGGGCGAATGGCACGGGCTCTGGCGATCGTCACCCTCGGCGTTCTGCTCGTCCCTGCGACAGGATTCGGGGCAGGTTGGCTGGTGTTCAAGCCGTCGGCGCTTCCCGCAGCGAAGGTCGGAGCCCGCTACCAGGTCGTGATCCGCGTGTCACAGGGCGGCCATCACCCGGCGCTCGGGAAGGATTCCCCCTCCTACACGGTCACCTGCTTCGGCGCCGATCCCACCGGCGGCTTCATCGACGACTGCAAGAAGCTGCCGCCGGGCCTGACGCTGAAGGACTTCACCGGCCCGACCTGCGCCCCGCCGCTCCAGCGGCCGGCCTGCATCGTTCTGGCCGGGATCCCGCGAAAGCCCGGCACCTACACCTTCCGGCTCTCGGCCCCGAACCTCGCCTCGCCGGCGGTTCGCGGCATCCTCTACAAGTACACGCTGGTCGTCCGCCGCTAAGCCGGCCTGCCGGCTGGGCTGACACCCCTGGTACCCTGGGGTAGTCGGCTCCCCGACCCTCGCCGCAAACCCTTGCGGCTGGAGGGTTGCCTGCCCTATACTGGGAAGTTCGCCGACGTAGCACCCCGGTTCTGCCTGCACGCCTTTTCCCACTTTTCCCCGCCGTTTTCCGCTTCGCCCTCATTCTCCAGAGCATCTAAGGGAGGCTGTTCTTCTTGGCCCAGACGGTCACTGCGCCACGCGCGCGCAAGTCTTTCTCGCGTCTCAAGCACGTCCTCGACCTCCCCAACCTAATCGACATCCAGCGTGAGTCCTTCGAGTGGTTCCTGAACGAAGGCCTCCGCGAGACGATCGACGACATCTCGCCGATCGAGGATTACACCGGCACGCTTGCAGTCGAGTTCGGTGATTACGAGTTCGGCCTGCCGCCGGTCTCGATCCAGGAGTGCCGTGAGAAGGACCTGACGTTTCAGGCTCCGCTCTCGATGACGGTCCGCTTCGTCAACAAGGAAACCGGTGAGATCCGCGAGCAGCGGGTCTTCATGGGCGACTTCCCGATGATGACCGAGTGGGGCACCTTCATCATCAACGGCACCGAGCGCGTGATCGTTACGCAGCTCGTCCGCAGCCCCGGCGCCTACCTGATGGAGCCGAAGGACCCTGCCAAGCAGGTCTTCATCGCGAACCTGATGCCGAGCCGCGGCTCGTGGCTCGAGCTCGAGATCGACAAGAAGGGCGTCGTCTATGCCCGCATCGACCGGAAGCGCAAGCTGCCGATCACGACGCTCCTGCGGGCGCTGCCCGCCGAGGACCCGTCGACCGGGTTCGTCCTCGACACGAGCACGAACGAGGCGATCCTCAAGCTGTTCAACAACTCGATCTTCATGCGCAACACGATCGAGAAGGACACGACCACGCGCGAGGAAGAGGCGCTGATCGAGGTCTTCAAGAAGCAGCGGCCGGGT
This sequence comes from uncultured Actinomycetes bacterium, assembly GCA_963761365.1. Taxonomy (GTDB): domain Bacteria; phylum Actinomycetota; class Thermoleophilia; order Gaiellales; family Gaiellaceae; genus PALSA-600. The sequence goes on along the minus strand of CAVXHB010000019.1, from coordinate 35,046 downwards.
GAGCCGCCGACCCTCGACAACGCGCGCAACCTCCTGCGGTCGCTGTTCTTCGACCCGAAGCGCTACGACCTGACGAAGGTCGGCCGCTACAAGCTGAACCAGCGGCTCGGCGTCAAGGTGCCCGACGACACCCGCGTGCTCACGACCGAGGACATCCTCGCGCTCGTCCAGAAGCTCGTCGCGATGCCGCACATGGTCGGCGTGCCGGAGGAGTCGAAGGACTACGCCGCCGACGCGTACGGCCTCGACCGCGGCCCGATCCGCGGCGAGCTCGACGAGTACGAGCACTTCGGCAACCGCCGCCTGCGCACCACCGGCGAGCTGATCCAGGAAGCATTCCGGGTCGGCCTCTACCGGATGGAGCGCGTCGTTCGCGAGCGGATGACGACCGAGGACGTCGACACGATCACGCCGCAGACGATCATCAACATCCGGCCCGTCGTCGCGGCGCTGAAGGAGTTCTTCGGCTCCTCGCAGCTCTCGCAGTTCATGCAGCAGACGAACTCGCTCGACGGGCTCACGCACCGCCGCCGCCTGTCGGCGCTCGGCGCCGGCGGCCTGACGCGCGAGCGCGCGCCGATCGAGGTGCGCGACGTGCACCCGACCCACTACGGCCGCATGTGCCCGATCGAGACGCCGGAAGGCCCGAACATCGGCCTGATCGGCTCGCTCGCCTCGATGGCGACCGTGTCCGAGTTCGGCTTCATCCAGACGCCGTACCGCGTCGTCAAGGCCGGCAAGGTGACCGACGAGATCATCTATCTCGACGCCTCCGAGGAGGCGCAGTTCACGATCGCCCAGGCCTCCGAGGCCGTCGACGAGAAGACCGGCAAGTTCCTGCACGAGCAGGTGCTCTGCCGCTCGCCTCAGGGCGAGGCCGTGATGGCCGCCCCGAAGGAGATCCAGTACATGGACGTCGCGCCGGCGCAGATCGTGTCGGTGGCGACGGCGATGATCCCGTTCCTCGAGCACAACGACGCCAACCGCGCGCTGATGGGCGCGAACATGCAGCGGCAGGCAGTGCCGCTGATGATTCCGCAGGCGCCGCTCGTCGGCACCGGCCTCGAGTACCGCGCAGCGGTCGACTCGGGCGACGTCGTCGTCGCCAAGAACGCCGGCACCGTGATCGAGATCGACGCGACGCACATCGTCGTCGAGGGGCCCAAGACGCGCGACGAATACCCGCTGACGAAGTTCATGCGGTCGAACCAGGGCACGCTGATCCACCACAAGCCGATCGTGAAGCTCGGCGACAAGGTGGAAGCACGCGCCGTGCTCGCGGACGGCTCGTCGACCGACCAGGGTGAGCTCGCGCTCGGCGCGAACCTGCTCGTCGCCTTCATGCCGTTCGAGGGCTTCAACTTCGAGGACGCGATCGTGATCTCGGAGCGGCTGGTGAAGCAGGAAGTGCTCACCTCGATTCACATTCACGAGTACGAGATCGATGCCCGCTCGACGAAGCTCGGCGACGAGGAGATCACGCGCGACATCCCGAACCGCTCGGAGGAGTCACTGCGCAACCTCGACGACCGCGGCATCGTCCGCATCGGCGCGGAGGTCACCTCTGGTGACCTGCTCGTCGGCAAGGTGACGCCGAAGGGCGAGACCGAGCTGACCGCCGAGGAGAAGCTGATCCGCGCGATCTTCAAGGAGAAGGCGCGCGAAGTCCGCGACACCTCACTCAAGGTGCCGCACGGCGAGGGTGGCGTCGTCATCGACGTCAAGACCTTCTCGCGCGAGAACGGTGACGACCTCAGCCCGGGTGTGAACGAGCTCGTTCGCGTCTACGTGGCGAAGAAGCGCAAGATCAGCGAGGGCGACAAGCTCGCCGGCCGCCACGGCAACAAGGGCGTGATCTCGAAGATCGTCGCCGAGGCCGACATGCCGTTCCTCGAGGACGGCCGCCCGGTCGACATCCTCCTGAATCCGCTCGGCGTGCCGAGCCGCATGAACATCGGCCAGATCCTGGAGACGCATCTCGGCTGGTCCGCCGCGCACGGCGTGTTCGTCGGCGGTGACGTCGAGGTGATGAACGGCAACGCGTCGCGCGTGATCAACGCGCCGGCGCCGACGCCGGTCGCCACTCCGGTCTTCGACGGCGCGACCGTCGTCGACGTCGACGAGGCGCTTGCCAAGTGGGCCGACGACAACGAAGAGAGCCCGATCCAGTTCGACATCGACAAGACAGCAGTCAACGGCCGCCGCGCCTCCGGCAAGGTGAGGCTGTTCAACGGCCGCACCGGTGAGCCCTTCGAGCAGAAGGTCACCGTCGGTTACATGTACATCCTCAAGCTGCTCCATCTGGTCGACGACAAGATCCACGCGCGCTCGACCGGCCCGTACTCGCTCGTCACGCAGCAGCCGCTCGGCGGCAAGGCGCAGTTCGGCGGCCAGCGCTTCGGCGAGATGGAAGTGTGGGCGCTCGAGGCGTACGGCGCGGCGTACACGCTGCAGGAGATGCTGACGATCAAGTCCGACGACACCGTCGGTCGCGTCAAGGCATACGAGGCGATCGTCAAGGGCGAGAACATCGCCGAGCCGTCGATCCCCGAGTCGTTCAAGGTGCTGCTGAAGGAGATGCAGTCCCTGGCGCTCGACGTCAGCGTCATCTCCGAAGACGGCGGCCCTGTCGAGGTGCGCGAGGAAGACGACGAGCTGCTCCGCGCTGCGGAAGAGCTCGGCATCGACCTCTCACCCGGCTCGCTCCGCGCAGCTGCGCAGCGGCCCACGGGCCAGGAGGTCGAGGAGGGCCAAGAGGCTGCGGAGGACGCAGGCCTGCTGGTCCTGCCGGCCGACGAGTCGCTCGAGGACATCGACGACGTCGTGGACGTGGTTCCGGCGGGGCCCGACGACGAGGAAGACGCACCCGTCGGCGCGCTCGAAGACATTGACCTCGAGATCGAAGAGTAAGGGGAGCACGCATGATCGACATCAACGATTTCGACGCAATCAGGATCGGGCTCGCTTCGAGCAAGCAGATTCGCGACTGGTCTTCCGGCGAGGTCACGAAGCCGGAGACGATCAACTACCGCACGCTCAAGCCCGAGCGCGACGGTCTGTTCTGCGAGCGCATTTTCGGTCCGACCAAGGACTGGGAGTGCTACTGCGGCAAGTACAAGCGCGTCCGCTACAAGGGGATCATCTGCGAGCGCTGCGGCGTCGAGGTGACGCGGCAGAAGGTGCGCCGCGAGCGCATGGGTCACATCGACCTCGCCGCGCCCGTCTCGCACATCTGGTTCTTCAAGGGCGTTCCGAGCCGCATCGGCTACCTGCTCGACATCGCACCGCGCGAGCTCGAGAAGGTTCTCTACTTCGCGGCCTCGATCGTCACGTTCGTCGACGTCGAAGCGCGCGCGAAGGACCTGAACGGTCTCGAGGACAAGGTCAAGGCCGAGTACGAGCACATCAACGTCGATCGCGACGAGAGCCTCGCGGCGCTCGAGCAGCGCCTCACGCGCCGCCGCAACTACTTCGCGAAGGGCGCCGACAAGGGCTTCGACGAGGACGACGACTTCTGGGTTCGCGGCCTTTCGAGCTGGGCAGAGGAGCAGGTGCTGCCGACGCTCGAAGACGCACGCAATCTCGTCGGCGGGATGTTCAAGGAGCTCGTCCCGCAGATCACCACCGAGGACGCGAAGAAGATCCGCGAGCTCGTCCGCAACTCGGCGATCCGCGACGACCGCAAGCTCACCCCGCGTGAGCTCGAGCAGGTCGCTTCCGCGGCCGAGCAGATGCTTGCGGGCATCGCCCCGCTCGAGAAGGAGATGGCGAAGGCGACCGGCGCCAAGAAGGGTGCGATCACCAAGCGCATCCATCGCGTCGTCGACGGCCTGCTGCTCGGCGAGGAGCTGCCCGAAGAGGATGGGCCGCTGATCGCGGCCGTCGACCAGAAGAACCTCGAGAAGGCGCGCGAGCTCGGCAACGGCCTGTTGAAGGACGTCGTCGATGCATGGGTCGAGCCGATGGACATCCGCGAGCTGACGAACGACCTCTGCCTGCGCACCGACGGGAAGATCCAGAAGGAGGACCTCGACTCGCTGATTCAGTGGGCGCTGAAGGTCCGCGAGATGTACCAGGACATCGAGTCGCGCCGGTCCGACACGCGCGACGCGGCGGTCGACTCTGTCGCCCGCCTCGAGCAGACCTGGCAGCTCTTCCGTGATCTCGAGCCGAAGATGGTCGTGAACGACGAGCAGCTCTTCCGCGAGCTCAAGGACCGGTTCGGCTCGCCGTACGGCTTCGGCGTCTACTTCCGTGGTGGCATGGGCGCGGAGTCGATCCGCGAGCTGCTGCGCGACCTCGACCTGAATCTCGAGGCGGCGACGCTGCGCGAGACGATCAAGACGTCGAAGGGCCAGAAGCAGCAGCGCGGGATCAAGCGGCTGAAGGTCGTCAACGCCTTCATCAAGTCCGAGAACCGCCCGGAGTGGATGGTGCTCGAGGCGATCCCGGTGATTCCGCCGGAGCTGCGCCCGATGGTGCAGCTCGACGGTGGCCGCTTCGCCACGTCGGACCTGAACGACCTCTACCGGCGCGTGATCAACCGCAACAACCGCCTGAAGCGGCTGCTCGACCTCGGCGCACCCGAGATCATCGTCAACAACGAGAAGCGCATGCTTCAGGAGGCCGTCGACGCGCTGTTCGACAACGGCCGCCGCGGCCGCGCGGTCACGGGCCCGGGCAACCGCCCGCTGAAGTCGCTCTCCGACATGCTCAAGGGCAAGCAGGGCCGGTTCCGCCAGAACCTGCTCGGCAAGCGCGTGGACTACTCGGGCCGCTCGGTGATCGTCGCCGGGCCGAACCTGAAGCTGCACCAGTGCGGGCTGCCGAAGCTGATGGCGCTCGAGCTCTTCAAGCCGTTCATCATGAGCCGGCTCGTCGAGCGCAAGTCGGTGCAGAACATCAAGGCGGCGAAGAAGTACGTCGACTCGATGACGCCCGAGGTCTGGGACGTGCTCGAAGAGGTGATCGCAGAGCATCCGGTGCTGCTGAACCGCGCACCGACGCTGCATCGTCTCGGCATCCAGGCGTTCGAGCCGGTGCTCGTCGAGGGCAAGGCGATCCAGGTGCATCCGCTGGTCTGCCACGCGTTCAACGCCGACTTCGACGGCGACCAGATGGCCGTGCACCTGCCGCTTTCGGCAGAGGCGCAGGCCGAGGCGCGGATCCTGATGCTGTCGTCGAACAACATCCTCTCGCCGGCCTCGGGCCGCCCGCTCGCGACCCCGACGCAGGACATGGTGCTCGGGATCTACGTCCTCACCTACTCGGACAAGGATCTGGCGAAGATGGACGCGACGAAGCTCAAGCCGCGGCCGCAGCGTTTCGATCTCGGCCGACGAGGTCGAGATCGCGGTCGAGGGCAAAGGCGTGGGCCTCGGCGAGCCGATCGAGTTCCGCTTCGGCGGCGAGCTCTATCTGACGACGCCGGGTCGCGTGATCTTCAACTCCGCGGTCTATCGCTCGCTCAAGGATCTCGTCGGTGACGAGGCAGGGTGGGTCGACGACTTCGTCTACACGAACCACACGATCGCGAAGCCGGACATGGACCGCTACGTGCTCGCGCTCTCGGATCGCTACGGCGCGCACACGCTGGCGCCGGTGCTCGACACGATCAAGTCGCTCGGCTTCAAGTACGCGACGCACGGCCGGCGTGACGATCTCGAAGAACGACATCGTCATCCCGCCGGAGAAGGAGCAGATCCTCGCCGAGTACGAGAAGCGCGTCGAGGAGGTCCACGGGCAGTACGACCGCGGCCTGATCACCGAGGACGAGCGGCACGAGACGATCGTCAACATCTGGACGGAGGCAACCGACAAGGTCGCCGAAGCGATGGAGGCGAACCTCGACACGCTCAACCCGGTGTTCATGATGGCCAACTCCGGCGCACGCGGCTCGTTCAAGCAGATCCGTCAGCTCGCCGGCATGCGCGGCCTGATGGCGAACCCGAAGGGCGAGATCATCGAGCGCCCGATCAAGGCCAACTTCATGGAAGGCCTGTCGGTGCTCGAGTACTTCATCTCCACCCACGGTGCGCGCAAGGGCCTCGCCGACACCGCGCTTCGCACGGCGGACTCGGGGTACCTCACCCGGCGCCTCGTCGACGTCTCGCAGGACGTGATCATCCGCGAGGACGACTGCGGCACCGAGGACCACATCGAGCTGCCGATCCGCACGACCGAGGGACTGAACAAGTCGCTGCTCGGCCGGCTGCTCTCGGGTGACGTGATGAAGCCGCTCGCGAGCGGCAAGCCGGGCAAGACGGCGCTCGCCGAGAACGGCACCATCGTCACCGTCGACGTGCTCGAGGAGCTCGAGAAGGAGCTCGGCGGCGACTTCCAGCTGCCGGTCCGGTCGGTGTTCAAGTGCCGCGCCGAGACGGGCGTCTGCCAGGCGTGTTACGGCATCTTCCTCGCCACCGGCGAGATGTGCGAGATCGGCGATGCCGTCGGCATCGTCGCCGCACAGTCGATCGGCGAGCCGGGCACGCAGCTGACGATGCGCACGTTCCACACCGGCGGTGTCGCCGGCGCCGACATCACGCACGGCCTGCCGCGCGTAGTCGAGATCTTCGAGGCACGGAACCCGAAGGGTGCAGCGACGCTCGCTGCAGTCGCCGGACGCATCGAGCTCGAGCAGACCGAGCGCGGCCCGAAGGTGACGATCGTCCCGACGGCACTGGACAAGGACGGCGAGCTCACCGAGCCGATCGAGATCCAGCTTCCCCGCCGCACGCGGCTGCTCGTCGGTGCCGGCCAGGAGGTCGAGCCCGGCGATGCGATCAACGAGGGCTCGCGCAATCCGGCCGAGCTGCTCGCGCTCAAGGGCCCGACGTCGACCGAGCTGTATCTCGTCGCCGAGGTGCAGAAGGTCTACAAGTCACAGGGCGTCGAGATCCACGACAAGCACATCGAGCTGATCGTTCGTCAGATGCTGAAGAAGGTGCGCGTCGAGAGCGCGGGCGAGACCGAGCTTCTGCCCGGCCAGCTCGTCGATCGCGTCGTGTACGAGCGTGAGAACGTGCGCGCGAAGAAGGAGAAGAAGGAGCAGGCGACGCACGAGCCGCTGATCCTCGGGATCACGAAGGCGTCGCTCGCCACCGAGTCCTTCCTCTCGGCCGCGTCGTTCCAGGAGACGACGAAGGTGCTCACCGACGCCTCGATCGAAGGCAAGATCGACCGCCTGCTCGGCCTGAAGGAGAACGTGATCATCGGCAAGCTGATCCCGGCGGCGACGGGCCTCAAGCGCTATCGCCAGATCGACATCAGCCCGACCGAGCCGATCACGCGCGAGTTCCTCACGCCGCAGGACCCGAACCTGCTCCAGGCGCTCGAAGAGATCGGCGATCTCGGCGACATCGACATCAACTTCGGCGGAACGCCGGGCTCGGAATCGACATCGAGCCATGACGCGATCGAAGCCGAGGAGATCCCCGAGATCGACTCACCGCTCGACGCGAATAGAGCGGGGTCAGATCGAAATCGTTCGACGCGCGGGCCCGGGAAACCGGGCCCTGCTGCTTCTGGCGTGAGGGCGGTGGCGCAGGCTGCGCTCTCTACGCCTGACGCCTCTTCTCGCCGCTCTGGAGCCCCTCGAACCTAAAGGTGTGGGCACGCTCCGTCGACAAAGTTAGGCATGGAAGGCTCCACGCCAACGTCCGCGGCGGGCCTCCCGCGGTACCCGCGCCCGCCTGTGTCCGTCTGCGCCATCTGCAACCGCGGCCCCGCTCGGCAACTCCTGATCAGGCGTCATATCGGCTATCTCGTAATGCAGCGATTTGTCCGCCTCGATCAAAGCCTATGCCGTGACTGCGGCACAAAGACCGTGTTGCGCTACACACGTCAGACAATGATCCAGGGCTGGTGGGGGACCTATTATAGCTTGGTCATCGCGAACCCTTTCACCATTCTCATGAACATTGTGGCTCTCATCCAAGCCCGCCGAATCCCAGAACCGGAGTACACCCTTCGTCCAAGAGGCCGCAGAGCAACGCGAGCTCATCGAGTGACCTTTGGGCGTTGCTCAGAAACACTGGGGCAGCCGACTGTCTTGTAGCCAGGCCGACCCGCGACCGTGATTCTTGGGAGGATGCGACGGTTGACCTGCCGTACCCGAGAGGCTCTCGAGCCCAGGTCTTACCCTAAGTGTGTGCGTCGGCTCCTCGTCCTTGCCGCAATCGTGACCGTGATCGCGCCAGCGTGCGCGACAGCCACGCCTCACACGAAACAGAAGACTCTGTTCTCGGGAGAGTTGTCTCCGGCGGCGCGAAAGGTTGCGAACAGCTACATGTTCGCCGAGTACGCCGATCTTGATTGCAGGGCAGCCAATCGTTTTTTCGGCGCTCTCCGCAGCCTCGCCGCTTCTTCCGCCGTGTAGCGGCAACTTGTCCGAGTTTCCGGCTAACGGTCGGGACTACTTAGTGGCTGGCGCCCCCCAGGTCGAGAAGGATTGCCGCTACTCACTGGCCGGGTTCGGCGGCGGTTTCGATTCTGTTGACTTCCGCGCATCACAGTGTTACCGCTTCACGCTTGTCGGCTACACGAACAAGTTGTCGTCCGTCTCCTCCAGCAAAGGGAGCCGTCAGACCTGGTCGTACACCATCACCCGCGAAGAAGGTCGGCTCAGACGCGCCCAAGGACGCTGATCGGCCAGCCGAACTTCAGCACCAGCATCGGAGTTGGGTAGCGGGATCCGATCAGGCCGCTGCGCTTTGGAGGCGCCGAGTTCTCACGCCGTAGCGCTCCTGACCACATGGCTTGTGTAAAGAGGACATCTCAGGGCGTCATTGACGCCCGCTGGCGCAGCCATGCGCACTGCCGCCATCGCACCGAGAACGCAGGGTCTGACCCCGGGGGTGTCAGACCCTGAAATCGCCAATCCGCGCGCTCGGAGGGTGTTCCGGAGCGCTGCCACAGCCGACGGCGAACTCGCTCGGTTGTTGTTCTCAGCTCCTGCGACCCGGCACCGCTCAGCGGGACGGTCGGGTGTGCGGCTTCCGTCAGACGAACTCCAGACCGTATCCGGCGCTGCGGCGATGTAGCGAGCGACGACCTCGTCGACGTTGTCCGGCGCCTCTTGCACCTCGTTCGGCGCCCGTTCGAGGCATTCCTCGAACCAGCCCTCAATGCCGGCCGGTGTGAACGTGAGCACCATCCGCGCCGTCTCGGTGCCCGTGTTGCGGAAGCAATGCACGGTGCCGCGAGGGATGTTGACGAAGTCATTCGGGCCGGCGACAACCGTCTCCTCGCCAAGGAGGACCTCGATCTCCCCCGCGAGGACGTAGTAGGTCTCGTCCTCGCGGGTATGGATGTGCGGCGGCGGGCCGCCACCCGCTGGTACGAGCGCCTCCATCACGAAATACGCACCGCCGGACTCCTCGCCCGTAACAAGGAACGTGTAGTGGTCACCGGGCCCCAGTAGGCCGGGCCCGTCGCGACCGGGCGGTGAAAGAGACGGCCTGCCACGGTGATCGGTTCAGGCGTGGTCATCGCATCCTTCCTTCCTCGGGATTCATTTCCTCGGGATTCATGACCATCTCATGCGGCCTTGAGCTGCTGCCTCAGCGACCGAACTCAGCCGCTCGCCGGATCGCGCCGAATTCTTCCTTCTCGAGGGCGTCTCGCGCGACGGGTCGTATCGCTTGGCCTCGGGCTTCTCGCCCTGAGGAAGTTGATCTCGACCTTGCTCACGAGTCCTGCGCCGAACTCGGCGTAACAGGTGCCTGATCCTTCGAACGGCGCCGGAGGCTCCGCGCCCAAGATCCGGCAGCGATGTCGTCCGCGACGACGAGCGCTGCCGACTCCGCGAAGATCCCGGCCTTGGGCACGGTCCTCGGGCCGGTGCACAATCACCGAGGGCGTAGACGCCCGGAAACGTGGTCCTCAGGTTGGCCTGGTCGACGGGCACCCAGCCGTTGACCGTGAGGCCCGAGGCGGCAAGCACGTCGGGCGCTGGTGCACCGGGATGCCGACGAAGAGGTCGTAGGCAGCGTCTCGCCGCCGGCGAGTTGTGCCGTGCGCGTGGCCGGGTCGATCCCGGTGACTAGGCACTGGGGCAACTCCTCGACGTCCCGCTCGGCGAGTCCGTCGCGGAACATCTGCGCAACTGCGCCGGTCACCGGGACTGGACGCTGCATCGGGAAGGTCGTCGACATCTGCACCGAGTCGCGGATACCACGCTGCGTGAAGTACTCATGCAGCAGAAATGACCCTTCGAACGGAGCCGGCGGACACTTGAACGGTTGACCAAGGACCGAGACAAGAACTCTGCCGCCATCGAAATCGGCCAGCGCGTCTCGGAGCCGCTCGGCGCCGGCGAGCGTGTAGTACTCATACCCGCCAACCTCGAACCCCGGCGTAGCGGCCATGGCGTAGTCGGCACCTAGCGCCACGACGACGAAGTCGGCGTCGTACGAGCCGGCGTCGGTAGTGACTCGCCGGGTGGCCGCGTCGATGCCGGTCACCGTCTCCTGGCGAAACTCGACGCCGTCCTTCGCAATCTCGCGGTAGTAGAGCTTCACCTCCTCGGCCGACTGGCGGCCGAGCATCACCTCGAGCTTGGAGTACCCGAAGAAAAAAGCGTCGCTACGGTCCACAAGCGTGACCCGAACCGCGTCAGAAATGGTCTCCGAGAGCCGCGTCGCGAGCTCCAGGCCACCGAAGCCGGCGCCGAGGATCAGGACGTGCTTCTTCACGGGGGCACACTATTCGACCCACCCGAAAGGCTGGTCCTCGGTCCCGTCCCCCGCCAGGGGGATCAGCACCCGCCGAGGCGGGCCGATGCTCTCCGCAAGACCGAGGTAAGCGTCCTCTACGCCGACCGGAAGTGGACGGCAGAGCTCGCTCGACCTCGACGGTCAGAGCTCGAGTTCCGCTCGTCCTCTCCGGCCGTCAAAGGCGCAAACCAGATCAGGCGCGGGGCCGCTGCTGCGGCCCCGCGCACTCATCGGTCGTACGGGCCTAGCGGTGGTAGACGAACGGCTTGCTGAAACCGCCGAGGTACCCGGCGCCGGCCTGGTTGACGCTGATCGCCGTGCGCAGCGTCGAGGTTCCGGCAGGCAGCATCGACGGTGTGAAGATCGCCGACGCCTTCAGGTCGAGCGGCAGCCTGCTGACCGTCTTCCACGCGCCCTTTGCCATCCGCTCCTGCACCTGCAGCGACCGGCCCGTCATGCGGCGCATCAGGCCAACGTGGGCCCAGACCCGGTCACCGCTCAGCATCCGCACCGACATTGCCGGCCGGACACCGATGGTAAGGGTACGGCTGGTCGCGTTTCCAAAGCGCACCTGGTAGCTCGTCGTGAACGGCGGCGTGACTCGGTAGCTCCAGCTGCCGCTGGTTCCGGTCCGAATGGTTGCGACCTGCTGCGCCTCCGTTTGCATGAACGGCCTGGCAAGGATCGCCACTCCAAGCCCTGGCTTGGTCGCGGAGATGCGCCCGGAAAGGTTGAACGACTTGCCGTAGACGACCTTGAACGCCGACATCGAAAGCGACACCGCGTGCGCCGGATAGGCGAGCAGCTGGCTGAAGCTGCCGAGGTAGCCCGAGCCGGCCGCGTTGACGCTCATCGCCAGGCGGAGACGAAGTCCACCGCTCGGCAGCAGCGACGCCGGGAAGTTTGTCGTCGAGAACCTGTTCAGCGGCCGCCTGGCAAACGTCGACCAACCGCCTGAGCCCATGCGACGCTGAAGCTGCACCAGCCGCCCTTTGAACGACGTACCTGCTGCGACATGCGCGCGCACGCCGCCGCCGGCGAGCACGCGAAGCGACAGCGCGGGCCGCACCCCAACCATCAACGTGCGGCTCGTAACGCCCGCGACAGTCGCCTCATAGGTCGTCGCCATCGCCGGCTTCACGGCCGCGTGCCACCATCCACCCGGTCCTGTCGAAACGATCGCGAGCTGACCCATCCCTGCTCGATTGAAGGGGCGAGCAAGAACCGAGACCTCCACACCGGCACTCCGATCGGACACCCGTCCCGACAGCGTGACCGTGTGCCCGTACATGACCTTCAGCGACGACACCCCAAGCGACGTCGTCGGATGGTGCTGCGCCTGCGCTATCGGGATCATTGCCACCGCGAATGCCGCGGTCCCGAGAAGAACGAATCTGCGCATCTTTCCGCCTCCAGAACGTGAAAAACTGGACCCCTTTGTCGGATCGTGTCCCGATTTACCAAGCTCTAACCCTCACAAGACGTTTCCACAGCTTTAGCGGTAATTTCCGAAACGAGCTTTGACCCGGCTCCGACTCGCCGTCCTCGACCAATCGCCGATTCCCGAGGGCGGGACCGGGGCGCAGGCGCTCAGGAACACGATCGACCTCGCCCGCCTCGCCGAGGAGCTCGGGTACGGGCGCTACTGGGTGGCCGAGCATCACGGCACGCCGATGCTCGCGTGCGCCGCGCCCGAGATCCTGATCGCCGCGATCGCTGCCGCGACGACGCGCATCCGGGTGGGGAGCGGCGGCGTGATGCTGCCGCACTACAGCGCGTTCAAAGTCGCGGAGACGTTCAGCGTGCTCGGCGGTCTCCACGGCAAGCGGATCGACCTCGGCATCGGTCGCGCACCCGGCAGCGACCTGGAGACGATCGCCGCTCTCCAGCGCGACCGCCGCCAGCCGTTGCCGGACGACTTCCCGGAGCAGGTCGACGAGCTGCTCGCGTATTTCGAGGACAGCTTCCCGCCCGGAGCATCCGTTCGCCCGGCTCGCGCGCCTGCCCGGCGCGCCGGGCACGGCCGAGGTCTGGCTGCTCGGATCGTCCTCCCAGAGCGCGATCTGGGCGGCGGAGCTCGGCCTGCCCTATTCGGTCGCCGACTTCATCAACCCCGCGAGCGCGCCGGCCGGGTTGCTCTACCGCGAGCGGTTCACGCCGGCCCGGCGACTGAAGCAACCGCAGGTCTCGGTCGCGGTCGGCGTCGTCTGCGCCGAGACCGACGACGAGGCAGAGCGGCACGCCTCGAGCTGGCGCATGGCGATCACGCTCGCCGAACGGGGGCAGTTCGGCCCGCTGCCGACAGTGACGAGAGCGTTGGAGTTTCTCGAGGGGCAAGCGGGCGCCGATACGTTCGCCGGGCCGGCGCGTCGTCGTCGGATCGCCCGACACTGTCCGGCCGGCGCTCGAGCAGATCGTGGCCGACTACGGCGCCGACGAGTTGATGATCCACACGTTGATGCACAACCATGCCGCTCGGCGCCGCTCGTATGAGCTGATTGCGGAGGCGTTCGAGCTTAGAGTCGACAGCTCGAAATCGAAGCGCAAACCGGCCTCGCTGCTTTAATCCACCGGACCAGCACCTCGAGCAGCGAAAAGGGAGCCATGGACACCTACCACGTCGTTCTCTACCTGCATTTCCTTTCTCTCTTCCTCGGTGTCGGCGCGGCAGGTGTGATCGGGGTCTGTCTCTTCCGCTTGCGCGCCGCGCAGACACTCGCTGACGCCATTCCATTCGGGACGCTCGCCGGCCAGACCGAGCGCGTCTTCCCTGTCGTGATCGTGGGGCTCTTCGCCACCGGGGCGTACATGACCAGCGACGTCTGGACGTGGAGCACGCCTTGGATCAAGGTGTCGATCGTCGGGCTCGTGCTCGTCGCGCTTCAGGGGCCGCTTCTCGCCGGCCGGCGCGCCCACCTGCTCAAGCAGGCGTTGCGGGAAAATGGCCCCGGGCCGCTCGGTGAGCCGGCGAGGAAGATGACGCGCGATCCGATCCTCTGGATCGTCACGTTCGCGAACCCCGCGATCGTGTTCGCGATCGTCTGGAACATGACCGAGAAGCCCGGCACGGCCGGCGCGATCGCCTCGATCGTCATTTCCTATGCCGTCGGCGCCGCACTTGCGTGGCCCTTCACGAGGGCACCCGCTGTCGCGGCGAGCGCCGTGCCTGGGTCGGTTTAACCCTAGTTCGGCGAGATGTTCTGGTTGATCCGGAAGAAGTTGTCCGGGTCGTACTTTCGCTTCAACGTTTGCAGCCGGTCGTACTTCTTCGGCCCGTAGGACTGGCGAATCCGGTCGGTCGCCTTCGTCACCGAGGAAGTTGACGTACACGCCCTCGTGCCACGGCTCGAGGGCGGACCAGAAGCTGCGCACCCATTCCCGTTCCTCGTCGAACCCCTCGCTCGTCTCCGTGCAGGCGCCGATGTTGTAGGTGAAGCCCGCGGTGCGGCCGTTGAACGAGGTTGCGTCGTCGTCCACCCGGCCCACGGCTCCGCCCATCTGCCAGATCGGAAACGAGGTCAGCGGCGAGTCGATCTGCAGTGAGCGCTCCACCGTGATGTCGATGATCTCGTCGCTCAGCTCCGCGACGTCGCAGCTCTTGAAGTAGTACCAACGGTGCGGCACGAAGCTCGGGTCGAACATCGACTGGTGCGCCAGGTACGGCTTCGGCGTGCAGAGATCGGCGACCGGCGAGCCGAACTCGCGCAACGGGCGGATGAACTTCTCGCCCTCCTCGATGTCGCCCGCCCAGCAGCAGATCACCATCACGACGGGCTTCCCGTGCAGTTCCTGCGGGACGAACGCCAGCGGGGGCGCTTTGCGGTGGACGATGATCGTCATCAACTCGTCGGGCGCCTCCGCGACCCAGTCGCGATAGAAACGCAAGACTTCGCCGGACTGCTCCATCGGCCAGAACAGCGGGCCTGCCAGTACCTGGGTGCCGAGCGGCACGCAGCGGAACTCGAACTCCGTGACGATCCCGAAGTTGCCGCCGCCCCCGCGCACGCCCCAGAAGAGATCGGCGTTCTCATCGGCGCTCGCCTTGACGAACTCGCCGCCGGCGGTGACGAGATCGACCGAGACGAGCTGGTCGATCGACAGCCCGTACTTGCGCATCAGCCAGCCGATCCCCCCGCCGAGCGTGAGCCCTGCCACGCCGGTATGCGTGACGATGCCGGACGGCACCGCGAGCCCGAACGCCTGCGTTTCCTTGTCGAGCTCGCCGAGCAGGACGCCCGCCTGCACGCGCGCGGTGCGCTGCTCCGGATCGACGCGGACGCCCTTCATCGAAGCGAGGTCGATCACGAGCGCGTCGTCTGCGACCGACAGGCCGGGGAAGGAGTGCCCGCCGCTTCGCACTGCGACCGGCAGGCCGCTGTCGCGTCCGAGCTTGACTGCCGCGATCACGTCCGAGACCCCGGCGCAGCGAGCGATCAGCGCCGGGTGCTTGTCGAACGAGCCGTTCCAGATCTGCCGATGCAGGTCGTAGTCCGGGCTCCCCGGCCGAACGAGCTGCCCGCGGAATGCGGCCTCGTCAATCTCGGTCGCGGCGGCGACAGCGCTCACGGCCCTAGTCTTGCATCATCGGGCGAGGATGTGGACGAGCGCCGTCCCCTGGGACGTGGCGACGGGGTCGGTCGCAGCGATCGCAAACCGGGCGGCTCCGACGGGCGCTGTCGGCTTGATCCGAAAACCGAGCGTGAACGTCGCCTGCCCGATGCCGCCGGTGACCCGCTTCGTGGCGCAGACCCGCGCGGCGACTCGCGCGGGCGGAGTGGCGCAGACGCCGAATCTGCCGCTCACAGTCTGCGAGGTTTGCAGCACGATCCGCACCGCCGCGACGCGGCCGCGCGCCACGGACACCGGAGTCACCGGGACGATCTTGAGCCTCGGCGCCGACTCGACCGTCTTGGTCGAGCCGGTGGTCAGCAAGGCTGTGCCGCCGCTGTTGGTTGCGATCGCACGGCACGCGATCTCGATCCCCGTGTACGCAGAAGTGATCACCAGGCTCGATTTCCCTTGCTGAAGGACATCTCCAGTCGCCGCGTTCAGGAACGCATAGGTGAGCGTCGGCGAGCCGGTCCAGTTGCCCGACGAGCACGTCAGCGTCGAGCCGACGGCGATCGGTGGCCGCCCGGCGAGTGTCACGAAAGTGGCCTGCGTCGCGCGAGGCGCCATCGGCGGCTCGTTGTCACCCTGAATGAACCGGAGGATCTCCGGCGCGCCGACATAGACGAAGACGCCGCTACTCCCGGTGTCGCAGCCCGGCGGGCTCGCGCTGGCGACGGCCAGGATCGCGTGCGTGTCGGCCTTGACGAGCGCGCCGCCGCTGTCGCCGGCGCAGATCGCCCCGGTCGGGGTGTTCGCGCACAAGGCGATCGCGTCGGCATCCGGGACGACATCGTTCGAGAAGCCGCCGCACTTCTCCTGAGCATCGACGGTCGTGGTCAGCGTGTTCAGGGTGCCGTCCGATGCGGTTCCGGCCGATTGGCGTCCGAACGCGGTGATCGTTGCCGCTGCTCCATCGGGATATTCGCCCGACGTGAGCAGCGCCGCTGCCTGTACCGCCGGCCCGCTCAGGTCGAGTGGAGTTGCCAGTCCCAACACGGCGATGTCGTCCGGCGAGGCGCCGTTCGTCCACACGTAGCCCGGATGGATCCGAATCAGGCTCACCGCACGATCCTGCTCCACATCTGTTGCAAGCGGCGTCGTGTAGTTCGAGATCCCGGCGCGGACCGAGAGCGAGCTGGCCAGCGCCGGGACGCCGTTCTGGTTGTAGGCGCAGTGAGCGGCCGTGAGGATGTGCGAGGCGTCGACGACGGCTCCCGAACAGAGGAGCAGGGTGGAACCGGCCGTCTGCCTGATCGACACCGCCCACGGCGCGCTCTGAATTTGCGCCGCGCTACCACCGACGACGCTCGTCGCCGGGAATCCACCCGAACCGGAGGCGAGGACGACGAGCACGCCCGCGACCACGATCAACCCCAATCTCCTCATCGAGCGGGAAAGCGTAGACGCAGGCTTCGGCTGTTAGCCGAAGCGGACGGCGGCCCGCGCGCGGCGCCGTTCGGCTTCGACCTCGCGGTCCTTCGGCGGCGCAGTCGTGACCAGTTCGCTCAGCAGGTGCTCGGTTGCATGTGCGACGTTCATGACGGCTCGGTCGAACGCAGCCTGGTTTGCCTGGGAGGGCTTCTGCATCCCACTCACCTTGCGGACGTACTGGACGGCTGCCGCGTGAATCTCCTCACGCGTCGATGCCGCGGCTCGAAATTGTGGAGCGTCTCTGATGTTTCGGCACATGCCCGAAAGTCTAAGGCGCGGCTTGTCCGCGCCGCTGCTCTGCGTTGCGAGCCTCGAACGGTGGGACAGTTCGCTCACAACGGCTTCGTCCCGAGCTGATTGGCCTTCGCGCCGAAGCGCTATTCCGAAACGCTGACAGCTTCTTCGACTGCGTTCGGGTCTGCCTCGAATTCGGGCGCCGTGTCCTCGGCGATCCCGGCTTCGGCTGCCGCCTTCTTCCTGTCTTTCTTCTCCTGCTTCATTTCGCGACGCTCCCTGAGCTCACGCTCACGCGTCGACTTTCCCATTGTCTGGCGCTTCTTGGCCGGGCTCATCCAGTAGTCCCTTCTGTCGAGGGCACGGCCACTGTATCGGCGCGAGCAGGATCTAGCGGGCCGCGGCGCGCTTCGACGCGGCTTTGGCGCGGTACAGATCCTCGTCGGCCCGGTTGAAGAAATCGCTCGACGTGTCGTCGGGCGAAAGCTCGGCGACACCGGCGGAGATCTTCAATGTTCCGGATTTGGCGATCGGTTCGCTGCTGACGGCCCGTTCGATCCGTGCGGCGAGGTGATCCGCGTCGCCTCGGGTCGACTCCGGCAGGATCACCGCGAACTCGTCGCCGCCGACCCGGCAGGCGATGTCGGTCGAGCGGACGACGGTGCGCAGCCGCGCCGCGACCTCGGCGAGCACGGCGTCGCCGGCCAGGTGGCCGATCCGGTCGTTGATCCGCTTGAAGTCGTCGAGGTCGAGCACGATCAAGGAGAGCCGGCGGCCGTAGCGGCGCGAACGGGCGACCTCGCGCGCGAGCACCTCGTGGAAGACGCCCTGGTTCTGCAGGCCGGTGAGCGAGTCGAGCTCGGCGAGCCTGCTCGCCTCGACGAACCGCTGGGCGTTGGCGAGCGCCGGGCCGGCCCGCTGGGCCAGCGCCTCGAGCGCATCGACCGTCTCCTCGGGGAACGAATGCGGGGAGGACCGGGTGATCGCCGACAGCGACCCGATCGGGCCGTCGGCGGTTCGCAGCGGCACCACCAGCGCCGCCCGAGGGAGGTTCGAGCGCCTCGCCGACCTCGTCGAGCCGGTAGCGGTAGACGACCTCCATCGAACGGAGATTCGTGTTGGCCGGCGTTTCGTGGGCGGCCCGTTCGGCCTCCTGGGCCGTGAGCCCGACTGCCTCCGCCTTGCCGCCCAGCATCAACAGGGCAGCGTCGGCTCCCGGGAGCGCGGCCACGGCGGCGAGTGCCAGCTCGCTGACGACGTCAGGATCGAGCGAAGCGGCGAGCTCCACATCCCGTCCGAGGCCCGCCGAGAGGGCGCGTACGGCAGCCTCGACCCGTGCGGAGGCGTTCGCGCGGGTCCAGACCGCGACCGCCACCGCGAGGACGACAAGGAAGGCCGCCAGGGCAATTTCGGCCACACAGAAAGTGTGCCTCGCCGATCGGGTGTCAGAACCCAAGGCGCCGCTTGTCGGCGCCGATCTGGAGGACGTGCCGGCTCTGGCCGGCGCGTCCGTTTGGGTCTACAACGGCGCAAAACCGTGCATTTTTGCTACCATCTCGCCCTGGTTCGGTTGAGGGCCCGCGCCCTGCCGGACCTTTTGTCTGTCAAACGACCTTTTCGATCCCAAAAGGATTCATGCCGACCGTAAACCAGCTGATTCGCAAGGGCCGCACGTCCAAGCGCGAGAAGACGAAGACCCCCGCGCTCCAGGGCGCCCCGCAGAAGCGGGGGGTCTGCACGCGCGTGTCCACGATGACGCCCAAGAAGCCGAACTCGGCGCTGCGGAAGATCGCGCGCGTGCGGCTCACAAACGGGATCGAAGTCGGTACCTACATCCCCGGCGAGGGGCACAACCTGCAGGAGCATTCGGTCGTCCTCGTCCGCGGCGGTCGTGTCAAGGACCTCCCGGGCTACCGCTACAAGGTGATCCGGGCGGCGCTCGACGCCTCCGGGGTGACCGACCGCAAGCAGGCCCGCTCCAAGTACGGCGCCAAGAAGAGCTAGGGATCCGTTGCCGCGCCGCGCAGAAATCCAGCCCCGCCCGCAGGCACTCGACCCGGTGTACGACAGCCTGCTCGTGACGCAGCTCGTCAACCGCGTGATGCTTCGCGGCCAGAAGGCGACCGCCGAGACGATCGTCTACGGCGCGCTCGACAAGGTCGGCTCGAAGACGGGCCGCCCGCCGGTCGAAGTGCTCGAGCAGGCGGTCAAGACCGTGACGCCGGTGCTCGAGGTTCGCAGCCGGCGCGTCGGCGGCGCGAACTACCAGGTGCCGATCGAGGTGCCCCAGCGCAGAGGCCGCACACTGG
The DNA here is from genome assembly GCA_963761365.1 of uncultured Actinomycetes bacterium. Classification (GTDB taxonomy): domain Bacteria; phylum Actinomycetota; class Thermoleophilia; order Gaiellales; family Gaiellaceae; genus PALSA-600. Next base: position 15,746 of record CAVXHB010000019.1, on the reverse strand, counting down.
CGCTACGCTGGCTCGTCACCTACGCGCGCGAGCGGCGTGAGAAGGCGATGGAAGACAAGCTCGCGGGTGAAATCCTGGACGCGCTCGAGCAGCAGGGAAACGCGTTCAAGCGCAAAGACGACATGTATCGGATGGCGCAGGCCAACAAGGCCTTCGCTCACTATCGGTGGTAAGGGAGAAGCTTTGGCTGTGACGGAATCAAGGGTCGGACTCGACCGCGTTCGGAACATCGGAATCATGGCCCACATCGATGCGGGCAAGACGACGACGACCGAGCGGATCCTCTACTACACCGGCCGCACCCACAAGATGGGTGAGGTTCACGAGGGCGCGGCGACGATGGACTGGATGGCGCAGGAGCAGGAGCGCGGCATCACGATCACGTCGGCTGCGACGACGGCGGTTTGGCGCGACCACCGGATCAACATTATTGATACGCCCGGGCACGTGGACTTTACGGTGGAAGTGGAGCGGAGCCTGCGCGTCCTCGACGGCGCGGTCGCCGTCTTCGACTCGGTCGCCGGCGTCCAGCCGCAGTCCGAGACGGTCTGGCGCCAGGCCGACAAGTACAAGGTTCCGCGGATCGCCTTCATCAACAAGATGGACCGCACCGGCGCGAACTTCTTCGCCGCCGTGCAGTCGATGCGCGACCGCCTCGGCGCGAACCCGGTGCCGGTGCAGATCCCGATCGGCTCCGAGGACAACTTCCGCGGCGTCGTCGACCTCGTCGAGATGCAGGCGATCACGTACAAGGACGATCTCGGACAGGACTTCGAGACCGGCGAGATCCCGGCCGAGCTCGCCGAGCAGGCGCACGAGTACCACCACCAGCTGATCGACGCGATCTCGCACTTCGACGACGAGGTGCTCGAGCAGTACCTCACCGACGAGAACTCGGTCACGCCCGAGCAGATCCGCCGCGCGCTGCGCGCCGCCACGCTCGCCGACGAGGTCACGCCGGTTCTCCTCGGCTCGGCGTTCAAGAACAAGGGCGTCCAGCCGCTCCTCGACGCGGTGATCGACTACCTGCCGAACCCGCTCGACGTGCCCCCGATCAAGGGCCTCGACCCGAAGACGCAGGAAGAGATCGAGCGGCCCGCGACGCTGGACGCGCCGTTCTCGGCACTCGCTTTCAAGGTGATGTCCGACCCGTTCGTCGGCAAGCTCACCTACTTCCGCGTCTACAGCGGCAAGCTGAAGGCCGGCGATCGCGTCCTGAATACGAGCACCGGCAAGACCGAGCGGATCAGCCGCATCCTCCAGATGCACGCGAACCACCGCGAGGAGCGCGAGGAGATCGGCGCGGGCGAGATCGCGGCGGGCGTCGGCCTCAAGGCGACGACCACCGGCGACACGCTCGCGATCGAGAGCGCGCCGATCGTGCTCGAGTCGATGACCTTCCCGGAGCCGGTGATCTCCGTCGCCGTCGAGCCGAAGTCGAAGGCCGACCAGGACAAGCTCGGCTCCGGCCTTGCCCGCCTGGCCGAGGAAGATCCGACCTTCCGCGTCAACACCGACGAGGAGACCGGCCAGACCCTGATCGCGGGCATGGGCGAGCTCCACCTCGAGATCATCGTCGACCGGCTGAAGCGCGAATTCAACGTCGACGCGAACGTGGGGCGGCCGCAGGTCGCCTACCGCGAGACGATCTCGAAGCCGGCCGAGAAGGTGCAGGGCCGCTTCGTCCGCCAGACGGGTGGTTCCGGCCAGTACGGCGATGTGACGATCAACATCTATCCGCAGGAGCCGGGCAAGGGCTACGAGTTCACAGACAAGATCGTCGGCGGCAAGATTCCGAAGGAGTACATCCCCGCCGTCAACGCGGGCATCCAGGAAGCGCTGGGCTCCGGCGTGATCGCGGGCTATCCGATCGTCGATGTCAGAGTGGAGCTCGCCGACGGGTCGTACCACGACGTCGACTCGAGCGAGCGTGCCTTCAAGATCGCCGGTTCGATGGCCTTCAAGGAGGCGGTGAAGCGGGCGAAGCCGAAGTTGCTCGAGCCCGTCATGTCCGTCGAGGTGACGACGCCGGAGGACTACCTCGGCGACGTGATCGGAAACCTCAACTCCCGGCGTGGTCGGATCGAGTCGATGGCCCCCGTCGGCAACGCACAGGTCGTCAAGGCAATCGTCCCGCTGTCGCAGATGTTCGGGTACGCCACCGACATTCGGTCGATGAGCCAGGGCCGGGCCACGTTCCACATGGACTTCAGTCACTACGAAGACGTGCCGCAGTCGATTGCAGCCGAGATCGTCGAATCCGGCGGCGGCGGCTCCTAACCAGGTCAACGGAGGAATCCAGGTATGGCAAAACAGAAGTTCGAGCGCTCCAAGCCACATGTCAACGTCGGCACGATCGGGCACATCGACCACGGCAAGACAACGCTGACCGCGGCGATCACCAAGGTCCTGTCGGAGTCGGGCACCGGTACGGCAATCCGCGACTTCGCGTCGATCGACAACGCGCCGGAAGAGAAGGCGCGCGGGATCACAATCAACACGGCGCACGTCGAGTACGAGACGGCGAACCGGCATTACGCCCACGTCGACTGCCCGGGGCACGCTGACTACATCAAGAACATGATCACGGGCGCCGCCCAGATGGACGGCGCGATCCTCGTCGTCAGCGCAGCCGACGGCCCGATGCCGCAGACGCGCGAGCACATCCTGCTCGCCCGCCAGGTCGAGGTGCCGGCGATCGTCGTCGCCCTCAACAAGGCCGACATGGTCGACGACCCCGAGCTGCTCGAGCTCGTCGAGATGGAAGTGCGTGAGCTGCTCTCGAAGTACGACTTCCCGGGCGACGACATCCCGATCATCCAGGTCTCGGCGCTGAAGGCGCTCGAGGGCGATGCGGAGTGGACGCCGAAGATCCTCGAGCTGATGGAGGCGGTCGACTCCTACATTCCGGAGCCGACCCGCGATGTCGACAAGCCGTTCCTGATGCCGATCGAGGATGTCTTCACGATCACGGGCCGCGGCACCGTCGTCACCGGCCGGATCGAGCAGGGCACGTGCAAGGTCGGCGACGAAGTCGAGATCGTGGGTATCCACGAGAAGACCGAGAAGACCGTCGTCACGGGCCTCGAGATGTTCCTGAAGACGCTCGACTACGCGCAGGCAGGCGACAACGCGGGCGCGCTGCTCCGTGGGGTCAAGCGCGAGGACGTCGAGCGCGGCCAGGTGCTTGCGAAGCCGGGCTCGATCACTCCGCACACCGAGTTCAACGCAGAGGTCTACGTCCTCTCCAAGGACGAAGGTGGCCGCCACACGCCGTTCTTCAACGGCTACCGGCCGCAGTTCTACTTCCGCACGACGGACGTGACCGGCTCGATCAAGCTCCCGGAGGGCCAGGAGATGGTCATGCCGGGCGACAACACGAACATGGAGATCGAGATGGGCCAGCCGATCGCAATGGACGAAGGGCTGCGCTTCGCGATCCGCGAGGGCGGCCGCACCGTGGGTGCGGGCGTCGTCACCAAGGTCAACAAATAGTGGCGCAGGGGAAAATCCGCATCCGGTTGAAGGGCTACGACCACCAGCAACTGGATCGGTCGGCCCAGCAGATCGTCGACACCGCTCAGCGAAGCGGTGCGACCATCACTGGGCCGGTTCCCCTCCCGACCGAGAAGAACGTCTACTGCGTGATCCGCAGTCCGTTCAAGGACAAGGACTCGCGCGAGCACTTCGAGGTGCGCACGCACAAGCGGCTGATCGACATCTTGAGCCCGACGCCGAAGACGATCGATCAGCTGATGCGCCTCGACCTTCCCGCCGGCATCGACATCGAAATCAAGCTCTAAGGCAATGGCAAAAGGCATCCTCGGACGAAAGCTCGGCATGACGCAGGTCTTCGACCCGGAGACCGGGGTCGTCACCTCCGTCACCGTGATCGCGGCCGGGCCGTGCCCGGTCGTCCAGGTGAAGTCGAACGAGACCGACGGCTACGAGGCCGTTCAGCTCGCGTTCGACGCCGTGCCTGACCGCAAGCTGACGCGGCCAGAGCTCGGCCATCTGAAGCGCTACGGCATCGGCCCGTACCGCAAGCTCGTCGAGTTCAAGGGACAGCTCGAGGGCGCCGTCGCCGGCGAGGTCGTCACCGTCGAGGTCTTCCAGCCGGGCGATGCCGTCAAGGTGTCCGGAATCGGGATCGGCAAGGGTTTCCAGGGGACGATCAAGCGCCACAACTTCGCGCAGGGCCCGCGTGGGCACGGCTCACACAACATCCGCGCTCCCGGCTCGATCGGCGCCTCCGCGTACCCGTCCCGCGTGTTCAAGGGGATCAAGCTCCCCGGCCGGATGGGCGGCAAGCGCATCACCCAGGTCGGCCTCCATGTGCACGAGGTCGACGTCGAAAAGAATCTGCTGCTCGTCAAGGGCTCCGTTCCGGGCCCGAAGAACGGGCTCGTCGAGGTGCGCGGGTAATGCCTGCACCGAAGGCACCCGTGCTCGGCGCGAAGACGAAGAAGGAGCATGCGCTCGACGAGTCGGTCTTCACCGCAGAGGTGAAGCCGCACCTCGTCCACGAGGCCGTGCGCGCGGAGGCAAACGCCCGCCGCGCCGGCACCGCGAAGACGAAGAGCCGCGGCATGGTCGCCGGCGGCCGTTCCAAGCCGTGGCGCCAAAAGGGCACCGGCAAGGCCCGCGCCGGCACGATCCGCGCGCCGCAGTTCGAGGGTGGCGGTCATGCGTTCGCCAAGGTTCCGCGCACCTTCCACCAGAAGGTCAACCGCAAGGTTGCGAAAGCCGCCCTTCGCTCGGCTCTGGCGAGTCACGCCAACGCAGGCACGCTCGCGCTCGTCGACGTCGCGAACTTCGATACGCCGTCCACCAAGCAGGCCGCGAGCCTCGTCGAGACGCTCGCAAGGCCGATCGTGCTCGTCTGCACCGGCGAGGAGACATCGCTCGGGCGCTCGTTCCGCAATCTCGACCGCGTCGCGGTCGTCGATCCGGCCGAGATCGAGGTCGGCGCGATCGTCTGGGCGCGCTCGCTGCTCGTCTCCGAAGCTGCGTTGTCGATCCTCGAGGGGAGGGCCAAGTAAGTGGCTCTCCCGGCGAACATCGGCGGCGCCCGGCGCGCGATCACGCTGCGCCATGCTGCGTCCTCAGTCGCCCCGATAGTCACGACTATCGGGGCTCCCTGCGTCCTTGCCTGGCTTGGTGCTCGCACCCCGGGCATCCACCGCTGTCACCAGGAGAACCACTGATGGAACCCGGCCAGATCGTCCTCGCACCGATCGTCTCCGAGAAGAGCTACGGCGGCACCGCCGACGGCAAGTACACGTTTCGCGTGCACCAGGACGCACACCGCACGCAGGTCCGCCAGGCTGTCGAGTCCCTCTTCGACGTCAAGGTCGCGCGCGTGAACATCCTCAAGGTGCAGCCCAAGCCGAAGCGCCGCGGACAGATCAAGGGCACGAAGCAGGGCTGGAAGAAGGCGATCGTCCAGCTCCAGGCCGGGCACACGATCGAATTCTTCGAAGGAGCCCAGATTCGTGGCCCTCCCGGCGAACATCGGCGGCGCCCGGCGCGCGATCACGCTGCGCCATGCTGCGTCCTCAGTCGCCCCGATAGTCACCACTATCGGGGCTCCCTGCGTCCTTGCCTGGCTTGGTGCTCGCACCCCGGGCATCCACCGCTGTCACCAGGAGAACCACTAATGCCAGTGCGTAGGTTCAAGCCGACATCGCCGGGCCGTCGCACCATGACGGTCTCCGACTTCAAGGAAGTGACGAAGTCGAAGTCGAAGCCGGAGCGCTCGCTCACCGAGAAGCTGACCAAGAAGGGTGGCCGCAACAACAACGGCCGGATCACGACGCGCCATCAGGGCGGCGGTCACAAGCGCCGGTATCGCGTGATCGACTTCAAGCGTGCGAAGGACGGCGTTCCCGCGAAGGTCGCCGCGGTCGAGTACGACCCGAACCGTTCGGCGCGCATCGCGCTGCTCCATTACGCGGACGGCTTCAAGGCGTACATCCTCGCGCCCGCCGGTCTTCGCGTCGGCTCGTTCGTGGCCTCGGGCCCCGACGCCGACATCAAGCCGGGGAATGCGCTGCCGCTCGAGAACATCCCCACCGGCACGCTCGTCCACAACGTCGAGCTGAAGCCGGGCAAGGGCGGCCAGATGGCGCGCTCCGCCGGTGCGGGCATCCAGCTCGTCGCCAAGGACGCGGGCTACGCGACGCTGCGTCTTCCGTCGGGCGAGATGCGCAGGGTGCTGCTCACCTGCCGCGCCACGATCGGGCAGGTCGGCAACGTCGACCACGGCAACATCACCGGCGGCAAGGCCGGTCGCAGCCGCTGGCGCGGCATTCGCCCGACCGTCCGCGGCTCGGCGATGAACCCCGTCGACCATCCGCACGGCGGCGGCGAGGGCAAGTCGAAGGGCGGCCGGCATCCGGTCACCCCGTGGGGCGTGCCGACGCTCGGCAAGCGCACCCGCGACAAGCACAAGGAATCGAATCGTCTGATCGTTCGCAGCCGCCGTCGCGGCAAGGAGAAGCGTTAAATGTCACGTAGCTCGAAGAAAGGGCCGTTCGTGGAAGAGCGGCTGCTCTCGAAGATCACGAAGATGAACGACTCGGGCGCGAAGCAGATGATTCGCACGTGGTCCCGCACGTCGACCGTGTTCCCGGAGATGGTCGGTCACACGATCGCGGTCCACGACGGCAAGAAGCACGTGCCGGTCTTCATCTCCGAGCAGATGGTCGGCCACAAGCTCGGCGAGTTTGCGCCGACGCGCCACTTCCGCGGCCACTCGGGCGACTCGAAGACGCAGGTGAAGAAATGACCGCTTCGCGTCCGCACGTCCAGTCTGTCGCCAAGTTCGTGCGCGTCTCGCCGCGCAAGGCACGCCTTGTTGCCGATCACATTCGCGGACGCAGCGTGCCGGAGGCCCGCACCATCCTCGCATTCACCACGCGCGCAGCCGCGCGTGAAATCGAGAAGGTGCTGCGCAGCGCAATCGCGAACGCCGAGTCGAATCCGAACCTGCACTGGAACGGCGACGATCTCGCCGTCGCGGCAGTGTTCGTCGACGAGGGCCCGACGATCAAGCGTTTCCAGGCCCGCGCCCGCGGCCGCGTCAGCCCGATCTTCAAGCGCACCTGTCACATCACGATCAGGGTCGACCAGCTCGAGCCCGTTGCGCCAGGGACGAAGAAGGCAGCTGCGACCCCCGCAACGGAACAGAAGCCGAAGGCGGACTCGAAGCCGAAGGCCAAGCGCAAGACCAAGAAGAAAGAGGCGGTGGCTTCCTAAATGGGCCAAAAAGTTCATCCGGGCGGTCTCCGCGTCGGCGTCATCCACGACTGGAAGTCGAACTGGATGGTCAGCAAGAAGGAGTTCGCCGGTGCGCTGCTCGAGGACATCAAGATCCGCGAGCACATCCTCGGCAAGCTTGCGCACGCGGGCCTGTCCGACATCCTGATCCGCAAGGACAAGCAGCGGATCACGGTCGACATCTACACCGCCCGCCCGGGCATCGTGATCGGCAAGTCGGGCGTCGAGGTGGACGCACTGCGCAAAGAGATCCACGCCATGACGCAAAAGAACGTTCACATCAACATCAACGAGATCAAGCGCCCGGAGCTCGACGCCAAGCTCGTCGCGCAGTCGATCGCCGAGCAGCTGCAGAACCGCGTCTCGTTCCGGCGCGCGATGAAGCGCTCGCTTGCCTCCGCGATCCGCTCGGGCGCGGCAGGCGTCAAGGTGCAGTGCTCGGGCCGTCTCGGCGGCGCTGAGATGAGCCGCTCCGAGCAGTACTCCGAAGGTCGCGTGCCGCTGCACACGATTCGTGCCGACATCGACTACGGCTTCACCGAGGCGCGCACGCCGACGGGCCGTATCGGCGTCAAGGTTTGGATCAACAAGGGCGAGATCATGCCGGCCGGCTACGGCGGCATCCCCGGGGGCGGCAAGGAAACGCGCCTCGGCGACCAGGACACGGCACGCCGCCGCGGTGGCGTCACCGAGGGCCTCGGTGCTTCCCGCGAAAGCGCGCGCGGCCGCAGTCAGGACCGCGAGGGCCTCGGCCCGGTTCGCCGCGGCAAGCCCGGCCAGCGTGGCGCGGCGCGTCCCGGAGCAAGAGGCCGTGGCGCACGCCCGGATGCAGCGGCCGCCGATCCGGCTGTCGAGCCCGAGACTCCGCCCGTCGAGCCCGTTGCCGAGACGCCCACCGAGGAGAGCTCGTAAATGCTGCTCCCCCGCAGGACGAAGTTCCGCAAGGCCCATCGTGGCCGCCGTCGCGGCCAGGCGAAGGGACAGTTCACGGTCCAGTTCGGCGACTACGGGATCAAGGCGCTCGAAAACGGCTGGATCACCAACCGCCAGATCGAGGCTGCCCGGATCGCGATGACCCGCAAGATCAAGCGCGGTGGCAAGGTCTGGATCAACGTCTTCCCCGACAAGCCGTTCACGAAGAAGCCCGCGGAGACGCGCATGGGCAAGGGGAAGGGCTCACCCGAAGGGTGGGTCTGCGTGATCAAGCCAGGCCGTGTGATGTTCGAGCTCGCCGGCGTGCCCGAGTCGCTTGCGAAGGAAGCGTTGCGTCTTGCCGGCCAGAAGCTGCCGATCAAGACGAAGTTCGTTCGCCGGGAGGGCGGTGATCTCTTTGCGGACTAAGGATCTGAGAGAGCTGACGAACGACGAGCTGCTCAATCGCCTCGCCGACACGCGCAAGGAGCTGTTCAACCTGCGCTTCCAGTCGGCGACCGGACAGCTCGAGAACACCGCGCAGCTGAAGCTGACGCGCCGCGAGATCGCACGCATTCTGACCCTGCAATACGAGAGAGCAGAGACGGTCAATGGCTGAGAAGAAAAAGAAAACCGAAGAGACTCCCGAGCCCGAGGCCCAGGATTCCGGAACGGAATCCGCAGGGGCTGCCGTGGCCGGCGAGGAAGCAGTGGAAGAGACGCAAGCCGAAGCGCCGTCGGAGGACGCGCCCGTGGCTGAGACGCCCGAAGCTGCAGAGGCGCCCGCCGAAGAGGCGCCTGCCGAAGAGGCGCCTGCTGAGGAGCCGGTGGCGGAAGCCCCTGCCGCAGAAGAGCCTGCAGCCGAGCCGGAGCCGCCCGCGGTCTCCCAGCCGAAGAAGAAGTTCAAGCGGCTGCCGCGCGCATTGCGCCACAAGCATTCGAAGCCGGGGCGCGAGCGCCCGGCGACGCGCAAGCCGATCACGCGCATCCCGAAGCCGGACGGCGAGCTCGGCCGCCGCCAGGAGCGGCGGGGCGTCGTCGTCTCCGACAAGGGCGACAAGACGATCGTCGTCAAGGTCGAGATGATCAAGGCGCACCCGAAGTACAAGAAGGTCGTGCGCTCGAGCAACAAGCTCCACGCGCACGACGAGCAGAACTCGGCCGGGATCGGCGACGTCGTCCGCATCGTCGAGACGCGTCCGCTCTCGAAGACCAAGCACTGGCGCCTTGCCGAGATCGTCGAGAAGGCGAAATGATCCAACAGGAATCCAGGCTCAAGGTCGCCGACAACACCGGTGCGCGCGAGATCCTCTGCATCCGCGTCGCCGGCGGCTCGAGGCGCCGTTACGCGCGCGTCGGCGACATCATCACGGCCACGGTCAAGTCCGCGGCGCCGCAGGGCGCCGTCAAGAAGGGCGAGGTCGTGAAGGCGGTCGTCGTGCGCACGCGCAAGCCGTTCGGGCGCGACGACGGCACGCTGATCGCATTCGACGAGAACGCCGCCGTGATCATCGACAACGCGCGCAATCCGCGCGGCACGCGCATCTTCGGCCCGGTCGCGCGTGAGCTGCGCGAGAAGAACTTCATGAAGATCGTCAGTCTCGCTCCGGAGGTGCTCTAGATGCCGTCGATGAAAATCAAGAAGGGCGACCTCGTCCAGATGCTCACCGGTAAAGACCGCGGCAAGCAGGGCCATGTTGTCGACGCGCGCCCACGCGAGTTCAAGGTGATGGTGGAGAACCTGAACCTGGCGACGCGCCACCAGAAGCCGCGCCCGATGCGCGACGCCAGCCGGATGGGCGGCACGCAGATGACGCCGGGCGGCCGCGTCGAAAAGCCGACGCTCGTGCCGGTCGGAAATGTGATGCTCGTCTGCCCGACCTGCAAGCTGCCGAGCCGCATCGGGTACAAGACGAAGGAAGTCAAAGGCGAGACGATCAAGGTGCGCGTCTGCAAGCGCGCCGGCTGCGGCCAGGAGCTCGATCGCTGATGGCTACGACGGAGTCGTACGTGCCCCGCTTGAAGCAGTCCTACAACGACGAGCTGCGCCCGCAGCTCAAGGAGCAGCTCGGCCTCAAGTCGGTCATGCAGGTGCCGCGGATCACGAAGGTCACGCTCAACATGGGCGTCGGCGAGGCGAAGACCGAGGCGAAGGTGCTCGATGCCGCACTCGAGGAGCTGACGACCATCGCCGGCCAGCGCGCGCAGATGCGCAAGGCGAAGAAGTCGGTCGCGCAGTTCAAGCTCCGCGAAGGGATGCCGATCGGCGCGCGCGTCACGCTGCGCGGCGACCGGATGTGGGAGTTCATCGACCGCCTGATCTCGATCGCGCTCCCGCGCATCCGCGACTTCCGCGGTCTCAATCCCGGTTCGTTCGACGGCCGCGGCAACTACTCGCTCGGCATTCGCGAGCAGATCATCTTTCCCGAGATCGACTACGACAGCATCAACACGATTCGCGGACTCGACGTCGCGATCACGACCACTGCCGAGACGGATGAGCAGGCCGAGGCGCTCTTGCGCGGCCTGGGCTTCCCGCTCGCGACTGAGGAGCAGCCCAGCTAATGGCAAAGAAGTCATTGATCGCGAAGGCCGGACGCACGCCGAAGTACAAGACGCGCGGTTACAGCCGTTGCAACAAGTGCGGCCGCCCGCGCGCCGTGTTCAAGAAGTTCGGGCTCTGCCGCATCTGCCTGCGCGAGCTCGCCCATCAGGGCGTCATCCCCGGCATGACCAAGAGCTCATGGTGACCCGATGCTGACCGATCCCGTCGCCGACATGCTCACGCGCATCCGCAACGCCAACAAGGCGCTGCACGAAACCACCCGCATGCCGTCTTCGAAGCTGAAGATGGAGATCGCCCGCATCCTCAAGGAGGAGGGGTACATCCGCGACTACCACGTCGAGGAGGGTGGAGAGACCGGCGAGCTTCCCTACAACGTGCTCGTGGTCGAGCTCAAGTACGGCCGCAGCCGCGAGCGTGTGCTCAACGGGGTCAAGCGCGTCTCCAAGCCCGGCCGCCGCATCTACGCGAGCAAGGACCGCCTGCCCCGCGTCCTCGGCGGCATGGGAACTGCAATCCTGTCCACGTCCCGCGGCGTGATCACGAGCCGCACCGCCGAGCGCGAAGGCATCGGCGGCGAAGTGATCTGTTTCGTCTGGTAACCACTCATGTCTCGCATCGGAAAACAACCCATTGAAGTTCCCGCCGGCGTCATGGTCTCGATCGACCCGGGCCGCGTGATCGTCTCTGGTCCGAAGGGCGAGCTGCACCAGGTTGTGCCGCTGCGGATGGCGATCAAGCAGGAGGAGAGCGTGATCACCGTCACGCGTCCGACCGAGCGCGGCGAGGATCGCGCGCTCCACGGGCTCACGCGCACGCTCGTCGCGAACATGGTCGAGGGCGTGACGAACGGCTTCGAGAAGAAGCTCGAGATCCAGGGTGTCGGCTATCGCGCCGCGATGTCCGGCTCCGACCTCGAGCTTCAGGTCGGCTATTCGCACTCGGTGAAGATCAAGCCGCGCCAGGGAATCGAGTTCGAGGTGCCGGTGCCGACCCAGGTCGTCGTGCGCGGGATCGACAAGCAGATGGTCGGCCAGACGGCGGCCGAGATCCGCAAGGTGCGCCCGCCCGAGCCGTACAAAGGCAAGGGCATCCGCTACGAGGGCGAGTTCGTCCGCCGGAAGGTCGGCAAGCGCGCATGAGTGCTCCCACCGTTCGTCAGAAGCGCGAGCGCCGTCATCGCCGTGTGCGCGGCAAGGTGTCCGGCACGTCCGAGCGCCCGCGGCTCGCGGTGTTCCGCTCGAATCGCGGCATCTTCGCGCAGCTCGTCGACGACGGCAGCGGCCGCACGCTCGCCGGTGCGAGCTGGGTCGCGCTCAAAGGCTTCAAGGGCGACAAGAGTGAGCAGGCCAAGGAGGTCGGCAAGCAAGTTGCGGCCGCCGCAAAGAAGGCCGGCATCGAAACGGTCGTCTTCGACCGCGGCGGCTACCTGTACCACGGACGCGTCAAGGCGCTCGCCGACGGCGCGCGCGAGGGGGGGCTGAAGTTCTGATGGCATTTCAAGATCGCGGCGACGCGAGGGAGCTGAAGGAGCGCGTGGTCGAGATCAACCGCGTGGCCAAGGTGGTCAAGGGTGGCCGGCGGTTTTCGTTTACGGCACTCGTTGTGATCGGCGACGAAGTCGACCGCGTCGGCGTCGGCTACGGAAAGGCGCGCGAGGTTCCGCTTGCGATCTCGAAGGCGGTCGACGACGCGAAGAAGAATTTGTTCACCGTCCCCAAACACGGCCAGACGATCACGCACGAGGTGCTCGGGCGGTTCGGCGCGGCGAGAGTACTGCTGCGGCCGGCCTCCCCCGGTACCGGCGTCATCGCCGGCGGGGGAGTGCGTGCCGTGCTCGAGCTCGGCGGCATCCGCGACGTGCTCGCGAAGTCACTCGGTACGACGAACCCGATCAACATGCTGAAGGCGGCCGAGAGCGCGCTTCGCAACCTTCGCCGTCCGGAAGACGTGGCGAAGGCCCGCGGCAAGTCGATCAGCGAGGTTCTGCCCTACAAGGCGCCCGAGCCCGAGCCGGAGCCTGAACTGGAAGCAGCCGGTGTCGAAGCTTAAATTGACCCAGATCAAAAGCACGATCGGCCAGTCGCCGCGCCATCGCGGCACGATGCGCGCGCTCGGGCTGACCAGGATCGGCAAGTCCGTCGAGCAGGACGGCGCGAGCCCGGTCATTCAAGGCATGCTTCGGAAGGTCGCCCATCTCGTGAAGGTCGAAGATGCCTGAAGACTTGAGCCTGTCCAACCTGCAGCCCGCCCAGCCGCGCGAGGATCGCAAGCGCGTCGGCCGCGGCATGGGCTCGGGCAAGGGGCGGTACTCGGGGCGCGGGATCAAGGGCCAGAAGTCGCGCGCGGGCTCGCACATGATGCGTGCGGGCTTCGAGGGCGGCCAGATGCCGTTGACGATGCGCATCCCGAAGCTGCGCGGCTCGACGTCGAAAGACGCGATGCCCGTCGGCCCGTTCCGCACCTACACGCAGCCGGTCAACCTGAAGGACCTCGACCGCTTTGCAGCAGGCGAGGAGGTGACGCCCGAGTCGTTGAAGGCGAAGGGGCTGATCCGCACGATTCGCAAGGACGTGAAGCTGCTCGGCGTCGGTGAGCTCACGACCAAGTTGAAGATCACCGTGCACGCCGCCTCGGCGACCGCGCGCGAGAAGGTCGAGGCCGCGGGCGGCACGCTCACGCTGCTGAAGGAGCCGAAGGTGAAGAAGGCCAAGAAGCACAAGGCCGCGCCGGCGGCAGAAGCCGAAGAGGCCGAGGAGACGACCACCGAGGCTCCGGCCGAGGCTGAAGCTCCGGCCGAGCCCGAACAGGAAAGCGGGGAGTAACCGCTGCTTTCCTGGCTCGCCAACGCCTGGCGGGTTCCGGAGCTCAGGCGCCGGGTGCTGTTCACCGCTGCCGTGCTCGCGGCCTACCGCCTCGGCTCGTGGATGCCGGCTCCCGGCGTCGACGCGACCGCAATTCAGAACTACTTCGGCAGTAACGCGAGCGGCATCTTCGGCTTGCTGTCGTTGTTCTCGGGCGGCGCGCTCTCGCGCTTCTCGATCTTCGCGCTCGGGATCATGCCGTACGTCACGGCGTCGATCATCCTGCAGCTTCTGTCGCCGGTCATGCCCAGGCTCGAGGCGCTGAAGAAAGAGGGCGAATCGGGGTACGCCAAGATCAACCAGTACACCCGCTACCTCACGGTCATCCTCGCCGGGGCGCAGGCGGCGGGCTACGGCTACCTCTTCAAGAAGCAGCACATCCTGAACGTCAACACCGGCCGGCTCGTGCTGATCGTGATCACGCTCACGGCCGGCTGCACGATGCTGATGTGGATGGGCGAGCTGATCACGAAGCGCGGGATCGGCAACGGCATCTCATTGCTGATCTTCGCCTCGATCCTCACCTCGGCGCCCGCCGGAATCAACGCGTGGGCGAACGGCGGCGCGACCGAGAAGCTCTTCTTCCCGCTCGTCGCGATCGGAGTCGTCGTCGCCGTCGTCTTCGTTCAGGAAGGGCAGCGGCGGATCCCGGTTCAGTATGCGAAGCGGATGGTCGGTCGCCGCCAGACCGCAGGCGGCTCGACCTACATGCCGCTGCGCGTGAACATGGCCGGGGTGATCCCCGTCATCTTCGCGGCAGCCGTGCTCGCGCTCCCGCAGACGATCGGGTCGTTCGCACCGAACACGCAGGCATTCATCAACGCGCACTTCTCGGCGAGGTCGTGGACGTACCTGGTCGTGGAGGCCTTGCTGATCATCGTCTTCACGTTCTTCTACACGGCGACCGTTTTCGACCCGGTCGACCAGGCCGACAACCTGCGCAAGTACGGCGGCTACATCCCCGGCATCCGGCCGGGCCCGCCGACCGCGCAGTACCTCGACCGGATCCTGACGCGCCTGACGCTGCCCGGATCCCTCTTCCTCGCAGTCGTGGCGGTGCTCCCGTCGGTCTTCATCAACTACTTCAACTTCTCGCAGGCGACCTCGCGCGCGCTCGGCGGCACCTCGGTGCTGATCGTCGTCGGCGTCGCCCTCGACACGATGCGGCAGATGGAGTCGCAGATGATGATGCGAAGCTACGAGGGCTTCTTGCGCTTGAACCTGCTGGTGCTGGGCCCGCAGGGAGCGGGGAAAGGGACGCAGGCAAAGCGGATCGCAGCCGAGCACGGAATCCCCCACGTTTCGACCGGCGACATGTTCCGCGCAGCGATCGCGGCGGGCAGCGAGCTCGGCAAGCAGGTCGAGCCGATCCTCGCGTCGGGCAAGCTCGTTCCCGACGACATCACGATCGCGCTGATCCGCGAGCGGCTCGCTCAGCCGGATGCGCAGAACGGATTTGTGCTCGACGGCTTTCCGCGCAACGTCGCGCAGGCTGAAGCGCTCGACGAGATGCTCGGCGAAATCGGCCGCAACCTCGACGCGATTCTCCTCTTCGATTTGCCCGACGACGTCGCGACGGAGCGGATGCTCAAGCGCGCCGAGGATGAGGGTCGCCCCGACGACACGCCCGACGTGATCGCCGAGCGCCTGCGCACTTACCACGAGCAGACCGAGCCGATCGTCGAGCACTACCGCGCCACCGGCGGGCTCGTGCCGCTGCGCGGCGAGCGCAGCATCGACGAGGTCTGGTCCGACGTGCAGGAAGCGCTGGAACAACTCCAGTGTCTGACACCTTTGGTGTCAGACACTACGACGGAGGCTCGATGATCATCCGCAAGTCTGCTGCCGAGATCGAGCTGATGGCGGCGGCGGGCGTTGTTGTCGCGGGGACGCTCGCGCTCCTCGAGGAGCGGCTCGAGCCGGGCGTGACCATGGCCGAGCTCGACAAGATCGCCGAGGACTTCATCCACTCGCAGGGCGGGGTGCCGACCTCGAAGGGCTACAAGGGATATCCGGCGGCAATCTGCATCTCGCCGAACGCGATGATCGTGCACGGCATCCCGGGCGACTACGCCGCGAAGGAGGGCGACATCATCTCCTTCGACATCGGCGTGACCAAGGACGGG
>CAVXHB010000018.1:0-65718 GCA_963761365.1 uncultured Actinomycetes bacterium | reverse complement strand
AGCGCAGGAAGCTCGTCTCGCGGGTGAGCCGGCGGGCGAACGCCGTCGTCAGCGCGATCACCGCCTCGAGGTCGTCGAGCGAGCAGAGCTCGCACGGTGAATGCATGTACCGCAACGGAATCGAGACGAGGCCGGTCGGCACGCCACCGCGAGCAACGAAGATGGCATCCGCATCGGTCTGGGTGTGGGCGGAGTAGACCTCGAAACAGTGGTCGATGCCTTCTGCGCCCGCCACTTCAGCGAGCAAGTCGGAGACGACCGGGTGCACGACCGGTCCGCGGCTGATCGCCGCGCCCCCGCCGAGGTCGACCTTGCCGAAGGTTTTCGGATTGCCGCCCGGGACATCCGTCGCCCAGGTGACGTCGATCGCGATCGCGACCTGCGGGTCGAGTGAAAACGCAGACGTGCGCGCACCGTAGATGCCGGTCTCCTCCTGCACCGCGGCGACTGCGACGACGTCGACCGCAGCATCGCCGGCCTCGGCGACACGGCGCGCGACTTCGAGCGCCGCATACGCGCCGAGCCGGTTGTCGAGCGCGCGTGAGCTGATGCGGTTGTTCGGCAGCTCGATCGGCTCGCCTTCCCAGACGCCGGCATCCCCCGGACGAACAAGGCGTGCCGCATCCTCACCCGAGGTCGCGCCGATGTCGATGTGGAGGTCCGTGTGCTTCAGCGACGGCCGCTCGCCGCGACGCTCCTCCCGCGAGAGACGCCTGCGACCGACAACTCCGGTGACCATTCCCTCACGGCCGGCGATCAGCACACGCTGGCCGGCCATCTGCTCGGGCTCGTAACCGCCGAGCTCGCTGAAGCTGAGCAACCCGTCATCGCCGATGTGAGTGATCGCCACCCCGATCTCGTCGATGTGGCCGACGATCGCGAGCGTCGGCGCTCCCTCCGCGGCCCGCACCCGCGCGAACGACGTGCCGAGCGTGTCGGAGGTGACCTCGGCGAACTCCGTCGCGGCCGCGCGCCAGACGGCGGCCGCGGGCCCTTCATGGCCCGAGGGGCCGGCGGCAGTCAGGAGCTCGTGGAGCAGGCCGGGAATCGCCATCGGCCTTACAAACTCTCATAAATACCTCACCCACAGGGGCTACGGTGAGCAGATGAGCCAGCTCGAGTACCGCGTACGAGTGCGGCTTCCAGGTGGCCGGCTCCTGCGAGCGGCGCCGTTCTTCACCTCCCGTCCGCGTGGCCTCGGCGACCTCGTGCGGCTGCCCGTACGGGCCGACGGCGAGCTTCATCCGGGCGAGCGCTTCGACTGGAAGGTGGCCGCGGTCGAGAACGGCGGGAAGCTGCTCGTCCTCGAGTTCTTGCGCGCGGCCTGAGCCGAAGCTAACCTGAGGGCGATGACCTCCTCCCCGCGCACTTGGTGGACCTGGCACACGAGCGGGGCGGGAGCCTGCGTCTGACCTGAGACGCGACAGCCTGTCACCGCTCGAACGAAGACCCCCGGAGGGTCTTTTTTATTGTCCGAACACGCAACCACACCCACTGATCTCGTCACCCCTCTTGGCGCATACCTCCGCCTGCGCGACGAGGGTCGGGCGAGTTTCCTGCTCGAGTCGGTCGAGCAAGGGCGCCTCGGCCGCCATTCGCTCGTCGGGTGCGGATCGCGCCTGCTCACCTACGAAGAGGCTGAGCGGTGCGGCGAGCCGGTCGTCGGTTACCTGGGCTACGACTTCGCTGCCAAGCTCGAGCCAACAGTCCCGTTGCCGGCCGATGGGCGGGGCCTGCCGGAGAGCCGCTTCGTCGTGGCGGACACGCTGGTTCGCTTCGACCATGTCCGAGGCCAGGCGGAAATCCTTCGCGGTGACCTCGTTGATACGGCGCGGTTGCTCAACCACCCGATGCCGCCTCCGCCGCCTGAACACGCAGCTCCCTCGCCGACACGCCGCTTCCCCTCGCAGGCCGAGTACGAGGCGGGCGTGCGCGCCTGCAAGGACTACATCCGGCAGGGCGACGCGTTCCAGATCGTGCTGTCGCAACGCGCTGAGCGGCCGACCAGCGTCTCGGCGCTCGCGCTCTACCGCTCGCTGCGCCACGTCAACCCGTCGCCGTACCTCTTCCTGCTCGAGCTCGACGGGATCGCGCTCGTCGGCTCGTCCCCCGAGACGCTCGTGAAATGCGAGGGCACGCGCGCGTCGCTCAACCCGATCGCGGGCTCGACGCGCCCGGGCGAAGGCGACGCCGAACGTCTGCTCTCGTCCGACAAGGACCGCGCCGAGCACGTCATGCTGGTCGACCTCGGCCGCAACGATCTCTCGCGCGTCTGTGTGCCCGGCACGGTCAAGGTCGAACGGTTCCTCGAAGCCGAGCGCTTCTCGCACATCACCCACCTCGTGTCGGAGGTCGCAGGGGAAATGCGCGCGGGGATCACGGGCTTCGACCTGCTGCGCGCGTGCTTCCCGGCGGGCACCGTCTCGGGCGCCCCGAAGGTGCGCGCGATGCAGATCATCTCCGAGCTCGAGGGCTATCGCCGCGGCCCCTACGCGGGAGCGGTGCTCTACGCGCTTCCGGGCGGTGTGCTCGATGCATGCATCTCGATCCGCACGATCGTGCTGCACGACGGCGTGGCGCTCTTGCAGGCGGGGGCGGGGATCGTCGCCGACTCCGACCCGGCCGCCGAGCACGAGGAGTGCCTGCGCAAGCTGGCCGCGCTCGAGACCGCGATCGACCTCGCGGAGGCCGGCTGATGGCGACGGTGCTCTTGATCGACAACTACGACTCGTTCACGTACAACCTGGCGCACCTGTTCGGCGAACTGGGCGCGGAGGTCGTGGTGCGGCGCAACGACGAGATCACGGTGGCGAAGCCGAGGCGATGGCGCCGTCGCACGTCGTCATCTCGCCCGGGCCCGGTCGGCCAGAGGCGGCGGGCGTGTCGGAGGAGATCGTGCGCACCTTCGCCGGCCGCGTGCCGACGCTCGGCGTCTGCCTCGGGCATCAGGCGATCGTTGCGGCCTTCGGCGGCGAGGTCGGCCCCGCGCAGGCGCTGGTGCACGGCAAGGCGACGATGGTCGCGCACGACGGACGCGGCATCTTCGCCGGGCTGCCCGAGGACTTTCTCGCAGGCCGCTACCACTCGCTCGCGGCGACGACGATCCCCGACTGCCTCGAGATCTCGGCGACTGCGGCCGACGGCGAGGTGATGGCCGTGCGCCATCGCGAGCTGCCGGTCGACGGCGTGCAGTTCCATCCCGAGTCGGTGCTGACGCCGGTCGGGCGCGACCTCGCGAAGAACTTCCTCGGGAGCGCAGATGATTCAGGACGCGCTGAACGAGCTGCTCGAAGGCCGTGACCTCGGCGCGCGACAAGGCGCGCGAGGTGATGAACACGATCATGTCGGGCGAAGCGACGCCGGCACAGATCGGCGGCTTCCTCGTCGCGCTGCGGCTGAAGGGCGAGACCGCCGACGAGATCGCCGGTTGCGCGGAGGCGATGCGCGCGCACGTGCTCCCGGTCAACGCAAAGCGCGACGACCTCGTCGACACGGCGGGCACCGGCGGCGACGGCGGCAAGACGTTCAACATCTCCACCGCGGCGGCGCTCGTCGCGGCAGCCGCCGGCGCAGGCGTCGCGAAGCACGGCAACCGCTCGGTGTCGTCGCAGTCAGGATCTGCCGACGTGCTCGAGTCGCTCGGCTTCGAGCTCGAGCTCGCACCGGAGCGGATCGCGCAGTCGATCGACGAGCTCGGGTTCGGCTTCATGTTCGCGCCGACGCACCACCCGTCGATGAAGCACGCGGGCCCGGTGCGCCGCGAGCTCGCGGCGCGCACGGTCTTCAACGTGCTCGGACCGCTGACGAACCCGGCCGGCGCGCGCGCGCAGATCGTCGGCGTCTACTCACCGCTGCTCGTGCCGGTGATCGCGGATGTGCTTGCGGCGCTCGGCGCGCGGCGGGCATTCGTCGTCCACGGCGCGGGCGGGATCGACGAGCTCTCGCCCACCGGGCCGAACCTCGTGTACGAGGTGGTCGACGGCGACGTGCGTCGCCGCGAGATCGACCCGCTCGACCTGGGCGTCGAGCGTTGCGACCCCGAGGAGCTCCGCGGCGGCACCGCCGACGAGAACGCCGCGAAGATCCGCGAGGTGTTCGCAGGGCGGCAACGGCGGGCGCCGCTCGGCGATCCTGCTCAACGCCGCGGGCGCAATCGCAGCGGCCGGTCACGCCGACGACCTGCGCGAAGGGCTCGAGCTCGCGCGCGAGGCGCTCGACTCGGGCGCCGCCGCCGAACGGCTCGATGCCCTGATCGCCTTCTCCCGAGCGGGCGTGTCGAAATGAGACATGGCCGGTGCCAGGCATCGCTACGGAACTGCGACAGGTTTTCCACATGAGGTTCGCTGACTCGTTGCGCGATGGCTTCGGCGCGATCGCCGAGTTCAAGCGGCGCTCGCCGTCGGCCGGCGACCTGCGCCCGGACGGCGATCCCGCCGCCGTCGCGCGCGCGTACGAAGCGCGCCGGCGCGCGTGCGATGTCGGTGCTCGTCGACGAGCGCTTCGCCGGCTCGTGGGACGACCTGCGCGCCGCGCGCGCGGCGACCTCGCTGCCGCTCCTCGCCAAGGGCTTCTTCTCGACCGCGGAACATCTGCGCACGGCGCGCGAGGCGGGCGCCGACGCGGCGCTGCTGATCCTGCGCGACCTCGACGATGCGCAGTGTCTGACACTGATGCGTGAGGCGGAGGCACTCGGCCTCGACACGCTGGTCGAGGCGCACGACGCGGCCGAGCTCGCTCGCGCCGACGCAGCTCGGCGCGCCGGTGATCGGCGTCAACGCGCGCGATCTCTCCACGTTCCACATCGACCGCGCGCGCGCAGCTCGCGCTGCTCGCGCGTGCGCCGCGCGACCGGATCGTGATCGCCGAGTCGGCGATCGAGACGCGCGCGCAGGGCGCGGCCGCCGAGCTCGCCGGCGCGAACGCGATCCTCGTCGGCTCGACGCTGATGCGCGCGACCGATCCCGGCGCCAAGCTCGCCGAGCTGATCTCGCGGCCGCTCGTCAAGGTCTGCGGGCTGACCCGCCAGGAGGACGTCGACGTCGCGGTCGACGCGGGCGCCGACCTCGTCGGCTTCATCCTCGCGCAGGAGAGCCCACGCCGCACCGACGAGCTCCTCGACGCGCCGGACACGGTGCTTCGCGTCGCGGTCTTCGTCGGCGATGAGCACGAGACCGGCGCCGACGTCGTGCAGTTCTACGAGCGCGAGAACGGCCACCGCGCGCGCGACGGCGTGCTGCGCGTACAACGGCGAACGGGTCGGCACCGTCGTCGACCTGCCGTGGGAGCGCGACCGACGAGACCCATCTCGAGCGCGCGCGCACGACACCGGGCCGCGTCATGCTCGCGGGCGGCCTCGACCCGGGCAACGTGCGCGCGGCGATCGACAGCATCCGTCCGTGGGCGGTCGACTCGGCGCGGTCGACCGAGCTCGAGCCGGGAATCAAGGACCACGACGCCGTGCGCGCGTGGGTGAAAGGCAGCGCGATGACGACCACCACCTTCGGCGCCTACGGCGGCCGCTACGTCCCGAGACGCTGATTCCGGCGCTCGACGAGCTGACCGCGGGCTGGGAGGCCGCGAAGGCCGACGACGCCTTCCATCGCGAGCTGCACGAGCTGCTCACGAACTACGGCGGCCGGCCGACGCCGCTGACGCGCGTCGAGCGGTTCGCGCCCGACAAGCGCCTCTACCTCAAGCGCGAGGACCTGCTGCACACCGGGCGCGCACAAGCTGAACAACGCGCTCGGCCAGGCGGTGCTCGCGCGCCGCCTCGGCAAGCGCCGGATCGTCGCCGAGACGGGCGCCGGCCAGCACGGCGTCGCCACCGCCACCGTCTGCGCGCGCTTCGGCCTCGAGTGCGTCGTCTACATGGGCGCCGAGGACATGCGCCGGCAGAAGCCGAACGTCGAGCGGATGCACCTGCTCGGTGCCGAGGTGCGGCCGGTCGAGTTCGGGACGAAGACGCTGAAGGAAGCGACGAGCGAGGCGATCCGCGACTGGATCACGAACGTCGAGACGACGCACTACCTGATCGGCTCGTGCGTCGGCCCGGCGCCGTACCCGGAGATCGTCCGCGACCTGCAGCGCGTGATCGGCGACGAGGCGCGCGAGCAGTTCCTCGCGGCCGAGGGCCGCCTGCCCGAGGCGGTCGTCGCGTGCGTCGGCGGCGGCTCGAACGCGATCGGGATCTTCTACGGCTTCCTCCGACGATCCAGACGTGCGGCTGGTCGGCGTCGAAGCCGCGGGTGCGGCAAGCCTCGGCACCGGCCGGACCGCCGTGCTCCACGGCGCGCGCTCGTCCGTGCTCGCAGACGACGACGGCCAGATCGCCGACGCGCATTCGATCTCCGCCGGGCTCGACTACCCCGGCGTCGGCCCCGAGCACGCCGCGTTGCGCGACTCGGGCCGCGCGACCTACCTCCCGTGCACCGACGAAGAGGCGCTCACCGCCTTCCACCGGCTCGCGCAAGACGGAGGGGATCATCCCCGCGCTCGAGAGCTCGCACGCGCTCGCGCGCGCGCTCGACCTCGACGCAGAGCTCGTCCTCGTCTGCCTCTCCGGCCGCGGCGACAAGGACCTGCGCCGAGGTCCTCGCGCGCGCGTGAACAAGAAACTCGTCATCTACCTCGTGTGCGAGCCGGAGACGCCCGAGCTCGCCGAGGCCGCGGTCGAGGGCGGCGCCGACATCGTCGAGCTCGGCATCCCGTTCTCCGATCCGCTCGCCGAGGGCCCGACGATCCGCCTCGCATCCGAGCGCGCGCTCGCTCGCGGGATGCGCACGAAGGAATGTCTCGAGTGCATCGCGGCCGTGCGCGAGCGCGTCGATGTCCCGCTCGTGCCGATGACCTACGCGGCGATCCTCGAGGCGTACGGCTACGAGCGCTTCGTCACGGACTCGCGGGCGGCCGGCGCAACAAGCGCGATCGTCGTCGACCTGCCGGTGGAGGAGCATGCAGACGTGCCGCGGATCCAGCTCGTTGCGCCGACCTCGACCGACGAGCGAATCGCCACGTGCGTGGCGAACACCGACGGCTGGCTCTACCTCGTCTCGCTCACGGGAACGACGGGAACGCGCGACGAGGTCTCCCCCGCGCTCGCCGGGCTCGTCGAGCGCACCCGGGCGCTGACCGACAAGCCGCTCTACGCCGGCTTCGGCATCTCCACGCCCGCACACGCGGCGGCTGTGGCCGAGTTGGCAGACGGCGTCGTCGTGGGCTCACGCGCGGTGCAAGTCGCCGAAGAGGGCCCGGCCGCGCTGCGGGAGTACGTGCGCAGCCTCCGGGCCGCGATCTAGGGTTCACGCGTGTCTGGCACCGCGGTCGTCGTCGGCGCAGGAGTCTTCGGAGCGTCGACCGCACGCGAGCTTGCCCGGCGCGGCTGGGACGTGCGCGTCGTCGAGCAGTACGCAGCCGGCAACGTGCGCTCGGGGTCGGGCGGCGACACGCGCCTGCTCCGGTTTTCGCACGGCGACGTCGACTGGTACACGCTGATGGCGCGTCGCGCGCTTGAGCTGTGGCTCGAGCTCGAGGAGGAGACGGGGATGAAGCTCTTCGAACCGGTCGGGGTCGCGTGGTTCGAGACGGGAGACGACGACTTCACGCGAAAGAGCGAGGCGACGCTCAGTCGCCTCGGCATCGCGTGCGAGCGCCTCACGCCCGAGGACGCGCAGCACCTCTATCCGTCCCTCGGCGGAGACGATCTGCGCTCGGTGTTGCTCGAGCCCGGCGCCGGCGTCTTGTTCGCGCGTCGTGCGACGCGCTGCCTCGTCCGCAACCTGCGCGTCGAGACCGGACGACCGACGCCGATCGACCCGCCGCGCGCCGACATCGTCGTCTGGGCCTGCGGCGCCTGGCTCCCCGGATTGTTCCCCGCACTGGTGCAACAACGGATCTCGCGTCGCGACGTCTTCTTCTTCGGCGTCGACGGCAGCTGGTCCGGCACGCCAGGCTATTGCGACTACGAGGGCCCGTATTACGGACACGGCGAGCTCGGAGGGCTCGGGCTCAAGACCTCCTACGACGGGCCCGGGGTCGAGATCGACCCGGACCAGCTCGAGCGGCTGCCCGATCCCGCGAGCGAAGCACTCGCGCGCAGCTACGTCGCGCAAGCGGTTCCCTGCGCTCGCCGGCGCACCGCTGATCGGCGCCCGCGTCTGCCAGTACGACCTGACCGCTCGACTCGCACTTTCTCTTCGACCGGCACCCCGAGCAGCCCGGATGGTGGCTGCTGGGCGGCGGCTCAGGTCACGGGTTCAAGCACGGCCCTGCGCTCGCCGAATACGTCGCGGACTGCATCGAAGGCGGCCGCGAGCCCGAGCCGTTCCACTGCGCTCGGCCCGCGCACCGGCCACGCCGGCCTGCGGACGGCGACGAGCGCCTAGGCATCTCGAACGCGAGCATCAGCTTGCGCAGCAGCGCGTTCAACTCGCCTTGCTCCTTCTTCGTGAGCGCAGCGGCGACGAGCGCCTCCTTGCGGGCCTGCGCACTACGTCGAGTCCGTCCACGCGCGACGCCCGGCGTCGGTCAGCTCGATCTTCACGCCACGGCGGTCGTCAGGGTCGCGCACGCGCCGGATCAGGCCGTCCTGCTCGAGGCGGTCGAGCCGGTTCGTCATCGCCCCCGTGGACACCTCGAGCTCGGTCGAGAGCTCTCCCGGCGAGCGAGCATTCCCCTTCGCCGAGGATCAGCGAGCCGAGCACCTTCCACTCCCCCCACGTCAGGTCGTGCTCTCCGAGCGTCTCTTCGAGCGCGCGCCGGAACTTGTTCCTGAGGCTGTTGATCCGGTCGACGATCCCCTCGACCTCAGGGTCGAGGCCGGGGATGTCGACCAGCCGGTCGAGGAAGAGGTCGATGTGGTCTCGCTGGGCTGTCGTGGTTGTCATGTAGCTCGATTATAGCTCGATGTCAAGACTCTTGACAGAGACCTATTCCACCATTAGTATCTCGACATCGAGATTCTTTAGGAGGAGGGGAAATGTTCAGACTGTCAGACCCGCAGTTCACGAAGCTCCTCATCTCGGAGCGCATCGAGACGCTCCGCGGCGGCCCGCTTCGGCGGCGCCGCCGGGTCGCCCGCCCCAACTAGGGGCGACCGACTCACGCCGGCCAGAAGTCCGGAACCCGCTCGGTGTCTTCGCGCGGATCCTCGCTGCGGGTCGAGACGATCACGAGCTCGGCATCCTCGGGCTCGTCGTTCCAGACGGAGCGGACGCACTCGGGCGCGACCCGGATCGCGGTGCCCCTGCCCCGCCTCGATCACCTCGTCGTCGAGCTTGAACTGGAGCTTCCCCGAGACGACGAAGTAGACCTCCTCCTGCTGCTTGTGAAAGTGGCCATACCCGCCCTTGCCGCCCGTATGCTGCGGCATCCGACGGTAGGTGAAGGCAACCTGCTCGTTGCCGAGCTCCGGAGTGAAGAACTGCATCTCGCCCGGGTAGTCGCCCAGGATGTCGGGCACGTCCGCCAGCGTTTTGATCGTGTAGGTGTCTCCCATGGAAGTATTAAGCCACCTGAGCGACTCGACACGCAAGCGGCTGATCCTCGTGGCGTGCATCCTCGGCTCGACGGTCGTCTTCATCGACTCGACGGTCGTGAACGTCGCCCTGCCCGCGATCCAGCGCGATCTCGGCGGTGGGCTCGTGCTGCAGCAGTGGGTCGTCGATGCCTACCTGCTCACCCTGGGCTCACTGATCCTCGTCGGCGGCTCGCTGGGCGACATCTTCGGCGGCAAGCGGATCTTCGAGATCGGCGTGGCCGTGTTCGGCGTCACGTCGGTCCTCTGCGCCGTTTCGCTGAACGGCCCAGAGCTGATCGTCGCCCGCGGGCTGCAGGGAATCGCGGGCGCGCTGCTCACGCCGGCCGCGCTTGCGACGATCACGTCGAACTTCTCGGGCGAGGAGCGCGGAGCCGCGATCGGCACGTGGACGGCCTGGACGGGGATCTCGTTCGTGATCGGCCCGCTCGTCGGCGGCTGGCTCGTCTCGGTCGGGTCGTGGCGCTCGATCTTCGTGATCAACATCCCGTTCGTGATCGCCACCCTCGCGATCGTGCGGATCTCGCTTCCGGGCCGCGACATGACGCGCGAGCGGGTGCGCGTCGACGTCGTCGGCGGCTTGCTCGGCATGCTCGGGCTCGGCGGGCCGGTGTTCGCGCTGATCGAATCGCAGAAACGCGGCTTCTCCGACCCGTTGATCCTGGCGACGCTGATCGGTGGGATCGCGCTGCTCGCGGCTGTTCGTCGTCTGGGAGCTCGCATCACCCCGACCCGATGCTGCCGCTGCGGCTCTTCCGCCTGCGCAACTTCACGTTCGCGAACCTCGAGACGTTCACCGTCTACGCGGCGCTCTCGACGCTGACGTTCTTCCTCGTCATCTTCCTGCAGCAGCTCGCCGGCTACTCGCCGTTCCGAAGCGGGCTCGCGACCGTTCCGATCACGGTCGTGATGTTCGTTCTCTCGCCGCGCGTCGGCCGGCTGTCGATGCGGATCGGTCCCCGCTGGTTCATGGGGATCGGACCGCTCATCTGCGCGGCCTCCCTCCTCTGGATGCGCACGCTCTCGCCCGGCTTCGACTACTGGACGACCCTGCTGCCGCAGCTGCTCGATCTTCGCGGTCGGCCTCTCGCTGATCGTCGCGCCGCTGACCTCGACCGTGCTCGCCGACGCCGGCGAGCGCGACGCCGGCATCGCCTCCGGCGTCAACAATGCGATCGCGCGCATCGCCGGCCTGATCGGCATCGCAACCGTCGGCGCCGCGATCGCGGGATCGGGCAACGAGCCTCGACCTGCACGGCTATCGCCTCTCGATGGCGATCACGGCCGGGCTGATCGCGGTCGGCGGGCTGACCGGGCTCGTCGGCATCACGAACCGACGCAACGCAACATGAGCGGCGCACGGAGCAGATCGTCTTCGACCGCGTGTCGAAGACCTATCCGGGCCGCCAGGATCATGCGCTCGAAGAGTTGTCGCTCGACATCCCCGGAGGCACGTTCTGCGTGCTCGTCGGGCCGTCGGGCGGCGGCAAGACGACGGCGCTGAAGATGGTCAACCGCCTGATCTCGTTCGATTCCGGCGACATCCGCATCGACGGACGCAGCGTCCGCGAGCTCCCGGCCGTCGAGCTGCGGCGCGGGATCGGCTACGTGATCCAGCAGGCCGGCCTCTTCCCGCACATGACGGTCGGCGAGAACATCGCCACCGTGCCGCGCCTGCTCGGCTGGGGAAAGGCGCGCATCCAGGCGCGCGTCGCGGAGCTGATCGAGCTCGTCGGGCTCGAGCAGGGCGACGCCAAGCGCTATCCGGCGCAGCTCTCCGGCGGCCAGCGCCAGCGCGTCGGCCTGGCGCGGGCGCTCGCGGCCGACCCGCCGGTGCTGCTGATGGACGAGCCGTTCGGCGCGCTCGATCCGATCACGCGTCACCGGCTGCAGCTCGAAGTGCGCCGGCTCCATCGAGCGGTCGCGAAGACGATCATCTTCGTCACCCACGACATCGACGAGGCGATCATGATGGGCGACCGGATCGCGATCCTGCGCGAGGGCGGCAGGCTTGCCCAGTACGACACGCCGGACGCGATCCTCGCGCACCCGGCCGACACGTTCGTCGAGCAGTTCATCGGCGAAGACCGCGCCCTGCGCCGCCTCGCGCTGCGCCGTGTCGGCGATGTCCCATTGAGCCATGTCCAGGGACAGTCGCCGGGACATGCCGCGCGTGACAGTGACGACGACGCTCAGGAACGCGCTCTCGCTGATGGTCGGGAGCGGCCGCCGACCGCGTGCTCGTCATCGGCGACGACGGCGAACGCGCAAGGCGTGCTCGAGCTCAAGCGAGGTCGAGGAGCTGCTCCGCTGATCGCCGGCGGCCCCGTCATCCCCAACTTCGGCCACGGCGAGCGCGTGCGTCACCGGCGACCACGTCTTCTGCTGGGACTGGGTGCGCGCGCACTGGGGCGACACGCTCGAGCCCCACCTCGTTCAGCACGTCGAGCTGACCTTGATCGCCGTCGCGATCGGCTTCGCGCTCGCCTTCACGCTCGCGCTCGTCTCCTACCGCTTCGCCGGCGATCGAGCAGCCGATCTCGATCGCGGCCGCGCTCATCTACACGATCCCGAGCGCTCGCGATCTTCCAGATCCTGCTGCCGTTCTTCGGCCTCTCGAACACGACCGTCGAGATCCCGCTCACCGGCTACTCGCTCGTGATCCTCTACCCGAACATCGTCGCCGGCCTGCGCGCCGCACCCCCGGACGTGCTCGAGGCCGCGCGCGGGATGGGCCTGACGCGCCGCCAGGTGTTGACGCGGGTGGAGCTGCCGCTCGCGCTGCCGGCGATCATCGGCGGGCTGCGCATCGCCGTTGTCTCCACCGTGACGATCGCCACGATCGCCGCGTTGATCGGCGACCGCGGCCTCGGCTATCCCATCTTCCTCGCGCTGCAGGAGCCGACGCCGTTCAAGACCGAGATCTATTCGGCGGGCTTCCTGGTCGTCGCGCTCGCGCTGTCCTGCGACCTGATCCTCGTCACCGCTCCGGCGAGCGCTCGTCCCGTGGACACGGGTGCACGAATGATCTTCGACGCTGCCAACGCGCACACGTTCCTGGAAGCGTTTCGCTTCATCGGCGACAACCCCGGTTTCCTCGCCCACAAGGCGCTCCAGCAGCTCGAGCTCTCCGGTGCGGCGCTCGGGCTCGGCGCTGCCCTCGCGCTGCCGATCGGGATCGTCCTCGGTCACTTCCACCGCGGCGCGAACGTCGCGATCGGCGCGTCGATCTTCGGCCGCGCGCTGCCGAGCATCGTCCTGATCGGCGTGTTCCTGACCATCCTCGGTTTCGGCTTCGTCAACAACATGGTCGCGCTCGCCGTCCTCGCCACGGGGCCGTTGCTGACGAACGCCTACGACGGTGTCGACGGCGTCGACCGCGACGTCGTCGAGGCGGCCCGCGGCATGGGCATGTCGCACCTCCAGATCCTCCGTCGCATCGAGTTGCCGCTGGCGACGCCGCTCCTTTTCACCGGGATCCGGGTCGCAGCCGTGACGGTCGTCGCGACCGCCCCGATTGCGGCGATCGCAGGCGGCGGCGGCCTCGGAGACGTGATCGTCAACCAGGCGAGCTACCGCCTGCAGGGTGTGCTCGGCGCCTCGTACTGCGTGATGGCGCTGTCCGCGGGAGTATGGCTCGCCCTACTGGCGTTACAGCAAGGGATGACGCCCAAGGCACTTAGGCCCAGTAGGGTCCCGGGCGCAGCCAACGACAGGAGGGAGTTGTTGTGATTCGCAAGCACACACGCAGAGCTGCCAAGGCGGCGTTCGCGGTTTCCCTGGGGGTCGCGATCGTCCTAGGCCTATTCGCCGGCACGGCCCGCCCGGCACCCAAAGCCGGGCCGACGATCGTGATCGGGACGAAGAACTTCGCCGAGGAGTACATCCTCGGCGAGCTGTACAAGCAGGCGCTCCAAGCGAAGGGCTTCACCGTCACGAACAAGGGAAGCCTCGGCTCGACCGAGTTGATCCAGACCGCGCTCACGAGCGGCAAGATCAACTTCTACCCCGAGTACACGGGCGTGATCGTGCAGGACGTCTTCCACAAGACGTTCTCCGGTGCGACCGCCGCGGCGACAACCGCAAACGCGCGAAAGCTCGAGGCGGCGAAGGGCTTCACCGTGCTCAACCCGACGCCGTTCTTCGACACCGATGTGGTCGCGGTGACGAATGCGACCGCGAAGAAGTACGGCTTGAAGTCGATCTCCGACCTGAAGAAGGTCGGGAGCTTCAAGTTCGGCGGCCTGCCCGAGTGCCAGACACGCAACACGTGCTTCGTCGGCTACACGAAGGCAGTACGGGCTGGCGAACGCGTCGTTCGTGTCGGTCGGAAGCCTCTCGCCGTACACGCTCCTCGACCAGGGCAAGGTGCTGGCGGCAGACGTGTTCTCGACGGATCCGCCGCTCGGTAAGGGATCGAAGTACACGGTCCTGGCCGACCCGAAGCACGTCACCGGCTTCCAGAACGTGGTGCCGATCGTGAAGACGTCGGTCGCCAGTGCGGCGGGCGCCACGTTCACCGCCACGGTCAACGCGGTCTCGGCGAAGCTGAGCCAGAACGCGATGGTGGCGATGAACAAGGCGTTCTACGTCGACAAGCAGTCGGCAGCGTCGATCGCCAAGGCGTTCCTGAAGGCGAACGGCCTCGTCTAGTTGAAGGTTGTCGTCCTCGGCGGAGGGTCGACCGGCGAGCATTTCGTCGGCGCTCTCCGCCGTCTGGACGACGATGTCGAGCTGACGCTCGTGGAGCGTCGCCTCGTCGGCGGCGAGTGCTCGTACTGGGCCTGCATGCCGACGAAGACGTTGCTGCGCGCGACGGAGCTCGTGGCTGCGACACGCCGTGCACCCGGGCTCAGCCCTGCCACCCTCGACCCGGCGGGTGTTTTCGCCTGGCGCGACCTCGTCGTCGACGGGCGCGACGACTCGGCGCAGGTCAAATGGCTCGCGGACCAGCATTGCGAGCTCGTGCGTGGCGACGGCGTGGTGACGAAGCCGGGCGTCGTCGACGTCGACGGGCGCGAGCTTGCCTACGACCGGCTCGTGATCGCAACCGGCTCTTCGCCGGTCGTGCCACCGTTCGTCGACGGGCTCGACTACTGGACGAACAAAGAGGCGACGGAGACGACGGAAGTGCCCGGAACGCTGCTCGTGCTCGGCGGCGGGCCCGTCGGCTGCGAGCTCGCGCAGTTCTTCGCGCGGGTCGGCTCGAAGGTCACGCTCGTCCAGGCGGAAGAGCGGCTGCTGCCGAACGTCGACGCCGACGCCGCCGCGCTCGTGCACGCGGCGCTCGAGGAAGACGGCGTCGAGGTGCGTGTGAGCGAACGCGTAAGCGACAAAGAGTCACTCGAGAAAAGTTCGACCGAGTGCTCGTCGCCACCGGTCGTAAGCCGAACGTGGAGGGGCTCGATGCGCTCGGCCTGACTGTCTCGAAACACGGAATCGAGGTGGACGAGCGCCTGCGAGCCGCCGAAAACGTTTGGGCGATCGGCGACGTGACCGGGATCGCGCAGCTCACGCACGTCGGCAAGTACCAGGCACAGGATCGCGGCCTACGACATGAACGGGCACGACGTGCGGGCCGACTACCGCGCGATTCCCGCAACGATCTTCACCGATCCACAGGTCGCTACGGTCGGCTCACTCGACGGGCAGATCACCCGGTCGGGGGAGCTGACCAGCAAGACGCCGCGTCTCTTCGACCTATGAGCGACCGAAGCGCCAAGGGTTCGTCAAGGTCGCTGCAGACCCGGACCGGCGCGTCCTCACCGGTGCCGTCGCGGCCGGGCCCGAGGCCGGCGAATGGCTGCAGC
This sequence comes from uncultured Actinomycetes bacterium, assembly GCA_963761365.1. GTDB lineage: Bacteria > Actinomycetota > Thermoleophilia > Gaiellales > Gaiellaceae > PALSA-600. Next base: position 50,376 of record CAVXHB010000018.1, on the reverse strand, counting down.
AGCTGACGCTTGCGATCCCGGCCGAGGTCGCTCGAGACGCTGCTCGACGTGATCCCGCCCTACCCGACGTTCAGCGAGGCCGTGTTCCTGGCCTTACGCGAGTTGAACCTCGACCGATGACTTTCAGGCCGCGGATCCGTCTTAATGGCAATCGACCCGGAGGTGAGGGGAGATGGCGCGGACACTGCTGCTGATCGGAACGCGAAAGGGGCTCTTCCTGCTCGAGAGCGACGCCGACCGGCGCGACTGGAGCTGCGCGGGCCGTTCTGCGAGAGCTGGCCCGTCTACCACGCCATTCACGACGCGACTCCGGCGCGATCTACGCCGCCGCCGCGAGCGAGTGGCACGGCTCGGCCGTCTGGCGCAGCGGCGACCTCGGCGAGACCTGGGCGCTCTCGAGCGAGGGCCTCGCCTACGACGAGGCCGGCGAGCGCAAGGTGTCGAAGGTCGCGACGCTCGCCGCGATCGCACGGGCGCTGCTCGTCGGCGCCGAGGCGCCGGGCATCTTCGAGAGCCGCGACGGCGGCGAGACCTTCTCGCTGCTGACGACGCTCGCGGGCCAGCCCGGCAGCGAGGAGTGGGACGACCCGTCGAACCAGCCGCCCGGCCACCTCGGCATCTCGGCCATCATGCCCGACGCAGACGATGCGTCGCACTTCTGGGCGATCGTCCAGGGCGTCGGCGTCTTCGAGACCGACGACGGCGGCGAGCTGGACGCCGCGCAACAGGGGCCTGCGCGCCGACTGGCCGCGGCCGCACGAGGAGGTCGGCTTCTGCGTCCACCGGCTCGTCCGCTCGCCCGCCGACCCGAACCGCATGTACCAGCAGAACCACGTCGGCGTGCACCGCAGCGACGACGGCGGCCACTCGTGGACCGAGATCACCGAGGGCCTGCCGAGCGAGTTCGGCTTCGCCGCCGCGACGCATCCGCACGACAACGACACCTTCTACGTCATCCCGCTCGACCCGGGCCACGCCCGCTGCATGCCCGACGGGCGAGCCGCGGTCTGGCGCACGCGCGACGCCGGCGCGACCTGGCAGCGAGCTCGACCGCGGGCTGCCGCAGCGAGACGCCCACCTCGGCGTGCTGCGCGCCGCGATGGCGATCGACGACGACGACGAGCCCGGCCTCTACTTCGGCACGAGCACCGGCCAGCTCTTCGCGAGCACCGACGACGGCGAGAGCTGGAGCGAGATCGCGAGACTACCTGCCGCCGATCTGGTCGGTCGAGGTCGCGACCGTGGACTGACGTGGCCGAGCTGCACCTCCCACGAACGCTGACGCCGCTCTTCGGCGACCTGCCGCGGCGGGTCGAGGTCGACGCGCGCGACGGTCGGCGAGGCGATCGACGAGCTGGACGAGCGCTGGCCCGGGGTGCGCGACCGCCTCTGCGAGCCGGGGCCGGCGCTCCGCGTGCACATCCACGTGTACGTCGACCGGGAGCGGGCGGAGCTCGACACGCCGCTCGAGGAGCGCTCGCGCGTCGAGGTGGTCGCCGCGATCAGCGGCGGCTAGCGGTATGGGTAGCGACCCGGTACGTGAAGAGCAAGTCGAGTCACGTTGGGAGGCCGCCCCAGCAGTTGCATTAGTGATCGCGTTCCAGCTCGTGCTCGCGGGCGCCAGTGAGGTACGGGACTGGAAGCTCTGGGGCCTGCCCTGGTGGGTCTGGCTGATTTCAGTCGGCCCCGAGACCGTTCTGCTCGTTTCGCTCAACTGGCATCAGTCGCGCCGCCGGCTCGAGCTGCTCGGGCACCGGCGCAAAGTGGCACTCACCCTCCTGGGCACTGTCAGCCTCACGAACGCCCTGCTCCTGGTCGCGCTGCTCGGCTCGCTGGTCGGCGGTCACGAGCGCAGTGGCGGACAGCTCCTGCTGAAGGCGACGACGATCTGGGGCACGAACGTGATCGCGTTCGGCCTCTGGTATTGGGGCTTCGATCGCGGTGGGCCGGTCCGCAGGCTGCAACCCGATCCTCCCCCACCCGACTTCCAGTTTCCGCAGATGGAAAACCCCCAGCTCGCGGCGCCCGGCTGGCACCCGCACATCGTCGACTACATCTACGTCTCGTTCACCAACGCGATTGCGTTCAGCCCGACCGACGCGATGCCGCTCAGCCGGTGGGCCAAGTTGCTCATGCTCGCCGAGTCCAGCATCTCCGCGCTCACCGTGTTGCTCGTCACCGCCCGCGCCGTCAACATCTTTACGTAACTACGGCACGCGGCCGCCGACGATCATGCCCGCGCCCACGGCGCCGAGCAGCAAGACGGCCGCGCCGCCGCGAGCCATGAGGAGACCTCGCGGAACTCGGCCTTGTGCCCGATGCTCGAGCCGAGCGACTTGTAGATGTCGATCAGCTTGGCGTCGTAGGCGCCCGCCGCGAGCCGCCTCGCCGCCGGTGACGCTCGATACGAGGCGAACGGTTGCCGGATCGGGCGGCACCGGGATTGAGTTGACGTAGAGACCGAAGCCGAAGGAGACGACGCCGTTCGGCGTGCCGAGTGCGACGCCGTAGACGTGGATGCCCGCAGCACGCGCCTGGCGTGCGGCCTGCAGAGGCTGAAGGATGCCGCGGTTCTGGGCGCCGTCGGACTCGAGCACGATCGCGGCGGGCGGTCCGCCCGCCCTGGCTGGTGAGGCACACCATCCTCGGCGAGAGAGCCGACCGCGAGTCCCACCGCGGTGGGGGAGCCCCTCGCCGAGTGCCGTCCCGCCTCGGGGACGAGGTAGTCGAGCGCCTCGCGGATGACCGGGCGATCGCGCGTCGGTGGCGACAGCACCCGGGCTCGGAGCTGAAGGTGACGAGCCCGACCTTGACGTTTGGCGGCAGGCGGGCGACGAAGGTCTGCATGGCGTTGACCGCGGCGACGAGCCGGGTAGGGTGGATGTCGTCTGCGTGCATGGAGCCGGACACGTCGACGAGGAAGATGACCGTGCCGTTGTCCTCCGGGACCGTCAACCGTGCCTTCGGACGCGCGACCGCCGTCGCCGCACACGCAAGCGCAAGCACGAGCATGAACAAGTGGCAACCACTGCCGCCAGGACGCCGCCGTCCAGGACAGCTCCTTCAAGGAGCTCGGAGATCGGCGAATGTCACCGGATACCGCGCTCGGCGCCGGGAGCTCAACGAGGAAAATCGCGTAGGCGATCGCAGCGGGTATGACGAGCAGAGCAAACAGGTAGTACGGGCTCACAAAACTTATCGGGGAGCAACGCCACGCCGATCTGCACGAGTGCCTTCGCCGCCCTTCGGCAGCGCCTCGCTTGCCGACGCGCTGGACTGCGACCTGGCCCGTTGCGCACAACCCGCTTCACCGTCACGGCAAGAGCGAGCTCGGGAGACCGGCGGCTGATCAGTTGCGAAAGCAGTCGCACTCCATGAGTAGACCAGGCTTTCGTGATTCGCGCAGCCGAGCGTCGCTTTGCGATCCGCCGCCCGGGCGCGAGCAGGGAGCTCGCAGTGGCGAGGTCGAGGGCAGCGCCCGCCGGGGTGACCGACATACGCAGTCGTCTGTGGGGGCCGCCGGTGCTCGGCCCTACGCAACCGATCAGCGGCCTGAAAAGCCCGAGCTTGGTGATGTCCTGAAACAGCTCCGAAAGAAGACGCAACCGCCGATGTCGTCCGTCCGGGCGCGAACGGGGCTTCCGAGCAGCCCGTCGAATGTGACATGGACATCGCGCGAACTTGCCTTCGCATCGAGGCCGGCGATCAACACCCTGGCGATTGGGCAGTCCAGCAGGAACTTCGCCTCTCCGGTTGCCCTGCACCGAGACCCACGGGCCGGGCACACTAATGCAATGTGCGGACGCCGTTACATTCATTTCCGATCGCCGCGTCCCGACCCCAGTGCCGCGATCGCTCCGGCGACGACGCCAAACGACGACCGCAAGAAAGGCGCCTCAGACGAGCCTCCGGAACCAGACGCCCGAGAGCAGCGCCCCGACGGCAATGAGCACCAGCGCGCCCCCGGTCACCGCGAAGGTGATCTCGCGCTATTTCTTCTGGTGGACGAGCCGCTAGCCGAGATCCTTGTAGACCTGCTTGAGCTCGGCCGCCGAGCGGGCCGCGAAGAACCGGCCGCCGGTGCCCCTGGCCGACCGCCTGGAGCTGCTGGCGGCGCGACCGGGACGGCCTCCTGCTGTGTTGCCGCCGCCGGCGTGATCACTACGCCGCCGGAGCCCCCGTGCCGAGAGCGACGGTCGAGACCGGGATGCCGGCCTTGCGCGCCTCAGCGGCCGCCTGCGCCGGCAGCTTGCCCGCGTTCTGGTTGCCGTCGGAGAACACGAGGATCGCGACCGGAGGATGCGGCACGCCCGGCTTGTTCGGGCCGACCGCCTTCTCGCCACCTTGATCGCCGCGTCGATGCCGTCCCCGAGCGCCGATGCCTGCGCCTGCGCCTTCGTCGGCACGGCCTGGGCGACCTCGTCGTGCAGGTAGGTCGGCGGCAGCCGGACCGCAATGTGGTCGGAGAACGTGACGACGGCGATCCGGTACTGGGTCGGGAGATCGTTCGCGAACTGGATCGCGGCCGCACCGGCCGCGAGGAGCCGGGTGGGCGCGACGTCCTTCGCTCCCATCGAGCCGGAGACGTCGAGCGCGAGCACGACCGTCGCGCCCTCCCGCACCTCGCTCAAACGGGCCTGCGGCCGGGCGAAGCCGACGAGCAGGAGCGTCAGGCCGAGCAGGAACAGGATCGCCGGAATGTGGCCGCGGCGGCCGGGCGACCCCTTGACCATGTTCGGGAGCAGCGCCGGCGACGTCCAGGCGGCCGCGCGCACGCGCGCGGCGGCGCTCGAGCAGCAGGTAGCCCGCTGACCGCGAGCGGGACCGCGAGCAGGCCGAGCAGGAGCTGCGGGGAGGCGAAGCTCACCGGTCGCTCCTGCGCAGGAACGCGGCGAGCGGCCGGAGCCAGTCGCCCTCGGTCGAGAGCGCGACGTGCCGCACGCCGGCCGACGTGAGCAGGCGGACGAGCCCTTGCCGCTCCTCGGTCGCGGCGGCCGCGAAGCGCTCGCGCAGCCGGCGGTCGCTCGTGTCGACGCGGAGCTGGCGTCCGGTCTCGGGGTCGACGAGGCGCAGCTCGCCGACATCGGCGAGCTCCTGCTCGCGCGGGTCGCGGATCTCGATCGCGACGCGTCGGGTGGCGCCCGGCGATCCGCAGCAGCGGCCCGCGCCAGTCGAGCGGGCCGCGGAAGTCGGAGACGATCACGACGAGCGACCGCTGCACGGCGAGCCCGTCGAGCAGCGCCAGCGCCTCGCCGAGCGAGCCGGTGCCGGCCGGCTCGTCTCGCAGGGCCGAGAGCGTCAGCAGGAGGCCGCGGCGGCCCTGCCGAGGCCGTGCGCCAGCGCGGGTCGTCCGGCCCGAACGCGATCAGCCCGAGCCGGTTGCCGCGGCGGGTCGCCGCGTGCCCGACCGCGAGCGCGACCCCCTCGGCGACGTCGGCCTTGCGCCGGTCGGCGGTCCCGAACGCCATCGACGCCGACGAGTCGAAGACGAGCCACGTGACGAGCACGCGCTCGGCGAGCTCGACCCGGACGTGGGTGCGCCGGTGCGGGCGGTGACGTTCCAGTCGATCCGGCGCACGTCGTCGCCCGGCCTCGTACGGGCCGCACCTGGTGGAGCTCGCTGCCGACCCCCGAGAACGCCGAGCGGTAGTCGCCCGCGAGCAGGCCGTCGACGCGCCGGCCGATCGAGAGCTCGAGCGCCTCGAGGCTCTCGGCGGTGACCAGCCCGGGGCCGGGACGCGCGGCCGTCCGCTCACGGCCGACGGCGGCGGTGAGCCCTTTCACGCCGCCGCGGGCGCGGTGCGACCGAGGTCGATCTGTGGCGGCGCGATCGCCGCGAGCACCTCGTCGAGCACGCGGTCGGAGGAGACCTCCTCGGCGAGCGCCTGGTACGAGAGGACGAGCCGGTGGCGGAACGCGTCGCGCACGAGCGCCTCGACGTCGCTCGCGAGGACACGTAGTCGCGACCACGGAGCAGGGCCAGCGCGCGGGCCGCGGCGATCACGCTGATCGGCCCGCGCGGGCTCGCGCCGTACGAGATGTACGGGGCGATCGACTCGAGCCCGTGCTCGATCGGCTTGCGCGTCGCGGTGGCGATGTCGACGACCCAGCTCACGAGTGCGGGATCGACGTAGACCTGCGCGACCTTGGCCTGGAGCGCCGCAGCTCCTCGAGCGAGAGCACGCTGTTCAGCAGCTCGGGCGGCGGCTCGAGCGAGCGCAGGACGACCGTCAGCTCCTGGTCGTGGGCCGGGTAGTCGACGAGCACCTTGAGCATGAAGCGGTCGACCTGCGCCTCGGGCAGCGGATACGTGCCCTCCGACTCGATCGGGTTCTGCGTCGCGAGCACGAGGAACGGATTGGGCACCGGGTAGGTGTTGTGGCCGATCGTCACCTGACGCTCCTGCATCACCTCGAGCAGCGCCGACTGGACCTTGGCCGGCGCGCGGTTGATCTCGTCGGCGAGCAGGAAGTTGCAGAAGACCGGGCCCGAGCTCGGTGTCGAAGTCGGCGTGGTCCGGGCGGAAGACGCGCGTGCCGACGAGGTCGCTCGGGACGAGGTCCGGCGTGAACTGGACGCGCTTGAACGTGCCGCCGAGCACCGACGCCGTCGTCTTGATCGTCAGCGTCTTCGCCAGCCCCGGCACGCCCTCGATCAGGAGATGCCCGCCTGCGAGCAGGCAGACGAGCACCCGCTCCAGCATCGCTTCCTGGCCGGCGATGATGCGCCGGATCTCGAACAGCGCCTCCTCGAGCTTCTTCAGCAGCTCCTTGTCGGCCACGGCGCTGATCCTCCGCAGGCATCGTTGGCAGTTCTTGCCGGTTGTGCCCCCACTGGCGGGCCTGGTTGGCTGGGGCAGCGTGCTCATCTGCCACTGGAAGCCTCCTGCTCGCTCGATCGCGCCGCAGTCACCGCTCAGCTGACCGTTGAAAAGAGTCTGATCAGCTGACCACAACTGTCTGTGAACTGGCTAAGAATCGTCGGGTCTCCCCGGATTCCCCGTAAAGGTAGCGGCTCTCGGGCGAGGACCGACCGGAGGGTCGGAAAATCAGGCCGCGATCGGATCGGGCCGCAGGATCAGCGTCTCGCTCGGCGCGTGCGTCAGCATCCAGGTCAGGTCCTTCGGCGTGAAGCCCGGGCCGTGCGGCCGGACGGGCGCCGGGACGACGATCCGGTCGAAGTGCTCGACGTCCCAGAGCCGCTGGAGCGCGTGGATCGGCGTGCGGCCGCTCTCGATGCGCGCGTCGACCGGCACGCCGGCGCGCAGCGCGGCGTGCTCGACCGCCTCGAGCAGCGGCATCGCGACCGCGACCTGCTCTGCATCGGCGCGTCCTCGGCGCTAGCTCGAGCGGGACGACGATCAGGTAGGCGGGCACGAGCGTCGCGTCCTCGGCGCGCGCGATCCGGATCGCGGCGGCGAGCACCGTCGGGTCGAGCGCGCCGCCGGTGAACGGGACGAGGATGCGCCCGACGCGCGTGGCGCGCCGAGCGCTGCGGGCCGCCGCGAGCCGAGCGCAGCGCTGACGAGCAGCCGACCGCGAGCGGCGACGACCAGCGGCGGACGACGGCGCGGTCGTCACCGCGGCTCCTCCTCGCGCAGCGCGCGGTCGGCGACGACGCGGATGTCGACTCCCGGCAGCTCGCGCACGAGCGCCGAGACGAGCGAGCCGCGGAGGATCTCCGTGCGGCGCGACTCGTCGGGCGTGCCGACGAAGACGTAGGTCGAGCCGCGCTCGCCGACGAACCGCTTGACGGTCGCGACGAGGTCGTCGCCCTCGACCTCGATGAAGTGCGCGCCGAGGATGCTCGCGAGCCGGCGCAGCGCCGCGAGCGAGACGGCCTCCTCCTCGCTCGAGCTCGCGCCCGGCTGCGCACCCAGAGCGCGTCGATCTCGGAGCCGAGCCGCTGGGCCGAGCGCAACGCGCGGCGCAGGATCCGCTGCGAGCGCGGCTCCGGCGTGACGAGCGCGAGGATCCGCTCGGCGACCGCCTGCTGGCTGAGCGGGTCGAGCACGGCCGGTTGCGCCGCGCCTCGACGTCCTCGGCGAGCTCGCGCAGCACGAGCTCGCGCAGCGCCGCCAGGTTGTCGAGCCGGAAGAAGTTCTGCAGCGCGACCTCGGCCCGGTCGGCGCGTAGACCTTGCCGGCCTCGAGCCGCTCCCGGAGCGCCTCGGGCGTCAGGTCGACGAGCACGACCTCGTCGGCCTCGTCGAGGATCCGGTCGGGGAACGTCTCGCGCACGCGGACGCCGGTCAGCTCGAAGACCGAGTCGTTGAGGCTCTCGAGGTGCTGGACGTTGACCGTCGAGATGACGTCGATGCCGGCGGCGAGGATCTCGTCGATGTCCTCGTAGCGCTTCCGGTTGCGGCGCCTCGGGCCGTTCGTGTGCGCGAGCTCGTCGACGAGCGCGAGCTCGGGCGCGCGGCGGATGACCGCGTCGACGTCCATCTCCGTCAGCTCGAGCCCGCCGTGCGCGCTCCGCAGGTGCGGCACCTCCTCGAGCCCGTCGGCGAGCGCCGCCGTCTCGGGCCGGTCGTGCGGCTCGAGGTAGCCGATCACGACGTCGCGGCCCTCGTCGCTGGGCCTGCCGGCCCTCCTGGAGCATGCGGTAGGTCTTGCCGACTCCCGCGGCCATGCCGAGCAGGATCCGGTAGCTGCCCCGCATTCACGCTCCGAGCACGTTGTGCACGACCAGGTCGATCAGCTTGATCGCCGACGAACGGCAGGATCATGCCGCCGAGCCCGTAGATCAGCAGGTTGCGCCGCAGCAGCGCCGTCGCGCCGATCGCGCGGTACTTGACGCCCTTGAGCGCGAGCGGGACGAGCGCCGGGATGATCAGCGCGTTGAAGATGATCGCCGAGATGATCGCGCTCTTCGGGTCGCCGAGGTGCATGACGTTCAGCGAGTTCAGCGGGCCCGCGCTGGCCCGGGTGCGCCGCGTAGGTGAACGCGAACATCGCCGGCAGGATCGCGAAGTACTTGGCGACGTCGTTCGCGATCGAGAACGTCGTCAGCGCGCCGCGCGTGATCAGCAGCTGCTTGCCGACCTCGACGATCTCGATCAGCTTCGTCGGGTTCGAGTCGAGGTCGACCATGTTGCCGGCCTCCTTCGCGGCGGACGTGCCGGTGTTCATCGCGACGCCGACGTCGGCCTGCGCGAGCGCGGGCGCGTCGTTCGTGCCGTCGCCGGTCATCGCGACCATGCGGCCCTTCGCCTGCTCCTCCTTGATCAGCGCCATCTTCGCCTCCGGCGTCGCCTCGGCGAGGAAGTCGTCGACGCCTGCCTCCTGCGGCGATCACGGCGGCGGTGACGCGGTTGTCGCCGGTGATCATCACCGTGCGGATGCCCATCCTGCGCAGCTCGTCGAAGCGCTCGCGCATGCCGCCCTTGACGATGTCCTTCAGGTGGATGACGCCGAGCACGAAGTTGTCCTGCGCGACGACGAGCGGCGTGCCGCCGGCGCGGGCGATCTTGTCGACCTCCTCGTCGAGCCGCGCCGGGATCGGCCGCCCTGCTCCTCGACCAAGCGCTTGACCGCGTCGGCGGCGCCCTTGCGGAACTGCTTGCCGTCGAAGTCGACGCCGCTCATCCGCGTCGTCGCCGAGAACGGGATGAACGTCGCCTCGTGCTCGGAGAGCTCGCGCCCGCGCAGGCCGTACTGCTCCTTCGCGAGCACGACGATCGAGCGGCCCTCGGGCGTCTCGTCGGCGAGCGAGGCGAGCTGCGCGACCTCGGCCAGCTCGGCGGGCGTCGACGCCGTCGACCGGGACGAACTCCGACGCCTGGCGGTTGCCGAGCGTGATCGTGCCGGTCTTGTCGAGCAGCAGCACGTCGACGTCGCCGGAGGCCTCGACCGCGCGGCCCGACATCGCGAGCACGTTGCGCTGCACGAGCCGGTCCATGCCGGCGATCCCGATCGCCGAGAGCAGCGCGCCGATCGTGGTCGGGATCAGCGCGACGAGCAGCGCGATCAGCACGGTCTGCGAGAGGTGCGTGCCGGCGTAGATCGCGATACGGCCGCAGCGTGACGACGGCGGCGACGAACGTGATCGTCAGCCCGGCGAGCAGGATGTTGAGCGCGATCTCGTTCGGGCGTCTTGCGGCGCTCGGCGCCCTCGACGAGCGCGATCATCCGGTCGAGGAACGACTTGCCCGGCTCCTGCGTCACCTCGATCACGAGCCGGTCGGAGAGCAGCCTCGTGCCGCCGGTGACGGCCGAGCGGTCGCCGCCGGCCTCGCGGATCACCGGCGCCGACTCGCCGGTGATCGCCGACTCGTCGACCGAGCCGACGCCCTCGATGATCTCGCCGTCGGCCGGGATGATCTCGCCGGCGTCGACGACGACGACGTCGCCGCGCTGCAGCTCGGCCGCGGGCACGTCTCGACGCGCCGTCGCGGCAGCGTCGCGATCGTCGTCGTGCGCGTCGCGCGCAGCGCGTTCGCCTGCGCCTTGCCGCGGCCCTCGGCGATCGCCTCGGCGAAGTTCGCGAACAGCACGGTCAGCCAGAGCCAGATCGCGATCACGCCGACGAACCAGAGCGAGCCGGTGTGCCCGCGCGCGAGATCGAGCACGAAGATGCCCGTCGTGATCACGCTGCCGAGCTCGACGATGAACATCACCGGGTTCTTCAGCTGCAGCCGCGGGTCGAGCTTCGGGAACGAGTCCCGGACCGCGCGCGAGCGACGAGCTCGCGCGAGAAGATGCTCGCCGACTGCGCGCGCCATCTAGCCGCCTCCTGCCTGTCGAGTGCGAGGTTGAGCTCGAGCACGTTCACGCCGGGCTCGCCGAAGAAGCCCCACGAGCGGCCGTCGGTGTGCTGCTCGATCAGCTGCTGCACGGTCGCGAGCGGCAGGTGCCGGACGGCGGCGATCGCGGCGCGCCTGGAGCTCGCGCGTAGGCCGGCGAGATGTCGGGGTCGATCCCGGAGGCCGACGTCGTGACGGCGTCGACCGGGATGTCGTGGATCGTCAGGCCCGGGTTGTACGGGCCTTCGAGCTTCAGGATCGCCTGCGGCCGCTGCGCTTGACGTTCTTCGCGAGGTCGGGGCTCGTCGGGCCGAGGTTCGCGAACGTCGTCCCCCCGGCGTTGTAGGCAGGCCGGCCGACGGGCGCTCGTGGAAGTAGCTGCGCGCTCGTGAACGCCTGCGCGGCGAGCTTCGAGCCGACGACCTTGCCGTTCGACCGTGATCAGGCTGCCGTTCGCCTGGTTCTTGAACGCGACCTGCGCGAAGCCGGTCATCGCGAGCGGGTAGCCGAAGCCGAAGACCGCCGGTGAGCACGACGATCGCGACGACGCGAGCTGACGACGTTCGCGCATCAGTGCATCAGCCCTTCGACGATCGGGCCGAGCGTGAGCGCCGGGAAGATCATCAGGCCGGCGGTGAGCACGATCACGCCGACGAGCAGCACGACGAACGTCGGGCCGTCGGTGCGGAACGTGCCCGCCGAGACCGGTGCCGATCTTCTTCTTCGGCGAGCGAGCCGCCGAGCGCGAGCGCCGCGAGCAGCGGCACGAAGCGGCCGAGGAGCATCGCGATCGTCCCGAAGTCGGCGCGAGAAGTTCGTCGCGCCGTAGCCGGCGAACGCGCTGCCGTTGTTGTTCGACTGCGAGTCGTAGGCGTAGAGCGCCTCGGTGAAGCCGTGCGCGCCGCCGTTGTAGATCGAGGCGAGCCCGCTCTTCGTCACGATCGAGAGCGCGGTCAGCGTCAGCACCATCGTCGGCACGAAGAGCGCGCCGAGCGCCGCGTACTTGATCTCGCGCGCCTCGATCTTCTTGCCGAGCTACTCGGGTGTCCGGCCGACCATCAGGCCGGCGACGAAGACGGCGATGAGGATGTAGAAGAACATCCCGTAGAGGCCGGAGCCGACGCCGCCGAAGATCACCTCGCCGACGAAGATGTTGACGAGCGGGCACGGCGCCGCCGGCCGGGCGTCATGCGCGTCGTGGCCGCCGTTGACCGAGCCGTTCGAGGCGTCGGTCGTCGCGATCGTCCAGAGCGCCGTGTTGGCGACTGCCGAAGCGAACCTCCTTGTCGGCCATGTTGCCGCCGCTCTGGCCGCTGCCCTGCGTGATGTTCACGCCGGAGGTGCGCAGCACCTGCGAGCCGTGCTGCTCGGCGGGCAGCTTGATCGCGACGCCGAGCGCGAACATCGCGAACATCGCCGCGAACACCATCCAGGCGTGTCGTCGCGCGAGCACCATCTTCCCGAACATGAACACCTGCGCCGCCGGGATCAGCAGGATCGCGAGCAGCTCGAGGAAGTTCGTCAGCCCGTTCGGGTTCTCGAACGGAACGGCCGAGTTCGAGTTGTAGTAGCCGCCGCCGTTCGTCCCGAGCTGCTTGATCGCGATCTGCGAGGCGACCGGGCCGCGCGCGATCGTCTGCTGCGCGCCCTGGAGCGTGGTCGCGGTCGCGTGCCCGTGGAACGTCTGCGGCACGCCCTGCGAGACCAGAATCACCGCGACGACGATCGGCGAGCGGCAGCAGGATGTAGACGAGCGAGCGGTAGAGGTCGACCCAGAAGTTGCCGAGCGTTCCGGCGCGAGCGGCGCGCGAGCCCGCGCACGACGGCGGCGAGCACGGCCATCCCGACCGCGGCCGAGACGAAGTTCTGCACCGCGAGCCCGGCCATCTGGGTGAGGTACGACATCGTGTACTCGCCGCCGTAGAACTGCCAGTTCGTGTTCGTGATGAAGCTGGCGGCCGTGTTCAGCGCGATGTGCGACGGCACGCCCTTCAGGTGGTCCGGGTTCAGGAACAGGTGCCCCTGCAGCGCGCTGGATCGCGTAGAGCACGCCGAAGAAGAGCGACGCTGAAGACGAGCACGGTCTTGCCGTAGCCCTTCCAGTCCTGCTCGCTGCTCCGCGTCGGCGCGGACGAGCCGGTAGAAGCCGCGCTCGACCGCGCGAGCACGCGGCCGCATCGCGGCCGTGTAGACCCGCGCCATGTAGAGGCCGAGCGGGTACGCGAGCGCGATCAGCGCGATCGCGTAGACGAGGATCTGGGCGATGCCCTGGCCGCTCATCTAGAACCGCTCACCGCGAAACAGCGCGTAGACGAGGTACGCGAGCACGGCGAGCGAGACGGCGAGCCCGAAGGCGTCGGCGGCCGACATCAGACGCGCTCCAGGAGCCAGAGGAGCAGGAAGATGAAGGCGAAGCAGGCGGCGACGATCCCGAGCGCGGCGAGGTCGTACATGCATTCCTGACGGTGCCGTGCCAGGCGAGTCGAACGACGCCTGAAGCACGTAGGAGGCGCCGCTGACGGCGGCCTGAAGGTTCAGGCGCCGTGCGTGCCTGAAGAGACCCTGAGGTTGCTTTAGGGCGCAGCGGGCTCGACGAGGCGGTAGCCGGCGCCGGGCTCGGTCAGCAGGTAGCGCGGCTGCGCGCGGTCCGGCTCGATCTTGCGGCGCAGCTGCGAGACGTTCACGTGCAGCAGGTTCGACTCGCTGCCGTAGCCGGGGCCCCACACCTCCTGCAGGAGCATCCGGTGGGTGAGCAGCTTGCCCTCGTTGACGGCGAAGACGCGCAGCAGGTCGAACTGATGCGGCGTCAGGTGCACCGGCTTGCCGGCGAGCGTCACCGCGCGCTTCTCGAGATCGACGACGAGCTCGCCGACCTCGATCACCGGCTCGCCCGACGGAGCGGTGCGGCGCAGCACCGCGCGCAGCCGCGCGAGCAGCTCGTCGATCCCGACCGGCTTCGTGACGTAGTCGTCGGCACCGGCGTCGAGCGCCGCCACCTTCTCGCGCTCCTCGCCGACCGCCGAGAGCACGATCACCGGCGCCGAGCTCCACTTGCGCAGCTCGCGGCAGACGTCGATGCCGGTGCCGTCCGGAAGCACGAGATCGAGGATCACCGCCTCGGGCGGGCGCATCGCCGCGGCGGCGAGCGCGCCCTCGGCCGTGTCGGCGGTCTCGACCTCGTAGCCGGCGCCGCGCAGGCTCGTGCGCAGCGCGCGCAGAATCTGCTGCTCGTCGTCGACGACGAGGATGCGCGCGCCGCGTCATGCAGTGACCTCGGCGCGACCGCCGGAAGCGAGAGGACGAACGTCGCGCCCTGGCCCGAGCGCGACTCGACCCACACCCGGCCGCCGTTCGCCTCGGCGAAGCCGCGCGCGATCGCGAGCCCGAGGCCGGCGCCGGCGACGTCGCCTCGATCGCCGCGGTGGAACGGCTCGAAGATCCGCTCGCGCTCCTCGATGGTGACGCCGGGCCCGTGGTCGATCACGCGGACGACCGCCTCGGCCGGAGTGCCAGAGACATTCACGTGCACCGGCTCGTCCGGCCGGCGAGTACTTGAGCGCGTTCTCGAGCAGGTTCACGAGCACGCGCTGGATCTGATGCGCGTCGACGCGCACGGCCGGCGACTCGTCGGAGAAGGCAACCTCGACGCGCCGGCCATCCTTGCCCAGCTCGTCGAGAGCGCCGACAACGAGATCGTCGAGCTCGAGCAGCGCCGGCTCGGGTTGCGCGGCGCCCGCCTGCAGGCGCGAGAGGTCGAGCAGGTTGCCGACGAGATGGTCGAGCCGGTCCGAGGCGCTGAGGATCGTTGCGAGCAGCTCGGCGCGGTCGGCATCGTCGATCGTCAGGTCGTCGACGCGCGAGTGCTCCCGCCGAGGTCGAGATCGCCATCAACGGCGTGCGCAGATCGTGGCTGACCGCGCGCAGGAGCGCGGTCTTGATCACGTCGCGCGGCGAAGCGCCTCGGCCTCGAGCGCCTCCGCGGCGAGCCGCTCGCGTTCCGCGAGTAGTGATGTCGCCGCGTCGGCAAGCATCGACGCCTCTTGCGCTCGGCGGCGGGAACGAGCAGCAAGCTCACCGACGACGATCGCAGTGGTGAGAAAGACGAGCGAGCGCGAGCCAGTCGCTCGAATCGGCGAGCGTGAACGTGTGCACCGGCGCCAGGAAGAACCAGTTGAACGCGAGCATCGAGGCGATCGACACGGCCGCCGCGTACCCGATTCCGAACGCCACGGCGACCGGCAGCACGGCGAACACGTAGAGCGCGCCAAGGCTCAGCACCGGAACGTAGGACCGCAGGCCGAAGATCACGCCCGTGATGACAGCCACCGCGACGATGCACGCGAGCACTGCTTCCAGCCGCGATCTCACGAGTCGACGCTACCCCAACGCGATCATCCGGTCGATCGCGCCGCGGGCCCGCGCCGCGATCTCGGGATCGACCGTCACCTCGTACTGCCAGTCGCGCAGCGAGTCGCGCACCTTCTCGAGCGTGATCATCTTCATGAAGCGGCAGACCGCGCCCTCGCGCACCGGCTGGAACGTCTTGCCGGGCGCCTCGCGCTGGAGGCGGTGGATGATCCCCTCCTCCGTCGCGATCATGAACCGCTGCTTCGGCGAAGTGCGCGCGTGCTCGACCATCCCCTCGGTCGACAGGATCTTCGTGCGTCCGTCGGCAAATGCCATCGCCTGGCTTGCGCAACCGCATTCGGGATGGACGAGCAAATCGGCATCGGGCGCCTCCTCGTGCCAGCGCGTGATGTCGCTCGGGCGGATGCCCGCATGCACGTGGCACTCGCCGAGCCAGATCGTCAGCTTGCGACCGGTCACCTTCTCCAGCCAGATGCCGAGGAACAGGTCGGGCAGGAAGAGGATCTCCTGGTCGGCCGGGATCGCCTCGATCACGGCCTTCGCGTTGCCCGGACGTGCAGCAGTAGTCGCTCTCGGCCTTCACCTCGGCGGTCGTGTTCACGTACGAGACGACGACGGCACCGGGATGCTCTGCCTTCCAGGCGCGCA
Organism: uncultured Actinomycetes bacterium; assembly: GCA_963761365.1. Lineage (GTDB taxonomy): Bacteria > Actinomycetota > Thermoleophilia > Gaiellales > Gaiellaceae > PALSA-600. Next base: position 34,614 of record CAVXHB010000018.1, on the reverse strand, counting down.
GTTGCTCCGCCGTGATCGAGGAGGCGAGCGAGCAGCCGGCGCGCAGATCGGGAATCAGCACCGTCTTGTCGGGCGAGAGAATCGCCGCAGTCTCGGCCATGAAGTGCACTCCACAGAAGACGATCACGTCGGCTTCGGTTGCCGCGGCCTGTCGCGAGAGCCCGAGCGAATCGCCGACGTAGTCGGCAACGTCCTGCACGTCGGGCAGCTGGTAGTTGTGCGCGAGGATGACGGCGTTGCGCTCGCGTGCAAGCGCGCGCACCTCCTCATGCAGCGTGTCTACTTCGAGCGCAGTCATTCGACCTCCAGGGAAACGTCGAGCGAGCGAGCCGAGTGGGTCAGCGCGCCGACCGAGATGAAGTCGACGCCAGCCTCCGCGTAGGCGCGCACCGTCGCGAGCGAGATGCCGCCCGATGCTTCGAGCTGTGCGCGTCCGGCGACGAGCTCGACGGCGGCGCGCACCTGCTCGGGCGTCATGTTGTCGAGCAGAATCCGTTCGACCCCGGCCTCGAGTGCTTCGGCGACGTCGTCGAGCGTCTCCGCCTCGACCTCGATCGGCCGGCCGTTGCGGAGACGCGGCCACCGCCGGCGCGATGCCGCCGGCGATGCGAAGGTGGTTCTCCTTGACGAGGATCGCGTCGTGCAGGCCGAAGCGGTGATTCACACCGCCGCCGCAGCGGACTGCGTAGCGTTCGAGTGCGCGCAGCCCGGGTGTCGTCTTGCGCGTGTCGAGGATCGCCGTGCCCGTGCCCTCGACGAGATCGACGTACCGGGCGGTGAGCGTTGCGATTCCGCAGAGGCGGCCGAAGATGTTGAGCGCGGTTCGCTCGCCGGTGAGGATCGCGCGTGCGGGGCCCTCGATCGTGGCGACTCGTGCGGGAACGTCGGTGATCCGTGAGCCCTCCGCAAGCAGGGCCTCGACGCGCACGCCGGGATCGAGCGCTTGGAAGACTGCGTGCACCGCTGCGACACCGCAGACGACGCCCGGCTCCTCGAGCAGCAGCTCGGCCGTGCAGCGCGCATCGGCGGGAACGAGCCCGTCCGTCGTGCGGTCGCCGCTGCCGACGTCCTCGGCGAGCGCCGCGCGAACGACGGGCTCGAGTATCTCCGGGGTCAGACCCACGTCTCGAGCCGCGGCTCCTCGCCGCGCGTCAGGACGACATGGGCCGCGAACGCCTCGTCCTCGGTCGGGAAGTCGGAGCGGAAGTGCGCGCCGCGGCTCTCGCGCCGGGCGAGCGCGCTCTCGGCGACGAGACGCGGCAGCAGCGCATCGACGTGGAGCAGCCGCTCGAGCCCCTCGGCGTTGCGGATCACACCGGCGTCCTCCCAGAGCGCGTGCCGAATTTCCGGCGTTACGGTTTCGTGACGACTGTCTAAGGGGTCTGACCCCTGTCGTAGACGGACCGCGCCGCGGCCGGCTCCGAGAGTGCCGCAAGCGCGGCGCGACGGCCGAAGACGAGGCACTCGAGCAGCGAGTTCGATGCGAGCCGGTTGGCGCCGTGCACGCCGGTTGCCGCACATTCGCCGGCGGCGTACAGCCCCGGCAGCGTCGAGCGCCCGTCGAGGTCGGTGACGATGCCGCCGACCGTGTAGTGCGCGGCGGGCGAAACCGGAATCGGCTCGGCGGCGGGGTCGTAGCCCTCGCGTTCGAGCGTCGCCATCAGGCCCGGGAAAACGTCCGCGGTCGATCGCGCGCAGGTCGAGCCGCGCGTCGCCGTTCGCGACGATCGCGCGCGTGACGACGTCGCGCGGCGCGAGCTCGTCGGTGAAGCGGCCGCCGTCGGCACCGACGAGGACGGCTCCCTCGCCGCGCAGCGCTTCGGAGAGCAGGAAGCCGTTCCCCTTCAGTGCAGTCGGGTGGAACTGCACGAATTCGAGATCGCCGAGCGCGGCACCCGCGCGATAGGCGAGCACGAGCCCGTCCCCGACCGCGCCGGCCGGATTCGTCGTGCGCTCCCAAAGCGCCGCGTACCCGCCGGTGGCGAGCAGCGTCGCCGGCGCGGGAATCGAGCGGTCGTCTGTGACAACACCCACACAGCGTCCGTCCTCCTCCCACAGCGAGCGCACCGTCTCGCCCTCGGCGACGGTGATCCGTGGATGCACGCGCACGCGTTCGGCAAGCGCCGCGGCAATTGCCTTGCCGGTCTCGGCGCCGTTCACGTGCGCGATCCGCCGCAGCGAGTGGCCGCCCTCGCGGCCAAGGTCGTCGTCGAAGTCGACGCCGAGCTCGACGAGGTCGGCAATCCTTGCCGGCGCGTCTTCGGTCAGTGCGCGGACGGCGCTCACGCGACAGAGGCCGCGGCCGGCGCGCAACGTGTCCTCAGCGTGGAAGCCGGGCTCGTCCTCCTGCGCGAGCGCCGCGGCGACGCCACCCTGCGCGTGCCAGCTGTTCGATGCGGCGACCGGCCCCTTCGCGAGCAGGAGCACCTCGCCCTCCGTCGGCCGCGCTGAGTGCCGCATAGAGCCCGGCAACTCCGCCTCCGACGACGACCATGTCAGGTTTTCTCCTCAAAGTCGATAACCTGTCCAGAGTCTACATGGTTTCCGACCCTCAGGCGAAAACAGCGGCCGCGGCGCACACCGTGCTGGCGGTCGTCTTCCAGGTCCGGGCAGGGCGGCTCGAGGTGCTGCTCTGGCAGCGCGCGCTCGAGCCCTGCGCCGGCTGCTGGTCACTCCCGGGCGGCGAGCTCGCCCCCGACGAGACGCTCGAGGAGTCGATCCGCCGGCACCTGGCGGCGAAGGTCGACGTCCGCGAGCTCTCGCACATCGAGCAGCTCGAGACGCTCAGCGACCCCGACCGGAGCCCGGCGCGCCGCGAGCTCGCGACCGCCTATCTCGGGCTCGTTCCGAGCGACGTCGACCCCGCGCTCCCCGACGACACCCGCTGGCATCCGGTCGACAAGCTGCCGAAGCTCGCGTTCGACCACGCGCGGGTCGTGCTCGCCGGACGCGAGCGTCTCCGCGCCAAGCTCTCCTACACGAACGCCGGCTTCGCGCTCGCCCCGGAGACGTTCACGCTCTCAGAGCTGCGCGACCACTACCGCGCCGCGCTTGGTCACGACGTCTCGGCGACAAATCTCCAGCGCGTGCTCGTGCGCCGGCGGCTGCTCGTCCCGATGGGAAGCCGGCGCGAGTCCGGCCCGACCGGCGGACGTCCGGCCGCGGTCTACCGCTTCGAGCGGCGCGAGCTCCAGATCACCGATCAGTTCGCCGTTTTGCGGCCCCAACGAGCTTCCACGCCCCCGGGAGAGCGGCCGCGGCGAGGTAGAGCTTGAACGTGTCGCCGGGAACGAACGGGTAGAGCCCGAGCTCGAGCGTCTTCTCGAGGTTCGTGTTCAGCACGACCGCGAGCCACGGCAGGCCGAACAGGTAGATGACGACGTTGCCGGTGAGCATCGCGCCGACCGCCGAGGAGAACTTGCGGTCCCAGCGGCGCTCGGCGAGCCAGCCGGTGAGCGCTGCGACGAACGGGTAGCTGACGAGGTAGCCGCCCGACGCGCTCGTGATCGTCGACCAGCCATAGCCCGTGTGCGGCGCATAGATCGGGAACAGGAGCCCGGCCAGCACGTAGAGAAGAGCGCTCGCCCCGCCGCGCGTCGTTCCGAGCGAGGCGCCGACGAGCAGGACGGAGAACGTCTGGCCTGTGATCGGCACCGGCGTGAACGGCAGCTTGAACGAGACCTGGGCCGAGGCGGCGATCAGCCCGGCCCCACCGGCGATCAGCAGGGCGTCGGTGAGCAGGCCAGTCCTGGGCAGGACGGCGTTCCGAAGGGTGGCGGCTTGGGGATGCGTCGTCATCTGAACCTCCGAAAAGCTAGTGGTAACAGTCTGGTGGCGCTATTCTTGTGGGAGCAAATGCGTGACATCCTCCCCATTCTGGAGCGCTGGACGGGCGAAGGAACTGCGGTCGCGCTTGGGTCGGTGATCGAGCGTATCGGCTCGGCTCCCCGCGACCCTGGGGCAACGCTCGCCGTCTCGGCGACGGGAGAGGTCGCAGGCTCGGTCACCGGCGGCTGCGTCGAGCCCGCCGTGATCCGCGAGGCGACCGAGGTGCTGAACGGCTCGACCGGCCGGATCTGCCGGTACGGGCTCACCGACGACGACGGCTTCGACGTCGGCCTCTCGTGCGGCGGCACGATCGCCGTCGCCGTCTACGCGCTCGACCCCAAGCTGGTCGAGCCGCTCGGAAGCGCCGTCGGCTCCGACCGGCCGGTTGCGATCACGGTGCGCCTGGCCGACGAGCGCTTCGGCGAGCAGCGTCTCGTCTCCGGTGAAGGCGAATCGAACGGCGATCCGCTCGATGCCGCCGCCCGGGCCCTGCTCGAGCTCGGCGAGAGCGGCGTCGTCGAGACAGGCGAAGGCGAGCTCGTCTTCGTCGAGTCATATGCGCCGCGGCCCAACATGTACATCTTCGGCGCGAGCGACCACGTCACCGCGCTCGTGACGATGGGCAAGTTCCTGGGCTACCGCGTCACGGTCTGCGACCCGCGGTCGACCTTCATGACCCGCGAGCGCTTCCCCGATGCCGACGAGCTCGCGATCGAATGGCCCGACCGCTTCCTCGAGCACGCTCCGGTCGATGCCCGCACAGCGATCTGCATGATGACCCACGACCTGAAGTTCGACGTGCCCGCGCTGAAGGGAGTGCTGGCCACGAACGCCGGCTACATCGGGGCGATCGGCAGCGAGAAGACCCGCACCGAGCGCGATCTCCGGCTCCGCGACGAGGGCGTCGGCGAAGCCGACCTCGCCCGTCTCCACGCGCCGATCGGGATCCAGATCGGCGCCCGCACCCCCGAGGAAGTCGCAGTCACGATCGGCGCGCAGCTGATCGAGGCGAACGTGATCGCCCGCTCCAAGCGGATCACCTCGGTCGCCCACGCGACCGTCCTCTCCTAGTCCTGCAAGCAGGGTTTTCCCTCTTTGCAGCCACCGGCCGCCGGTGGTACGTTGATGGCTCCTGTCCTACGCGTACCGAAGGGGCTCCTATCCAAATGAGCAAGATCAGGGTTTTCACCCTCGGCCTGGTCGCGACCGGTGTGCTCGTGTGGGCTCTGCCCGCGACAGCGCATCGCACCGCCGCCAAGGCAACCGTGGTCACGGTCACCGCCGGCAAGCCGTCTGAGTTCCGCTTCACGCTTTCGACGAAGACGGTCAAGCACGGCGCCGTCACCTTCAAGGTGAAGGGCGCCGGCGCACTGCCGCACGACTTCAAGATCAACGGCAAGACGACCAAGCTGCTCTCACAGGGGCAGTCGCAGAGCTTGACGGTCACCTTCGCCAAGGCCGGCAAGTACCCGTACCAGTGCACGGTCACGGGGCACGCCGCAGCCGGCATGAAGGGCGTGCTGACGGTCACCTAGTTCAGGAGCCTTGCGGCTCAGTTTGCGTTTGCGACGGCCCGCCCCACGGCGGGCCGTCGCGTTTCCAGCTACGTCAGGACGGCGACCGTCAGGTCTGCCAGCGAGCCGAGCACGATGTCCGCGTCGGCGACCGCGTCGCCCGGCGGGAAGCGAGCATTCGGGATCGCGACGCACCGGAGCCCCGCCGCCTTTGCCGAGCGGATCCCGTTGTGCGAGTCCTCGACTGCGGTGCACTCGGCCGGCTCGACCCCGAGGCGGCGCGCGACCTCGACGTAGACGTCCGGCGCCGGCTTCCCCGCAGCCACCTCCTCCGACGAGACGGTCGCCTTGAACAGATCTGCGATCCCGCCCGCCTCGAGCACGGCGTCGATCAGCTCCCGGTTCGACGACGACGCAAGGCCGAGTACAAATGTGTCTGCAACCCGCCGTACGGCGTCTAGCGCACCAGGCAGCCACGGCGGTCCATCCTCGTAGCGCTCGAGCATCCGCTCGACGACGATCCGGTTGATCTGTTCGGGGCTCTCGCGCAGGCCGATCCGGTCGTGCATGTAGCGCGACCATTCGGGCGAGCTCATCCCCATCATGTCTCGCTGCGCGCCTTCATGCCACCGGCCGCCGAGCTCACGCGCCAGTTGCTCGCGCACGTCGTCCCAGACCTGCTCGGAGTCGATCAGCACCCCGTCCAGGTCGAACACGATGGCGGTGGTCAAAGCCCGGTGTACGCGCGGTCGAGGTAGACGAGCGATCCCTTGCCCGGCCCGCGCTCGATCGACTGGACCTCGCCGATGAAGAACACATGGTCGCCGGCATCGACTTCCTCGATCGTGCGGACGAGCAGCCAGCCGACGGCGTCCTCGAGCAGACGTGGATCGTTCTCGCGCACGGCGATCCCGTCCCAGAGCACGAGCGGCGGCACGCTACGGGCGAAATGCTGCGCGAGGTGATCCTGGTTGCCGGCGAGCAGCGACACCGCCCACTCGTCAGCCTCGCGCAAGACTTCGAAGAGCGAGGCCGACCGCGCAAGCGAGATGCCGACGAGCTGCGGCTCGAGCGAAAGCGAGACGAGCGAGTTGACCGTCAGCCCGGCGCGCCGCGTCCCGGACTCGGCGACGACGACGGAAACGCCGGTGGGCCAGCGTCGGAAGAGTGAGCGCTGCTCGGCACCGCGATCGTCCACGGTGCCGAGGCTAGCCTTGCTACTGAGGTAACGATTCCTTTTAGTTCGGCTGGCACTGCTTGTCGTGCAGGCCCGCGATCGCAGCGTTCGCACTCGCGTCGAGCGCCTTGTCGTACGGGCCGGGCGGTGTGCCCTCCCACATCACGTCCGGCGTGACGCCGGGGCCGAGGATCGTCGCGCGGTACTTCGAGCCGTTGCCGGCCGGATGCGCGCCGTGCGGGTTGAAGCTGTAACAGAACACGCCGTCACCGGTATGCGTCAGGAAGCTGTTCTCCCGGATCCAGCCCGTGCCGTACTTCGAGTCGAACGTGTCCACGTAGACGTTGCGGCCGAAGGTGTCGAGCGGCGCGCCGACCGACGTCGACTTGAAGCCGTAGACGGCGTTGTCGCCGTAGGTGTAGGTGCCGAAGAGGTGATCCCACTGATGCCACGCCCAGTCGGTATTGACGGTCAGCGCCGGCAGCGGGCCGGTCCAGTGCGAGAGGTGAACCTCCCAGGCGGCCTGTGTCGGGGTCGGTGCGACGCCGTAGTCCGGCAGCAGGCGCTGCCACGACTGCACGGCCCAGTAGCTGCCGTCGGGCGCGTTGCACGCGACAATCATCCATGCGAGCGGCGGGCCCGTGTACTTCGGGCACGTGAAGGAGCTGCCGACGTTGCTCGACTGCTCGTGGATCTTCTGGATGTCCGCGTAGTCCTTGTTGACCGCGGCGCTGAACTTGGTCACGTCGGGCGTGTACTTCTTCCCCTGCGCCTTCGCCGCAGACTGCGCCTTGCGGAACTGCGCCTGATCGGCGCGAAGCTGGCCCGTCGCCTTTGCGAGGTCGCCCTTGAAGAGCGTGTACCCACCCGAGTAGTCGAGCTGGAACGCCACCTGCTTGCCGCCCGGCGTCGGCGCGAGTGCGTTGATCGCGCCCCACGCGAGGACGTTGACATCCTTGCCGCCGGACTTGTAGCTGAGGAACGCCTGACCTTTGGCGTCGACCCCGAGCTTGATCCCGGTGGCGGTGCTGGTGCTGATCACCTGTGATGCACCCGCGGCAGGAGCGAGGGCGCCCGCAACGAGCACAAGCAAGATGACGACTCGCCGCATACGAGCAGCTAGTCGGCAATTCGTCGCGCCGTGCTGAATCACTCGTCCGAGGCAAGCTCCTCCGCGACCAGCGTGAGCGCGAAGAGCCGCCACGCGAGATCGAGGTCGGTCGCAAGGCCAAGGACGACCTCGCGCACCCGCGGCAGCTCGCGCGCCCGGAGAGCCAGCTCGTCCAGTCCCGCCGCCAGGCCGGCGCGACGTTCCTCGGTCCAGAGCTCGGCAGCGAGCGCCTTGACCGCGCGATCGTCGATCTCGAGCTCGCGGTGGGGATCCCCGCCGGCCGCGAGCAGGAGGAGCGTGCGGCGCCGGGCCTCGTTCAGCTCGCCGGCGGGGAGCTCGAGCGTCTGGCCGGCGAGGTAGGCCAGGACCGCCTCGGGGTTTCCGAGCTCCCCTCGCTCGAGTTGCCCGAGAACCGTGGCGACCGGGTCCATACCCGAATCATGGCGTGCGCGACGAGCACGATCAGCACACCGAGCAGCAGGCCGCCGATCACATCGGTGATCGTGTGGGCAGCGACGACCACGAGCGCGACCGGCACGAACGCGAGCCACACGGCCAGGGGCACTTTCGCGCGGGGCCAGACGAAGGCGAGCAGCGCCGCAATCACGACCGAGCGGATCGTGTGCCCGCTGGGGTACGAGTTCGCGAACGGCGCGACGTGGATCCGAGCGTGCCCGTTCGTCCAGTAGAGCGACGGGCGGTCGAGGACGTGCTTGCCGATCAGCTCGATCACGCTGCCCGCAAGCCACGCTCCCAGCCACACGAGCGCCGCCCAGAGCCGGCCGCGTCGCGCGAGCGCTACACACGCGATTGCCACCAACGACGCCCGACACGAGCGCCGAGCCGGGATAGGTGTAGAGATCGAGTGCCTTCTGCCACCACGGCACGTGCAACGGAAATGGCCGCCAGAGCCCGTTGCTCGAGACGATGCCCGTCCCATGGGCCCTCGGATCGAGCGCCGGCATCACGTGATCGAGCCCCCACTCGTCGAGCCCGGTCAGCACGCCGCCGAGCACGAGCGCCGTCAGGACGGCGAGCGCGACGAGCGTTGTCGCGATCGCACGTCCCATGCCCCCGGCAGACTAGGCAAATGGACGAACTGGTGGAGATCAGGCGCTCGCGGCGGGCCCGTCGCTGGACGATCACGATTCCGTGGGGCGAACCAGTCCTCCTCACGGTCCCGGCCCGAATGCGAGAGCGCGAGATTGCCGAGGTGATCGAGTCGCATCGCGCGTGGATCGCGCGCGAGCGCGCCGCGCAGGTGCCGCGCCTGCGGCTGGACGCGCGGAAGATCTCGGAGACGGAAGGGCGGCAGGCGGCACGCGAGCTCGTGGGGATGGTGCTCGACGAGGAGGCGCCGGTACTCGGCGTCTCGGTTGGGCGGGTCGAGATCCGCAACCAGCGCGCACGCTGGGGATCGTGCTCGTCGAGCGGCGCCCTTTCATTCAACTGGCGCCTTGCGCTCGCCCCGTTCGAGGTGCTCGATTACGTCGTCGTGCACGAGCTCTGCCATCTGATCGAGCCGAACCATTCAGCCCGCTTCTGGAAGCTCGTCGCCTCGCGCCGGCCGAACTGGCACAACCAGCGAGACTGGCTCACCAAGCACGGCCCCGAACTGCTCGCATTTCGGCCTGCGGCCTAACAAACCCCTTACCTCCAGGGCACCGAATCCCCCCAATCCCCGGGAAGGCTGAAGGAGACCGAAACAAAAAGGGGGAAAAAAAGATGAAGAGATTGATCGTGACCGCCGTGGCGGCGGCAGCATTGGTGGTGGCCGCAACCGCGTCTGCGGCGCTCGTTCCCTGGACGTACGCCTTGAATCCCGCGGACGCCGGCTGCGTGACCTCGACCTTCAGCGGCGGTGTGCTCCATCTCGCCAAGAACTGCCCAACGACCACCGTCGTGTCCGCAGGCGCGACCATCACGGGTGTCAGCGGGACGTTCAGCTCCGCGTCGTTCACGCTCACGGCCGCGAGTGTGTGCAACGGCGGTTCGCCACGCTTCAACGTCGTGACGACGAACGGCACGACCAGCACAACCAACTTCCTCGGGTGTAACAACGTCATCCCGACGACGAACGCAGACGGCACCCGGACCTACACGTTCACGGCAGCCACGATCGCCGCCGGCGGAAACCAGGTGGCCGTTCCGAGCGGGACGATCACCTCGGTCGACATAGTCCTCGACGTGCAGGGCACTGCCGACCTGAGCAACATCACCTTCAACGGCGTGGCCGAGGTTCCGGCACCCGGCCCGACCTCGAAGAACGCTTGCAAGCATGGCGGCTGGAAGAGCTTCACGAGCCCGTCGTTCCGTAACCAGGGCCAGTGCGTCAGCTACTTCAACCACCAGAAGCACGCGCAGGACCACCACGGGAACGATCAGCGCGGTCACGACGACGACGACTGATTTCGAACCGCACGAATGCTCGACTGAGAAGGCCCCGATCGGGGCCTTCTCTCTGTGAGAGAACGGATTTTTGACCTCATACGCGCTGCATACGGTGCGGCCCCTCGAAAGCCAACCCGCGTCTCCGACACTGAGCCCATCAACCCAGCAGCGACCCAAGGAGACGGACACACCATGAAGCAGCGGATCATCATTTTCAGCGGACTTGCAGTTGCAGCCCTCGCGCTTGCAGCAGCAGCAGTCGCCGGCACCGTGACGGCAACGGCCACGGTTTCGGGCGCAGGCTCGCTCGCGCTCAGCAACGGCGCCACCGCAACGCTCACAGACACGCTCGACGGCACGGATCAGACGGTCGGCTACACCCTCCCCCTCACCCTGACGGATGCCCGCGGCACCGGCACAGGCTGGAACCTGACGGTCACCTCGACCACGTTCAACGATGGCGCCGGTCACACCCTCGCCACGAGCGCCTCCTCGATCGCCTCGGTCTCGATGGCCTGCGTCGCGGGCGGCACCTGCACCAACGCGACGAACTCGATCACCTACCCGCTCACCATGCCGGCGGCAGCATCCGCCCCGGCAGCCGTCAAGCTCTTCAACTCGGCGGCCACCACCGGCCTCGGCCGCTTCACGCTTACCCCGACGATCAACGTCTCGATTCCGGGCAACTCCTACGCCGGGAGCTACACGAGCACGATCACGGTCGCAGCAGTCTCCGGGCCGTAAGCGACAAGTTTCTCGCACCGCCCGACGGACCGCTGCCCGAGAGGCGGTAGCGAGAAAGCCAAGAAGCGCCCCTGATGCGGACTGGGGCGCTTCTTTTTTTTGTGCGCCGATTAGAGTCCGCGCGTGTCCAGAACCGGTGTCGTCCTTGCCGCGATCCTCGGAGTGGCCGTCGTTACCGGCGTCCTCCATTTCGCCCACATCCAGCCGGTCGCTGTCTTCATCGTCGCCGGCTTTGCGCTCGGCGGGCTTGCGTGGTCGATCTCAATCGCGACCGAAGCGGTCGGCGAGCGGTTCGGGCCGGCGATCACCGGCGCGTTGCAGTCCACGCTCGGGAACCTGCCGGAGCTCTTCATCGTCCTCTTCGCGCTCTCGGCCGGGCGAGCTCGTCGTTGCGCGGACGTCGATCCTGGGCTCGCTGTTCGCGAACGGGCTGCTCGTGCTGGGGCTCACGATCATCGCCGGAGCCCGCGAGGCGCCCGACGGCGTGATGCGCTTCCGCACACGGCTGCCCCAGGACACGGCCACCCTGCTCTTGCTCGCGATCTCGATCATCGTCCTGCTCGGGTTGTCGAATCAGGTGGGTGACCGAGCGAGCCAACACCAGCAGACGATCTCGGTGATCGGCGCGGTCGCCCTGCTCGCCGTCTACGCGATCTGGCTTGTCGATTACCTCCGCTCCGACGGGCCGCGCGAGGAGGAGGCAGGCAGCGGAGATGCACGAGGAGGCGCTTTCGTTCAACGTCGCGCTCGCCGTGCTTGCGGTGAGCGGCATCGCGGCGGCCTTCGTCTCGGACTGGTTCGTGAATGCGCTCGACCCGGCGGTCAAGTCGCTCGGGATCTCGAAGGCGTTCACGGGCCTCGTGATCGTCGCGATCGCGGGCAATGCCGTCGAGAATGTCGTCGGGATCACGCTCGCAGCGAAGGGCAAGGCCGACCTGGCAGTGTCGGTCGTGAAGAACTCGGTGGCGCAGATCGCAGTCTTCCTCTTCCCGGCGCTCGTGCTCTGCTCACTTGCCTTCGGCACGCACCTGACCTTCGTCCTCAGCCCGGTGTTCATCGGCGCTCTCGTCGTGACGGCAATTGCGATGTGGCAGATCACGGGCGATGGCGAGGCGGTCGTGTTCGAGGGCGCGGCGCTCGTCGCCACCTACGTGATCCTCGCGACGCTGATGTGGTTCGAGTGAGCGTGGAAGCTGCGTTCTGACTTCAGCGAAGGAAGCGCGCTCGCTCGCCCGGCGTGAGCTGGCGACCGGTCTGCGCGAGCCGCGCACGCGCGACATCGGCTAGAGCCGCACCGCTTCGGCAGATCTCGCACACGTACGTCCTGACCGTTCCGTCGACTCCCGAGGTGAGAATGCGATCGCCGGCAGCATCGAAAGAAGCTGAGGTCAGGTCGCCGCTGTGGCCCTGGAGGTAGAAGAAGAACTCACCGGTGTCCGACGACCAGAGCGCAGCGGTGCCGGGCCCCGCGGTGACGACCCAGCGGCCATCGGGACTGAAGCTCGCGTCGCGAACTACGCCGTTGTGTCTACCGCGCGAGCCTGACGAGCAACGCCCCGGTCGACGCGTCCCAGATCCGCGCCGTCGTGTCGCGGCTCGCGGTCACCACTTCCGTCCCGTCCGGCGAGAATCGCACCGACGTCACAGGCGCCGTGTGTCCGCGCAGAACGACGTCACGCCCGTCGGGCTCGTGCAGCGTGACGAGCCTTCCCGCGACGGTCGCACTCACTCCAGCGGCGGACTCGAGCGGGCGGCGCCGGGCCTGCCGCGCGCGTGGCGATCTCGCGTCCGTTCGCGGCGAGGATGTGCGCACGACCGTCGCTGGTCACGGCCTCGACGTGGCCGTCGGATGTGAAGGCCGCGCGCACGACCGGTCGCGGGAACTGGTGGAGCAGCGCCAGTTCCGGCTGTTTGAGCGCATACCAGAGCCGGACCGAGCCGTCGTCACTCCCGGTGACGACGAACGAGTCGCCGGCGAAGCGCGCCGCCGTCACCGCTCCCTGATCACCCTGGAGCACCGCAAGCGGCTCACCAGTCTCTGCCTTCCAGACGCGCGCGGTACCGTCTGCGCTCGCGGTGACGATTCTCGTCCCGTCGGAACTGAAGGCGACATCGGTGACCGGGTTCGAGTGCCCCGACATCACCGCGACCGCGAGCGCCATTCGCGAGGCGGAACACGCGCGCCGTATTGTCATTGCTCGCCGAGGCGATCAGCGTCTCGGTCGGGCTGAACGCGACATCGCGTACTGCGCCGACTTGGCCGCGGAGGACGGCGCGGATCCTGCCGGTCGAGACCGTCCAGAGCCGCGTGTTGCCGTCCTTGCCGCCGGTCGCGAGAATCCGCGCGCCCGGCCCGAAGGCGAGCGCCGTGACCTTCGAGGGCTGGGGGAGCTCGTGGCGTGCATTCCCGGTGAGCGCGTCGATGACGATCACGCGGTTCGATCCGTCGCTGACGGCGAGGAGCGTGCCGCGGGGACCGAGTGCGGCGAGCGTGACGTGCTTCGGCATGCGCACGTGTCCGACGACAGCGCCGGTGGCGAGGTCGTGAATTTCGAGGGTCGCGCCTTCCCGGATCGGGATCAGCTGCGTCAGATGACCGTCGCTGACGCGTCGGAGCTCGAGCCCCCGCCCGGTGAGGAACACCATCTGGGCGCCGCGAACGCCAAGGAAGCGGCCGAAGCTCGGCAGCGTCCGCACGACTCTCAACCGCTTGTCGAGCACCACTGTTTCGCTGCCCGTCGAGACGACGAAGTGCCCTCGCGAGGCCACGTCTATCGCCTCGACGGGCCGGCCGAGCATCGCGACCCGGCGGACGCGCGATTCGAGGAGCGCCGTGCGGATCGCGCTGTCGACGCTCGGGTTCTCCTGGATGGTCGCCGCCTGCACTGCGAGCAAGAGCGCGAGCTCGGGATCGTTGCCGATCTGTGTCAGGGCCGACGCCGCGAGCTCGCGCGACTTCGCCGTCTGCTCACGGTTCGCCGACTTGCTGCGCTGGGAGAAGGCGAACACCGTCAATGCGGCGAGCAGAACGAGCGCGGCAAGTGAGGCGCCGGAGACCACTGCGAGCCGACGGTGTCGCTTGCGTGCGAGCTCCGTCGCGGCGGCGAGCGCCCGGCTTGCCTCGTGTTCGGCTTTCCACGCGAGCACAGGCTCGGCGAGTACGTCGTGAAAGAGCTCGTACCGCGAGCCGCGCGAATCGTCGCCGGCGACCGAGCGGAGGATCCGCTCGTTCCCGAGCTTGGCCAGCACCGGCAGAAGCTCGGGCTCGGACGTCCCGGCGTACTTCGCGAGATCGCCGATCGCGTGCGCGATCTTGCTCCCGGACGGGGTGACCAGATGGTCGAAGAGCCGCGCGGCGTGGTCCTTCTCCGTCGGGAGTGAGATCGGTCAGCGCATGCTCGACGTGGTCGCGCACGATCTGCTCCGCGCCCCCGAGCCGGCGAAGCGTCGTCACGCGGAGCTCCCTCCCGCCTTCGCCCAGTTCCTCGTCCCAGAGCCGCCGCATCACGAGCTGGAGGTACGGCGTCTCGATCCGCACCTCACCGCCGGTGTTCTCGACGACGCCGCGGCCTGTCGCCCCGATCTCGACCTTGCCGGCGACGACCTGCTCGAGCACGGCGTCGACGAGCGCCGGCTCGATCTCGACCCTCGAGCCCTCGTCCGACAAGGCGGTTGTACTCGGCGACCGGTTCGACGATCGCCGACCGTCCGGCCCGCATGTCGAGATGCTCGAGCCGAAGATAGTTTCCGAGCACGTTCGGAATCCGGCTCCGGAAGACGTCGAGTTTCGCGAGCGTGTCCTCACGCAGCGCGAGCAGGAAGTTGACGCGCAGCTCGGGGTTGTTCACGATCGCGGGGAAGTCGGAGCCGAACGTGCCCGGCTCGTCGTCGCCGCCGTGGTAGAGGAAGTAGCTCCTCCGTCTGGTCGAGGATGATGTACAGCTCGCCGCCGAGGATGTCCTGCCACATTCCAAGCGCGTCCTCGAGCGAGCCGCCGTCGTCGGCCGGGATGATCGAGCCTCCGAGCGCGAGCGTCACCTCGTCGGCGACTGCGGCGCGAAGCGCCCGTACCGGATCGTCGCGCCACTCGTCGAACACGACGACCGCGAGCCCCGGCTCGCCCCGCGTTTCGAGGTTTTCCTTCGCGACCCGCCGCAGGTGATGCGCCACGCCCGCGCGCAGCACCGAGCTCTTGCCGACCCCCGCCTCGCCGTAGAGGACGGTCAGCCGTGACGCCATCAGATTCGCCTCGATCAGCTCGCGCTCTCGATCCCGGCCGAAGAAGAACCGGACGTCGTGCTCTGCATCCTGGAATGGAGCGAGGCCGCGGTACGGCGAGCCGGAATCGGTGCTCACGGCTTTGCCTCGGCCTCGAGCCGCCGTACGAGGCCTGCAACGTACTCGTCGAGCGGGAGCGTCGAACATGTCGATCCCACGCTGGCGCCAGAGCTCCTTGTCGATCCCGTCGAGCGCCGGCGCGATCGCCCACGAGCGGTACGCCACCTTCTCGCGACCCCAGACGCGATGGAGAAAGACGCGGAGACTCCACTCCTGCAGCGGGTAGCCGAGAAAGAGAAAATGGCTTCGACGGAGCCGAGCCGCGAGAGTGACCGGCAACGCCACTGCGATGTCACCGTGTGCGAGATGGTCGATGTGGTCGTCCTCGCTGACGACGAAGCTCTCCCATTCGCGACTCGGGCCCGCGGTCGATGCCGCCATGGATCTTCAGGATCACGCTCCGACGTTCCGGTGAGACATCCGTGTACGCGTACGGAGCGTCGACGACGATCGGCTCCCCGTCGGGTGTCGAATGGAGGAACTTGCCCTGGTGCCGCCCGACCGCGAGATACGAAACGACGTCGAACTCGCATCCGTCTGCCCTGAATGCCTGCTCGAGCAGCTCATGGAAGCTCGTCGTGACGATGAGCTGGTGCGAGGCGCTGCGCTCGGCGATCGAGCGGTCGAGCTCGGCCAGCGCCTTGTGGATCGGTCCGGGGGTGGAGTCGCGGTCGAAGAGCTGGTGGAGCTCGTCGTAGAGCGGCCCGACGCCGTTCGTCAGGGCGACGTACTCGGCGACGTGAGCGAGATCGCGAACGTGCTCGGGAGGACAGCTGAACGCGTGCGCGAGATGAGCGACGATCTCGCCCGAGCCCGGGCAGCTCCTGCCGCTCGCCGTCGCGGGCCCGGTCGACGTCGGCGCCGAGGACGACGACAAGCCGACCCGACAGCGCGGCGCGAACGACGTCGGCGAGGTGGTCGTCAGAGAGGCGGGCGGGCGATGGCGCGCTCGAGAGCCGTCTCCTGTCGGAGGATCGCGCGGTACAGATCCTGCAACTCGCGGCGCGGCTCGATCCCGAGCTCGTCCACAAGCGTTCTCCTCGCATCGAGATACGCCTGAAGGGCTTCCGCCTGCCGCCCTGAGCGGTAGAGCGCGAGCATCAGCTGGCCTCGGATCCGCTCGCGCAGCGGGTGATCCTGCACGAGCGCCTCGAGCTCGCCCGCGAGGTCGGCGTGAGCACCTCGCTCGAGATCGGCGTCGATCCGATCCTCGAGCACCACCAGGCGTAGCTCGTCGAGTCGCTCGATCTCGCGCCGCGCGAACGTCTCGTAGGCGAGGTCGGCGAGCGGTCCGCCGCGCCAGAGCGCAAGCCCCTGTCGCAGCAGGTCGGATCGTTCCTCGGCATCGGCGGTTCGTGCTCGGGCGACGAGCTCCTCGAAGCGGCGGAGGTCGAGCTCGTGGCCCTCGAGCCTGGAGCACGTACCCCGGCGGCTTGGTGGCGAGCACGTCGGGCGGCAGCACTTTGCGGAGCTGCGCGACGAGGTTCCAGAGCGACGTCGTCGCCGTCCGCGGCGGATTGTCGCCCCAGAGCTCGTCGACGATGCGGTCGGTCGAGAGCGTCTCGCCGGCGTGAATGAGCAGGAGCGCGAGCAGCGCCCGCTGCTTCTGGCCCGTCAGCGCGACCGGCCCGGTCTCGTCGACGACCTCGAGCGGTCCGAGGATCCGGAACTCGGTCACGAACGGGTTGTAACACCGCCGGCAGGCATCCGAAAGCCGCCGTTGGGGTGCAGTTGGGCAGGCGTTGTCGTCAGATTGGGCCTCCCTTCGACGGTGGCTGCATGTCAACCGCCACCGCACGTCTCAACCGCACTCCCGGCCGCCGCCCGCTCCGGTTCTGGCTGCTCGGGCCTGCCGCCGCGTTCGCAGTCGCAGCGCTGCTCGCCGGTGCCGCGACCTCCACCCCAACGCTTTCGAGCGCCGAGGAGCTAGAAGGGCGGGCCCCCACGGCCGAGGAGCTTCAGCCCTCCGTCGAGGCCGCGTTTCAACGCGAGAGCTACGCGCCCGGAAGCATCGCCTCGCTCGCCTGTTTCAACCGCGCGCGCGGCGTCACGCTGCAGATCTTCCACACCGGCCCCGAGCACGCCGTCACGGTCGGCAACAGCGAGATGCAGGGCGTCTCGGTGACCGCGCGCGAAGCGCATCGGCACCTGCACGCCGAATCGCGTCGTCCGAGTCGCGATCGGCGACTGGCCGTCGGGCGTCTACTTCGCGCGGCTCCACGCCGCCGACGGACGTATCGGGTTCGCGCCGGTCGTCATCGCGCCCCGCTCGCTCGGCGAGCACCGGGTCGCCGTCGTCCTGCCGACGATGACCTGGCAGGCCTACAACCTCCGCGACGACAACGGCGACGGTAAGGGCGACAGCTGGTACGCCGACTGGAACGTCCACACGGCGCACCTGTACCGGCCGTATCCTCGATCGCGGCGTCCCGTACCACTTCCGCAACTACGACCTGCCGTTCCTGCACTGGCTCGCATGGACGGGCCACGCCGTCGACTACCTCTCCGACGGCGACCTCGACGCGCGTCCGAACGCCGCAGGCACTCGCGCGCGCCTACGACCTGATCGTCTTCCCGGGCCACCACGAGTACGTGACGACGCACGAGTACGCGCTCGTGCGCGGGTACCGGGACCTCGGCGGCAACCTCGCGTTCCTCTCGGCGAACAACTTCTTCTGGCAGACCGTCCGGCACGGCGAACACGATCGAGCGGACGACGCAGTGGCGCGATCTCGACGCGCCCGAGGGGTCGCTGATCGGCGCCGAGTACCGCGCGCAACGACGGCGGCACAGCATCGCGGCGCCGTGGATCGTGCGCGACACCGCCGACGCCGCAGTGGCTCTTCGCCGGCACCGATCTCGTCGACGGCTCGCTCGTTCGGCAACGGCGGCATCGAGATCGACGCGACCAGCGCCGCCTCGCCGCGGAACGTGCACGTGCTGGCGGAGATCCCCGACCTGTTCGGCAAGGGCTTCACCGCGCAAATGACCTACTACGAGACGCCGTCCGGCGCAAAGGTCTTCGCAGCGGGCGCCTTCACCCTCGCAGGCTCGGTTCTCTCCGACCCGACCGTCGGGACAGTTGGTCGACAACCTCCTGGCGCACCTCTCGCAGCCATGAGCCGTCAATCGCTCGTGCTCACGTTCGATGTCGAAGACTGGCACCAACTCGTGCATCGCCGCCTCGGGCTCGTCGATTGGGACCAGGCGAGACCCGCGCTCCCGCGCCAGGTCGACTCGATCCTCGATCGGCTCGACGGACTCGGCGTGCGGGCGACGTTCTTCCTCCTCGGCCTGACTGTGCGGCGCTATCCGCAACTGGCCGCCGAGATCGCCGCGCGCGGCCACGAGATCGCGTGCCACGGAGATGCCCACCGTCCCGTGCACACCCAGACGGCAGCCGAGTTCCGAGACGACCTGCAGGCGGCGCTCGAGACGATCGAGGTCGCGACGGGTCGCGTCGCAACCGGATACCGCGCGCCACTGTTCTCGATCAACCGCAACACACCCTGGGCCTACGAGGTGCTCGCAGACCTCGGTTTCCGCTACGACGCGAGCCAGTACGACTCGGCCTCGAGTCCCGAACCGGATCCAGGGCATCCCCGGCGAGCCCTACATTCTCGAGCTCGCCTCCGGTCGTACGCTGTGGGAGTTCCCGGTCGCCGTCTCGCGCGTCGGAGGGATCACACTGCCGGTCGGCGGCGGAAGCTACTGGCGCCTGCTCCCGGAGCGGACCCTCTTCCGCTCCCTCCGTGCCGCGGCAACCGACGACCGGCTACCGACGATCTACTTCCATCCGTATGAATGGGATCCGGACGCGCTTCACATCGTCCTTCCGAAAG
This sequence comes from uncultured Actinomycetes bacterium, assembly GCA_963761365.1. Lineage (GTDB taxonomy): Bacteria > Actinomycetota > Thermoleophilia > Gaiellales > Gaiellaceae > PALSA-600. Next base: position 15,669 of record CAVXHB010000018.1, on the reverse strand, counting down.
GTGCGTCGCTCGGGCAACGTGCGCTTGCGGCCGAGCGCACGCTCTGGCGCGAAGCAGGCCGAGCCCGCGTCCCGCGGCTCGTCCAGGCGGCGGCGCGGGAATTTCGACTGCAAACCTGTGAGCAGGCATACGCCCGCCTCGACGACGTCGGAGCGTGTCGGCGGTCACTTTCGGAAGAAGGCCGCCTCCTTTGACGCGCTCTACGACGAGGACGGCCCGATCTCCCGGTGGCTGCGTCCAGGTCTCGTCCGCCGCCGGGAGCTGGCACTCGAAGCGGTCCGCTCGCGCGCGAACCCACGTGTGCTCGACGTCGGCTGCGGCTCGGGTCGCATTGGCGAGCTGGTGCTCGACGCGGGCGCTGCGGAGTACCTCGGCGTGGATCTCGCTGCGGAGATGCTCGACCTCGCGCGGGCTCGCCTCGCGCGATTCGGCGAACGCGTCACGCTTGTCCAGGGTGACTTTCTCGAGCTCCCGACGGAGGAGCCGTTCGACGTCGTACTCGGCCTCGGTCTCTTCGACTACCTGCGCGAGCCGGAAACCTTCGCGATGCGAATCGGTGCTCTGTGCTCAGGCTCCGCGGTCGCGAGCTTCCCCGCCTGGCACTGGCTGAAGGGACCGATCAGAAAGCTCCGCTACGAGGTCCTCAGCGACTGCCCGATCTTCGACTACACCGAGCCGCAGATCCGCGCTCTGTTCACGCATGCCGGTTTCGCGCACGTCGAGGTTCACGCACCGGGCCGAGCGGGCTTCCTCATGCGCGCCGACCGCTGACCACGGTCGGAGGAACGAGCGGCGGGGCTGGGATTTGAACCCACGGAGGACTGTGAGGCTCAGTGATTTTCAAGACCACCGCCTTCGACCGCTCCGGCCACCCCGCCGTGGCACGATCCTAGCCTCGCGATGTACGAGCGCTTCGACGACGACGAACTCGCCCAGGACTACCTCCTTCTACTGCGCCGCGGCTCGGTGATGCGCAGGCTTGCACCGACGCAGCATCGAGGCTGGCGGCAGGCGATCCGCACCAAGGCGCACGCCGACGAGCTCCGGGTGCGCACCTGGTCACGCGACGGGCAGCCGGCGACCGTCTGGGCTGTGCTGCCGGACTGGTCGCTGACACGCGATGAGCACGAACAACTACAGCGTCGAAACTCGCCTGGCAGCGTGACGGCGAGGACTAGGGCCGCCACACGGGACCGCCGTTCTTCCCTTCGTGGGTGAGCTGCTTCTCCCCCGTGCCATCGGCATGCACCGTGAAAACTTGCGAGCTGTTGCCGCGCAATCGCTCGAAGGCAATCGACTTCCCGTCCGGCGACCAGCGAGGACTGATGCTGTTCCCGGGCCCCGAGGTCAAGCGCCGCTCGCCGCTGCCGTCGCGCTTGACGACGTAGAGATCGGAGCGAGAGCTCCTGGATGCGAACGCGATCCGCTTCCCGTCGGGCGACCACACCGGCGTATCGACGTTCCCCGACGTGGCCGAGATTTTCCGTGGGCCGATGTACAACGCCCACTTCCCGCCGCCTGGGGAATGCCTGAGGTACGCCAGCGTGTCACCTGCCTGCGGATACACCACCTCCGCGACACCGTTGATCATGTGGAACCGCTGCTTACCGCTCACATCGACGCCGACGACGGAATAGCCACCGCCGGGACGCGTGAACACGACCACCTTCGAATCGTGTGTCCACACCGGGTAGAGATTGTCGCCCTGGCTAGGGCGCGTCAGCTCGCGTGCCCCCGACCCATCGGCGTTCACGATGCAGATCTCGGTGACGAGGTTGGGCTTGGCGGTCGTGCACATGAACGCGATCTTGCGACCGTCCGGCGACCAGACCGGCGCCATGTCGCTCTGATTGCGAGTGCGTCAGCCGCTTCTGCCCACTGCCGTCGGCGTTCATCACGAAGACCTGGATATTGCCGTCGCGGCCGCTCACGAACGCGATCCGCTTCCCATCGGGCGACCACGATGGCTCACCGTCCTGCGCGAGGTTCTGCGTCAGATCCTGAACGTGGCTTCCGTCCGCGCGCATCGACATAGACCTCGGCGTTGCCGTCGCGCGTCGAGGTGAAAGCGATCATGGCGGGAGTCGAGCCGCACCCCGCGAGCAACAGCACGAGCGCCGGCAGCGCCCAGACGCACTACTTGTTCACGCGCGCGGGCGCGCCAAACTCACGCAGCACGTCCGGCACCTCGCCGCTGGAAGTTCTCGAGGAGCGCGAGCAGCCAGCGGTCGGTGACCGCGGTGCCGTTCAGCGTATGCGGGGTCTCGAGCCTCTTGTCGTCGGTGCGGTAGCGAATCCCGAGCCGCCGCGCCTGGAAGTCGGTCGTGTTCGAGGTCGACGTGATCTCGCGGTAGCGCTGCTGCGACGGGAACCACGCCTCGATGTCGTACTTCTTCGCGGCCGGAGCGCCGAGATCGCCCGCGGCGACGTTGACGACGCGATACGGCAGGCTCGAGTGCCTGCACGAGCTCCTCCTCGATCGCGAGCAGCCGGTCGTGCTCCTCGTCCGAGCTGCTCGGGCTCGCAGTAGACGAACAGCTCGACCTTGTTGAACTGGTGCACGCGGAACATGCCGCGCGTGTCCTTTCCGGCCGCGCCCGACTCGCGCCGAAAGCACGTCGAGAACCCCGCGTAGCGCAACGGCAGCTCATCGAGGATCTCGGTCATGTGGAAGCCCCGCGAGCGCGACCTCGGACGTGCCGGTGAGATAGAGCTCGTCGTCGCTCGAGCGCATAGATGTTCGAGCGGTCGGTCGGGAAGAAACCGGTGCCGTACATCGCCTCTTCGCGCACGAGCACCGGCGGCACGCACCGGCGTGTGGCCGTGCGCGAGCGCGCGGTCGAGCGCGAAGCGATAGAGCGCCATCGCGACGAGCGCGGTGTCGCCGACGAGGAAGCCGAAGCGCGAGCCCGAGAGACGCGCGCCCGCTCCATCTCGAAACGGCCGACCTCGGTGTGCTCGGGCCCGTCGGGCTTCGGGTTGCCCCAGCGCCGGAGCTCCTCGGCGTCGTCGTCGGTGTCGCCGTCGGGCGCCGATGGATCCGGCGGGTTCGGCACCTGGGCGAGCAGCGCGTCGCGCTCGGCCTCGGCGGCAGACGAGCTCGTCCTCGGCGTTCGCAACTCGTCCTTCACGGCGCCGAGCTCCTCGCAGCTGCTCGGGCGTCGGCTTGCCCTTGAGTTCTGCTTCGCCGCGCAGCTCGTCGACCTTCGGCACGAGCGCGCGCCAGCGCTCGTCGGCGACGAGCAGCGAGTCGAACGCCTCGGCGGCGCCCTTTGCGGGCGAGCGCCGCGCGAAACGCGGTCCGGGTCGGCGCGGGCGGCCGGAGGTCGATCATCCGCGTGAGTCTAGAAGCGCATCCAGGACGAGCAGCCACGCCCTCCTCGGACGCGGGCGGGCAGATCCAGTCGGCGACCGCCTTCACCCGCTCGTGCGCGTTCTCGACGGCGACGCCGTAGCCGGCCCACTCGAGCAGCTCGACGTCGTTCTCGCCGTCGCCGAAGGCGATCGTCTTCTCCGGCGAGAAGCCGAGCCGCTCGGAGAGGAACTCCATCCCGAGCCCTTCGTGACGCCGAGCGTTGCGAACTCGAGGAAGTTCGGCAGCGACTTCGTGACCCGCAGCCGGTCGCCGAAGCGCGCGCGCATCCGCTCACCGACGCCCGTCGAGCTCGGCCGGGTCGCCGACGCAGACGAGCTTCGTCGGCGGCTCCGGGAGCCACTCCATGACGTCGCCGACCGTATGGATCGGGAGCTGCTGGAAGCTCGCGTACGCCTCCGCCTCCGGCGTGATCTGCGACGACGTAGAGCTCGTCGCCGACATAGACGTTCGGGTCGTAGCCCTCCGCCTCGACCGCCGCGATCGCCTCGCGTCGCGAGCTCGAGCTCGATCGGCACGTGCCGGAGCCACTCGCCGTCCGCGGCCACGACGGCGGCGCCCTGGTAGCAGACGACCGGTTCGTGCAAGCCGGCCGGCTCGAGCACGCGGCGGACCGACTGCACCATGCGGCCCGTCACGACGATCACGTGCAGGCCCGCGTCTTCGCGCGCGAGCGAGCGTGGCGAGCGTGCGGGGTCGCAGCACGCCGTCCGTCCACGTCAAGCGTGTGGTCGAGGTCCGTCGCGACGACGTCGACGTCGCGGGGGAAGTCCGCCGGGAGCTCGATCAGCCGGACTGCCGGTGGCCTTGACGACGTACGCGGCGACGTCGGCGATCTGCTTGGTCGAGAGCACGCCCTTGAACGGCGGCATCGCAGCCCTTGCCGTGGACGCAGCCGGTCGATCGCCTTCGCCGAGCGGCGGCTTCGCCTCGTCGAGGTTCGGGCCCGACGTTCCCGGTCGGCGCCGGCGTCCTTGAGCGTGTGGCAGGCGGTGCAGCCCTTCGTGGTGAAGACCACCTTGCCGGCGACGGGGTCGCCCTTGGCGTATTCGGGCGGAACGGGGCAGGTCTGCGTCGGCGACGGTGCCGATCACCGTCTCGGCCGCCGGCGAGATCACCTGGCCGGCGCCGCAGCCGGAGGCGAGCACCGCAAGAGCGGCCAGGGGTGCGAGGCGACGCAGCACGGGGGGCCGAGTCTAGCCTGGGGCGAGGAGTACCATGGCGAGCATGAAACGTCGCAACTATGGCCGCGATGCCGGCCTCACCATTCGCATGATCCTGACCGGCGGCCTCCTCGGCCTCCTCTACGTCATCTTCGCGGTCGTCCTCTTCAGCGTCCTGAACGTCGGCCTGGTCCCGTTGGTCGTGATCGTGGTCGGGATCGCCTTCTTCCAGTACTACACCTCGGACAAGCTCGCCCTCCGCGCCGCGGGAGCCAAGATCGTGACTCCCGAGGAAGCGCCCGCGCTGCACGAGACGGTCGAGCGGCTGTGCGCGATGGCCGACCTGCCGAAGCCGAAGATCGCGATCATGGACACGCCCGTGCCGAACGCGTTCGCGACCGGCCGCTCCCCCAAGCACGCCGCCGTCTGCGTGACGACCGGCCTCTGGGAGCGCCTCGACCCGAAGGAGCGCGAAGGTGTGCTGGCCCACGAGCTCTCGCACATCGCGAACCGCGACGTACTCGTCATGACCGTGGCGAGCTTCTTCGCCATGCTCGCGGCGCTGCTCGCGCGCTTCGGCATGTACGGAGGGATGTTCAGCGGCGGCAACCGCAACAGCAACAACAACGGCCCGCCGCTCTGGCTGATCCTGCTCCTCGTCGGCGCCGTCACCTATGCGATCAGCTTCGTCCTGATCCGCACGATCTCGCGGTACCGCGAGTACGCCGCCGATCGCGGCTCGGCGCTGATCACGGGCGCACCCGAGTACCTGATGAGCGCGCTTCAGAAGATCTCGTCGCAGATGACGCTGATCCCGAACCAGGATCTGCGCCAGGTGGAAGGGATGAACGCGTTCTTCATCATCCCGGCGAAGGTCAGGTCTGCCGGTGCCGAGCTGTTCATGGATCACCCGCCGCTCGAGAAGCGCCTGGCAGCGCTTGCCGAGATCTCGCGGCAGATGGGCAGGCCGGTCGCGTAGGCACGGCGCAGCCGTGCCAGTCGCGCTCGCGCAGCAGTTCCAGATCGTCCGCAGTGGCCGGTCAACACCGATGAGGAGGGAAGACTCGTGATTGCAAGGATCGCGACGTTCGAAGGAGGCGACGCGGAAGAGATGGGTCGGCGCAACAACGAGATGCTGGTCGAGCGCGCGACCGAACTCCCGGCCGGGATCCTCCGCGTGATGGTCCTGATGAAGGACGAAAGCAGGTGGTCGGTGATCTCGTTCTTCGACAGCGAAGAGACAGCGGCCGCGGCTGAGGAGCGGTTCGAACAACTGGGCGACGAGATCCCCGAAAGCGTCCGCGGCAAGCGCATCAGTCTCGAAAGCTTCGAAGTCGTCTTCGACGTAGAAATGGTCAGATAGAGGGAGCACCGGCCAGACACGGCCACCGAGGCTTAGCTTGTCTTCGAGCTCAGTAGAGCGTATGCGTGACGGCGATAACAAGAAGGGCCGCGAAGAACGCGGCGAAAGAACGGCGACGCGGCGGCCCTTTTATGAACCATGGGCGACGGGTCCAGCGGAGTTCGCCCGGCGCAGCGAAGAGAACGACGAGCGCGACTGCGGGAATTGCGATGGAAAGCGCGTCTCTCAGGGTCATCGCTTCTGTATCGGTCGTACGCCCGTAGTCTTTGAGGATCAGTTTTGTCTGACGCTTGCCCCAGGCCCCACGCTACGCTGACGATATGGGGCTCGGAAACGTTCTCTTCGGGCGCAACAAGCTCAAGGCGCCAGACCAAGACGCGCTGTTCGCGCTCACGACCGCGTGCGTGACGCTGCAGACCGAGCTCGGTCTAAACCCAGCGGGCGTCGGCGCGGTGACGTACAAGTCGCTGTCGTCGGGCGACTTCGAACGGGTGGATACGGACACCGATTCGCTCGTCAAATCGGCGGCACGCTCGTCGGGTGGCGAGGTCGAGCGCAAAACCGACAAGTACGGCTTCGAGTGGGTGATCATCCACGACAAGGACATCGAGGACCAGGTCACCGCCGTGTACGCGGTTGCCAGCGAGCTGACCGCACAGGGATTCGGCGGGCAGCTGCTCGCCGCGCCGTTCCGCTTCGACGGTGGCAACTTCGGCGACGCGAAGAATCCCGTCTACTGGATCTACGGCTTCAAGCGAGGCAAATGGTGGCCGTTCATCCCGACCGGTGACGGGCAGAACCGCGACAACGCGACCGAGCTCGAGCTGAAGGCGAAGCTCGAAGAAGAGCTCCCGATCGAGCCCGACCTGACCCGGTGGCTCGCGTTGTACGACCTGCCGATCTAAACCGGCGGCTCTACATACTCCGTCGGCCGGCCGCGTGGCTCCTCTGCCTTGAAGCCGCGAATTCGGAGTGCGTCGTAGACGGCGGTGGCCGATACCGCTCCGCCCGCGGCGAGGAACGCGAGCCGTGTTCCGCCGATGTCGGCGAGCCAACCTGAAAGCAGACTGCCGATCGGGCTGAAGCCGCCGAAGACGAGGAGGTACAGGCTGACGACGCGGCCGCGAAGCGCATCGGGCGCAGTCAGCTGGAGCATCGTTTGGCTCGTCGCCGACCAGGTCGAGAACGAGATCCCGACGACTGCGAGCAGCGCGCCCGCCGCCCAAACCGTCTGGAGGAACGCCATCGCGATCAGGGCGATTCCCAGACCACCGAGCCCGGCAAGCGACCGCCGCCAGCGCGGGCGCTCCGCCGAAGCGGTGATGAGAGCACCGGCGAGCGCGCCCAGGCCGAAGCACGCGAAGAGCACGCCGAGCGTGTGCGGGCCGGCCTTCAGCGTCTTCGCCGTGAGCACCGGGATCAGCACGCGGACGTTGAAACCGATGAGACCCACGACCGCCGCCGCCCCGACGATCAGTCGCAGACTGCGATTCGCACGGACGTAGCCGAGTCCCTCTCGGATCGCGCCTGCCCCCCGTGCGCGCGAGCCGCGCCGGTCGAGCGGGTAGAACTCGCGCGGGCGCATCAGCGCAAGCGCTGCAAGCACCGCCAGGAACGACACCGCGTTCAGCGCAAAACAGAAGCCCACGCCCGCAGCTGCGATGATGATGCCGCCGAGCGCGGGCCCGATCACGCGGCCGGAGTTGAAGATGCTCGAGTTGAGCGCGACGGCATTTGGCAGCTCTGCACGACCGACGAGGCGAAAGGTGAGCGACTGGCGATTCGGCGCGTCGAAAACGACCGCCGTGCCGCCGAACGCCGCGAGGACGTACACCAGAGCGATCGGGCCGTGCAGGAGCGTGACCGTGGCGAGCCCGGCGGCAATGCTCATCGACGCGGTCTGCGTCGCCATCATCATGTGGCGGTTGTCGAAGCGGTCCGCGAGGACGCCGGCATAGAGGCCAAACAGCGAGAACGGGAGGTACCGGCAGAAGAGCAGCAGACCGACTTGCACCGGCGAGTGCGTCCGCTGAAGGATCAGCCACGGCAACGCCGTGTCCTGCATCCACGTGCCGCTTGCGGAGATGAGTTGTCCGGCGAAGTAGAGCCGGTAGTTGCGATGCTTGCGAAGGCTCGCGAATGTACGGCCGCCGAACAACGGCCCTACGGTTGGATCTCCTTCGCGGGCTCCGCGCCCTTGCCGACCTCGGCCTTGATCTTCGCGAGCTCGTCGTCGACCTGGCCGCTCTGCGAGATCTGCTTCAGCTGGCGGTCGATGTCGTCGTCGGACGAGGTGAAGTCGTCGAGCGTTCCTGCTGCGGTCAGCTCGTCGACTGCCGCGGCGCGCGCCTGGAGCTGCGCGGTCTTGTCCTTCGCGCGCTCGACTGCGGCCCCCACGTCGGCCATGTTGCTGCCGATCCCGGTCGCGGCCTCGCCGATCTTCACCTGCGCCTCGGCGGCCGAGTACTGCGCCTTGATCACTTCCTTCTGCGTGCGGAACGACTCGACCTTCGACGACAGCGTCTTCTCGCCGTCGACGAGCTTCTGCTGCTGGGCCTCGAGCTGCTGGCCCTGCTCCATGATCGACTGGAGCTGGCCCTGGATCGCCGCCTTGCGCGTGAGTGCCTCGCGGGCCAGGTCCTCGCGGTTCGCCGTGACGGCGTCGCGCGCCTGGCCGTCGAGCTTGTCCACCTGCTGCTGCATCGAGGTGTACTGAAGCTCCAGCCGCTTCTTGGCCGTCGCCACGTCGGCGATTCCCCGCTTGACGTTCTGAAGCTGGCGCAGCTGCTCCTCGTAGGAGTAGTCGAGCGTCTCCGACGGATTCTCGGCGTGGTCGAGCAGCCGCGAGAATTTCGCCTTGATGATCACCATCGTGCGTCCAACCAAGCCGGGCATCTGTTCCTCCCAGGAGCGGGTTTGCACTCTGTAGCCTACCGCCCGTGCTGCTGACGAGAAGCATGCATCCCCGCTACCTCTCGAATGCCTTCGTCGTGGGCGAGGGCCGCGGCGGCGCGGCGGTGATCATCGACTCGGGCGCCCCGGTCACGCCGCTGCTCCAATTCGCGACCACCCAGGGCCTGCGGCTGACGCACATTCTCCGCACCCACTCCCACCACGACCACATCGAGCACGAGGACGACCTCGACCTGCCGGTGATGACGACGTCATTCGAGACCGGTGGGCTGAAGATCGAGGCGATCCCGACCCCGGGTCACTCGGAGGACGGCGTCTGCTTCGTGATCGTCGACCCGGCCGGCGACGAGCTCGTGGCCACCGGCGACGTGCTCTTCAAGGACTCGATCGGCGGCGGCGACTTCGCGCAGGTGAAGACCGACGTGATGGACGTCTTGATGACGATGCCGCACGACCGGCGGGTCCTGCCTGGCCACAGCGACATCACCTCGATCGGACGCGAGTGGATGTTGAATCCGTTCGTGCGCGTCTGGCGAGGGGACGAACCGGAAGGGACCGAACGCGTCACCGCCGGTGGGCGCGACGCGACACTGATCGCCTGGGGGCCCGACTACGACGGCAACGGGAAGGCGTGGGTTCGCTACGAGGACGGCGAGGACGCGATCGTCGCCGGCTCGTCGGTCGAGCGCGAGGGCTAGTGGCCGACATCCTCGACCCGCAGATCGAGGCAGTACGTCGAGCGGCTGACCTCGCCGCACGACGATCTGCTCGCGGAGCTCGTCGGAAGAGACGCGCACCGCGCTCGGCTCGGAGCAGATGCTGACCGGCCCGGTCGCCGGCCGCTTCCTCGAGATGCTCGTCTGGTTCGGACGGCCGCAGCGCGTGCTCGAGATCGGCACGTTCAGCGGCCACTCGGCGCTGTCGATGGCAGGTGCGCTTCCCGAGGACGGGCGCATCGACACGTGCGAGATCGACCCCGAGCGCGCCGCGGTTGCGCAGCGCTACTTCGACCGCAGCCCGTACGGCACGCGGATCACGCTCCACCTCGGCCCGGCGCTGGAGACGATCGCGCACTCGAGGGCGACTTCGACTTCGTCTTCATCGACGCGGACAAGGAGGGCTACGTCGACTACTACGAGGCCGTGCTGCCGCGCCTGACGCACCACGGGCTGATCGTCGCCGACAACACGCTCTGGAGCGGCCGCGTGCTGGACGGCGAGAGGCCGATCGTCGCGCTTCAACGACCACGTCGCCGCCGATCCGCGAGTCGGTGCAGGTGATGCTGAGCGTGCGCGACGGCATGACCCTCATCCGCCGCGTCTAACTGTCCGAAAAGGACAGTAGGGTGACGCGGTGCGCCTGCTCGTCGCCCGCTGCGAGGTCACCTACACCGGCCGCCTGACCGCGTACCTGCCCGAGTCGACGCGCCTGCTGATGATCAAGGCCGACGGCTCGGTGCTCGTGCACGCCGACGCCGGCGGGTACCGAGCCGCTCAACTGGATGACGCCGCCGACCGTGATCGAGGAAGGCGACGGCGTGATCGTCGTCCGCAAGCGCGCCGGCCGGAGCGAAGACCGCCTCGAGATCCGGCTCCACGAAGTGCTCTCCGACGTCGAGCACGAGATGGGCGAAGCGGCGCCGCTCGAGAAGGACGGTGTCGAGCGTGACCTGCAGGAGGCGCTTGCGGCGCTGCCGGAAACGCTCGAGCCCGGCCTGCGGCTCGACCGGCGCGAGTGGCCGACCGACGTCGGGCCCGTCGACCTGATGTGCCGGGACGCAGACGCTGGCTGGGTCGCCGTCGAGATCAAGCGGATCGCGACGATCGACGCGGTCGAGCAGCTCACCCGCTATCTCGAGTGCATCCGCATCGACCCGGCGAAGGTCGAATGCCGCGGCATTCTCGCGGCGCAGCAGTGCAAGCCGCAGGCGGTGACGCTCGCGGAGTCGCGGGGTATCCGCTGCGTCGAGGTCGACCTCGCCGTTCTCCGCGGCGAGCGCGAACCCGAGCTGACCCTGTTCGCCGCGTAGCTGTCGCTAAACTGAGCCGACGCGGGGCCATAGCTCAGCTGGGAGAGCGCCTGGATCGCACCCAGGAGGTCGGCGGTTCGAGCCCGCCTGGCTCCATTTAGAAAAGGCCTGCAAACACGCCCTTTGTGTTTTCCAGATGGCCGCGGAAACCTGTAGATAACTCGCCGTGGTCAAGTTTTGGTCAAATTTGCGTGCAGCCGGCCGCCGCGCCGGGAGGTGATCGCACTCAGAGATCGGCGGAGAGCACGGATCCGAAAACGGGGCGTGTCGGTACCAGGCCGTGCGAAGAGGTGGGCAGGCCCGCTGAGCAGGGCACGCTCGAACCAGTAACCCCCAGCTTGTCGAGCCTATCCCCAGCTCCGACAGGGATCGACCGGACTGGACAGCTCCCTGCACATCGCCGATTTCTCGTTCCGACGCTTCGACCCACGTTTCCTCGTTGGAGACCGCAATTGCTGACACGATGCTGACACGTTTCAAGCCCCGCAGCTCGAGGATGAAGGGACCCTGCATAGGCACTCGACCGCCCAAGTACGGGCTTGTCACGGGCGAACGTCAGCTACCGCGCTAATCCGGCACGTTTGGAGCCGTAAGGCCGAACGCCGCCCGAAGTTGGGGCCGACGCGCGATCAACGACTCGAGGTGACTTCTGGCCATATCTCGAGAGTGGGCCGCTTCCGGTCTCGATTGTGAGCGTCAGTCCACGCGACGGCGTCGATGGTGAACCGACCACTCGTCGCAACAATCAGGACATCGATGGGTGGTGGCTCCCAGTGCGAAGTTGCCGCGACCGCGTTCGCCATTTCGGCAACATCGATCGATTTCGTCAACCAATGCTTGCACTGAACAAGCACTCTCTGACGAGTCGTCCCAATCAACGGATCGTCAACCACGCGCTCCACCGAGAGGTCCCTGCCACGGTCGGGAGCGTTCGTCTTTGTGAGCCAGCGCGCATTTTCCCAACCCCCCGCGGATGAGAGCAGGTTGTAGATGAGGCGCTCGAAGTCCTCGGGGCCTAACGCATTCCACGCAAGCGATGTGGTGACGCTCCCCTGAGGGTCGGATCGCGACAACACATCAAGATCAAGACCTGCACTCGGCAAAGGTTCGATGTCCGCGTATAAGGCTGAAAGGACATCCTGTCTCACAGACGGCCAATCGTGGTCGGCAATATCTTGTGCATCGATCTCTTGCGCCCACGCGAGATGACGCGAGAGTTCACGCCACCTCCCCTCGCGAGTCACGATGCCGCCGATCAAACGCTCAAGCTCTGGGATCGCCTCACGAAGTCGGTCCCATCTGAGCCCACAATCGGTTCGTTGCTTCGATCTGTTCGCGCACCCAATGCGAGCGTAAGCGCATCGATTTCTTCGACTAAAGCCATCACGCGATGACGAATGAGCCGTCTTCGCGCCTTGTTGAACTTGTATTCGTACTCAGCAAGTTCCTCGGCCGGCAGCCCGCGCTCTTGCTCCATGCGCAACTCAACCTCAAACTCGCTTATCTCTGCTGCATCTAGCCGAGCCTGAGCTATCTCACTTAGGCTGAGCGGGCTGGACTGAACACGAAAGCCCTCGACCGGAGGAAGCTCGTGGGCGAGATCACCATAAGCACGAACCAGGTCGTCATATTGCAGTCGCCGTTCATCATCAGGCCCGAGAAACGCAATCCCAGTTGGCACGAGCTTCTCAAGGCGTTCCCATACGGACTTGAGCCGCCCAAGATTCTCTTGAGCGATGTCGAACTGATCAAGCACCGAATCAATCTCCATGCCAGGCGCAAACGTGCGGTAAACCCCTTCTACGCCGAGGGCCAAATCGTGGCAAATGACGCTCGCTTCCCCGGCGAGAAGCGGATCGAAAAATACGCCAAAGAAACGATCGGAACGATGAACTGGCTGGGCAAGATCAAAGATAGCGACCACAGATGTACCCGTCGGAGAGGATCCCTTCCGATACTTGAGCTCCATGAGTCGCAGGACGACATTCGCCCTGCCGCCAAGCTTCTCGGACTGTTTGAAGTAAAGCTTGATGATGTGCCGAACTCATTTACAGATAGAAAGAGCTCAGGGTTCACGGTTACATCGAGTCCTGACCATACGAAGTCGTGGGAGCGCCGATTGCCCCTTTGATGACGTTCTTGCCCCACCACTTGTTGTAGGCGGCCACACGATCGCCGTAACCGCTTTGCTTCCGTTGGGTGACCGTCTTGGTGAATTCTAGCGAGCTTGGTCTCGAGACCACCCATCTTGTGATTACGCGGAATGAACTCGCGTAGTTGCTTCCACCAATCGGCTCAAACGTCGTAGGCCGCAGGGTTCTTGGCATCGGAGACCGCGGCGATCTTCGCCGTCTGGTCCGCCGCCACGAACGATGCGAACGAGTAGAGAGGCGCTTTCAACGCTAACTCCTTCGTTGATCTACGTCGACAACACTAGCGCCGCTCGCGGACAAACTTCATTTGTGTCACCAGAGACAGGCTCGCACACGTCTTCGCGATGCACAGGAAACCTGAATGCGCGGGTCACGCAAGAAGCACAGGTAGCTCTTAGGCCAACGGCATGCATGTCAACAGGAACGCACTCGGGTCTCTCGCGCTCTCGACCAATCCTCGCTGCCTTCTTGCTCAACTCAGCTGATTAGACAGGTAGTCACTCAGACGACAAAGAAAACCGTCGAGCCGCGCAAGGAGAGACGACTGGGGCTTGTCCGCCGAGCATCGACGCTCCCAGTCAGTCGTCGACCGGGAATCCCAGCCTGACATCTTCCGGTGTGAACTCCTGCGACGTGAAAACTCTTCGGCTCCCGCTGAATCGATCGTAGGCATATACCACCAGGGCTAGGAAAGACTCCTCACCCGCAGACCAGCGATTTCCGCGAATCCTGACTGGCGCCGTTCCAGACTCTGGCGCTGCTTGGGTGTCAGCTTCTGTCGCTGGAAATCGCTGATCTGATCGAAGCGCAGTTCGACGAGCCGAGACCCCTGGGCATCATTTTCGTCCGTCTTCTTGAAAGACGGAGCCTTCCAGGGGCAGGATGTCGATCTGCCCCGTCGAGACAGGGACATCGATCGTTGCGATGACAGCCTCATCTCCATTCCCCCATCCGGTTGAATAGAGCGTGCATTTGACGACAACATCAACTGCGTCGCGGAAGCTCGTATTCTTAGTCGTGATCCAGAACCGACGCACTCCTTTGTTGTCCTTCTGTTCGTAGAGCACCTTTGAGATGGCGATCCGAGCGACCAGCCACTTAACTGTTAAGAACCAGAGGACGATTGAGACCCCGAAGCCGCCTACAACGCCGATAATCGTGTTGGGATCCACGAGATCGAAGGATGATTTCAGGGTTTCCGACTCCGCAACCTAATCATGACTCGCCCCTTAGCCTCAAGAGGCTCCTAGCTCAGGTCTCGAGTCGATAGCGGCGTCTCCTTGTCTGGAATGCGTCACGTCCTCCCTCGATGATGGCCAGCACTTCGTCGCAAGTGCCGATGGCGCGAAGCCGAGCGCGATAGACGCGCTGAGCACCAACTTACGCATCGCCGGAGATCGACCCAGTTCGTGCCCTGTCAGCGTGTGCTGCCAGCGAACAAGGCCGCGAGGAGGAGCACGCTCCGATCAAATTTGGCTGGGAGACAGGCTTGGATCATCGACCCGCATCGTCGTGTTGTCACCTCTCGATCCGGACGGCAGGCTCCTCCCTAGTGTACTGAATCGTCGCGTCCGTGAGCGGTAGCTGTCAGTTCCGGTCTAGAGATCCTGAGACCAGCGAGAACGCTCTTGGACTCTGACCAAGTTTTCGAGGTGCTCCGCAATGCGCTGCCGGCACCAAGCGTGAGCACACAGGTGCGAGTGAAGCCGCGGACCGGCCGTCACCTTTCCAGCAGTTCGTCTAATAGGCGATGGGAATCGAACTAGGCGACAGCTACTTGTGGGTTGCCGCGATTACCGCGAGCACGAGTCCAGCAACGGCTACGAGACCGAAAATCCAAGCGACGACCTCGCCACCCCAGCGGGTACCCAGCAGGAGACGCAGACCGAACAGAAAGAAGAACACGGCGCCAGTGATGAGGCCAGTCAGACGGTAAGAGCGTCGCGGTGCTCGGCCACTCGAAGTGGCGTTTTCTGCTATTCGCGCGCGCGTGTACTTAGTGAATCGGCCGCTATCCAGACCGTCCGCTGAGAGTGCCTCGAGCGGGGCAAAGAAGCTGCCCGACCAAGTGGCGCGGCCCGGGCTCAAGTTCTCGACCGTGACACGGCCGCTCGACCGCTCGACCTGCGAGAAATCAAACTGCCACCGCCGCCCCCAAATGCTCGATGACCGGGCATTGTTAAATGAACGGAAGCTGGACGTGCAGTCGACGCCGCGCATGACGCCGACGTCTCCTGCGGTTTGCGGCTCTAGCGCACATGGCCGGAGCTGCTTTGCCAATATTGGTCTCCGTTTACCGCAGGCGACAAACCCGTCAAGAGAGGGGGCAAGATCATGAAGCAGCGTGTACCGATCATCCTGTCAGTGGTCGCGCTCGTCGTGGCCGTGATGGGATCGACATCCATCAGCGAGGCGGCGAAGAAGGAGAACCTGCAGGCATACCTCTATTTGCGAAGAACGCAGGCACCGTCGACGACAATATCAAGGCGTCGAAGACACCAAAGGCCGGCCAACTGCTCGCGCTCGGATCGAATCGCAAGTTCCCGGCGTCGGTCGTACCGGCCGGCCCACGCGGACCGGCGGGAGCGGCGGGACCAGCGGGGCCACAGGATCGGCGGGGCCGGCCGGGTCTATCACAACAATGCTGTCTGTTCAGGTATACGTGACATAAACAT
>CAVXHB010000017.1:0-144283 GCA_963761365.1 uncultured Actinomycetes bacterium | reverse complement strand
CCCGACGCGTTCGAGCGCAAGCTGTACGTGATCCGCCGCGTCGCCGAGCTCGCAGCCGGACCCGACCTCGTCTTCCCGAGCTTCAGCTCACGCACGATCGTCTACAAGGGGATGCTGATGGCGCCGCAGCTCCTCGGTGCCTACCCCGACCTGCAGGACGAGCGCGTCAAGAGCGCACTCGCACTCGTGCACTCGCGTTTCTCGACGAACACGTTCCCGAGCTGGGAGCTCGCGCATCCCTACCGGATGATCGCGCACAACGGCGAGATCAACACGCTGCGCGGCAACGTCAACTGGATGCGTGCGCGTGAATCGCAGCTCGCGTCCGAGCTCTTCGGCGACGACCTGCGCAAGGTGCTGCCCGTCGTGCGCGAAGGCGGAAGCGACTCCGCGAACTTCGACAACGTGCTCGAGCTGCTCACGCTCGCCGGCCGTTCGGTTGCGCACGCGTTGATGATGATGATCCCCGAGGCGTATGCCGGCCGCGACGACGTCTCCGACGAGTTGCGCGGCTTCTACGACTTCCACGGCTGCCTGATGGAGCCGTGGGACGGCCCCGCTGCGATCGCGTTCACCGACGGCCGCGTGGTCGGCGCGACGCTCGACCGCAACGGACTCCGCCCCGGCCGCTGGCTCGAGACGAAGGACGGCTGGGTCGTGCTCGCGTCGGAGACCGGCGTGCTCGACATCCCGGCCGAGAACGTGCTGCGCAAGGGTCGGCTGCAGCCCGGGAAGCTCTTCCTCGTCGACGTCGCTCAGCACCGGATCGTCCCCGACGACGAGGTGAAGCGCGAGATCGCGACGCGCAAGCCGTACAAGGCGTGGTTCGAGCTCGGCAACGTGCATCTCGCCGACCTGCCCGAGCGCCCACCGCGCGTTCCGCGCGGCGAGCCGCTGCGTTCGCGGCAGCTTGCATTCGGCTGGTCGCAGGAGGACATGAAGGTGATCCTGACGCCGCTTGCGCGCAACGCCGAGGAGGCGATCGGCTCGATGGGCAACGACCTCGCGCTTGCGGTCCTCTCCGATCAGCGGCCGCTTCTGTACAGCTACTTCAAGCAGCTCTTTGCGCAGGTGACGAACCCGCCGATCGACTCGACGCGCGAGTCGATCGTGATGAGCGTCGCGACGAGCGTCGGCTCCGAGCACAACCTGCTCGACGAGACACCGGCGCACGCGCGTCAGCTCGTGATCGGGCAGCCGATCCTGCGCAACGCAGAGCTCGAGAGCCTGCGCCAGGTCGACTCGTCGATCTTCAAGGCGCACACGATCGACATCACCTGGCCGGTCGCCGACGGCGCCGCCGGGTTGGAGAAGGCGCTCGCGCGGATCTGCGCCGAGGCCGACCGCGTGCTCAAGGTCGGCGTCAACATCCTGATCCTCTCCGACCGGCGCGTCGACTCGGCGCACGCGCCGATCCCGGCACTGCTCGCCGTGTCCGCCGTGCACCACCACCTCGTGCGCGAAGGCACGCGCCTGCAGGCCGGGCTCGTCGTCGAGTCGGGCGAGCCGCGCGAGGTGCATCACTTCGCAACGCTGATCGGCTACGGCGCGGCGGCCGTCAATCCGTACGTGATGCTCGAGGCGCTCGACGAGCTCGTCGCCGAGGGCGCGCTCGACATGACGAAGGAAGAGGCGCAGGCGCGTGCGATCAAGGGGATCGCGAAGGCGCTCCTGAAGACGATCTCGAAGATGGGGATCTCGACGATCCCGTCGTACTGCGGCGCGCAGATCTTCGAGGCGGTCGGGCTCGCGCCGGAGCTCGTCGACAGGCACTTCACCGGGACGCCGTCCCGGATCGCCGGGATCGGTCTAGAGGTCCTCGCGCGCGAGGCACTCGACCGGCATGCCCGCGCGTACCCCGCAAACGGCGGCATGCTGCCGCTCGGCGGCGTCTACGCCTGGCGCACCGACGGCGAGCACCACCAGTGGAACCCGGAGACGATCGCCCTCCTCCAGCACGCCGTGCGCGCGGGCGGCTACAAGACCTACGAGGAGTACTCGCGTCTCGTCAACGAGGATGCGGCGCGGAAGGCGACGCTGCGCGGGTTGCTCGACTTCAAGTTCGGCGAGGGCGATCCCGATCGAGGAGGTCGAGCCGGCGTCGGAGATCGTCAAGCGCTTCTCGACCGGGCGCGATGTCGCTCGGCTCGCTCGGGCGCGAGGTGCACGAGACGCTCGCGATCGCGATGAACCGCCTCGGCGGCAAGTCGAACACCGGCGAGGGCGGCGAGGATCCGGTGCGCTACATCCGCGACGCGAACGGCGACTCGCGGCGCTCGGCGATCAAGCAGGTCGCGTCGGGCCGCTTCGGCGTCAACATCCACTACCTCGTCAACGCCGACCAGCTGCAGATCAAGATGGCGCAGGGTGCGAAGCCCGGCGAGGGCGGCCAGCTGCCGGGGCACAAGGTCGACAAGTACATCGCGAAGATCCGCTTCACGACGCCGGGCGTCGGGCTGATCTCGCCGCCGCCGCACCACGACATCTATTCGATCGAGGATCTGAAGCAGCTGATCTACGACCTGCGCTGCGCGAACCCGGATGCGCAGGTGTCGGTGAAGCTCGTCGCCGAGATCGGCGTCGGCACGGTCGCCGCAGGCGTCGCGAAGGCGAACGCCGACCACGTGCTGATCTCCGGCCACGACGGCGGCACCGGCGCCTCACCGCTGTCGTCGATCCAGTGCGCAGGCATCCCGTGGGAGATCGGGCTCGCCGAGACGCAGCAGACGCTCGTGCTGAACGACCTGCGCTCGCGGATCTGGGTGCAGACCGACGGGCAGCTGAAGACCGGCCGCGACGTCGTCATCGCCGGCTTGCTCGGCGCCGACGAGATGGGCTTCTCCACCGCGCCGCTGATCGCAGCGGGCTGCGTGATGATGCGCGCCTGCCACCTGAACACGTGCCCGGTCGGGATCGCGACGCAGGATCCCGTGCTGCGCGAGCGCTTCGCCGGCACGCCGGAGCACATCGTCAACTTCTTCTTCTTCGTCGCAGAGGAGGCGCGCGCGCTGATGGCGCGGCTCGGCGTGCGGCGCTTCGACGACCTCATCGGCCGCGTCGACCTGCTGTCGGCCGACGGCGCGGTCGACCACTGGAAGGCGCGCGGCGTCGACCTCTCGAATCTGCTCGTGCAGCCCGACGTGCCTGCGGGCACGCCGCTGCGGCGCACGCACGCGCCCGACTCGCCGCTCCCCGGCGCGCTCGACTACGAGCTGATCGGCAAGACCGAAGGCGAGTTCGCGATCCGCAACGTCAACCGGACGGTCGGCGGTCTCTTCTCGAGCGATCTGACGAAGAAGCATGGCCCAGCCGGTCTCCCTGCAGGCTCGGTCCGGTTCACGCTGCGCGGCTCGGCCGGGCAGTCGTTCGGCGCGTGGCTCGCACCGGGGGTCGAGCTGACGCTCTTCGGCGACGCGAACGACTACACCGGCAAAGGGCTGTCGGGCGGCATCGATCGCCGTGCGTCCGCCGGAAGGCGCGACGTTCGCCGCCGAGGAGAACGTGATCGTCGGCAACACCGTGTTGTACGGCGCGACCGCGGGCCGCGCGTTCTTCCGCGGGCTCGCCGGCGAGCGGTTCGCGGTGCGCAACTCCGGCGTGTCGGCGGTGGTCGAAGGCGTCGGCGACCACGGCTGCGAGTACATGACCGGCGGGCGCGTCGTCGTGCTCGGCCCGACGGGACGCAACTTCGCCGCAGGGATGAGCGGCGGCACCGCGTACGTGCTCGACGAGGACGGCCACTTCGAGGGCCGCTGCAACATGGAGCTCGTCGACTTCGATCCGCTCGACGACGAGGACGTCGGCGGCGATCCGCTCGCTGGTCGAGGAGCATGCCTCAGCGGACCGACTCGCCCGTCGCGGCGCGCGTGCTCGCCGAGCTGGGACGCGACTGCTGCCGAAGTTCGTCAAGGTGATGCCGCGCGACTACAAGCGCGCGCTCGCCGAGCTCGCGGATGAGACCAGCTACGCCGACGACCACCCGGTGTCGAGCGGCGGACAGGGCTTCGTCACCACCGAGTCCGAAGCGCCGGCGGCCGCGTGATGGGCAAGCTCGGCGGCTTCCTCCAGATCGACCGCGCCGACGGGCCCGAGCGCGCGCCGGCCGAGCGCGTGCACGACTACAAGGAGTTCGTGCAGACGCTGCCCGCGGGCGAGCTCGCAGAACCAGGGCGCCCGCTGCATGGAGTGCGGCGTGCCGTTCTGCCACAACGGCTGCCCGGTCAACAACCTGATCCCGGACTGGAACGACCTCGTCTACCGCGACAAGTGGCGCGAGGCGATCGAGCAGCTCCACCGCACGAACAACTTCCCCGACTTCACCGGGCGGCTCTGCCCCGCGCCGTGCGAGGCGGCGTGCGTGCTCGAGATCCGCGAGGGCGAGTCGGTGACGATCAAGCAGATCGAGCTCGCGATCATCAACCGCGCGTGGGACGAAGGCTGGGTGCAGCCGAAGCCGGCGTCGCAGAAGACCGGCTGGCGCGTCGCGGTTGTCGGATCCGGCCCGGCGGGGATGGCGTGCGCGCAGCAGCTCGCGCGCGCGGGGCACTCGGTGACGGTGTTCGAGCGCGACGAGGCAGGCGGCGGGCTCGTGCGCTTCGGCGTGCCGGACTTCAAGATCGAGAAGACGCGTGGTCGAGCGGCGGATCGCGCAGCTCGCATCCGAGGGCGTCGAGTTTCGCTACGGCGTCAACGTCGGCGTCGACATTGCGGTGGAGGAACTGCGCGAGAAGTTCGACGCGGTCGTCGTCGCAACCGGCGCGCGCGTGCCGCGCGACCTGCCGGTGCCGGGCCGCGAGCTCGACGGCGTGCACTTCGCGATGGACTACCTCTACCAGCGCAACCGCTTCGTCGCGGGTGCGCCGGCGCCCGGAGCGCGTCATCTCGGCGGCGGGCAAGCACGTGATCGTGATCGGCGGCGGTGACACGGGCGCCGACTGCGTCGCGAACGCGCATCGCGAAGGCGCCGGCCTCGGTCACGCAGATCGAGCTGATCGGCGAGCCGCCCGCGCATCGCCCCGACGACGTGACGCCGTGGCCGCTCTGGCCGATGAAGCTGCGCGTGCCGTACGCGCTGAAGGAGGGCGGCGAGCGCGACTTCGCGATCTCGACGACGGAGTTCGTCGGGCAACGGACGCGTCGCGCAGATTCAGTGGACGCAAAACTGCGGGCGTGCCGCCGTTCGAGCCGGTCGCGGGCACCGAGGAAACGCGGCCGGCCGACCTCGTGCTGCTCGCGATGGGCTTCCTCGGGCCCGAGCAGGGCCTGCTGGAGCAGCTCGGCGTCGAGCGCGACGAGCGCTCGAACGCGAAGGCGTCGAACTACGCGACGTCGGTCGACGGCGTGTTCGCCGCAGGCGATGCGCGCCGCGGGCAGTCGCTGATCGTGTGGGCGATCCGCGAAGGCCGCCAGTGCGCCGCCGCCGTCGAGCGCTGGCTGTCGGCGCAGGCCGCCGCCGCCTAAGCGGGGTCAGACCCCTTAACAGTCGTCACGGACTGTCCACACGGGAGTCGTGTCGTTACGCCAAGCGCATGCAGATTCGTAACGGCGGTTGACGCCGCAGCGAAATCAGGGTCAGACCCCTGCTGTTCGGCCCCGGCGGTTCGGGCCAGCAGGGTTCAGCAACTTCTAACGGAGGTCTAATCCGCTTCTTAGAAACGAGGCAGAAGATTCCCTCAACTGATGCGGGCCTTCCATAACCCTCCGATGAACGACGGCGGCCTGCGTCTCAGGCGGCGTCCTCATACCTTGACGCCGCCCTCTCTCCTCACCCACCCGCGGGCGGGGTGCCTCCCCCAGGCAACCCGCCCGCAACCCTCTTCCCGCCTACGGTGGCTGCCGGGGCCTGCCGCTCCGCACGGTGCCGCGTGGGCGGCGGTCCCGGGAGCCACCGCCCGGCTTTAGAGCCGGCCGGCAGGCGCGGACCTTTCCCTCGGCACCGGGAATGGCCACCATTAGGGATATGGGCATCCTCGTCGTCGACGACGACCAGGCCGTGCGCGACTCGTTGCGCCGGGCGCTTGCGCTGCAGGGCTACGACGTCGAGGTCGCAGTCGACGGCGAAGAAGCGCTGTTCAAGCTGCGCGCGAACCCGAACGCGACCGAGCTGCTGGTGGTCGACGTGCTGATGCCGCGGCTCGACGGCCTCGAGCTGACCCGGCGGCTCCGCGCCGACGGAAGCGAGATTCCGATCCTGATGCTGACCGCTCGCGATCAGGTCGCCGACCGCGTCGAGGGCCTCGAAGCAGGCGCGGACGACTACCTCGTGAAGCCGTTCGCGCTCGAGGAGCTCGTCGCGCGCGTGCGCGCGCTGATGCGCCGGCTCGGCCCCGACGACGCCGCGACAACGCTCGCCTTCGCCGACGTCGAGCTCGACACCGGCACACGCGAGGTCACTCGCGGCGACGAGCAGCTCGACGCTGACCCGCACGGAGTTCGCGTTGCTCGAGCTCTTCCTGCGCAACCCCAAGCAGGTGCTCACCCGCTCGGTGATCTTCGACCGCGTCTGGGGCTACGACTTCGGCTACGGCTCGAACTCGCTCGACGTCTACATCAGCTACCTGCGCAAGAAGACCGAGGCCGGCGGCAAGCCGCGCCTGATCCACACGGTGCGCGGCGTCGGCTACGCCCTGCGCGAAACATGAGTCTCCGCACACGGCTCGTGCTGGTCGCCGCGGCGGCCGTTGCCGCGTCGGTCGTCCTCGCCTCGGTGATCGTCTTCTTCCTCGTCCGCAACGAGCTGCGCGGCCAGATCGACAGCAACCTGCAGCGGCCAGGCGGATCAGATCATCGCACACTGCCCGTTGCTCCCGACGCCGATCGGCCCGAAGCAGTTTGCGCTGCACGTGCGCGGGGCGCCGTTCGGCGGCATCGCCGTTCCAGGTCGTCGATGCGAACGGGAACGTCTACCGGCCGCAGATCGGCTTCCAGGCGATCCAGGCTGTGCTGCCCGGCATGCGAGCCGCGCGCGCGCCGTCGCCGCCGGAACGAAGAAGGACTTCTACTTCGAGTCGCCCGTCTTCGGTAAGGACGCGCGCGTCTTCGTCGACGAAGATCTCGACCCGGGCTTCGCGATCGAGGTCGCAGCTCCGCTCTACGGGCGTCGAACCACGAGCTCTCGAAGATCAGGCTCTGGCTGATGCTCGTCGCGCTTCGGCGGGATCGGCATCGCCTCGATCGCCGGCTTCCTCGTCGCGCGCGCGGCGCTGCGCGCCGGTGCGCGAGCTTTCCGACACCGCCGAGCGCGTGCGTGAGACACGCGACCTGACCCAGCGCATCGACGTCGACGGCAGCGACGAGCTCTCCCGCCTCGCATCGACGTTCAACGCGATGCTCGAGTCGCTCGACGAAGCTGCCGGGCGCCAGCGCCGGCTCGTGCAGGACGCCTCACACGAGCTGCGCACGCCGCTCACGAGCCTGCGCACGAACATCGAGCTGCTCGCGAGCCGCGGCGACGAGCTCCCGCCCGACGACCGCAAGCAGCTCCTGCACGACGTGGTCGACCAGCTCGGCGAGATGACCGTTGCTGATCGGCGAGCTGACCGAGCTCGCGCGCGGCGAAGACCAGGACCCGGCGCTCGAGGAAGTGCGGCTCGACCTCGTCGCCGAGGAGGCGATCCGGCGCACGACCCGCAACCACCCTGACGTGCCGATCGTCGCCACGCTCGACGAGACGACGATCGTCGGCGTGCCCGCGAACCTCGAGCGTGCGATCGGCGAACCTGCTCGACAACGCCGCCAAGTGGAGCCCCTCGGGCAAGCCGATCGACGTGCGGCTCGCAGACGGCGAGCTGACCGTGCGCGACCACGGCCCGGGCATCGCCGACACCGACCTGCCGCACATCTTCGAGCGCTTCTACCGGGCGACGTCCGCCCGCGGGATGACCGGCTCGGGGCTCGGGCTCGCGATCGTCCACCAGGTCGCCGAGGCGCACGGCGGCACGATCACCGCCGAGCGTGCGCCCGACGGCGGCACGCTGATGCGCGCTTACGGCTCTGAACGGCAACGCACGTTGAGACACAGTTTAGGCGCCTCTTAGGCCGCACTGGTTTCGTTCACGCGCCGGTGTTCTACCTCTCGTACCTCCGCAGCGAGCTGACGCGCCGCAAGGGCCGGACGATCCTGACGCTGCTCGGGCTCTCGATCGGCGTCGCGCTCGTGATCGTCGATCTCCTCGCTCTCGCGCGGGCTCGACCACGCGCAGAAGAAGGCGCTGAACCCGCTCTCGTCGATCGGCACCGACCTGACGGTGACGCTCGCGCCGCAGACCGACACGGCGGTGGCGGCTTCGGCGGCGGCGGTGGCGGTGGCGGCTTCGGCGGTGGTGGCGGCGGTGCTTCGGCGGCGCCGGCCAGACGCTCGCGGCGAACCAGTCGGCGCTCACCGACCTCTCCAAGCTCGGCAAGCCCGGAGCGCACTTCGACCACACCTTCCTCCTGCCGGGCACGCAGCTCACGTTCCCGCAGAGCCAGGCAAAGCAGATCGCGTCGCTCTCGGGCGTCTCGGCGGTCTCCGCCGGGCTCGTCCTGTCCGCCGTCCACCAGGACGGCACGGTGCCGAAGATCATCGCCAAGATCAAGACCGGCGGCAAGCGGCTGACCGTCACCGGGCGCGTGCGCTTCCAGTTCAGCCAGGCCGAGCAGGACAAGATCCGGGCCTGCGTCGCAGAAGCTGCAGGGCTCGAGCGGCGGCGCGGCGCCGGCCGCGCCGAGCCAGGGCGGCGGACGGCTCGGCGGCGGCGGGCGGTGGCGGTGGCGGCGGGTCGGCGGCTTCGACCGCGGCGCCTTCGCGCAGTGCCTGCCCGCGCAGATCCGCAACTTCCGCAAGACGGTCGTCACGCCGCAGCAGACGATCCAGCAGATCGTCAACCCGCCGCAGACGAACATCAAGAGCTCGAGCCTACTCGATCGCCGGCGTCGATCCCGTCGCAGCCGGACATCGGGCTCGTCACGCCGTCGCTCCTCTCGAGCGGCAAGTTCCTCGACCGGACGGCAACGAGGCGCTCGTCGCCGACACCTACGCGACGCAGCACAGCCTGAAGCTCGGCTCGACGCTCGACCTGAACGGGACGAAGTTCACGGTCGTCGGCCTCGTCAAGCCGCCGCTCGGCGGCCAGACCGCCGACGTCTACATCCCGCTCGCGAAGCTGCAGACGCTTGCGAAGCCAGAAGAGCCTGACGAACGTCGTGCTCGTGCGCGCGACGACAGCAAGTCGGTCGGCGCACGTGCAGAAGGAGATCGAGACAGCAGTTCCCGAACGCGCAGGTCGCGAGCTCGAAGCAGGTCGCCGACCAGATCAGCGGCTCGCTCGTCGACGCGTCGAACCTCTCGCACCGGCTCGGGATCGCGCTCGCCGCGCTGGCCGCGTTCGCCGCGTTCCTGATGGCGGCGCTGCTGACGCTCTCGTCGGTCGGCAAGCGCGTCCGTGAGCTCGGCACGCTGAAGGCGCTCGGCTGGACGCAGCGGCGCGTCGTCCGCCAGGTCGTCGGCGAGTCGTTCGCGCAGGGCGTCGCGGGCGGTGTGATCGGCGTCGTGCTCGGCGATCGCCGTCGCCGCCGCGATCGGCGCGTTCGCGCCGACGCTCAGCGCGACCTCGTCGCACCGAGCAGCGCCGCCAGAGCGCATTCGGGCTCGGCTCGCTCGGCGCGCGCACGGTCACCGACAAGATTGCGCTGACCGCGCCGATCGCGATCACCGTGCTCCTGATCGGCTTCGGCCTCGCGCTCGCCGGCGGCCTGCTCGCCGGCGCCGCGGGCGCGTTCCGCGCCGCACGGCTCCGCCCGGCCGACGCGCTGAGGACGGTCGAGATGACGACGCGCTCTACGACGTGCGCAAGGCGTCGCGAAGTTCTTCACCAAGGGCCCGACGGTCGTGCGCGCAGTCGACCGACGTCAGCCTGACGATCGAGCCGGGCGAGTTCGTCGCGCTCGAAGGGCCGAGCGGCTCGGGCAAGACGACGCTGCTGCAGCTGCTCGGCGCGCTCGACCGCCCGAGCGACGGCGAGGTCCTCTTCGAGGGCCGCGACCTCGCGAAGCTGCGCGACCACGAGCTCGCCGAGCTGCGGCTGCGCGCGTTCGGCTTCGTCTTCCAGCAGTTCAACCTGATCCCGACGCTGACCGCCGTCCAGAACGTCGAGGTCGCGCTCGCGCCGATGGGCGTCTCCGCGGCGGAAGCGACGCAAGCGCGCGCTATGGCCTGCTCGGCGAGGTCGGCCTCGCAGACCGCGCCGACGCATCTTCCGTGCCAGCTCTCGGGCGGCGAGCAGCAGCGCGTGGCGATCGCGCGGGCGCTCGTCGTCGAGCCGCGCGTGATCCTCGCCGACGAGCCGACCGGCAACCTCGACACGGCGACCGGCGCCGACGTGATCGATCTGCTCGCCGGTCTCGCCGCCCAGCACGGGGCGACGATGATCGTCGCCACGCACGATGCGGGCCTGGCAAACCGTGCTCCCAAGCGGCTCGCGATGCGCGACGGCGCGATTATTAGCCCGGTCTTAGCCGCAGCGGGCACTATGGAGGCGTGACCTCCCGCGCAGTTCTCACCGCCGCAGGCGCGCTCGCGATTGCCGGCGTCGGCGCAGGTGCAGGTGCAGGCATCTACGCGGCGTTCGCTCCGGCGACGAAGACGGTGGTCTGACCACGACAACCGCCGGCGAGTGCGCAGCCCGTGTCGGCAGCGAGCGGCCTCTCGATCAACGCGATCTACCAGCGCACCTACCAGGGCGTCGTCGACATCACGGTCACAACCGACAGCGGCGGGTTTCTTCGCCGTTCGGCGGCGGTGGCGGCGGCCAGGCCGAAGGGCTCAGGCTTCGTCTACGACAAGCAGGGCGACATCATCACGAACCAGCACGTCGTCGCCGGTGCGACCAAGATCACGGTCACCTTCTGGAACGGGAAGCCCTACAAGGCGAAGCTGGTCGGCGCCGACAACTCGACCGACCTCGCCGTCGTGCGCGTGTCGTCTGCGCCGTCGTCGATGCTGCACCCGCTCACGCTCGCGGACTCGACGAACGTGCAGGTCGGTGACCCGGTGATCGCGATCGGTAGCCCGTTCGGGCTCGCCGAGACGGTCACGAGCGGCATCGTCAGCGCTCTCCACCGCACGATGGACGCGCCGAACAGCTACACGATCGGCAACGCGATCCAGACCGACGCGCCGATCAACCACGGCAACTCGGGCGGCCCGCTGATCGACGCGGCCGGCCACGTGATCGGCGTCAACGCGCAGATCCAGAGCGACGGCGGCGGCAGCAACGGCGTCGGCTTCGCGATTCCGTCGAACACAGTCAGCAGCGTGATCTCGCAGATCGTCGCCGGCAAGACGGTCGCGCATGCCTATCTCGGCATCACCGTCGACACCTCGAGCTCCCCACAGGGCGCCGGTGTCGCGCGGGTCTTCGCGGGTCAGCCCGCCATCAAGGCCGGGCTTCGTGCCGGCGACGTGATCGTGAAGCTCGACGACACCGTGGTCACGAACGCCGACGACCTCTCGAACGTGATCGACGCGAAGCAGCCCGGCGATCCTCTCAGCGTGACGTACGTGCGCAGCGGCAAGCAGCACACGGTGCACGTCAAGCTGGCGACGCGGCCGAGCTAGACACTCTCACGGCACAGCAGGCCAGAAACCGAGCGCCTTTGCGCCTGTGGAAAGTCCGTCGCTACCTCTGACACGTCTCTGACACGTCTCTGACACCTCTCAGAGACCGGGGCCGTTCAGACCGCGGCTGCTGCGGCCTTGTCCTTTTTTCTGCCGCCGGACGTCTCGGCGACGATCTCCGCCGCGATCGCGAGCGCGACCTGCGCCGGGGCGCGGCCGCCGAGATCCAGGCCCGCGGGGCCGTGGATCCGATCGATCTCGCTGTCGGAGAAACCCTGCTCGGTGAGGCGCTCGCGGCGGCGCTCGGCCGTCCGCTTCGCCCCGACCGCGCCGATGTAGCGCGCGCCGCGCTGAAGCGCGGCGGCGATCGCCGGAATGTCGAGCCGCTCCTCGTGGGAGAGCGTGACGACGACGGTGCGCTCGTCGATCCGGTCGAGCACCTGGTCGGGCCACGCCTTGACGATCTCGTCGGCGCTCGGAATCCGCTCGGGCGTCACGAGCGCGGCGCGCGCATCGACGACCGTCGTGTGCCAGCCGAGCTGCTTGCCATACGCGCACAGGTGCTCCGCGGCCTCGGCGGCGCCGAAGATCATCACACGCAGCGGTCCTTCGACCACCTCGGCGAAGATGCCGTCGTCGCGCAGGCCGGTGCTGCTCGAGCACGCCCTTCTCGAGCCGCTTCTCGCCTGTCTCGGTGTTCGTGTAGAGCATCCCGTACTCGTCGTTGTCGAGGACGGCGCGCACTCCGCTCCAGAACTCCGGGTCGGCGCGCTCGAGCCAGACGTCGATCTTGCCGCCACACGAGAGGCCGACCTCGAAGGCGTCGTCGTCCGAGACGCCGTAATGGATCAGGTTGGCCGCGGCGCCGGCGAAGACCTGCTGCGCGCGCTCGGCAACATCGGACTCGACGCAGCCACCCGAGACGGAGCCGACGTAGCGGCCGCTCTCGGTGACGAGGTACTTCGCGCCGGGCTGGCGGGGTGCCGAGCCGAACGTGCTGACCACCGTCGCAACCGCGGCCTGCTCGCCGGCAGCGGCTGCAGCGTCGATCGCGTCGAGGATCGCGCGTTCCACGCGATCTAGGCTACTTCGGCGACTACTTCGACCGGCGGCGCAAAGCGGACGTCGTGGTAGCTCGCGAGCTCTCACGGTCAGCTCGTACAGCTGTCTCGCGGCTCTCGGTGTCGAGCGGCGCGAGGAACTCCTCCTCGATCTGCTTCACGATCGCGCGGAGCTTCGTCGAGCTCGCGCTCGCCGGCGGCGGTGAGCGTGACCAGGTGGCGGCGGCGGTCGCTCGGATCGCGGCGACGCTCGATCAGGCCGCGCTCCTCGAGCCCGTCGAGCAGCCCGACGAGCTGGCTGCGGTCGAGCTGGAGCAGGTCGGCGATCGAGGCTCTGCGCCTCGCACTGCCCGTCGGCCGAGAGCGCCAGCACGCTGTAGTCGTAGAGGCTGAAGCCGGCCGCCTCGACCTGCTCGATCGCGTGCCGCTTCAGCTCGTAGCCCGAGCCGCCCGAGCAGGAAGACCTGGCTCGTGGCGAGCTCCTGGGGCAGACAGGCCTGGGGCTGGGTCGGAGGTTCATGTGAACGGAGTGTAGCGGAAAAAGATTACTTGCCAAATCGTTTGTCTTGTGTATAGTTGGTCGCAGCAAACGATTTGGGAGGTAAGCGAATGACCTCGGAAACCATTGTAAACCCGGCAGAAGCCGGCCGCCGCGACAGCCGGCGCTGGTGGACGCTCGCGCTCGTCGTCGCCGCCCAGTTCATGGTCGTGCTCGACGTGGCGATCGTCAACGTCGCCCTGCCGTCGATCAAGACCGACCTCCACTTCACCCAGGAGAGCCTCCAGTGGGTCGTCACCGCCTACGCGATCCTGTTCGGCGGTGCGCTCCTGCTCGGCGGGCGCATGGGCGACCTGCTCGGCCGCCGGCGGATGTTCATGGCCGGCCTCGCACTCTTCACCGTCAGCTCGCTGCTCGACGGGCTCGCCTGGTCGGAGGGATCGCTGATCGCCTTCCGGTCGCTGCAGGGCCTCGGCGCCGCGCTGCTCTCACCGGCTGCGCTCTCGATTCTGACCACCACGTTCAAGGAAGGACGCGAGCGGAACATCGCGCTCGGCGTCTGGGGCGCCGCCTCGGGTAGCGGCGGCGCGGCCGGCGTGCTGCTCGGCGGCGTGCTGACGAGCGCGTTCGGCTGGTCGTGGATCTTCTTCGTCAACCTGCCCGTCGGCGTGCTGCTCCTCTTCGTCGCCCCGCTGCTCGTGCACGAGAGCCGGGCCGACCTCGGCCACCGCCGCTTCGACGCCGCCGGCGCCGTCTCGATCACGAGCGGGCTGATGCTGCTCGTGTACGCGATGACCCGTGCGGCGCAGCACGGCTGGGGCACCGCGTCGACGATCGGCCTGCTGGCCGTCGCCGCCGCGCTGATCGCCGGCTTCGTCGCGATCGAGCTCCGCTCGCACGCGCCGCTGCTGCCGATGCGGATCTTCCGCCTGCGCACGCTCGCGACGTCGAACGTGACGCAGCTCCTCGTCGCAGGCGCGCTCTTCTCGCAGTTCTTCCTGCTGACGCTGTACATGCAGCAGGTCCTGCACTACTCGGCGCTCAAGACCGGCGTCGCCTACGTCGCGCTGACCGTCTCGATCGTCGCGTTCTCGGTGGTCTCGCAGTCGCTCGTCACGCGCATCGGCATTCGCCGCGTGCTGCCGGTCGGGCTCGCGATGGCGGCAGGCGCGCTCGTGCTCTACGCGCGGCTGCCGGTGCACGGGCACTACTTCTGGGATCTGTTCCCGGCGTTCCTGCTGTCGCGGCATCGGGCTCGCGCTCTCGTTCGTGCCGATGGTGATCGGCGGCCTGACCGGGAGTGACCCAGTCCGACGCCGGAGTCGCGTCCGGGCTCTTCAACACGAGCCAGCAGGTCGGCGGAGCGATCGGCGTCGCGGCGGCGACGACCATCGCGACAACGTTCACCGCCACTACGTCAACGCGCATCCGGGCGCAAGCCTGCTCGGCGGCCACGCGTTGACGCACGGGTTCGAGATCACGTTCTACGTGCTCGCCGGACTGATGGTGTTCGGGCGGCTGCTCGCCGCGCTGTTCATCGAGTCGCAGCCGGCCACACCGCAGGAAGAGGCGGTTCGAGGGCGAGCTCGTCCTCGAGGCCGCAGCATAGGAAGGAGAACCAAGATGAAGAACTTTCGCCAACTCGACGATCTCGTCCTCGACCTGAAGGGGCTCGTGCTGGTGCGCGAGCTCCTTCGGGAGCGCGGCACCGACGTGGGTGCGCTCGAGACGGAGATCGACCACGTCCGCAGCCGGCTGGCGCGCTTCGTCAGCGGGCCGAAGCCTGAAGCGGCGGCCCAATCGTGCCACCCCGCCGCGACCGCCCCGCGGCGCGCAGCGCCCGGCGGTATGCGTCCCGCGGCGATTCAGCTCCAGACATGACCTCACCGGTCGAGCGCATCTCGGGCCCGCGCGTTGCGGCGCCCGGGAAGCGCTCCGCCGGGAAGACGGCCTCTTTCGCCCAGGCCCGGCTTGGGCGTACGCGTTCGGGAAGACCGAGCGCGCCGAGCTTCTCGCCGAGCAGCAGCCGGATCGAGTGCTCGATCAGGGGCACGTCGGTCGCCTTGGCGACGAACGGCACCGTGCGCGATGCGCGCGGGTTTGCCTCGAGCACGTAGAGGCGGCCGTGGTGCAGCGCGAGCTGGAGGTTGATCAGGCCGCGGGCGCCGAGACCGCCGGCGATGCGCGAGGCGATCTCGCGGATCTCGACCTCGAGCGCCTCGCTGACCGACGGCCCCGGCAGCACGCAGGCCGAGTCGCCCGAGTGCACGCCGGCCGGCTCGATGTGCTCGAGCACCGCGGCCACCCACGCGTCATCGCCGTCGCACAGCGCATCGACGTCGAGCTCGAGCGCACCTTCGAGGTAGCGGTCGACGAGGCACGGCACCTTCGACGCGTAGCTCGTCGGCCGAATGCGCGACGTGCATGCCGCGCCCGCTGATCACGTAGTGCGGGCGCACGAGCACCGGGTAGCCGATCCGCTCGGCGATCTCCGTCGCTTCGTCCGCGTTCGCCGCCTCGCCCCACTCCGGCGCGAGGTCGCCGGCGAGCTTGGCAAAGCGGCCGCGGTGCTCGGCGGCGTCGATCGCGCCGAGCGGATCGCCGAGCAGCGGAAAGCCCGGCCGCAGCGATCGCTGGTGCGAGCCGGAGCGGGGTCTGACCCCCGTACGAAACGGCCACCCCGACCGGCTGCTCGAGCTCGCACACCTCGAGCACGTTTCGCTCGACGAGCGGCTCGAGGTAGAGGCGATCGCTCGTGTCGTAGTCGGTCGAGACCGTCTCCGGGTTCGAGTTGACGAGCACCGCCTCGTAGCCGAGCTTGCGCAGCGCCTGCGCGGCGTGCACGCAGCAGTAGTCGAACTCGATCGCCTGCCCGATTCGATTGGGCCCGCCACCGACGACGATCACCGAGCGGCCGGAGGGCGGCGGCCCTTCGTCTGCGCCTTCGTGCGTGACGTAGTAGTACGGCGTGCGCGCCTCGAACTCACCGGCGCACGAGTCGACCGCGAGTCGCGTCGGTTTACCACGCTCGCCTGTTAGCGTTTTACCATGCTCGCGTGTTAACGCGTTAACATGGTAATCGGCGACCTCGGCGAGGCGCGCGGCGAAGTACGGGTGGATGCCGGGCGGCTCGAGCCCGCGCCGCGCGCACTCGAGCAGCAGGTCCCAGCGCTCGGGCACCGGCTCGGCGGCGCGGGCGAGCAGCTCGTCGTCGCCTTCCGGGAAGGCGACCGCCTGCGGCCTCGCGGCCGTCCATCGCCTTGATGAACGCCTCCGCGAACGTGCGCCCGAGACCGAGCGCCTCACCGACGGCGCGCATCTCGGCGCCGAGCCGCCGCTCCGCGAGCGGGAACTTCTCGAAGTCGAAGCGCGGCGCCTTGATCGCGACGTAGTCGAGCGCGGGCTCGAACGCGGCGGTCGTCTTGCCGGTGATGTCGTTCGGCAGCTCGTCGAGCGTGAAGCCGACCGCGAGCAGCGCCGCGAGCTTCGCGATCGGGAAGCCGGTCGCCTTCGACGCGAGCGCGGAGGAGCGCGAGACGCGCGGGTTCATCTCGATCACGCGGAAGTCGCTTGCATCCGGTGACACCGCGAACTGCACGTTCGCGCCGCCGGTCGCGACGCCGACCGCCCGCGCCGTCGCAAACGCGGCCTCGCGCAGCTGCTGGTAGACGGTGTCGGGCAGCGTCTGCTGCGGCGCGATCGTCCACGAATCGCCTGTGTGGATCCCCATCGGGTCGAGGTTCTCGATCGAGCAGACGACGACGGCATTGCCACGCGCATCGCACATCACCTCGAGCTCGTGCTCCTGCCAGCCGGTGAGGTACTCCTCCACCAACACTTGCCCGACGGGGCTCATCTCGATTCCGTGCGCGATCGCGCGCCGCAGCTCGTCGGGTGTGTGCGCGACGCCACCGCCGGTGCCGCCGAGCGTGAACGCGGGCCGCACGATCGCCGGCAACGGGAACTCGACGTTCGCGTCGTGTGCGATCACGCTCCGCGGTGTCGGGATCCCGGCGGCGTGCACGGTCGAACGGAAGAGCTCGCGATCCTCGGCGCGCTGGATCGCGCCGAGGTCGGCGCCGATCAGCTCGATCCCGAGCGGCGCCAGCTCGACCGCCAGGTTGAGCGCGGTCTGCCCGCCGAGCGTCGGCAGGATCGCGTCAGGCTTTTCGCGCTCGATCACCTCGGTGACGGTCTCGACGTCGAGCGGCTCGAGGTAGGTGGCGTCGGCCCACTCGGGGTCGGTCATGATCGTCGCCGGGTTCGAGTTGACGAGCACGACGCGGTAGCCCTCGCGGCGCAGCACGCGGCAGGCCTGCGCCCCGGAGTAGTCGAACTCGCACGCCTGCCCGATGCGAATCGGGCCGGAGCCGAGGATCAGGATCGAGTGAAGGTCGGTGCGCTTCGGCACGCGTCCGCCAAACGGTCGAAGAACGGAAGCGCGTCGAGCGGGCCCGGCGACGCCTCGGGATGGAACTGCACGCTGTCGTAGCCGTCGCCGTGGAAACCCTCGCACGTTCCGTCGTTCAGCGAGATGTGCGAGGCATCGCCTTCCGCCGCGACGCAGAAGCCGTGGTTCTGCACGGTGACGAGCACGCGGCCCGTCTTCACGTCCTGCACGGGATGGTTCGCGCCGCGGTGGCCGAAGTGCAGCTTGAACGTCTCGTGCCCGAGCGCGAGCCCGAGCAGCTGGTGGCCGAGGCACACGCCGAAGAGCGGCACGGCGCCGAGCAGGTTCCGGATCGTCTCGACCTGGTCGGTGAGCACCGCTGGATCGCCGGGCCCGTTCGCGATCAGCACCGCGCGCGGCTTCGCCTCGAGGATCGCGTCCGCGTCCCACGTGCCCGGAACGACGTACGCCTCGAGTCCGGCCGTGGCGAGCCGGCGCGGGATCGAGCGTTTCGCGCCGAGATCGACGACGACGACACGCGGACCGGCACCGGTGACGAACGGTTCCTGCGCGCCGACCTTGCGGTCGAGCGGACGGCCGTCGATCGGCGGCTCGGCGAGCGCGCGGGCGTGCAGCTCGTCGACCGGGGCATCGCCGAGCGCGCACCGAACGACGCCCTCGTCGCGGATCCGGCGCACGAGCGTGCGCGTGTCGAGTCCCGTGAGCGCGACCACTCCCTTCTGCTTCAGCCAGCCGGCGAACTCGGGCCGCACGTCGCGCATCACCACGCCTTCGCACTGAACGCGCTCCGACTCCATCCGCCCCTCGTCGACGCCGTAGGTGCCGATCAGCGGGTAGGCGAAACAGAGCACCTGGGCGACGTAGCTCGGATCGGTGACCGCCTCCTCGTAGCCGGTCATCGAGGTCGTGAAGCAGGCCTCGCCCGCAGCGATGCCGGCCGCGCCGACGGAAATGCCCGGAAAGACGGTGCCGTCCTCCAGGACGAGGCTTTGCATAGATTGCATCGTTCGTGCATAATACGCAAATGGCCACTGCCGCAATCCTGGGTACGGCCGGGTACACCGGCCAGGAGACGCTCGACCGGCTGATCGGGCATCCCTCGATCGAGGTACTGGCCCTGGGCTCCGACTCGCACGCCGGCAGCCCGGCGCAGAGCCTCGACCCGCGGCTGAACGGACAGCTGCCCGCGTTCGTCTCGAACGCCAAGGCTGCGGCGAGCGGCGCCGACGTCCTCTTCCTCTGCCTTGGCCACGACGACGCGGCCATGTTCATGCCGCCCGCGAGCGCGGTCGTCGTCGACCTCTCGGGCGCGCACCGGCTGCGCGACGACGCGCTCGCGCAGCGCTGGTACGGGATCGCTCCCGGGCGCGTGGTCGTACGGGCTGCCCGAGGTCTCGCCGCCCAAGGGCCGGCTGATCGCGAATCCCGGCTGTTACGCAACCGCGGCGCTGCTTGCCCTCTGGCCGCTGCGCGACGTGATCGAGGGAAGTGTCGTCGTCGACGGGAAGTCGGGGATGACCGGCGCCGGCCGCGGGCTGAAGGACTCGTCGCATGCGGGCTTCGTGCTCGAGAACTTCTCGCCGTACGCGGTCGAAGGTCATCGGCATGCGCCTGAGATCGAGCAGAGCCTCGGACGCGGAGTCACATTCGTTCCGCACCTGCTGCCGCTGCGCCGCGGCCTGCTCGCCACGTGTTACGTGCGGACGAAGGCCGACGCGCGCGCGCTCGTCGAGGCCGCCTACGCGGCGAGCGAGGTCGTGCGCGTGCTGCCGGAAGGCGTCACGCCCGAGCTCGCACGGGTGCAGAACTCGGACGCAGCGGAGATCGGCGTGTTCACAAACGGCGACACGACCGTCGTGATCTGCGCGATCGACAACCTCGGCAAGGGCGCGGCGGGCCAGGCCGTGCAGAACGCGAACCTCGCGCTCGGCTTCCCCGAGACGGCGGGCCTGCGCTTGCAAGGCGTGCGGGTATGAGCGTCACCGCCGCAAAGGGCTTCGCCGCCTCCGGTGTCGCCGTCGGCATCCGCCGGCGCGAGCGGCTCGATCTCGCAGTCGTACGTTCGCTGGTGCCCGCCGTCGGCGCGGCGATGTTCACGCGCAACAAGGTGCAGGCCGCGTGTCTGCAGGTCTGCCGCGAAAACCTGGAGCTCGCCGAGCCGCAGGCGGTCGTGATCAACTCCGGCGTTGCGAACGCGGCGACGGGCGAACGTGGTGTGCTCGACGCACTCGCGACCACCGCGGAGGCCGGACGCCTGATGAATCTGATGGCCGAGGAGGTGCTGCCGCTTTCGACCGGGGTGATCGGCGCGCGCCTACCACTGCACAAGCTGCTACCCGGGCTCGTTCCCGCGGTCGACGCGCTGTCGGAGGACGGCGGCGCCGACGCGGCCGAGGCGATCATGACCACCGACACGAAGCCGAAGGTTGCAGCCAGCGCGGGCCCGGGTTTCACCGTGGGCGGGATGGCGAAGGGCTCGGGGATGATCCATCCGGATCTCGCGACGATGCTCTCGATCGTCACCACCGACTACCCACTCGAGCGCGGCGAGGCGATCGACTTCCTGCGCCCGGCGGTCGAGCAGAGCTTCAACTCGATCACGGTGGACGGCGAGCCGTCGACCAACGACTGCGTGATCCTGCTCGCGAACGGCGTCAGCGGCGCGAACCGCGACGACGCCGCGTTCGCCGCGGCGTTGAACGAGGTGTGCGCGGATCTCGCGCGGCAGGTCGTCGCCGACGGCGAAGGGATGACGGTGCTCGCCGAGATCAACGTGACGGGCGCGATCGACGACGAGCAGGCGAAGGCGATCGCGCGCCGGATCGCGACCTCACCGCTCGTGAAGACCGCGCTCTTCGGTCACGACGCGAACTGGGGCCGCGTGCTGATGGCGGCCGGCTCGGCGCCGTGGAACGGCGGCTATGCGTCGGTGGACGCCGACCAGATCACGCTTCGCTACAACGGCACGGTCGTGCTCGACCACGGCGCGCCGACCGACGTCGAGCCGGACGTCTCGGGGCCGTCGTGCACGATCGAGCTCGAGCTCGGGCTTGGGTCGGGCCGCGCTGGCTATCTCACGAGCGATCTCTCCTACGACTACGTCCGCATCAACGCGGATTACCGGACGTGAGCCGGATCGTCGTCAAGGTCGGCGGCGCGGTCGCCGAAGCGTCGGGCGAAGCGGTGCTCGCACTCGCAGCCGAGCATGAAGTGTGTGTCGTGCACGGCGCCGGCCCCCAGATCTCGCTGGAGATGGAACGCGCCGGGATCAACGTCGAGTTCGTCGACGGCCGTCGTGTGACGAGCCCGGCCGGGCTCGAGATCGTCCGGGCCTCATTTCAGCGCGTTAACACGCTACTTTGCGAAGCGATCGGCGAGCGCGCGGTGCCGCTGTTCGGCGACGAGATCGGACTGCAGGCGGAGCCGGTGCCGGAGCTCGGCCTGGTCGGGAACGCCCTGCCGAGTCGGCCCGCCGCAATCGTCGAGGCGCTCGATGCGGGCAAGATCCCGGTCGTCGCACCCATTGCCGAAGGGCCGTTGAACGTGAACGCGGACGAAGCGGCGGCCGCGCTCGCAATCGGGCTCGGCGTCGACGAGCTGCTCTTCCTCACCGACGTCGACGGGCTGATCCTCGACGGCAGCGTCGTCGACGAGATCGGGATCGATGCGGCGACCGAGCTGCTCGACGGCGGCACGCTCGAGGGCGGGATCATCCCCAAGCTCGGCGCAGCAGTCACGGCCGCCCGCGGCGGCGTCGCCGCGTCGATCGGCCGCACGGCGGTGACGGCATGAGCGTGCTGACCGGCACCCCGCTGCTGCCGACCTACGCCCGCTTCCCGGTGACGTTCGTCGACGGCGACGGCTCGTGGCTGATCGCCGACGACGGCCAGCGCTACCTCGATCTGGTCGCGGGGATCGCGGTCGTCGGCCTCGGCCATCGCCATCCCGCCCCGACCGCGGCCGCGCATGCGCAGCTCGACCGGCTCTGGCACGTGTCGAACCTGTACTCGACCGAGCCGATGGAGCATCTCGCCGAACGCCTGTCGTCGCGCTTCGGCGGCGCGCACTCGTTCTTCTGCAACTCCGGCACCGAGGCGATCGAGGCGGCGATCAAGTGGGCGCGCAAGGCGACCGAGAAGACCGAGCTCGTCGCGCTCGAAGGCTCGTTCCACGGGCGGACGATGGGCGCGCTCTCGATCACCGGCCAGCCGTCGAAGCGCGCGCCGTTCGAGCCGCTCATTCCCGGGGCGCGGTTCGCCACGCCGGAGACGCTCGCGGATCACGTCGGCCCGCAGACGGCCGCGATCTTCCTCGAGCCGGTGCAGGGCGAGGGCGGGGTCAGACCCCTTAACAATTCGACCCTGGAGGAGGCTCGCAACCTGGCGGACGAATTCGGCGCAATGCTGGTGTTCGACGAGATTCAGACCGGTGTCGGGCGCACCGGCGAGTTCTTCGCCTGGCAGCACAGCGGGGTCAGACCCGACGCGTTGACACTGGCCAAGGGCCTCGCGAACGGGTTGCCGATCGGCGCCCTGCTCGTGCGCGACGGTGCGCCGACGGGATTCGTCCCCGGCGACCACGCCTCGACGTTCGGCGGCAACCCCGTCGCGTGCGCGGCGGCGTGCGCGGTGATCGACGCGATCGACGACGAGCTGCTCGAGCATGTCCGCGACATCGGCACGCTCTTCGAGCAGTCGCTGCCGGAGGTGCGCGGCCAGGGCCTGCTGCTCGCCGTCGAGCTGCACCACCCCGCCGGCCCGGTCGCGCACGCTGCGCTCGAGAAGGGCTTGCTCGTCGGCACCGCCGGCGACACGGCGCTGCGGATCACGCCGCCGCTGACGATCTCGCGCGAGGAAGCGCAGCTCGGCATCGACTTGCTGCACGAGCTGCTGGCATGACGACCAAGGTCGAGCGCCAGAAGAAGATCCTGCGGCTGATCGAGGAGAAACACCTCTCGACGCAGGCCGAGCTCGCCGAGGCGCTGCACGGCGAGGGCGTCGACACGGTGCAGACAACCGTCTCGCGCGACATCGCTCAGCTCGGGCTCGTCAAGGTGCGAAACGGCAACGGCAAGCTCGTCTACGCGCTTCCCGGCGCGGCCGACCTGCGCCGGTTCGAGGAGCTTGCAACCGCGATGCGCCGCTGGGCAACCGGAATGACCGCCGCCGGAACATTGCTCGTGATCACCACGCCGAACGGGCTCGCGACGCCGCTCGCCGACGCGATCGACGAGGCGGGCCTCGCCGACGTCGCCGGAACGATCGCCGGCGAAAACACGATCTTCGTCGCGGCGCGTGACGGGATCGCAGGCGCCGACCTCGAGGCGCAGTTCAGCCACCACCTCGGACGCGAGTGACACAACGGCCGCGTCATCCTCGGCTCGCTGCCCGTCGGCGAGCGCGTCGGCATCGCCTTCTCCGGCGGGCTCGACACCTGCTGCGCGCTCGCGTGGATGCGCGAGAAGGGCGCGATCCCCTACGCATTCACGGCAGACCTCGGCCAGTACGACGAGACCGACGTCGCGTCGCTCCCCGGCAAGGCGAAGAAGTACGGCGCCGAGGACGCGTTCCTCGTCGACTGCAAGGACGCACTCGCGCGCGAGGGCCTTGCGGCGCTGCAGTGCGGCGCGTTCCACATTCGCACCGCCGGCCGCACCTACTTCAACACGACGCCGCTCGGCCGCGCGGTCACGGGAACGCTGCTCGTCAACGCGATGGCGGAGCACGGGATCGACATCTGGGGCGACGGCTCGACCTACAAGGGCAACGACATCGAGCGCTTCTACCGCTACGGCCTGCTCGCGAACGCGTCGCTGCGCATCTACAAGCCGTGGCTCGACGCCGAGTTCGTCGGCGAGCTCGGCGGGCGCAAGGAGATGAGCGAGTGGCTCGAGTCGCGCGGCCTGCCGCACGGCACGTCCGTCGAGAAGGCGTACTCGACCGACGCGAACATGCTCGGCGCGACGCACGAGGCGAAAGACCTCGAGCTGCTCGCGACGAACATGAAGATCGTCGAGCCGATCATGGGCGTCGCGCCACTGGGATCCCGCCGTCGAGATCGAGCCCGAGGTCGTGACGATCGCGTTCGAGAACGGCCTGCCGGTCGGCGACCCGGTCGAGGTGATCCGCGAGATGAACGCGATCGGCGGCCGCCACGGGCTCGGCATGTCCGACCAGATCGAGAACCGGATCATCGAGGCGAAGAGCCGCGGCATCTACGAGGCGCCCGGCATGGCGCTGCTCTCACATCGCGTACGAGCGGCTGCTGACCGCGATCCACAACGAGGCGACGCTCGAGCAGTATGCGACCGAGGGCCGCAAGCTCGGCCGCCTCCTCTACGAGGGCCGCTGGTTCGACACGCAGGCGCTGATGCTGCGCGACTCGCTGCAGCGCTGGGTCGCGGCGGTCGTGATCGGGCGAGGTGACGATCGAGCTGCGCCGCGGCGACGACTACACGATCCTCGACACGCGCGGCGAGGCGGTCACCTACAACCCCGAGCGGCTGAGCATGGAGCGCAGCGCGACGGCGTTCACCGCGACCGATCGCATCGGCCAGCTCGCGGTGCAGATCAACGACATCGAGGACTCGCGCCGGATGCTCGAGGCGCAGCGCAAGCTGCGGCTTGCGCCGCGCCGCCACCGTCCGATCCGCTGGAGCTCGGCCGTGACGCTCTGGGCCGGACGCGTCGGCGACCGAGCTCGCGCCCGAGGTGTGGGCGTTCCTGCGCGCGGACGACGCCGAGCTGCTTCCCTACGACGTCGAGGGCACGCTGATCCACGCGCAGCGGCTGCGACGCCGCCGGCCTCCTGACCGACGACGAGCTCGCCGAGGTCGAGAGAGCGGCTCGCCGCGATCGCGCGTCGACGACCTCGACGAGTCCGACGAGGACGTGCACTCGGCGATCGAGCGGCTGCTCGGCGACGTCGGCCGCAAGATCCACGCCGGCCGCTCGCGCAACGACCAGGTCGCGACCGCGTTCCGGCTCTACGTCGCCGACGCCTGCGCGCGAGGCCGACGAGGCGCTCGCGCAGCTTCGCCGGCGCCGTCCTCGACCGCGCCGCGGAGGAGGCCGACACGCCGATGCCCGGCTACACGCATCTGCAGCGCGCGATCCCGGTCACGCTCGGCCACCACCTGCTCGCCTGGGTCGAGATGCTCGAGCGCGACCGCGACGCGGTTCGCGTTCGCGGCGGCGCAGGCGGCGCCGTCGCCGCTCGGTGCGGGCGCGCTCGCGGGCTCGACGCTGCCGCTGCCGCCGCCGCCGAACCCGATGCGCAACTCGATCGACGCCGTCGCCGACCGCGACTTCGCGCTCGACTACCTCTACGCGTGCGCGGCGCTGTTCGTCCACCTCTCGCGGATCGGCGAGGAGCTCGTGCTCTGGACGACGAGCGAGTTCGGCTTCGCGCGGCTGCCCGAGAACGCGGCGACCGGCTCGTCGATGATGCCGCAGAAGCTGAACGCCGACGTCGCCGAGCTCGCGCGCGGCAAGGCGGGGACCGCGATCGGCCGGCTGACCGGCCTGCTCGCGACGGTGAAGTCGCTGCCGCTCGCCTACGACCGCGATCTGCAGGAGGACAAGCCGCCGGTGTTCGCCGCGCGCGCCGACGTGACGGGCGCGCTCGAGGCGCTCGCGGTGCTCGTGCGCGGGCTCGCGTTCGACCGCGAGCGGATGGCCGCGGCGTGCGCCGACCCGCTGCTGCGCGCGACCGACGCGGCCGAGGCGCTCGTCAACGAGGGCGTGCCGTTCCGCGACGCGCACGAGCAGGTCGCCGCGCAGGTGCGCGCCGGCACGTTCGAGGCACCCGCCAGGCCGGCGACCGCGGCTCGGCGATGTCGGCGCGGCGGTCGCGGCGGCGAAGGAGCGGTGGTCGTGAAGACGCCGTCCCGTCTCGCTGACGGGCCGCGACTTCCTGCGCGTCGCGCGACCTCACGCGCGGACGAGCTCGAGTCGGTGCTCGACCTCGCCGTCGAGCTGAAGGCGAACCCGCAGCCGCTCCTGCCGCAGAAGACGCTCGGCCTCGTCTTCGGCCAGCCGTCGACGCGCACCCGGATCTCGTTCGCGACCGCGATCATCCAGCTCGGCGGCGGCTTCCTGACGCTGACCCCGGACGAGATGCAGCTCTCGCGCGGCGAGTCGCTGTTCGACACGGCGCACGTGCTCTCGCGCTACCTCGACGCGCTCGCGATCCGCGTTCTCTCGCACGACGAGCTCGAGGCGTGGGCCGACGCCGCCGACATCCCGGTGATCAACGCGCTCACGTCGGTCGAGCATCCGTGCCAGGCACTCGCCGACGCGCTGACGATCCGCGAGCGGCTCGGCGGCCTCGACGGCGTGCGGATCGGCTGGGTCGGCGACGGGACGAACGTGCTCGTCTCGCTCGCCGAGCTCGCGTCGCTGATCGGGATGGAGGTCGTCGCCGCATGTCCCGAGGGCTACGAGCCCGCAAGCGGCACGCCTGTCAGCTCGTGCGCGACCCGCGCGAGGCGGCGCACGGCGCCGACGTGCTCGTCACCGACATCTGGGTCTCGCTCGGCCAGGAGGCCGAGCGCGCGCAGCGGCTGCGCGATCTCGAGCCGTACCGCCTCGACGAGTCGCTGCGTCGGAGCTCGCCTCGCCGGAGGCGATCGTCCTCCACTGCCTGCCGGCGCATCCCGGCGAGGAGATCGCCGCGGACGTGCTGTACGGCGAGCGCTCGGCCGTGTGGGACGAGGCCGAGAACCGCCTGCACGTGCAGAAGGCGCTGCTCGCGCTGCTCCTTGGCTGAGCCGCCGGTCAAGTCGTTCCGTACGCCTGCCGCGTGGGAGACGTGGCTCGAGAAGCATCACGGCGACGAGGCCGGCATCTGGATGAAGTTCGCGAAGAAGGGCACCGGCGCCACCACCGTCACCTACGCCGAGGCGCTCGAGGTCGCGCTCTGCTGCGGCTGGATCGACTCGCAGGCGAGAGGGCTCGACGAGACCTATTACCTCCAGCGCTTCACGCCCCGCCGCAAGCGCAGCAAGTGGTCGAAGATCAACCGCGACGCCGCGACGCGGCTGATCAAGGCCGGCGCGATGAAGGCCGCCGGGGCTGCGCGAAGTGGAGCGCGCGAAGGAGGACGGGCGCTGGGCCGCGGCCTACGCCGGCGCGAGCGCGGCCGACGTTCCCGACGACCTCGAACGCGCGCTGCGCCGCAACAAGGCGGCCCGCGAGTTCTTCGCCACGCTCAACAGCCAGAACCGGTACGCGTTCCTCTACCGGATCCAGGACGCGAAACGCCCCGAGACCCGCGCGCGGCGAATCGCGCAGTTCGTCGAGATGCTCGCTCGCGGCGAGAAGTTCCACTAGCTGCTCGGCGCTAGATCGTCGACCACGGCTGGTGGTCAGACAGCCACGCGGTGAATCGAGCGCCGAGTGCAACGGCCGCCACGAACCAAGCGGTCGTGAAGAAGATCTTCCGAACGCGACGTGCCCCCCACACCGTTGTCGAAAGTTAGCAGGCGGACAGGACGGTGCTACCGGCTGCGGCGCGCGAGCTCGTCCTCGACGGCGGCGATGTCGATGCCGCGCGAGGCGAGCAGGACGTACAAGTGGTAAATGAGATCGGCGGCCTCGGAGACGACGCGCTCGTCCGACTCCGACAGCGCGCGCGGTCACGACCTCGACCGCCTCCTCCCCGACCTTCTGCGCGCACTTGCCGATGCCCTCGTCGAGCAGCTTCGCCGTGTACGACCCTTCGGGCCGCTCCGCTGCACGCTCGGAGATCGTCCGCCACAGCCCGGGCGCGAAGCACGACAGCGATCCCGTGTGACACGCGGGCCCGTTCGGGCGCACGCGCATCAGCAGCGCGTCCCCGTCGCAGTCGTCGCGCAACTCCTCGACCGCCATCGTGTTCCCCGAGGTCGCGCCCTTGTGCCAGTACTCCTCGCGCGACCGGCTCCAGAACCACGCCTCGCCCGACTCGCGCGTGCGCCGCTCCGCTTCCTCGTCCATCCACGCGAGCATCAGCACGCGCCCGCTCTCGGCGTCCTGGACGATCGCCGGCCGCAACTCCCGCTCAGGCTGCGTCACGAAGCGCCACCCCCATTCCGCGCAACTCCTCGCGCAGCGATGTGAGCCGCTCCGGATCCTCGTGCAGGATCGACGCGAGCAGCGCCGCCTGCGCAACCTGCAGCGCCTCGGCGACGTGCTGCGCATCGCCCGCGCCGCCCGAGGCGATCACCGGGACCGAAACCGCGTCTGCCACGGCCACCGTCAGATAGCGAGGTCATAACCGGCGCGGGTCCCGTCGGCGTCGATCGACGTTAGCAGTATCTCTCCCGCACCGCGCTCTTCCGCCTCGCGCGCCCACTCGACGACGTCACGCGCGGTCTCGGTCGTGCCGGCGCGCGTCTTCACACGGCCGCCCTCGGTGTCGATCGCAACGACGACCGCCTGCGAGCCGAGCTTCTCGGCGAGCTGCGGTGATCAGCGACGGGCTCGCGAGCGCCGCCGAGTTGACCGAGACCTTGTCCGCGCCGGCGCTCAGCAGCTGATCCGCGTCCGCGACCGAGCGGATCCCGCCGCCGACCGTGAACGGAATCGCGAGCTGCTCCGCGACACGCCGCACGACGC
The DNA here is from genome assembly GCA_963761365.1 of uncultured Actinomycetes bacterium. Lineage (GTDB taxonomy): Bacteria > Actinomycetota > Thermoleophilia > Gaiellales > Gaiellaceae > PALSA-600. The sequence continues at coordinate 116,118 of CAVXHB010000017.1, read as the reverse complement.
CGACGAGCGTGTCGCGCTCCTCGAGCGTCGCCTTCACGTCGAGGAAGACGAGCTCGTCGGCGCCGCGATCCGAGTACGCCGCGCCGAGCTCGACCGGGTCGCCGACGTCGCGCAGCTCCTGGAACTTGACGCCCTTGACGACGCGGCCGCCGCGACGTCGAGGCACGGGATCAGGCGCGGGAGAGTGATTGCTCCCTCACCTCCGTCAGCACGCGATCGAGGTAGCGCGCGCCCGCGGCGCCGCTCTTCTCCGGATGGAACTGCACGCCGAGAAACGAGCCGGAGCGCGCCTCGGCGACGATGCCCTCCGACCACGCGGTCGCGCACGGCGTCTCGACCGCGTAGGAGTGCGCGAAGTAGTAGGCGGTGCCGTCGACCTCGGCCCAGCCGATCCGCGGCACGCGCCCTTCGCGCAACCGCACAGCCTTTCCGGGCAGGAGCCCGAGCCCGTCGACGCCGCCGTCCTCCTCCGACCAGTCGACCGCGAGCTGCAGGCCGAGGCAGATGCCGAGCACCGGCTTGTTCGTCGGCCATCCGCTCCCGCAGCGCCTCGTCGAGCCCCTGCGCGCGCAGCTCCTCCATCGCCGAGCGCGCCGCGCCGACGCCCGGAAGCACGGCGAGGTCGGCGCCGGCGATGTCGTCCACCATCTCGGCGCCGAGCCGGCGCAACGCGATCTCGACCGAGCGGATGTTCCCGGCGCGGTAGTCGCAGACGGCGACTTTCACAGCATGCCCTTCGTCGACGGGATGCCCGCGGACTCAGCACGGACCGCGATCCGCAGCGCGCGGCCGACCGCCTTGTACGCGGCCTCGGCGGTGTGGTGCGGATCGCGGCCGGTCGCCTCGACGTGGATCGCCATCCGCCCGGCCTGTGCGAGCGAGGTGAAGAAGTGCTGCGCCATCCCCGGCTCGGTCTCGAACGAGAGCTCTGCGAACGGCCGCCCGCCGAGATCGACGGCGGCCCGCGCGAGCGCATCGTCCATCGGCACGACCGCGTCGCCGTAGCGCGCGATCCCGCGCCGGTCGCCGAGCGCTCGGTCGAGCGCCTCGCCGAACGCGAGCGCCGTGTCCTCGACGGTGTGGTGATCGCCGGTCTCGAGATCGCCGGTGCCCTCGACGATCAGGTCGAGCCCGGCGTGGAAGGCGAGCTGCTCGAGGAAGTGGTCGTAGATGCCGGCGCCCGTCTGCACGGAGACGCGGCTCGCGCCGTCGAGCCCGAGCCGCACCGAGATCCGCGTCTCGGCGGTCGCGCGCAGGTGTCTGACACTGCGCGCGGCGCGCTCGGCCACCGGCGATGGCTTGTCCAGCAGCCGTGCGAGCGACTCGACGATCGTGTCGTCGTCGGCCGCATCGCGCACCGTGATCCGAATGCCGTCGTCGTAGGCGCGCACGACCATCCCTTGCCGAAGCAGCCGGTCGGCCAGCTCGCGGCCGTCGTCCACCGGCACGAACAGGAAGTTCGCGTGCGACGGCAGCGGCTCGAGCCCGACCGCCCGCAGCGACGAGGCCAGCCGCTCGCGCTCCTCGATCACGGGGGTCACGTCCGGCGGCGACGCGAGCGCGGCGATCGCCAGCGCAGCCGACAACGACGACACGGGCGCCGGCGCCTGGCGCGCATACAGCTCCTGCGCAAGCTCGCGTGAGCAGAGCGCGTAGCCGACCCTGCGCGCCTGCCAGCGCAAACGCCTTCGAAAACGTGCGCAGCACGATCACGTCGCCGTCGTCGATCAGCGGGAGCGCCGTCTCCCCGCAGTACTCGTAGTACGCCTCGTCGACGACGAGCGGCCGCGCTCCGGGAAGCGCCGCAGCTCGCCGAGCGGGCTGTTCGGCCGGCACGTGAACGTGAGCACCGGCTCGTCATCGCCGACAGTGGCGCCGGCGAGCTGGGCGGCGATCCGGTAGACCGGATACGTGCGGCCCGGGTCGATCGCGATCGTGTCGCCCGCCCCCGCGAACGCGCGCGCACACAGGAGGATCAGGTCGTCGGCGCCGACGCCGAGCACGACGTTCTGCGGGATCGACGCCGTTGTAGTCGGCGATCGCGCGATGCAGCTCCTTGTAGCCGCCGGGCGGGTAGTTGTTGATCCCCGCGAGCGCCTTCGCGATGTTGCCCGGTCGCGACGAAGGCAGCGGCAGTGGCGCGGTGTTCTGGTCGAAGCGAATCACCTGCGAGACGTCGATGCCCGCGAGCTGCGCGACCTCGTCGGTGGGCATCGCCCAGCTGTAGGCGACGAATTCCGGCGCGAGCGGTTTCATCGCTGCACCGCCGCGGCATGCGCGGGCATCCCTTCGGCCGCCGCCAATGCCTCGACGGTCGGCCGGATCAGCTCGAGCCCTTCGCGCGTCAGTCGCTGCGTCGTCACCGGCTTGAGGAACGTCTCGAGCCCGAGGCCGCCGGTCGAGCGCGCCCACCCACCGGTCGGGAGGACGTGGTTGCCGCCGGTTGCGTAGTCACCGGCCGGCACCGGCGACCATGGCCCGACGAAAACGGCGCCGGCATTGCGCACCTCGCCCGCGCGCGCTTCCGACTCGCCGAGCAGCACGAGATGCTCCGGCGCGATTGCTTCCGCCTCCTCGAGCGTCGCGACCACGCGGCAAACCGCATCGGCTCCGTGCTCGCCCTGAGCCGCGAGCTCGAGCTCGACGAGGCGCGGTCGGCGTCGCCATCCGCTACGACGATCACCTCGGACGGCCCGCCCGGCAGGTCGATCGCGACGTCGCGCGAGACCTCGAGCTTCGCCTCGTTCACGTATGCGTTCCCCGGGCCGACGATCTTGTCCACCTTGCGCACGTAGGCGAGCCAGCCGATCGCCTGCGGGCCGCCGAGCGCCCACACCTCGTCGATCCCGAGCGACTTCGGCAGCCGCAGCCACGAGGCCCGCACCGGCCGGCGGCGTACAAACGACGAGGTTCCGGACGCCGGCGGCCTGCGCAGGCACCGCGCACATCACGAGCGTCGAGATCAGATTGCGCGGCACGTAGATGCCGACCGTCTCGAGCGGTACCCAGCGCCGCTCGAGCACGACGCCGGGCTCGATCTCGAGGCGGATGTCGGCCGGGCGCTGCGCCTCGTGCCAGCGGCGTACCCGCGCCGCAAGGTCGAGCAGCTCGTAGCGCGGGAGCGCACTCGCATCCGCGACCGCGCGCGCCGGCTCGGCGCCGTCGAGCTCGAGCGCCCACTTGCGCACGGCTTCGTCGCCACGGTCTTTGATCTCGGAGACGATGCTCACGCGAGCATCCGTTCGACCGGCACGATCAGGATCGAGAACGCGCCCACCGCTTCGAGCTTGGGCAAGAGCTGCCAGACGTCCTTCGCCGGCACGAGCGCGTGGATGGCGACCAGAGCCGGATCCGCGAGCGGCAGCACGCTCGGCGAGCGCGAGCCGATCACGGCGCAGATCTCGTCGACGCGATCCTTCGGGGCGTCGAGCATCAGATAGCGATGTGCGCGCGCTTCGACGACGGCGCGCATCATCGCCACGAGCTGGGAGACGTCGGCGCCGGGCGAGCCGAAGAGCGCGGCCTCGGAGGTGAAGAGCGTGCCGAGCGAGCGCAGTCCGTTCGTGCGCAGCGTGTTCCCCGACGAGACGAGGTCGACGATGCCCTCGGCCAGCCCGAGCCGGGGCGCGACCTCGACCGAGCCGGTGACGTCGACGAGCTCGACCTCGACCGGCATCAGCTCGCGCGTCAGCCGCGGGTAGACGGTCGCCACCGTTGCGCCGGCGAGATCCTCGATCGTCAAGAAGGGCGACTCCTCGGGCACCGCGGCGTCGAGCCGGCACGAGCCGAAGCCGAGCGGCAGCAGCTCGTCGACCCGCGCACCGCGCTCGCGCACGAGATCCTGGCCGGTGATGCCGCAGTCGACGACGCCGTCCTGCACGTACTCCGGAATGTCGGCCGCGCGCACGAGCAGCACGTCGACCGGCGCGTTGCGGCACGGGAACGACAGCGAGCGCTCGCCCGGCTGCTCCGGCCCGAGCCCCGCATCCTCGAGCAGAGAGACGGACGGCTCGCGCAGCCGTCCCTTCACCGGGACGGCGATCGTCAGGCGGCCGTCGTCCGCTTGACCCGATCGATCGCGATTCGGTAGCCGCCTTCGCCGTGGTTCAGCCAGTGCGCCACCCGGGTCACGGTCGCGGTCGACGCGCCCGTCTTCTCGGCGATCTCCGTGTACGGCAGGCCCTTGTCGACGAGACGCGCCACCGTGCCAGCGGTGCGACATCGCCTCGAGCTCCCCGATCGTGCAGAGATCCCGGAAGAACGATCTCCAGCTCGTCCTTCGACTTCAGCGCGTGCATCGCGTCGAAGAGCTCGCTCATCTCCTGGGTGTCCCACGTGTGTCGTCCTGGTCCTTCGTCGGCCATTGGCGGTTGTCATGTTAGCACGTTAACATGGTGCCATGGTGACATGTTAACCGAGTGGCAGGAGTGGCTGCCGGGGGCGGCCCGATCGAGGTGATCCCGGCCGTGGACGTGCTCGGCGGCGGCGCCGTGCGGCTCCACCAGGGTGCCTACGACTCCGTGGTCGAGCGCGCCGGCGACCCCGTTTCGACCTCGCGCGGGCCTTCGCCGAGGCCGGGGCCGCGCGGATCCACCTCGTCGATCTCGACGGGGCCCGCTCCGGGCGCGTCCGGCCCGAGCTCGTCGCGCGAGGTCGCCGCCGTCGTGCCCCCGGCTGTCAGGCCTCGGGCGGGATCCGCAGCCTCGACGATGCGCGCGCGCTCCTCGACGCCGGGGCCGACCGGGTCGTCGTCGGCACGGCCGCCTTCCCCGACCCGGCGCCGTGGGCCGGTGCTCGGCGAGCAGCTCGTCGTCGCACTCGACGTGCGCGACGGCGCAGGTGCGCACCGCCGGCTGGACGGAAGGTTCGGGCCTGACGATCCAAGAGGCGGTCGAACGGTGCAGGGACGCAGGTGTGATCCGCGTCCTCTGCACCGCGATCGACCGGGACGGCACGCTGGCCGGCCCCGACCTCGCACTGATCGGCGAGGTCGCCGCATCGGGCCTGCGCGTACTCGCCGCCGGCGGCATCCGCTCGCCGGAGGACGTGGCCGCGCTCGCCGAAGCCGGGGCCGAAGCCGCCGTCGTCGGGCGTGCGCTCCTCCCTAGGGCGTAAGCGCAGAACGGCACGTTCGAGGCCCGCAACGCAGACGGAGGCGCGGGCAAAGCCCGCGCCTCCTGAAGACGGCGCCGACAAGCGGCGCCTACGCCGTAACGAGTGCGAGATCGGCCTTCAGCGCGGCGAGGTCGAAGCCGTTCGGCGCCTCCCCCGCCTCATCGAGGAAATCGACACTGAGGATCGCGTACACCTCGTCGACGTAGCGATCCCAGAACGCCCACGTCACCTGTTGCAACCGTCCCCACGTGACGACCGTCAGCGTGTGCCGGTCGTAGGCGACGACGTCGACGGCGTGACCGCCCCACGAGCCGGGCCGCGCGGGCCCGTTCAGCGAGTGCGTCCAGTCCCAGATCGGCTGGCGCTGCGCCGTCAGCGGCAGCTCGAGGCCGATGTACAGACCACCGAAGAGAAACGCGGCGTCGCGCACGAGCCGGTGATCCCGACACCGGGACGCGCGCGAACGCGCCGATCCGGTGCCCACCGATGCCGCGCTTGCGCCAGTAGGTGAGCACGTCGAGCTCGACTGCTCCCTCTTCGCCCGTCGCCGGGTCGACCTGCTTGACCTTGTCGAAGGCGGAGAGCACCGCGCGTTCGGTCACCTCGACGGGCGCGCCGCGCGTACGGGCGCCGTCCAGCTTCGATCATGTGCGCCGCGGCCGCGGTCGTGCAGTCGCCGATCCGGTCGTTGCCGTACATCGGCCAATCGGGCACCGCCTGCGCGAGGTCGAGGTCGGGCGGCGGAGGCGGAAGCTTCGTTCTGTCGACGTAACGCGCGAACGAGAGCGTGCGGACGTCGGTTCGGACCGGGAGCTTCCCGAGCTTGCCCAGTGTTTCGATCGGGGTGGTGATCGCCATAGCGCTCCTTTTGAGTTAGGGGCGCCGCAGCCTGCGAGGTGACGCTAACGCGCGGCCGCACTCAATGCAAGAAGGCCTCGAGCCCGTGCGCGAGGGCGATCGCTTCGCGCTCCCGGTAGTCGGCCGATTCCAGCCGCGCGGCGTCGCTCGCGTTCCGCATGTTGCCGGTCTCGATGAACACCTTCGGCACGGTCGAGAGGTTGAGCCCGCCGAGGTCGGTGCGGACGTCGAGCGCATCGCGGCCGGCGTAGGTCGAGTACGGCTCGCCGGTGCCGGCGCGGAATGCGGCGCGGATCGCGAGCGCAGAGCTTGTACGACCGCGGCAGCTCGTCCGGGCTTGTAGATCACGTGGAAGCCGCGCCCGCCCGCCGGGCCGCCGTCGGCGTGGATCGAGATCGCAGCGTCCGCGTGCGCACGGTTGCCGATCGCCGCCCGCTCGTTGACGCACGGCCCGACAGCCGTCGTTCGTGGTGCGCGTCAGCACGACGCGTGCGCCCGCGGCGCGCAGAATCCGCGCCAGCCGCAGTGCGACGTCGAGGTTGTACCCGGCCTCGGCGTAGCCGTCGTTCGTCGAGGTTCCCGTCGTGTCGCATGCCTTGCGGAAGCCGCCGGCGTCGACGAGCCGGTTGATCTCGGCCGGGTGCGACCAGTTGCCGCCGTTGTGGCCGGGATCGATCACAACCGTCTTGCCGTGCAGCGGCAGAACGAGCGCCGCAACGAGGACGAGCGATGTGCATAGGGTCCTTGTATACGCCGCGCGGTCCCACTCGTCGTAGTGCTCGCCCTCGCCGGCTGCGGCTCCGCGAAAACGCCGGCCGAGCGTGTCGCGAACTGCCTGAACGCGCGCAGCTTTCTCGTCCAGGCAAGTGGCAACCGTGTCGAAGGGAGCTCGCCCGGCGGGATCAACTTCAGCGGTCAGCGTCGCCGGGCGGATCGACGACTCCGGCAACCCGGGCGGGCGACGGCTCGCGCCCGCGTCGATCGCCGGTCGATCGAGGCTCGTGTCTAAACTAGAGCGCCCGCGGCGCTGCAAGATTCCGAACCGGGTCAGATCCGGAAGGAAGCAGCCCTAAGGATCTCTTGCAGGTGCCGCGGCTTTTCACTCCCGGGCGCATAGCTCAGCGGGAGAGCGCCCGCTTCACACGCGGGAGGTCCCTGGTTCAATCCCAGGTGCGCCCATCGACCAACCCGAGTCACCCGAATCGGGGCGCGATCAACCCGAATTGGGGCATGTTTCCTTGGGGATCGGGGGACGATGGAGGACGTAACCGGGTTCCTACAGAGCGAGAGTTGGCGTCTATGCGGCGGTGTCGTCTGGTCTTGAGAGCGTGACAACGCCGTTGCGCACGGCGCTGCTTGCACGCCTGCGCCGATTGGCGATGCATCGTGTGGGTGGGCCGGCGCTCGCGTTCCTCGTCTCACTCGCGGGCTTTGCCGCCGTCGCGCGGTTCAGTTACGAGTTCGTGGACACGAAGAGCGGGCTCGAAGCGCTGTGGCTTCCGAACGGTCGTCGTCGTTGCACTCTTCGTGCTGGTGCCGCGGAAATTGCGGCCTTGGGTGCTGCTCGGGATGCTGCCGGGCGAGTTGATCTCGGACACCGTGCAGGGATATCCGTTGCACACGGCCTGCGAGTTCGCCCTGACGGACATGCTCGAGTCCGCGCTTGCCGGGCTGATTCTCTTGAGGATCGCCGGGAGACGGCCGCGCGGTGACAGGCAACGTGACTTTTTCGCGATCCTGATCGCCGCCGCGATCGCCCCGATCCCCGGAGGTCTTGTCGGCGCTGCAATCGAGACCGTCCACTTGGAGCCTCCCCTACCAGGGCGCGTTCCTCCTCTGGTGGTTCGGTGATCTCACCGGCATCTTCCTCGTGGTGTCGCTCGCGATCTCGCTCGCGTCGCCGAACCGTTCCACGACGTCTCTGCGCAAGCTCAGCGCACTCGTCGAGGTCGGGCTCGTGGTCGCCGTCACGTGTGCGGTGTTCGACCTGACCACGGATCCGATCATGTTCATCCTGCTCCTCCCTCTCGTCGGAGTCGCACTAAGGCACAGCCTGCGTGTGACGTCGCTCGCAAGCCTCGCCTTCGCCACGTGCGCGACCTTTCTGACGGCACAGGGTCACGGGCCGTTCACCGGCTTCGCCGACCCATCAACGCGCGTGCTGCTGGTACAGGGCTTCATCACAGTCACCGCAGCGATCGCGTTTCTGATCTCCGCCTCGATGGCCTCACAACGTCGCGCCGAACTCGACCTTGCCCGTTCACTCGGGGTCGCTGAAGCGGACGTGACCGAGTTGCGGCGCGTCGAAGCCGAGCTGATCAAGAGTCGCTCTCTGGAGCAGGCCGTGGTCGAGGCGTCGGGCGATGTGCTCGCAGTCGTCGAGCTGGACGGGACGATTCGACTCATATCGCGGGCAGTGGAAGACCAGCTCGGCTACACGGTCGATGACCTCGTCGGGTCCAATTTCCTCGACTGTCATCCATCCCGACGACCGGCGCGCCGTCCGCGGCATGATCTCCGCCGAACTGAAGGGTACGAAGACCTCCCGAGTGCGTTGCCGCGTCCTGACGAAGGACGGCAGAGTGCGACTGTGGGACGGCAGTTTGGCAGTCGAGCCATGCACCGATCGCCCGCCGAGCTTCCTGGTGGCGAACCTGCGCGACGTCACCGACGAGGTCGAACACGAGGAACGTCTTCGGCAGACGCAGAAGCTGGAGACGGTGGGCCGCCTCGCAGGAGGTGTCGCGCACGACTTCAACAACCTGCTCATGGGGATCCTCGGCTACAACGAGCTCGCGCTGGCGAAGATCGGCGACGGCCCAGGAGCGGCCGAGATCGCCGGGGCGCTCGCCGCCGCCAAGGATGCGGCCGGAGTGACCGCCCAGCTCCTCGCCCACAGCCGCCGCCAGGTGCTCGACCCGCAGGTCTTCGACCTGCGCGACGCGGTGAAAGAGATGACCGAGCTCCTGGGCCGCATGATCGACAGCAACGTCGAGATCGAAACCACGCTGCCCGAGAACGAGGTGCTGATCGAGGCCGACCGGCCACAAATCGGCCAGGTGATCATGAACCTGGCCGTCAACGCCAGCGACGCGATGCTTTCCGGTGGCCGCCTGAGGATCGAGGTTGCCAGCGACGCCACCCGGCAACGCGCGGTGCTGACCGTGGAGGACGAGGGCGCCGGAATGGATGCCGAAACCGCGGCCCAGATCTTCGAACCGTTCTTCTCCACCAAAGGCGCTCTCGGAACGGGCCTCGGCCTCTCGACCGTGCACGGAATCGTCGTACAGTCAGGCGGCCAGATCAGCGTCGAGAGCACGCCCGGTCACGGGACGACCTTTACCGTCATCCTGCCCCTCGCTGAGGGCGAGCGCACAGACAGAGTGACCGTGCCGGGGCACGCGCATGCGATGCAAAAAGGTGAGCAGATCCTGCTCGTCGACGATGACTCGACCGTCCGGGACGTCATCTCCACCATGCTCAGCCAGCGTGGCTACAACGTGTCGGTCGCGGCGAGCGGCGCCGAGGCTATCGCCCTCTCTCAGACCCCGGCCGTGGGCACAGTCGACTTGATCGTGACCGATCTCGCGATGGCGGGCCTGAACGGGCGACAGACCGCCGAGGCGATCCGCATGCACCAGCCGACGCGCGAAGACGCTCTACATCTCCGGCTACACCGACGACGAAACAATCCGTGTCGGCGGCTATGAGCCCGGCGTCGGCTTTCTCCAAAAGCCGTTCAGCACCGACGAGCTCGACACCAAGATTCGCGTTCTGCTCGACGCGATCGTGGTTTAGACACTCACCGGCCCACGCGGGGCGTCTGAGACGCCGTTCTTCTGGTCACGTCGCGTAGGGTGTAGCAAAGTGAAGCAGCGGCACAACCGGCCTCGTCGCTCGAGGATCATCTTCGTTTCGGTCGGAGTGGTGTTGGCGGCAGCAGTTGGCGGTGGGATCTTCGCCGTGGTCCATGGAGGCGATTCGCCGAAGAAAGCAACTGCGGTTCGAACGCTGGCGCACCAGTTCTTTGCGCCGGAATGCGTCCCGGTTCGAGCGGCACGCTGGGTCTATCCCGGCCCGGCAAAGATCCAAAGCACCATGTACGAGTCGTTCGCCATCCACTACAGCTGTGCGAAGGCGAAGATGTGGACCGAGCGACTCGCCCTCCTGACCGTTCACGTCACGAAGGTCGGCAATCCGGGCAAGATCGAAGGCCCTGCAGGATTCGCGTGCGAGGCGTGGCCAGATGCCAACAACCATGCCTACGCAGGAGGTTGTCAAGCAGGAAGGTCAGTCGCGTTCGGGTGGAACTGGAATGTCGCCAACTCGCGCGAGGTCCTCATCCGCGACCAGAACACAGGGCAATACCACATGCAGCGGCTTTCGGGCGCAGACACGGAGACGATCCTGCGTCCGCTTCCTCGCGGCCACTATCGGATCGAGGTGTTGAACACGAGCGGCATCGGGTATCTCACCGGCTTCACATGGACGCCACCGCCGGGGTGGACCATCCATGGCCTGTCGAAGGTCACGGGCGCAAAGTGCACACTGGCGGCGCAGAAGGTGACGTGCTCCGGGACGGTCGCGCCCCCTCCATGTCTGTGCGCCGGTAAGGGCGGCACCGTCAAGATCGACTTGGCCGTTTCAACTCCCCCGCCGGTCCGCGTTCACGGGAAAATCGAGCACTTCGGTACGGTCGGAGCCAAAATGCGGATCACGCATATGAGAGCGGTTCCGTTCCTGATCCCTGGGACACCGGCAGAAGCCAAGCGTCAGCAGGGGTTGTAGTCGCGCGATGTCGGGCTTGCCGGGAGCAGCTCGACTGATCGGGGCGATGCTCGTCGTCGGTGCGCTGGCAGGCTGCGGCGGAACTCGACATACGGCCCCACATTCCGGCGTGAGCCCGGAGCCCGTTATGCCTGCCGGCATCTACACACAGACAGTCATCCGCCATGTGAGCGCGTCGCACTACGCGCTCACAGTGATCAATCTCAGCAGCGGCGGGTGGATCGACGGCTTCACTTGGTCGCCCGCCGGAACATCGATCACGGCTGTCATCGACAGCAGCTCGGGGCATTGCACGCTTTCGAACGGAGACATCCGATGCCGGCTCATCCGTCTGCATCCTCCGACGTGCACATGCAGAGGAGACGGCGGTCGCACGACTGTCGACTTCGTCATGAGCCGGGACGATCCGAGCGAAACGGCAAACAAGCATCCTTTGCTCAAAGCAGGTCGACTGACGATCGATTCGATCACGCCGGTTCGCTACGTGATCCGGTCATCTCCTCGGCCGACAAAGAACAGAGTGCATGTGGTCACGCCTTAGCGCGAGAAGCTCGAGATTGGCAGGTGCTCCTGCCGCTGTAGTGACAGCGTGGATCATCGCCGTCGTGCCATCGAGCGCCACGAGCTCCACGCCACCGTGGCTGCCAGGAGGTGTGACGCCAGCTGGAGGCGCCTGGCCAACCTCCGGTGGTGATCTTGCGGGCTCGTCGTACTCGACGCTCGCGCAAGTCGACACGAAGAACGTCGCGAGGCTGAAAGTGGCGTTCCAACTTCCATCGCTCAACGAACCCGGGGGGAACAGCAGCAAGCCTGAAACTCAACCTCTGGTCGTGGGTCCTGGACGCGGCGTCACCAACCTGCCGACGATTCCCGCCATGTTCATGGGGACGAACCATGGACTTGTTGCGCTCGATCCGACGAACGGCGACATCGTCTGGGCGTACAAGGGTGCGAGGAGCAAGGCCGGCGCGCTTCTACCAGGCTATGCGTCAGCGACCGGCGCGCGAGCGATTTCCTACGGCGACGGGATGGTTTTCGGAGGTCAGCAGGACGGTTCACTGGTCGCCGTTGACGCAAGGACCGGAGCGGCGGTCTGGACGATCGACACGGAGGCTGCGGGAACGGCGGCTGAAGGCGGCGTCTACAGCGATTCGAATCCGTGGTCGGTCTTCGATCCTGCGAGGGCTACATCGTGGAGCTCAGGGTCACAGCTCGGCAAGGACCTGGTTGTCGCGGCGCCAAACGGCGGTGAGAGCCCACTACGGGGCCATTTCGACGCGTATGACGCGAGGACAGGTCAGCTCGTCTGGCGGACGTGGACGACGCCAGATCCAACGCAGATCCCATTCATCTTGAGTTGGGGCAACCCGGCCGAGGCCGCGACCGGCGGTTCTGCAGCGTGGTCGCTACCGGCAATCGACAACCAGCTCGCGAGCATCTACTTCGGCACGGGTAACGAGTATCCCGAGTTCGGCTCGTCGCCCGGAAAGAAGCTCTGGACCGACAGCCTGATGTCGGTCAGCCTCAGGACGGGTGCCCTTCGGTGGTACTTCCAGACGATCCACCACGAGGAGTGGGACCTGGACGTCGCCAACCCGCCCGTTCGAATCGATCCGATCATCGACGGCAAGCGCATTCCGCTTGTCGCCGTCGGCGGCAAGAGCGGTTATCTGTACGTGCTCAACGCCAGAAACGGCGGTCGAATCCCCAACTTCGCCATTCCCGAGGTGGCGGTTCCAGACATCAACCAGGGCGCGGGTCAAGCTCTGAACAACACGTGGCCGACGCAGCCGGAGCCGACTGGCGGCGCGGGTCACATCCTTCCGCACTGCATGACCGCGGCAGAGGGAGCGATGTTGATCCCGGGGTATCCCACTGCACCAAACGGGACGCCGATCATTCCCACATGTCAATACGCTCCGCCCACGGCAGCCGCGTACAACCTGATGTATCCGGCGGAAACCGGCGGCATCAACTGGAACCGCGAAGCCTATGACCCTGCGACCAACGATCTCTATGTTTGCGCGAGCATCTCGGCGCAGGGACGAGAGAACCTCTCCTCGACGAACCCGGATCAACAGTCAATCGGCCCTCCCGGGCTGATCGCCGGTGGGACGATCACCGCACTCGACATCTCCACAAACAAGATCGACTGGCAAGTGCGGATTCCCCCTCCGTTCACCTATCCCGGGGGACCCGACATTCGGAATGGAACGTGCTTCAGCGGAGACCTGACGACCGCCGGCGGTCTCGTTTTCGTGGCTGAGAACGTCGGGTCCTTCACCGAAGGAACACCACGGCCGATTCCCGGAGTGCTCTTTGCCTTCGACGCCAGGACGGGCAAGCAGCTCTGGCGTTGGAAGAACAGCGAGGGCAGCGTCATCCGCGCGCAAGCGATGACCTACATGGCGAACGGCAAGCAATACATCGCCGTCATGGCGACCTCACCCAATCAAGGTCCGAACGCCACAACTTCGCCCACTGATCATCTGACGGTGTTCTCGCTCTCGAGGCTATGATTTCGTCCGCAGTGAGCCTACGCCGTGCTTTCGGTCGCCCGTTCTGCGCGCTCGCAGTCGTCGCGGTTCCTGCCTTCTTCGTTGTGAATGGTGGCGCATCGACGCTGCCCAAGGACCCGAATGCGATCAACTGCCCATCCGCGCCGTCGGGCTGGGACAGCGCCGCCGTCACGAAGATCGTTGCGACACCGCAGTCGGTGCCCGACTCCCGCGAAGGCCTCGATGGCGAGCTTCAAGCGCAGGGCGGGAATATCGTCACCGTATCCTGCGTCTACCGCGAATCCGCCGCGAAGAACATCTACGTCACGGTGAGCTACGCGCTCCCGACTGATCCCAACCCCTTCAGTGACTTCGATCTTGGTTGCGGTACGGGCGCTGTGAATTGGGACGCCGCCAACCGCGTGTTTCGAATCTCGAGTCTCGAACAGTGGGCGTTGGCGTCGCTCATCGACAGCTCCAGCGTCCTGCCGGCGAGCAAGGTTTCGGCATTCGAAGGCGTTGCCCGGAAACTGCTCGAGAACGTCAACGGGTACGCACATCCGTGCGGCATCGTCGTCAAGCCCACAAGCGTCAAAGGACGAATCTACTTCGACATCCTCGTCGCCGGCGCGAATATCAAGGAGACGTTCTACACGTCAACCAGGACGTCGGGCGGCCTCTACACGATCGAGCAGATCGATCCGCTCGTCGACGCGTTTCACGTACAGACAAAGGCTGGGAACCGCGTCCTCACGGTCAAGCTCACGCGCGGCATCGACTATCGCAAACAGACAGGGCACGTCACAGGTCGGGCGCGATTCCGCGTGGTCGTAACAGCGTCGCAGATTGCGTCATGCCGCAAGGGTGCGAACGGCATTCTCACCGTCTCAACGCAACCGGCAGTTCTACTCGATGTCTGTGGACAGACGTTCCTGCGGGGGCCGGCCCCGCGCGTCGATTTCTACAACTGACGACCGTAGAGCTCAGTCCTGCAGAATCTGGATCAGCTCGGTGCCGGGCTTCGAAACGACGCCGTCCACGTTGATCAGGCACGCCGCAGCGTGCGACAGTGGCAACGGTAATGCCCGCGACACAGGAGTCGTCGCAGACAAGCTCCCCTCCTTCTCGGCGGGCGCGCCGGGCCGGCTTGCGCAGACGATGCTCCAGTAGATCTTGACCCTCTGAGTCGGCCGCGTGGTTACCCTGAATGACACCCGCTTGGGCGACGTGGCAGTTGCCTTCGCGGCGGCGATGCGGTTGCCTTTGAGCAGGCTTCCGTGGCCGATGATCCTCGAGTCGATCGCTCCCTGCGCGGGCCACGCACACGTCAGCCCGACGATTGAAGCGAGCATTCCGACCTTCGACCACATCGTTGAAGTCGTATCAGTCATGGGTTGGGTAGAAGCCTCAAGTACCCGTTCATGAGCACCTGACAGTTCGCGCCGGGCTTGGAGAAGACATTTCCTGCGTGAGCCATGAGCACCGCGTGGTTCTGGCGCATTTGTCGAGCGCCGCCGGTCGAGAGAGGCTCGTAATTCGCCCCGAGCGCGGCGCCTGTTCCGCCCCGGTTTGCCTTCGGGAGCACTTCGGCTGAACCCAGGTGGAACTTGTCTTCGGCGACGTTCTCCTCAATTCTCATGTTCAGCCAGGTGTAGGACAGGGGCCCGACGTACGGGATCCAGAACACGTATACCTCGAAGGTGGCCGGATTCTTCGACTGGAGGCGTACGCGGCACGCCGCCGGGGCGCGTCCTGCGGTATTCGACAACGTGAGAAGCTGCCGGGAGATGTTCGACGCCTGAAGCGCATCCATCGCCGCTTGGGCAGCACCTCTGTCACTCGCCGTGAGCCCACCTGAATCGACAGCCTGGCCGCATCCGGCCAGCACGGTCGCGCCTACCAAACATCCGACTAGGACAATCAGCCCGCGCAGAGCTTCGCCGCCGTGCTCAGTTGTCCGGGTGCGCACTTCGGCACATCTTCGGACTGCGGATAGGACGGGATCATCCTCACGACCGGCGTCGCGGAGCGAATGCCCACGGAGCCGGCGAAGCCAGGGAACCGGTCGGCGGCGAACGTAATCACGAGTCGCCCGCCGTCGGACGCGCAGGTACAGGTGGGAGGCCTCAGACTGAGGGCTTCGCACGAGATCTTCGGATACGGCACACCAGAGCCGGACGTGTGCGTCAACGAACAGTGGCCCGCGCTGCTGCCCACCACTTTGAAAATCGTCACTCCCGCAGGCGGAGACCAGTACAGCGAGTCGACGTATCCGATGTTCGAGGTGTTCACGATCGTGAGCTTGAAACGGTTCGATCCGGCGCCGCGCGACAAGACTGCCTCCAGGTCACTGCCCTGTGTCGACAACGAATCCGGGTCTGCCCCCTGGCCGAGAGCCGTTTGTCCGGTCTCCGGCTCTGGAACGGTGAGAGGCGCAAATGCTCCGGTGGTCGCCAGATGCGAACTTCCTCCGCCTCCGGTGCTGAGGCTGACCGCGACGCCGGCGACAACCAATCCGGCGACCGCGCACAGGCCCAACGCGATGAGTCTGCGGTTCAGTCGCCTACGTGCGCCTGGCACTGAAGCAAGCGTACCAAGCGTCAACCCGTAACTGTGAGCGTCCCCGACATTCCGAGCATCGCGTGACCGGGAACATCACACACATACGGGTATTGCCCGGGCTTGAGCGTGAGAGTCATGGTCGTAGTCTCGCCCGGGTTGATGTAACCGCCGGCGCCGCCCCCCACAGTTTGAAGATCGAAGTTGTGGTTCGTCTGCCCGGTGTTCTTCTGGTTGAAGGTGATCGTTCCGCACGGGACGCTGTTCGGAAGCGTGAAGCCGAAGTCGAACTCGTCGACCGTCACAGTCGTCGTTTGCGGACTGGCACACGTCGTCTTCGTCACCGGAGTCGTGGTCGTGGTCGCAGTCGTGGTCTTCGGCGTCGTCGTCGGCGTCGGAGGCGCGGCGACTTTCACACCGACGCCGAGCAGGCCCTTCATTCCCGCATGGGCGTGACCGGGGACAGAGCACAGAAACTCATATTCCCCCTTCTTCGTGATCGTCAGGACGAGCGTGGCGCTTTGCCCGGGCTTGAGGGTCTTTGTCGCCTTGCCCACGCAACTATTCGCCGAATCGTTCTTGATCGACCGAGTACAAACTTTGAAGTCATGCGACACCTTGCCACGATTGACGACGTCGAACGTGATTCGACCCGCAGGGATCAGTGATGATTTCGAAAGCTGAAACGCCAGCTCGGAAGGCTTACCAGCCGTCACCTTGATCACCGCGGAGCTCTCGCCAAGTGTTCTTCCTTCTTTGGCGAGCACCGGCTGCGACGCGATGAGCGCAAGAACGACAACTGTCACAGCAGAGAAGGCATGACACCGACGGATTCTCACGACACGATGCATAGCGCTGACATGCTCCTTTGCTGAGGATTCAGAGTAGACAACGCGCTCGGCTTGCGAACCAGACGCGGACGATCGAAACGTAGCAAAGTCCGGAGCAGCAAAAGTCGGATGTAACTTGACGTAACTTGCTCCCCACCGAGGGTTCGCAGCGAGCCTTTGCATCGGCAAGTCCGAGGTGTTAATGTCCCAGCCAAATCGGCAGCCGCGGCCGAGGCAGAGTCACTCCACTCGTCGACTCCGAGGCTGAGTCAGTTCCCTCGTCGACCCGGAGGTTTGGCTACATGTTGGTGAGATCCCTATCGTTGGGCGCGGCGGGGATTGCAGCGTCCATAGTCGTCGTTGCACTCGCGTCGGCGTCGCCGTCTGCGCCCCGCCAAGGCAGTGCGCGGGGCAAAGCTGCGACGGCACAAGTCGTTAAGCCACCGACTTCGTGGCTACCGACAGGAATCACGGCGGCCGGTTCGATGTGGCCGACGAACGGCGGTGATCTCGCCGGCACTGGGTACTCCACCCTTAACCAGATCAACCCAGGGAACGTCGGGAAGCTGAAGGTCGCGTGGCAGCTCGGCTCCTTGAACGAGCCTGGCTCGAACTTGTACAAGCCCGAGAACCAGCCGCTCGTGCTGACGGCCGGGCAGAAGGGCATCACGAACCTGCCGATGAGCACCAGCATGTTCATGCAGACGAACTACGGACTGATCGCGCTCAACCCGACGACTGGGAGCACCCTCTGGCAATACAGCGGTGCGCCCTCGAAGGGCAAGAACGCTTCTGGCAACACACCGACCAACGGGATCGGCGCACGCGCGATCTCGTACGGCGACGGAATGATCTTCGGAGGTCAGCAGGACGGGTCGTTGGTCGCCGTCAATGCGAAGACAGGTTCGGCGGTCTGGACGATCGACACCGAGGCGGCGGGCTCGAACGCCTCCGGCAATGTGTTCGGCGAATCGAACCCATGGTCGGTCTTTGATCCCGCGACGCCGACTGCCTGGACGACGGGCTCCGGTTTGAAGCAGGACCTGGTCCTCTCAGCGCCGAACGGCGGCGAGAGCCCGATGCGCGGTCACTTCGACGCGTATGACGCGAAGACCGGGGTGCTCGCTTGGCGGTTCTGGGCGACGCCGGACCCGACGCAGCTGCCATTCATCCTGACGTGGGGTAATCCGGCAGAGGCTGCGACCGGCGGCGGCGCATGCTGGGCGCTCCCGGTCGTCGACAATGAGCTCGGACTTGCCTATTTCGGCTGCGGGAACCATTACCCGGAGGACGGCAGCTCGCCGGGCAAGAAGCTCTGGACCGACACGTTCTTCTCGACGCGTCTCGATACCGGCGCGATGAAATGGTATTTCCAGACAGTTCACCACGACGAGTGGGATTACGACGTCTCGAACCCGCCGATGCGCATCAACCCGGTCATCCACGGGAAGCACTACCGCGTCCTCGCTATCGGCGGGAAGAGCGGCTGGGAGTTCGTCCGCAATGCAGTCAATGGTCAGCCTGTGCCCGGGTTCCCGGCACCCGAAGTGAAAGTGCCCGATCTCAACAACGGACTCGGTGCGGCGCTCAACCTGACCTGGCCAACTCAGCCGGAACCGACTGGCGGGGCAGGCCAGATCCTGCCGCACTGCATGACGGCGACCGAGGCGGCGGCGCTCTATCCGACGTTCCCGACTGCGCCCAACGGTACGAAGATCATTCCCACCTGTACGTTCGCGACGCCCTATAACGACGGGTATTACACCTGGTATCCGGCGTTCAGCGGTGGCATCAACTGGTGGCGGTCCGCATACAACCCCGCGACAAACAATCTCTACATCTGCGCCAACATCTCGACGGAAGGTTTCGAGAACGCCTCCGCGACCAGCCCGAACCAGATAACGATCGGAACGTTCAATGGCGGGTACGGCGGGACGATCTCGGCGTTGAACATGACGACCAACACACTCGCTTGGCAGAACAAGATCCCAACCGAGTTCACGACACCGGGTGGACCGACGGTGCAGAACGGATCGTGCAGCAGTGGAGATCTGGCAACCGCCAGCGGCCTCGTCTTCGTCTCGCAGAACGCCCAGACGTTCGGTGACGGGAGTCCGGCCGCGATACCGGCTGTGCTCTACGCGTACGATGCGAAGACCGGCAAACAGCTGTGGAGCTGGACGAACAACCTGGGCAGCTTGATCAAGTCCCAGGCGATGACGTACATGGTCGGTGGTAAGCAATATCTGACGGTCATGGCAACGTCGCCGACAGTCGGCAATGCTGCCACAGCCCCAGGGACCGATCACCTCACGACCTTCACGCTGGGGTAGACCGGTCACGTCGTTTTTGCGCTTCGGTGTACGGGAGGTACCTGCCTACTCCCGTACACCGATCGCTCCTCTCCCATTCGTTGAGTACAGACGGTTAGCGACTCAATGACCGGTCAAAGTGGTCGTTTTCTCATTACGGCGGCGGCTGCTCTCGCCGTCTCAATTCTTCCGGCATCCTCACGGGCGGTACGTGAGACGACGGCGCCTGGCGACGCACCTGTGACGGTCTATGTCATCGAAACCGACACCGGCATCAAGTATTCGATGTGGCAGAACCTCGTCTACGAGGGACAGCCGGCGCAGGTTGTAGCCCAGGTCCTGCAGCGCGGCCAGCTCGCGACCTTCGAGGTAACCAACAAAGGTAAGAGGCCGCATAACTTCGCGGCGTTCGGGAAGGCCACTCCAAAGCTCGCCCCCGGCGGCAAGGGACACTTCAAGCTTGTGCTGCTTCGTCGAGGGAGGTTTCCGTACGAAAGCACGCTCGACAAGGGCAAGCGCGGCTTTCGCGGGACCCTGACGGTCTATTGACCGCCCGCGCTTTCGAGGTCAACGAAGCGCGATTCGCATTCGACCGTCGCCTATAATGCGGTTTGTGACAGGCAGGCTCGTGCGGTCATCGCAGCTAATCTCGGCCGCGGTTATTTCAGCCTTTTGCTGTTGCGGTTTGTTCGCACACGCAGCTGTTGCGGCAATACCAGTGTGCAAACCGTTTCAAGTAAGCACGAAGTCCCAGCCGTGCTATTCGGCGCAGGCGCAGGATCCAGGAGACACTGGCACGCGTGCGAATCAGACTGACGCAGTGACGGTTTTCAGGTTCCTCGATCCAACGATTGGGAAATACCAGATCGAGGTCGAGAACACGAGCGGCATCGGCTATATCAACACATTCACGTGGACGCCGCCACCTGGGATGACGATCACGGCGGTCACGAGTACGGAAGGCGGCCATTGCCACCTCGCCGGTGCTGACATCTCCTGTGTCGGCGGCAAGAAGGGGATTGCTCCGCCAAAGTGCACATGCGAGGTAGGAGGCGTGATGACCGTGAACTTCACGGCCACAGGGAACGGACCCACCTTCAACGGCCGGACTTGGACGTACTACGGCATCGTCGGCAGCAGCACGGACATCACCTCGGTGACGCCGGTCCCGTATCACATCCCTTCGTTCATCTCTCCTTTCACGCCGGACGTGCCGCTTTGCGCGACCGGCCAGAAGACCACTGCCGCACATCCATGCGCGACCAGATAATCGCCTCTCTGAGCAGGCGACGTCCCCGTCGCAACGCCTGACTCGGCCCGCCAGGAGCTCGAGGAGCGGTCTAGTCGGAGGGCTGGCCTCGGCCACCCACACGGTGGGGGCGGCGCGGCTCGTGATCGAGACGATGCGACGTATGAATCGCCGAACCGGAGCCGTTGCCGCGCTGATCTTCGTGCTCACCGCCTTTGGTGGGCTCTCTTCGAGCAGCGCCGCGCCTACGCCTACGCCGACGCTGGCGCACGCGCTTCACGTCGACATCACCGAGTGGGCGGTCGTGCCCTCGCAGGGCTTGGTATCGACCGGCCGGCTGCATCTCACAGTCGAAAACTACGGTCGGCTCCGTCACGAGCTCGACATCATTCCGACGAACAAGTGGGGCCAGCAGCTCGGGATCCGCAATGGACGGGCTGTCGGGAAAAACGCCACCCGGCCCGTTGTTGTCGCTCCCGGGCAGACACGCTCGACGCACGTGAACCTCGCACCGGGCTACTACGTGCTGCTCGACAACATCCGCGGCCACTACGCGGCCGGCACCGCAGTTTCGATCATCGTCGCCTGAGCCTGTCCCAGCCTCGTAGCTGGCGCTGAGCACTGAGGACCCGCTTGTAAGGTTGCCGGGTGACGAGGATTCCGCGTGGGCTCGCCGTCGCGTGCGGAGTGGTCGCCTTCCTCGTCCTCCTGCCGATCGGCGTCACCGTCGTCCAGGCGCTCCAGGGCGGATTTGCCGCCGCGGGCGACGCACTCCGCGCGCCCTCATCGCTGACGCTGCTGAAAAACACCCTGGTGATCGCGGTGATCGCCGTACCGCTTGCAGGCCTGATCGGCGTCGCCGGCGCCTGGTTCATCGAGCGCACACGGCTCCCCGGGCGGCGGCTGTGGGCGGTGCTGCTCGTCGCGCCGCTGACGGTGCCGCCGTTCGTGACGAGCTACGGGTGGGCGAACCTCGGCAATCCGCTGCAGGGCCTCGTCGGCGCGGCCGGGATCGTGGCGTTCACCTACTTCCCGATCGTCTACCTGATCGTCGCGGTGGCGCTGCGCGGCATGGACCCGGCGCTCGAGGAGACGGCGCAGTCGCTCGGGCTCGGAACGGGCCGCATCTTCTTCCGTGTGATCCTGCCACAGCTTCGACCGGCGCTCCTCGGCGGGCTGCTGCTCGTCGCGCTCGACACGTTCATCGAGTACGACGCCTTCGTCGCGCTCAAGGTGCGGACGTTCAGCTCGGACATCTACGCTCAGTACCAACTCGGCTTCAGCGCGTCCGGCGCAGCCGCCCTCTCGTGCTTCTCACTCGTCCTCTGCCTGATCCTGCTCTTCGGCGAGGCGCGCCTGCGCGGCAACGTGAACTACACGCGGGTGAGCCAGGGGGCGCGCAGGATCGCGCCGCGCTACAGCCTCGGCAAGGCGACGCTCCCGGTGCTCGCCGGCTTCGTGGCGATCGTCGCGGTCAGCCTTGGCATCCCGCTCGGCACACTCGTCAAGTGGCTGGCGACGAGCTCCGGCGCCGCACTCGACAGCGCGTCGGCGAACTTGCACTACCTCTGGCCGGCCACGCTGACCTCGGTCGCTCTCGGTCTGAGCGCGGCGCTGCTCGCGCTCATCCTCTCGCTGCCGATCGCAGTGCTCGCGATCCGATACCGCGGGCCGCGCGTGACGGCACTCGAACGGTCTGTCTACCTCTCCTTCGCGCTGCCCGACCTCGTCGCGGCGATCGCGCTCGCGTATGCGGCGAGTCACCTCGCGCGCTTTCTGTACGGGAGCTTCGGGCTGCTCGTCTTCGCCGAGGCGATCCTCTTCCTTCCCTTCGCGGTCGTCGCGTTGCGAGCGACGATCGGCCAGATCGAGCCCGGGCTCGAGGAGTCCGCGCGCTCGCTCGGCGCCGGGCCGCTCGCCGCCTTCATGCGCGTCACCGCTCCGCTCGCGCGGCCGGGCTTGCTGGCGGCGCTCGTGCTCGTGTTCGCCTTCACACTCGGCGATCTCGCCACCGCACAGGTGCTGCTCCCGCTCAATCTCTACACGCTCGGCACCGAGTTCCAGGCGAACAGCTCCTCGGTCGCCTTCGCTGCGGCCGCGCCGTTCGCAGCCGTGCTGATCGGGCTCGCATTGATTGCCGCCTGGGTCCTGATGACACGGTTCGGCGAAGTGCGCGAGCCGGCGGAGGAGTAAGCGATGGCGGAGCTGATCTGCACCGGCATTGCGAAGTCCTTCGGCGACAGGCCAGTCCTCGCCGACCTCGATCTCACGGTCCCCACCGGGACATTGACCGCGATCCTCGGCGCCTCGGGCAGCGGCAAGACGACGCTCCTCCGCGTGGTGATGGGCTTCGTCCCGGCCGACCGGGGGATCGTGCGCGTCGGCAGTGACGTCGTCGTCGACGCCGGACAGTCGTCCGTCCCGCCCCACCGGCGCGGGATCGGCTACGTCGCGCAGGAGGGTGCACTCTTTCCCCACCTGACGGTGGCGGGCAACGTCGCGTTCGGCCTGCCCCGGAGTGAGCGCCGCACGGCTGCACGCATCGCCGATGTGCTCGCGCTCGTCGGGCTCGATCGGAGCTACGCCGACCGGCGTCCCCACGAGCTTTCGGGCGGCGAGCAGCGCCGAGTCGGCCTGGCGAGGGCGCTCGCACCACGCCCGCACATCGTCTTGCTCGACGAGCCGTTCTCCGGCCTCGACCCCGGCCTCCGAACCGAGACACGCGAGGCGGTCGTCCGCGCGCTCGGCGCAGAGGAGACGACGGCCGTTCTCGTCACCCACGACCAGTCGGAAGCACTCTCGACAGGTCGCGAAGTGGCCGTGCTCCGAGCCGGCCGCCTCGTCCAGACGGCGTCGCCGGAGGTTCTCTACCGCGACCCCGTCGACCTCGACGTCGCCCGCTTCGTCGGCGAGGCCGTCGTGCTCACCGGCACCGCGAGGTCGGGGCTCATCGAGTGCGCGCTCGGCACTCTGCGGGCTCGGGGCACTGCGGTCGACGGTCCCGTGCACGTGCTGATCCGCCCCGAGCAGATCCGCTTCGCGGCCGGCAATGGCGAAGGCGTCCGCGCAGAGGTGGTGGGCTCCAGCTACCGCGGGGCTGACACGGTCGTCCGCTTGGCGCTTCCCGGCGGGAACGAGACGACCGTCGCCGCCCGGACATTCGACCAAGACGTGCCCGCGGCCGGCGAGCGCGTACCGCTCACGGTCGAGGGCACGGTCGCGGTGTACCCGCGGTGAAGCGACAACTCGCAGCGCTCGTCGTCGTCGCCACTTCCCTCACTGCTTGCGGTGGCGGCGGAAACTCGCTCGTCGTCTACAACGGCCAGCACCCGCAGCTCACCCGCTTGCTCGTCGCCGCCTTCGAGCGGCAAACCGGGATCGCCGTGCAGCTGCGAAACGGCGACAGTCTCGTCGTCGCCACCCAGATCCTGTCGGAGGGCAGCGCCTCGCCGGCCGACGTGATCCTCTCCGAGAACTCGCCGGAGCTCGCCAATCTCGAGCACCACGGGCGCTTGCGCCGGCTCCCGCCCGCGACCCTTGGCCAGATTCCGGCCGCGTACTCCTCGCCTGCAGGGCGCTGGGTCGGCGTAGCGCTGCGCGTGAGCAGCCTCGTCTACGACCCGGCTCGGATCGGGCGCTCCGAGCTACCGCAGTCGATCCTCGAGCTCGCCGACCCGCGCTGGCAAGGGAAGGTGGCGATCGCGCCGACCGACTCCGACTTCCCGCCGCTCGTCGGTGCAGTGATCGCCCGCTACGGCGCCGACCGCGCCGCCGCGTGGCTCCGAGGGTTGAAGCGAAACGCGGCGAGCTACCAGGACGAGGAGGCCGTGACCGCCGCAGTCAACCGCGGGGACGTCGTAGCAGGAGTGGTCAACGCGTACTACTGGTATCGGCTTCGGCTCGAGGTCGGCGCGCACGGCATGCACAGCGTGCTTCACTACTTCCCCGACCACGACGTGGGCTCGATCGTGAACGTCGCCGGCGCGGGCGTGCTCGCGACGAGTCGGCACACCGCTGCCGCAGAACGCTTCGTCGCCTTCCTCGTCGGCAAGACGGGACAGCACATCGTCGCCGAGAGCGACGACTTCGAATACCCGGCGCGGGCGAACGTTGCCGCGAACGCCGCGCTTCCGTCGTTTGCCCACACGCCGCACGCGACCGTGCCCGTGGCTGCGCTCGGCGACGGCGAAACGGCGGCGCGCCTGATCCGGGCGGCGGGGTTGGCTTAGGCGCCGCTCGTCGGCGCCGTCGTCAGGACGCGCGGGTTCCCCGCGCGTCCGTCTGCGCCGGGAACCTCGCGCGCACGAGACTAGTCTGCGCTCCTAGGCTCCCAACACCCACGGCCAGTGCGGGCTCCACGACCACGCGTGTGCGAGCGAGGCGAGCGACACGATCTGCGCGGCCTGTGGATAGCTCGGCTTGAAGGTCGTCCCGTAGCCGTGCAGGTCGAACGCGAGCGTCCCGAGCTTCGAACCGGGCACGGTCGCGTGCAGGTCGCGGACGAAGCCGGCGCTGTCGACGCGCACGGCGACCTGGACGTCCGAGCGCCCGGGGCCGAGCGCCGCCAGCTCCTGCTTGATCGCGACACGCTCGGCGCGCGCGAACGGTCCGCGCACGCTTGCCAGCGCTCGTCGCAGGTCGACCGTCACGCGGTAGTCGACGAAGGGGACGTGCTCGACGACCTCGGAGCCCGTCCTCACCGCCGCCGCGCCGCCCGCGGCGAGCTCGTCGAGCAGCAGCAGAGGGTTCAGCCCCATTGCCTGCGTGACGAAGCGGTTCGCCCCGGCAACCGTTAACCCCTGAGCGGTGAGCGGCACCACGATCACGTTCTTTCCCGCGGGGAGCACCTGCTTCGCCGCCGGGGCGAGGAAGATCTTCGCTCGCAGGAAGACGAGGAAGTCTCGCGGCGGCAGCTTGTTCTGGTCGAGCGGTCCCGGGAGGTCGACCCGCTCGTAGACGAGCGCGCGCCGGACATCGAACACGCCTGCCGCGAGCAGATCCTCCTTCGGCTTCGCGCCGAGCGCCTCGGCGCCGGTCAACGTGACGTGGGCGCTGAACGCGTGCGCGAGCGAGGTGTCGACCGCGGTCGAGACCGAGGTCAGCGCGTTCGAGGACCCGCCGCAGCCGGCGAGTCCGACTGCCACGAGCGCCGCGACAGCGAGCCTAGACGCCGTTGCGCTTGGCAGCTTCGTCGGGTGTTCCCGGGATCAGGTAGGGCACCGGCGTCATCTTCGTCACCTTGAACTGAGCCGGCCCAGCCTCCGAACAGGTAGCCGGCGTTCTTCTTCGTCGGCGTGGCGGTGAACTCGACCGACACGCTGCCGCCGTCGCCCGTGCAGAGGCAGCTCGGCGGATTGACGGTGCCGGTGCAGGAGATCTTCCCCGCGGGTGTGACGCGAGCAGGTGGCGCCGCTCGAGCTCTTGATGCGCGTGACCGTCCAGCCGGGAGACGGCGTCCAGGTGAAACCGTTGAGGTAACCGATGCCGCTCGTGTTCAGGACCTGGAGTTGGTAGGAACCGTTGAGGTAGCGGAAGATGACGTTCGTATCCGACCCGGAGACGTGGATGAGATGAAGGACACCCTTGTCGTCATGCGCGAAGACGACGCGGCGATTGGCGACGTTCCAGTTCCAGCCGAACGCCTTGTTGCCGCCCGTCAGCTTGCAGCCGCGGCCGTTGGGATACTGGTGCCGGCGCCGTTCTTCGGCGGCACGCAGCCACCGCCACCCTTCGACTGGCAGCCGCCGGCGTACGCGCGGCCGTTCGCGTCGGGCCAGGCCGAGCAGTAGTAGCCGGGCGGCCCTTTGAGCACGGTGACGTTGCCGGAGTGCTTGACCGGGATCTGCAAGCCGGGACAGCTTGCGAATCCACTCGGATGCCTGCTTGCAGCTGTAGTTGATCGCGAAGACTTCGTAGAGGTCGCTCTTGATGTTTGCGACGACATTCGGCAGGCCCCGGACGGGCGGCCCGATCGGATAGACCCAGCGGCGGCCCCTTGATCGGGGTGCACTCCGGAGCGGCAAGGGGGTGGCCCTGGAGCGCCGACAGCGCCAGCGCGTTGCCCGAGACCGTCGTCGCCGACGACGCCGACGACGTCGGTGCGGACGAGCCGCGGCCGACGAGGAAGTACGTCGTGCCCCCACCGCGGCGAGCGCCAGCCCGGCGGCGACAAAGGCGCCGCCGACCGGCCGGCCCGCGGACGGCTCCACTCTCTCTGCACGAGCCATCCCGGCGCGAGTATAGCCCGGCTCCCGTCGCTTTCTCGCTTCGCGTGCGATAGTTATGACAGTGCGCATGCGCGCTCGGGTGATCTGTCGGGGTCCTGTCGATGCTCGTCCTCACCGCCGGGACGGCGAGCGTGTCGGCGGACCCGTACCGGGATCAGGCGGAGACGATCGCGTGTCCCTCCGCGCCCGTCCGGCTGGTCAACCCTCCGGAGAGCGAGGGCGGCCGCTACGATCCTGACGCCTCTCACCGGTGTCGCGTCGGGGGACGACCCGACGGAGTTCTTCGCCGCACCGATCGTCCAGATCGACTGCCACTACCGGACGACGGACGGCAAAGACGTGCAGGTGATCGTGCGCTATGCGCTCCCGATCGACATCAACCCGTGGAACGACTTCTACGTCGGCTGCACCGCGACGGGCCGCCCGCAGCCGGACTCGACTGCGCGCGAAAGCCTGGAACGACGACGAACGCGTCTACCGCGTCGTCGGAGCGAAGACCTGGAGCCTCGCCACCTTCATCGACAACCTCAGAGCAGCTCGGGAAGAACGACGTGCCGCGGTTCGAGGCCATGACCGACGCGATGCTCAAGGCGGCGCAGCCGTTCGCGCACAACTGCCAGCTCGCCGGCAACGGTGGCGCCGGTCGACCGTGAAGTCGATCTGGACCTTCAGCTTCGACGCGCAGACGACGAGCGCCGGCGTCACGAGCAGCGCGCAGGAGCAGCGGCTCCTTCGTCACCACCGCGTACACGTCGGGCAGCTCGGTGGGGACGATCACCAACCTCGTCGCCAAGAACTTCCGCCTCGAGCTGACGAGCAAGGGGAAGATCGGAGTTCCTGGCGATCCACGTCGGCGCGCCGATCGAGTTCCAACACGGGTACGGCTCGCTCCTCCGCGCGCAGGTCGTCGTGACCGCGTCGAACGACGCCGCGTGCCGGAAGGGCTCAGCCGGAACGCTGCTCGTCTCACTCCAGAGCCTGACCCCACCGCGCGTCGCGTGAACGTGTGCGGCCAGACCTATCTCGACGGCAAGAGCGGCGCGGTCAGCGCCCAAATCAAGAACGCCTAACGAACTTCTCAGCGCGAGCTAGATGCAGCCGTCGTTGTCGTCCGGCTCGGTTCCGAGCTCGTCACCGTCCGCGTCGGCGGCTCCAGACGACTTGATCGTCACGCCCGGCGCGCACCCGGAGGTGTCGCCTGTCCCGCCACCGCCGCTGCCGCCCTTCGGAGTGGTCGTGGTTCCGCCGCCGCCGCTACCGCTGCCGGAGCCGCTACCGGCGGTCGCCGCCGTCTTCTCTTCGGAGGTCGCCACCGCGACGCCGACGCCGAGGAGCCCCTTCATCCCCGCCGCTGCGTGCCCGGTCACGGTGCACAGGAACTCGTACTTGCCGGCCAGGGAGAACGCGACCTTGAGCGTCTGCCGACTGTCCGTGCTTCAGCAACGGCGTCGACTTTCCGAAGCACACGTTCTTGGCGCCGGCAGCGCTCGGCACCGGGATCGTGCAGACCTTGAAGTTGTGGAACGCGACGCCCAGGTTCGTCACCTTGAACGTGACCGTGCCGGTCGGAACCATTGAGAACTTCGACAGCTTGAAGGCGAGCTCGGACGGTCTTGCCGGCGGTCACGGTGATGACGCTGACCTTGCTGCTTGCCGCATGGTGGACCGCAGCCGGGCGCTCGAGCGCCGCCGGCGCGGATGTGGTGCCGAGTACGGCGAGCAGACTCACGGCCACGCCCACTCCACCGAGCGCAGGCACTGTGAACCGCAAAGGTAGACGCCTCATCTGCTTCTGACCCTCCCCTTCGGACGACAACTTGAATCCTGCCTCAGGACTACACGAATTTTAGCACCGACCTACAGAACTCACCGGCCTCCCGCGGAGTGCCCACGGGAGGCCGGTGTCAACGGATCGAACGAGCTCTTACCCGATCTTCTGGAAGACGACTTTCGCGCTGCCCTTGTTGTTGGTGACGACGATCGTCGTCAGGCCGGCCTTCGCGTCCGCCGGCACCCTCACGTACATGAGGTTGTCCGAGGGAATCGCGTACGCCGCGGTCTCGCTGCCCACCTTCACGGACGTCGTGCCGACGAACCCGACGCCGGACAGCGTGAGCTTCTTGCCGCCCTTCGCCCTCTGGGGCGCGACCGAGTCGATCTTGGGCGCAACCGTCGCCGCGCCGAGCGACTGGCACGGCCAGACGATCGCATTCATGCTGGCCGTGGCTGAGCCCGCCTTCGTCGTGACGACGACTGGGCCGCTCGTCGCGCCCGCCCCGACCCGCGCGAAGAGAGTGGTGTCCGTACCGACGACGATCACGCCGGCCGGTACGCCGCCGATCGAGACGTTGGTGACACCGCCGTCGTTGACAAACCCGGTACCGGTGATGATGACCACCGTGCCGGGGCAGTTGCCGTCGGCCGTCACCACTGCCGGCACCGAAGCCGATCCGCCGCGCCAACTCGAAATCGTCACCGCGCCGGCGGACGCTGCCGCGACGAGGCCGATCGCGCCGAGCATAGAAAGACAGAACGCAGTCCTGAGGAACGCCCGGATCGAAATGCTTCCCCTCACGCGAGAATCCTCCCTCCTCCGTATGGGCTAGCTACGGGGTACCGAGTTGTACAAATGTGGACGCACGAAACTTATCACCGCTCCCATTCCGCATGCAACGGTCAGTAGACCGGGAACTTGCCGCTGAACGCCTTCCCCGGGTCGGTCGGGCTCGAGTACGGATACGAGCCCCGGCGGAGCAGCGCCGCCGAGAAGTGGACTTTCCCGCCCGGCTTGAGGGTCGGGATCTTGTGCCCGTAGAAGTCGAAGCCGTGTGCCTTCTTCCCGCGGTTGATCACGGTGAACTTGGCGAAGTCGCCGCGGAGGACGTACCGCTGCAGGGTCAATTCGGTCGTGCCGCCGCCCAGCTGTTCCCGGTAGATCGCATAGGCGGTCTTCTGGTCGTTGATCACGAAGTAGACCAGCACGGTCTTCCCGGGCTGCGTCGTCCTGCTGACGGCGAGGGAAGCCGACGAGCCGACGAGCGCCAGCGCGAGAACGACGCCTGCTGCTGCGGTGAGTCGGCGAGCGCGCTTCACAGGATGTCCTTTGTGCGAAGGAAGCCGTCCTTGAAGCAGAGATTGTAGATGTTCTCCGGCATGTCGTTTCGGGTCGGATCCGGCACGTCGGCAAACTCGTAGCAATCGTCCTTCAGGTTGTCCGTGTAGTGCTGGTACGGAACCTTCGGCCAGCGCGCGAGCACGGTGGTCGTCCGGTCGCCGAGGTGGGTTTCCGCCCAGATGCGCACGAAGTCGGCGTGGCTCAACTGCTTCGATCCCCCGCCCCCTGTTAGCGCCAGCGTCGCGCCGACAGTGATTGCGAGAACGGCAACGACTGCGGCGCCGATCGCGAGCCACCGCCGATTCGCCTTCACGTCTTGGCCTCTAAACAGAGGGAGCCCGTAAGGGCTCCCTCTCGTTTTTCTCCGTTGCTCGTCGCTCTCCTCACAGAGAGAAGACCGTCAGCTGATCGCGCTGACCGGTCGCTGTGGCACCTGGGGTGCCGGCAAGCGCGACGCCGTGGTAGGTCGCGAGGTACTGCTTGCCCTTGTACATGTACGTGACCGTCGGAGAGATGGCCGTGTCGTTCGGGAGGCCCCACACCCACACGATCTTGCCCGTGGTCGCATCGAACGCGTCGAGCTGCGCGCCGGGGGTCAGGAGCGTCTGCGCGCCCTGCTGCGTGGTGCCCTGGTTCGGCAGGCCAACCTGGTCGAGCCGGCCCTTGAACCAGGTGAACACCAGGTTGCCGGCGGTCGCAAGCGAGCCGCTGTAACACGAGCCCAGACCGCTGGACTGCCCGACGAATTGCCATTTCATCGTGTTGTTCGTCAGGTCGATCGCACTCAGGAAGCCCTGGATCCCATTGGTCACCGGGGCTCCAACCGTCGAGACGACCGGCGAGTTGCCCTGGTTCGTGTGAGCGCCCGACTCGTTCATGATGCACGCGTAGTACGTGTGCGTGAGCGGACTGTATGACGACGGCGGATAGCCGAAAATGCCGCCGCCGCCGGCGCCGCCATACACGAGATACGACCCGGAGCTGTAAGCAGCAGATTCCGGTGCGCCGAAAATCGGCAAGCCATTCGACAGGTTCGTCACCTGCGTCGGGCTGACGACCGGATTGCCCAACCCCGTGGCGTACGCGTCCACCAGCGGATTGCCGGGGAAGTTGCATTTCGCCAAGCCGGCAGGCGAGTAGTCGACGACCGCCATGCAGAACGAGGCGCCGGTCGGGTTCGGCTGCGTCGCAAACAAGTTGTTCTGCGCGATGCCCTTCCCGCTCGGATCGTAGGTCGGCACCTCGCTGATCTTGAAGTGCGGGACGTTGCCGCCGTTCTTCGCGTTCAGCACGAAGAAGAAGCCGCCCTTGCTGCCTTCCGCGACGACCGGCACTGTCTTGCCGTCGATCGGAACCCGGAGCACCATCGTCGGGTGCGGCAGGTCGAAGTCGAGCTCGTCGTGGTGGGTGGCCTGGAAGAACCAATCCAGCGCGCCGGTCTTCCAGTCGACGGACATGATCGATTCCGTCCACAGGCTCTTCCCGGGCGAGCGGTTCGTCTCCGGGAACGGGTTGCCGGTGCCGTAGAACACCCTCCCGAGCTGGGGATCGATCGACGGGATCGACCAGATCGCTGCGCCGCCCGTTGCGGCCTCAGCAGGGTTGCCCCAGGAAAGGATGTACGGGACCTGGGTCGGATCCGGCAGGTTCCACGTCCGCCAGAGCAGCTTGCCGGTCTTCGCGTCGAACGCATCCAGATGCCCGCGGAACGGGCTCTCTCCGCCGTTCGGCGCCGACAGGACAACGCCGTTCGTATTCGGGACGTCGTAGAACTGCGTGAACGGCGCCGACTCTGCGCCGGTGACATCGCCGTAGGTGCCTGCGCCGATCACGGAGGTGCTCCAAGCCGGAGCGCCCGTCTTCGCGTTCAGCGCGACGATCGAGCCGTCCTGCTGGCCGGCGTAGATGAGGTTGAGCTTCGCGCTGTACGACTCGTCACGGGTGTTGTCGACCCGGAGCCGCTGCCCGGCCTGCGTGAGCTGCGGGCTCGCCGGCCCGGCATAATTCCAGGCGATCGCACCCGTATCGGGCGCCATCGCAGCCATGCCCTGGATGTAGGCCTGGTACAGCAGGTTGTTCGGGCAGCACACCGGCTGGCCTTCCGGGCTGAACTGAATGTCCGGCGTGTTGAACTGCTGATTCCAGACAACGTGCAGGTTCTGGACGTTGTTCGAGTTGATCTGCCCGAGCGTCGAGAAGCGCGAGTTCGACTCGTCGCCCTCTCCGCTCACCCAGTTTGCACCCCCAGGCGTCACGCCCGCGGGCAACCACGACGCAGGTGAGACGTTTCGCGAGGCGGACGCCAACCCCACTACGAGTGCTCCGAGGAGCATGGCGGCAACCACAAGAAGCGGGTATCTACGCATCCGGCAACTCCCTCCCTTGAGATTCAGGACGAGCCACAGCCGAGTCCATCCCTTCCGATGCGGCCGATGATAACCGCTTCGATGGGCGACAACAAGAGACAATCAGGCGCGGCGGCGGTCGATCAGTAGAGCGGAGGGCCCTGCGGCGTCAGGTAGCACTTGCCGGCCTTGTACGCCTGATACTCGTCACTCAGCCAGACGGCTCTCCAGGTCGTCCCTTCCTTCAACCAGAACGTGTAGAGGAGCGCGAGCTGCTGCCCGGCGAACGCCGGCGTCGTGAACCGGACCTGCAGCTCGATCTCCTGGACGTTGCGGCGGCCGATCAGCGAAAGGTTCACCGGCAGCTCGGTCGCCTGCGCAACCGAGACCCTCGTGATCGCGACATTGCGCGGAACGGCCGGGTGCGAGCCCTGGCACCTGTTCCAGTGCGACTGTGAGACCGCCCGCTGATAGGTCGGATGGAGATACCCCCAGACCTTGGTGTACTGGTGCGCGAACGAAGCGCTCGCGATGTTCTTCGCGAGCTGCGCTGCAACACTCGGCCACTCTGCCGAGCCAATCGGCTCGAGCCCGTTGCGGCGGCCGGGTCTTCGCGCCGGCAGGCACGCTCAGCGCCGCCGCCGAGACCGCGGCGGCGACCAGGCCGAGCACGAGGAGGGCTTGGATCCGTCTCACCGAGTCGAGGAAGGCTAGCTCTGCAGGAGCCGGAGCGTCAGCCCGCCGTTTTTCGCGAGCGTCGCATAGACCGTCACGACGCACGCCGGCGGCTTCGCATACGGAAGCGTGAGCTTCACCGTGGCGGCCGCGTGCACTGAGGACTGCCCCGACCTCTGGTTTGTCCCGAGGTGGACGGCGGGGTCGGACTTGTTCGGCTTCTGGCAGACGACCGACCACTGCACCTTCACCGCCTGCGCCGGGCTCGGGATGACCCTGGCGGAGACCGTCGTCGGCTTGAGGGCGTTGCCGTGCGCGTACCAGACGTTCGTGCCCTTCAGCCGGACGCCGTGGCCGATCTCCTTGCTCGCGGCAGGCGCAGCCGCCACACACGCAGCGAGCGCGAACGGCAGCACGGCAGTCGCGAAGCGCGCCGACTGCCGGCGTCCCCTGCTCACCTGTGCGTGGCGCTGTAGACGAACGCGGCGATGTCCTGCATCTCCGCCTTCGTGAGCTCGGCGTGCCGGCCGCCGTAGGCGGGCATGCCAGCGGGCCACTGCTTCGTCTGCTTGCTGCCGTTCGTTACGAACTCGATGATCCTGGCGTAGCTCGGCTTTGCCTTGTCGAGGTTCGCGCCGTCGCGGCCCGTGCTCTTGGCCGCCTTCAACGTGTGGCACGACCCGCAGAAGAGCCCGGGGCGAACGAAGAGCGCCTTGCCGCGGACCGGATTCCCGGGCACTGCGGCCTGCGCGACGGCAAAGGCGCTCGCCGTCAGCAGCGCCGCGGCAGCGACAGCGGCAAACAGAAGCGCCGTCCTCGGACCCATCGACGTACGGTACCGCGCCCTTGTACCCGACGGTACGTTCCCTATACTCCGAGGCGGGTGTCCAGGCAGCGCCGTCCCCTCTTGCCGCTCCGGCGAGCCGGTGTCTTTCTGCTTGCTGCAGCGTCGCTCTCGGTCGGTGTGCACGCCGCGGCCGCCTCGACTCGTGCGGACCCCACACTCGGAAGAGGCGCCGCCGACGCAGTCTCGATCGTGAGCTTCCTCGGCCCGGACCTCTACCAGCTCGACGTGCAGAACACGAGCGGCATCGGTTTCATCAACCAGTTCACCTGGGTCCCTCCCGCCAACATGACGATCACCGCAGTGACGAGCAGCGAGGGCGGCAAGTGCAAGCTCGTCGGCGGCAGCATCCAGTGCAACGGGAAGGTCCGACCGCCCGATTGCACGTGCCTGCCCGGCGGCGATCTGACCGTCAACTTCACCGCGAGGGGTCTCGAGCCAACCTTCGCCAACGGGTACTGGACCTACTACGGAATCGTCGGCGCTTCACTCCAGATCCAGCAGATGACTCCGGTGCCGTACCACATCCCCTCGGCCGTGCCGAAACTCGGTCAGGACCTGCCGCTCTGCAAGAAGGGCCAGAAGAGCACCAAGGCCAGACCCTGCGTCTGACGAGCCGTCAGAGCCCGTGGCCAGAGTCGCGAGGAGACTCGCCTGCATCGGTGTCAACCAACCTTGCTGTTCGAGCACGTCCACGACCTGCTCGTAGCGCTTCGCGGGCTCGCCGCTCGACTCGAGCACCGAACAGGCAAGGTGGGTCATGCACGTCGGCTTCCGTCCTCCGCGCAGGCTTGAGCTCCCGGTACTTGCTCGAGCTGGTCACGTCGTCGACCGTCAAGCGTGCACAGGCGAGACGAATTGACGATCTTGACCGTTACGACGTTGCTCGGAGCGCTGATGTTGCCGGCCGCATCCGTCACCGTCTCGGCCGTCGAGGAGATCGCCGTGCCGATGCCGCTGAGAACCTGGTCCGGCGGACACGCCGCGGCCGGGATTCCCGAACCGAGGTCGGTGCACGTGAAGTGGACGACCACGTTCCCGGAGTACCAGCCGTTGGCATTGGGAGCAGTCGTGGCCGCCGCGCTGATCTTCGGCGCGGTCTGGTCGATCTTGAACGTGCTGCTGACGAGGCTCCCGACGTTGTTGTCTCGGTCTTCGCTCGCCGCATAAACCGTGTGCGTCCCATCTGCGGCGACGTTCATCGGCGAGCAACCTCCGGCCGGTAGGTCGGCGAACCCGGCCGGCACTGCGGACGGGTCAACAACACAACGCGTCTCGAACACGCCGGAGCCGGCGTCCGTCGCGCTCACGGTGACCCCGACCGGTGTCGTGTACCAGCCGTTCGAGCCACTCGGCGTCGCCGGGCTCAACGTGATCGCAGTCGTCGGCGGTGTCGTGTCGGACGCCCCGTCGATGCTGAAGGCGAAGAGCTTGTTGTTACCGCTGCCCTCCGCGGACTTGGAATAGCCGGAGCCCCAGTAGACGGATCCGTTCACGATCGCAGGGCCCAGCGTTGACCGAGCTGCCGGCGCTGAACGACCAGAGGATCTTGCCCGTCGCCGCGTCGAGCGCGTACATCTCGTTCCCGCTCTTGGCCATCGAGGAGACGTAGTCCACGCCGTTCGCGACGGTCGCAGGGCCGAGGTCCCACACGCCCACGGTGTTGCCGCCCAGGCTCTCGGTCTGAGGATCGGCGGTCTGCCAGAGGATCTTCCCCGTCGCCGGGTCGAGCGCCGCCCACGAGCCGCCGGTGGCAGTCGTGCTCGTGAGCACGCCGTTCTCGGTCAGCTGGTAGGGGATGTGGTGCTGGTCTGTGAGCGAGACGTAGATGCGGTTGCCGTCGTACGCCGAGCCCCACTCGAACCCGCCCTGGTCGCCGCCCGGGCCGACGAGAGTGTTCCAGACGAACTGCCCGGTCTTCGCGTCGAGAACGACGTAGAGGCCGCTCTTCTCACCAAAGCCGACGACGTCGCGACCGTTGATCTGGAAGACGTTCGGGCTCGACGCCACCGACGTCCCAATCGTCGCCGAAGCCTGAGCTCTGGTGCGAGAGGCCCGCGAACGGATTGTCGTTCTCCGGCAGGCACCACGTCACGCCCGCCGGTTGTGAGTCGCACGCATGGTGCCACGGGACGTCGCCCACGACGCGGTACGACCACACCGGCGCACCGGTCGCCAGGTTGAACGCGACGATCGAGTCCCAGTAGGCGCCCGGCTGCTCGCACGACTCGGACAAAAAGCCGTTCGGCGCCGCTGCGTTGCAGGCTGCGACGCTCGCCGGCTCCGTGTAGAGGTTCCCGAAGGTGCCGTAGACGAGTCCCGCGCCGACGTCGACCGTAGGCGCCGAGAACATCGTCGCGCCTGCGTAGCCGCCGGCGTTTCCGCCGTTGTCGGGGAGCGCGTAGCTCTGCCAGAGAATGGCGCCCGTCAGCGCGTTGAGCGCGGCGAGGTCGGTGCGAAAGGTGGAGGTCGTTCCGGTGTTCGCGCCGGCCGCCGAGGTGCCGGTGATGATCGTGTCGCCGACGAGCACAAGCGAGCCCGTCTGCGTCCCGTGATTGTCGGGATTCACCTGCGTGCTCCAGATCAGCGCTCCTGTAGTCGCGTTGATCCCCAGCATCGTCGGCCGCTTGAACGTGCCGACGACGACGACGTTGCCGTCGACCGACGGGCTCGTGCGCGCGAAGTCACCCGCCAGGCCCGTGAGCGCCGGGATCGAGTCGGACCAGATCGTCGCTCCGGTCGCAGCGTCGAGCTTCCAGAGCGTGCCGCCGAAGTCTCCGAAGTAGACCGCCCCGCCCACAACCGCCGGCGTCGCCGAAACGTCGCCCGTCGTTGTTGCAACCCATTTCGGCGCCAATCGAGCCACGTTCGCCGTCGAGATGTCGTGCTCGTACGGCTGGTTCCGTGTGTTCGCCGCGTCACGGCCATACGTGGCCCAGTCGCTCGTACGGCATCGCCCGCGAGCACCTGCGCTGCGATTGCGAGCGCGACGACTGTCGAAAGCGCCAAGGCAACCTTCGGATTCATGCCGATCCTCCCTCGAAGCGGCACGGGACGTAGTGATACTCGCCCAGCCGTGATCCGAATTCAAGGGGCCACCGCGGTCGCCGGAATCTGCCTGCTCACGCTCACCGCGTGCGGAGGCTCGCGTCGCGGCGCAGACTGGCCGCTGCCGAACCTGGATCTCGCCTCGACGCGCGCGCTCGGAGCGAGCGGCATCGACCGCGGCAACGTCGGCAGCCTCCACGTGGCGTGGCGCTTCCGGTTTCCCGTTGCGCCGGGCGTGTCGGGAGCCTTCACCGCGACGCCGGTCGTGGCGAACGGTGTCGTCTACGTCCAGGACATGAGGAGCAACGTCTACGCGCTCAACCTGAAGACGGGACACATGCTCTGGCGGCGTCTCCTCAATGCGACCAGTCCCGGCCCGAACGGGCTCGCCGTCAGCGGCGGCCGGGTGTACGGCGCGACGGATGCGAGCGCGTTCGCACTCGACGCGACCACCGGGCGGTTTGTGTGGCGCCGCTTCCTCGTCACGCCAACGGCGCGCTACATCGACATCGCTCCGCAGGTTGCGAACGGGCTCGTGTACGTGAGCACGATTGGGCTCCCACCAAACGGGCGCGGGATTCTCTTCGCGCTCGACGTGAACACCGGATCGATCCGCTGGCGGCTGTCGACGATCAAGGACAACTGGAACGTCCCCAAGCGAGGCCGGCGGCGGCGGCGCGTGGGAGACGCCGAGTGTCGCCGACGGCGACGTCTTTTGGGGAATGACGAATCCGTATCCGTACGGCGGCAGTCGCGCCCATCCGAATGGCGGCGCCCACGCGGGCGCGAATCTCTACACGGATTCGCTGCTCGTCGCTCGACGCGCACACCGGCAAGCTCGTCTGGTACGACCAGGTGACGCCGCACGACGTGCGGGACTACGACTTCCAGCTTCCGCCGGTGATCGGATCAGTCGATGGCCGGCCGGTCGTGTTCGGCGCGGGCAAGGCTGGGCTCGTCATCGCCTGGAACCGTTCGACCCACACGCGTCTCTGGCAAACGGCGGTGGGCATTCATCGGAACGATCGTGGCCGGCTGCCACGACATCCGGTCTCCGTCTGTCCGGGCTTGCTCGGCGGCGTCGAAACACCGATGGCGAGCGCCGGTGGTTATCTCTACGTCCCGGTCGTCGACCTCTGCATGCGCGGCAGCGCGACCGGCTACGAGCGACTCGACCACGTCAACGTCTCCGCCGCGGGCAAGGCGCGCTCGTCGCCCTCGATGCAGCGACGGGAGCGAAGGTCTGGACGTTGCATCTGCCGCAACCGGACTTCGGTTGCGCGACCGTCGCCAACGGCGTCGTCTTCACTGCGACACTCGACGGCAAGGTCTACGGCGTCGACTCCGGTGACGGTCGTGTTCTCTGGACGCGCGTCGGTGCGCGCGGGAATCAATGCGTGCCCCGCACTCGCGTCGAAGACCTTGCTGGTCGGCGCCGGTGTTCCGACGGGCCGCCATGCCCAGCTCGAGCTGACGGCTTTCTCAGTTGGGTAGCTTCACCGTCAGCAGCGCCTGCGGCGTTTGCGCAGCGAGCGACTTCGGATAGACGCTGCTGTCGACATTCGCGCCGGGCTTTGCGTGAGCGGTGGAGAAGAACTGCCGCTCGGACTCCCAGAGCTTCGCGACCTCGCCGCGGGCGGACGCGGGAAGGACGAGCTGGAAGCGGCCGCTGGCGTCGGGCCACGTTGCGCTCACCGGCTTGATCACGCGGCCCCTGCCGCCGACCACGCCGACGACGAGGCCTCGGTACACGGCGCCGCCGGCCGGCTGCGGGTTCAGCAAGCTCTTCGCCAGCGTCGTACCCTGGTTGGCCGGAAGCTGGATGTTGAGCGTCGAGCTCTGCAGCGCCGCGAAGTTCACCGAGTCGACGATCGGCTCCGTGTAGGCGTTGGCCCCGACCGAGACCGCGACCGTCATCGGCACGGGGTTGTCGCCCTCTTGATCCGCCGCGACGAGGAAGGCCGTGTACTTGCCGGTCGCGCCCGTCGGCCGGGAGAAGGTCCAGAACTTGTGGTCGGCGGTGCGAGTCGTGACGATCGCGCCCTTGACCGGGGCCCCGTTCGGATCCGTGATCGTTCCGGTCAGCTGGTAGCTGTAGAGCTGCACCGGATGCGGCGCCAGGTTCTTCCCGAAGCTGAGCCGGCCGCTGAGCACAACCGTGCCTTCTGGGCCGGACCGCGTCGAGACATCGGTGATCGAATATCCGACGCTGATCCCGCTCTTCGCCGCCATTACCTCACTCTGCTCCGGCGCCGACAACCGGTGACCGTCGACGGTCGCGCCGGTGACGCTCGCGACCTTGACCACATGCCGCCCCGGCATCGTGTTGTCGGCCGGGTAGATGAAGGTCCCGCTCTTGTCGGTGGCAGGTGCGACCCAACCGTCGACGCTCACCTTCACCCCCGCAACAGGCTTGCCCGCGAGGGTGACGTGGCCCTGAACGTCCACCGTGTTCGACGTGTTCGGGTCCCACGCTTGGATCAGCACGGCTCCGGGCGTCACGATCCTCGCCGATCCGGCGCGGCCCTGGCTCCGCACGAGCCGCTGCGCGTGCGGAGTGGCCGCGCGCGACACGACGCGGCTATTCGTGCGCTGCATCGTCCCGAAGACCGGCCCCGTGGACTGTGTCGAGCTGCCGCCGAGCCCGAAGACCTGCAGCTGGCTCGCGACGGTGCCGCCGCTCGACGAGGTCGTGGTGCCGCCGACCGTGATCGCGACGTACTCGGTTCCGTTCACGGAGTACACCGACGCACCTGACGCGATCTGGAATCCCGTCTGGAACTTCCACAGCACGTCGCCCTTCTTCGCGTCGAAGGCCCGCAGAACTCCGTCTCCGCCGCCGGCGAAACCGAGGCCGGAGGCAGTCGTGGTCACGCCGCCGCGTTCGGGCTGTGGCGTGTTGAACTTCCACGCGACCTTGCCGGTTGCGACGTCGATCGCGCTGACCGAGCCGTAGTCCTTCCAGCCCGACTGGAGATAGGAGCCGAAGTCTCCGTTGGCGAGGCCGAGGAACGTGTTGCCGAGGAGCAGTTGCTGGATCTGCTCTTGCGCAGGCGTCTGCTGCTGCAATGCCGACGCGGTCTCGGCCGCCGCGTTGTAGATGTAGTTCGTCTGCGGGTCGTACGAAGCGGGCGAGTAGTTGAACCCACCGAGTGACGAGGGGTACACCGCAACCGGCTTGCCGGCCACGAGCGCGGGATGCTCGACGTTGTCGATCACCTTGATCCGCTGATAGATCGGAGCGCCGCTGGCCGCGTCGTAGGCGAACCACATGCCCTCCATCGTGGCGACGGAGACGATGCGCCGGCTCTTGCCGCCGATCTTGGCCGTGTAGACGAGCGGCGGCTGCGACGTGTCGTAGCCCCACTCGTTGAATGCGAGCTGCTGCTGCCACCACTTCAACTTTCCGGTGGCGAGATCGAGGGCGATCACGGAGTCCTCGCGCGGATCCGAGCCCGGCCGCAGCGACGGGTAGTAGGCCGGCGTCGCCCCCGCCGTCCCGAAGTAGAGGGTGTTGGTCGTCGGATCGACGGTCTCCGGCGTCCAGTTCGTCGCCCCGCCCACGAGCAACGCGTTGGTGCGCCACTCCGTCCCGGTCGGCGGGATCGTCCAGAACGGGTTCGCCCAGGCCGGGGTCAGATCGGTGTGGTACGCCATCACGAAACCGCGGACCCCGTAGTCGGAGCCTGCCGCGCCGATCACGACGGTGTGGTTCGCGCAGATCGGGGCGCTCGTCTCCGAGTACCCGTAGTTCGAGAACGCACCCGGAACTGCGCGCCCGATCGGGACGCGCGCGATCTGATCCCCCGTGGCCGGGTCGAGCGCGACGAGCGTCATGTCGAGCGTGAGCAGGAAGAGCTTGCCGTCGCAGTAGGAGACGCCGCGGTTGGCGACGATCCCGTAGTTCTTGAACGTCGCCACGTTGTCGGGCGCGTAGTGCCAGACCGGTGCACCGGTGACGCCGTTGACGGCGAACACCTGGTCGTCGCCGGAGGTGACGTAGATGGTGCCGTCGACCACGATCGGATACGACTGCTGTCCCTTCTTGATTCCCGGCACGACCTTGTTCAGGTCGAAGGTGAAGACGCGCCCGAGCTGCGCGACGTTGTCCGGCGTGATCTGGGTCAACTGCGAATAGCGATTCTCGTCGACCGTGTTGCCGAAGTTCAGCCAGTTCACCGTCGCTGTGTCGGCTCGACTATTCGCCGACGCGCCGCCGAGAAAAGCCAGAGCGAGGAGAGCGAGCGCCCCCGCTACCGACGCGAGTGTCATGCGAGACAACATGCGATGGCCCTCCTTGACTCGACCGTGAGACGATCATACGCGAGTCGCGGCCAATTTCGATGCCGAATTCCGGTCTCCGCTGCTAGGTTCGCTCCGTGACTTCGTCGGCTCCTAGCCAACCGCCGGGCGAACGCGGGCTGGACGCCGTCACCGAGATCGCACGGCGGCTGATCGACAACCTGGAAACGGTCGTCCACGGCAAGAGCGATGAGATCCGCCTCGTGCTGTCGGCGCTCGTCGCCGGCGGGCACGTGCTGCTGGAGGACGTTCCGGGGACTGCGAAGACGATCCTCGCCCGCGCGATCGCTGCGAGCGTCGACGGAATCGAGTTCTCTCGGATCCAGTGCACACCCGACCTCCAGCCGACCGATGTCACCGGCCTCTCGATCTACGACCAGCAACGCCACTCGTTCGTCTTCCAGCCGGGGCCGCTGTTCGCGAACATGGTGCTGGTCGACGAGATCAACCGCGCGACGCCGAAGACGCAGTCGGCGATGCTCGAGGCGATGGCCGAGCACCAGGTCACCGCCGACGGGGTCACGCGCCCGCTGCCTGATCCGTTCATGCTGATCGCAACGGAGAATCCGATCGAATACGAGGGAACCTTCCCGCTGCCCGAAGCTCAGCTCGACCGGTTCTTCCTGCGCGCGACGCTCGGCTACCCCGGCGAGCGCGAGGAGCTCCAGGTCGTCCGCGAGCAGCGCCGCGGGCATCCGCTCGACAGCCTCGCTCCCGTCCTCGGGCTCGACGAGCTCAGGGAGCTGAGCCGGGCCTCCGAAGGCGTCTACCTCGACGACCTGCTCGAGGAGTGGATCGTCGGGCTCGTGCGCAGCACACGTGAGCTCGAACAGATCGAGGTCGGCTCCTCCGTGCGCGGATCGCTCGCACTCGCGAAGACCGCACGCGCCTGGGCGCTCCTCCAGGGCCGTGACCACGTTCTCCCGGCCGACGTCGTGCACCTCTTCATCCCGGTGCTCGGCCACCGGCTCGTCCTGCAGCTCGGCGCTTCGTCGCCGACACACGGGGTCTGTCCTACGCCGATGCGCTGCTGCAGCTGCGCGACCTCTGCTTCGCACTGGTGCCGCCGCCGCGTCCGGACTGGGCGGTGCCCGGCTCGATCCCGTCCTAGGCAGCCGTGCCGTCCGCCGGCCGTACTCTTCCCGCTCGTTCCCAGGTACCGGCTGACCGGGCTCCCGTTCGGCTCGGCCCGCAGCACGAGAAAGGGACGGGGAAGCGACCTCGCGGGGTTTCGTGCCTATGTTCCCGGCGATCCGATCTCGACGATCGACTGGCGGGCGAGCGCGAGGCTCTCGTCCGCGCGCGGCGACGACGAGTTCATCGTTCGGGAGCGTTTCGCCGACGAAGCGCCGTACGTCGTCGTCCTCGTCGACCGGCGACCGTCGATGAGCCTCTACCCGGACTGGTCGCC
This sequence comes from uncultured Actinomycetes bacterium, assembly GCA_963761365.1. Classification (GTDB taxonomy): domain Bacteria; phylum Actinomycetota; class Thermoleophilia; order Gaiellales; family Gaiellaceae; genus PALSA-600. The sequence goes on along the minus strand of CAVXHB010000017.1, from coordinate 73,942 downwards.
GTGGCTCGCAAAGCCGCGAGGCGGCCCGCGCGGCGACCGAGGCGATCGTCGCGAGCACACTCGCCGCCCGCGGCGCTGTCGGCTACCTCGACTATGCGCGCACGGAACGGAGCGCCGGCCATTCTGGATCTCGCCGCGCGGCCGATCTCCGCTCGAGCTGATCGACGAACGCACGCGGACCGCCGCGTTCGACGCGGACGCGCGACTCGCTCGGGCGCGGGATCGAGTACCTCGCCCGGTCGGCCGGCTCGCTCGGCGCGGGCTCGTTCGTCTTCGTCGTCTCCGACTTCCTCGAGCCGCCGCGGCGCGAGCTCTGGCTCCGCGCGATCGCGCGCCGGTGGGAGCTCGTCCCGGTCGTGATCCAGGATCCGATCTGGGAGCAGACCTTCCCGTCGATCGGCCCGGTCGTCATGCCGATCGCCGACCCCCGAGACGGCGCCGTGCTCGAGGTGCGGTTCAGCCGGTCGGAGGCCCGGGCCGAGCGCGAGCGGCGCGAGCGGGCCCGGTCGGAACTGCTCGCGGTCGTTCGCATCGCTCGGGGCTCGATCCCGTGCTGCATCGACCGGAGTGATCCGGACAGCGTCCAGCGGGCGTTTCTCGAGTGGGCCGAGCGCCGCCGGCGCGCGCTCTGGTTGCGCCGATGACGGCTCGCGACTGTCGCGACCGTGACGATCGGCCTCGCGTTGCTCGGCGGCTCTGCGAACGTCGCGCGCGCCGGTTCGCCGCTTCAGGTCGTCGCCTCGCTCGACGCCCGCGGCGGTGCTCTACGGCGATCCGGTCACTGCCGAGGTCGAGGTCGACTACGACGCCGCAGACGGTCGACCCTGCCAGCATTCGCGTCCAGCCGAGCTTCATTCCGTACGTCGTGAGCTCGGCACCGGTCGTCGAGCACGTGCGCACCGGCGTCGTTCGCTTCCGCTACTCGCTGCTCTGCGTCACCGACGGCTGCCTCCCGACCAAGGGGCCGCGCTTGCTGCACCTCGAGCGGGTGACGGTCACCGGCGCGCGCAGGCACCCGGACGGTGACCGCGGCCGCGTCGTGGCCGACGCTTCGGATCTCCTCCACGGCTCACCGCCTCCGATCTCTCGACGCGAGTCCGCTTCCGGAATCCGACCACGCCCCCCTCCCCCGAGTACCGCCTTGCGCCTGGACCGCTGTCCGCAGGACTGATCGCCGCCGCCGCGCTCTGCGCGCTCGTCGCCATCGCGCTCGCGGGCCGTGAGCTCGCGAAACGCTTCCCCCGTGCGACGAGCACGACGGCTCACGCCGCTCGAGCTCGCAATCGCGTACGTGCGTGACTCGACGAGGAGAACCGATCCCGATCGGCGGCGCGCGCTCGCCCTGCTCGCGGAAGCAGTCGACCGCACGGGCTGAGCCGGCGCTCGCGGCGACCGCGTCGGACCGGGCTTGGTCGAAGCCGCCGCCGACGCCGGCCGGCGCCGACAGAGCTCGCCGATCGGGCGGCCGGCCTGCAGCGGGGAAGCCGAATGAGAGCGATTCCCGTTCCGGGCGCGCGGAGCTTCTCGCGGATCGCGAGACGGACGGCGCTCGTCCAGGGCGCTCTGGCGTTCGCGCTCGTCGCGCTCGTGCTGCTCGCTGCCGCGGCGGCCAGGCACCCGGGCGTGCGGCAGCCGAGCTCGCTCCCGGTGCACTCCGGGGACATGATCGTGCTCGACCTCTCGGCGAGCATCACACCCGACACGTTCAGCCGGATCGGCGAGACACTGCGAAAGCTCGTCGCGACAGGCGGTCGCTACGGCCTCGTCGTCTTCTCCAGCGTTGCGTACGAGGCGCTCCCTCCTGGGACGCCGGCCTCGGCGCTCCGGCCGCTGATCCGCTACTTCACGATTGCGCCCGGCACGACGGTCGGATTGCCGACGAACCCCTGGACGCTCTCGTTCAGCTACGGCACGCGGATCTCGGCCGGCCTCGACCTTGCACACCGGATCCTCGTCGCCGATCACCTCTCGCGATCCCGACGTCGTCCTGATCAGCGATCTCGCGGACGATCCCGCAGGACATCCAGCGGCTCAACCAGATCGTGATCAGCGAGTACGGCCGCAACCGGACGCCGCTCGGCGTCGTCGCGCTGAACGCGACGCCGGATGACGAGGCGTTCTTCTCGCGCGTCGCCGGATGCGGCGATCACCGACGCGGCGGCCGCACCGGCGAAACCTTCGCCGCCGCCGGCGATCCCGCCGAGCGCTCTGTCGACCGCACTCGATCGCGGCGATCGTCGCGATCCTGCTCGTCCTCGCGGTCTCATTGCCTCTGGGCGGCACGGCTTACGCTGGCGCACGGCGGGCGAGGCCCGATGAGCGCCCCGCGTATCGCGACTGCGATCGCACTCGTGGCGGTCGGCTGTGATCCTCGCGTGTCTCGCCGCTGACGTGCTCAGTTGGCGCAACGCGGTTCGGAGCGGAGACCGCGAGTTTGCGGTGAGCGCCGCCGACGCGACCTGGAAGGCGAATGCACCGTCCTGCCATCGGACCCGGCACGCGACCTGCTCTCCCTCGGCCTGCCGCTCCGGTTTCGCACCGCCGAGCAGAGCTTCGCCGCCGTCCAGGCCGCGGGGCAGGGCTTCGACAACGGACAGTCCGAGTCGCGCACACGGGGCGAGGTCGAGGCCGAGCTGGCCGCACTCGCGCAGAGCCGGGATCGCGTGATCGCGTCGAGGGCCGACAACATGCTCGGGATCCTCGCGTTCACCGACTCGACGCCGAGCGGCCCGGTCGCCGCAGCGCCGATCGACCAGAGCGTGGCCGACTTCCAGGCGGCGATCCGCCTCGACCCGACCAACGCAGACGCAAAGTTCAACCTCGAGCTACTGCTGCGCCAGCTGCTCGCCAAGGGTGTTCGACCCGGTGCGAACAACAACGCCGGCGGCCGTGCGAACGGCCATCACGGCGCCGGGGGCGGCCTGCCGGGGAGGGGATATTGATCGCGGCATCGCTCGTCTTCCTGACTCCGCGCGGAGCGCTGCTGGTCTTGGTCGGCGCGGTGCCCCTGGCGGCACTTGCGCTTGCGTCGCGGCGCGTACGACGCGCGCGGGCAGTCCTCCGGCTGCCGGCGCCCGGCGAGGTCCGGCGTTGGTGGCCGGCGCTTGCAGTCACCGCCGTCGCCGGGCTGCTCGGGATCGCGGCGAGCCAGCCGGTGCTTCGCACGACGAGCTCGATCGACGTCAGGACCGACGCCGAGGCGTTCTTCGTGATCGACAGCTCGCGCTCGATGCTGGCCGCACGGGCACCGGGAGCGAGAACACGAATTGCGCGAGCGCGCGACGACGCGATCCGTGTTCGTGATGCGCTGAGCGACATCCCCTCCGGCGTGGCGACGATGACCGACCGCGTCCTGCCCGACCTGCTTCCGGTCCCCGATCGCGCCACGTTCGAGCAGACGATTCGGCAGGCAGTTCAGGTCGACAACCCACCACCGGCGACCGACTCCGTCACCGCCACGAGCCTCGGTGCACTCGGCGCACTCGGGACGCAGAGCTTCTTCTCGCCCGCGGCGCGCCACCGTGTTGCGATCGTGTTCACGGACGGAGAGTCCCGCCCGTTCGACCTCGATCAGACAGCAAGCGCACTCGCAAGCGGCCCGGGAGTGACACCGATCTTCGTGCACATCTGGTCGCCGGGTGAAGACGTCTTCGCTGCGAATGGACAGGCAGAGACCGCCTACCACTCCGACGCATCGAGCGCGGTCGCACTCGCCGGTCTCGCCCAGGCCGCGCAGGGCGAGACATTCCGCGAAGGCGAGCTCGGTGCAGTGGCGAGAGCGGTGCGAACGGCGCTCGGCAGCGGGCCGACGCAACGCGAGGGGTCAATCGCGACAACGCAGGCACTTGCTCCCTACGTCGCGTTGGCGGCGCTCGTACCGCTGCTTCTCCTCGTCGGTGTGGGCAGGCTCGAGGCCTTCGGTCAGAAGCGGAAGTACAGGAAGGGAGTTGGGCCGGAGAGCATGAGGATCGCCGTTGCTGCGGCCGACCCGAGCACGAGCCCGTAGACCGGGCGCCAGCGCAGTCGCACCTCCCAGGTATTCGGCGCAAGGTTCACGAACGCGACGAGCGCGGCGACAGCGACGAGGAACCGAGTGCCCGCTCGGCCGGCGTCCAACCCGTGGAGCCCGGCCATCGAGCGCAAGACGTCCCACGCGTCGCCGAGATTCGGAGCGCGGAAGATCACGAACGCTGCGACGACGCACACGAACGTCAACGTCCTGTTCAAGGCGATGCTGCGCGGCGTGAGGCCGGCGCTTCGGCAGACGTTGTGAACGACGAGATAGGCGCCGTGCAGCAGCCCCCAGACGACGAACGTGAACGCCGCGCCGTGCCAGAGGCCGCCGAGGAGCCATCGTGATCGCGAGGTTGCGGAGCGTCCGCAGCCGCCCGTGTCGGCTGCCGCCGAGCGGGATGAAGAGGTAGTCGCGCAGCCAGAACGAGAGCGTCATGTGCCAGCGCCGCCAGAAGTCGGAGATGTTCCTCGCCTTGAACGGCGAGTTGAAGTTCTGCGGGAAGCGGAAGCCGAGCAGGTACGCGAGCCCGACCGCCATGTCCGAGTAGCCCGAGAAGTCGAAGTAGAGCTGGAGCGCGTAGCCGAGGCCGGCCGCCCAGCCGGAGACGAGCCCGAGCGAGGCGTGCGCGGCGAAGAGGCGGTCGACGTGCGGCGCGAGCGAGTCGGCGACGACGACCTTCTTCACGAGCCCGGTCGCGAAGAAGAAGAGCCCGGTGGCCGGCGAGCGCCGCCGTCAGCTTCGGCTCGAGGCGGCGAAGCTGGTCCTCGATGTCGGCCCAGCGGACGATCGGCCCCGCGATCAGATGCGGGAACATCGACACGAACGCCGAGTACTGCAGCAGGTTGTTCGCGGGGCGCACGCGTCGCCGGAAGACGTCGATCGTGTACGACATCGAGTTGAACGTGTAGAACGAGATCCCGATCGGCAGCAGCACGCGCAGGCGCCGGGAACGGATGCCCGGCGCCGAGCAGCGAGCCGATCCCGTTTGCCGAGTGCAGGAAGAAGCCGACGTACTTGAAGTAGCCGAGCAGCGCGAGGTTGATCCCGAGCGCCGTCGACAAGGAACACTCGACGTCGCCGTTCGTCGTCACTGCGCGCGATCGCGTGCCCGGCGACGTAGTCGACGCCCGTCGTCGCGAGCAGAAGCGGCAGGAAGTGCCAGCTCCACCACGCGTAGAAGACGTACGAGGCGACCGCGAGGAAGGCGAGCCGCGCCGTCGGCCGGCGGAGGCTCCACCAGCCGAGCGAGCACGAGCGGCAGGAAGCCGAAGATGAAGATGTGGCTGTTAAAGAGCACGGCGTTCCTTGCGGACGAGCGTGTCGAGCAGCCGGTGCATGTTCGGGATCGTCAGGTGGAAGCCGTCGTAGAAGAGCCCCGGCGAGCCGCCGAAGCTCGAAAGCGACGTCATGTCGAGCAACGTGAACCGGTAGCGCTTCGACAGCGCAGTCCAGGTACGCGAGCACCTGCCGGTGGCGCGCGTTCCAGCCGAGCGGCCCGAGCACCGCTCGCATTGCCGGGTGGATCGGCGTGAGCACGATCACCGGCGGCTCGCCCCAGGCGTCCATCTTCGCGAGCGTGCGCTCGAAGTAGCTCTCCTGCGTCGCGCGAGAGCCGGTGGTAGAGCGTGCGGTAGACGAACGAGTAGAGCGCCTCCGAGCTGCGCAGCTGGTCGGCGAACGTGCTGCCGCGCGCGCGGGCGATGTCGTGGGAGTCGACGGCCCGGAAGCCGTTCGCGTGAAGACGGTGTTGCGCAGCGGAATGCCGTTGCCGAAGTCGACCTTGCGCACCACCTTGATCGACGCGCGCACGGCCTTCCACGAGAGGAGCGGGAAGATGCCGTGTGCCGCGCGCCGACCAGCGCTGGTCGAACGGGATGAAGCGCGCGAGTTGCGGGGTATCGAGGACGCCCGGATCAGGCGTGCCGCGGAACGCCTCGACGTCGAGCATCTAGAGGAAATGCGGGTGCGCGTTCGGAAAGCGCGAGTGGATCAGGTTCAGGAAGGCCCACGCATCCTCGGGCTCCCCGTCGGAGACGCCCGCGTTGAAGCCGCGCTGGCCGAGTCTCGCCTGCAGGTAGGTCGGGTTGATCTTGAGCGAGCGCGAGGAGCCGAAGATGACCAGTTGCGGCGCGCTGCGCGAGCCGGTCGACGAGCGCGGCCTTGACCGGCCGGTCGGTGGGGATCAGCGACGGGAAGAGGCCCGTGCCGAGCTGGCCCCACGGATCGACGACGACGTTGAACGCGAGGACGGCGAGCAGGAGCGCCGCCGCGGCGACGAGCGTGCCGACGACGAAGCGGCGCGGGTCGCCGGAGGCGTGCTCGAGCGCCGGACGGTCGAGCTTCCTCGGAACCGTCTCCAGTGACTCACGACTAGGGAGGTGGGACAAGCTTTCGGTCGCGGATCGTGAAGCCGGCGGCAAGCAGATACGGCCGCGCGGTTTCCACCGCGCGAGCGATGTTTCGGGCAATCCAGAAACAGACAAACGCGAGTGGGAGCTCGATCACGAATGCGCCGATGAGTGCCTGAATCACGTCGGCGGTGCCTCGCGAGGTCAACACGTCGAACCATGCATCGCAGACGAGGAGCGTGCCCGTGACCGCTGCCGCGATCTCACCGAACGGCGAACGGCGCAGAGTCGCAACCGCGGTCGCCGCCAGCGAGACGCCGAGCGCGATGTCGAACCCGCCCCATGCCAGCCACCAGTGGTTGGCGGCGTAGTGAGGCGGCAGCGTGACGAACAGGAGTGCCGTCCACGGGATCAGAACGACGGCGCAGAGCAGAAAGGCCGGAGCGATCCAGGCAGGGACGAGCGACCGCTTGTCGTCCGAACTCAGGCCTGCTGCGGCGCGTAGCGCGAGCACGCTTCAGGACATTACTTGCCTCAGGCCCGGTGGATGACTTCGCAGTTCTTCTTGATCACGTCGTGCTTGTCGGCGAAGACCGTGTCGTGGCCGGGGCCGCAGTCGATCGTGTCCTTCGCTCCGTCGCGAGCGTAGATCGTGTCCTTGCCGGTGCCGCCGTAGAGCTTGTCATCGCCGGGCCCGCCCGTGAGCTTGTCGTTGCCGGCACCGCCGAAGATCGTGTCGTTGCCCTTGCCCCCATTCAAGACATCGTTGCCGCCGAGCCCCTCGATCTTGTCCGCCCTCGCCGTCCCGTTCAGGTGATCCGCATGCGCGGTGCCGATCTCGACGGTCGGCCCAGACGGCGGAACAGGTGTCGGCTTCGGCTTGCTCGGCGTCGGCGTGAACCCACCCGTGCCAATCGACACCTGGGTCGCAGCCGGCACGCTTACGGAAACAGTCGCCGAAGCAGTGGTGATCGGGCCCGGCCCCGTCGTCGCCGATGCCGTGATCGTGAACGTCGAGCTCGACGTCACGCCCGGAAGCGAACAGCCGTAGGTGAGCGTCACACTCGGCGCCAACAAAGCGATCTGGTCGCCAAACGAGCTTGGGATCGCGCAGTTCGGCCCGAACGAGGTCGTCACATTGACGGCGTAGATGTAGGCACCGCCGGCGTTCGTGACGGAAATCGTCCAACTCGCCGCCGACCCATTCGACACCGTCTGCGCGGCCGGCGACACCGTCAACACGATGTTGCTCGCACCAGCACCGCCGCCACCGCCACCACCGCCGCCCCCGCCACCACCGGTTCCGGTAACGACGAGCGTCGCGTTCGCCGTCTGCACGATCGTTCCGCCGGTGTTCGACACGGTCACCGGCAGCGGATAGCTCCCGGGCGGCGTGCTCGAGCTCGGGGTCACCGTCAGCGTGATCGGTCCGGTCGTGCTGAAGTTCCCCGTTGCGCCAGGTATCCCAGGGGAACTGAGCGTCACGTTCCCGGAAAATCCACCCACCGGCGTGACCGTGATGTTGAAGACCGCCGTTTGACCCTGCGCCACCGTCTGGGTCGACGGGCTCATTGTCACGGTAAATCCAGGCGCCGCCGGCGTGACGGGATTCGACGCTCCAGACGGGGCCGATGTACCGGCGGCATTTGTCGCGGTGACTGTGAAGGTGTAGGTCGTGGCGTTCGTGAGACCGGTCAGGGTGATCGGGCTCGACGTGCCGTCCTTGAATGCGCCGCCCGGGGAGGCCGTGACCCGGTACGAGGTGATCGGCGATCCGTTCGAGGCGGGCGCCGTGAAGCTGACCGTGGCCTGCCCGTTGCCGGCAGTCGCAGAAACGCCGCTCGGCACGCCCGGTTTCCCTGCTACGACGGCCGACGACGCGTTCGACCAACCGACACTGGTACCTGCTGCATTGGCGGCCGTCACTTGCAGTCTGAGGAATGACCCGACATCACCAACGACCGGCGTGTACGAGGATGCCGTCGCGTCGGTGATCGCCGTGCACCCGGCGGGGGGCGTGCTCGTCGCAGACGAGCAGAGGTACCACTGGTACTTGAACGTTGGCGTCGGATAGCCAGTCGCGGAACCTTGAGAAGAGAGCGTGTCCGGAGTTCCGACCGCCGCATTGCCACCGATTGTTGGCAAAGTGGTCCACACCGGAGCAACCGAAGTAGGGATTGCGCGCCACGCCGGCGCAATCGCGAAATACGGCTCGTGCGCGAGATCGAAGAGGTTCGACCCGTCTGCGTTCATCGTGAAGATGTCGGTTGCACCCGCTGGGTAGCCGTCTCGGTCGCTGTCAAATGCAATCGAGGTTCCGTCGGGCGACCAGGTGGGGTACTCGTCGAGGCCGGCACGTGACTGGGTCAGGTCCCGCCCTATTCGACCCGTCCGCGTTCATCACCCAGATGTCGGGATTTCCATTCCAGTCGCTCGAGAACGCGATCTTCGTGCCGTCGGGCGACCAGGCCGGCGAGGTATCCATGCTCGCAGTCGTCGTCAGCTGCTTCGAATTGAAGCCGTTCACGTCCATCACCCAGATGTGCTGGAAGCCATCTCCCGCTACGTTCACGAACGCGATCTTCGACCCGTCCGGCGACAACGCCGGGTCGTAGTCGAAATATCCGCTTGGGAGCTTCGTCTGGTTGCTTCCATCGGCGTCCATCACCCAGATGTGATCGCCGCCGCCGCGAGTGCTGTCGAAGACGATCTTCGAGCCGGCCCACGACGGGTTTTCGTCGGTCGCCGGGTCGGTCGTGAGCCGTGTCAGCCCGGTCCCGTCGTCGTTGGCGACGTAAATGTCGTCGTTTCCATTGACCACTCGGTCGAAGACGAGCTTCTTCCCGTCGGGCGACCACGCGGGGGCGTAGGTGGCGTATGGGCTCGGCGAGAGGATCGCCTGACCTGCCGCGCTATCGCTCATCGTGAAGATGTCTGGTTTGCCGGTGCGGTAGCTCTGGAAGGCGAACGCAGCCGCCACCGCCGACGGCGGTGCAAAGACCTGCGTGTTCGAGCTCGCGGCGTCGTTCGACGCGTCGTAATCGGCCGAGGCCGTGATCGTCGAATGGCTCGACACGATCCCCGTCGAGGCTGGGCTGACGACAACCGTGACGTACACGAGGTCCCCGCCGGCAACCGAACCGAGATTGCAGGTGATCGTGGCGTCGCAGCTCCCCTGGCTCGCGGCGGCGGAGACGAACTGCGTTCCGGCCGGCAACGGCTGCGAGAACGTGACCGGCGCACTGTCAACGGGACCGTTGCTGAACACGCGCGCGGTGTAGACGAGGGTGCCGCCGACACCGTCGTTCGCCGACTCATCCATCCCGAGGTCGGGGACGAGCGCGGAGGAAGACTCGCCGGTCGCGTTGATCGCGACCTCCCCATGGAGGCCGGCCAGCGTGTTATTGCAATGCTGCTCGAAGACGATGTCCAAGCTCGCCACCGATGTTCCGGAGCCGAATGCCAGCTGACGGATCGCGAAATAGCCGGTGTCCGAGCTGCAGGGGCTCGAGCCGCCATGCACGATCGCCATCCCGTACTGGCTGCCGTTGCCTGGGTATTTCGCGATGCTTTGATACGCGCCGACGGTCAAGGCCTGGCCCGCGCCGTCGAACGTCATCGACCATGTACCGCTCGTGCCGGTCACGCTGACGGTGAGCCGCGACTGCGACGCCGCCGACGACGCGGTGATGCCGGACGTCTCCACTGCGGTCTGGCCGCCTCCAACCGAATCTCCGGCATCGCTCTCCGTCCGCATGAACGTGCTCAGGGTCGGCGGGCCGGGCGTCGCGACGACCGCGGACGCGAGTGATGTCGCGGTCGTTGATCCGCCGGCGTTCGACGCGGTGATTGCAAAGCGAATCGTCGACCCAAGATCATTTGCGGACACGACCTGGCTCGACAGCACGGCACCCGCGATCGGCACGCATGCACTGCCATCGCTCGCACAACGAAGCCATTGATCGTTGAAGCTCGGCGATCCGACCCAGCCTCCGATCGAGGAGACCGTCAGTGTGTTCCCGGGCATGGCGCTGCCTGAAAACGTTGGTGGCGACTGGAACACGGGCCTCGCTGCGTGGACGGCCCTTGCCGTCGTCGAGAATGACGGTATCGCTTCCGTTCGCGGTGCGTCGCTGTCACGATGACCTCGATCCGCGAGTTGACGTCCACGTCACTGAGTTGGTAGACGTCGCCGACCGCGCCCGGGACGGCCACGCAACTCGCTCCGGCCAGGTCGCAGCGATACCACGCGAAGGTCAGGACGGCACCCACAGCCGAGTTCCAAAGCCCGCTTCCCGCGACGAGAAACTGGCCGACGGCCGTTGTTCCGGTCAAGCTGGGCGCAGAGACGTCGGTCGGAGCCGCCGAGGATGCGTGAGCCCAGGTGGGCCCGTCGGCGGAATAACCGTATACGGGCGTGGAGATGAGCTTCGCCGGGCCGGTTCCGTTCGCGGAGATCGTCCACAAGCCACCGCCGTTGCCGCCTCCGAAGATGTCGGTGAACACGAGCTTCGTCCCAGTAGGCGACCAGGCCGGAGACCTGATGTCCATGTCCGAGGTCTGCGTGAAGATCGAGCTCGGCGGACTGAGCCCATCAGGCGCAACCACCCAGAGTTGGCCGTCGAACGTAAATGCGATCTTCGTCCCATCCGGCGACCACGCCGGGCTGTGCTGCTGAAAGCCACCGATGGTCGAGTTTCCGATCGTGGCCAACTGCAACTGGCTGTTTCCATCCGTATTCGCAGTCCAGAGCGAGTAGCTGCTGGTGTCTTGCCTGATGTAGGCGATCTTGGTTCCGCTCGGCGACCACGCCGGCGCGGAGTAGTTGGTCACGCCGCCATGAGCGAGAACAGTGACCGGATTCGATCCGTTGGCATTGACGATCTTGATGTCGCCTTCGTCGCAGTACACGATCTTCGTCCCGTCGGGCGACCATGACGGCTGGTCGCCACTCGCGGTGATTTGAGTCGGATTTGAACCGGACGCCGTCACAGTCCATATCGCACGATCGCGCATGAAGGCGATGGTGCTGGCGTCGGGCGACAATGAGGGTGCGCCGAACACCGAAGTCCCCGGATCGACGACGCGGGCGAGGCCAGTTCCGTCGTCGCTGACCGTGTACACGCCGCCGAAGACCAACGAGAACGCGATCTTTCCAGGAGTCGTGACGGGCCCGAGCGAGAGGATCCCGTGCCCGCGGGAAAATGTCCGGCGTCGCGCTCAGGCCACCACCGACGAGTGTTGTTTGCTCGAGCGCGGCCTCAAGCCCGTCGACGCTGAGCGTCGGGCTTCGGCCGAGCACGACCGCGGCAGCGCCCGCCACCTGCGGTGAGGAAGCCGACGTCCCGGTGAATCCCGACGTGCCGCACCCCTGGTTCGATGGGTCGGCTGCGCCATATGTCTCCGTCGAGACGCTGTCCCGCGCGCTGAGATCGGGCTTCGTCCTACCGTCGATCGTCGGGCCTTGCGAGCTGTACGTCTCGAGTGCACCTGTCTGCCAGCACTCCGCGCCGACGGCCAGCACGTCCGGCGACGAAGCCGGCTCGCCGATGCTCCCACTTGCCGTCGCGTACTCGAGAGCGTCGGAGCCCGTGTAGTACAGGTCGAACCGAGGCGACCCGACGGCATTGAACCGCGTAATGACGATCCCGAACGAGGCTGCTGCTCCCGGATTCGTGTAACAGAGGTACTCGGTCGGCTGCTGCGCAAAGTCCGCTTGGTTGCTGTTCGAGAATGCAACGACGTTGCTCTCGTCGTTCCCGGCGACGAGCAGGAGATCGAAGTCTTCGGTCGTGACGGGCCAGTCATCCCACTTGAGGTAGATGCAGGCCTGCTCGCCGGAGGGGATCGTCACCGTGTTGGTGAAATCGCTCCCCGAAAAATCGTTAAGGTCGGCTGAGCCGGCATCGGGTGTGAACGTGCCGCTCCAGTGATCCTGCGCATCGTTTCCCGCTGCGTTGACCCAGAGGATCCCGTGCGCGCGTGCGTCGGCGACGATCGCATCCGGAGTGCCTGCGTCACCCGAGCCGTCGCCGCGGCTCGTGTCGTACCAACCAACCGAATGGTTGATCACCTTGACCCCGGCAACCACGGCGTCGTGCTCGGCCTGTGCGAGCGCGATCTCGTTGTCGACGCAGATCAGGTAAAGCTGAGCTCCAGGAGCCATTTGATGGACGAGCTCGGCCACCGCGGTGCCGTGCTTGCTGCCACCCGCGTCCGGCGGCGCCGTCAGCTGGCCACTGCAGTGATCGATCGTGGTGACCGACGCCGGCAATGCTGTACCGAGGAGAGCGCTGTACCCATAGAAACCTAGGTCGATGACGGCCACCTTGACCCCGGTGCCGTCGTATCCGGCCGTGTGCCAGGCGGCGGCGTTCGATGCCGCGACGCCTTCGTCGACGGCTTGCGGGTAGGGCGTCGCGGGCGGGCGCACTTGCGCGACCGCACCGTTGGCGGCGAGTTGCTGCAGAGCACCCGGCGGAACGAGCGCTTCGATCAGCCCGTTGGCCTGAGCGACGACGCTACCGCCAGCCGCATTGACCGCCGACTCGGATGCGGCCACACGGTCGGCCTTCGGATCGACGATGACACGCACCTGGCCTTGATCGGTATCGATCTTCTGCGACCGAGCGGTCTCAAGCGCGGCGGCAGCGCCGTGTGTCCGTGCCGACAGAGCAACCTGCGCCAGCTGAGACTCGAGCCGCGGCTCGCCCTGGTGCGACAGGCCGAGTGAACCTGCACTGAGACCGAGACCGAGACCGCGGCCGCCGCCGATGGACGCGCCCGGGGGGCCCTGTCGGCCCAGGCTGGCGCCGCTGAGGGCGAGGGCCGTCAGGACGGAGAACGCCAGGAGAACCACCCATTTGACCCGCAACCGCAACCCCCCCGCCTCGGACCGGACCAGGGGACGTTACGGCTTTCCGCTTGTCAACACAAGACAGCAAGTCCTTCGAATTCCGCCCATTTTTTTGGCAAATGCTGCTAAAGTCTCGTCTGAGACGTCTGGTCGGGCACAAGACTCCGCGCCCCTCCCGACGTTGGGCCCAGCAGTGCGCCTCCTTCGCTCAGTTCGGCTGATCCGTCGATCTGGAGTTGCGTATTGGATAGGACCCATCACCTTCGTGTCTTGATCGCCAACCAGCGGGCGGATCGGCTCGACCTGCTCGCTCGCGTGGTGGGGGATCTCGGTCACGACGTGATCGCACGTGAGATCGATGTCGCGGAGGTGGGCGCGGTGACGGCGCGTGAGCGCCCCGACGTGGCCCTCGTCGGCCTGGGCGAGAGCTCAGACCACGCGCTCGAGCTGATCACCGAGATCGTCCGGGGCGCGTTCTGTCCGGTGATCGCCTTGCTCGAGGCCTACGACGCCGAGTGGGTCGACCACGCCGCCCAACGCGGTGTGTACGCCTACATCGTCGACACGAGGCCGGAGGAGCTCCAGAGCGCGATCGACATCACCCTGCGCCGCTTTGCCGAATTCCAGGCCGTTCAGGGCGCGTTCGAGCGCCGCAACGCAGAAGCTCTCCGTGAGAGCGAGCTGACGCTCTCACGCCGGCGACAGGTGCTCGAGCTCTACGACGGAGTCGTCCAGGAGCTCGCGGTCGCCCACCTCGCCCTCGAGCTCGAGCGGCGCGACGAATCCCGCGACGCGATGCTCGGGGCGCTCGAGAACGCCCGCGCGATTGTCGGCCGTTCACTCGACGAGCTGCAGAGTGACGGCCTGACGATCGAGCAACTGGTCAAGGACTCGGCCCCGGGCTAACAGATGAGTAACGGCGCCGACAACTCCCTGAAACCCGCGATCGGCGTTCTGATCTGCGACGACAACGAGGCGATGCGCGCCCTGCTCCGAGTCGTCGTCGAGCTCCGGCCGACCCTGCGCGTCGTCGGCGAGGCCGCCGACGGCCATGACGCAATCCGCGAAGCGGCCCGGCTGCAGCCGGACGTGATCCTGCTCGACCTGGCGATGCCGCGGCGAACCGGACTGGACGTGCTCCCGGAGATCCGCGAGCAAGCACCCGACGCGAAGATCATCATCTTCTCCGGTTTTTCGACGGCCAGCGTCGCCGAAGGCGCGATCGACCTCGGAGCGATCCGCTACCTCACGAAGGGCGCAGACCCCGAGGCGATCAACGACGCGATCGAAGAGGTCGTCGCCGAGTCGGCCCAGCCCGCGCTGGTGAGCGCTCCCTCGCGGTTCGAACGACCCTCCGCCTGACCTCACCCCGAATGCGCAAGAATAAGCGCGCATGCTGAAGGACTTCAAGCAGTTCATCCTCCGCGGGAACATGCTCGACCTCGCGGTCGCGGTCGTGCTCGGCGTCGCGTTCACCGCCGTGATCACCGCGCTCGTCAAAGACCTGATCACGCCGCTGATCTCGGCGATCGGCGGCAACCCGGACTTCTCGTCGCTCACCTTCACGATCCACCACTCGACGTTCCGCTACGGCGACTTCCTCAACTACCTGTTCTCGTTCGTGATCATCGCCGCGGCGGTGTTCTTCCTCGTCGTCATGCCCGTCAACGCTTTGGTCGAGCGGTCGCGTCGCGAGGCGCCGGCCGATCCGACGACGAAGCACTGCCCGGAGTGCCTGAGCGAGATCCCGCTCGACGCGCGCCGTTGCGCCTACTGCACCTCGCAGCTCTAAGCGAACTTCAGCGCGCCGAGCTCCAGCAGGTCGCGGGCCAGGCGCACGGTGTCGCGGCGGACCGACGGCGTTGCGCTTCGCAGCGCCTTGCGAAGCGAGGCACTGCCGTCGAGTGATTCGACGATCTCGATCGCTCCGTGCGGCGCCTCGATGAACGAGTTCGTGCCCTCGAGCAGCTGAATGCCGGCGGCGGCAACCGCGTTCCCGGTGCGCCGTGGCGCAAGCTCGCGCTCGACCTGGATCTTCATCGCAAGCGCAAGCCGCTCGCCGAGCAAGTCGTCGGCCTTCTTGAACGAGGCGAGGCGCTCGCGCGAGGCAAACGCGCGCTTGACCTGCCCCCCGGAGGCGTCGAGCCCGTCGTCGTCGATCCCGTCGACACGCGCGCTGTGCCGGCGTCCCGGTCGGCGATGCATCAGGTACGCCCCCTCGCTCACCCACCCGGCGCCGATCTCCTTCAGGTACGCGGTCCAGGTGTCGAGCGCCTCGCCCATCTCGGCAGGCTTGCCGACGAACTGCTTGTTCCACGTCTCTGCGTGACCGAGCGGATCCTCTTCCCAGACCGACAGGATCCAGCTGTCGCAGCCGGCGAGTGACTTCGCCCATCGAAGCGGCCGCTCATCGGCACCGTCCTCGTCGGCACCGACCCAGCTGACGAGCAGCGTCGCGAACCCGCCCTCTGCAAGATGGTCGGCGGCCGCGCGGATGACGCGCTCCGAGACTTCGTCGCCGCGAAGCCCGCTGTCGCGATAGGCCCAGCGGCTCTCGGGCGAGACGACGTACGGCGCGTTGCACGTGATCAGGTCGAAACGCTCGCCGGCCGCAGCCTCGAAGAAACTGCCGCGCCGGACCTCGATGTTCGTGAAGCCGTTCAACGCCGCGTTCAGCTCGGTGTAGGCGAGCGCGCGCGGATTGATGTCGGTCGCGACGACGCGGCGTGCATGGCGGGCGGCGAGTAGCGCCTGCACGCCGCTCCCGGTACCGACGTCGAGAGCGGCCTTGACCTTCGAGCGTGGTGTCAGGCAGTCGCACAACCGCGAGGTCGACGTGTACGCGGCGACGAAGTCGGGTGGATCCTCGCCCTCGTTCGGGTTGTCGTCGGAGGCGACGAGCAGCTCGCCGACCGGAATCACGCGCCTGCGCACGCAGGAGGTCGTCGCCCACGTCAGCGAGTCCTGTCGCCGCGAGCGCGTCCACCCCGCGCCGGCCGAGTGCTGCGACGGCATCGGCGGTCGAGACCGGCACCTGCAGGAAGAGAGCGCGGACAAGGGTGGCGAGGTGGGTCTTCGGCAGGCGGCGCTCGTCGACGGGCAGATCGTCGCGATCGTGCGAGTACGCCTCCTCCCCGAGCAGCTCGAGGACCGCGTCTTCCGAGTAGCGGGCCTTGCGCAGGCTCGCGCCGAGCGCGGTCGCCGCCTTCTTGTCCGGAACCGGCCCGTCGACCGTCATCGACTCGTTCCCGCGCACGGCGCGCCAATCTAGTCGAAGCGGTGGACCGCGCCCGGCCCGGGGGTTGGAGATCGCCCGGCGAGGTGCTACCTTGCACTCGACCGGTCCCGGGACCTCCTCGAACACCATGCGCAAGCTGATCTTCGCCATCACGACGTCGTTGCTCGCTGCAACCTGCGCGGCGGCAGCGGCTGTCATGCCTCATGTGGGCGCGCGCTACACCGGGCCCACCTCGGCAAAGGTGGTCAACGGCTTCGGCGACACCGTGACGTTCCTCACGGGCAGGACGACGCTGAAGCGCTTCTCGTTCGGAACGCTCGGGTGTTTCGGCTACGGGACCTTCCCGGTCGGCGTCGACCCGTACGGCACCTCGATCGCCCAGTTGACCAAGAGCGTGCCGTTGATCTCGACAGGCATCTCGAGGGGCACCTTCAAGATCGCTCCGACGATTGCGAGCTACGGCGGCGCCGACGACTCGATCAAGCTGAAGGTCGCGGTCGTCGGCCAGTTCAGCAGCCCGACGTCAGCGAAGGGCATCATCACGTTGACCGAGACCGGCGCCAACGGCGGCTCCTGCGGACCCGTGAAGATGACTTTCACCGCCGCTCTCGGCGGCCACTAACGGCTCCGACGGCGGCAAGTGGCCGCCGAAATGTGTCCAGAGATTGCGAAGCATCGTCCCCGCCGCGGGCCACGCCGACACGCCGCCGCCAAAGTTGAGCACGCCTGCGTCGAAGACCTGCGCGTGCCCGCGCCGGTAGTACGTCATCTCCGCTGAGTGCCCCCGGCCGAACACATTCGCGATGCGTGCGGCGACGGCCGTTTGGGTGGGCGAGAACTTGTTGCGCTGATCGATCTCGATTCCATAGTTGCCGAAGGCGTCGCCGTTCTTGAGCCCGGTGCCGGCGAAGAGCCAGCGCAGCCGGTGTGCGCCGACGACGATGTACGGGTGGTTCTTGTAGAGGTGCGACTCCCACCCGTGGTACGCCGCGCCAACGAGCGCCGACTCCGGCCGGCCGAGATGATCCCAGCGTGTGCGGCCGATCATCGTCGAGCCGTGATGCAAGATCTGCCAGAAGAAGCTGTTCGCCGAGAGGTAGATCAGGTTGCCGCCGCGGTTGCGGTACGACTGGACGACGTCATAGACATGGCCGGTGACGTACTCCTCGTGCCCTGGGAAAACGACGAGGTCGTACAGACGGCGTAGCTGCTTGCCGCTCAGGAATCGGTCGAGATCGTCGTCGGAGATGAAGTCGGCCGTGGCGCCGTTCGCCTCGACCCAGCGCAGGAAGCCGAGGTCATACGCCGCGAAATGTGGCGGTAGCCCCACGCCCGCGTACGGTCGCGAGAGGTCGACCTTCCAGATCAGTTTGTTCTTGTACCAGCTGTCTCCGCCCCAGAAGTTGTACGCCTCCCAGGTGTTCGTCGGCTCGACGACAAGGATCCGGTGCGCACCAAGGTAGAGCGGGCGCAAGACCAAGGTCGCGTAGCCGATCACACCACGGTGTGTTGCAAGCCGGACGAGGTAGACGCCGCTCCGCCAATGTCCCATGCGCATGTAGACAGTCCAGGGAGCGCGGCCGTGCAGCGTGATCTTCCACGTCGGTCTCACCTCGGCGGCTGTCAGCGCCCGATCGCGAAGCGCGACGGCATCGAAGAGGTCGAGTGTGAGCGACCGCGATGGCGAGTCGAAGATCCGCAGCGCGGCAATCTGCCCCGGCCGGTAGCTGCGCGCTTTGAAGGCCGCGTGAACGTGTACGTCCGCCGCAGCGTCCGGCGCGGTGGCGAGCACGACCAGCGATCGAGACGTTTGGATGAGGGCTCGACGGGACACTCCGCGTATCTTCCTCATCGTGCACGTTCCTTGTTCGTCGTCGGTGGATCACCCTCGAGCGCCCTGCGGCCGGCGCGTCGCCGACTCGATCGTGCACGTCGGCTCGAGCGGGCTCGAGGCCGATCTTGCCGGTCTTCTTCGTCACCTCGATGTCGCAGACGAGGGCGCACTGGCTGGAGGCGAACGTGCCGATGCCGAAGCCGCGGCCCGTGACGACGTCACCGGTCTGCGGATTCGAGTTGGCGACCTTCGGCTTCCAGCCCGCTGCGATCGTCGCAGCGTCCATCACCGACAGCCACCGTGCGCCAAGCGTGGTCGAGCCGTCGATGTTCAGCCGACGGAATGCGACCGGGTCGATCTTCGCCGCATACGCGAGCTCGTCAACGATCTGCTCGCTGGCGAAGTACGACTGCGGAGCGTTCGGAGCCCGGAGCGCACTGGTCTTCAGTGACCCGGAGTACACCGGCTGTGACTTCGCCAGCACACGCCGCTCGTACTGGAACGCAGCGGTGCGAGGCGCGGTTGCTCCCTGGCTGTAGACCGCCGCGTCGGACGGGGTGGGCCCGCCGTTGCCGGCTCCCGGAAGCGACGGCCACGTGGCCGTCCCGAGCAGCTCGAGGTGCGTGTCGATGTTGCCTGCGGCCTGGCCGTAGCTGACCCAGTCCATCGCGACGATCTTGCCGGTCGCATCGATGCCGGCCTTCACGTCGTACATGTGGGACGGGCCGTAGCTGTCCCAGCCGTGCTGATCCCAGCGCATCCACTGCAGACGCACCGGCTTGCCGATCTTCTGGGAGATGCTCGCGGCCTGCTCGACAGCCTGAAGCCTGCTGCCCGCCGCCGTAGGAGCTCGACCCTTCGTACCAGATCACCCGAATGTTCTGCGCTGGGATCCCAAGCAGCGACGACAGCGCCGGGGCCTGAGTGAGGTTCTGGCCCTGGAGATACACGATGCCACTGGTCGTGCCCTTGATGTCGGCGACAGCAGCGTGCGGGCCGATCGGCACGAAGTTGTTGTACTGGTACTTGTAGGTCGCCGACACGGTCTTCGCAGCCTTTGCCATCGCTGCGGGAACGCCACCCGTATCCGCGGTGAAGCGGGGCGGGTTGTCGGTGTTGGAGTCGGCGATCGGCATGTGACCCTGGTAGTGGTGGGCGAAGGTGCCCGACACCACGTGAGCCGCCGACGCCAGTGCCTTGTCGACGTCGCCGACGACACTGCCGTACCTGGTCGGGATCTGTCCCGCCTTGTCGAGATCGCGATAGCGCTTCCACAGGTTGCCGTCGCCCGAGAGGATCGGGTTGTCGTTGTAGACGACCTTCAGCTGCTGTGACGCCTGAATCGCGTCGTACTCCTTCAGCGCGACGACACCCAGGAAGTTCCCGACCTGGACGACCGATGCCCCCGGAATGTGGGCAATCGAGCTCTTGTCGACGCTGATCGCCACGTTCGAGTTGTACGGATACGCACCCTGGCCGCGCGGCCGAACGACACGGCCGTGCAGCATCCCCGGAACGCGGATGTTGTGCACATACGTGTACAAACCGTTCACCTTCGCCGGAATGTCCTTCCGCGGAGCCACATCGCGCTTCGTGACCAAGCTGTAGTTCGCGATCGGCTTCGACGGAGCGACACCCGGCAGGATCGTCGTTGGCGAGATGGTCTGGTTGAAGAGCTTTCCGCCCATCAGATCGCCATAGGTGACGGTCTTACCGCCGCCTGACACGACACCCTTGCTCACCGTGAGGCTGCCAACCGGCACGCCGAGCTGTTTGGAGGCAAGTCCGAGCAGTGCAGCGCGTGCTGCCACGCCTGCGGCGCGGATCTTCACGCCCTGGCCCGACATTGCGTTGGAGCCGCCCTCGCCGCCGGTCGACGTGACGACCCAGGTGTCGACGATGGTGTTGTTGTTGAAGCCTGCCGAGTCGTAATGGCCCTGGCCGTAATGCATCTGGCTCATGTCCATGTCGAGCTCTTCGGCGAGCACGATCAGGAAGCCCGTCGTGATCCCGTTGCCGACCTCGATCTGGCTCATCTTCAACGTAACCGTGTTGTCGGGATTGACCGACAGCCACGAATCGAGCTTCGTAGCGTCCGGCAGATACCCGGCCGAGGTCGGAGCGGCGGCGGACGCATTGCCCGAAAAACCTGCTCCAACCGAGAGGCCGGCGACAACTGCGCCTGAGCCCTTCAGGAAGTTCTTGCGCGAGAACTCTTTCTCGTGCATGAAGCCCGTCATGGTTACTTCCCTCCCTTCGCCATCACAGCGGCGGCCTGCTTGATCGCCGTCAAGATGCGCGGATAGGTGCCACAACGGCAGAGATGGCCGTTCATCGCGGTGCGGATCTGATCCTCCGTCGGACTCTTCGTCGTCGACAGCAGATCTGCAGCCTGGATCATCATGCCGTTCTGGCAATAGCCACAATGCGGCACCTGAACATCAATCCACGCCTGCTGCAACGGATGCAACGCAGGGCTTGCAGCCGTCGTCCCTCTCTTTCGCCCAGAAAGCCGGCAAGCCCTCGAGCGTCGTAATCGACCGACCCGAAACCGCCGCCACCGGAGTCACACAACTCCGAATCTCCTTCCCATCCAACAACACCGAACACGCACCACACTGCGCCAAACCACAACCACGGGAGACGGCATCCCCTCGCGCGAGCGTCGGCGAATCTTCGAGCGCTTCTACCGCGCCGGCGACCGAGACGGCGGCTTCGGACTGGGTCTCGCGATCGCCCGCGAGGCCGTCGGGGCACTCGGCGGGGAGATCGCTCTCGAGTCGCAAGTCGGCCGCGGGACGACCGTGCGGATCACGCTGGCCCGAACAGAGATCGAAGCATGAGCCCGCGGCTGCTGATCGTCGACGACGAGCCGTCGCTGGTACGCGGTCTCACCTATGCCCTCGCGCGAGAGAACTTCGAAATCGACGTGGTCACAGACGGAATCGCCGCCGTCGATGCCGCGCTCTCACAGGTATTCGATCTGATCCTCCTCGACGTGATGCTGCCCAAACTCTCTGGTACCGACGCATGCCGCGAGATTCGAGCGAGGAGCGACGTCCCGATAATCATGCTCACCGCTCGTGATTCGGAGCGCGAGATCATCGAAGGGCTCGACGTGGGCGCGGACGACTACATCACCAAGCCGTTCTCAGCAGCCGAACTCCTCGGTCGCATCCACTCACTGCTTCGCCGCCGCGAGATCGATCGATCCGCAAACGATCGGGTCGTCCGAAGGGTCGGAGGAGTGATGATCGACTTCGTGAACGACCAAGTGGCGATCGACGGGAATCCCGTTTCGCTCACTCCGTCCGAATTCAAGATCCTTGGATTGCTCGCGTCGGCGCCAGGGGCCACCTGGACGAAACGGCAGATCATGGAACACCTTTGGGGAAGCACCCACATCGGCGACGAGCACACCTGCGAAGTGCACATCTCGACCTTGCGCCGCAAGATCGAACGCGACTCGGCCGCTCCGCAACGCCTCGTGACGATTCGAGGAGTCGGGTATTCGCTGCTCGAGGAGTAGCCAACCCATCGTGGCTCGCGAGTGGTTGGAGACTATCGTCGTACCGTGGAGCTCCCTGCCTACATTTGCTGCCCGCATTGCCGCGGCGATCTCGACGACTCGCTGGCATGTCGTTCATGTGGCCGCGCCTACAGCGAGGAGGACGACATCCCTCGCCTGCTCGATCCGGATGCGCCGGGGCTCGACGCGAAGCTGCGAGAGCTCGCCGCGTGGCCGGTGCTCGCGCGCGAGCAGGGCTGGTACGAGACAGACGACCGCGTCGATGCAGCGCTGCCCTACCTCAACAGCTCGCTCGGCTGGGAGGACCGCGCCTGGGGCGCGACCGAGCACGGCTTCCGGCTCCTGCTCGAGCGCTACGTGCGACCAGGCGACCGCGTGCTCGAGATCGGCGCGGCAAAGAGCTGGGCCGCCCAGCATCTCTTGCCGCTCGGCTGCGAGTACATCGCCGCCGATCTGATCGTCGACCCGGTGATCGGGCTCGGGCGTGGCCGCTTCTTCGAAGAGCGCGTCGGCCCGTACCTGCGCGTTCAGGCGGACGGCGAACGACTTCCCTTTGCCGACAGCACCTTCGACGTCACGTTCTGCGTCGCGACGCTTCACCACGCGCTCGACCTCGGGGCGATGGTCGCCGAGCTCGCACGGGTGACGCGGCATGGCGGGATCGTCGCCGCGCTCAACGAGGGGACGCGCGCGCCCTACGTGAGCGGCGCCAACCCGGAGCAGGAGCACGAGAAAGCCCTCGGGATCAACGAGCACGTGCACACGATGTGGTCGTATCTCTGGGCGTTCGGCCGCGCCGGACTGCGACCTGTTCGGCTCGAGTACGCCGAGGGCTCGGCCGAGCTCGAGCAAAGGAATATCGCCGGCAAGCTCCTGCACGTCGGCCGCTTCCCGGCGACGCTCTGGGCGCTCAATGCCTACCCGTATGCCGGGCTGAGCCTGTACGCGCGCCGACGGTAGTTGTGACCGTGGCCATCGTCGTCCAGAAGTACGGCGGCACGTCCGTCGGCGGCCCCGAGGAGATCAAGCGCGTCGCCCGGCGCATCGTCGAGACCGCCGACGCGGGCAACTCCGTCTGCGTCGTCGTCTCGGCGATGGGCGACACGACCGACGAGCTGATCGAGCTCGGCCTGCAGGTCTCGCGCGACCCGCATCCACGCGAGCAGGACATGCTGCTCACCGCCGGCGAGCGGATCTCGATGGCCCTCGTCTCGATGGCGATCATCGACCTCGGCCGCGATGCCGTCTCGTTCACCGGCTCACAGGCGGGCATCGTCACCGACACGAGCCACGGCAAGGCGCGCATCGTCGAGATGCGGCGCGGCCGCGTCCATGAAGCGCTCGACGAGGGGAAGATCGCGATCGTCGCCGGCTTCCAGGGCGTCTCGACCGCGCACGACATCACCACGCTCGGGCGCGGCGGCTCCGACACGACAGCCGTCGCGCTCGCCGCCGCGCTGAGCGCGGATGTCTGCGAGATCTACACCGACGTGGACGGCGTCTACACCGCCGACCCGAGAATCGTCCCCGACGCCCGCAAGCTGCGGGAGGTCTCGTTCGAGGAAATGCTCGAGCTCGCCGCGAGCGGCGCACGCGTGCTCGCGCTGCGTGCTGTCGAGTACGCTCGTAACCACGGTGTGAAGCTCCACGTCCGCTCGTCGTTCAAGCCGGACGAGGGAACGTGGGTCCTCAAGGAGGAGGACATGGTGGAACAGGCGATCATCTCTGGCATCGCGCACGACAAGAGCGAGGCGAAGGTGACGATTCGCAAGGTGCCCGACAGACCGGGCGTCGCAGGCCTGACGTTCCGACCGCTCGCCGACGCCGGGATCAACATCGACGAGATCGTGCAGAACACCTCGACAGACGGCCTCGCCGACATCTCATTCACGCTCCCGGAGAACGAGCTCGCTCGTGCCGAGCCGGTGCTCGAGCAGCTCTCCAACGAGATCGGCGCCGACGGATTCACCTGCGAGCGCGACATCGCCAAGATCTCGGTGGTCGGCGCCGGAATGAAGAGCAACCCGGGTGTCGCCGCGGCGATCTTCGAGTCGCTCGCGGAAGCCGGAATCAACATCGAGATCATCTCGACCTCGTCGATCCGCGTCTCGTGCGTCGTGCCGGAAGGCGAAGCCGAGCGCGCCGTCAACGTGATTCACGAGCGGCTGAAGCTCGCCGACGACGTGCTCTACGGTGACGAGAACGCGGCCTGAGCGCTGCCGGGCTTCTCCACTAGAACAATTTAAGAAGCGACGGACTCGGCACGAGTGCCGTCGCCGCCGAGCGCGACGCTCGCCGTCGCCG
The DNA here is from genome assembly GCA_963761365.1 of uncultured Actinomycetes bacterium. Taxonomy (GTDB): domain Bacteria; phylum Actinomycetota; class Thermoleophilia; order Gaiellales; family Gaiellaceae; genus PALSA-600. Next base: position 49,818 of record CAVXHB010000017.1, on the reverse strand, counting down.
TGAAGAGGTGGTACAGGACCAGCAGCTGGATCAGGGCGAGCGACTCCGAGCGGTGCAGGTCGGTGCCGATCGTGAACTCGCCGAGCCGCTCCGAGCGGAGGTGGCTCGCGAAGTGGAGTCCGTCCCAGATCATCTCCTCGATCGCGGCGCCGCTCGCCGTCGAGCTTGCCCGGGATGAGCAGGTGCGTCTCGCCGTCGATCTCGCTGATGTGAATCCCGTCGCTCGCGTCGACTTCGCCGTCGAGCACCGAGCGGAAGTCCGGGTGACGGAGCGACGAGCGCAGGATCAGCTCGGCGTCGAGGTGCTCCTGGTCGGCCGGCGTCGGCCGGCAGGAACGAGACGACGATGTCGGCGTAGCGCTCCTGCGGGCGGATGAACGCGTCCGAGTCGGGCTCGCGCCGGTCGAGCTCGGCGAGCACCTGGTCGGTCGTGTAGCCGCGGCGCGAGCAGTCGCGCTGCACCTTCCATTGCCGCGCAGCTCCTCGGGGGGTTCGAGGTAGACCCGCACGTCGTAGAGCCGGCGCAGCTCCTCGGTGTAGTAGCCGAGCAGCCCCTCGACGACCGCGAACTGCTTCGGCTCGATCCGAACGAGCGGGCCGAACGTGCCGTCTGTGCTGGTAGACCGGCTTCAGGAAGGCTTCGCCGGCGCGTAGATGCGCCGAGATGCTGCGCCATGATGTCCATGTAGTTGCAGTCCGGGTGCAGCGGCGTGATGTTGCGCTCCGCGCGCTGCTTGCGGTCGTAGCGGTGGTAGTCGTCGATGCAGACGTGCGTGACGTTGTCCTCGCCGAGCACGCGCACGAGGCCGCGGGTGAGGGTCGTCTTGCCGGCCGCCGAGTCGCCGACGACGCCGAGAATGATCGAGCGGGCCACTCACGTGCGCGCCTGCGCGGCTTCGTCGTCCTCGAGTTCATGGTCCTCGGCGAAGACGCTGCTCTGGAGGATGTCGTCCGGCGTGATCGTCATCAGCTCGTCGCGCGTGAGCATGCCGCTTCCGTCGGCGAACAGTCGGTTGGCCTGGCGCAGGCGGGCGCGGTCGATCGAGTTGCGGACGCTGCGGCCGTGCGCGAAGCGCGGTCGCGTGACCCGCCGCTCGAGGTAGGCGCGGAACGCCTCCTCGGCGCCCGGGCCGAAGACGTAGTTCTGCTGCTCCATCATCAGGTCCGCGATCGCCATCAGCTCGTCGACGTCGTAGTCGGGGAAGTCGATGTGGTGGGCGACGCGCGAGCTGAGCCCCGGGTTCGAGCGGAAGAAGTCGTCCATCCGGTCCTTGTAGCCGGCGAAGATCACGACGAGCTTGTCGCGCTCGGCCTCCATCACCTGCAGCAGGATCTCGATCGCCTCTGCCCGTAGTCGCGCTCGTTCTCGGGCCGGTAGAGGTAGTAGGCCTCGTCGATGAAGAGCACGCCGCCGTAGGCGCGGCGGAGCACCTCCTTCGTCTTCGGCGCGGTGTGGCCGACGTACTGGCCGACGAGGTCGTCACGGGTGCACGCGACCACGCGCGGCTCGGCGATGTAGCCGAGCCGGTGCAGGACCTGCGCCATCTTCATCGCCACCGTCGTCTTGCCGGTGCCGGGGTTGCCGGTGAACGACATGTGCAGCGACGGACGCTCGGACGACGAGCCCGACCTCGTTGCGCAGCCGGTCGATCAGCAGCAGCGCCGCGATCTCGCGGATGCGGGTCTTGACCGGGACGAGTGCGATCAGCTCGTGGTCGAGCTGATCGAGCACCTCGATGACGTTCGTCTCGTCGAGGGCCGCACCGAGATCGGCCTCGTCCGGAAGCGGACGGTCGATCTCCTGCTCGTTCGGGTCGCACTCCGCCGGAGACTCCGCTTTGGGAGCCTCCGGCGGAGTGCGCACCATGCCGAAGGGTGTTCCGCTCACGACGCCGTTCGAGGCCGGATCGGCGCCGCGCATCGCCTGGTTGCCGTGCTCGACCGTGCCGATCTTCTCGCGCAAGTGCTTCATGCGGTAGCGGATGACGCGGTCGCGATCCTCGTACCGCTCGAGCTCGAAGCCGTGCTCGACCGACGGGCGGTTGACGATGAAGCTCAGCGCGCTCGTCTGGCGGCCGTAGTGGGCGTCGTAGGCGATCACCTTGATGTAGGCCTCGGGGAAGGCCTCGCGGCACGCGCGCACCTCGCGCATGACGGTCTCGATCTCGTCGGGCGTCAGGTCGAAGTGAGGCAGGCCCCACATCTCCCAGTAGGCGTTGCGCGGGTGCGGATCGTCCGTGTACTCGATCGAGAGCGACCAGCCGTTGCCGACCGCGTAGCGCATCTGCGCCTCGATCTCCTCGTCGGTGAAGTCGGGCAGGAACGAGAACGTGCCTTGTGTGATTCTCATCGACCAGGCCTCCTAGTACCCGATGGACGGGGTCGCGACGAAGTCCGGCACGTCGGTGGACTCGAAGTTGAACGTGATGTCCTTCCAGATCTGCAGCGCCGCGTTCAGCTCGGGGCAGCCCTTGGCGGCCTTCTCGAGGATGTCCGGGCCCTCCTGGAAGTAGTCCTTGCCCTCGTTGCGGGCCTGGATCATCGCCTCGACGGCAACGCGGTTCGCGGTCGCACCGGCCCGGATCCCCATCGGGTGGCCGATCGTGCCGCCGCCGAACTGGAGGATCACGTCCTCGCCGAGGTAGTGGAGGAGCTGGTGCATCTGGCCGGCGTGGATGCCGCCCGAGGCGACCGGCATGACGCCGGGCATCGAGGCCCAGTGCTGGTCGAAGTAGATGCCGAGCTCCGGGTTCTCCGGGATGAAGTTGTCGCGCAGCGTGTCGTAGAAGCCCTTCGTCGCGTTCGGATCGCCCTCGAGCTTGCCGACGACCGTGCCGGCGTGGACGTGGTCGACGCCCATCAGGCGCACCCACTTGGCGATCACGCGGAAGCTGACGCCGTGCGTCTTCTGGCGCGTGTACGTGCCGTGACCGGCGCGGTGGAGGTGGAGGATCAGGCCGTTCGCGCGGCACCACTTGGCCATCGACTGGATCGCGGTGTAGCCGATCGTCAGGTCGATCATGCAGATGATGCTGCCGATCTCCTTCGCGAACTCGGCCCGCTCGTACATCTCCTCCATCGTCCCGGCGGTCACGTTCATGTAGTGGCCCTTGACCTCGCCGCTGCCGCACTGGGCCTTCTGGACGCCTTCGATCGCGTAGAGGTAGCGGTCGCGCCAGCGCATGAACGGCTGCGAGTTGATGTTCTCGTCGTCCTTGGTGAAGTCGAGGCCGCCGACGAGCGCCTCGTAGACGACCCGGCCGTAGTTCTTGGCCGAGAGGCCGAGCTTGGGCTTGACGGTGGCGCCGAGGATCGGGCGGCCGAACTTGTCCAGGTACTCGCGCTCCATCACGATCCCGTGCGCCGGGCCCTGGAAGGTCTTGACGTAGTGCGTCGGGATCCGCATGTCCTCGAGGCGCAGTGCCTTCAGCGCCTTGAAGCCGAAGACGTTGCCGATGATCGACGAGGTCAGGTTCGCGATCGAGCCTTCCTCGAAGAGGTCGATGTCGTAGGCGATCTTCGCGATGAACTGGTCGGTGCCCGGGACCGGGTCGACCTGGTAGGCCTTGGCCTGGTAGTGCTTGTGGTCGGTCAGGCGGTCGGTCCAGACGACCGTCCAGGTCGCGGTGGACGACTCGCCGGCGACGGCCGCAGCGGCTTCGATCGCGTCGATGCCGGGCTGCGGGGTGATGCGGAAGGCGCACAGGATGTCGGTGTCCTTCGGGACGTAGTCGGCGTCGTAGTACCCCATCTCCGCGTACGGGGTGACGCCGGCCGACCAGCGGTCCTTCTTCTCGAGGCTGCTGCCGGCCGGTACTGGTGACGGACTCATGAAATTGTCTTCTCCCGCGTCGATAGGGACCTGGCGCAGGGTACGCCGTCAAACGATAGAACGCAAATAAGACTTTCCGGGTTTTCGATAAATTTCCATCAATCGATCGACCGGACGGTACTCGGGCAGCGGCGAGCCTAACAGAGCGGGCCGATCTGCTTGAATCGACTGGAGTGGCCGCGCTCTACCGCAAGTATCGCCCGCAGACCTTTTCGGAGGTCGTCGGGCAGGAAGCGGTGGTGCGGACGCTGTCGAACGCGATCGCGGCCGGGCAGGTCCGCCAGGCCTACCTCTTCGCCGGCCCGCGCGGCACCGGCAAGACCTCGCTCGCCCGGATCCTCGCCAAGGCGGTCAACTGCGAGCACGGCCCGACCGCCGAGCCCGACAACACCTGCCACGCCTGCGTCGCGATCTCGAACGGCACCTCGCTCGACGTGATCGAGATGGACGCCGCCTCGCAGCGCGGGATCGACGACATCCGCGAGATCCGCGAGCGCGTCGTGCTCCAGCCGGTCGAGGGCCGGTCGAAGGTCTACATCCTCGACGAGGCGCACCAGCTCACCGACGCGGCCTGGAACGCGCTCCTGAAGCTGATCGAGGAGCCGCCGCCCCACCTGCTGTTCGTCTTCTGCACGACCGAGCTCCAGAAGGTGCTGCCGACGGTGCGCTCGCGCTGCCAGACCTTCGTCTTCCAGCGGCCGCGGCTGCCCGACCTGCTCCAGCTACCTGCGCCGCGTCGCCGACGGCGAGGGGATCGAGGTGCCCGACGCCGCGCTCGGCCTCGTCGCCCGCTCGGCCCGCGGCTCGTTCCGCGACGCCGGGTCGACGCTCGACCAGCTCGTCTGCTGCGACCGGCGGCGCGGATCACCGTCCAGGACGTCCTGCAGCTGCTCGGCGCGGTCGAGGACGAGGTGCTGTTCCGGCTCTGCGACCTGGTCGTCGACGGGGACACGGCCGGCGCGCTCGTCTTCCTCGAGGAGCTCTCCGAGCAGGGCCAGGACCTCGGCCGCCTCGTGCTCGACCTGCTCGAGCACCTCCGCCACCTGATGCTCGTCCAGCACACGGGCGAGGTGCCCGACACGCTGCCGGTGACCGAGCGAGACCCGCGACCGCCTGCGCGAGCAGGCCAACCAGCTCGGCACGGCGACGGTCGTGCACCTGATCGACCTGCTCGCGGTCGCCGTCGACGACATGCGCCAGGGCGGCGACCCGCGCCTGCCGCTCGAGCTCGCGCTCGTCAAGGTGACGCGGGCATCGTCCGACCTCTCGCGCGAAGGCATTGCCTTCCGGCTCGATCGCCTCGAGCAGGGCGCAGGCCACGCGCCGCACGTGTCAGACACCAAGGTGTCAGACACCGAAACCAAGCCGGCACCGAAGGCCGCGCCGCCGAGCATCGAGCTCGCCCAGCTTCAGGAAGCGTGGAAGCGGTCGGTGCTGCCGGCGGTCGAACAGCGCGACAGCGGCATGCCCGCCGCGGCGATGCTCTCCGAGGCACACCCCGCCAAGCTCGACGGCGACACACTCACGGTCGAGTTCCCACCGGCTGCTTCGTTCCATCGCCAGCGGGCCGAGGAGCCGAAGAACGTGACGCTCCTCGAGGACGCGCTGTACGAAGTCACCGGTCGCCGGCTCGCCTTGGTCTTCGTCGAGGGCGCGGAGCGAGCGCCGAAAAACAAGGAGCCCGAGCAGCCCGCAACCGAGGGTGAGTTGCTCGAGCTCGTCAAGAGCACGCTGGACGCGCGGGAAATCGAGTCCTGAGTACTAGTAACCGCCGCCGCCACCACACGCGGTGAGCGCGAGCGGCAGCAGGGCGAGCAGCACCAACAGGGCTGTCAGGCGAAAACCGGTCATATCCAGCTCTACGCGCAAGAGGCCATGTCTGGTTTCACCGGCACAATGGAGCGTCCGTGTTCAGCCCTTCGGTCGAGAACCTCGTCGCACAACTCACCCGCCTGCCCGGGATCGGACAGCGGACGGCGCAACGGCTCGCCTTCCACATCCTCCAGCGCCCGCCCGAGGAGGCGCTCGCTCTCGCCGCCGCGCTGACCGAGGTGAAGGAGCGCGTCCGTTTCTGCGGTGAGTGCGGCAACCTGACCGAGGAGGAGACGTGCGCGATCTGCCTCGACGCGCGCAGAGACCACGCGACGATCTGCGTTGTCGAGCAACCGGTCGATGTCGTGTCGCTCGAGCGCACGCACGAATATCGCGGCCTCTACCACGTGCTCGGCGGCGCGCTGAGCCCGATCGACGGCGTCGAGCCCGCCGACCTGCGCATCGACGAGCTTCTCCGCCGCGTCGAGGCGAACGGCGTTCTCGAGGTCGTGCTCGCAACGAACCCGACGATGACCGGCGAAGCGACGGCCGCCTATCTCGCCGATCGCCTGCGCGACCGCGTGCGCGTGACGCGGCTCGCGAGCGGGCTTCCCGTCGGCGGCGACCTGGAGTACGCCGACGAGGTCACGCTCGGTCGGGCGCTCTCGGGTCGACGCGAGATGTGAACCCGATCCAGAAGCAAATGGCCGCGAGGGGCAGCTCTGCGGCGAGCGCCTCGATCAGCGCCACCTTGAAGTCGTTCGTCCTACTCTCGAGCGTCACGTCGAACCAGGCATCCGCGATTAGCAAGGCGCCGGTCGCTGCAGCCGACGCCGGCAGCCAGGGACGGCGGTGCCACGCGGCATAAGCGGTCAGCATGAACAGGCCCGCGAGGACTATGTCGAATCCAGACCACGCGAGATCCCAGTTGTCGGTGCTGTGGTGCGGCTTGAGCGAGGTCGAGAGCCACGCCGTCCAGGGCAGCAGCCCGAGCCCGATCGCGCCGAAGGTCAGCACGATCCATCTGGGGGCAATAGGCAGTTTGAGCCGCAAACCGGTCCGTACACTGTGGCAGATGCGGAACGACACCCGGATCGGCGTGGTCGGCGGCACCGGCGCAGTCGGCACCGTCACCCTCGGGCTCTTGCGCGAGCACGGCTTCGAGAACGTGCGCGTGTTCGCCTCTGCACGTTCTGCCGGCAAGCAGGTCGCCGGCTGGACGGTCGAGGAAGCAACGCCTGAAGCCCTTGCCCGCGGCGACGTCGACGTTTTTCTCTTCTCGGTCGGCACGGGCGCGTCGCGCGAGCTCGTGCCCCACGCTGTCGCCGGCGGCGCAATCGCGATCGACAAATCGTCGGCCTACCGGCTCGAGCCGGGCATTCCGCTCGTCGTGCCCGAGGTGAACGGCGCTCGCGCTTTGGAGAACACGGGGATCGTCGCCAACCCGAACTGCTGCACGATCCCGCTGACGTGCGTCCTCAAGCCGCTGCACGACGAGGCGGGGCTCGTGCGCGTGCGTGTCGCCACCTACCAGTCGGTGTCGGGCGCGGGCGCGCAGTCGATGGAGCGGCTTCGCAAGGAATCACCGGACGAGCACGACCTGCGCATGGACTGGGATTTCGACGGCGAGGAGTTCGACGAGGAGTCGAAGCTTCGCGCCGAGACGCGCAAGATCATGGAGCTTCCCGAGCTGCCGATCCAGGCGACCTGTGTGCGCGTGCCGGTGATGGTCGGCCATGCCGAAGCCGTGTGGATCGAGACCGAAAACGAGCTGACACCCGAGCGCGCCCGCGAACTGCTCGCCGATGCGCCGTCCGTGCGGATCGAGGAGTTCCCCTCACCGGGCAAGGCAGCGGGGATCGACGACGTGCTCGTCGGCCGGATCCGCCGCGACCCGACGGTCGAGCAGGGGCTCGCGCTGTTCCTCGCGAGCGACAACCTCCGCAAGGGCGCGGCGCTGAACGCGATCCAGATCGCCGAGCTGCTGCTCGCGGGCGCGCGCGCCGCAGCAGCCTAGGGCCGGCGCGGCTCCAACGCCGGTTCCGGCAGCAGCGCCTCCTTGGCGAGACGGAGCACCCTCTCGCGTAGGCCTTCCGTCGCGGGGATGAGTGTGCTGACCTCGAGACGCGCGAGGCCGGCGCGCCCGGCCGAGCGGACGATCCGAAAGCCGAAGTCGCCGAGGAAGTCTGCCGGGAAGATCGTCTTGTGCACATGGAAGCGCTCGTACGCCGACTCGCCCTCGGGGTAGCGGTAGGCGAACGCCTCGACCGCATGTGCGCCGCGCTCGCGCGCCTCACCGATCGCGGCGAGGAAGAGCGACTGGAGCACCCAAGGGCTCGACTCGTCGCGCAGGTACGCGCAGGTGATCAGCATCGCGTCGTCCGACGGCGGGCCGCCCGGCAGTTCTTGCGCGCGCGGAAATGCGCCGACCGGCCCGTACTGCATCGAGCCGAGCACCCGGCCGTCGCCGTCGTAGTAGATCGTTCCGAACGAACCGAACTCGAGCTCGACGCGTTCCATCCAGCGATCCTTGTCGAGCTCGCGCCGCCCGCGCGACTGCCACCAGATGCACTCGTGGCACACCGTCGGCGCCGTCTCGAGCGTCAGCTTCGTCAGGCCGGTCAGGCGAGGTGGCGGCACACCCGGACTCTAGACCCGGCCACTTCAGTGTCTGACACCTTTGGTGTCAGACACTCATGTCTACGGGAGCTTTACGCGTCGAGCTTTTCGAGTACCGGCTTCACGCTGACCACGTGCCGGCGGAACTTCAGCTCCGACTCGGGCAACCCCGCGGCCACGCCGATCAGCTGCGAGAGGTGAAGGATCGGCATCTTGAAGTCACGGCCGGTGACCGCCTTCAGCTTCGACTGCCACGCATCGAGGGAGAGGTGGCAGAGCGGGCACGGCGTCACCATCGCGTCGGCACCTGCGTCGACTGCCTGCTCGATCGGCTGCACGAGCTCGCCGAGCGCAGTCTCTTCGCGCGCCTGGATGATCGGGAAGCCGCAGCACTTCAGCTTCGCCGGGTAGTCGACCGCCTCGCCGCCGCAGGCTTCGATGATCCGCTCGAGCGACGAGGGCCGGTCGGGATCCTCGAAGCCGAGGATGCGCGACGGGCGCAGGATCTGGCAGCCGTAGAACGGAGCGATCTTCAACCCCTTCAAGCCCTTGTGCGCGACCGCTTTGAGCTGCTCGAAGCCCTCCTCCTCCGCCAGCTCCCAGAGCAGGTGCCGCACGTCGATGTCGCGCTCATAGGCCGGCACGCCAACCGAGACGAGGTTCTCGTTCACCCGCGCGCGCAACTCGGCGTCGCCGACGAGCTGCCAGTTCGCCTGCCGCAGGTTGAGCGTGCAGACGTTGCAAACCGTGAGCAGCGTGTCGGCTCCCGACGCGGAGGCATACGAGAGGATCCGCGCGTTCAGGTGCAGATAGAAGTCGGGCTCGGCTTCATGGATGTCGCCGGCGCCGCAACACGTGACCGACTCGAGCTCGATCAGCTCGAGCCCGATCTTCGGCGCGAGCGCCTTCGTCGAGGTGTCGAGCTCCTTCGCCGACAGCGACGCGAGACAGCCTTTGTAGTACGCCACCTTCTTCATGCGGACGCCTCCTCGCCGGCGATGTACGGCCGCGGGAACGAGCCCTCGCCGTACGGGTCCCGCTCGCCCTCGTGGTAGCCGTGCGCGAGCTTCGCCAGCGCCGCCTCGCCCTGCACGATCCCCTCGTACCCGGCGCGGCCCTGCTCCTGCACGAGGTCGTACAAGAGCCGTGCCTCCTTGACGTCCTTGGCGACGTGCGGCGGGAACGGCGGTGGCACCTTGCCCCTACGCGCGAGCGCGAGCGCGAACGTCGTCTGCTTGATCGTCTCGACGATGCCCTGCGTGTGCGGCACGAGCTCGGTCTCACGAAGCCAACCCGTCGTCTTCGCCGAGGTGACGAACCATTTCGCGTGCTTTGCGCCCATGTCGCGGTCGATGCCTTCCTTGACCGACTCGGCGCCGAGCTTGGCGATCGCGTCGCGCGGGTCGACTCCCTTCGGGCAGCGCTCGTTGCAGAAATAGCACCGCGTGCACTGCCAGATCCCGTTCTTCCCGTTCAGATCCTCGAGCCGGTCGACCCTGCCCGCATCGCGCGGGTCGCCGACGAACCGCATCGCCTTCGCGAGCGCCTGCGGGCCGAGGAAGTCGGGATCGGATTCCATCGCGTTGCACTCCGACACGCAGGCGCCGCAGTTGATGCAAAGCGCCTCCTTCTGGATCGCGTTCATGCGCTTTTGCGAGATGCGGAACTCGCGCCCGGGCGGAGGCTCCTCGTACCCGGTCTTGCAGGTACGGATTGACCGCCTTGAACTTCGCCCAGAACGGATCCATGTCGACGACGAGGTCTTTCAGGATCGGCAGGTTGCCCATCGCCGAGATCACCGGGACGTGGCCCGCCTGCACCATGTCGTACATGCGCGTCTTGCATGCGAGCACGGCGGCGCCGTCCATGCGCATGCCGCACGAGCCGCAGATCATCATCCGGCAGCTCTTGCGAAACGCGAGCGTCCCGTCGTGGCGGTCCTTGATGATGTCGAGCACGTCGAGCAGCGTCACCCACTCGGGTGCCTCGACCTCGTACTCGCGCAGAGCGCGCTCACCGGTCTCGGTGTTCGAGCGCCAGATCTTCAGAGCAACCTTCATTTCGCCACCCTAGTACGACCTCGCGGCCGGCTGCCACTTCGTAATGGTGACGGGGCGCCAGTCGAGCTTCGGCCCGGCGCCGTTCCACGACACCATCGTGTGCTTGAGGAAGTTCGCGTCGTCGCGCTCGGGGAAGTCGTAGGGCCGCGCATGCGCACCGCGGCTCTCCTTGCGCGCGATCCCGGCCACGACCATGCATTCGGCGAGCTCGAGGAGAAAGCCGAGCTCGAGCGCCTGGGTCAGGTCGTTGTTGAACACATCGCCCTTGTCCTCGACGATGACGCGCTCGTATCGCTCGCGCAGTCCCTGGACGATCTTCCCCTGCTCGATCATCTGGTCCTCGCGCCGGAAGACGCCGAAGTTCACATGCATCGTCTCGGCGAGCTCGTCGCGGATCTTCCACGGCCGCTCGCCGTCCTTGCGGTCGAGCAGCTCACGCAGCTCTGCTTCGGCATCGCGCACCGCCGAGTCGGGTATCTGCGCGTCAGGCGTCCGGAAGGCGACGTCGGAGGCATCCGCGCCCGCGCGGCGGCCGAAGGTGATCGTCTCGAGCAGCGCATTGCCGCCGAGCCGGTTGGCGCCGTGGACCGAGATGCACGCGACCTCACCGGCGGCGTAGAGACCGTCGAGCGTCGTGCGGCCGAGGGCATCCGTATCGACGCCGCCCATGTGGTAATGCGCGCCGGGCCGAACGGGAATCGGGTCGTAGATCGGATCGATGCCTGCAAAGACCATCGACAGCTCGCGCGTGCCGTGCAGGCGCTCGAGGATCTTCGCCGCGCCGAGATGGCGCAGATCGAGCATGACGTTGCCGTCGATGCCGCGGCCCTCGTCGATCTCGGTCTGCTCGGCTCGGGAGATCACGTCGCGCGAGGCAAGCTCCATCGCGTTCGGCGCGTAGCGCTTCAGGAACCGCTCGCCGTCCTTGTTCAAGAGGAACGCGCCTTCGCCGCGGCAGCCCTCGGTGATCAGCACACCGGTCGGCGCGAGCGTCGTCGGATGGAACTGCATCATCTCCATGTCCTTGAGCGGCACTCCGAGTCGCAACGCCATCGTCATCCCGTCGCCGGTGCACGCGTAGGCATTGGTCGTGCCGACGTAGAGCCGCCCCGCCCCGCCGGTGGCGAGGATCGTCGTCTTCGCCGGGATCGCCTCCAGCCCCCCGTCAACAAATTCCAGGCGAGCACGCCGACGCAGCGACCGCCGTCCTCGACGAGCTTCCACGCGAAGTACTCCTCGTAGACGGGGATGTTCCGCTTGACCACCTGCTCGTAGAGCACCTGGATCAGCACGTGGCCCGTGATGTCGGCGGCGTACGCGGTGCGCGGTGCGCCGGCAGCGCCGAACGGCCGCTGTGCGATCCGGCCGTCGTCGGTGCGCGAAAAGACGGCGCCCCAGTTCTCGAGCTCGTAGACGTCGCCCGGCCCCTCGGTGCAGAGGATCTCGATCGCGTCCTGGTCGCCGAGATAGTCGGCGCCCTTGACCGTGTCGAACGAGTGCAGCTCGGGGTTGTCCTCGGACGCATTTCCGAGCGCGGCGTTGATCCCGCCCTCGGCCGCCCCGGAGTGACTCCTGGTCGGATGGATCTTCGAAAGGAGCGCCACGTTGGCGCCTGCGTCGAATGCCTCGATCGCAGCCCGCATGCCCGCGCAGCCGGCGCCGATCACGAGTACGTCGTGCGCCCCCTCCACGGAGGCTGGACGCTATCCGAAGGTCAGACCCTGGGGCCTGCGGAAACGACGTCCGGGCCGGCATCCGCGAACTTCTCGAAGTTCTTGCGGAACATCTCGGCAAGCTCGCGTCGCCTTCGTGTCGTAGGCCGCCGGGTCGGCCCACGTCGAGCGCGGGTCGAGCAGCGACGAATCGACGCCCGGCAGCGAGACCGGCACCTCGAACCCGAATGTGTCGTCGATCCGGAACTCGACGTCGTGGAGCCTCCCGGAGAGCGCGCCGTGCAGAAGGGCCCGGGTGGCCTGGATCGGCATCCGATGGCCGTCGCCGATCGGCTCTGACGGCCCGCCGGTCCAGCCGGTGTTGATCAGCCAGACGCTGGGCTTGTGCTTCGCGAGCTTCTCACCGAGCTGCTTCGAGTACACCGCGGGCGGCTGGGGCAGAAACGGGTGGCCGAAGCACGCAGAGAAGGTCGGCTCGGGCTCGGTGACGCCGATCTCCGTGCCGGCGAGCTTCGACGTGTAGCCCGAGAGGAAGTAGTAGAGCGCCTGGTTGTCGTCGAGCCGTGCGATCGGCGGCAACACGGCGAACGCGTCGGCCGCGAGGAAGACGACGTTCTTCGGATGCCCGGCCATCTTCGTCGGCAGGGCGTTCGGGATCTTCTCGAGCTTGTAGGCGGAGCGGGTGTTCTCGGTCTTCGAATCGTCGTCGAAGTCGAGGAATCCGTTCTCGTCGATCACGACGTTTTCGAGGACGGTGCCGAACATGGTCGACGCCGCGTAGATCTCCGGCTCCGCCTCGGCCGAGAGGTTGATCGTCTTCGCGTAGCAGCCGCCTTCGAAGTTGAAGACGCCGCTGTCACCCCAGCCGTGCTCGTCGTCCCCGATCAGGCGGCGCTCCGGATCCGCCGAGAGCGTCGTCTTGCCGGTGCCGGAGAGGCCGAAGAAGATCGCCACGTCTCCGTCGTCGCCGACGTTCGCGGAGCAGTGCATCGGCAGCACACCCTCGAGCGGCAGCGAGTCGTTGAGGAGCGTGAAGATGCTCTTCTTGATCTCGCCCGCGTAGAAGGTGCCTCCGATCAGGATCTCGCGCTTTGTCGGATGGAAGATCGAGAACGTGCCGGTGCGCGTGCCGTCCTCCTCCGGGCTCGCCTCGAACGCGGGTGCGTGCAGCACAACCGCCTGCGGGCTGAAGCCCTCGAGCTCCTGCGCAGTCGGAGTGATGAACATGGTCGAGGAGAACAGCGCGTGGTACGGCATCGACGTGACGACGCGCAGCGCGATCCGATGCTCCGGGTCGGCGCCCGCGAACGCATCGACGACGTAGAGGGTGTCGAGCCCACCGAGATACTCGGCGACCTTTGCGCGCAGCCCTTCGAAGTGCTCGAGCGACAGCTCGTTGTTGACGGTGCCCCACCAGATCCGGTCCTCGGACTCAGGCTCACGGACGGCGAACTTGTCCTTCGGCGAGCGGCCCGTGTGCACGCCGGTATCGACGGCGAACGGGCCTCCCTCGGCGATCCGCGCCTCGCCGCGAGCGAGGGCGTGCTCGTAGAGCACCGAGGTCGTCGCATTACGGAAGACCGTCCCCGCAGGCTCGATGCCGTGCTCGCGGAGGTCGATCTGCTCAGCCGTCGTCGCCACCGGACGACGAAGGGTAGCCACTACACCTGCCAGTCGCCTTGCCGGAGAACCGGCACGCGCTCGCCTTCGGTCGTGACCCCCGTGACCTCCAACTCTTCGGACCCGATCATGAAGTCGACGTGAATGCCGCTGTCGTTGATGCGCGACGCGTCGTCCTCGCCAACGGCGAATGCAAAGCCGTGGCCGAATGCGATGTGGCTCGCAGAGTTCTCATCGAGCAGCGTGTCGTAGAAGACGGTGCCGAGCGGACCGATCCGTCCTTGACGATCGACGAGGGCGACCTCACCGAGCCGGGCAGCGCCGTCGTCAGCCTGAGTGACAACCCGAATCGCGGCGCCGTTCTCGTCTGCATCCACTTCGACCGCACGGCCGCCTTCGAAGCGCACCTTGAGCCCGCGGACGATCGTGCCGTCCTTCAACACGAGCGGCTTCGTCGAAGTGACGTGCCCTTGCGTGCGCTCCGGATCCGGGCTGGTGAAGACCTCCTCGGTCGGAAGATTCGGCAGGTGGCGAAGCCCCTTGCGCGTCGTGAAGTCGCCGGCGCCCCAGGTGCTCGACGGCAGCAGGCCGACATCCAGCTCCGTCCCGGGCCCTCGGAACTCGAGCGCATCGAAGCGGCGGTCGGTCATCACTGCCGCAGACCGCTTCAACACGGCAGTGCGCTCGTCCCACGCGGCAGCAGGGTCAGGCTCGTCGAGGCGGAGGATGTGCCAGAGCTGCTCCCAGAGCTTCTCGTATGCGGCATCCACCGAGAGCTCCGGGAAGACGAGCTGTGCCCAGCTCGGATGCGGGCAGGGAACGATCGACCAGTTGGTCGAGCGCTCGCTGATGATCCGGCCGGTCTCCTTCAGCCACGGCAGCTTGTCGCGGCCGGCGAGCGACGGATCGAGCCCCGCGAGTGCATTGGGCGAGACGACTCCCTGCAACGCGATCCGTGCCTCGCCACGCTCGGCCAGCGTCTCGAGCCGGAAGGGAAGCCACGGCGGAACCCACTCGAGCGTGTCCGGATCGGCATGCTCGATGCGCTCCCGCTTGACGTAGGGATCGAAGTAGAGAACGTCGACGAAGAGAGCGCCGCGCTTGTACGCAGCGGCAGCAACCGCGCGCACAGCGTCCTGCTGGCCGATCTCGGCCCCGATCGCGAGGACCTGGCCCGGCTGGACGTTCGCTCCGTGGACGGCCAGCTCTGCGAGAGCTTCGAAGCGGGGGTCGGCGGCGGTCACGGGCAGGCGATCCTAGCGCCGGGGCGAATCCCCATGCGTGAGGGTAGAGGACGCGATTGAGCGCTACTTGGGAGCCGCAGGGGTCTCCGCTGCGACCGTGCGCGCCTACCGCAACGATCTGCGCGACTTCGCCGAGTGGTACGGCGAGCGTCCGCTCGAGCAGGTCGACGTGCGCGCACTCGCCGAGTACACCGCGGATCTCGGCCGGGCGCGTCGTGGCACGAAGCTCGCACCGTCGACGATCGCGCGCCGGCTCTCGGCGGTGCGCTCGCTCCTTCGGTTCACGCTCGGCGCCGGCCACGTCCCCGACATTCCGCTCGCGCCACGGCGCACCCGCCGCCTGCCCAACGCGCCAAAGCTGGGCGAGGTCGAGGAGCTACTCGCCGCGGCAGGCACCGGCGACGACGTGCTCTCGCTCCGAAATCGCGCGTTGCTCGAGGTCGTCTACTCCGCCGGGTTGCGCAGCTCGGAGGCAGTCGGCCTCGATCTCGGTGACGTCGACTTCGAACAGGAGATCGTTCACATCCAGAACGGCAAGGGCGCGAAGGACCGCGTCGTCCCACTCGGCGAGGAGGCCGGCCACTGGGTCGCGCGCTACCTGGCCGAGGCGCGGCCGAAGCTGGCGACCGGCGCCGAGAATGCGCTTTTCCTCTCGGCCCGAGGTCGCAGGCTCGACACCTCCACCCTGCGCCGGATGCTGAGCAACCCGCATCGGCTGCGGCACGCCTTCGCGACCCACTTGCTCGAGGGGGGCGCCGACCTCCGCGTGATCCAGGAGCTGCTCGGCCACTCGTCGCTCTCGACCACCCAGATCTACAGCCATGTCGACGCCAAACGACTCCGCCGTGTCTACGACCGCGCCCATCCGCGATCGTGAGCTCGAGGCGTTCCTCGCCCTGCTCGCGGCGAGGCGCTCACCCCGAACCGTCGACGCGTATCGCCGCGATCTCGCCCGTCTGTCCGAGTTCCTCGGCAAGCCGATCGGGAAGGCGACGGTGGAGGAGCTCGAGCGCTACACGGCTCAGCTCCGAGCCGACGGGCTCGCCGCGACGACGATCGCCCGCCGCACGGCCGCTTCGCGCACGTTCTTCCGCCATCTCCAGCTGCTCGGTGTCCGGGGAGACAATCCCGCGGCCGAGCTGAAGCTGCCGCGCCGGGCCCGCAAGCTGCCGCGCACGCTCTCACCCGGTGAGGCGGAACGCCTGATCGCGGCCGCAAACGGGATCACGCCGCGCGCGCTCCGTGACCGGGCACTCGTCGAGCTCCTCTACGGCGCCGGCCTCCGCGTATCGGAGGCGGTCGGGCTCGAGAAGGGCGGCGTCGATCTCGACGACCGGCTCGTGCGTGTCACCGGGAAGGGTGGCAAGGAACGCGTCGTGCCGGTCGGCCGTCCTGCCGTCGATGCGCTTCGCCGCTATCTCGCCCGCGGGCGGCCCTACCTCGACCGGCGTCACCGCCCAGAGCTCTTTCTGAACGCGAAAGGCGGTGGGCTGACCCGGACCGGGGCGTTCCTGATCCTCCGCCGTCTGGCCGAAGTTGCAGGCCTGGAGCCGGGTCGCGTCCATCCTCATCTGCTGCGCCACTCCTTTGCGACCCACCTGCTCGAGGGAGGGGCCGACCTCCGCAGCGTTCAAGAATTGCTCGGACATGCCGATCTAGGGACTACAGAGCTCTACACCCACGTTTCCGACCGGAGACGGCGGGAATCGTATTTTCAGGCCCATCCGCACGCACGCCGCAAAGAACCGACTTGACCACCTACCCCCACTCGCTCCTCACGATCACCGTCGCCTCCGGCGTGGCGTGGCTGATGATGATGCTGGGAGTGGTGAAGAACATGCTCGAACCGAAGCGCAAGCCGCGCGCGTGCGCCGCGTGCGGCCGCATCACGTGCAGCTGCATCAATTAGCGCGCTTTCGCCTTCTTCTTCAGAGACTGAGCGACCTTGGCGGCTGCGTCGCGCAGTTCCTTGTCCTCCTCGTCGTCGGCGCCGAGCCCTTCGAGCAGCTGAATCGTCCCGCGATCGGGTGAGCCGTTCTTCAGGGAGACGATCGCGAGCCGGCGCACCGCTTCGTTGCCGTCGCGTGCTGCCATCTCGTTCAGCAGCGGGCGGACGCCGTTGACGACACCGGGATGGTCGCGCGAAAGGCGTTCGAGCGAGATCACCGCCGAGCCTCGGCACGCCGGGCTCTCATCCTCGAGGCCGCGCCGAAGCAGCTCGGTCTTCTGCTTGAAGCGAAACTGCGCGATCGCGCGGTAGGCGGCGGCGCGCTCGCGGAAGTCCTGAGAGCGGGCGGCATGCTCGAGCTCCTCCTCCCATTTCGCGCGCAGCTCGGCGAGCGCACGCTCATCCCCCTGCTCAGCGAGCGCGTCCGCTTCCGCCGCAGCGTCGACGAGCTCGCTCAAGCTTCCGCGAGGCTGTGCGCGGGCGGTCCGACGTAGCGCGCCAACGGACGGATCAGCTTGCCCGTTTCACGCTGCTCGAGGATGTGCGCGGACCAGCCTGCAACGCGGGCGCAGCCGAACATCGCCGGCGCGATCTCATGGGGAATCTCGGCCAGGTCGAGCACGACCGCCGCCCAGTAGTCGACGTTCGTCGGCAGCGGCCGATCGGGATGAACCTCCTTCAAGACCTTGAGCGCCGCGGTCTCGAGCGCCTCGGCGACCTCGTACCGTGGCGAACCGAGCTCTTTCGCCGTTCGCCGAAGAACGCGGGCACGCGGGTCTTCGGCCCGGTAGATGCGGTGGCCGAAGCCCATGATCCGCTCGCCCTTGGCGAGCAGGCCGCGGATGTACCCCTCCGGGTCGCCGCTCCGATCGACGGCGTCGAGCATCGGTACGACGCGCCCGGGAGCCCCGCCGTGCAGCGGCCCCGACAGGGCACCCACCGCAGACGACATTGCGGCCGCGCAATCGGCGCCGGTCGATGCAGCGATCCGCGCCGTGAAGGTCGACGCGTTCAGACCGTGTTCCGCAGCCGTCACCCAGTAGGTGTCGAGCGCGATCACGTGCTTCGGCTCGGCATCGCCTCGCCAGCGGATCAGGAACTGCGCAGCCGCGTTCTCGCCCTTTCGTACTTCTGACTCCGGTACGACCGGCGCGCTGCCGCGGGCAGCCTGGGCGACGATCGAAAGCGCCGCAGCGGAGAGGCGGGCGAGATCGTCGCGCGCCTGCTTCGGATTGAGATCGACGAGCTGCTTCAGCTTCCACTTCGGCCCGAGCGTCGCGAGGCCGGCCTGCAGGTCGGCCATCACCGATCCGCTCGGATCTTGAAGCTCGAGATGTTCCGCCTCAGGCATGCCGGGCTCGAAGCTTTCGTCGACGAGCAGGCCCCACACCTTCTCGAACGGATAGCGGCCGACGAGCTCCTCGATGTCGACCCCGCGGTAGCGGAGAGAGCCTCCCTCTTTGTCCGGCTCGGCGATCGTCGTCTCGAATGCGACGACGCCCTCGAGCCCAAGTTTGATCTCGTCCACGCCTCAAAAGTACCCCACCGGAGCGTTTCTCCGATCCAAACGTAGAATCGCCGGTCCGATGGCGCACCGCGTGACCTTGATCCCCGGCGATGGAATCGGCCCCGAGCTGACCGAGGCGACGCGCCGCGTGCTCGAGGCGACCGGCGTCAAATTCGAGTGGGACGTCCATGACGCAGGAGCCGACGTGATGGCCGAGCACGGCGGCAACCCTCTCCCAGACGAGACGCTCGCCTCGGTCCGCCGAAACGGCGTCGCGCTCAAGGGGCCGATCACGACTCCGATCGGCGAGGGGTTCCGCTCCGTGAACGTCCGCCTGCGAGCCGATCTCGACCTCTACGCGCAGGTGCGGCCGTGCAAGACGTACCCCGGCGTGCGCACGCGGTACGAGAACGTCGACCTGGTGATCGTCCGCGAGACGACCGAAGACATCTACGCCGGGATCGAGTTCGAAGAGGGCACGCCGGAAGCACTCGACTTGACGCGCTGGCTCGAAGCGCACGGCGAGAAGCTCCCCCAGCCCGACTCCGGCCTGTCGATCAAGCCGATCTCGATCACCGGCAGCAGGCGCGTCTTCCAGTTCGCCTTCGACTATGCGCGCCGGATGGGCCGCAGCAAGGTGACGTGCGTGCACAAGGCGAACATCATGAAATTCACCGACGGCCTGTGGCTCCGCACCGCCCGCGAGGTGGCCGAGCAGAACTCGGACATCGCGTTCGACGACCGGATCGCGGACAACATGTGCATGCAGCTCGTCCAGCATCCCGAGGACTACGACGTGCTCGTGCTGCCGAACCTCTACGGCGACATCGTCTCCGACCTCGCCGCGGGCCTGATCGGCGGGCTTGGCGTCGCTCCGGGCGCGAACTTCGGCTCGCGGGTCGCGGTCTTCGAGCCGACGCACGGCTCCGCGCCGAAGTACGCCGGCCTGAACAAGGCGAACCCGATGGCGCAGATGCTGTCGGGGATGCTGATGCTGCACCACATCGGGGAACACGACGCCGGCGTGCGCCTCGAGCGCGCGATCGCTGAGTTGATCCGCGAGGGCACGAGCGTCACCTACGACATGAAACCGAGCCGCGACGACCCGACCGCCGTCGGCACGAGCGACGTGGCGGACGCGGTGATCGCCAAACTCCAGAGATGAGCGCGCGGCGGAAAGTGACGGTGGTCGGCGCCGGGAACGTCGGCGCCACCTGCGCACAGGTGCTCGCCTCGCGCGACTACGCCGACGTCGTGCTCGTCGACATCAAGGAAGGGCTCCCGCAGGGCAAGGCCCTCGACATCAACCAGATGGGGAAGCTGCTCGGCTACGAGCCGAACGTCGTCGGCTCGAACAGCTACGAGCAAACGCGCGGGCTCCACGGTGGTCGTGATCACCGCCGGGATCCCGCGCGGCCCCGGCATGAGCCGCGACGATCTGGTGACGACGAACGAGAAGATCGTCAAGGACGTCACCACGAAGGTCGTCGGCGCTTCGCCGGAGGCGATCCTGATCGTCGTCTCGAACCCCCTCGACGCAATGTGCCACGTGGCGAAGAGCGTCTCCGGGCTGCCGCGCGAACGCGTCTTCGGCATGGCGGGCATTCTCGACACGGCGCGCTTTTCGACCTTCATCGCCTGGGAGACCGGCTCGTCGCTGAAGGACGTGACGGCGGTGGTGCTCGGCGGCCATGGCGACCAGATGGTTCCCGTCGTCAGCGCGACGACGGTCGGCGGCGTGCCCCTGCGCCGGCTCGTCGGCGAGGAGCGGATCGCCGCCCTGGTCGCGCGCACGGCCAAGGGAGGCGGCGAGCTCGTCGAGTTGCTCGGCACGTCTGCCTGGTACGCACCCGGCGCCGCCGCCGCGCAGATGGTGGACGCGATCATGCTCGACGAAAAGCGCGTCCTTCCCTGCACCGCCTACCTCCAGGGCGAATACGGGATCGACGACCTCTACATGGGCGTCCCGGTTCGGCTTGGCGCTGCCGGGGTCGAGGCGATCGTCGAGCTGGAGCTCGACGCGCAGGAGCACGAGGCGCTCGAGCGCTCGGCCTCGGCCGTGCGCGAGGTCGTCGGCGTCTTGACGACCTAGAGCGCTCAGAGGTCTAAGCTGCGCGCGTGCTGCGCGCGCCGTGGAAGGTGATCACCGCCGGACGGCTGCTGGCAGCGGGGCTCGTGCTGTTCGCCGTGGCCGTCACCCTCTGGGTCGTCCCCGTCCCACGACATCATCCTCCTCCCCGACCCGGCGCACCCGGTCGCGCCACTGATCAGCATCGCCGGCGGCCACAGCCCGCACGACGGCGGCGGCATCTACTTCGTCGATGTGACGGAGCGAAAGGCCTCGCTGCTCGAGAAGCTGTTCGGGGGCCTCCATAACGGAGCGAGCCTGTATCCCACCGCGGAGATCCTCGGCCCGGGCGTGACGCCGGCCGAGCAGGCGTCGATCGATGCCCAGGAGATGAGGACCTCGCAGAACGTCGCCGCCGCCGTCGCACTCCGCACGCTGGGGCGCAAGGTGACGACGATCGCCGCCGGAGCGCTCATCTCCGGGGTCGAGCCGGGCTTTCCCGCCGCGGGCCGCCTTCAGCCGACGGACGTGATCATCGCAATCGACGGCAAGCGCATTCGCGTGCCCGCCGATGTCTCGAAGGTGATGGCAGGGAAACCGCCCGGAACGCTGCTGTCGTTCACCGTGCGGCGCGGCCACGGCACGAAGACGGTAGCGCTGCACACCGAAGCCGGATGTGGCCGGCTCGCACCGCGGCATCATCGGCGTGCTGCTCACCCAGGCCGTCAACATCCGGCTGCCGCTGCGCGTCTCGATCGACGCGAACGGCGTCGGCGGGCCATCCGCCGGCCTCGCGTTCGCGCTCGGCGTGCTCGAGGAGCTCGGACGGAACGTCGATCGGGGCCACAAGATTGCCGCCACCGGCGAGATCTCTCTGAACGGCAGTGTGGGCGCGATCGGCGGGATCAAGCAGAAGACGATCGGCGCCCGCGAGGCGGGTGTGGACGCATTCCTGGTGCCGGCGGGGGACAACGCACGCGATGCGAGGAAGTACGCGCACGGGCTTCGCATCATCCCTGTGAAGAGTTTTCAACAGGCGTTGCGCGTGCTGGCAACACTGCCGGCGACGGGATAGAAAACTGCATTTTCAGGCCGTTTGAAAGCGGCGGAAACTGCGCGTTTTCTCTGTTGGCAAGCGTTGCGCCTCGGTAGCTCCGTCGTAGGATCGTCCATTGGTCAGGCACGTCACTTCCACAATCCTTTCCACTTCTCCCCCGTCGAGGTCCGGGTACTCCCAGATGACTCAGCAACGACCCACCTGTCAGGACTGCTACTTCCACCGGCACGGCCTGTGCGCGCTCGCGCTCGAGCGTCCGTGCCCGACGTTTCGTGCAGCGGGTCGCACGCTCGAGCCGCCGAGGCAGCCGACGCTCGTTGCTCGCGCGCCTTTAGGTGCAAACCTCGCTGCCGCAGCTGCGGCGTACGCGGCCGTTTAAGCCGTCAGGCGCTACCAGCTTCGGCTGAGCTTTGGCCGATATCTAAGTGAGCGAACTGGCCGAACCGCTCGCGGCCGCCTACGCACAGGAACGGCGCCGCAAGCGGCGCCTCTACACCACCGCTGCAGCGAGCCGCTCGACGCCGGTTTCGATCTCGTCCGGCGAGACGAAGCTGTAGGCAAGGCGCATCGTGTTCGCCGGGCCGCCGAAGTCGGAGCCCGGAACTGCGGTCACACCGTCGGCCCGGGCGATCACGTCCTTCGCATCGGTCCCGGCCGGCAGCGTCAGCCAGGTGAAGAACCCACCGTGCGGCCGCGTCCAGGTCGCACCGGAGAAGTGCTTGTCGAGCGCGCTCAGCATCGCGTCGCGCCGCGCCTTGAGCAAGCCGTTGATCCGCTGCAGGTTCGGTTCGAACAGGCCGCGGGTGATGAACTCATGCACCGTCGCCTGAGCCAGCAGCACGGGGGTGATGTACGACGCCGTCGCCGCCTCGGTGAGGCTTTCGGCGATCTCCTCCGGCAGGATGAACCAGCCGACGCGCAGGCCCGGCGCGATTGTCTTCGAGAACGACGAGCTGTAGATCGACTTCTTGTCCGTGAGGTCGAAGAGCGCCGGCAGCGCCTCCCCCTCGAAGCGGATCAGGCTGTAGGGGTCGTCTTCGAACAGCAGCAGATTCTGCTGCTCGGCGAGGGCGACGATCGACTGCCGCCGCGGCTCGCTCAGCGTCTGTCCCGTCGGGTTCTGGAAGGTCGGAATCGTGTAGAGGAACCCTGCGTTCTCGTTCAGCCGCATCTGATTCTCGAGCTCTTCGGGGACGATCCCGTCCTCGTCCATCGCAACCGCGACAACCGACGCGCCGTTTTCGACCAGGATCTTGATCGCCCGGTCGTAGGTGGGGTACTCGACGAAGACCGTCTTGCCGCGCCCGAGCTGCTGTGCGAGGAGCACGAAGCCGTTGAGCGATCCGTTCGTGACGACGATGCGGCTCGGAGCAACGCCGAACCACTCGCCGAGCAGCTCCCGCAGCGGGGTGTAGCCGGCGCCGGAGCCGTACGACAGGATCGTCTTTCCGTCGCGCTCGACGGCCGCGCGTGCGCAATCGGCGAGATCGTCCGCGGCGAGGCATTCGGGCGCGGGCACGCCGCGCGCGAACGAGATCACCTTCGGAGTGGTGACAGCCATTGCGTGCCAGACTAGCCGGAGCGAGCAACGAGCTGCGCGACTTCGGTCGGCGTTGTTCCGACCGTGACGCCCGCGGCTTCGAGCGCCTCCTTCTTCGCCTGCGCGGTGCCCGACGAGCCGGAGATGATCGCCCCCGCGTGACCCATCGTCTTACCGGGCGGCGCCGAGAAGCCGGCGATGTACGCGAAGACAGGCTTCGTCATCTGCTCCGCGACGTAGCGCGCCGCCTTCTCCTCCTCGTCACCGCCGATCTCGCCGACGAGCACGACGATCTCGGTCTCGGGATCGGCCTCGAAGCGTTCGAGCACGTCGATGAACGACGAGCCGACGATCGGGTCGCCGCCGATGCCGACGATCGTCGAGTTGCCCAGCCCGAGCTGAACCAGCTCGTACCCGATCTGGTAGGTGAGCGTTCCCGAGCGGGAGACGAGCCCGACCGAGCCGGGCCGGAAAATCTCGGCCGGAATGATCCCGGCGTTGGCCTTGCCGGGCGAGAGCACGCCCGGGCAGTTCGGGCCGATCAGCGTCACCCCGAGCCGGCGGAGCTGGGCGTAGAGGCGGAGCATGTCGTGCACCGGGATGTGCTCGGTGATGCAGATGACCGTGGCGATCCCGGCGTCGGCGGCCTCGTACACCGCGTCGGCGGCGAAGCGGGCAGGAACGAAGATCAGACTCGCGTCGGCGCCGGTGGCGGTGACGGCGTCGGCGACCGAGTCGAACACCGGGATCCCTTCGACGTCCTGCCCGCCCTTGCCCGGCGTCACACCGGCGACGACGTTCGTGCCGTAGGCGCGATTGCGCAGGCCGTGGAAGCGACCCTCGCTGCCCGTCAGCCCCTGCACGAGCAGGCGCGTATCGGCGTCGATCAGGATGCTCATCGCGGCCGCGCCTTCAACGCGATCCGCTCGAGCGCGACCGCTCCGTCCCGGATCCGGTCAGCCAGGAGCACCCGCACGCGCTCGGCGTCCTCGCCGACGCATTCGCTCCGCTCGAGCCACGGCTCGAACTCGATCGGGAAGTCGAAGACGCGGACGTCCTCGAGCTCGAGCCCGGCCTCGTCGAGAAACTGCCGCCACTGCGCCTCTGTGTAGTTGCGCACGTGCGATGGGTCGCGGATCTTGTCGGCTTCCTCGGCCGCCTCGCCCATGTAGAGGTTGTCGACGACGATCACCCTCGCAGCGGCGACGCGGGCGAGCTCGCGCACGGCCGCCTCGACGTCGCTGAAGTGATGCGGGGCGACACGCGTGGCCGCCAGGTCGAAGCTCGCATCTGCGAACGGCAGGTCCTCGGCGAAACAGATCACGTCAGCCTGCATCCCAGGAGCCGGATCGCAGGTGACGACCTCGAGCCCGGCCTCCCGCAGCCGCCGCGCGACGTGGCCTCCCCCGCTCGCAACGTCGATCGCGGTCGTGCACCCGGCGGCCCACTCGACGACCAGGTCGAGATCGGCTCCCTGGCTGTGCGGCTTACTCTGCCGGTAGGCCTCGGCCCGTTTGCTCCAGACGTCACTCATGCGGATGCCTCAAGCCAGCGTTTCCGGTCGCCGACGCAGACGGACGCACGCGCAAAGCCCGCACGTCCTGAAAGCGGCGCCGACAAGCGGCGCCTCATGCAGCGAGCTCCACGGCGCGGCGGGCCGCATCCAGCATCGTCGGCTCGATGAAGATGTTCGGCCGGCCGGAGTCGGTCAGGATCGCGCGGCCTTCCACAGCGTTCGTGCCGTCGAAGCGGACAACGATCGGCGCGCCGATCTCCGTCCGCTCGAGCGCAACGAGCATCCCGCGCGCAATCTCGTCGCAGCGGGTGATCCCCGCGAAGATGTTGAAGAGGATCGACCGGACCTGCGCGTCCTGCGCGATCACCTCGAGCGCGCGGGTGACCGTGTCTGCGTTGCTCGCTCCACCGAGGTCGCAGAAGTTCGCAGGCCGGCCGCCGGCAACCACGACGACGTCGACCGACGACATCGCCAGCCCTGCGCCGTTGCCGACGATCGCGACCGAGCCGTCGAGCTTCACATAGGTGATGTCCTTCTCCCGCGCCAGCGCTTCGAGCGGATCGGCTGCGCTCGTGTCACGCCATTCGGCGATGTCCGGGTGGCGGAAGAGCGCCGAGTCGTCGATCGTCACCTTGGCGTCGAGCGCGCGGAGCTCGCCTGCGGGCGTGACGATCAGGGGGTTGATCTCGCACAGCGTTGCGTCGCACTCGGCGAAGCAGCGGTACAGCTTCGCAAGCAGGTCGAGCACCTCTGGGCGGTCGCCGACGAGCTGGCGGCCGAGCGCCGGGGTGTAACCCTCGAGCGGATCGACGTGCACGCGGGCGAGCGCATCGGGGTTTTCGGCGGCGACCTGCTCGATCTCGACGCCGCCCTCGGTCGTGAACATCAGCAACGCTTGCTTGGCGCCACGGTCGAGCGTCACCGAGAGGTACTGCTCGGTGGCGATCTCGGACGCGCGTTCGACCCAGAGCCGGCGCACGACATGACCGCGGATGTCGAGGCCGAGGATCTCGGCCGCCTTGCGCTCGGCGTCCTCGGGATCAGTCGCCAGCTTGATTCCCCCGGCCTTTCCGCGGCCTCCGGTCATCACCTGCGCCTTCACCACCACCGGACCGCCCAGCTCTTCCGCTGCGCGACGCGCCTCCGCGGGCGTCGTCGCCAGGCGACCCTCCGAAACCGGAATCCCGAACCGGGCGAAAAGTTCCTTCCCCTGGTACTCGTAGAGATCCACGGCCGGCTGAGGTTAGCTCGGTAGGCTCGGGATCCGTGGATGCGATCGCCGTCGACGGTCTTCAGAAGCGCTACGGCGAGGTGCAGGCACTCGACGGCGTGTCGTTCGCGGTGCGTGAGGGCGAGATCTTCGGCCTGCTCGGCCCGAACGGCGCCGGGAAATCGACGACGGTACGCGTGCTCGTGACGCTGACGCGCCCTGACGACGGCAGCGCCTCGGTGGGTGGCCACGACGTCGTGCGCGAGGCGGGCGCGGTGCGCCGCACGATCGGCTACGTGCCGCAGGAATCCGGGATAGACCGGCGCGCGACCGGACGCGAGAACCTGCTCCTGCAGGGGCGCGTCAACGGGATGCACGGTCGGGCGCTGCGCGAGCGTGTCGACGAGCTCCTCGGAGTGGTCGGGATCACCGATGCGGCCGACCGGATCGTCCAGGGCTACTCGGGCGGCATGCGGCGCCGCCTCGACGTCGCCCTCGGACTCGTCCATCGCCCGCGTGTGCTCTTCCTCGACGAGCCGACGACGGGGCTCGACCCCGAGGCGCGCGTTGCCATGTGGGAAGAGGTCGGCCGCCTCGCCAAGAACGAGTCGCTGACGATCCTCCTGACGACGCACTACCTCGAGGAGGCAGACGAGCTCGCAGACCGGCTTGCGATCGTCTCGCAGGGAAAGGTGGTCGTCGAGGGAACGCCGGGTGAGCTGAAGTCGCGCTTGAGCGGCGACGCCGTGCACGTCGAGCTCGCCGACGGCCAGGTCGAGGACGCACGGCGGGTACTCGAGCGCGTGCAAGCGCCCGTCGAGACGACCCTCGCCGACGGCCGCACGCTCGTCTCGCGCGTGTCCGAGGGTGGGCAGGCGCTCCCCGGAATCCTCAGCGCGCTCGCTGCGGCCGGTATCCCGGTCGCAGCGGTGTCGGTGCACCGGCCGAGCCTCGACGACGTCTATCTCCACTACACGGGCCGCGAGTTCGCGACCGAGGACCGGGGATCGTGACCGCCGTCCGGCACACGTGGTTCATGATCGGCCGCCAGACGCGGAACCTCCTGCGCGAGCCGATCTGGATCGTGATCTTGCTCGTGCAACCGATGGTCTGGCTCGTGCTCTACGGCCAGCTGTTCAAGAACGTCACACGGCTCGGCGGGTTCGGCACGACGTCGTACATCACGTTCCTCGCACCGGCGATCGTCGTGATGAACGCGTTCTTCGGCGCGAGCTGGAGCGGGATGTCGATGGTCTTCGACATCGACCGCAAGTTCATCGAGCGTTTCCTCGCGACGCCCGCATCGCGCACGTCGCTCGTGCTCTCGCAGATCGTCCGCTCGTCGTTCCAGGCGGCGCTGCAGGCAATCGTGATCCTGCTCGTCGCACTCGTACTCGGCGTACACATCCGCACCGGGGTGCTCGGCTGGCTCGTGATCATTGCCGTGGCGATCCTCGTGAACAGCGCGTTCGCCGGCATCTCGCAGGGAATCGCGCTCCTCGCGCGTCGCGAGGCAACGGTGATCGCGCTCGCGAACTTCATCAGCCTGCCGCTGCTCTTCCTCTCGTCAACGCTGCTCGCGCAGTCGCAGATGCCGCACTGGATGCGCGCCCTCGCCGGCTTCAACCCGGTCAACTGGGGCGTGCGCGCGGCGCGGGCGGTCGCGCTCCCCGGAACCGACTGGGGCGCGGTCGGGGCGAACCTCGGTTATCTCGCCGCGTTGTCCGTCGTCACCGCGGCGTTCGCGATGTGGACGTTCCGCGTGTACCAGCGATCGCTCTAGCCCGCGTTTCGGTTTCCGCCGCAGACCACGCAGATCACCTGGCCGTTCGCGACCGCGCCGCCGGGCTTGACCGAGAGCTCCGTGACGACGCCGGCGCGATGGGCGGTCACCTCGTTCTCCATCTTCATCGCCTCGATCACGCAGATGATCGCCCCGGCGGCGACTTCTTCTCCGTCGGCGACTCGAACGTCGAGCACCGTTCCCTGCATCGGGCTGACGATGAAGTCCGCCGCATGCCCTCTGCCGGCGCCCGCGCCGCGCTCGCAGCCGCTTTGCGGCCGAGTGCGCGGTAGGCGGGCTCGGGACGCAGCACACGTACCTCGACGCGCCGTCCGTCCACTTCGGCCATGGCTGTCTGGGCAGACAACACGCCGTCCGGCGCGACAGCTACCGTTGTTGCCCGATGAGAGAACTGCTCCGCAGCCTCCTGCAACTCGCGCGACTCGACCAGCGTGCGGCACGTTTCCGCTGCGATGAAACTCGGATGCGAGAGCAGCGCACGATGGAACCCGACGAGCGTCGTCACACCGCCGATCTCGAACTCGGCCAGCGCTCTGAGCATGCGCAGCCGCGCATGCTCGCGGTCTGTGTCGTGCACGATCAGCTTCGCGATCATCGGGTCGTACACGTCGCTCACCTCGGACCCGGCCGCGACACCCGAGTCGACACGTACTCCCGGCCCCGCCGGCTCCCGGTAGCTCGTGATCCGCCCGGGCGAGGGCAAGAAGCCGGTGGACGGGTCTTCCGCATTGATGCGGCACTCGATCGCGTGCCCGCGCAGGACGACGTCCTCCTGGCGCAGCCATAGCGGCTCCCCAGCCGCGATCAGAATCTGCTCGCGAACGAGGTCGACGCCCGTGACGAGCTCGGTGACGGTGTGCTCGACCTGGATGCGCGTGTTCATCTCCATGAAGTAGTAGGCGCCGTCCGGGGCGAGCAGGCCTTCGATCGTCCCCGCCGAGCGGTAGCCGACCGCGCGCGCAGCGTCGACGGCGATCTGGCCGATCCGCTCGCGGAGCTCGGGCGTCACCGCCGGTGACGGCGTCTCCTCGACGAGCTTCTGGTGACGCCGCTGGATCGTGCAGTCGCGCTCGCCCAGGTGGATGACGGCACCGTGCGCGTCGGCGAGGACCTGCACCTCGACGTGCCGTGGGTCCTCGAGGTAGCGCTCGACGTAGACCGAGTCGTCGGCGAAGTAGGCCTGCCCTTCGCGCCGTGCCGACTCGAATGCCGCTGCGGCCTCGTCCGCCGACGAGACGACCTTCATCCCCTTGCCGCCGCCACCGGCCGCCGCCTTCACGAGCAGCGGGTACCCGAGCTCGTCGCCGAGCGCGGTCACCTCGGCGGCCGACGTGACGGGCTCGGTCGTACCGGGGATGATCGGCACGCCTGCATCGCGCATCAGCAGGCGAGCGGTCGTCTTCGTCCCCATCAGTTCGATCGCCTCGGGCGGTGGCCCGATCCAGACGAGCCCGGCCGCCTCGACGGCGCGCGCGAACACCGCGCTCTCGGCGAGGAAGCCGTAACCCGGATGAACGGCCTCGGCGCCCGAGCGGCGCGCGGCGTCCAGCAGCTTGCCGACGTCGAGATAGCTCTCGGCCGCGGTGCGGCCGCCGATCGCGTATGCCTCGTGCGCGTAGCCGGCGTGAAGCGAGCCGCGGTCGGCGTCCGAGTACACCCCCACCGATCCGATCCCGAGCTCGTGCAGCGCCCGAAACACACGGACGGCGATCTCGCCTCGGTTCGCCACCAGGACCTTCTTGAACATCACGCGTATTCTCTCCCGAGAATGACCCTGGCCGACCAGCTGACGATCGCCCGGGCGGCCTCAGCTCCGATCGTCGTCCTGCTTTTCGCCGTCCATTTCGGCTCGCACGACTACTGGGCGACCGCCGTCTTCATCGTGGCGATGTCCACCGACTGGTTCGACGGACGGATTGCGCGCCGGTCCGGCCGCACCTCTTCTTTCGGCTCGCTGCTCGACCCGGTGGCCGACAAGGTGCTCGTGCTCGGCGCGCTCGTCGTGCTGCTCGACCAGCACGTCTTTCCCGCCTGGATGGTCGCGGCGATCGTCGGTCGCGAGCTGCTGATCACCGGCCTGCGCGTCGCTGCGCTCGAACGCGGTGTCGTGATCGCCGCGCGCGACCTCGGCAAGCTGAAGACGTGGTCGCAGGCGGTCGCCGCCGCAGTCGGCGGCTTCGCGGCCGCGGGAGCGTGGAGCCACTCGATCTCGTGGTGGTTCCTGCTGGTCGCAGTCGCGCTGACGTGGCTCTCAGGACTCGACTACGCGCGGTCCGCCCCACGCGTCCTGCGCGGCCGCGCCGTCGTCGCTCCCTAGCGCCTCTTCGAGACCCGCCACCCACCACCGATCGGCGGCCGCGTCTCTCGCTTCGAGCAGGCGCTCGATTGCGCGCCTTACGGGCTCCGGCTGCGGGGGATCGAGATCGATCGACATCGCAGCTAGAGGGGGATGTTTCCGTGCTTGCGCGGCGGGCGCGGCTCGCGCTTCGTGCTCGCGGTGCGCAGCGCGTCGATCAGCACCGGGCGCGTGCGGCGCGGCTCGATCACGTCGTCGATGTAACCGCGCTCGGCAGCGACGTACGGGTTCGCGAACTTCTCGCGGTAGTCGGCGATCAGCTCCGCGCGGCGCGCCTCCGGGTCCTTCGCCTCGGCCAGATCGCGCTTGAAGACGATGTTGACCGCGCCCTCCGACCCCATCACCGCGACCTCCGCCGTCGGCCAGGCGAAGTTGAAGTCGGCGCGAATGTGCTTGGAGCTCATCACGTCGTAGGCGCCGCCGTAGGCCTTGCGCGTGATCACCGCGAGCTTGGGCACGGTCGCCTCGCAGTAGGCATAGAGCAGCTTCGCGCCGTGGCGGATGATCCCACCCCACTCCTGCGCGGTCCCCGGCAGAAACCCCGGGACGTCGACGAACGTGATCAGCGGGATGTTGAACGCGTCGCACGTGCGCACGAATCGCGCCGCCTTCGACGACGAGTTGATGTCGAGCACGCCGGCGAGCGCGTACGGCTGGTTGCCGACGATGCCGACGGAAAAGCCTCCGAGCCGTGCGAAGCCGCACACGATGTTCTCGGCGAAGCGCGACTGCAGCTCGAAGAACGTGCCGTCGTCGACGACTGCGCCGATCACGCGCTTGATGTCGTACGGCTTCGTCGGCTCGTCGGGGACGAGCTCGTCGAGCTCGGGCGCTTCGCGATCGACCGGATCGGCAGGATCGTCGCGCGGCGCGGGCTCACGGTTGTTCTGGGGCAGAAAGCTGAGCAGGTAGCGCGCATCCTCGAGCGCGGCCTCTTCGTCGTCCGCGGTCAGGTGTGCGACGCCGGATTTGATCGCGTGCGCGTCGGCGCCGCCGAGCTCCTCGAGCGTCACCTCCTCGCCCGTGACCGCCTTCACCACGTTGGGGCCGGTGATGAACATGAACGACGAGCCCTCGACCATCAGGACGAAGTCCGTCATCGCCGGCGAATAGACGGCGCCGCCTGCGCACGGGCCCATCACGAGCGAGAGCTGCGGCACCACGCCCGAGAGCTGCACGTTGCGCCAGAAGATCTCGGCGTAGCCGGCGAGCGAGACGACTCCCTCCTGAATTCGCGCGCCGCCGGAGTCGTTGATCCCGATCACCGGGCACCCGTACTTGCCCGCGAGATCGAGCACCTTGCAGATCCGCTCGCGCGACCGCCTCAGACAGCGAGCCGCCGAAGACGGTCGAGTCCTGGCTGAAGACGAACACACGCCGACCGAACACCTGCCCGTACCCGGTGACAACTGCATCGCCGACGAAGCGGTCGAGCTCGACGAAGGTGCCGGGATCGCACAACCCCTCGGCGCGTTCGCGGGCGGACAGCTTTTGGCGTTCCGGGTCGACCATGAGCGGAGCGTAACCGGCTAGATTCGACCGGTGGTCGACCGTTCGACGATCTGGCCCTACGACGAGCGCGGCGAGCCGGGCGAGCTCTACTACTCCCGGTACGCGCATCCGACGGGCACCGAGGCCGAGCGCCGGCTGGGCGACCTCGAGGGCGGGGACGCGCTCCTCTATGCGTCGGGGATGGGTGCCGAGACGGCGATCGTGCTCGCGCTCGCGCGGCCCGGGAATGACGATCGCGCTCGCGGAGGGCGCCTACTGGGGGACCTCGGTGCTCTTCCGCGAGCTCGAGCCCTGGGGCCTGCGCTTCGTCGAGTTCGACCAGACGGGCCCGCCGCCGGAGGCGGAGATCGTCTGGGTCGAGGTGCCGGCGAACCCGGTGCTGACGGTGCCCGACTGGGACGCGCTGAACGCGCACTCCGGCCTGATCGTCTGCGACGCGACGATCGCGACCCCGGTCTACCTGCACGCGCTCGACGAGGGCGCCGACGTCGTCGTCCACTCGGCGACGAAGTACCTCTGCGGCCACCACGACGCGCTGCTCGGCGCCACGGTCACGCGCGATCCAGAGCTCACCGAAAAGCTGCGCAAGATCCGCGGCTTCGCCGGCATCACCGCGGCACCCGACGCCGCGGCCTCGCTGCTGCGCGGGCTCGACTCGCTCGACGAGCGCATGCATCGCCAGACGGAAACCGCCTCCGAGCTCGCGCGCCGGCTCGGCGACCATCCGGCAGTCACGCGCGTGCGCTATCCCGGCTACTCGGGTGTGATCTCGTTCGACGTCGCCGATCCGCGCGCGGTCGAGACGAGCACGAAGCTGATCGTCAACGCGACGAGCCTCGGCGGCGTCACCTCGACGATGGAGAGCCGCCACCGCTGGGAGGGCGACCGGATCCCGTTCGGCCTGCTGCGACTCTCGGTCGGGCTCGAGCCGGTCGACGAGATCTGGGCAGATCTCGAGCAGGCGCTCGCGTGATCGAGACCGAGCGGCTGCTCCTCCGCCGGCCCGAGCCGGAGGACGCCGACGCGATCTACCGCCAGTTATCGCCGACCCGGAGGTGATGCGCTGGATCGGCGCCAATGGCGAAACCGGCACGCACGCGGACGCGGTCGCAGCGCGCCGGGCGATGGCAGCGCGCCTGGGAGCGTCGACGGCTTCGGCCACTTCGTTGTCGTCCGCCGCGGATACCGGCGAGACGATCGGCCGGGTCGGCCTGCTCGTCTGGGATCCGCGGACCTGGCGACAACGGCACACGCAGCGAGATCGGCGACGAGGCCGAGATCGAGCTCGGCTGGACGCTCGAACGCGCTGCGTGGGGGCATGGCTTTGCGACCGAAGGCGCGATCGCGGTTCGTGATTGGACGGTGCGCGAGGTGCAACCGCGCCGCCTGATCTCGCTGATCCATCCCGACAACGCGCGCTCGATCCGCGTCGCCGAGAAGATCGGCGAGCGCTACGAGCACGACGTCGTCATCCACCACGGGGCGCACGGTGCAGCTCTGGGCGTTACCCTCGCACCCGTGAAGCACGCGACCGACTACCTCACGTTCGAGACGCCGAACCGGCGCGACTACATCAACATCACCGCCGCGCGTCGAAGCGTTCGTGCGCGAGTCGGGGATCCAGCACGGGCTCTGCCTCGTCAACCCGATGCACATCACTGCCGCCGTGTACGTGAACGACGACGAGGG
Source organism: uncultured Actinomycetes bacterium (assembly GCA_963761365.1). Lineage (GTDB taxonomy): Bacteria > Actinomycetota > Thermoleophilia > Gaiellales > Gaiellaceae > PALSA-600. The sequence continues at coordinate 16,751 of CAVXHB010000017.1, read as the reverse complement.
CGGGCCTGATCGCCGACATCGACGACTGGCTCGAGCGCCTCGCGCCGCACGAGCCCGTGTCCGGCTACCGCCACAACGTCGGCGAGGACAACGCCGACGCGCACCTGAAGCGGCAGCTGATGGCGCACCAGGTCGTGCTCGCGATCACCGACGGCAAGCTCGACCTCGGGCCGTGGGAGCAGGTCTTCTACGCCGAGTTCGACGGTCGCCGGCGCAAACGGGTGCTGCTGAAAGCGATCGGCGACTAGTAGCGCTTCGCCGATGCCGCGACGACGCCGAGGCCGGAGCGGGCGAACTTGTTCGTCGGGGCGCTCGAGGCCGCCTCGAGCCGCAGCGGCTTGCCGCGCCAGGTCGAAGACGCAGCGCCACGCGAACTGCTCGGTCGCGTTCTGCGCCCACCAGACCTTGTTGCCGCTCGAGCTGGAAGCTCTGCTGCTTCCCGGCGTCGCAGGTGCCGCGTCATCGGCAGCACGCGCCACTCGAACGTCGAGGCCCGCCTTGTTGCTGAAGTCGACGCGCAGCATGCCGCTCTTGTACGACCAGCTCCGATAGGTGAAGCCGAGGAGCATCGCGTCGGCAGGAAGTTGCGATAGCTCGCCGTCTCGCGATCGATCTTCAGACAGCGGTCGCGTGCGGGATCGGCAGCGCGGTCGCGACCGTGGCGAGGAGCAGCCGCATCGCCCGTCCACTCTAGGCTGCGCTCGTTGGCAATCGGTGAAGACTCCGTGAGCGAAGCGCTCGAGCTCCTCGACTGGAAGCGCCGACGTCTTCGCGCTCTACGCAGAGGTCCGTGACGCGGCCGACCCGGCGACCGGCTGGCAGCGCTGGCGCGCGGTTCGCGCCGCGCTCTTCTGCGACCATCCCGCAATCGCCCGTCGGGTTGCGCGAGGCCTCGAGTACTTCCCGTACGACCCAGCGCTGCGGTTCCTCGCCGAGGTGATCGCCGCCGGAGCCGGAGACGCCGGCGATCGAGATCGAGCGGCGCCGAGCCGGTCGACGTTCACGCGCGTTTGCGACGACGCGGTTCGGCGAGCACGAGCTCGAGCTCTTCTGGCTCGAAGCCTACGGCGGCGGCCTCTTCCTACCGTTCCGCGACGCGACAAGCCTGGCCGAGACCTACGGCGGCGGGCGCTATCTGCTCGACACGGTCAAGGGCTGCCGACCTCGGCGCGGTAGCGACGGCCGGCTCGTGCTCGACTTCAACTTCGCCTACAACCCGTCGTGCGCCTACAACTCGAAGTGGGCCTGCCCACTCTCGCCGCCGGCGAACCGGCTCGACGATGGCCCCGATCCGCGCGGGCGAGCTCAACCGCGAGCCGACTGAAAAAGGCGCAAGCGGCGCTCGGCGTCACGGGCGAGCAGGAGGCAGAGGAGCGCGAGCGGCAACTCGACGAGCACCGCCTCGGCGATCGCGACGAACAGCTCGGCCCGAGTCGACGAGGTGAGCACGTCGAACCAGGCATCGACGAAGAGCAGCGTCGCGGCCGCGGTCGCCGCGCCCTCGAACCAGAGCGAGCCCCGCCAGGCGGCGACCGCCACGGCGGTCAGGAGCAGCGCCAGGACGACGTCGAACCCCGACCAGGCGATGTCCCAGTGCTGCCGCCCGATGGGCCGACGGCAGCAGACAGCACCAGCCCGACGACCCATGGCACGAGCAGCAGTGCGGCCAGCCCGAACAACGGCGCAACCCAACCGCGCTGCTGGCTAGCTCACCAATTCGGTGCGCCATCTTCTTGACTTCACAACGAGGCGGCCTCGGCGCCGATTCCCAGCCAGGGAAAGAGAGAGCCGGAGGACGGACTCGAACCGACGGCATCGGGATTACAAATCGCGCTCTACCAACTGAGCTACTCCGGCGCGCCCCATCGTAGCCGTCTCGCGTGTTGTCTGTTTTGGACACGTTCGTCCGACGGCGTAGGCACGCTTGCCGGATGGAGCATCCGAAGGACGTCGGCGACCGATCGACACTCGCGATCATGCTCGCGCTCTCGGGCCCGAGGCTACGGCGTCTATGTTCCGTTCGGCGAGAACACGCGCTACGACCTCGTCATCGATGACGGCGAATCGGCTAGCCACGGGTCCAGTGCAAGACCGGCAGGCTGCGCCGGCGCCGTCATCGTTCCCGACGTGCAGCAGCTACGCGCATCACCCGAATCCCCGAGATGCCGCATCGCGACTATACGGGACGAGGTCGACTTCTTCGGCGTCTATCTGCCCCGACAACGGCGGCGTCTATCTGGTCCCGATCGCAGGATCGTGCCGACACGTTCGGCAGCGCTCCTTGCGTGTCGAGCCGGCGAGGAATTCACAGCAGCGGCGAGTTCGGCTGCGCCGCGAACTACGAGATCGGTCACGATCGCCACTCACTACTGAAGAACCTGGCGCTCGTGCTGGTGGTTCAGGATCTTGCGCTTGACCCGCTGGAGCGCGTTGTCGATCGTCTTCGTGTCGCAGTCGAGCTCCTCGGCCATCTCCTCGTAGGACGAGCCCTCGAGGTAGAGCCGCAGCGCGTCGACTCGAGCGACGAGAGGCCCGTGCCGAGGCAGAAGACGAGGCTCTGCAGCTCCTCGGTCGAGATCACGCAGACCGCCGGGTCGTCGACGTGCGGGCCGGGAATCGCGTCGCCGAGCGTGCAGTCGCTGTCGGACTCCTGGCCGGCCGGGCGTGTGGCTGAACGAGACGTACTGGTTCAGCGGCGCGTGCTTGAAGCGGGTGGCGGTCTTGATCGCGGTGATGATCTGGCGGGTGACGCACAGCTCGGCGAACGAGCGGAACGAGGTCTCCTTGTCGTGCCGGAAATCGCGCACCGCCTTGTAGAGGCCGATCAGCCCCTCCTGGATCAGGTCGTCACTGTCGCCGCCGACGAGGAAGTACGAGCTCGCCTTCAGCCGGACGAAGGTGGTGTAGCGACGGATCAGCGCGTCGAGAGCGACGCTGTCGCCGTTCCGGGCCTTGAGCACGAGCTGCAGATCCTCAAGCTCGCGTTGAACCTTCTGCGGACTCTTTGCGCATCGCGGCCATGCTCGGTCTCCTTCGACGCATGTTTCCAGGGGCTCGCTTCGCGTAGGCGAAACTCTCACCCTGAGGTTGAGGTGAATCTAGCAGCCTTTCGCAGAAAAGACAAGCCCTACTTGCAGAGGACCGGCTGTTTACTCGCCTCGGCGCAAGCGCTCGAGCCGGGCCCGGGTCTCGGCATCGAGCTTGTCGGCGAGCCCGCCGGCGCGCCTGTCCGCGCTGCGCAGCCGGCCGAAGTCGCGGAAGAACGTCTGCGAGGAGAGGTTGCGCGACCTGGCGGCCGGCGGTCTCGAGCACCGCGACGTCCGAGGAGACGACCAGCGACCCGCTCGCGGTCGCGGTGCTCGGCGGCGAGCCGCTCGAGCAGCGTGTCGGCGTCGGGCGACGTAGCGAACCGAGAGCGGCCCGCGCTCGGCGTCCTCGCCGACGCCGTCGAAGACGACGACGCCTCGGGCGCCCTGCGTCGCGACGAAGCTCGCGAGCGCATCGACGAGCTCGCGCGCGTCGTCGTACGGGCTCGCGTGCAGCAGGTTGTAGCCGTCGAAGAGGTAGAGCGTCGCGTCAGGCACGTCTGGCGGCGAGCCTCGTAGAGGAGCAGCGCGGCGGCGACGCTGACGTTCAGCGACTCGACCGCCCGGCGAGCGGGATCGAGACGAGCAAGTCGCACGTTCGCCGCACGAGCGGGCGCAGCCCTTTCCCCTCGGCGCCGAAGACGAGCGCCGCGCCGCCGGAGAGGTCGGCGTCCCACATCGCCGTCTCCGCGTCGCGCGCGGCGCCGTAGATCCAGAGGTCGGGGCCCTTCACCTCTTCGAGGTAGCGCGCGAGGTTCGTGACGACCGCGATCGGCAGGTGCTCGATCGCGCCGGCCGACGCCCGCGCGACCGCCGCGGTGACGACCGCAGAGCCGTGCGCGGGCACGACGACTCCGGTCGCGCCGGCACCCTCGGCGCTGCGGCAAACGGCCCCGAGGTTGTGCGGATCGGTCACCTGGTCGAGCACGGCGAGCAACGGCTTCTCGGCCTTGGCGAGCTCGTATGCGTCGGCGTAGCGGTACGGCTCGACGCGCGCGACGACGCCCTGGTGGTCGCGTGTGTCCGCCCGCTCGGTCAGGTCGCGATCGAGCGCTAGCTTGAACTTCGCCTCGGCAAGCCACTCCTCGCCCGCCGGCCGCCCGCTCGGTCGCCCAGACCTCGAGCACCTCGCGGCGACCGCGGAGCGCCTCGCGAACCGCCTGCCGCCCGTAGACGAGGTCGCCGGTCACGGCTTCGGCACGAGCGTGTAGCCCCGCGGCCTCGTCGCGCATCTCCCAGCCCGCCGCCTCGACCTCGTCCCGCAGCCGGTCCGCCGCCTCGAAGTCGCGCTCTGCGCGCGCTGCGACCCGCTGGTCGGCGAGCTCGACGACCTCGTCCGGGGCGTGCGCCTGTCGACCGCGCGAGCGACCGAGCCCGAAGACCTCGAGCGCACGCCGCAGCAGCTCGTGGTCGCGCCAGCCGTGCAGGATCGCGAGCGCCTCCGGCGTGTTGAAGTCGTCGTCGAGAGCGGCCGCAAACGCGCTCCCACTCGCCGCTCGGCTCGCTTGGCGACGCGAAAGACGTTGCGGAAGCCCTTCCGCCTGCGCGGCAGCCTGCGCCATCGTCTCGTTCGAGAAGTCGATCGGCTTGCGCCAGTGGCCCGCCGAGGAAGAACACGAGCAGCGCCTCGCGGCCCCACTCGTCGAGCACCTCGCGGATGCGTCGCGATGTTCCCGACCGACTTCGACATCTTCTCGCCGGTGAACTGGAGCAGCCCGTTGTGCGCCCAGATCTGCGCGAACGGATGGCCGAGCGCGCGCGACTGCGCGAGCTCGTTCTCGTGGTGTGGGAAGACGAGGTCGAGCCCGCCGCCGTGGATCTCGAACGATCGGCCCGAAGCAGCTCCTCGGCCATCGCCGAGCACTCGATGTGCCAGCCGGGCCGGCCGCGGACCCCACGGCGAGTCCCACGCAGTGTCCTCGCCCGGCTTGTTCGCCTTCCAGAGCGCGAAGTCGCGCGGATCCTCCTTGAGCGCGTTCGGTTCCTGATCCTCCATCTGATCCGGCCGGTGGCCCGAGAGGCTTCCCGTACTCGGGGAAGCTCGCGACGCGGAAGTAGACGTCGTCCGCCGACCGGCGTACGCGTGCCCGCCTTCGACGAGCCTGGCGATGAAGTCGACGATCGCCGGGATGCTGCTCGGTCACCTTCGGCTGCGCGTCGGGCAGGCCGAGCCCGAGGTCGCCGGTGTCCTCGAGGTACCACTCGGTCGCCGCTCGGCGAGCTCCGCGCTCGCGCCCGGTGCCGCGTCGTAGATCTTGTCGTTGACGTCGGTGATGTTGTGGACGAGCGTCGCCTCGTACCCGCGTGCTGCGAAGCCACGAGCGCAGCCACATCCCGATCACGAACGGCCGCGCGTTGCCGACGTGGGCCCGCGCGTAGACGGTCGGGCCGCAGAAGTACATCCGCACCGGCCCGGGCGGCTCGCGGCAGATCGACGAGCGACTTCGAGTAGGTGTCAAAGAGCCGCATCGACCCTCCGCAGCGTCTCGTCGCGCGAGCAGCGCCGCGAGCACCGTCCAGAGCTCGGGCCCGCTGTCGGCACCGGTCAGCGCGCGCCGAACGGCGCGCAGGTGTCCGCCGACCGCCTTCAGCTCGCGGATCAGCTCCTTCGCGCGCGTCCTTGTCGAGCGTGCCGTTCGCGCGCTCGCGCAGCTCGCGGAAGCGCTCGAGCGTCTCGCGCTCGTCGGGCAGCGTGACCGACCGGCGCCTCGAGGATCGTTCGCGCGCGAGCCCGCGCGCCTCGTTCAGGTCGTGTGCGCCGCGAAGCGCCGGCACGACCGTCGACCGGAACGCCGGCCCGCGCGGCCAGCTCTGTCGTCGGCCATCGACGCGATCGCGTCGACGGAGAGCGAGCGGATCCGCTCCAGGTCGAGGTGCACGTCGTGCCGCGGCAGCCCGAGCTCGTCGAGGTAGGCGACGCACCGCCTCGGCCGGAATCCCCTCCTCGCGCAGCCCGGCGATCGACCCGCCCTCGGCCGCGCTTGGAGATCTTCTTGCCGTCCGCGCCGAGGATCGAGCCCGTGGTGGATGTACTCCGGCGGCCGCGCACCGAGCGCCTCCGTCAAGCGCGACGATGAAGCGCCTCGTTCGGCCGGTGGTCGTTGCCGCGGATCACGTGCGTGATCCCGAAGTCGATGTCGTCGACGACGCTCGCGAGGTGGTAGGTCGCCGTCCCGTCCTCGCGGAGCAGCGTCACGCCCTGGAACCGCTCCGGGCAGCCCCGCCGCCGCCTCGCGGTAGCGCTCGCCCCGGTCGCTCTGACGCACCGGCCCCTCGTCCCACTCGATCCCGAGCCAGCGCAGGTCGTCGAGGATCGCCTCCTCGCCGCCCGGAACGTTGCGCGCCGGATCGGTGTCGTCGATCCGCAGCAGCATCGTCCCGCCGAAGTTGCGGTTGGCGACCGCGCCGAGCGCATTGCCGATGTGGAGCGAGCCTGTCGGGCTGGGCGCGAAGCGGACCTTCACGCCTGAGTCTAGGGTCGCGCCGACCGCTCCTCGACCTGGTGCGGGCTTCCGTGATCGGCAAGCAGCTCGAGAAACGGCACCGCGTCGAACGCCTCCGGCCCGAGTACGCCCTCCCCACGCCAGACCCCCTCCGCGAGCAGCTCGAGCGCGACGACCGGATTGAGCGCCGTCTGCCAGACGACGGCCTGCGAGCCGTCCCTGCGCATCGACTCCTCGTTGTCGACGATGTGGAAGAGGTAGGTCGCGCGCGGAGTGCCGTCCTTGCCCGTGCCGGTCACATACGTACCCGCACAGGTGCGGCCGCGCATGCGATCACCGAGCGTGGCGGGATCGGGCAATGCTGCTGCGACCATGTCGCGGGGCGCGACGTCGACACCGCGGACTGCGAACGGGCTTCGTCGAATCGAGACCGAGCTTGTGCAGCGTCTTCAGCACATCGATGAACTCTTCGCCGAGGCCGTACTTGAACGTGACACGGTTGCAATCGACCCAGCGCGGAATCAGCACCACCTCTTCGTGCTCGACATTCACACACTCGAGCGGGCCGATCCCCTCCGGAAATTCGAACACCTCGGGCTCGGAGAACGGCTCCGTCGTGTACCAGCCACGGTCGCGCTCCCAGACGATCGGCCGATTGAGGCACTCCTCGATCGTCGTCCAGATCGAGAACGTCGGAGCGAAGTCGTAGCCGTCGACGACGAGGTCGGCTCCGTCGCGAACGCCGATCTCGTCGATCTCGGAAAAGAGATGATCGGCGGCGTAGCGGGCAAAGACGTCGGAGAACCCCGGCTCGACGCCGATGCCGACGAGCGCGAGCAGGCGGCGTCCCGCCAGCGCTCCTCTTGCGCGAACTGGTCGTCGCCGAAGCTTCTTGCCCTCCCCCGACAGCGTCATCGCCATGTCGAGATAGGTGCAGCCGGCCTCGAAGGCAGCCGTGAAGATCGACGGGTTGAAGCGTGGGTCGGCCGCGTTCAGGATCGCATCCACGCTCTCGGCCCGTGCGAGGTCGGCGATCGCGGTCGCATCACCCGCATCGAGTTGCGCAGCGCTGAATCGATCGTCTCGGGCCGCCGCCGATTGCGCACGCGAGAGATCGATGTCGGCGAAGACGACGTGCTGGAAGCAGTCCCGCCGCGCCGCGATCGGGGCGACGGCGGAGCCGACGCCTCCCGAGCCCACCACCAGCACCCTCACGCGAGGAGTCGCTTCGCCTGTTCGTAGTAGGGCACGTCGACGAACTCGCCGTCGACCGTGATCGCTCCTTCCCCCCGCGCGAGGGCGCGCTCATACTCCTCGACCACGCGTCGCGCCCGTTCCAGCTCCGCAGGAGTCGGACTGAAGACCTCGTTCAAGATCTCCACCTGGTTCGGGTGGACGCACGGGGAGCCGCGGAGGCCGAGCGCGCGTGATCGCTCGGCGACACGGCGGAAGCCGTCGAGGTCGGAGAACTCGACGATCGTCGACACGAGCCCGAGCGGCACCACGCCGGCCGCGACCGCTGCGTTCACGATGTGAAAGCTCGCGATCAAGTTCCCGTCGCCACCCGCGCTCATCCCGGTCGCAATCGTGTAGTCGGTCGAGCCGAGGCCGACAGCGACGACCCGCGGATGCGCCGCGGCGATCTCGGCGGCGTTCAGCAGCCCCGCTGGGTCTTCGATCCGGGGGACGAAGACCGTCTGTCCGACCGGCAGCCCGCGTTCCGCCTCGACCTCGGCTACGACCTCCGCCAGCGCGCGCACATGCTCGGCGGAATCCGTCTTCGGCAGAAAAAGCCCGTCGACGTCCGGCCCGATCGCCGCCTCGACGTCCCGGACCGCAAGGCGCCACGGCCGGTTGATGCGAACCAGCACGCCGGCTCCGGCCTGCCCGGCGCTCGCGGCCGTAGACGCGACGAGCTCGCGCGCGCGCTCCTTCTCGGACGGCGCGACAGCGTCCTCCAGGTCGAGAATGATCGCGTCCGCGCCACGCGTATGCGCCTTCTCCACGAACCGCTCCGACGTCACCGGCACGTAGAGCAGTGAACGCCAGCGCACCGTCAAATAACGCCCTCGCGCTCGAGCTCGGCCAGGTCGAGCCCGAGCTCGCCGTAGACCTCGGCGTTGTGCTCGCCGAGGCCGGGAGCGGGCAGCCGAATCGCGCCTGGCGTGCCGGACAGATGCGGGACGACGTTCGCCAGCACGGTGTCGTCCTCTTCCATCACGACGACGGTCTCCCGAGCGCGGTAGTGCTCGTCCTCGAGAATGTCGACGATGTCGTAGACGGGGCCGATCGTCAGGTCGTTCTCACGCGCGAGCGTGAGTACCTCGTCTCGCGTCCGCGCGGCGAACTCGACGGCGAGCTCCGCGACGAGCTCGTCGCGATGATCGTGCCGCGCGGCGGCGGTCGCGAACCGCGGGTCATCGAGCAGGTCGAGTCGCTCGAGCGCGGTGAAGAAGCGGAGGGCAGTCTCGTCCGTTGCAGCCGACAACGCGACCCAGTGCTCATCCGAGGTCTCGAACACGCCACGGACGGACGAGATGCCCGGCGTCGCTCCGCGGGTGCGCCGCTTCCCGCTCGTCGCGTATACCGTCGCATCCGCCCGCCATGATCGAGAAAAGCGGCTCGAAGAGTGAGACGTCGATCACCTGGCCGTCGCCCCCGTTTTCCCGAACCTCGTGGAGCGCGGCAAGTGCCGCGGTTGCGGCGTACGTGCCGGCGACAGCATCCGCGAGGGAGAGCGGCGCCGGGTGCGGCGGTCCGCCGGCAGCGCCGTTCAGGTAACGTCGCCGGCAAACGCCTCCGCGAGTGTGCCAAAGCCTGGCTCCGTCGCGCGCGGTCCGGTCTGTCCCCAACCGGAGATGCGCACGATCACGAGTTTCGGATTCCGCATGAGCAGCGCGTCGGGCCCACCGACGAAGCGTTCGAGACCGCCTGGCGCGAAGTTCTCGGCGAGAACGTCTGCCCTCTCGACGAGCTCGAAAAGAATTTCCCGCCCGCGCTCCTTGGCCAAATCGAGCGTGATGCTGCGCTTGTTGCGCGCGTACGGCACGCCAGTGCGCGTCGGACCCGGCGGAGTGGCGAAACGGGTCGCCGTTCCGGGCCGCTCGACCTTGATCACGTCGGCGCCCATGTCGCCGAGTAGAACTCCGAATTGTGCGCCGGACACGATCCGCGTCAAGTCGAGAACTCGCACGCCGCGGAGCGGGCCGGCCTCGCCCGCGCGCATCGCTTGCGCGGCAGCGTGGCCGCGGTCGAGTCTTGCGAGCAGCCAAGGCTCAGGCCGGAACGGCGACGGGTGAGTGGGCGATGTGCTCGTGCGGCGAGGAGGAATCGGCACGCAAATCGGTGCGCCTGAGCTGGGATGTTCGAGTATGTGTGCGTCGATTCCGAAGACGTCTCGGATCAGGTCAGCCGTCAGGATGTCGCGCGGTTCGCCCTGCGCGATCAGCTTTCCGTTGCGGAGCGCTATAAGGTTGTGCGAGTACTCGCAGGCCATGTTCACGTCGTGGAGCACCATCACCATCGTCTTGCCTTGCTCGGAATTCAGGCGCTTGAGCAGCTCGAGCACTTCGAGTTGGTAGGCAAGATCGAGGAACGTGGTCGGCTCGTCGAGAAGAATCAAGTCGGTTCCCTGAGCGAGAACGAGGGCGATCCATGCGCGTTGGCGTTGGCCGCCCGATAGGTGGTCGACGGGCCGAGCGCGGAGCTCTATCATTGCTGTGACCTCGAGTGCCCATTCGGTCGCGACCCGATCCTCGCTGCTCATGCCGCCGATCGAACGCCGCTGGGGAAAGCGTCCGTAGGCGACCAGCTCTTCGACCGTCGTCGACTCGGGGTGGGTCAGCACCTGCGGCAGGATCGCGAGCCGACGCGCGACCTCCTTGGTCGAATACCGCTCGATGTGCTCGCCATCGAGGATCACCTGTCCGGTCGTCGGGCGGAGCAGACGCGAGAGCGCGCGAAGCAGCGTCGATTTGCCGGATCCGTTTGGCCCGATCAGCGCTGTGATCTGACTGTCCGGGATCTCGATCGAGAGATCCGTGGCGACGACTGTTTGTGGATAGGAGAGCCCGAGGTTGGATGCGGACAGGCGCACTCGAAGCCCTAGGTCGACCGGCTTAGAAGGTAGACGAAGTACGGAACGCCGATGATGGCCGTCATCATCCCCGCCGGAAGCTCGAGGGGCGGATCGGCGCCCCTCCCGATCGCGTCGGCAATGAGGAGCAGCAAGGCGCCTAGACCGGCTGCCGCCGGCAAGAGGACGGCGTGTCGGGGGCCGACGAGGCGGCGCGCCATATGCGGTGCGATCAAGCCTATGAACGCCAAGGTTCCCGCGACGGCGACCGTCGCGCTCGCGAGAAGGAGCGCAAGCAGGAGCGCCATCCGCCGTGTCCTCTCGACGGGGACGCCGAGGCCGTGAGCCATTTCGTCGCCGAGCCCCAGGAGATCGAGCTTGTGGACGTAGAAGGCGAGCAGCGGGACGAGCACGATCACCCAGGGCAGGAACTGGTAGACGGACTGCATGTCGACCCCGGCGAGGGAGCCTGTCAGCCAGATCAGCGCGGTGCCGATCCCCTCTTGCTGGTCGATCATGACGTACTGGATCGCCGAAAGGCAGACGGCACCAACCATGATCCCGACGAGCACGAGGCGTACCGGTGTCGTCCGTCCTTGACGATATGAGAGGACATACACGACGAGGCCCGCGGCGATACCACCGAGGAATGCTGCGACCGGAAGATACGAGACGGCGGCCGTCGGATAGGCGACGAGCAGCAAGACCGCGCCGAGGCCCGCACCCTTGGTAACCCCGATCACATCCGGCGCCGCGAGGGGGTTGCGGACGACCCCCTGGAGGACGGCGCCTGCGATCGCCAACGAGCTGCCCGACGAGTAGGGCGATCAGGATCCGGGCAGCTCGAAATCGCGGATGACTTCGATCTGCCCGGGGCTCCCGTGGCCGAAAAGCGCCTCCGTGGCCTCCGGTTGAGGTATCCGGACCGCTCCGAGGCCCATCGTCCCGAACGGCGACGCACGAAGCAGAGGAGGAACGTCATTCCGATGATTGCCATCGGTCGATGCCTGCCGCGGCCGATCGATACGCCTGGAGTGGAAGCACGAGCGGAGTCGCGCTCATCAGGCCGGCGAGCTCGCCCGGCGAGCGAGATAGATGACGAACGGAGCACCGATAAGAGCCGTCACGAGCCCAGCCGGGGTCTCGACCCGATCGTTCAGGTACCGCGTGAGGATGTCCGCATAGAGCAGAATCGCAGCGCCGAGGAGCATGCTCACCGGGACCAGGACCGTGTGGTTCTGGCCGACGGAGGCCTCGGGCGAGGTGCGGACCGAGCAGGCCGATGAAGGCAATCGGCCCGGCGACTCCCACGGCGGCGCCCGCGAGCAGCACGACGCAGACTGCCCCGCCGAAGCGCGTTCGCCCCACGTTCTGGCCAAGGCCGCGAGCGACGTCGTCCCCGAGGACGAGGACGTTCAATCGACCGGCGAGCAAGAGAGCAAGAGCGAATCCGGCCAGCATCCAGGGGAGCGCGATGTGGATGTCGCTCCAGTTCGCGTACGTGACCCCGCCGATCAGCCAGAAGAAGAAGAGTCGGGCGTCTGCGAGAAGCAGACAGGACCCCCTGCATCACCGAGTACGAGCAGGATCGAGACGGCCGCTCCGGCCAGTGCGAGCCGGACGGGCGAGAACCCTCCACGACTGAAGTGCGTTACCCCGAAGACGATCCCCGCCGCAGCGGTTGCACCGGCGAATGAGAGGAGGACGATCGAAAAGCCCGCGAGGCCCGTCACGATGGTCGTCGCCAGGGCGACGACGACCGCGGCCCCCCGCGTTCACGCCCAGCACCTCCGGAGCGCCGAGAGGATTACGGGTGATCGCTTGCATGACGAGGCCGGCGACGGCGAGGGCAGCACCCGCAAGAACCGCGAGAAGTGCCCGGGGAGCCGGACAAGGTGGACGACAAGATCCGGGACGCTGTTGTTCGGCACGAAGGTCGCTTTCACCAGGGTCCCGAGGCCGATCGGATAAGGCCCGATCGACATGCTCCAGACGAAGCCGCCGCAGAACATCGCCGCGAGCACCGCGAAGGCGACCAGATCGCGGATCGGCCTCCGCGGGTGCGGCCCGAGGAGGCCCGTACCCGTGTCGGCAACGGCGTCACGTACGTCGCGGTCACCTTGGCAGCGTCACCGAGACGTACTTGGATACAGCAAGTGCACAGCCTGCTGGCCGATCATCTCACCCGCCGAAGGCCGCGGGCCCTCGACCACAGGTTCACGTTCACGAGGAAGACCTTGTGGTTCCGTACGGCCCTCAGCGTCGGAAACAGCGCGTCGTTCGACCACTGGTCATAGAGCGTCGGTGACGGCGGATGTTCGCGACGAACAGAAGCTCCGGATTGCTGGCGATCAAGGTCCTCTTCCGACATGACGATATACGGGTTCGCGAGGTTGGTCGAGTTCGACGGTAGAAAGTTCGCCGATGGAATCCCGATCGCGCTGAGCAGACTCGGCGTGTACGCGAGGTCGGAGTGGACGTTCCAGAGCGTGGTCGGCGTGACGACGAACATCGCCGTGCGATGCTCACCCTTCCCCGCGTCGCCTTCGTCACGGCCGCCTGCAACCGGCCATGATCACCCTGTCCTGCTCGACGCGATGGACCATCGCGCCGCACTTGTTCACGGCCTGCCCGACCACGACGGCTGCGTGCAGGTTCGGCAGATACGCCTTGAAAAGCTGTCGAGCGCGATCGTCGGCGCGATCGCTGCAATTGGTTGTAGATCGACGCGTCGCGCGACGCATCCGCGATGATCAGATCCGGGTGACGACTGAATCGTCTCGAGGTTCGGCGCCGCCGGACGCCTACCGACGTGTAAGGTCCGAGCTTCGCCCGCACCGGCGTGATGATGTGACTGGGATCGTTATCGTCGGCGATGCCGACCGGCTACACCCCGACCGCGGCCAGGTCGTCGACGAACGAGAACTCGAGCGCGACGATCCGTGTGGGCGTGCCATGCAACGTCACCGACCCGAGCGTCCCGTCGACTGTCCGAGTCGCCGCGCGGGCGGCACCGCACGTCGGGTCGAACGCCTTCGCCTGCTTCGCCGCGGTGCCGATGCTCGTCAGCGTGAGAGCGCAGAACGCGAGGAGGAGTGCCACTACTCCGATCCGCTTCATCACGTTTGCTCCTTTCCTGATGCTGGGTTCTCGTCTGTTGTCGAACCGGCGGAGGCTCATGCCGCTCCCTCGTCCGCCACGGGCAGGACGCGTAGGCGGCCTTCCGCCGGGCCTTCGGCACGTTCGTCGCTCCCTTGCAGCTCGAAGACCTTCCCTTCGAACTCCTCGAGCATCGACTCGCAGCGCCGCAGCCAGTCACGGGCCTCGCCGGCGTTCGGTGCGCCGAACCAGTCCCGCTCCTGCACCTTGTCGAACCAGGTGCAGATCTTCTCGAACTCCATTCGAATCTCTTCCGCTTCCTCGTACGTGTAGTTCTCACGGAAGTTCTCGAACTCGATTTCCTTCACGAAGTCGATTTCGCAGTTCTCGACGATCTCGGAGTAGTGCTTCGCCGTCTGATCGACGAAGAGCTGGACGACCTTTTGCTGCTCCTCAGGCGACAGCTCGCCGAGCGGCAGCAGGTGGTAGGTGCCCTTACCTTCGTCATGCCGCTCGAGCACCGAGGCGCGGCACGCAATTCCTCGGTGTCAGGGAGCACACACGCGGAGTCCTGGAGGTAGACCGCTCCGGCTTTTTTGAGGCCTCACCAGCAACCCTGCCCGCCGTCGGTTTCGACGGCATCCGGTACACGAGTTGCAGGAAGCGCTGGGGTGCCAACTACCGCTCCCGTGCGGAGCTGAGGGCGCTGCCGACGATGCTAGGCTGACCACCGTCACGATCCCGACGCCCGCGAGCACTGAGATCGCGGTGTCGGAAAGATCGGTCGCCGCGACGAGCACCGCGGCGCGGCGAGGACAAGCGCAACGCCGGCCGCGATCCGCCAGTCGTCGCCGACGACGAAGTCCCACCAGAACCGCCCGAACCGCGGTCACGAACCGCATCACGCGCCACCTCGGCCGTGCGCGCGTGGCGCCGCGGTCCGCCGAGCAGCCGGACGGCGAGCAGCGCGAACGCGTCCAGGCGGCGAGCACCACGAGCAGTGCGAGGTCGCCGCCCGGCCAGCTCGAGGCTGCGACGTCGGCGGCGAACGCGCCGAGACCCTCGACGGCCCAGAACGTGCCGAACGTCGATCAGCAGCAGGCCGACGACGAACTTGATCGTGTTCTCGGGCACCCGCGCGAGCGGCCGGTGCACGCGACCGCCGGCGCCGACCACGAGCACGCCGCCGCCGCGGCCCCGGCGATCGGCGAGCGGGATCGAGTCCGCGTTCAGCCCGAACGTGATGACGATGAAGACGACCTCGAGGCCCTCGAGGAACACGCCCTTGAAGGAGACGACGAAGCCGAACCAGTCGAGGCCGAGGCGCCGATCGCTCGCCGCGCGGCGCCGCGCGGCCTCGGCCTCCTCGCGGAACGTCGCCTCCTCGTCGTGCAGCGCCTTCAGGCCCGGCGAGCGGAGGATCGCCTTGCGCAGCCACTGCAGACCGAAGATCAGGAGCAGCGTGCCGACGACGAGCTGCAGTAGCGACTCGGGCAGCCAGTGACTGCAGCGCGTAGCCGACCACGGCGGTGACGACCGCGAGCGCCGACCAGCGCGGCGACGACGCCCGCACAGCGCCGAGCGCCAGCCGCGGGTCAGCGCCCATCGCGAGCACGATCGTGAACGCCTCGACGAACTCGACGGCCGAGGCGAGGAACGTCGACGCCGCCAGCCCTACCATGCTCCAACTCATGCGGATCCCCCTCGTTGAAACGACGGTTACTTGTGGCGACCGTTATAAAGCAACTCTCGCCACATGTCTAGAGGGATTTACAAATGAGGGAGCTGGCCGAGCGGACGCTCGGGCTGGTGCCCGCAGGCGTCGAATACGCCGATGTCCGGATCGTCCTGCGCCGGCACGAGTGCATCCACGCCGAAAACGGGGTCATCTCCCCTCTCTACGAGGAGACGGAAGGCGTCGCGATCCGCGTGCTGATCGAGGGCCAGTGGGGCTTCGCGGCGACCGCCTTC
Organism: uncultured Actinomycetes bacterium; assembly: GCA_963761365.1. Classification (GTDB taxonomy): domain Bacteria; phylum Actinomycetota; class Thermoleophilia; order Gaiellales; family Gaiellaceae; genus PALSA-600. The sequence continues at coordinate 1,077 of CAVXHB010000017.1, read as the reverse complement.
CCCGAGCGCGCCGAGGCCGCGCTCGCCCGGGCGGTCGCGCAAGCGCGTGCGGCGGTGGTCCCCGGCGGCCCGCGCGCACGGCTCGCGCCGGCCGAGCCGGTCGTCGCGCGCTACGAGACGCCGGTCGGCCGGGATCCCTTCGCGGTGCCTCTCGCCGAGAAGGAGGCGCTGCTGCTCGCCGCGGCCGAGGCGATCGGGCCCGGGCTGCGCGGAGCGGAGGCCTCCTACGACTGCTTCCGGGAGACCAAGCTCTTCGCCTCCAGCGAAAGGCTCCGTGTCGAGCAGGTGCTGACCGAAACCGGCGCCGGATTGCTCGCGACGGCACTCTCGACGGACGACCTGCAGCGCCGCTCGTACCCGCAGTCGGTGCCGCGCTCGATCAAAGGCCAGCGCGGCGACTTCGCGACTGCCGGCTGGGAGCACGTCGCGTCGATGCGGCTGGTCGAAGAGGCGCCTCGTGTCGGTGAAGAGGCACGCGCGCTGCTCTCGGCGCCGGTCTGCCCTTCGGCCCGGACGACGCTGATCGTCGCGGGCACTCAGATGGCCCTCGTCGTGCACGAGACCTTCGGCCATCCGGCGGAGCTCACCGCGCGCTCGGGTCGGAGGCATCCCTCGCCGGTGGCTCGTACATGCAGCCGGAGTTGCGCGGGAACCTCGGTGTCGGCACAGAGCTCGTGACGATCACCGCCGACGGGACGCTTTCCGGCGGGATGGGCTCGTACGGTTACGACGACGAGGGCGTGCCCGCCCAGCGAACGGTGGTCGTCGAGAACGGTGTCTTCCGCGGCTACCTGACCTCGCGCGAGTCCGCAGGGGCGCTCGGCGAGCGCTCGACCGGGGCCGGCGCGCCGACGGCTGGGCGCGCATACCGCTCGTCCGCATGTCGAACGTCTCGATCGGCACCCGTGAAACGCCGTACGAGGAGATCATCGCTTCGACGAAGGACGGAATCCTCGTCGACATGAACCGCTCGCTCTCGATCGACGATACGCGGCGCAACTTCCGCTTCGGTTCCGAGATCGGCCTGGGAGATCAAAGACGGCAAACGCGGCCGGATGTTGAAGAACTGCACCTTCA
>CAVXHB010000016.1:0-24741 GCA_963761365.1 uncultured Actinomycetes bacterium | reverse complement strand
TAAACTCGGACAACACGAAAGGAGGTGAGCTGTATGGACCCGCGTGAGCTCGTCGAACGCGGTGTCATCCTCCGCGCGACGGTCGGCTCGACAGTGCACGGCCTGCATCACGGCGGTCAGGACGACCGCGACGAGATGGCCGTGTTCATCGAGCCGCCCGAGTACCGCCTCGGGCTGAAGCTGGCCCGGGGCCAGGGCCGGAAGCTGCACCCGCTCGAGCATTGGGTCGAGCGCACACAGCCTGAGGGGGTCCGCTCGGGGCCGGGCGATCTCGACCTCGTCGCGTACAACCTCCGCAAGTACCTCCGGCTCGCGCTCAAGGGCCATCCCACCGTTTTGCTGATGCTGTTCGTGCCGCCCGAGCTCACGCATGTCGAGACAGAGCTCGGTCGCGAACTGCGTGGACTGACGGCGGCGATTCTCTCGAAGCGTGCCGGCCGCGGTTACCTCGGCTACCTCCATGGACAACGCGAGCGGCTGATGGGGACGCGGGGTCAGATGCGGGTGAACCGCCCGGAGCTCGTCGAGGCCCACGGGTTCGACACGAAATACGCGATGCACGCAGTTCGACTCGGTTATCAGGGGCTTGAGCTCCTGGAAACGGGCCGGCTGACGTTGCCGATCCCGGAGCCGACGCGTTCGCGCGTCATGGCTGTCCGGCTCGGAGAGCGCTCGTTCGACGAGGTGCTCGCAGAGATCGACGAGGTGCAGCGCCGCCTGACGGAGGCGCTTGCGCAGACGGCGCTCCCGGAGGAACCAGACCGCGAGACTGTCGATGCGTTCCTCGTCGACGCCTACCGCCGAGCCTGGGGCTGGCGGTAGCAGGATACGCGCCCCCGCGCCGTGCGAGGCGGGGGCGCCGCGACTGGGGCGCCGCTTCCTCGCCGGGCGCGTCGCGTCGAAGCAACACCGTTGCGCGTGTGACGGAAACTGGCAAACCTCGCCGGCTCAGACCCGGCGGCTTGGAGGTTCGACTCCTCCCACGCGCACTCCGTCCGATGAATCGGGTACACCGATTTGTCGGGGACGACCCACACGTCCCATTTCGAATCAGGGACTGGACATGACGACACAACTAGGGCAGACAGGACGCAGGCGCGGACCGTACAAGGGCCGCCAGAAAGCGTATGCCGATGCGATCCGACTCCGGAAGCAAGGCTACGGCTATCGCTCCATCGCAACGAAGATCGGTGTGCCGTGGAAGACCGTGCTTGGATGGGTAAAGCACATAGCGGTCGATCCTCGTACCGCGCACACGCTGGCGATGAGCGAGAGGCGTGCCACCGAGGTTGTAGAGCTCCGAGGGAAGCCGGCAATCAAGCGGCTACTCATCGACCTTCGCGGGCATCGATGCGAAGGATGCAAGCGGCGCTCATGGCGTGGAGAAGCCATTCCCTTGGAGGTGCATCGTAAGACGCGTGGAGGCAGCTACCAAGATGAGGATGATCTCGAGCTGCTCTGCCCGAACTGCCACAGCCAAACGCCCACTTGGAAATGCAGACGACCAGATTGATGCCTCCGTAGCTCAGCGGAAGAGCACCGGGTTTCGGCCCCGGGCCGCAGAGGTTCGACTCCTCTCGGGGGCTCTATTACTCTGCCTGCATGGCACCCGTCAGTCGCATCGCTTTGGTGCAGGGTGACATCACGGCGTTCGTAGCGGACGCGATCGTCAACGCCGCGAACAGCTCGTTGCTGGCCGGCGGAGGCGTCGACGGTGCGATTCACGACGCCGGCGGCCCGGCGATCCTCGAGGAGTGCCGACTCCTCGGTGGTTGCGACACAGGGGACGCCAAGGCGACAACGGCTGGGAGACTGTCCGCGCGCCATGTCATCCACACGGTTGGCCCGGTGTGGCGTGGCGGAGACTCGGGCGAGGAGGCTTTACTCGCCGCCTGTCATCGAAACTCACTCGAGCTCGCGGCCAGCCTCGATTGCCGGTCGATTGCATTCCCGGCGATCTCGACCGGGGTCTATGGCTATCCCTTGGACAGAGCAGCTTCCGTCGCGTTGCGCGCGACCGCAGAGACGCTCGACGATCTCGAAACGATCGAGCGCGTCACGTTCGTTCTTTTCGGCCGCGAAGCACACGACGCATTCGTGGCGGCGCGCGCAGCACTGAAGTCCTGACACCGTGGCCGAGCGGTAGGCGCGCGCCTGCAAAGCGCGCTCACGGCGGTTCGAATCCGCCCGGTGTCTCTGATTCGCCTGGCGAGGCACACGTACAAGGACTGAGGGCCGCGAGAGCGGCCTTCGGTCGTTCAGGCCTAGTAGAGCGGCTTGGTGAAGCCGACCGCGATCGCGGTGCCGGCGAACCCACCGAGCGCGACGATCGCCGCGGCCGGGGCGGTCCACCGCCGGTTGGCCGTCAGCTTCACCGACACGAGCAGGAGCAGGAATCCGATCGGCCCGAACAGGAACGGCCGCGTGATGATCGACGTGATCCCGAAGGCGCCGGATAGCACCGCCACCGCCGAGGCCCATGTCTCCCGCTTCACGCGCGGGACTCTACCGAAGGAAATCAGTGTCCCAGCGTGGCCAACCACTCGACCCTCGATTACCAGCAGGCTGCGCGCGACCACCTCTGGCTCCACTTCACGCGGATGGGCGGCTACCGCGACGAGCGACGTGCCGGTGATCGTCCGCGGCGACGGCTGCTACCTCGAGGACTCGAACGGCAAGCGCTACCTCGATGCGCTCGCCGGCCTCTTCGCGGTGCAGATCGGCTACAGCTACGGCGAGGAGATCGGCCAGGCCGCGCTCGAGCAGATGCGCGAGCTGCCCTTCTACACGAACTGGTCGTACGCGCATCCGCGCGCGATCGAGCTCGCGCACGAGCTCGCGTCGCTCGCGCCGGGCGACCTGAACCGCGTCTTCTTCGTCTCGGGCGGATCGGAGGCGGTCGAGTCGGCGTGGAAGCTCGCGCGCCAGTACCACGCCGCGCGCGGCGAGCGCCGCTGGAAGGTGGTCGCGCGACGGCTCGCCTACCACGGGACGACGATGGGCGCGCTCTCGATCAACGGCATCGCCGGCGCTGCGCGCGCCGTTCGAGCCGCTCGTCCCGGACGCGATCCACGTGCGCAACACGAACCGCTACCACCGCCCGCCGGCGAGACCGAGGAGGAGTTCACCGCGTTCCTGCTCGACGACCTCGCCACGGCGATCGAGCAGGCCGGCCCCGAGCACGGTCGCGATGGTGATCATGGAGCCGGTCCAGAACGCCGGCGGCGCGTTCACGCCGCCGGCCGGGCTACTTCGCAGGGCGTGCGCGCGATCTGCGACGAGCACGGGATCCTGCTCTGCGCCGACGAGGTGATCACCGGCTTCGGCCGGCTCGGCGACTGGTTCGGCTCGGCGAAGTACGACATCCGGCCCGACCTGATCACCTGCGCGAAGGGCCTCTCGTCGGCGTACGCGTCGATCGGCGCGGTGATCGCCGTCGCGACCGCGTGATCGAGCCGTTCCTGGAGGGCAAGGCGATGTACACGCACGGGATCACCTTCGGCGGCCATCCGGTGACGGCGGCGATCGCGCTGAAGAACATCGAGATCATGAAGCGCGAGCGGATCGTCGAGGGCGTCCGCGAGAACGAGGCGCGCGCTTCCGCGACACGCTCGCGCAGCTGCTCGACCTGCCGATCGTCGGCGACCTGCGCGGCACCGGCTACTTCTGGGCGCTCGAGCTCGTCAAGGACAAGGAGACGCGCGAGACGTTCACCGACGCCGAGTGCGAGACGCTGCTCCGCGGCTTCCTCTCGGCGCGCCTGTTCGAGCGCGGCCTGATCTGCCGCGCCGACGACCGCGGCGACCCGGTGATCCAGATCTCGCCGCCGCTCGTCGCCGGCCCGAAGGAGTTCGACGAGATCGCAGGAATCCTCGGCGATGTCCTCACCGAAGCCTGGCAACGCGATGACAGGAGGAGCGACATGACCACCTATCCGGCGCATCTCGAGCAGACGACCGCGCTCGCGCTCGCGGAGAAGAGCAAGCTGATCAAGTCGCTGCGGCGCTTCGACATGGTGTTCTTCACCGTCTGCGCCTTCGTCGGCCTCGACACGCTCGGGACGGTCGCGTCGAACGGGCCGCAGGGCTTCGTCTGGCTCGTCATCCTCGCCGTGGTCTTCGTGCTCCCCTACGCGCTCCTGATGGCCGAGGCCGGCTCGACCTTCACCGAGGAGGGCGGCCCGTACGAGTGGATGAAGCTCGCGTGGGGACGCCTCGCCGGCGGGATCGGCGCGGTCCTCTACTGGGTCACGAACCCGCTCTGGGTCGGCGGCTCGCTCGCGTTCATCTCCACCGACGCCTGGCGGACGAACGTCTCCGGCGATCGGCCACGGCACGCTTCGGCGACTACCTCTTCAAGATCGTCTTCATCTGGATCTCGATCGGCGTCGCGATCGCGTCGCTGCGCTACGGCAAGTGGATCCCGAACCTCGGCGCGTTCCTGCGCTTCGGCACGCTCGGCTTCTTCTCGATCACCGTCGTCGTCTACGGCGCGAAGCACGGCTTCCACGGCTTCTCCGGCCACGACGCGTCGCCGACGAAGGCCGTGTTCATCGGGCTCGTGCCGGTGCTGCTCTTCAACTACGTCGGCTTCGAGCTCCAGAACGGCGCCGCCGAGGAGATGGAGAACCCGCAGCGCGACGTCCCGATCTCCGTCTTCCAGAGCGCCGTGCTCGGCGTCTTCAGCTACGTGATCCCGATCCTCGGGATCCTGCTCGTGCTGCCGCTCGCCAAGGTGACCGGGATCGGCGGCTTCATCGACGCCGTCACCGAGGTCTTCACCGTCTACGGCGGCGCGGCGCACACGCTGCTCGTGCTGATGACGCTCGGCTTCGTCGGCAGCCTCGTCACCTCGGGCGCGGTCTGGATGATCGGCTCCGACCGCGTCCAGGCGGTCGCGGCCTACGACGGCGCGTTCTTTCCGCTTCTTCGGCGTCTTCAACCGCAAGCTCGGGACGCCGGTGCGCGTGAACGTCCTGTCGGGCATCGTCTCGACGGTCTTCTGCGTCGCGGCGGTCGCGTTCTTCAACAGCGGCGCCGACTCGACGTTCCAGGTCGTGCTCGACATCGCGATCTCGACGACGCTCCTCTCGTACATCATGATCTTCCCGGCGATCCTGAAGCTCCGCTACTCGCCACCGCGACGTGCACCGGCCCGTACACCTTCCCGTTCGGGAAGCTCGGCGTCTGGGTCGGGACGGTGGTCGTGACGTTCTTCGTCCTGCTCGGCTCGTGGGTGGCGGTGTTCCCGGACACGATCGAGAAGGTGATCGGCGTCGACTACGGCTCGTTCAAGGACGCCTGGGGCGTCTCGCGGCTCAAGTTCGAGGCCTACACGCTCGGGACGCTCGGCGTGATCGTGCTGATCGCGGTGATCGGGTACATCGCGGGCGCGCCGACGCGGCGGGCGTCGACGACCGTGCCGATCTAGCTGTGCCCGCCTGGCTGCTCTGGGCGATCGTCGCCGTCGCGCTCGCGATCGGCGAGATCTTCACGCCGGGCCTCTTCTTTCTCGGGCCGATCGCGGTCGCCGCCGTCGCGGCGATGATCGCGGCGGCGCTCGGCGCCGGCTGGGCGATCGATCTCGTCGTCTTCGCCGGCGGCGCGGCCGCGTCGCTCGCCGTCCTCCGCCCGATCGCGCGCTCGCACCTGCGCATGCCCGCCGCGCTCCGCACCGGCACCGCTGCGCTCGTCGGCGCGCGCGCGGTCGTCGTCGAACGGGTCGATGTCACCGGCGGCCGGGTCAAGATCGGCGGCGAGGTCTGGAGCGCCCGCGCGTCTCGACGAGAGCCAGGTGCTCGAGCCGGGAACGAGTGTCCAGGTGGCCGAGATCGAGGGCGCGACCGCGCTCGTCTATGTCTAGGAGGTCGGAATGGTTCCGCTGATAATCATCGTCGTCGTCGCGGTTCTCGTCGTCGGCGACGCTCGCCCGAACGATCCGGATCGTTCCGCAGGCGCGCGCCGGCGTGATCGAGCGCCTCGGCCGCTACAACCGCACGCTCGCGCCCGGGCTGGCGATCGTCATCCCGTTCGTCGATCGCCTGCGGCCGCTGATCGACCTGCGCGAGCAGGTGGTCTCGTTCCAGCCGCAACCGGTGATCACCGAGGACAACCTCGTCGTCTCGATCGACTCGGTCATCTACTTCCAGGTCACCGACGCGAAGGCGGCGACGTATGAGATCGCGAACTACATCCAGGCGATCGAGCAGCTCACCGTGACGACGCTCCGCAACGTGATCGGCGGCATGGCGCTCGAGAAGACGCTGACATCACGCGACGACATCAACAACCAGCTGCGCGGCGTGCTCGACGAGGCGACCGGAAAGTGGGGGATCCGCGTCAACCGCGTCGAGCTGAAGGCGATCGACCCGCCGCAGTCGATTCAGGACACGATGGAGAAGCAAATGCGCGCCGACCGCGAGAAGCGCGCCGCGATCCTCACCGCCGAAGGCGTCAAGCAGTCGCAGATCCTGACCGCGGAGGGCGAGAAGCAGGCCGCGATCCTCAAGGCCGAGGGCGAGCGCCAGGCGATGATCCTCGAGGCGGAGGGGCAGGCGAAGGCGATCGCGACCGTCTTCCAGGCGATCCACGAAGGCAAGCCCGACGCCACGCTGCTCGCCTACCAGTACCTCCAGGTACTGCCGCAGATCGCGCAGGGTCAAGCGAAGCAAGATGTGGATCATCCCGAGCGAGCTCACCGAAGCACTCGGCAAGCTCGGCGGGCTCGTCGACGGCCGCTGAGGTGCCCCCGCCGAACTTCCTCTTCCCGCTCTTCGTCAACGGGCAGCTGGCGGGTGCGCTGCTCGGGCGGGCGATCGAGGGCACGGGGCTGACGCCGAGCGAGTTCGCGGTCCTCTCGGCGATCGCCGTCAAGGCGCCGGTGCCTCCGTCGGAGCTCGCCCAGTTCACGGGGATGCCGGCGACGACGATGTCGGACTACGTCGCGCGCCTCGAGAAGCGGCGGCTCGTCAGGCGCTCGCCGCATCCCGACGACGGCCGCTCCTACAGGCTCGAGCTGACCGCCGAGGGCAAGCGGCGCAACGCGCGCGCGATCGAAGGACTGCTTGCTTCGAACCGGGCGATTGCAGAGCAGCTCGGCGTCGACCCGATGGGCGTTCGTGAGTCGCTGCTCCAACTCGAGCAGGCGCTCCGCTTGGCGGTTACTACGATATCGTAGTATATACTCCGACGTCGGAGTAGCTGTGAAGAGAATCGGCCCGCCACTGGTTGCTGCACTCGCGCTCGTCGTCGTTGCGCCAGCCGGCGCTGCAGCCCCTCACGTCGTCGCGATCGTCAAGACCGGCGCCTCGGGTCCGTGCGCGAGTGTCGACGCGTTCGGCCAGATCTGGGTGACCGACATCTTTGTCGGGAAGATCTCGACGATCGATCCGGCCACGAACAAGCTGAGCGGCCCGAACATCACGATCGGCGGGCAACCCTGCGGCATCGTCGCCGGCGGCGGCGCGCTCTGGGTCAACGGTTACGGGACGAACAGCGTCGACCGCGTCGATCCCGTCAAGCGCAAGCTCGTCGCGCGGATCACGGTCGGCACTTCGCCTTATGACGTGGCGTACGGATTCGGCTCGGTCTGGACGACGAACAACGGCGACGGAACGGTCTCACGGATCGATCCGACCACGAACCGCGTGACGAGGGTGATCGAAACCCAGTCAGCACCGACCGGTCTGTCGATCACCGGTGGGTCGGTGTGGGTCGCGTCGAACATCAATTCGCTCGTCTCCCGAATCGATCCGCGGACGAACAAGGTGACCAAGATCGACGTGCACCACCAGAGCCCAGCCTGGTTCGCGTCGACCGCGACGGAGTTATGGGTGGCCTGCAACGCCGAGAACGTCGTCCTCCATCTCGACGCCCATACCGGGAAGGTGCTCGCGGTCGTCAAGGTGGGAACCACTCCACAGGACGGGACGATTGCCCCGGACGGAAGCGTCTGGGTGCCGAACATGGGCGACGCGACGGTCTCGCGGATCGATCCGACCACGAACCGCGTCACCGCCACGATCCGCGTTGGGCCGAAGCCGTTCGTGCTCGGCGTCGGCGCCGGCGACGTCTGGGCGCCGAGTTACGGCGGCTCCGACGTGCGCCGCATCGCGCTTCACTAGCCTCCGAGGGGTGAGAGTGCATCGTCGTGGGTGCGGGTTTCGCAGGGCTCGCCGCTGCACGCACCCTGAGCGGAGCGCGGCGCGGAGGTCGTCGTCTTCGAGGCGCGCAACCGCGTCGGCGGACGCGTTCACTCGTCGACGCTTGCCAACGGCGCCGTCGTCGAGCTTGGTGCGGAGTTCATCCTCCCCCGGCACGAAACAGTGCGGCGAACCGCCGAGGAACTCGGGCTCACGCTCTACGAGAAGGGCACGCTCTACGGAAACCGCGAGCCGCGCGGCGGACCGCCGGTCACGCGCGACGAGATCGAGCGGGCGCTCGACCTCCTCGGTCCGGCTGCCCGCGAGGACGAGCCGCTGCCGCGTTTGCTCGAGAGGCTCGGCATCGGCGCCGGCGCACGCGAGGCGATCCTCGCGCGGATCGAGGTCTCGACTGCGTACACCGCAGACGATCAGCCCGGCAACGTCGTCGCCGACCCCGCCGCCCGCTTCGGCGACTTTCCCTCGCACGGAATCGCCGGCGGGAACCAGCGGCTGGCCGAGGCAATGGCGGAGGCCGTCAGGCTGTCGACGCCCGTTGAGCGGATCTTGCGGTCGGAGCGCGGCGTGACCGTGCGCGCCGCAGGGGTGGAGGTCTCCGCCGACGTGTGCGTCGTCGCGGTGCCCGCGAATGCCGTCGGCCGGATCGCGTTCGATCCGCCGCTGCCCGAGTGGAAGCTCGCAGCGATCGACGCGGTCCGCCACGGGCAAGCGGCGAAGCTGTTCCTCCCGCTTGCCGAACTCGCGCCGCCGAGCGCGGTGCTCTCGGTGCCGGGACGCTTCTGGACGTACACCCAGCTCGCCCCCGGCGGCAGCGAACTACCCGTCGCGTGCTCGTTCGCCGGCTCGGCGCCGCCCACGGACGCCGCTTCCTGGGCCGCAGCTGTCCGCGCGCTACGTCCGGAGCTCGAGTTCGCCGACGTCGAGCCCGTGCACTCGACGTGGCCCGAGGGTGCCTACTCGGCGCGATCGCTGAGCTCGCCGCTCGACGACGCGGCGCTCTCAGCGACGGTCGACCGGCTCGCGTTCGCGGGCGAATACACCGCGGGTGAGTATCACGCGTTGATGGAGGGCGCGCTGCGCAGCGGCATCCGCGCGGCCGGCGAGATGCTCGAGCTCTCGTAGATCAGATGCCGTCAGGCCGCGTACGTCACCCGTCCACTGCAGACGGTCAGCCGCACCTCGCCGACGAGCAGCTCGTCCTCGTCGGCCGCGAGCGCGACGACGTCGGCGTCGAAGCCCGGAGCGATCGTCCCACGGTGAGTCTCCGAGCCTCCTGCGTAAGCGCCGCCACGCGTGTAGCAGTCGATCCCCTCGGCGACGGTGATTGCCTCCTCCTTCCGCTCCACCGCGGCCTCGATCTCGCGGAGCGGGTTCAGCGGCACGAGGTTGTCGTCGCGCCAGTCGGAACCGAGCGCGACGTGCGCTCCGGCATCGAGCAAGGTCCGCAATGGGAGTTCCACCGCGTCCGGGTCGTCGCTTCGGCGTGGATCCTCGCGCGTATCCCACGGCTGAGCCTCGACGACCAGACCGAGCCGCACGATGCGCGGGATGTCCTGCCGGCGCAATGAGCGCGCATGGACGAGCCGATGGCGTGGGCCGCCTGGACCGCACGACTCGAACAGGTCGATTGTCTCGGCGCAGGCGACGTCGTCGAGCGAGTGAACCGAGACCGACAGGCCCGCGTCGTGCGCCTCGTGGATCCATTCGATTGCCGTCGCACGACCCGGGTAGCGGTAGGTGGGGCCACCAAAGAGCTTCAGCCCTTCGAGCCTTGGCTGGTCGGCACCGATGAACTCGTGGCGGCGGTGTAGCGAGGGACGGACGGTGATCCGCACCGGGAGGTCGAGCTCGTCGTAGAGCGTCGCATCCGTCCAGCTGCGCTCCCACCGAATCAGCGGCGGCGCATGCTCGCCGGGAAAGCTGGCGATGTCGTGCGCCTCGGTGATGCCGAGTCGTGGCAGCTCCCGCAGCGCTGCGCGCAGCTCGCCGAGCCGTCGGTGCCGGTCGACCACGGGGACGACGTCGCGGGTCAACATTGCCCTCGTGGCGCCGTCGTGGAGACGGCCTGTGTCGCGATCGATCGTCCCACCGGGAGGATCCGCGAGCTCGTTGAGCCGCATCAGCCTCATCGCGGGCGAATTGACGAGGCCGAGCGTCCCGTCCTCGCAGACGAGGAAGGCCGGCGTGTCACCGCTCGCCTCGTCGAGGTCTGCAAGCGAAGGCAGCTCGGTGTCCGCAAGGCGGTCGCGGCGCCAGTTGCCGCCGAGCAGCCAGAAGCCGGGCTCGAGCCGCTCCTTTGCGCGGCGGACCGCGTCGAGCGTCTGTGCCCGCGTGACGGCGGACTGCCAGTTCACCCTCCAGAGCGCTTCGCCGGCCCAGCCCAGATGGGTATGGGTGTCGATGAACCCCGGCAGCAGCAGCGCGCCGTCGAGCTCGATCGTCTCGTCCGCCGGCCGTTCTTCGAGTGCGACGATCCGGCCCCCGTCGATGAAGACCGAACCGCGGCGCGAGTCAGGCCAAAGACGTGCGTTTCGCAGCAGCAGGCTCATCGGCCGAGTCATACAGGCCCCAGGGCAGGAGCTCGTACTCGTTTTCGCACGGGTTGCCGTGGGCGATCCAGTACTCGCCGGTTGTCAGATCGACAATCGACGAGGCCACGGTCTCGTTCTGGTCGAACCACGGGTGGTTCGGGTCTGGATGGTTGCAGACGGAGTTCGGATAGCCGAAGTGGTCGGAGAGCGCTTCAGCGATCAGCGCATGCATCTGTTCGCTCGTGCTCGTCTCGCCGACGCGCGCAAGCACACGCTCGATGCGTTCCGCGCGATACAGCGAGTCGGGAGAGGTCACGCGATAGGTCTCCTCGATCTGCTTCGGCACGAAGTAGCGGAAGTGGTTCGTGTGCACGAGCACCCCGTCCTTCGGATAGCCCCAGCCGTGCCGGCCCGGCGTCGTTTCGAGGTCGACGATGAAGCCGTCGCGGTGGGAGAGGAGCAGGTTCGTGCAGAGGGACTGCTTCGACTTGAACACGGCCTCGAGCGCTTCGTTCATGTCCCACGAGTTGAGGATCTTGCGCCGGATGTACGGCTGAGGCATGCCGAGCCTGGCGCCGAAGCGCGCGCTCAAGCCATTGGCGTTCAGCCCGAGGCCCGCCGAGTTCGCGCCCTGCCGCCCGACCTGGCCGGCCTCGACCTGCATCACGATCGTCGGCAGCTCCGGCTGCTCGATCCGCAGCATCACCACGGTGTCGAGGATCGCCGAGCGCCAGTCCCAGTTCTGGCCGCAGTAGGCGTGCCCGTCTCCCGCCGCCTCCGGCAGGATCGAGTACGAGGAGCACTCGTCGTTCCCGTCGTCGAGGAACGGGTTGCCGGAGGAGAGCTCTCCGCGGCCGTTGAGCGCGAGGATCTCCTCGTAGGTGACGCCCGCACCTTCCGCGATCCCCTGCATCTCCTCGAGCGCGTCCGGGAGGTACGCCTCGACGAGCGGCTCCCAGCGGCGGGCGTTCTCGAGCACCGTGTCCCACTGCAGCGACGCCGTTGCCGTGAACTGCTCGCTGTACCAGGCGATCGAGCGGCCGATGTGCTCGCGCGCCTGCTCGCCGTACTGACGGCCGCGCTCGCGAGGCGGCCCCGCGATCTCGATCAGCGAGATCCTCATGAATAAAGGTTCCACGGCAGGGCTTCGTAGCCGTGCTCGCAGGGATTGCCGGGCGCGATCAGGTACTCGCCGGTCGTCAGGTCGACGATCGACGAGGCGATCGTTTCCCACCGGCCGCCGTCACGCGGATCCGGGTGCGTGCAGACCGAATTCGGGTACGCGAAGTGATCTGAGAGCGCGCCTGCAATCACAGCGCGCGTCTCGGCCGTCGAGCCGGCGGCGCGCGCGCGGCGCAGATGGCCTTCCACCCGCGGTACCCGGAAGAGCGAGTCGAACGACGAGGGCCGGTAGCTGTGTTCGATCTGCTCGGGGACGTGGGCGAGGAACGCGTTCGCATGCACGAGCATGCCGTTCGTCGGTTCCATCATCCCGTGCCGGGCCGGCGTCGTCTCGAGGTCGACGCAGTAACCGTCGCGGTGCGTGAAGAGCAGGTTCGAGCAGAGGGCCTGTTTCGCCTCCATCACGACGTGGAGTGCGTCGTAGATCGTGTTCGAGTCGAGGATCCGGCGGCGGATGTAAGGCGCCGGCACGCCGAGGCCGAAACCGAACGGCGCCTCGAGCCCGTTGGCGTTGAGCCCGAGCCCGGTCGAGTTCGCGCCGTGGCGGCCGACCTGCCCGGCTTCGACCTGCATCACGATCGTCGGCTTCGGCTCCTGCTTCACATGCAGCATCACGATCGACTCCTTCGTGCCGACGCGCCAGTCCCAGGTCTGGCCGCAGTAGACGTGGCCGTCGCCCGACGCCTCCGCGGTCAGCGCGAACGACGTGCAGCCGTCGACGTCGAACGGATCGCCGGTGCGGAGCTCACCGCGGCCGTTCAGCGCCAGGATCTCCTCGAACGCGAAGCCTGACCCTTCGGAGATGCCGCGCACCTCCTCGAGCGCCTCGGGGTGGAACGCCTCGATCACCGGCACCCACTGCGGCGCGCGCCGGCGCACCTCGTCCCAGGTGAGCCCCGACTTGAGCTCGAACTCGCGCTTGTAGAACTCGACCGAAACCGCGATCTGCGCCCGTGCCTGCTCGCCGTACTGGCGGCCGCGCTCGCGGGCCTCCGGAGAGTCGATCTCGACCAACGGCAGCATCCGCTGGTACTGTAGCGATCACTACATGACAACGCAAGGCATTGTCGTTCGCGCTACATCACGGGAGCTGAGCCCGAAAGAGGGCGCGGTTGCCGACTTCTTCGCCGAGCATGGTGAAGAGGCGGCGTTCCTGTCGGCCGCTGAGATCGCCGAGCGTCTCGGCACGAGTGACGCGACCGTCGTCCGAGCGGTGAAAGCGCTCGGCTACTCGGGCATCCCCGAGCTGAAGCGGGAGTTGATCGACGCGCTGCGCGCCCGAGCGACCCCGGCGGTGCGGCTTGGCCGCAGCCTCGAGGATCTCGGTGAGGATCCGCTCGGACACGTCGTCGCTCTCGAGCGTGAACTGCTCGAAAGCGCGCAGGCGATCGACCGTGCCGATTTTGCGCGTGCGGTCGACTTGCTCGCCGGAGCCGACCGCGTGCTCGCCTTCGCGCTCGGCCCGACGGGCCCGCTTGTCGAGTACTTCGCACTACGGCTCGTACGCTTCGGCCGGCCGGCTCAGGCGATCACCGCGAGCGGCCTCCTGCTCGCCGACAGGCTGCTCGCAGCACGGCCGGGCGACGCGCTACTGCTCGCGGCCTACGAGCGCCTCGACCGTGACGCCGATGTCGCGCTTCGCCGCGCCAACGACCTGCATCTCCCCGTTGTCCTGCTGACAGACACACTCGGCCCGAAGCTCGCCGACCGCGTCGACGTGACCTTGCCCGCACTGCGTAGCCGACGTGGCACGCTCTCCGGCACCGCCGCGACGATGGCGATACTCGACGCTCTGCTGCTGGCGCTTGCGGCGCGTGACCGCGGCCGCTCGCTCTCCGCTCTTGCCGAGCTGAACGAGCTGCGCAAGGAGCTTCGCGGCGCGCCGTTGCCCCAGGAGCTGCATTGACCCTCTTCAGGCTCGAGGGCGTGAGCTTCCGCGCGCTTCGTGACATCGACATTCAGATCCCGTTTGGCGCTTCGTGCGTTTTTGGGCCATCGGGCGCAGGCAAGTCAACGCTACTGCGTTTGCTCAACCGGCTCGCCGACCCCGAGCGGGGCGTCGTGTTCTTCGAGGGACGCGACGTGCGAGAGCTCGACCCGCTCGACTTGCGCAGACGCGCTGTGCTCGTACAGCAGCTTCCGTCGCCCATCCCCGGCAGTGTCAGCGACAACATCGCCTACGGCGCCGGGCTTCTGAATCGCCAGGTCGACGTCGACCGGCTGCTCGAACACGTCGCACTGCCGCGCAGCCACCGCGACCACGACGCGCATCGCCTTTCGGTCGGCGAGCAGCAGCGGCTCATGCTTGCGCGCGCGCTCGCGCTGGAGCCCGAGGTGCTGCTGCTCGACGAGCCGACCTCGGCGCTCGACGAGGCTGCGCGCGACGCCGTCGAGGCGACGCTTTCGCACCTGCGCGATGACCTCGGCGTTTCGCTCGTGCTCGTCACGCACGATCGACCCCAGGCCGAACGCCTCGCGCAGCACTTCGTCGAGCTCGAGGCGGGTCGGGTGCGGGAGCCCGTGGCCGCGTGATCGGCTGGGGTCAGGTCGCGGGCTCGCTTGCGCTTGTTGGGATCGCGGCGATGCTTTCCTTCTGGCGCGGCATTCGGATCGAGCAGGAGATCGGCTGGGCCGTCTTCCGCTCGTTCGTGCAGCTGATCGCGCTCGGCTACGTGATCAAGCTGATCTTCGAAGCGGGCAACATCGGCTACGTCGTGCCGCTGCTCGCGTTGATGGTCGTCTTCGGGGCGTTCACTGCCCGGAACCGCGCGCGTGCGATTCCGCAACGTCTTGCCGGTCCTGCTGTTCTCGCTCGGCGTGGCGGTGACGGCGACGCTCGGGCTCGCGCTGGCCGTCGGTGCGCTGCACGCGAACTCGCGCACGCTGATCCCGGTCGGGGGGATGGTGATCGGGCAGGCGATGATCGCCGTGGCGATCGCGCTCAGCCGGCTCGAGCACGAAGTCGGCGCGTCGGCGGCGGAGATCGAAGCTCGACTCTCCCTCGGCGCGACAGCTCGGCAGGCGATCGACCCGATCCTTCGGCGCAGCCTGACGGCCGGGATGATGCAAACCATCGATTCGACGAAGACCGCAGGGCTCGTCTTCATCCCCGGCACGACCGTCGGCATGCTGCTCGGCGGAGCCGCGCCGCTCGACGCGATCCGCTTGCAGCTGATCCTCTTCTATCTCCTGATCGGCGGGGTTGCGATCTCGGTCGTGCTCACCGTCACGCTTGCCTATCGAGGCTTCTTCACGGCGGCGCACCAGTTGCGCGATCTCGAGGCTTGGTAGGTTGGCGAGGCTGATGCACTCCGAACTTCGGACGACGTTGCCCGGTCGCGATTACTACGGCCCGGAGGTGTTCGAGCTCGAGCGCGAACGGATCTTCCTGCGCCACTGGTTCTACCTCGGCCGCGTCGACGAGCTCACCGAGCCGGGGGACTTCCGCGCAGTCGACGTGGCAGGTGAGAGCATCGTCGTGGTCGTCGACAAGGACGGCTCGCTGAATGCCTTCTACAACGTGTGCCGGCACCGCGGCTCGCAGCTCTGCGATCCCGGCAGCGGACACATGCGCGGCGCGATCAAGTGCCCGTACCACGCCTGGTCGTATTCGTTCGACGGCCGCCTGATCGGCACACCGCTCGTCGCGGAGGACGAAATCGACCGCGCGTCGCTCGGGCTCTGGAGCCTCTCCGTCGACACCTGGGCCGGCTTCCTCTTCGTCAACTTCGCCGAGAACCCCCAGCCGCTCGTCGACTTCCTGGCTGCCGAGCCCGAGTCGCCGCTGCCGTTCGAGCGCTTCGGGCCGCTCGGCGAACTGCGCGTCGGCCATCGCACCACTGTCGACGTCGCCGCGAACTGGAAGATCCACGTCGACAACTACAACGAGTGCCTGCACTGCCCGACCGTGCACCCGGAGCTCGTCGCGGTTGTGCCGGCGTACAAGCGTGGTGAGGTACTCGAGAGTGGGCGTGACGACGGAGGCGTGGCGATTACGGACGGCGGAACGAGCTTCACGTTCACCGGAAAGTCGGAGCTACCGGTGATGCCGGGCTTCGCTGCGCACGAGACGACGTCGATCTACTCCGCGTGCATCTTCCCGAACATGTTCCTCGACATCAGCGGCACGAGCACCGTCGCCACGTGCATCCACCCGCGTGGGCCGGAGCAGACGACGGTCGTTACCGAGTATCTGTTCCACCCCGAGGCAATGGACGAGCCTGGCTTCGACCCCGCCGAGATCATCGAGTTCAACGAGCTCGTGAACAGTCAGGACTACGCAGTTTGCGAGCGCGTCCAGCGCGGCGTCCGCTCCCGTGCCTTTTCGAACGGCGTCTACCCGAAGAAGGACGAGCTCCCGCTCGCGTTCAAGCGGCGCTACCTGGCCGCGCGCGACAACGTCAGCCCGTAACGACGTCGACGGGAAACGC
Organism: uncultured Actinomycetes bacterium; assembly: GCA_963761365.1. Taxonomy (GTDB): domain Bacteria; phylum Actinomycetota; class Thermoleophilia; order Gaiellales; family Gaiellaceae; genus PALSA-600. The sequence continues at coordinate 8,437 of CAVXHB010000016.1, read as the reverse complement.
GGACGCGACCGCCCCTGGCGCGACGACGCTCTCCATAAACGCTGTTTCGCCGCGCTCGCGTCGAGCGCCGAGTGCTTCGAGCGAGGAGAAGAGCTCGTCGAGGCGCAGCGTGAAGCGGAACTGCGGCAGGCGCGCAACCGGACGTCCGCGCTCGAGCCACAGCGTTGCGTCACGCGAGGAGCCCGTGACGAGCGTCTGCTTCGGCTGGACGGTGCGCACATAGTCGACACGCTGGATCGCGAGGCCGGTGTCGCAGGCCGCGACGAGGCCGGCATCGTCCACCTCGCCCGGAGCGAGGAAGAGGTGTGAAGGGCTCGGTCCGGCACCGAAGCGCCAGGCCGGCGGGGCGGCGTGGCCGGTCTCGCGCCGAATCACGCCTGTCGCAACGCCGCGCTCGATCAGCTGCACGCGCTGTTTCGGCGTTCCCTCGCAGTCGAAGGTGGCTGGGAGGCCGTCCGGGTCGGCGCCGTCGTCGGCGAGCGAGACGTTTTCGCCGAGCACACGCTCGCCCAGGCGTTCCGCGAAGGCGCCGTCCGTCGGGTGAAACGCGATCTGACCGAGCGTCGCCGCGAACACGATCAGCGCCTGCGGCCCGAGCATCGCGCGGTAGCGGCCAGGTTCGAGCGATCGCTCCGGCAGCGAGGCGAGCCCGTCTGCGACCGTGACAAGCGAGGGGAGCTGAGCGGCGTCGCGGTGCAAGGCGCGCGCGTACGACGAGCTGCCGTCCTGCGTAGCGATCAGCTGCACGAGCGCGCGCGTGCGGCGTTCTTCGCGCGAGACGCCGGCGGCGTTCGCGACTGCGTGGTCGACGACGGTGTGTGCGATTGAGCCGCCGAGGTCGCCCCCGCGGGGAGCGCCTCCACATACGACCGGAACAGCTCGACGCGGTCATCGGGCGTCGCCGCCTCCGTTGCCGCGAACGCGGTGTGCGCTGGCCGCGGCTCGATACCGGGCGGCGGCTCGAGCTCGCCTCGCGGCGCGTCCTTCAACCGCGCTCGCAAAGCCTCGGCGTCGATCGAGCCGAGCGTCACGCAGGCGCGTCCGCGGCGCGCTCGCAGCGTCACCTTCTCCTCTGAGTGTTGATACGTGATCCGCGAGCCGCCGAACCGCAAAAGCTCTTGGCGCTCCTGCAGCAGCTCGACATGGTCGGCGCCGGAGGCCGCGAGCAGTTCCTGGATCACAGCCCCACCTGCACGTTGCGGAAGCGGGCGGGCACGGTGCCGTGGCCGACGTGTGCGACTTGAAGAGGCTCGCCCTTGTTACATGACGGTAGGCCATAGACCCTGAAGCTCGCGCGGTCGGCAACCGCATCGCAGCCTGCCCAGAACTCGAGCGTCCTGCCACTGAAGGTGCAGTTCTTCAGCATCCGGCCGCGCTTGCCCTCCTTGATCTCCCAGCCGATCTCGGAACCAAAGCGGAAGTTGCGCCGCGTATCGTCGATCGAGAGCGAGCGGTTCATGTCGACGAGGATTCCGTCCTTCGTCGACGCGATGATCTCTTCGTACGGCGTTTCACCGGGCTCGATCGAGACGTTCGACATTCGCACGAGCGGTATGCGCGCCCAGCCGTCGGCGCGCGCGGCCCCAGTTGAGCGCTCGCCGAGCGCGCCTGCGGACTCGCGCGAGGTCAGGTAGCCGCGGAAGACACCGTTCTCGACAACTACCGTTCGCTGCGCGGGCACACCCTCGTCGTCGTAGCCGTATGAGCCCATCCCGCCGGAGAGCGTCCCGTCGGCGGTGATCGTGACGAGGCTTCCCGTCCCGACGCGAGGTTCCCGCGCAACTCCGGCTGCAGTAGGACGACCGCGACTCAGCTTCCGAGCCGAGCGCGCGGTCGAGCTCCGCAGGTCGTCCGAAGGTCTCATACACGACCAGGGCCATCTGCGTCCCGCGACTATCAGCGTCGTCCGCGCCGACGGGCAGACCGGCGCGGAGAGCAGCGCGCGTGCCTCTTCACCGACGCGAGGCGCCTCCTCGACCAGCCCAGCGATGCGACGTGCTCCCAGCCGGCAGTCGCGAAGTCGCCGCGCTGGCCCTTGATCGAGCGCGGCACGGACTGCGGGTACGAGCGGCGCTGCAGGTCGTCCGCCGGAGTGCCGTCGCAAGCATCCGGCCCCGGTTCCGGTCAGCACCTGGTCGACGCACGCCCCTTCGCTGGAGGCGAAGAGCTTCGTCTCCTGGAAACAGTCGTAAGAGGCCTCCGCTCCGCGCAGCCGGGCCCGATCGCCTCGGCCGCGGCGACCAGGAGCGCCTCTTCTCGGCGAGCGGCACCGCGAAGGGGTCTTGCCGACGGGCGTCTCGTAGCGCGCGACCACCGGCTCGGGGCTGTGCGAGCCGTGCGCGGGGGCCGCCGAGGACTGGGCTGCGGCGCGCGCCTGGGCGACCGCGCGGCCGAGCGCCGCCTCGGCGCGCTCGGGAAAGGCGGTCGCCGCAAAGCCCCACTGCCCTCGATCAGCACCGGATCGCGACGCCCTCGGTCTCCTCGTAGAGGGGGGAGATCAGGCCGATCTCCGGCATGGATGCACTCGTGCCGGCGCAGGACGACCCGCACGTCGGCGTAGTCCACGCCCGCGGGCACCAGCCCGAGCGCCCGCTCGGCCAGCTCCCTCATTTGTCGATCCCTCTAGACATGTGGCGAAAGTCGCTTTATAACGCCGCCACAAGTAACCGTCGTTCAACGAGGGGGAATGCCATGGTTGGAGCATGGTGGGACTGGCGGCCTCGACGCTCCTCTGCCTCCGCGGTCGAGTTCGTCGAGGCATTCACGATCGTCCTGGCGATGGGCCTGACGCGCGGGCTGGCGCTCGACGCTCGCAGGTACGCCAGCGCACTGGTCGTCCTGACCGGTGTCGCCTTCTTCTCCGGCTACGCCCTGATCAACTGGTTCCGAAGAGTCGCTCCAGCCGACGTGGTCGGGAGTCTGCTGCTCGTCTTCGGCCTGCAGTGGTTGCGCAGGCGATCCTTTCGCCGTCGGGCCTCAAGTCGATGCACGACGAGGAGGAGACGTTCCGCGAAGACCGAGGCAGCTCGCCGCGCGGCCGCGACATCAAGGCCGGCCTCGACTGGTCCGGCTTCGTCGTCAGCTTCAAGGGCGTCTTCCTCGAGGGGCTCGAGGTCGATCTTCATCGTCATCACCTTCGGCCGACGCGCACTCGATGCCGACCGCGATCGCCGGCGCGTCAGTCGGTGGCGCGATCGTGCGTCCGTCTGCCGGGTCGCGCTGCACAAGCCCCTCGCGCGTGTCCCCGAGAACACGATCAAGTTCGCCGTCGGCCTCTTGCTCTCGACGTCGGCACCTTCTGGGCGGTCGAGGGCCTCGGCATCTTCAAGCACGGCAGCTCGAGTGTCGAATGGCCGGCGGCGACGCAGCGCTGCTCGCGTTCTCGCCGCCTGGATCGGGCTCTCGTTCGTCGCGATCCGGCTGCTCAGCCCGTACGGCGAAGGCCGTGTCGCGATCGCGCCGCTCGTGCCCGAGGAGGTGGCGAGTGGCCGTCCGTTTCGTGGTCGGGTTCGGCCGCTTCTGGTGGGAATTCTCATCGGCGACGACTGGAAGATCGCCGCGGGTATTGCTGCAGTCCTCACCGCAGCCGCGCTGCCGTCGCGAGACCGATCTCTCCGAGCACCGCCGCATCCGTTGCTTGCGGGCGTGGGAATCGTGACCGTGGTCAGCCTGAGTCTCGTCGGCGCGCCCTCAGCGCGGCGCGGGAGCGTAGATGGCGCACCAGCGCTTCCTGCAGCTCGTCTACCGGATGCCGTCGAAACCGACGGCCGGCCGGGTTGCGGTCTGGCGGAGCCTCAAGAAAGCGGGAGCGGTGTACCTCCAGGACTCCGCATGTGTGCCCCGACACCGAGGAGTTGCGCGCCGAGCTCGCGTCGGTGCTTGAGCGCATCGACGAAGGCAAAGGCACCTATCACCTGCTGCCGCTCGGCGAGCTGTCGCCCGAGGAGCAGCAAAAGGTCGTCCAGCTCTTCGTCGACCAGACGGCGAAGCACTACTCAGAGATCGTCGAGAACTGCGAAGTCGACTTCGTGAAGGAAATCGAGTTCGAGAACTTCCGCGAGAACTACACGTACGAGGAAGCGGAAGAGATTCGAATGGAGTTCGAGAAGATCTGCACCTGGTTCGACAAGGTGCAGGAGCGGGACTGGTTCGGCGCACCGAACGCCGATGAGGCCCGCGACTGGCTGCGGCGCTGTGAGTCGATGCTCGAGGAGTTCGAAGGCAAGGTCTTCGAGCTGCAAGGGAGCGACGAACGTGCCGAGGACCCGGCAGAAGCCCACCTACGCGTCCTGCCCGTGGCGGACGAAGGAGTGGCATGAGACTCCGCCGGATCAACAACAGACGAGAACCCAGCATCAGGAAAGGAGCAAACGTGATGAAGCGGATCGGAGCAGTGGCACTCCTCCTCGCGTTCTGCGCTCTCACGCTGACGAGCATCGGCACCGCGGCAAAGCAGGCGAAGGCGTTCGACCCGACGTGCGGTGCCGCCCGTGCGGCGTCGCGCACGGTCAACGGGACGCTCGGCTCGATCACGATCCATGGTACGCCCACGCGGATCGTGGCGCTCGAGTTCTCGTTCGTTGACGACCTCGCCCAGGTCGGGGTTTCACCCGTCGGGATCGCCGACGACAACGACCCCACTCGCATCATCCCGCCCGTCCGGGCGAAGCTCGGGCCCTATACGTCGGTTGGGCTTCGGCAGACGCCGAACCTCGAGACGATCGCGTCATTGCACCCGGATCTGATCATCGCGGATACCTCGCGCGACGCGAAGATCTACAACCAGCTGCAGCAGATCGCCCCGACGATCGCTCTCGACAGCCTGTTCGAGGCGTATCTACCGAATCTACACGCAGCGATCGTGATCGGGCAGGCGGTGAACAAGTGCGGCGCGATGGTCCGGCGCGTCCAGCAGGACAAGCTGATCATGGCGAAGATGAAAGCCGCAGTAATGAAGGCAACGCAGGGGAAGGGCGAGCCGCGCAAAGCGATGTTCGTCGTCACGACGACCACGCTCTGGAACGTCCACAGCAACCTCGCCTACACGCCGAGCCTCCTCGGCGCGATCGGAATCCCGTCGGCGAACATCCTCCCATCGAACTCGACCAACCACGCGAACCCGTACATCGTCATGTCGGAGGAGGATCTGATTGCGAACAATCCGGACATCGTCTTCGTCGCGAACAGTCCGCCTTCGCCGACCCTCTACGACAAGTGGTCGAAGGACGCGCTCTTCCCACAGCTGAAGGCAGTCCAGAACCACACGCTCTTCCTCGTGAACGTGAACCTGTGGTCGAAGGCCCGCGGCCTCCAAGCTGGAGAGTTGATCGCCCAGCAGGCCGTGCACCTGCTGTACCACAAGTTCGTCTCGGTAGCGCTCCGCAGGTGACCGCAACGTAGCGTGAACGCAGTAGCCGACACGGGTGCGGGCCGTCCTCGGTCCGCGCCCGCGAGGCCGCTCCGCGGTCTCGTCACCTTCGCGGTGCTCGCGGCGCTCTTCTGCGGCGGCTTCGTCTGGAGCATCTCGATCGGGCCGGAGCCGATCGGCCTGGGCACGCTTCTCCACGGCATCTTCGCGCCGAACCACAGCGTCCAGCAGCTCGTCGTTCACCTGGTCCGGCTGCCGCGGGCGATGCTCGCGGGTCTCGTCGGCGCGACGCTCGCGGTCGCGGGCGTGGTGATGCAGTCGATCACACGCAACCCGCTTGGCGCGCCGGAGATCCTCGGCGTCAGCAGCGGCGCGGCGGTGACGGTCGCCCTGGCGACGACGATCGTGCCGAGCATCGCCGGCGTCTCGATCCTGTTCCTGAGCTTCGCCGGCGGCGGCGTTGCCGCGGCGATGGTCTTCGGGATCGCCCGGTTCGGGCGTGGCGGTCTTTCGCCAGTCCGGCTCGCATTGGCCGGGGTGACGATCTCGTACCTCCTCTACTACCTGATGCAGGGGATCCTGATCTGCTTCTCGCAGAACGCCGACTCGTTTTTCTTCTGGCTGATCGGCGGTGTCACCTATGCGAACTGGCACGACATCAACCTGGCGTATCCCTGGATGGCGGGCGGGCTCGTGCTCGCGATGCTGCTCGCCGCACGGCTCAACGTGCTGGCGCTGGGCGACGACGTCGCCAAGGGCTTGGGGCAGAACGTCGGGCTGACGCGGTTTCTCGGGGCGGTCTGCGTCGTGCTGCTTGCAGGCGCCGCGATCGGCGTAGCGGGGCCGGTCGCCTTCCTCGGGCTGATCGTGCCCCATATCGTCCGCCGGCTTCTCCACACCAACAACCATCTCGTCCTCATTCCGGTCAGCATGGTCTGCGGCGCGACGCTTCTGATGTACGCCGACATCGGCACGCGCTACATGAATCACGGCGTCCAGCTCCCGGCGGGAATCTTCACCTCGCTCATCGGCGCGCCGGCGTTCATCTACCTCGCGCGCGCCGGGAGAAGCTCGCCGGCTGATGACCGCGACGCCGCTCGCCGCACCCGCCCCTGCAGTCCGCACGACCGCGCGCCGGCCCGCGCTCGTGATCGGCACGACGTTCGGGCTCTGCCTGCTCGTCGCGTTCGGGACGATGGGCCTCGGCGCCGTCCGCGTGCCGCAGCCGCACGCGATCGAGGCGCTGTTCGGCCACGGTACCCCCGACCAGATCCGGATCATCCGCGACTTCGAGTTGCCGCGCATCTTGATCGCGCTGCTCGTCGGCGGCTCGCTGGCGATCGCCGGCGCTGTCATCCAGGGCGTGATTCGCAACCCGCTCGCCGCGCCAGACATCATCGGCGTGACCAAGGGGGCGGGGCTCGGCGCCGCCGTCATCCTGCTCCTCGCGTATCCGACGACGGCGGTCGCCTACCTCCCGGTAGCGGCCTTCGTGGGTGGAGTCACGGCGATGGTCATCGTGTATGCCGTCTCCTATAGCGGCGGCGGGACGACAGTGGTGCGGCTGGCGCTCGTCGGCATCGCCGTCAGCGCGCTTTGCGAAGCGATGATCCGCTACGTGATGATCGACCGGCAGCAAGGCATCGGCACCGCGCTCGTCTGGCTCACCGGCTCACTCGCCGGCGTCGGCATGTCGGCCGTCTACCAGTTCGTCCGTGGGTCGCCGTTCTCCTGCCGCTGACGGTCCTCTATGTGCACAAGCTCGACGTGCTCGGTCTCGGCGACGACCTGGCCGAGGGGCTGGGTGTCGCCGTCGAACGCACCCGCCGGATCACGCTGTTCCTTGCAGTGCTGCTCGCGAGCGCGACGGTCGCAGTCGCAGGCACGCTCGCGTTCATCGGGCTGATCGCCCCGCACATGGCGCGCCGGCTCGTCGGCCCCCGGCACGTTGTGCTGCTGCCGGCGGCCGCCGGTATCGGCACGCTGATCCTGCTCATCGCCGACGCGATCGGCCGCGGCGCAAACCCGCCGATCGAGCTGCCTGCCGGAATGGTCACGGCGTTCATCGGCGCGCCATACTTCGTCTACTTGCTCTCACGGAAGCTCTAGAGGGGGTTCAACGTGCGTCTATCCGGATCCAATCTCGCGCTCCACTACGACAAGGTCATCGTCGCGACCGACCTCTCGATCGAGATCCCGGACGGGCAGGTGGAGCTGCCTGATCGGGCCGAACGGCTCCGGCAAGTCGACATTGCTCCGCGCGCTCGCGCGGCTGCTACGGCCGAAGGCGGGCGACGTCGTGCTGGACGGGAAAATGATCAACTCCTACTCGACGAAGGAAGTGGCGAAGCGACTCGCGATCCTGCCGCAGGTGCTCATCTCACCCGAGTCGATCACGGTCGAGGAGGAGTTGCGTCGCCTACCGGCGTTTCCCGCAGCGGCGCACGATCGCCGGCCTTCGCGACGAGGACCGCGAGGCGATCGAGTGGTCGCTCAGGGTGACCGGGATGATCGATCTGCGCGAGCGTCCCGTCGATCAGCTCTCGGGAGGACAGCGTCAGCGCGCGTGGATCGCGCTCGTGCTCGCACAGGGGACCGATCTGATTCTGCTCGACGAGCCCACGACCTTCCTCGACATCGCCTTCCAGCTCGAGGTGCTCGAGCTGCTCAAGCATCTGAACGTCGCGGAGGAAAGACGATCGTGATGGTGCTGCACGACATCAACATGGCGTGCGAGTACGCGCACAAGCTGTTTGCGCTGCGTGACGGGACAATGCTGGCGCAGGGTGATCCGCGGGAGGTGCTCACGGCCGAGTTGATCCGCGACGTCTTCGGGATCGGCTCGCACATCGTCGAGCATCCGACCTCCGGCGCGCCGATGTGCATTCCGATTCCCTCACCGCACGAGCACATCGCCCACTCACCCGTCGCGGTCACCGTCCCCGTCTGAGTTTTGACCGCTCAAAGCTCAACGGCGGCCACGCTGCCGCGCAAGCGATACGCGCGCGGCGAGGCAGGGCCGCTGCGCGGCGTCCGCGTCCTCGACCTGACGCGGCTCGTCTCCGGCGC
>CAVXHB010000015.1:0-17798 GCA_963761365.1 uncultured Actinomycetes bacterium | reverse complement strand
TGCTCGGCATGCTCGGGCTCGGCGGGCCGGTGTTCGCGCTGATCGAATCGCAGAAACGGGGCTTCTCCGACCCGTTGATCCTGACGGCGCTGATCGGTGGGATTGCGCTGCTCGCGGTGTTCGTCGTCTGGGAGCTCCATCACCCCGACCCGATGCTGCCGCTGCGGCTCTTCCGCCTGCGCAACTTCACGTTCGCGAACGTCGAGACGTTCACGGTCTACGCGGCTCTCTCGACGCTGACGTTCTTCCTCGTCATCTTCCTGCAGCAGCTCGCTGGCTACTCGCCGTTCCGAAGCGGGCTCGCAACCGTTCCGATCACGGTGGTGATGTTCGTTCTCTCGCCGCGGGTCGGCCGGCTGTCCATGCGGATCGGTCCCCGCTGGTTCATGGGGATCGGACCACTCATCTGCGCGGCCTCCCTCATCTGGATGCGCACGCTCTCGCCGGGGTTCGACTACTGGACGACCCTGCTGCCGCAGCTGCTGATCTTCGCGGTCGGCCTCTCGCTGATCGTCGCGCCGCTGACCTCGACCGTGCTCGCCGACGCCGGCGAGCGCGACGCCGGCATCGCCTCGGGCGTCAACAATGCGATCGCGCGCATCGCCGGCCTGATCGGAATCGCAACCGTGGGCGCCGCGATCGCGGGATCGGGCAACGAGCTCGACTGCACGGCTATCGCCTCTCGATGGCGATCACGGCCGGGCTGATCGCCGTCGGCGGGCTGACCGGGCTCTTCGGCATCACGAACCGACGCACCGCACTGAGCGGCGCAGGGGAGATCGTCTTCGACCGCGTGTCGAAGACCTATCCGGGCCGCCAGGATCATGCGCTCGAAGAGTTGTCGCTCGACATCCCCGGAGGCACGTTCTGCGTGCTCGTGGGGCCGTCGGGCGGAGGCAAGACGACGGCGCTGAAGATGGTCAACCGTCTGATCTCGTTCGATTCCGGCGACATCCGCATCGACGGACGCAGTGTCAGCGAGCTCCCCGCCGTCGAGTTGCGGCGCGGGATCGGCTACGTGATCCAGCAGGCCGGCCTCTTCCCGCACATGACGGTCGGCGAGAACATCGCCACCGTGCCACGCCTGCTCGGCTGGGGAAAGGCGCGCATCCAGGCGCGGGTCGCGGAGCTGATCGAGCTGGTCGGGCTCGAGCAGGGCGACGCAAAGCGCTATCCGGCGCAGCTCTCCGGCGGCCAGCGCCAGCGCGTCGGCCTGGCGCGAGCGCTCGCGGCCGACCCGCCCGTGCTGCTGATGGACGAGCCGTTCGGCGCGCTCGACCCGATCACGCGTCACCGGCTGCAGCTCGAAGTGCGCCGGCTCCATCGAGCGGTCGCGAAGACCATCATCTTCGTCACCCACGACATCGACGAAGCGATCATGATGGGCGACCGGATCGCGATCCTGCGCGAGGGCGGCAGGCTTGCCCAGTACGACACGCCCGACGCGATCCTCGCCAACCCCGCCGATACGTTCGTGGAGCAGTTCATCGGCGAAGACCGTGCCCTGCGCCGCCTCGCGCTGCGCCGTGTCGGCGATGTCTCTTTGGAACCTGTCCAGGGCCAGACCCCGGACATGCCCCGCGTGGCCGCGACCACAACAGCCAGGAACGCGCTTTCGCTGATGGTCGGGAGTGGCCGGAGCGAGGTGCTCGTGATCGGTGACGACGGCGAGCCCGCAGGCGTTCTCGCGCTCGCGCGGGTCGAGGAGCTGCTCCGCTGATTGCCGCCGGCCCCGTCATCCCCAACTTCGGCCACGGCAGCGCGTGCGTCACGGGCGACCACGTCTTCTGCTGGGACTGGGTGCGTGCGCACTGGGGCGACACGCTTGAGCCCCACCTCGTCCAGCACGTCGAGCTGACCCTGATCGCGGTCGCGATCGGCTTCACACTCGCCTCCACGCTCGCGCTCGTCTCCTACCGCTCCCGGAGAATCGAGCAGCCGATCTCGATCGTGGCCGCGCTCATCTACACGATCCCAAGCGTCGCGATCTTCCAGATCCTCCTGCCGTTCTTCGGCCTCTCGAACACGACCGTTGAGATCCCGCTCACCGGCTACTCACTCGTGATCCTCTACCCGAACATCGTCGCAGGCTTGCGCGCCGCGCCCCTGGACGTGCTCGAGGCCGCACGCGGGATGGGCCTGACGCGCCGCCAGGTGCTGACGCGGGTGGAGCTGCCGCTCGCGCTGCCGACGATCATCGGCGGGCTGCGCATCGCCGTTGTCTCCACCGTGACGATCGCCACGATCGCCGCGTTGATCGGCGACCGAGGCCTCGGCTATCCCATCTTCCTCGCGCTGCAGGAGCCGACGCCGTTCAAGACCGAGATCTATTCGGCGGGTTTCCTGGTCGTCGCGCTCGCCCTGACCTGCGACCTGATCCTCGTCATAGCCCGGCGCGCGCTTGTCCCGTGGACACGGGTGCACGAATGATCTTCGACGCCGCAAACGCCCACACGTTCCTGGAAGCGTTTCGCTTCATCGGCGACCATCCCGGGTTTCTCGCGCACAAGGCGCTCCAGCAGCTCGAGCTCTCCGGTGCGGCACTCGGGCTCGGCGCTGCCGTCGCGCTGCCGATCGGGATCGCCCTCGGTCACTTCCACCGCGGCGCGAACGTCGCGATCGGCGCGTCGATCTTCGGCCGTGCGCTGCCGAGCATCGTCCTGATCGGCGTTTTCCTGACCATCCTCGGTTTCGGCTTCGTCAACAACATGGTCGCGCTCGCCGTCCTCGCCACGGGGCCGGTGCTGACGAATGCCTACGACGGTATTGACGGCGTCGACCGCGATGTCGTCGAGGCGGCCCGCGGCATGGGGATGTCGCACATCCAGATCCTCCGTCGCGTCGAATTGCCCTTGGCGACGCCGCTGCTCTTCACGGGGATTCGGGTCGCAGCCGTGACGGTCGTCGCGACCGCGCCGATTGCGGCGATCGCAGGCGGCGGCGGCCTCGGAGACGTGATCGTCAACCAGGCGAGCTACCGCCTGCAGGGTGTGCTCGGCGCCTCGTACTGCGTGATGGCGCTGTCCGCGGGAGTATGGCTCGCCCTTCTGGCGTTACAGCAAGGGATGACGCCCAAGGCACTTAGGCCCAGTAGGGTCCCGGGCGCAGCCAACGACAGGAGGGAGTTGTTGTGATTCGCAAGCACACACGCAGAGCTGCCAAGGCGGCGTTCGCGGTTTCCCTGGGGGTCGCGATCGTCCTCGGCCTATTCGCCGGCACGGCCCGCCCGGCACCGAATGCGGGCCCCAAGATCGTGATCGGGACGAAGAACTTCGCCGAGGAGTACATCCTGGGCGAGCTGTACAAGCAGGCGCTGCAAGCGAAGGGCTTCACGGTCACGAACAAGGGGAGCCTCGGCTCGACCGAGTTGATCCAGACCGCGCTCACGAGCGGCAAGATCAACTTCTACCCCGAGTACACGGGCGTGATCGTGCAGGTTGTCTTCCACAAGACGTTCTCGGGGGCGACCGCTGCAGCGACGACGGCCAACGCGCGCAAGCTCGAGGCGGCGAAAGGCTTCACCGTGCTCAACCCAACGCCGTTCTTCGACACCGACGTGGTCGCCGTGACGAATGCGACGGCGAAGAAATACGGGTTGAAGTCGATCTCCGACTTGAAGAAGGTCGGGAGCTTCAAGTTCGGCGGCCAGCCCGAGTGCCAGACACGCAATACCTGCTTCGTCGGCTACACGAAGGAGTACGGGCTCTCGAACGCGTCGTTCGTGTCGGTCGGAAGCCTCTCGCCCTACACGCTGCTCGACCAGGGCAAGGTGCTCGCAGCAGACGTGTTCTCCACGGATCCGCCGCTCGGCAAGGGATCGAAGTACACGGTCCTGGCCGACCCGAAGCACGTCACCGGGTTCCAGAACGTGGTCCCGATCGTGAAAACATCGGTCGCCAGTGCGGCCGGCGCCACTTTCACCGCCACGGTCAACGCGGTCTCGGCGAAGCTGAGCCAGAACGCGATGGTGGCGATGAACAAGGCGTTCTACGTCGACAAGCAGTCGGCAGCGTCGATCGCCAAGGCGTTCCTGAAGGCCAACGGCCTCGTCTAGTTGAAAGTCGTCGTCCTCGGCGGAGGGTCGACCGGCGAGCATTTCGTCGGCGCTCTCCGCCGCCTGGACGGCGACGTCGAGCTGACGCTCGTCGAGCGACGCCTCGTCGGCGGCGAGTGCTCGTACTGGGCCTGCATGCCGACGAAGACGTTGCTGCGCGCGACGGAGCTCGTGGCTGCGACCCGGCGTGCACCCGGGCTCAGCGCTGCCACCCTCGACCCGGCGGGCGTCTTCGCCTGGCGCGACCTCGTCGTCGACGCGCGCGACGACTCGGCGCAGGTCAAATGGCTCGCCGACCAGCGTTGCGAGCTCGTACGCGGCGACGGCGTGGTGACGAAGCCGGGCGTCGTCGAGGTCGACGGGCGCGAGCTTGCCTACGACCGGCTCGTGATCGCAACCGGCTCTTCAGCGGCCGTGCCACCGGTCGTCGACGGGCTCGACTACTGGACGAACAAGGAGGCGATGGAGACGACGGAAGTGCCTGGAACACTGCTCGTGCTCGGCGGTGGGCCCGTCGGCTGTGAGCTCGCGCAGTTCTTCGCACGGGTCGGGTCGAAGGTCACGCTGGTCCAGGATGAAGAGCGGCTGCTGCCGAACGTCGACGCCGACGCCGCCGCCCTCGTGCACGCGGCGCTCGAGGAAGACGGCGTCGAGGTGCGTGTCAACGAACGTGTAAGTGACAAGAAGTCACTCGAGAATTTCGACCGAGTGCTTGTCGCCACGGGCCGTAAGCCGAACACGGAGGGGCTCGATGCGCTCGGCCTGACCATCTCGAAACACGGAATCGAGGTGGACGAGCGCCTGCGAGCCGCCGAAAACGTCTGGGCAATCGGCGACGTGACCGGGATCGCCCAGCTCACGCATGTCGGCAAGTACCAGGCACGGATCGCGGCCTACGACATGCAGGGCCGCGACGTGCGCGCCGACTACCGCGCGATCCCCGCGACGGTCTTCACCGATCCGCAGGTCGCGACGGTCGGGTCGCTGGACGGACGCATCGCCCGCTGGGAGCTGACCAAGACGCCGCGCCTTTCGACCTACGAGCGGCCGAAGCGCGAAGGGTTCGTCAAGGTCGCGGCAGACCCCGACCGGCGCGTCCTCACCGGCGCCGTCGCGGTCGGGCCCGAGGCCGGAGAATGGCTGCAGCAGCTCACGCTTGCGATCCGCGCTGAGGTACCGCTCGAGACGCTGCTCGATGTGATCCCGCCCTACCCGACATTCAGCGAAGCTGTGTTCCTGGCCTTACGAGAGTTGAACCTCGACCGATGAATTCCAGGCTCGAGATCCGTCTGTACTGCAATCGACCGGAGGTGAGAGGGCAATGGCGCGGACACTGCTACTGATCGGAACCCGAAAGGGGCTCTTCATGCTCGAGAGCGACGAAGCCCGCCGCGACTGGAGCCTGCGCGGGCCGCTCTGCGAGAGCTGGCCGGTGTATCACGCCGTGCACGACCCCGACTCGGGTGCCATCTACGCCGCTGCGGCCAGCGAGTGGCACGGTTCGGCCGTCTGGCGCAGCGGCGATCTCGGCGAGACTTGGGCGCTCTCGAGCGAGGGACTCGCGTACGGCGAGGGCGACGACCGCAAGGTGTCGAAGGTGGCGACGCTCGCAGCCTCGCACGGGCGCGTACTCGTCGGCGCGGAGGCACCCGGCATCTTCGAGAGCCGGGACGGCGGCGAGACATTCTCCCTGCTTACCACGCTTGCGGGCCAGCCGGGAAGTGAGGCATGGAACGATCCCGCCAACCAGCCGCCCGGCCATCTCGGCATCTCGGCGATCATGCCCGATGCCGACGACGAGTCGCGCTTCTGGGCGATCGTGCAGGGGGTCGGCGTCTTCGAGACCGACGACGGCGGCACGAACTGGACACCGCGCAACAAGGGACTTCGCGCCGACTGGCCGAGGCCGCACGAGGAGGTCGGATTCTGCGTGCACCGCCTCGTCCGCTCGCCTGCCGACCCAAACCGGATGTACCAGCAGAATCACGTGGGCGTGCACCGCAGCGATGACGGCGGGCATTCGTGGACCGAGATCACGAATGGCCTGCCGAGCGAGTTCGGCTTCGCGGCCGCCGCGCATCCACACGACCGCGACACGTTCTACGTGATCCCGCTCGACCCGGGCCACGCCCGCTGCATGCCGGAAGGGCGAGCTGCTGTTTGGCAGACGCGCGACGGCGGCGAGAGCTGGCGCGAGCTGACCAACGGACTTCCGCAAGAGCATGCTCACCTCGGCGTGTTGCGCGCGGCGATGGCGATCGACGGCTACGACGTCCCCGGTCTCTATTTCGGAACGAGCACGGGGCAGCTCTTTGCAAGCGCCGACGAAGGCGAGAACTGGACGGAGATCGCAGACCACCTGCCGGCGATCTGGTCGGTCGAAGTCGCGACCGTGGATCTGACGATGGCCGAGCTGCACCTACCCGGAACGTTGACGGATCTCTTCAGCGATCTGCCGCGGCGCATCGAGCTCGATGCGCCGAATGTCGCCAAGGCGATCGCGCAGCTCGAAGAGCGCTGGCCCGGCGTGCGCGACCGGCTCTGCGACCCGGGGCCGGTTCTGCGTCAGCACATTCACGTGTACGTCGACAAGGAGCGCGCAGACCTCGACACGCAGCTCGAACAGGGCTCGCGGGTCGACTTCATCGCCGCGATCTCGGGCGGCTAACAGCGTCTAAGGCAGCCGACCGCCCAAAACCAGCCCCGTGCCAACCGCACCGAGGAGCAAGACGGCTGCTGCCACCGCGAACCAGGAGCTGATTTCGCGGAACTCGGTCTTCTGGCCGATGCTGGAGCCAAGCGACTTGTAGATGTCGACCAGCTTGCTCGATGTGCGAGCCGTGTACGCCTTGCCGCCGGTCGTCGTCGCAATCTGGCGCACGGTCGCCGGGTCGGGCGGCACCGGAATCGAGTTGATGTAGAGCCCGAAACCGGTCGAGACGACTCCGTTCTGCGTGCCGAGCGCAACGCCGTAGACGCGAATGCCGTCTGCCTTCGCAAGCTGCGCGGCCTGGAGCGGTTGCAGAATGCCGCGGTTCTGGGCGCCGTCGGACTCGAGCACGATTGCGGCTGGAAGGTACTGCTGGCCAGGCTGGCGCTGCACGCCGTCCCTGGCGAGCGAGCTCACGGCCAGGCGCACCGCCGTCTGAAGGCCATCGCCGAGAGCCGTTCCCGCCTCGGGCGTCAGGAAGCTGAGCTCGTCGCGAATGAACTGGCGGTCGCGCGTCGGCGGCGAGAGCACCTCAGGCTCCGAGCTGAACGCGACGAGGCCCACCTTGAACTGCGCTGGAAGCTTGTCGAGGAAGGTGCGCATCGCGGTGACGGCGGCGTCGAGTCGTGTCGGTTCGACGTCGTTCGCCTTCATCGAGCCGGAGACGTCGACGAGAAAGATCACCGTGCTGTTGTTCTGCGGTACCGACAATCGCGCCTTCGGCCGTCCAAGCGCAGTCGCAGCACACGCAAGTGCCAGTAGCAGCAGAGCAAGCGGAACCCAGCGCCGCAGGGAGCGCCGCTGCTCCACGAGCCCGGCCAGAAGGTCGAGGTTCGTGAACATGAGCGGATACCGCGACCGGCGACGGTCGATCACGAGGGCCAACGCGAGCGCCGCCGGGACGACGAGCAGGGCGAGCAGAAACAGAGGAGAGCTGAAGCTCATGTCGCGCAGCGAACGCCGACCTGGACCAAGGCATGTGCGGCACGAGGCAACGTCTCGCTCGCGACGATCTTCACCGAAACCTGTCCGCCACGAATGGTGCGCTCGACGTGCACCGCATCAGCGAAAGCCGGGGATACCGGTTGCGGAAAAGCCGTGGCGGCCCACGAGTCGACAAGGCTCTGGCCGTGGACGCAGCCGAGGGTGAGATTCCGCACGGTGCCCGGCGAGACCCGCAACGTCGTGGCCGCAATGCTGAGTGGCCCTCCGGCCGGTGTGAGCTGGAACGAGGTCGTCTGCGGTCCGCCGGTGGGCGGCGGTGTGCACCCGATCCTCGGCTCGAAGAGCCCGAGTTGGTGGTGCCCGGACACGCCCCGGAAGAGGATGAAGCTGCCGGTCGTGCGCCCAGCCCCGATCGGGCCGCCGAGCAGGCCGTCGAAGGTGACGTGGATGTTGCGCGAGGTCGCAAGCGAATCGACGCCGACGATGGTGCCCTGCCGCTTCGGGCACTCGAGCAGGAAGAGCGCCTCGCCTTGCGCCGGCACCGCGACCCACGGACCGGGCACATCGACGCAGTTCTTGGTGCCTGTGCACTCGGTGGGCGCGCCCGAGGCCGTCGCGGCGGTTCCCGCGAGAACGAGAATCGCGAGCGCCATTGCGATCCTCATACGAGCCTCCGGAACCAGAGCCCGGAGAGCACGGCGCCCGCAAGGATGAACCCGAGCGCGCCCGCCGTCGTCCACGCGGTGAT
This sequence comes from uncultured Actinomycetes bacterium, assembly GCA_963761365.1. Taxonomy (GTDB): domain Bacteria; phylum Actinomycetota; class Thermoleophilia; order Gaiellales; family Gaiellaceae; genus PALSA-600. Next base: position 9,341 of record CAVXHB010000015.1, on the reverse strand, counting down.
CTCGCGCCGCTTGTTCTCGGTGGCAAGCCGGTGACCGAGATCCTTGTACACCTGCTTCAGCTCAACCGCCGAGGTCGCCGCGAAGAATCGTCCCCCGGTCGCGCGCGCGATCCCTTGCAGCTCGGCCGACTTCACGGGGACTGCGGTTTTCCTCGTGACGCTGCCGGGGCCGGGAACCTTCTGCACCACCGAGCCTTTCGGCGTGCCGAGTGAAACCGTGTAGACCGGGACGCCGACCTTGCGCGCCTCGGCGGCGCCGTCGAGCGCTTTGAGCTTGCCGGTGTTCTGGAGCCCGTCGGAAAGCAGGAGCACCGCCGCCGGGGGGTGAGGCGCCCCGGGTTTGCCCTTGCCAACCGCCTTCGAAGCGACGAGCGCCGAGGTCGCAACTCCGTCGCCCAGCGCCGTCCCCGAGAACTCCGCCTTCGTCGGCAGCGCGTTCACGATCAGCTGCCGGTTGTATGTCGGCGGAATCTTCACGGTCGGGCGGACAGAAAAGACGACGAACGCGGTGCGGTACTTGGCGGGCAGATCGGTCAGGAACTGCTTGATCGCCGCGTCGGCTGCGGCAAGCCGGGTCGGCTTGACGTCGCTGGCGCCCATCGACCCCGAGACGTCGAGTGCGAGCACGACCGTCGCTCCCTCGCGGGGCACGCTCACCGTCGCCTGGGGCCTCGCGAAACCGACGAGCAGAAGCGTCAGGCCGACCAGGAAGAGCGCGAACGGGATGTAGCGTCGCCGGCCCGGCGCGCCCGGAATCATGTTCGGCAGCAGCGCGGGGCTCGACCAGGCCGCGGCCTTGGCGTCGCGTTGTCGCTCCAGCCACAGCCAGCCCCCGACCGCAAGCGGTACGCCGAGCAGCGCGATCAGCAGGATCGGATGGCCGAAGCTCAATTGTCGCTCCGCTTCAGAAACGCCGCGAGCGGACGAAGCCAGTCGCCTTGCGTGGAGAGGGCCACGTGGCGGACGCCTGCCGAGGCGAGCAGCCGCACCAGGCCGGCCCGTTCGTCGTGGGCGGCTGTTGCGAAGCGCGTGCGCAGACCGGCGTCGCCGGTGTTGACGCGCAGCTGGCGGCCTGTCTCCGGGTCGACGAGCCGCAGCTCGCCGACGTCGGCGAGCTCCTGCTCGCGCGGGTCCCGGATTTCGATCGCGATCGTCGGATGACGGCCGGCGACCCGCAGGAGCGGGCCGCGCCAGTCACGCGGCCCGCGGAAGTCGGAGACGATCACGACCAGCGAGCGCTGAATCGCCAGCCCGTCGACGAGTGCGAGCGCATCGCCGAGCGACCCCTGTCCGGACGGCTCGTTGCGCAGCGCCGAGAGCGTCAACAGCAACCCGCGCCGGCCTTGACGAGGCCTCCGCCAGCGCGCGTCTTCCGGCCCGAACGTGACGAGACCGAGCCGGTTGCCGCGCCGGGTCGCCGCATGGCCGATCGCGAGGGCAACACCTTCGGCGACATCGGCCTTCCGGCGCTCGGCGGTGCCGAAGTCCATCGAGGCCGAGGCGTCGAACACGAGCCACGTGACGAGCACCCGTTCGGCCAGCTCGACGCGCACGTGCGTGACGCCGGTGCGTGCGGTCACGTTCCATTCGATCCGGCGGACGTCGTCGCCGGGCTCGTACGGCCGCACCTGCTGGAGCTCGGAGCCGAGCCCGGTCACAGCCGAGCGGTAGTCGCCCGCAAGCAGGCCGTCGACGCGGCGGGCGATCGCAAGCTCGAGCGCCTCGAGGCTCTCGGCGGTGACCGCGCCGGGCCCCGGCCGCGCGGGAGTCCGCACGCGGCCGGCTGCGGCAATTATCCCTTTCATCGAGCACCCTCCGGATCGCGCTCCTGGTCAGCGACGCAGACGGACGCGCGGACGAATACGGACGGCCACGCCGGCAAAGCCGGCATGGCCTTCAACGGCGTCGCAAGCGCCGCCTTCGCCGCGCGTCCTGACAGCGGCGCCGACAAGCGGCGCCTCACGCCGCCGCGGTCGCTGCGCGCCCGAGATCGAGCTGTGGCGGCGCGAGCACCGCGAGCACCGCGTCGAGGACGTGGTCGGCTGTGACCTCCTCTGCGAGTGCCTGGTAGGAAAGAACGAGCCGATGCCGATACGCATCGCGCACGAGCGCTTCGACGTCGGGGGCGATCACGTAGTCGCGCCCGCGAACGAGCGCGAGCGCACGAGCGCCCGCAATCACGCTGATCGGGCCGCGCGGGCTCGCACCGTAGGAGACATACGGAGCCATCTGCTCGATGCCGTAGTCGGCCGGGCGTCGTGTGGCCGAGGCGAGATCGACGACCCACGAGATCAGGGCCTGGTCGACATAGACCTGCCCGACCTGCCGCTGAAGCCCACGCAGGTCATCGATCGAGAGCACGTTGTTCAGGACCGGCGGCGGCACGAGTGAACGGGCGACGACCGTGAGCTCTTCGTCGTGCGCGGGGTAGTCGACGAGCACCTTGAGCATGAACCGGTCGACCTGAGCCTCGGGGAGCGGATAGGTGCCCTCCGACTCGATCGGGTTCTGCGTCGCCAGCACGAGGAACGGATCGGGCACCGGGAAGGTGTCGTGACCGATTGTCACCTGCCGCTCCTGCATCACCTCGAGCAGCGCCGACTGAACCTTCGCGGGAGCGCGGTTGATCTCGTCGGCGAGCAGGAAGTTGCAGAAGACCGGGCCGAGGTCGATCTCGAACTCGTGTTTGTCCGGGCGGAAGATTCGCGTGCCGACGAGGTCGCTCGGGACGAGATCCGGCGTGAACTGGACTCGCTTGAAGCTGCCGCCAAGAACAGCGGCGGTCGACTTGATCGTCAGCGTCTTCGCGAGGCCCGGCACGCCCTCGATCAGCAGATGCCCGCCGGCGAGCAGGCAGACGAGTACCCGTTCGAGCATCGTTTCCTGTCCGGCGATCACGCGCCGGATCTCGAACAGCGCTTCCTCGAGCTTCTTCAGGAGCTCGTTGTCGACCCCGTGCACATGCTGATCAGCCATGCAAGCCTCCTGCTGCTCGATTTTGACCCTGACCGGAGCCTAAAAGGTACCTGCGCCGACGATGGAATTTGGGGCTCCTCGCCCTACGTGTTTAGGCGGTTCTTAGCCGCCGCTCGACCGCTGGGTCCGGCCGGAGGATCAGGGTCTCGCTGGGAGCATGGGTCAGCATCCAGGTGAGGTCCTTCGGCGAGAAGCCCCCGCTCCGTCCGGCCGGCGCCGGCACCACGATCCGGTCGAATCGCTCGACGTCCCAGAGCCGCTGGAGCGCATGGATCGGCGTGCGGCCGCTCTCGACGCGTGCGTCGACCGGCACACCCGCCCGCAGCGCGGCGTGCTCGACGGCCTCGAGGATCGGCATCGCCACGGCGACCTCTTTCTGCATCGGCGCGTCTTCAGCGAGCTCCATCGGCACCACGATCAGATACGCGGGAACGAGCTTCGCGTCCTCCGCACGCGCGATCCGGATCGCGGCCGCGAGCACCCGCTCGTCGAGGGCGCCGCCGGTGAACGGCACGAGCACCCGCGCCACCCGGGTGCGGCGTTCGAGCCGCTGGGGTCGGCGTGAGAGGGCGAGCGCGACGGCAAGCGCGATCGCGATGCCGCCGACGATGAGGAGCGAGACGAGCGCGACGGTCACCTCGGCTCCTCCTCGCGCAGGGCCCGGTCCGCGACCACGCGGATGTCAATGCCGGCGAGCTCCCGCACGAGCGCGGAGACGAGGGAGCCGCGCCGAATCTCGGTGAGCCTCGACTCGTCCGGCGTACCGACGAACACGTACGTCGAGCCGCGCTCGCCGACGACACGCTTGATCGTCGGGACGAGCTTGTCGCCCTCGGCCTCGATGAAGTGCGCGCCGAGAATGCTCGCCAGGCGGCGCAGTGCCGCGAGCGAGATCGTCTCGGTCTCGCTGAGCTTCTGGCCCGGCTTGCGCACCCACAGCGCGTCGACCTCCGTGCCGAGGCGTTGCGCCGACCGAAACGCGCGGCGCAACAGCCGCTGCGAGCGCGGCTCCGGAGTCACGAGCGCGAGGATCCGCTCCGCGACCGCATACTGGCTCAGAGGATCGAGCACCGCGGTCGTGCGGCGCGCCTCGACGTCTTCGGCAAGCTCACGGAGGACGAGCTCGCGCAGCGCCGCCAGATTGTCGAGCCGGAAGAAGTTCTGCAGCGCGGTGTCGACCCGGCTCGCGCGGGTACACCTTGCCGGCCAGCAACCGCTCTTGCAGTGCTTCGGGGGTGAGATCGACCAGCACGACCTCGTCGGCGTCGTCGAGGATGCGGTCGGGGAATGTTTCGCGCACACGCACGCCGGTGATCTCGAAGACGCTGTCGTTCAGGCTCTCGAGGTGCTGGACGTTGACGGTCGACGTGACGTCGATACCCGCTGCGAGGATCTCGTCGATGTCCTCGTAGCGCTTGCGGTTCCGCGCTTCCGGAACGTTCGTGTGGGCAAGCTCGTCGACGAGCGCAAGCTCCGGCTTACGCGCGATCACCGCATCGACGTCCATCTCCTCGAGCGCAAGCCCGCCGTGTGTGCTGCGCAGGTGCGGCGTGAACTCGAGCCCCTCCGCGAGCGCTGCCGTCTCAGGCCGGTCGTGTGGCTCGAGGTAGCCGATCACGACATCGCGGCCCTCGTCCAGGGCGTGGCGGCCCTCCTGCAGCATGCGGTAGGTCTTGCCGACTCCCGCCGCCATCCCGAGCAGGATCCTGTAGCTGCCGCGCATTCACGCCCCGAGCAGGTTGTGGACGACGAGGTCGATCAGCTTGATGCCGATGAACGGCAGGATCATCCCACCGAGACCGTAGATCAGAAGGTTGCGGCGCAGGAGTGCGGTGGCGCCGATTGCGCGGTACTTGACGCCCTTGAGCGCGAGGGGCACGAGGGCCGGGATCACGAGCGCGTTGAAGACGATCGCCGAGATGATCGCGCTCTTCGGGTCGCCGAGATGCATGACGTTCAGCGTGTTCAGCGGGCCGCGGTGACCCGGCGCGGCATAGGTGAACGCGAACATCGCCGGCAGGATCGCGAAGTACTTCGCCACGTCGTTGGCGATCGAGAAGGTCGTGAGCGCACCGCGGGTGATCAGCAGTTGCTTTCCGACCTCGACGATCTCGATCAGCTTGGTCGGGTTCGAGTCGAGGTCGACCATGTTCCCGGCTTCCTTCGCAGCGGACGTACCGGTGTTCATCGCGACGCCGACATCGGCCTGGGCGAGCGCCGGTGCGTCGTTCGTTCCGTCGCCGGTCATCGCGACGAGCCTCCCCTTCGCCTGCTCCTCCTTGATCAGCGCCATCTTCGCCTCGGGCGTGGCCTCGGCCAGGAAATCGTCGACGCCGGCCTCCTCGGCGATCACCGCCGCGGTGACGCGGTTGTCGCCCGTGATCATCACGGTGCGGATGCCCATCTTGCGGAGCTCGTCGAAGCGCTCGCGCATGCCGCCTTTGACGATGTCCTTCAGGTGGACGACGCCGAGCACGAAGTTGTCCTGGGCAACGACGAGCGGAGTGCCGCCTGCACGCGCGATCGTCTCGACCTCTGCGTCCAGACGCGGCGGGATCTTGCCGCCTTGCTCCTCGACCCAGCGCTTGACCGAATCGGCAGCGCCTTTGCGGAGCTTCTTGCCGTCGAGGTCGACGCCGCTCATGCGCGTCGTCGCGGAGAACGGGATGAACGTCGCCTCGTGGTCGGCGAGCTCGCGGCCGCGAATGCCGTACTGCTCTTTCGCCAGGACGACGATCGACCGCCCTTCCGGCGTCTCGTCGGCGAGCGACGCCAGCTGGGCGACCTCGGCGAGCTCACGCGGCTCGACCCCGTCGACCGCGACGAACTCGGCCGCCTGGCGGTTACCGAGCGTGATCGTGCCGGTCTTGTCGAGCAGCAGCACGTCGACGTCGCCCGAGGCCTCGACCGCCCGGCCCGACATGGCGAGCACGTTGCGCTGCACGAGCCTGTCCATCCCGGCGATCCCGATCGCGGAGAGGAGAGCGCCGATCGTCGTCGGGATCAGCGCCACCAGGAGCGCGATCAGAACGGTTTGCGAGAGGTGCGTGCCCGCATAGATCGCGAACGGCCGCAGCGTGACGACGGCGGCCAGAAACGTGATCGTCAACCCGGCAAGCAGGATGTTGAGCGCGATCTCGTTCGGCGTCTTGCGCCGCTCTGCGCCCTCGACGAGCGCGATCATCCTGTCGAGGAACGACTTCCCCGGTTCCTGCGTGACTTCGATCACGAGCCGGTCGGAGAGCAGTCTCGTGCCACCCGTCACGGCGGAGCGGTCGCCGCCGGCCTCGCGAATCACCGGGGCGGACTCACCCGTGATCGCAGACTCGTCGACCGAGCCGACGCCTTCGATGATCTCGCCGTCGGCGGGGATCACATCGCCGGCGGTGACGACCACGACGTCGCCGCGCTGTAGCTCCGGCGCCGGCACCTGCGTCCCGTCACGGAGCGTGGCGACCGTCGTCGTACGCGTCGCGCGCAACGCGCTCGCCTGGGCCTTGCCGCGTCCTTCCGCGATCGCCTCGGCGAAGTTCGCGAACAGCACCGTCAGCCAGAGCCAGATCGTGATCACTCCCACGAACCAGAGCGAGCCATTGTGGCCGCGTGCGAGATCGAGCACGAAGATCGCCGTCGTGATCACGCTGCCGAGCTCGACGATGAACATCACCGGGTTCTTCAGCTGCAGCCGCGGGTCGAGCTTCGGGAACGAGTCCCGCACCGCCGCAAGTGCGAGCTCGCGCGAGAAGAGGGTTGGCGGATTTACGCGCCATCGAGTGCCACGTTCAGCTCGAGGACGTTGACGCCGGGCTCGCCGAAGAAGCCGATGAAACGGCCGTCGGTGTGCTTGTCGAATCAGGCTCTGAACGGTCGCGAGCGGCAGGTGGCGGACGGCGGCGATCCGACGCGCCTGGAGCCGTGCGTAGGCGACCGAGATGTCGGGGTCGATCCCGGACGCCGACGTCGTGACTGCGTCGACCGGAATGTCGTGGATCGTCAGCCCCGGGTTGTATGGGCCCTCGAGCTTCAGGATCGCGTGCGCCTGCTGCGCGACCGCCTTCGCGAGGTCGGGGCTCGTCGGGCCGAGGTTCGCGAAGCTCGTCCCGCGCGGCGTTGTAGCCGACGGCGGACGGACGCTCGTGGAAGTAGCGCGCGCTCGTGAACTCCTGGCCGGCGAGGCGCGAGCCGACAACCTTCCCGTTCGACGGTGACCAGGCTCCCCTCCGCCTGATGCTTGAAGGCGAGCTGGGAGAAGCCGGTGATCGCAGCCGGGTACGCGAAACCGAAGAGCACCGTCAGGACGACGACCGAGACGAGCGCGCCGCGTCAGGTCGCGCATCAGTGGGACAGCCCTTCGATGATCGGGCCGAGCGTGAGGGCCGGGAAGACCATCAGGCCGGCGGTGAGCACGATCACGCCGACGAGCAAGAACGCGAAGGTCGGGCCGTCGGTGCGGAACGTTCCCGCCGACACGGGTGCCGTCTTCTTCGCGGCGAGCGAGCCGCCGATCGCAAGCGCGGCGAGTAGCGGCACGAAGCGGCCGAGGTACATCGCGATCGCACCGAAGCTCGCGGAGAAGTTCGTCGCGCCGTAGCCGGCGAACGCACTGCCGTTGTTGTTCGACTGAGACGTGTACGCGTACAGCGCCTCGGTGAAGCCGTGCGCGCCGCCGTTGTAGACGGAGGCGAGCCCACCCTTCGTCACGATCGAGAGCGCTGTCAGCGTCAGCGCCATCGTCGGCACGAAGAGCGCGCCGAGCGCTGCGTATTTGATCTCGCGCGCCTCGATCTTCTTGCCGAGATATTCCGGCGTCCTGCCGACCATCAGGCCGGCGACGAAGACCGCGATCAGGATGTAGAAGAACATTCCGTAGAGGCCCGAGCCGACGCCGCCGAAGATCACCTCGCCGACGAAGATGTTCACGAGCGGGACCGCCCCGCCTCCGGCCGTGAACGCGTCGTGGCCGGCATTCACCGAGCCGTTCGATGCATCGGTGGTGGCCGTCGCCCAGAGCACCGAGTTGGCGATTCCGAACCGCACCTCCTTGTCGGCCATGTTGCCGCCGCTCTGGCCGCTGCCCTGCGTGATGTTCACCCCCGAGCTCCGCAACACCTGCGAGCTGTGCTGCTCGAGCGGCAGCGCGATCGCGACGCCCACGGCGAACATCGCGAACATCGCCGCGAACACCATCCAGGCATGTCGCCGGGCGAACACCATCTTCCCGAACATGAACACCTGGGCCGCCGGGATCAGGAGGATCGCGATCAGCTCGAGGAAGTTCGTCAACCCGTTCGGGTTCTCGAAGGGAACTGCGGAGTTCGAGTTGTAATAGCCGCCTCCGTTCGTCCCGAGTTGCTTGATCGAGATCTGCGAGGCGACCGGTCCGCGTGCGATCGACTGATGCGCGCCCTGGAGCGTGGTCGCGGTTGCGTGCGCGTGAAATGTCTGCGGAACGCCCTGCGAAACGAGAATCACCGCCAGCACGACGGCCAGCGGCAGCAGCACGTAGACGAGTGAGCGGTAGAGGTCGACCCAGAAGTTGCCGAGCGTTCCGGCGGAGCGGCGCGCGAGCCCGCGCACGACGGCGGCGAGCACTGCCATCCCGACCGCGGCAGAGACGAAGTTCTGGACCGCGAGCCCGGCCATCTGGGTGAGGTACGACATCGTCGTCTCGCCGCCATAGAACTGCCAGTTCGTGTTCGTGATGAAGCTGACGCCGGTGTTGAACGCGATGTGCGACGGCACGCCCTTCAAGTGGTCCGGGTTGAGGAAGAGGTGGCCCTGCAGGCGCTCGATCGCGTAGAGCACGCCGAAGAAGACGACGCTGAAGACGAGTACGGTCTTGCCGTAACCGCCCCAGCTCTGCTCACTGCCCCCGTTTGCGCCGACGAGCCGCAGGAAGCCGCGCTCGCCGGCGCCGCGGCGCTCGCGGTTGTAGACCCACGCCATGTAAAGCCCGAGCGGGTACGAGAGCGCGATCAGTGCGATCGCATAGACGACGAGCTGGGCGATTCCCTGGCCGCTCAGAACCGCTCACCGCGAAACAGCGCATAGACGAGGTACGCGAGCACGGCGAGCGAGATTGCGAGCCCGAAGGCGTCGGCGGCCGACATCAGATGCGATCCAGGAGCCGGAGGAGCAGGAAGCTGAAGATCGCGCAGGCGGCGAAGATCCCGAGCGCGGCAAGGTCGTACATGTATTCGACGGTAGGACGGGTCGCCTGTGCCCAGGCTGAAGGTTCGAACGTACGGCCTGAAGAAAGTCTGAGGCGCCGCTTGTCGGCGCCGACCATCAGGACGTACGGGCTTTGCCCGTGCGTCCGTCTGCGTCGCAGACCCGGAGCGTTGTGTTGTGGGGGCGCTTCTAAG
>CAVXHB010000014.1:0-37193 GCA_963761365.1 uncultured Actinomycetes bacterium | reverse complement strand
CGAGCATCAACGACGTTTCCATGCTCGCAGCATGTTCGACGTTCCACCCGGGGAATCCCTGCGGGAAGAGCTCGGCCAGCTGCTCTGCGTCGAACTCCGGCAGCGGGCGGTCGAGGATGACGAACCCTGACACCGGGGTGCCGTTCGGCGGCCAGATCGCTTGCTTCCCAGAGGTAGCCGGAGTTTTCGTAGTGCCAATTCTGGAGGCAGATGCGCGTAAAGCCGCTGCGCGCGAGTGCGCCGAGCACGTCGCGGAGCGTGTCGATCAGGGTGTGGCCTGCGAGTGAGAGCGTTCCGGGGAAGGTCTCGCCGCCGCCGGAGAGAGCGCGCGACTTCGCCCCGAACCTGATCGGCGGCGCGATCACGAGTGGCAATCGCTTCGACACTTCCGTCGCGATTGCGACGGGGATCAGGCAGTCCGTGTTCAGCGGCAGGTGAGGGCCGTGCTGCTCGGTCGCGCCCACCGGCAGCACGACCGGCAGGCCGGCGGCCGCCGCGTCGCGCACCTCGGGCCAGGTCATCTCCTCGAGCAGCGGCCCGGCAGGCGGTGTCACGGCTCTCCCCGCATCACGTGCGTGACCCGCGCCGTCCATTCGTCCTTCGTCGCTTGTGCGATCAGATCCGTCAGCTCGGCGAACCGGTCGCCGTCGAGCGCCGTCCTCGCCGAACCGGCGTCGGCGAACTGGATGTCGAGCAGCCAGTCGTAGTCGGAAGGGCGGGTGCCGGCACTCTCGCCGAGCACGACCGATTCGACGCCCGGTGTTTCCGCCAATGCGGCCGCCGCGTCGAAGACGCGCGCGCGGGTTCCCGGGTCGGCATCGTTACGCCACACGTGCATGGCGCAGTGACGTACGTGCCCACGGCGATTCGGCGCGTCGCCTTCGTAGCGCCAGTCGACGCGCGCCGTCAGCTCGTCGACGGTGACCGAGGCGTTGAAGCCGGCGACGGGCAGCTGCGCGGTGTCTGCCTCGAATGCGGCGAGCCCGGCGTCGTCATCGAAGTCGAGGTGAAGCGCGATGTCGAAGTTGCTCGGTGGCCCTTGCCCGCGCGCGCGAAAGCGAGGCGGCCTCGTCCATGGCGGCACGTCGAGCAGCCGCTGCGATCCGCCGGCGATGTCCTCGCCGTAGTCGCCTGCGCGGACGCTTGGGAACTCGATCCCGAGATAGGCAAGGCCGCGGAGCATGCTCGACTTCTCGTCGTCGGAAGCGTTGTCCCTGTGGAGATAGAGGACGCTGTGCCTCAGCATGCGGCGAAGTGTCCCATGCCGCCCGATCGCGGGCGCCGCGCCGCGGATGCCTGCTGGTGATCACCCCACTGCGGCGGTGGACGGCGTCCGTAACCCGAAGAGCTCGACGGCGTTGTCGCCCGCGATGCGCGCCGCGGTCTCCACGCCGGCCGCGGCGACGAGTGCGTCCCACGGCTCGGGCGAGGCCATGTCACACGGTAGGTCGGTGCCCATCAGGATGTTCTCCGGGCCGAGCTGGTCGATCAGGAACGCGAGCGCTTTCCGATCGTGCGTGAGGCAGTCCGACCGGATCTGCCCCGCGTAGGCGAGCGGCTCCTCGGGCGCACCGGCCGGGAACGACCGGACGCGCCGCGCGTGCCGCAACCGCCCGTGCTGGTAGGCGAAGTAGCCGCCGGAGTGCACGATCACGACCCGAAGCTCCGGATGGCGGTCGAGCGTGCCGGACATGATCAGACGCTCGATCGCGATCGTCGTCTCGAACAGGTTGCCGACCGCGTTCTGAAGCTGGAAACCGGGGTAGCCGGGATGTGGATGCTGATAGGCCGGGTGCAACATCACCGGGAGGCCGAGCCCTTCCGCCGCCGTCCAGAACGGCTCGAAGAACGGGTCGTCCAGCCGCCGCTCACCGGTACTCGTGCCGATCTCGACGCCGACGCAGCCGAGCCGTTTCTGCTCCTCGAGCATCGCCGCTGCCCGGTGGGGGTCCTGAAGCGGCACGGTCGCCAGCCACCAGAGCCGATCGGGCCGCGGCGCGCACATCGCGCGTAGCCCTTCGTTGACCGCTTCGGCGAGTGCTCCGCCAGCACCGCCCTCGACCTCGTAGTGGAAGAACGGCGGGTTGATCGAGACGATCGCGGCGTCGAGCCCGTGCTGTTCGAGGTTTGCAACCTTCGCGTCGCCGTCGCGGAACGCCGGCGTCAGCTCCATCTCTCCTTCCGGCCCGCCGCCGAGCCGGTATTCGCCAGCGCGCGTGATCCCGAACACGGGCTCGTTCTCGAAAAACTCGATCAGGTTCTCCGGAATCGCGTGGTTGTGAACGTCGATCTTCACGGGATGCCAGTGTCTGCACGAACCGGATGTTTGTCAACGCCGTCGAGTGCTTGCGCGCGTGGAACGCGGGATTACCCTGACCGGCTTGCTGCGCCACTCCGTGCTCTGGACGCTTCGAGACACGACGACGCCCGAGCAGAAAGTCGAGATGCTGAAAGGGCTCGCGTTCCTCCGCACGGAGTGCATGAGCGTGCAGCACGGCGACTACGGCGAGGATCTCTTCGGCGGCTCGCGCGACCTGCGACTCGCTCCGCCGACGGAGCGGACGCCGATGTGGCGCCGGGAGGGGGAGGCGCCGCCGGGGGACTTCGACGTCGCACTTCATCTCGACTTCGCCGACCTCGACGCGGCCGACGACTACAGCGCCGACCCGACACACACGGCCGCCTCGCGCTTCAACGAATCCATGTCGTGGGACGAGTTGACTGCGCGCGTTGATTGGCTCTACGACGGTGAGGCGCCGACGCAGCGCGGGCACGTCAGGCACGTTGCGATGTTCGTGTGGGCCGATGATCTCGCCGATGCCACGAGGCAGCGGGCACTTGACGCAGTGGAGGGACTCGGCGAGCTCGACGGCGTCGAGCGTGTCACGGTCGGTCACAGTGTCCAGCGCCTGACGAGCGACTACGACTGGATCCTCGACGTGCAGCTTCCCGATCGGACTGCGGCCGAGCAGCTCCGGAACAGTGCGGGATACGCGCAGGCGATGGAGGCAGTTGCGTCAGCAACGAAGTACGAGTGGACTGCGCGCGTCACGCATCTGATGCGAGGACGTTAGGCCGGGAAACGTCGGCCTCGGCCGGTGGGAGGGGGCATTTCCCGCGTGCCGGTCTTCATCTCCGACCGGCATCCGACCAGCATCAGTCTCGATGATGACGCAGGCCGCTTTACGCGCGGATCGGCACCCTGGTATAGATCGCAACACGGGCTATTTTGGTGTGCACCTGGTGCCATATCGAGGTCGAGAGAGGGCATCTGCAGAGCGCCCTGCTTTCGCCCGGGGCCGGGGAGAGGCTCGAGAGAGGACGTCGAGCGTCACTCTCTGCGGTTCGCACGGTCCCCGTGACGCAGAACGTCGTGTCCGTGCGCGGATCGTCCACCATCATCGAACGTCTAAGAGGAGAAGCGACCCATGACTGAACACGAGCGGGACTCGGCCGGCAGTCAGGAGGCGGGCGCATTCGAGTCGACGTCCCTGACGCGCCGGCGGTTCCTTGCCGGAGGAGCGGCGGCCGTCGGCGGGCTGGCCCTTGGTGGCGACGCGCTTGCCAGAGTGCTGATCCGGGAACGGCCGGCTGCCCAGGCAGCCCCGGCCGCGACGAAGGTCAAGCGCGGCGGGACTCTCACGATCGGGAGCATCGGCAGCACGGTCGACACGATGGATCCCAACAAGAACAACAGCAACATGGACCTGCAGCGTGAGTTCAACTTCTACGACTCGCTGACGTACTTCCCCGCATGACTCATTCGAGCTCCAGTACGGCCTTGCCGAATCGATCGAGCTGAGCGCGGGCGCAACGGTGGCGACCGTGCATCTGCGCAAAGGGATCACGTGGCACAACGGCAAGGACTTCACGGCCGACGATCTGATCTACACGATCGGGCGGATTCTCGATCCGTCGGATCCGCATGCCGGCCTGCTCAAGTCGATCAACGGCAAGGCTGTGAAGAAGGTGGACACGCACACCGTGCGGATCGGTCTGAACTTCCCGGACGCGATCTTCGCGGAGCGCTGGTACGTGCCCCAGCTTTCGATCCTGCCCGCCGGCTTCGACGCCGACGAAGCCGGTTGGGACTGGGCCGTTCGAAATTGAAGAGCTTCACCCCGGGCCAGCGGAGCGACTTCGTGCGCAACGAGAACTACTGGATGTCGGGCAAGCCCTACCTCGACGAGCTCGTGATCATCGACCTCGCCGATCCGACGGCGCAGATCAACGCGCTGCTCTCCGGCCAGGTCGACGCGATCGACTCGGTTCCCCTGAACGAGACCTCGGCGATCACGAAGCGGTCGAACTTGAAGCTGCTCACCTCGAACGGTGGCTACTTCCAGCCGATCACCATGCGCGTCGACAAGCCGCCGTTCAACGACAACCGCGTGCGCGAGGCGTTCAAGCTGATCGTCGACCGCGACGCGATGGTGAAGCAGGCCTACAACAACTACGCGGTCATCGGGAACGACATGCCGTCACAGGCCGATCCCGCCTTCCCGCACACCATGCCCCAGCGCAAACAGGACATCGAGAAGGCGAAGTCACTCCTGAAGGCGGCTGGACACGAAGGCCTGAGCGTGACGATGACGACGGCGAACGAAGACTACGGCCTGATCCCCGGGGCTCAGGTGTTCGCCCAGAACGCGAAGAAGGCCGGCGTGAACATCAAGCTGAACGTGATCCAGCCGTCCGTCTACGACCCGAAGTTCCTCCAGTGGCCGTTCACCCAGGACTATTGGGGGAACAAGCCGTTTGCGATCTTCTGGTCGCTGCTCTATGCGCCGGGCGGCATCTTCAACTCGACGAACTTCAACGACAAGCAGGGGAACCAGATCTTCGCCAGCGCGCTCAAGGAGGTCGATCCGGCCAAGCGCAATGCGAAGCTCCGGTCGCTCGAGGAGATCCTCTACAACCGCGGCGGTCACGTCATCCACACCTTCCGCGAAACCGTCGACGCGTACGACTCGAAGTTCACCGGGTTCACGCCGGACAAGTCCACCGGCTGGAGCCTCGGCCAGTACCGCTACAAGGAAGTCCACCTCGCGTAAGCGGAGAGACGGAAACGAAGCGCTGAGCATCGACCGGAACCGGCCGAACTAAGTGCTCGCCCTTGTTGTACGGCGACTGGCCGTGGGCGTGCTGATCGTTTGGCTCGCGTCGGTGCTCGTCTTTCTCGCGACTCAGTTGCTCCCGGGTGACGCCGCCCGGGAGCTCCTGGGCCGTCGAGTCGACCCCGCAGGCCCTCGAGTTGCTGCGCAAGCAGCTCCACCTCGACGACCCGGCGCTCGTCCAGTACGGGCGTTGGCTGAAGGACATGGTCACCGTTCACTGGGGCCAGTCCCTGACCTCACAGAGCTCCGTCGCCCACATCGTGCTCACCGGGGGCGAGAACACCGGTCTCGTGATGCTGTTCACGACGCTGATCGCCACTCCCATCGCCCTGTTCTTCGGCGTCCTCGGTGCGCTCAAGAGCGAGGGCTACGTCGATCACGCGCTGACCGTGGTCACGTTGATCCTGGTCGCCCTCCCTTCCTTCGTGATCGCGGTCGCTCTGATCTTCCTCTTGGCGACGTCGGTGTTCCACGTCCTCCCGGCGGCCTCGCTGATCAACCCGTCGCAGTCGGTCTTCGCGCAGCTGAATCTTTTGCTCTTACCGGTGGTGACGCTCGTTCTCGCCGTCGTCCCTTATCCGCTCCGAATGATCCGGGCGAGCACGGTCGAAGTGCTGCAGAGCGACTACGTCACGCTCGCACGGCTCCACGGGCTCTCGCGCCGGCGGGTCGTCTTCCGCCACGCTCTGCCAAATGCCGTCGCGACCACGATCCAGGCGACGGCGCTCAACCTGATCTTCCTCGCAGGCGGGGTGATCGTGGTGGAGACGGTTTTCTCCTATCCAGGCCTCGGTTACGCGCTCGTGACCGCGGTGGACGTGCGCGACATTCCGGTGATCCAGACTTCGGTGGTTCTGCTCGCGGCGTTCTACGTGGCGGTCAACCTGATCGCGGACATCCTCGTCATCCTCGTCACGCCTCGGTTGCGCGTCGGCGAGCTGAAGAGCTCTCTCCGGCTGCGCACACCGCTCGAGATCGACCCGGTCTGAGCGATGAGGCGCCGGAGTAGGACGAACAAGGGGCCGGGCCTGCTTCGGGAAGCGTTACGGCCGAGGCGGACGCGCGTTGGCCTGGCCCTGTGCCTCCTGATCGCCGCGTGCGCGGTGATCGGGCCGTACGTCGTGCCGTACAGCCCCACGGACTACATCGACCTCTCGTTCGCGCCCCCGTCCTCGCACGCGTGGCTCGGCACCGACTATCTCGGCCGGGACGTCTTCAGCCGCTTTCTGGCGGGAGGGCAGAACCTGCTCGTGCTCGCCGTGCTCGCGACCGCCCTGAACATCGTCACGGGCACGATTGTTGCCCTGGTCGCCGGCTACAGCCTCCGTTTCGCCGACGAGGCGTTGATGCGGTCGATGGACCTCCTGCTCGCCTTCCCGCCGATCGTGCTCGCGCTCATGTGCGTCTCGGTCGTCGGCCCGGCACAATGGCTGATCGTGCTCGTCGTCGGGCTCTCGCAGATGCCGCAGTCGGCGCGGCTGCTCCGGGCCGCCGTCGTGCAGGTCCGCGACCTGGAGTTCGTCAAGTACGCGGAGGCGGTCGGGCTTCCGCGAGGACGGATCCTTCGCCAGGAACTGCTCCCCAACATCATGGCGCCCCTGATGGTCGAGGTCGGCCTGCGCCTGACCTTCTCGATCGGACTGATCGCGAGCCTCGACTACCTCGGGCTCGGCGTGCAACCGCCGAACCCCGACTGGGGCCTGATCATCCAGGAAAACCAGTCGGGGCTCGCGGTCACGTACTGGCCCGTGCTGGTGCCCGTGGCGGCGATTGCGCTGCTCACGATCGGCACCAACCTCGTCACCGACGGCATTGCCCGATCCGTTGGGGGAATCGACCGGAGGCTCGAGTCGTGAGCGACCCGATCGTCCGCGTCGAGAACCTGCGCGTCGTCGTTCCCGGTTCGCACGCGATCGTCGACGGAGTCGAGTTTGCGATTCGGCCGGGTGAAGTGCTCGGCCTTGTCGGCGAGTCCGGATCCGGCAAGACCGCCGTCGCGCACGCGTTGCTGGGCTATGCGCGCAAGGGGATGGAGCTGCGCGGCTCGGTGCGGGTGGGCGGCGTCGACATGGTGACGGCGTCGGAACGGGAGCGTCTGGCGGTTCGCGGGCAGGTCGTCTCGTACGTGCCGCAGGACCCGAGCGCTTCGCTCAATCCGGCGCTCCGGATCCGCACTCAGCTTCGCGAGCGGTTGCGAGCACATCGCCAGAGCGGGCGGGACGCGAAGATCGGCGAGGTGCTCGAGCTGATGCACCTGCCCACGTCACGCGAGTTTCTTCGCCGCTATCCACACCAGCTCTCCGGTGGCCAGATCCAGCGGGTGTGCATCGCGCTCGCGGTTCTGTGCCGGCCGAAGGTGATCGTCCTCGACGAGCCGACGACCGGGCTCGACGTGATGACGCAGGCGCGCGTTCTCGAGCTGGTGCGCGAGCTGATCGCGGCCGAGGGGACCGCGGCGATCTACGTGACCCATGATCTCGCCGTCGTCGCCGGGCTCGCCGACCGCCTCGCCGTCATGTACTCGGGTCTGTTCCTCGAAGAGGGCCCGACGAGACTTCTGCTCCAGGGCGCCGCCCATCCCTACACCCGCAGGCTGATCCTCTCGACCCCGAGTGTCGAGGCGCGAACGTCCCTGGTCGGCATTGCCGGCACGCCGCTCAATCCGAAGGATCGCAAGGAGGCGTGCCCCTTCTCGCCGCGCTGCGATTACCACCTGCCCGTCTGCAGCGAGCGGATGCCCACGTTCGACACGGTCGCGACCGGTCACCGGGTTCGCTGTGCGCGAGTCGGTGAGCTCGGCCTCAACGGAACCGGCTCCGCCGCCGGCACGGATCTGTGGCGCAGCCGGACGTCCCGACCATCTGCTCCGATGGTCGAGGTTCGCTCACTGTGTGCCTCGTACGGGCAGCACGAGGTACTCCACGACGTGCAGTTCGCGGTCGAGCCCGGCGAATGTCTCGCACTCGTCGGCGAGTCGGGCAGCGGCAAGACCACCCTCGGGCGCTGCATCAGCGGCCTCCACGTCGGCACCGCGACGGGAGCAATCCTGTTCGAGGGCCACGAAATCCCGCTCGCGCCTTCGCAACGGACGCGGGACGTGCGGCGCGGGATCCAGTACGTGTTCCAGAGCCCGTACGGGTCGCTGAACCCACGGCACCCGATCGGACAGTCGATCGCGATGCCACTCGAGGTGTTCGGGCTCGGCGGCCCGCGGATTCGCGACACCGTGCGGGAGCTTCTGAGCCGGGTGTCCCTGGATCCGGCCTACGCGTCACGCTACCCCTCGCAGCTCAGCGGCGGCGAGCGGCAGCGAGTCGCGATCGCGCGTGCGCTCGCGGCCGAGCCGCGCGTGCTCGTCTGCGACGAGATCACCTCGGCGCTCGACGTCTCGACGCAGGCGTCGATTCTCGAGTTGCTCGGCGAGCTCCGCAACCGGATGGATCTGACGATCATCTTCATCACGCATCACCTCGCACTCGTGCGGGCGATCGCGGATCGCGCTCTGATCATGCGAGACGGCGTTGTCATCGAAGCAGGCTCGGCCGCGGCGATGCTCGACGAGCCCCAGGATCCGTACACGCGCGAGCTGATCAGCTCGACGCCCGTGCTCCACGCCGGCTGACCCTCGCGTGTCCAACCACAAGAAGGGGGTGCTGATCGTCGGGCTCGGCGTCGTCGCGATCAGCCCTGACGCGCTGATCATCCGTCTACTGCACATGGACTCGCCGTCGATCGTGT
This sequence comes from uncultured Actinomycetes bacterium, assembly GCA_963761365.1. GTDB lineage: Bacteria > Actinomycetota > Thermoleophilia > Gaiellales > Gaiellaceae > PALSA-600. The sequence continues at coordinate 28,338 of CAVXHB010000014.1, read as the reverse complement.
TCTGGCGTGGCCTCCTGACCTCGGTCGGGTTCCTCGTGCTCGCGTCGGTCCTCTACCGCGGCAGGATGAGGGCCCGCGTCAGGTCGATCGGGCGCTTCGACCTCGCCGTCGGAGTGCTGAACGGCTTGACGAACATCCTGTTCGTGACCGCGATCACACACACGGCCGTTGCGAACACACTCGTGATTCTCGCGGCCTCGCCCGTGTTCGGCGCGGTGCTCAGCTCGCTTTTCCTCGGCGATCGGATCAGGCGCGAGACGTGGGCGGCCTGCCTGGTGATCCTGGCGGGCGTTGCCGTGATCGTCCACGGCAACTTCGGCGGCCCGAACCTGAAGGGCGACCTTGCGGCATTTGCAGCCTCTCTCTGCAGCGCAAGCCTCTTCGTCTTGCTCCGGCACACGCCGGGGTCCGATCCGATCCCGGGGATCACGATGGGCGGGCTGCTCTCTGCGCTCGCGATCCTGCCCGCCGTTGCGCATTTCGCGCTGACCGCACATCAGTTTCTGCTTGCGGCCGTGCTCGGGCTCGTGCTGCTTCCCGTTGCGATCGGCCTGATCACGCGCGGGCCCACATACATCACGGCGCCTGAGATCGGTCTGATGACGCTGCTCGAGACGGTGTTGGGGCCGCTTTGGGTGTGGCTTGCAGTCGGGGAGGAGCCGAGCAGCGCCTCGGTCGCGTGTGGCGCGCTGATCGTCGCCGTACTCCTGGTCCACTCGGTGCTCTCGCTGCGCGGTGACGGCGCCATCCGCTTGAGCGGCGGAGCGTGAGCATGCGGCACAGCGCCTTGTTCGTGTGGGCAGAGGGGACGACGGACGAGCAGAAGGTCCGTGTCAAGGACGGCGTCGCCTACTGCTACTACGGCAGCGAGGTGCTGACCCTCGACTTCGGCGAGGATCTCGGGCTCTACCCGAGCGCGCACGGATTCACCCTCATGCACGAGCATCGCGATCGTGCGGCGTGGGACGCCTACAACGAAAACCGCACTCACGCGCGGGTCGGCGCTTTCCTGAAGTCGATCACCCAACCGGAGCTGGCGGCCCGCGTCGACTGGCTGTACGAGGGGCCGCCGTCGCGGCGCGGCGCGGTCCGGCACCTCGCGCTCTACCGCTGGAGCGAATCGGCCGGCGAGGACGAGCGGTCAGATGCGCGAGCAGCGGCGGCCGAGCTGGCGCGCCGCTGCCCGACCGTGCGGGCGCTCGAGCTCGGTCTCGACCTCGGCTGGTATCCGACGAACTACGACTGGATCGTCGAGGCGCACTTCGACGACGTCGACGGCCTCGTCGCCTTCATGGAGCATCCGGCTCAGCAGGAGGTCGCAGCGGCCATCGCTGCGGTAACGCAAGCCGAGCTCACGGCGCGTGTGCAGCACCGGATGCTCGCCGGCTGAACAGGCCGGCAGCGTCCCCGGACAGAATCGCCTCGCGTTCTTCATCGGCGAGCACGGGGGAGCGTTCGATGCGCCGCACGGGATCGTCGACGTCCATCGGGGCCGGCCAGTCGGTGCCGAACACCATCCGGTCGATCCCGACGGTGTCGATCAGGAAGCGCAGGTTCCGGTCGGTGAACGTCACCGTGTCGAAGAAGAAGCGGTTCACATAGGTGCTCGGCATGTCCTTGGAGCGGCCGCGCGAAGAGGGAAACTTCAGCCAGCCCTTGTCCATCCGGTCGAGTGCGTACGGGACGTAGCCGCCCGCGTGCGCAAGACAGACCTTCAGGCCTGGGAAGTCGTCCATCACGCCGCCGAAGACGAGCGCGCCGAAGGTGAGCGTGCGGTCGACGAGGTTGCCGACCGAGTTGAAGAGGAAGTACTTCTCCGTTCGTGCCACCACCGACGTCGGCCAGTACTGGTGAACGAAGATGAACGCGTCGAGCTCCTCCGCAGCGGCCCAGACCGGTCGAAACTGCTCCTCGTCGTACATGAGTCCGTTGACGTGGTCGTCGATCATCACACCGCTGAGTCCGAGCTCACCGACCGCGCGGCGAAGCTCGGCGACGGCAAGCGCGGGCTCCTGCATCGGCACGGTCCCGAGCCCGAAGAACCGGGCGGGGTGCGCGCGCACGAGCTCCGCGACCTCGTCGTTGCAGTCGGCCGCGATCTGCGCGGTGACCTCGGGCTCGCGGTCGTACTGGTAGAAGACGTCGGTCGGCGAGACGAGCTGCATGTCGACGCCGAGCTCGTCCATCTCCTGGATGCGGCGGTCCGGCAGCCAGAGGTTCTTCGGGTTCGCGAGCTCGCCGTCCTCGGCCGTCATTCCGTGCCAGGTCGCGCCACCGGCCACTCCCTGCTGGAAGCGCTGCGGCGTCAGGTGCGCATGCACGTCGATGATCGGCGCGCGCGCGTTCACAGGCCCCTCATCACGTGCGCGATGCGCGCCGTCCACTCATACCGGGTCGCCGGGATCACGGCCTCGATCGCCTCCCCGTACTCGCTGCTCGCGAGCAGCCGCTCTGCAGCATCCCGGTCGGCGACATGAAGGTCGACGACCCAGTCGTAGTCGGTGCGCAGCAGAGGCACGTTGTGGCCGATCGTCACCCGTTCTACATCCGGGGCGCTCTCGAGCCCTTGCATCGCAGAGACGGCGCGCTCCTTGTCGGCATCGCCGGCGGCCGGTCCCCAGAAGAAAGAGCGAACAGAGCCTGACGTGACCCGGAGAGATCGACGGCGGACCGTCGTACCAGTAGTTGATCCTCGCTGTGAACTCGCCGAAGTTCACCGACGCGTTGTACGCCCCGACCTCGCCGTGTGTTTCGTCGTGGTTGTAGGCGTCGAAGCCGGCGTCGTCGTCGAAATCGAGGTGCAGCGCGACGTCGTGATTGCTCGCAGGCCCCTCCTGCTGTGCCTGCCAGATCGGCGTCCGCAGCCAGGGCTTCAGCTCGCGCCGGACGGCTGAGCCGCCGAAGATGTCGTCACCGTAGTCGAGCGCCTTCACGCCTTTGGCTTCGAACCGCATGTAGGCGAGCCCCTTGAGCATCGCGAGATGTTGCTCCGGAGTGGTGGTGTCGCGGTGAAGGAAGAGCGCGGTGTGTCGGAGCACGAGACGCCGAGTGATACCAGTCGAGCCACGACGTCGAGCGATCGCGGTATGCGGCCCTGCGATAGTTTCGCCCGGTGAGCGAACGCTTGACCGGCAAGGTCGCATTCGTCACCGGTGGTAACACCGGGATCGGCGCCGCGATCGCGCGCCGGCTCTCGAGCGAAGGCGCCTCGGTGGCGATCGCCTACCACGAGGACGACGCCGGCCGCGGCGGAGCTCGTCGCGCGCGCTGGGCCCGAGCTCGACCGCCGTTCGGTGTGACGTCACCGATCCCGCGTCGGTCAGGCGGCGGTCGAGCAGGCGACCGCGGCGCTCGGGCCGGTGACGGTGCTCGTGAACAACGCTGCGGTGCTGTATCGCACGCCGTTCCTGGAGATCGGCGACGCGGAGTGGGACCACGTGGTGCGCACGGCGCTCTACGGGGCGTTTCACTGCGCGCGCAGCTGTGATCCCGGGGATGATCGCGGCCGGGTCGGGGTCGATCGTCAGCATCGGCTCGGAGCTCGTCTCACTCGGCGGCGAGCTGCAATCGCACTACGTGGCGGCGAAGGGCGGCGTGGTCGCGCTCACGCGCGCGCTCGCGTTCGAGCTCGGTCCCCACGGCGTGCGTGCGAACGTGGTCGCGCCTGGTCCGACGAAGACGCGCATGCTCTCGACCGAGATCCCCGACAGCTTCGTCGACACCGTGCCGCTGCGGCGGCTGGGCGTGCCGGACGACGTTGCCGGTGCGGTCGCCTACCTCTCGAGCGACGACGCCGCCTGGGTGACCGGCCAGGTGCTCGGCGTCAACGGCGGGCTGGCGTAGGCGCCGCTTGCGGCGCCGTGTCAGGACGCGCGGACGCAGTCCGCACGTCCGTCTGCGTGGGCGGCCGCGAGCGTTCCAGACAGTTCGCACACCCAGAACTCGGCCCTCGCGTGCAGGATCAAACGGGCCCTAGCTGGGAACGACCGGCAGGAGCAGCGAAGAGGGCGTATCGCCGCCCAGATGAATTGTCGTGACTCCCGCGAACACTTCCGGTGGCCGGTCGGCGGGATCGGTGTGCAGGTAGGGCCCCGAGCCGCGGAGCGGCACCTTGAAGTTCGCGAGGTGCGCTGCGGTCTCGCGCTCGAGGTCGTGACCCTGGACGAGCAGGCCGAGCCGGTAACCCGTCGGTGCGATCACGCTCAGCGGCCAGATCTCGACGTCGAGCTGGACGATCGCGCCCGGCTCGAGCGGCTCGGGCGCGTCGTGGGTGTGGAACGGGCGGTACGGTCGTGACTTGTCCGGGTCGAGCTTGCGGTGAGACGCGCGCAGCCAGCCCTTGCCGAGTGCCGTCTGCGGATCGTTCGAGCCCTGGAACAACACTTCCTCGCCGTCGGGGTCGTAGAGCTTCACGATCGCGAACACGTCGGCGTCCGCCGTGGACGACGAGACGAACAGTGTGAGCGCGGCCGGCCCCGTCAGCTCCGTCTCCGTTGCGAACGGCTCGGTGTGGAACTCGACGCCCGTTCCCATCGCATCAAACGAGAGCGTGCCCGCGGCCGAAGGCGCATCGGCGAGCGCCCCGCTTGTGTCCAGGTGCCGGGTCGTCCACAGGGTCCGCTCGAGCGGCCACTCGTGCTCGGTGCGCGCGAGGAACGTGCCGTCGACGCGTGGGACGTTCAGCAGCACGCGCGGCTGCCGGTCCCAGCCGTTGTCCTCGTCCTTGAGGTATCGGTCGAAGAAGCGCTTCTGCAGTGCAATGCCTGCCGGCGTGTAGTACGAGACCCAGTGCTCGCCGCCGTGCATCTCGAGCCATTTCTCGCTCGAGGCGGCATTGACGAAGCCCTCGACGTTGCCGCGCAGGTGGAGGGCCTGGCCGCCCCAGGCACCCGCCGAGAGCAGCGGCACGGTGACGCGCTCCCAGACGGGCGAGCGCGCGCGATGCCACCCGTCGTCGAGTGGATGCGCGGAGACCTGTGCGTAGAAGTCGGTGCGGTTCGCGGCGAGCTCGTCGTCCGAGAGCGTCCCCGGACCGCACACGGTCTCGCCGGTGATGCGGCTACGGGGCCCGCGGTCACCGACGCCGTGCTGGACGCTCACGACCTGCCTCTCGTACCAGTTGCCCCAGTTCACGCAGCGAATGCCACCGTGGTAGGTGGTGTCGCGGTAGAAGTCGGCGGCGCCTTCCCAGACGCAGATCGCCGCCAGGTGCGGTGGCTGCAGCGTGGCGACGTGCCACTGGTTCATCGCGTAGTACGAGATCCCGGAGAGACCGATGCGGCCGTTGCTCCACGGCTGCGCTGCCACCCACTCGATGCAGTCGTAGATGTCCTGCGTCTCACGCGGCGACCACGGGTCGAGGAAGCCCGGCGAGCGCCCGGCCCCTCGCGAGTCCACGCGCACGCAGGCATAGCCGTCGGGAACCCAGCGCTCCGGGTCGACCGCTTCCCAGTTCTGGTAGACGTTGCTCGAGCCGTCGAGGACGTCGGGGTGCTTGGTGGTGAGGATCCGCCACTGGTCGGGATAGCCGTCCTGAAATGCGAGCCCTTTGCCGTAAGGGCCGTAACACATCACGGCCGGAAAGCGGCCCTCGCGGTCGGGCCGGAACACATCCGCTCGGAGCTCGAGCCCGTCGCCGGCGGCGATGCCGACGTCCCAGTCGATCCTCAAGCCGCGGCGGCGGCCGACACCTGCGTCCAGCGTTCGATCGCCGGTCTGAGGATGGCGATCGATACGTCGACCGACTTGTCGCCCTCCGGCAGGAACGCATAGAGCGAGACGAGCGCGAAGGCATCGACGTGGCCGGTGGCGAAAATCCGGTCGAGCGCAGCGACCGTCTGCTCGACGTTCGGCCCGCCCGGCTCCTGCGCCATGTGTGCCGGGATCAGCTCCCGGTCGAGGATGTCGAGATCGATGTGGACATAGAGCAGGTCTGTCTCCGCGGCGAGGCGGTCGACCGCGGGCCCCAGCTCGGGCGAATCGAGCCCGACGATGGTGATGTCGCTCGACTCGACGAGCACGGCCTCCTTGTCGAAGAGCTGGCGCACGTCGACCATCACGATCTGGTCGGTCGTCAGCGGCACCTCGATGCCCGCTCCCTTGCGCCAGGCCGGGAGGCAGAAGCCGGCGACCGTGGCGACCGGCATTCCGCCGAGCAGGCCGTCGCTGCTCGTCTTCGGCGTGTTGAAGTCGCCGTGTGCGTCGATCCAGACGAGCCCGATCTTCGTCATCGGCCCGAGCCCCTGCTGGAGCCCGCCGATCATGCCGGGGACACACGTGCAGTTGCCGCCGATCATCATCACCTTCTTGCCCGCGCGGACTCCGCCCGCGACCTCCTTCGCAATCCGCCCGCCGAGCAGCGCGACGTCGGCGACCGGATCTGCCTCGTTCGTCTCCTCGAGATCGATCCGCGCCTGCGAGAAGGTCACCTCCCCGTCGACGGACGAGTAGATCCCGGCCTCGCGGAAGAGCTCCCACTCGGGGGCGATCTGGACCCGCGCCAAATTCTTGCGTCCGTACAGGTACGCAATCGGGATCTCGACGACGTGCAGGTCCACCCGCCGAGCCTAACGCCTCGACCGTGCAGTAGCGACGCTCCGCGCATCGACGTGGGTGATCGGCAGGGGTGAGAAGATCAGCGGGTGACTGTCGGCTGGGGAATCGTCTCGACCGCGGGGATCGCCGATGAGACGGTCGCTCCGGCACTGACCGCGCTCGACGGCGCGCAGCTGATCGGCGTGTCGAGCCGCGACCGCGGCCGGGCGCAGGAGTTTGCCGACCGGCACGGCGCGCGGCTCGCGACATCGAGCCTCGACGAGCTGCTCGCCGATCCTGAGATCCAGATCGTCTACATCGCGACGCCGAACGCGATGCACGCTGCGGAAGTGCAGGCGGCGGCTGCGGCCGGCAAGCATGTCTTCTGCGAGAAGCCGCTCGCGACGAGCGTCGAGGACGCGGAGGCCGCCGTCGAGGCCTGCCGCGCGGCGGGTGTCAAGCTCGGCGTGAATTTCCAGAGCCGGCACTTCCAGCCGGTTGCCGAGATGCTCGCTGCGGTGCGAAGCGGCGCGATCGGCGACGTGCTCGTCGTCAACTGTGAGATCAGCCCCGGTCGCGCGCCGCTCGGCGGTTGGCGCACCGACCCTGCGCTCGCCGGTCTCGGGACGATCAACAATCTCGGTGTTCATGCCTACGATCTCGTGCGCTACTTGCTCGGCTCGGAGGTGGTCGAGGCCACGGCGCTGCTCGACGTCGGCCGACGCGACGAGCTCGAGACGATCGCGCTCGCGCTGCTTCGGTTCGAGAACGGCACGCTCGCGTACGTGAACGCGAACCAGGCGGTGCCCGACCGGCGGCCCGACATCGTCCTCTACGGGAGCGCAGGCAGGATCTCGGGTCGTGGCGTCACACGGCCGGGCATCGCGGACGGCGAGGTGGCGGTTCTGAGCGGCGGCGAGGAGCATGTGTCGCCGACATCGACCGTGGACGGGTTCGCGCGTGCGATCGCGGCGTTCCAGGCGGCGGTCGTCGCGGGCGAAGAGCCGAACGCATCGGGCCTCGACGGCCTGCGCAGCGCCGAGCTCACGAACGCGCTGCGGCGGTCCGCCCGCGAGGGTCGGACCGTCGAAGTGCGCAGTCGTTAGTCGAGCGAGCAGACGCTCGTCCCAGGGCGCGCGGTCGAGCGGCCGGCCGCCGTCGGCGGTGACGAGGATCGTGTCCTCGAGCCGGACGCCGGCGCCGCCGCGGACACCCGGAATCCAGATCAGCGGCTCGACGGCGAAGGTCATCCCTTCCTGCAGCGTCACCGTCTCCGCGCCCTCGAGGTCCTCGCCGATGTACGGCGGCTCGTTCGCGCCGATGCCCACGCCGTGGCCGATGAAGAGGCTGATGAAGTTCTCGCCGAAGCCCGCGCTTCCCGGCCGCCTCGCGCACGACAGCGGCGACGTCGTCGTTCGTCGCGCCGGCCCGCATCGTCTCGGTCGCGGCCGCGAGCCCTTCGTACACGGCGGTGTAGACCTCCTGCTGGCGGCGGCTGGGCTTGCCGCAGATCACGGTGCGGCCGATGTCGCCGAAGTAGCCCGACCACATCGCGCCGATGTCGATGAAGACGACGTCGCCGTTGCGGATGATCTTGTCCGACGGAATGCGGTTCGGCGGCGCCATGTGCTCGCCCGAGGCGACGAACGGCGTCGCCACGTGCGAGAGCTCGCCGCCGAGGCGGTAGAGCTCGTGCATCGCCGCCGCGACGACGTCGGTCTCGCGAACGCCCGGGCGGATCGCCTGCACCGCCATCTCCAGCACGCCTTCGGCGATTGCGCAGGCCTCCTCGATCAGCGCGATCTCCTCCGGGAACTTGATCAGCCGCGCGGCCTGCATCGCCGCGTCGCCGTCCGCGAGCTGCACGTTCGGCGCGAGCTCACGGAGTGCCTCGACCTGGCAATAGGCGCTCTCGTCGAGCCCGAGCACGCCGACGCTCGTTGCGCTCGAGCAGCGGCGCGATCGTCTTTTCCACCGCGCCGCGCACGAGCCCGCGCGCCTCCATGATCGGCACCGCGTGGATCTCTTCGATCCACGGCATCACGACCCTGGCCCGCTGCACCTCGCCGCCCGACGCGAGCAGCACCGGCGGCCCGTCGACCGGGAGCAGGCAGCCGTTCAGGAGCGTCGTCTTGCCGGAGATCAGCTGCGCGCGAAGCCCCGTCAGGTAGCGGACGTTCTCGTCCTTCCAGACGAGCAGGGCGTCGAGGCCGGCCGAGCGCATCTCCGCCCGCACCCGCTCGACCCGCTTCTCCCGGAGCTTGTGCGGATCGGGGCGGTCTTCGTAGTCGACCCGGAACTGGCCGTGCGCGAAGGTGCCGAGATCGGAGCGAGAGGCGCGCTCGGCCATTGGGCGGCGATTCAACCACACCCGCCGGTGCCGTCCGTCGATCGGAGCATGCGCAGCCCAGATCGGCGGATCATCGGGCGTACTTCCAGAGAGGCCTAGTATCGGTCTCTCAGCCGATCTGTCGCCCGATTCGAGGCGTCCGCGGACAAACCCGAGAGAGGAGTTGCGCAGGATGGAAGCAGGGACGTCGCACACGCTGACCGAGACGGGAAAGGGCCTCGACCTCTCCTTCATCGGCAAGCCGCACGAGCAGGATCCGCGTCGTGTGTACAGCACCACGGCGACCGACTGGCAGGCTCGGGTCGACTTCGACCGGCTGCGCCGCGACCGGCTCGCGCGCGCGCGGATGATGATGGAGCGCAACGACCTCGGCGCACTCGTCTGCTTCGTCGGCGAGAACGTGCGCTACCTGACCGGCGTCTATCAGGGCAACTGGAAGAACAACATCTTCATCCGCTACGCGGTCCTTCCCCGCGGCGGCGAGCCGATCCTGTTCGAGACCGCCGGCTCCGACTTCGAGTGCGCGAAGATCGACGCGCCGTGGCTGAACGGCAACATCCGGCCGGCGATCACCTGGAAGTGGGCCGAGACGGCCGAGCAGATGATGTCCGACCGGATGGTGCAGTCGATCGTCTCCGCGCTCCAGGAGGCCGGCGTCGAGAACGAGCCGGTCGGCATCGACATCTACGACCCGAGCGCCGCGCGCCGCATTCGCAGCGTGCCGGCATCAAGACGACGAGCGCGTGGCCGACGATGTCAGCTGCGCGCGTCGTCAAGACGCCCGACGAGATCGAGTGCCTGAAGATCTCGAGTGCCTTCGGCGACGCGTCGTTCTGGAAGATCGAGAACGAGTGGCTGAAGCCGGGCATCCGTGAGGCGGACATCACGGCCGAGGTGAACAAGTTCCTGTACGAGAACGGCTTCGACTTCGTCTACGACATCATCGTCGCCTCGGGCGGCAACACGAGCCCGTACCGGCGCTGGCACACCGACAAGATGATCCGGCTCGGCGACCTCGTGATCGTCGACCAGAACGCGATCGGCCCCGGCGGCTACTTCGTCGACTTCGTCCGCTGCTTCAAGGTCGGCAAGAAGTGGACGCCGAAGGAGAAGGATCTCTACAAGGAGTGCTACGAGTCGATGTACGGCGCGATCGAGATGATGAAGGCGGGCAACACCACCGCCGACGTTGCTGCCAAGTTCCCGAAGTACGCCGACGACGAATACGGCACCGTCACGCTCCAGCAGTTCGCGCACTCGATCGGCCTCTCGCTGTACGAGGGCATGTGGATCTCGCGCGCCTACTCGCTCGAGTATCCGGTCGAGCTCGAGGAGAACATGTACTTCGCCTGCGAGACCTTCGCCGGGCCATCCCGGGCTCGAGCAGACCGTGCGGCTCGAGGAGAACCTGCTCGTGACGAAGGACGGGCCGGTCATGTTCACCAAGTACCCGTTCGACGAAGAAGCCCTCGGCTGATGCCGCGGGTGGTCGTCACCGACCACGTGTTCGCCAGACCTCGGCCCGACGAGCGAGCTGCTCGAGCCGCTCGGGGCCGAGATCGTCGTCGCGCCGGCGACCGACGAGGCGACCCTCGCCGAGCTGGTGCGCGAGCGCCGACGCGATCATCGTCTGCTACGCGCCAGCTCACGAGCGGCGTGATCGAGGCGGCGGCCGAAGGAGGGCGTCAAGGTGATCGCACGCTACGGGATCGGCTACGACAACGTCGACGTCGACGCCGCCTCCGAGCACGGGATCCTGGTCACGAACGTCCCCGACTACTGCCTCGACGAGGTCGCCGACCACACGCTTCGCGCTGCTCCTCGCGGCGGCGCGGGCGATCGTCGAAGCGGCCGAATCGGTGCGCGGCGGCGGCTGGTCGCTGCCCGAGACGCACGATCCACTCGCTGCGCGGGCGGCAGCTCACGCTCGTCGGTGTCGGGCGCATCGGCGCGAAGGTCGCCGAGCGCGCGCTCGCCTTCGGCCTCCGCGTCGTCGCCTACGACCCGTACGTGTCCGAGCCGCCGGTGGCGGGAATCGAGCTCGTCTCCTCACTCGAGGAGGCGCTCGCCGGCGGCCGACTTCGTCTCGCTGCACGTCCCGATGAACGCCGAGAACCGGCACCTCGTCCGGGACGAGACGATCGCGCTGATGATGCGCGCGCCGGTGCTCGTGAACACCTCGCGCGGCGGGCTCGTCGACCTCGAGGCGGTCGACTCGCGCGCTCGACGACGGCCGGCTCGCCGGCGTCGCGCTCGACGTCACCGAGCCCGAGCCGCTGCCGGCAGGACCATCCACTGCGAACACACGCGCGGGCGATCATCACGCCGCACATCGCGTTCCACTCGGAAGAGGCGCAGACCGAGCTCCAACGCCGCGCCGCCGACGAGGTCGCGCGGGCGCTCCGCGGCGAGCCGCCGCGGTCGCCCGTCAACGCGAGCGCGCTCGCGGGAGCGGCGCGCTGAGCGCGAACGTGGCTCGCCCGCTCGCAGGCCGGCGCCGTCTACCCGGACCTCGCAGGCAAGACCGCCTTCGTCACCGGCGGCTCGAAGGGGATCGGCGCCGCGACCTGCCGGCTGCTCGCCGCCAACGGCGTCAAGGTGGCGGTGGTCGCCCGCGGAGCCGAGGCCGCGGAGGAGCTCGCGAGCGAGCTTCGCGACCGGCGGCGCCGAGGCGGTTGCGGTCACCGCCGACTGCGTCGACGCCGATGCGAGTCGACGCGGCGCGCGCGGCCGCCGAGGAGCAGCTCGGCCCGGTCGACCTGCTCGTTGCGTTCGCCGGCGGGTTCGAGTCGTTCACGCCCGTTGCGGAGATGACGCTCGAGGAGTGGCGGCAGGTGATCGAGGCGAACCTGACGTCGACCTTCGTGACCGTCCGTGCGTTTCTGCCCGGGATGATCGAGCGCGGCAGTGGGCTCGATCGTGACGATGTCGTCGATCTCGGCGCGCTTCCTCGACAAGCTGACCCAGGCTGCCTACGCGGCGTCGAAGGCCGGCGTGATCATGTTCACGCGCCATCTCGCGATCGAGGTCGGGGCAGCACGGCATCCGTGCCAACTGCGTCGCTCCGGGAACGACGATGTCGGAGCGCATCGAGCGCGTGATGAGCGAGGAGGCGATCGAGCGCACGAGCGCTGCTGTCGCCGTTGCGGCCGCCTCGGCGAGCCCGAGGACACCGCACACGCGACCGTTGTTCCTGCTCTCCGACGCCGCGTCGTGGCTCACCGGCGTGACACTCGACGTCAACGGCGGGCGCGTGATGCTGTGAACGCCTCGACTCCCGATTCGAACAAGGAGGTATCCATGCCGTCCCATCCGTGGCAGACCGACGACTACTTCGTCAGCCCGTGGAACTACCAGGACGAGGTCAGGAAGGAGATGACGCTTGCCGGCGAGGGTGAGCGTGCACGACGTGACGCTTCGCGACGGCGAGCAGCAGGCCGGCGTCGTCTTCACGGCCGACGAGAAGTTCCGGATCGCCGAGGCGCTCGCCGAGGCCGGGGTCGATCGGATCGAGGCCGGGCTGCCGGCGGTGTCGCCGTCGGACTTCGAGGCGGTGAAGCGGATCGCAGCGGCAGGATTCCCGTCGCGCGTGTTCGCGTTCTCGCGCTGCATGGTCTCCGACGTCGAGCTGGCGCTCGAGGCGGGCGTCGAAGGGATCGTGATGGAGGTCCCTCGTCGCGGCACATCATCGAGCTCGCCTACCGGTGGCCGTACGAGCGCGCGATCGAGGCGACGGTCGAGTCGACGAAGTTCGCCCACGAGCACGGGCTCCAGGTCGTCTTCTTCCCGATCGACTCGACGCGGGCCGAGATCGGCGAGTTCCTCGACCTGATCCAGACGATCGAGCGCGAGGGCCACATGGACGGGCTCGTCCTCGTCGACACGTTCGGCGTCCTCAATCCGCCCGCCGCGGCGTACATGACCCGCAAGGTGCAGGAGCGGATCACGAAGCCGCTCGAGACGCACTTCCACATGGACTTCGGGCTCGGGGTCGCCAACACCGTCACCGCCGTCGCACAGGGCGTCGACACCGTCCAGGTCTCGGTCAGCGGAGTCGGCGAGCGCTCCGGCAACGTTCCGCTCGAGGACACGGTGATGGCGCTGAAGCTGCTCTACGGGGTCGAGTCGTCGGTCGACACGACGAAGCTGTACGGGCTGTCGAAGCTCGTGCGCGAGCTCGCCGGCGTGCCGGTGCCGCCGAATCGCGGCATCGTCGGCGACCGGATCTTCCACGTCGAGTCGGGGATCATCACGACCTGGGTCAAGAACGTGAAGACCGAGCACCTGACCGAGGCGTTCCCGTTCCGTCCCGAGCTCGTCGGGCAGACGGGGCCGGAGATCGTGATCGGCAAGGGCAGCGGGCTCGACTCGGTCCACATCTGGCTCGAGCGCGTCGGGCTGCCGCCGGTCGGCGAGGAGGACGCGATGGCGATCCTCACGGACGTCAAGGCGATGTCGCTGCGCAAGAAGGCGCTCTTGACCGAGGAGGAGTTCCGTTCCGTCGCCGAGAGCGTCGATCGGCGCGCCGAGCGCCGCGTAGCGATGGCGACCGACGCGCACATCGCAAACATTCCGCAGCTCGACGAAGATGCGATCGAGGACGACGAGCTGCGCGAGGTCCTGGCACTGGCTGCCGGCACCAAGAGCCCGCCGCCGCAGTGGTACCGCACGATCGGCGCACAACCCGGAGGTCGCGAAGGCGTTCCGCACGTACTGGGACCTCCTGCATCGCGGCGGCACGGTTCCCCACGAGATCAAGGAGCTCGCGCGAATCCAGATCGCCCAGATGATCGGCTGCGAGTTTTGTGCGCGGCAGGTTTCTCCGCTCGCCGAGATCGACGAGGAGACGAAGCTGTCGTGCGCCCTTCCGAACTGGGAGCACCCGGACCCGCGAACCCGCGCCGCGCTTCACTACGCACGGACGCTCACGCTCGACGACGGTCGGGACGAGGAGGTCTACGAGGAGCTTCGAGAGCAGTACACGTCTGCCGAGATCATCGAGCTTGCGGCCTTCTTCTGCCTGACGATGGGAGGAAATCGCATGGCGAAGAGCTGGGGCATCGAGCCGCATGTCGGCGACGTCATCCCCGAAGGGGTCATGTCGATTCACCGCGTGTGAGGTGAGTCAGGTGGGCCGTTGCGGCGGCGACGACCGACGGGGTCGACGACCGCCATCGCCGAGCGATAGGCCTCGCCGGTCAGGAATGCGCGAGCCGCGGACAGATCGGCGAACGTCACGTCGAGGATCCAATCCCAGGCGCGCGCGTCGTTGCCCGCATTCTCGGCGGCCTCGGCCGAGACGACGCCGGGCGCGCCGGCGAGTGCGGCGGCGGTAGTGAGCGCCTCGTCACGGGCTGCTGCGTCAGCCCACCGGAAGACGGCAACGTGTCGCGCACCGCCTTCAAGCCTGCCGGCCGGATGCCAGTCGACGCGCGCCGTGCTGGTCCGCAACCGAGATCGAGGCGTTGAACTCGGCCACCTGCGAATGCCCCGGGATCGGCGACGTAGGCGGCGTATCCATCCGCGTCGTCGAAGTCGAGGTGCAGCGCGACGTCGTAGGCGCCGACGCCCGGTAGCGCGTTCTCGCCGAAATCGAGCGCGCGGACCGTCGGGCAGGATGCCTCGAGCGAAGCGAGCCCGCGCAGCATCTCCTCGCGCTGATCGAGTGTCGTCTCCGGACTGAAGCAGGAACAGCGCGGTGTGCCGAAACATCCCCTACGCGGTGGTGCGCGCGTGTGTCTCGAGGCCGTACAGCTCGATCACGTTGTCGCCCGCGATCCGGGCCGCGACCTCTTCCCCGGCGGCGGCGACGAGCGATCCCCATGGGTCGGGAGTCGCCATGTCACACGGAAGGTCGGTGCCCAGCACCATGTTGGCGGCCCCGACCTGGTCGATCAGGAACGAAAGCGCGTTGCGGTCGTGGGTGAGACAGTCGAAGCGCACCCGTCCGAAGTAGTCCTTCGGATCGTCCGGTGAGGCTTTGTCGAACGCGCTCGAGCGGACCTGACGTGCATGGCGCAGCCGCCCCTGCTGATAGGCGACGTAGCCGCCCGAGTGCACGATCACGACGGTCAGCGCCGGATGCCTGTCGAGCACGCCGGCCATGATCAGCCGCTCGATCGCGATCGTCGTCTCGAGCATGTTCCCGATCACGTTCTGGAGGGCAAAGCGGCTGTAGCCGGGATGCGGATGCTGGTAGGCCGGATGCAGCATCACCGGCAGCCCGAGCTCGGCCGCCGCCGCCCAGAAGGGCTCGAACTGCGGTTCGTCGAGGCGCGCGGCGCCGGTGGAGGTCCCGATCTCGACCCCGACGCAGCCGAGCTGCTTTTGCTCGGCGAGCACCTCGGCCGCACGCGCAGGATCCTGCAGCGGCACCGTCGCCATCCACCAGAGCTTGTCGGGGCGTCGTGCGGCCATTTCCCGCAGACCCGTGTTCACGACGTCGACCAGCTCGGCGCCGGCGTCGGGATCGGCCTCGTAGTAGAAGAACGGCGGATCGACCGACACGACCGCGCCGTCGAGGCCGTGCTCCTCGAGGTTCGCAACCTTGGCGTCCGCGTCGTAGAACGCGGGCTCGAGTGTGTACTCGCCCTCGGCGCCACCGGTCATGTGATGGTCGGCGGTGATCTCGATCCCGAACTGCGGGACGGCTCGCGAAGAAGTCGAGCACCGTTTCGGGAACGCCGTGGTTGTGAATGTCGATCTTCATCGCGCGTCCTGATCGTACGCGACGATGTCGACGGCCTGCCAGCGTGATGCATCGGGCGGACCGGCGGAGACGAGCACACGCGGCGGCACCGCGTGCTCGACGACGACGCCCCACAGGGTGTAGCCGTCGCCGCCCGCGTCAGACGACTTCGCCACCGGCACCGTCCGGTCGCCGAACAGCTGGCGCAAGTCGGCCGTTGCGTCGGCGCGCTCGACCGCGTGCTTGGCGAAGGTCGCCCGGTCGAGCGAGCTTCGGCCGTCGGGCTCGTCCGACCGATCGATAGCAGTAAGCGGATGATTCGTATGCCAGATCGCCTCCGCGCCGGGCTGCGACTCGACCACCTCTGCTCCGGAGCATTCGAGCGAGACGATTCCATCCGGGCCCGCCAGCAGGTAGTGCTGCCCTGAGGCGTGCGGGACGCGTCGCACGAACGCCGTCGCATCCGCGAGCGACGGCTGCGAGAGCAGGTGGCGGACGATGCACGACACCGGGACGCCGCCGGGCGCGGAAGGAAGCTGGTAGAGCGCGTTGCACCAGACGCCGACGCCCGCGCTGTTGACACCGCAGAGCGCGAGCAGGCCGGCGATCGTGAACGAGAGAGTGGTGAGGCCTGACTCCTGCTCGGCGGAGCGGATCGCCACTCGCAGCTCGGCGAACCACGGAGGGCGTGTCCATCGTCTGCCCCGAGATGGGGACGCCGAGCGCTGCTCGCGCCGCAGGCCTGCGCTCGTGCAGCGCTCGAGCGCGCCGAACACGCGCAGTTCGTCGCCGAGGTTGTAGGCGAGCAGGGCGTCGAACGGAGCGCCGGCTCCCTCGGCGATCCCTTCGAGCTCCTCGACCGCCGCCGGCGTCCATTGCCGCGCGCGCTGCGAGGTAGCGCTCGGCGCCGGCGACCGGCCCGGCGTGCTCGCGCCAGAGCGCGAGCCCGCGCTCGATCTGCTCTCGCAGCGCCTCCCCGTGCGCGCGGCCGCGCTCGCGCGGGTTTCCGGTGACGTCGATCACCATCTACGCTACTCGACGAGCTCGAGCTCGGTCGTGCAGTCGATCGCGGCCGCAATCGAGCGGTACACGGGACAGTGGTCCATGTGGTTGTCGAACGCGCGCTGGATCTTGGCGCGGTCCGCCTCAGCATCGACGCGAAGCAGGTACTTGACGTGGATCCGCTTGATCGCGAGCACACCGTCTTCGAGCTCGATTTCGCCTGACGTTTCGCCGACGAGCCTGCCTTCATCCGCGGGGACGTGACGCGCCTCCAGCGCGCCTCCGAAGGTGCCGGTGAGTCAGCCTGCCGGCCGCGGCGACGATGTAGTCGAGTGTCGTCGCATGCTCCCGGTCGGTCGCGGCGACGCCGTAGTGCTCGGCGATCGCGCCGTGGAAGCCGAAGCTGACCGGCTCCGGACTCGCCCGGGATGTGGGCAAGCCGGAGCCCGTCGCTGATCCGTTCGATGCGCACGCTCGACACGTATTTCAGGTCGCCCATTGTGCGCCGTATCCTAGACTGAGCCCGTTGGCTGAATCGATCCCCCTGCGCGTGAACGGTGCCGAGCGCGTCGTGCAGGTCGATCGCGGACACGCCACTCCTCTATGTACTGCGCAACGACCTCGGATTGACCGCGGCGAAGTTCGGCTGTGGCCTCGAACAGTGCCACGCATGCGCTGTAATCGTCGACGGCGAGGCGGTGACGTCGTGTGCGACCGCTGTCGAGGCATTCGTCGGCAAGGAGATCACGACGCTCGAGGGGCTCGGAACGCCGGAGCGCCTCCATCCCCTGCAGCAGGCGTTTCTCGACGAGGAGGCCGGTCAGTGCGGCTACTGCATTCCCGGGCATGATCGTCGCCGCCGCTGGCGCTGCTCGACGCGAATCCGGGCCCGAGTGACGGCGAGATTCGCGCAGCGCTCGCGGCGAATCTCTGCCGGTGCGGATCGCAGCCGCGCATCGTCAACGCCGTCCGCCGGGCGGCCGGCTCGTGACCGGACTGCCGGGGAGTCTCGCCCGCTTTCCGCAACTCGATCTGTGGGTGCGCATCGACCCGCACGACACGGTGACGCTCTTCACCGGCAAGGTCGAGCTCGGACAGGGCATGAGGTCGGCGCTCGCGCGGATCGGCGCGGACGAGCTCGACGTGTCGATCGACCGCATCCGCGTGGAGACGGCCGACACGGCGCACGGGCTCGACGAAGGGGAGACGGCGGGGAGCATGTCGATCGAGCAGAGCGGGGTCGCGCTTCGCCAGGCGGCAGCCGAGGCGCGCGCGCACCTGCTCGCGCTCGCGGCAGACGAGCTCGGGCGTCGGATGTCGACGAGCTGCGCGTCGACGACGGAAGCGTGTCTGCCGGTGGGCGCTCGACGACCTACTGGCAGCTCTTCGGTGGCGGGCAGTTCGAGGTCGAGGCGACCGGTGCCGTCGCGCCGAAGCTTGCGTCCGGAGCAAGGAGCATCCGGCGCGACGGGACGCCGTCGACCTTGCCGGCGATCGTCGCCGGAACGACGTGTTACATCCAGGACCTCGTTCTGCCCGAGATGCTGCACGGGCGGTGGTTCGGCCGCCGAGCCGGGCGCGGTGCTCGACTCGGTCGACGAGAGCGCGTGCGTCGGACTGCCCGGAGTCGTCGCCGTCGTGCGCGACGGCAGCTTCCTCGGCGTCATCGCCGAACGGGAGGAACAGGCGCTCGCAGCAGCCGATGTGCTCGCGGCGTCGGCACGGTGGACCGAGCGGATCGACGTTGCCACCGGAGCCGCGGACTGGCCGCACTGGCTGCGGGACGAGCCCGCCGAGGAGTACCTCGTCGTCGACGGAGTCGCGGTCGAAGGACGCGGTGCCGCCGTCGTATCGGAGCCGGACGGCGCAGTGCGCACCCTGCGACGCGACCTACACGCGACCGTACTGCTGCACGGTGCGATCGGCCCGTCAGCGGCGGTCGCTCGCTGGTCAGACGGGGAGACTCGAGGTGTGGTCCTCGACGCAGGGAGTCTTTCCGCTTCGGCGTGCGCTCGCCGACGCACTTCGCGTCGACGAGTCGGTGCGTGTCGCGTCCAGCACGTCGAAGGTCCGGGTTGCTACGGGCACAACGGCGCAGACGACGTCGCACTCGATGCCGCGCTGCTCGCGCGAGCGGCGAACGGTCGCCCGGTGCGCGTCGTCTTCTCGCGCGAGCAGGAGCACGCGTGGGAGCCGTACGGTCCCGCGGCCGATTGTCGAGCTGCAGGCGAGTCTCGACGCGAAGGGCGGCTGCTCGACTGGAACCACGACGTCTGGAGCAACTCCCACGACGGGCGCCCGTCGGCCGCATCACCAGGCACATCGGCGCTCGCGGCCGCGTGGTTCTCGCCGATCCGCTGCCTCGCGCCCGTGCCGAAGCCGAGCTCAGGCTTTCACGGCGGGATCCACCGCAACGCCGACCCGCTCTATGCGGTGCCGAACCGGCGGATCGTCATGCACTTCGTCACGAAGCCCCGCTGCGCACGTCTCGTCGCTGCGGAGCCTCGGCGCCTTCGCGAACGTCTTCGCGCTCGAGTCGTTCATCGACGAGATCGCGGCGGCCGCAGACGTCGATCCGCTCGAGTACCGGCTTTCGTACCTGGAGGACGAGCGCGCGCGGGCCGTGCTCCGCCGCTCGGCCGAGCGGATCGGATGGCCGGGGCCGACGGCCGACTTCGGCCACGGCATCGGCATCGCGTTCGCGCGGTACAAGAACGTGATGACGTATGCAGCGGTTGCCGTAGAGCTGCACGTCGACGACGCGACCGCCGCCGTTCAGCTCGATCGCATCGTCGTTGCCGCTGATGCCGGCGAGGTGATCGACCCGAGCGGGCTCGGAACCAGCTCGAGGGTGGTGCCGTCCAGTCTGCGAGCTGGACGCTGAAGGAAGAGGTCACCTTCGACGAGACACGGATCACGAGTACGGACTGGGAGACGTATCCGATCCTCACGTTCCCGGAAGTGCCGCCGGTCGATGTGGAGTTGATCGATCGTCCCGAACTGCCGCCGCTCGGCGCCGGCGAGGCGACCCAAGGGCCGACGGCAGCCGCGATCGCGAACGCGATTCACGCAGCGATCGGTATTCGAGTCCGGGATCTTCCGATCACGCGGGAGCGGATCCGCGCCGCGGTCGCCGAGCTCTAGCTGTAGCTCCTGACCAGGCTGTTCGTGAGCGCTGTCAAGCAATGGTCGGCCTGGTACGGTGCTCAGCGATCGAGGTGAGCGGGTTCGTCAGCGAGTGGATCCTCGAGATCGAGATTCAAGCGTCTATCGAGGAGAAGTAGATGCGAGCGCGGCGCACCGGAGCGTGGTCGTGAAAGCGATGGCCTTCCCTGCGTACGGGGCTCCGCTCGAGGAGATCGAGCTCCCGGAGCCCGAGCTCGTCCCCGGGTCGGCGCTCCTCGATGTCCTGACGTGCGGGATTTGCTTCAGCGACGTCAAGACATGGACCGGGCAGATGGCGTTCAGCCCTGACTTGCCGCTCCCGCATGTGCCCGGACACGAGGTTGCGGCACGAGTCGTTGCCACGGATCCGCCCGGGGCGCTCGCGCCCGGCACGACCGTGGTCGTGTACCACCTGCGGCCGTGCCGGATATGCGCCCGGTGCCGTGCGGGCGAAGAGAACCTCTGTCGCGCGCCCGCCGGGTGGATGGGCTTCACCCATCCCGGCGGACTGCGTGAGCGGATGGTCGTTCCGCTCGATCGACTGACGGTCGTGCCGGCGGGGATCGACCCGGTGCATGCGGCTCCGCTCACATGCGCACTCGGCACCGCGTACCGGGCGACCATCACGCGCGGACTCGTCTCCGCCGGTTCACGTGTGGGGTGATCGGCCTTGGCGGCGTCGGGATTCACGCGCTGCAAATCGCGCACGCGGCCGGGGCAGAAGCGGTCGGGTTCGACCTCTCGCGAGCGCGCGATCGAAGCCGCGAATGGACTCGGGCTCGAGGCGAGACGCGCTGACGACGAGGCCGCGCTCGGCTGCGGCGTCCGATCTCGACGTCGTGATCGACGCGGTCGGGCTCGAGGCGACGATGGCGCAGGCGCGGTCGTCTGGTCGCGGGCGGCGGGCGCATCGTCGCGGTGGGTTATTCGGCCGACTCCGAACTTCGTCATTTCTTCGCGCGCGCTTCGTGCTCGAGGAGGTGGAGCTCGTCGGCTCGCGCTACGTGCGCATGGACGAATTGCAGCGCGCGATCCAGCTCGTCGCCGACGGTCGCGTGCAGATCGTCGTCGACGCGGTCACGCCGTTCGAGCGGGCAGGCGACGCCTTGATGGCGTTGCGCGACGGCGGCGTTGTCGGTCGACTCGTCATCGATGTCGCCGGCGTGACGGCGTGAGCGACCGCTTCGATCTCGGCATCGAGGGCGGGGAGCTGGTCACCCCGCGTAGCCGTGGCCGGCTCAACGTCTACGTCTCGGACGGGACAGTCGCAGCGTTGAGCGCAGAGCGGCTCCCTGCTGCCGAGGTCGTCGACGCCTCCGGGCTGCTCGTGATGGCCGGCATGGTCGACGCACATGTGCACTTCATGGATCCAGCGGACCCGTCGCGCGAGGACTTCCCCACCGCAACCGCCGCCGCTCTCCGCTCAGGTGTGACGACCGTGATCGAGCACACGCATGCCCACCCGGTGATCACGTCTGCCGATCTCGAAGAGAAGACGGCCTACCTCGCCTCTCGGTCCCGCATCGACTACGCGCTCGGCGCCCACGCGTGGCCCGACCGCCTCGAAGCCGTTCCAGGCGTGTGGCAGGCCGGAGTTGCATTTGTCAAGGCGTTCACCTGCACGACCCACGGCGTCCCCGGCTTCTCGACCCATGCCCTCAAGCGTCTGTTCGAGGTCGCGGCGGCGGCAGGAGCGGTGTGTCTGCTCCACTGCGAGGACGAGGTGCTCACCGGCGAGGCGGAGCGGGCGCTCCGCGAGGCGGGGCGGACCGACAACGGCATCGTCCCGCTGTGGCGGAGCCGCGACGCCGAGCTGACGGCGCTCGCGGCGGCGGCGATCCTCGCCCGCTCGGCAGGCGCGCACGCGATCGCCGCGCACGTGAGCAATCCGGTTGCGCTCGAGGCGGCGGCCGGCCTGTTGATCGAGTCGTGCCCGCAGTACCTCTACCTGTTGGAGAGCGACGTGCTCGACCTCGGGCCGTACCGGAAGTTCACACCTCCGGCCCGTGCGCGTAGCGCCGCCGATCTCGACGCAATGTGGCAAGCGGTCGCAAGCGGCGCGATCGACTACGTATCGAGCGACCACGCGCCCTCGACACGTGCGCAAAAGCAGGCCGGGTCGATCTGGGACGTCCATTTCGGGCTACCGGGGATCGACACGACCTTCTCCGCGCTGCTGACCGGTGCGCATCGGGGCGTCCTCTCGTACGAGCGTGTCGCCGAGGTCTACTCGGAACGCCCGGCAAGGATTTACGGACTCTGGCCGGCGAAGGGCCGGCTCGAACCGGGAGCCGACGCCGACATCGTTCTCGTCGACGCCGACGCAGAGTGGACCGTCGCCGACGAAGACGTCATCTCCAAGGCAGGCTGGAACCCGTTCACCGGCAGCACGCTTGTGGGGCGAGCGGTGCGGACCTACGTCCGTGGCGCTCTGGCGATGGACGAGGGCACCGTGCTTGCAGAGCCCGGCCACGGCCGTTTCGTGCGTCGCGACTCCGGCAGCGTCGCGAACCGCGAGTAGCCTCCGTCAGAGGTCGCCCTCGCCGGCCCGGCAGGTCAACGCAAGCGTGCCCGGATCTCGGAAGCGATCCGCTCGGAACTCGGAAGGAACGAGTCTTCGAGAGGCGGGGAGTAAGGCACGGGGCCGTCGGGCGTCGCGATGCGCCACGCGTCGTCGAGATCGCCAAGCCCTTCCTCCGTCACGCGAGCGATGACTTCGCCGGCCCATCCACCCGTGAGCGGCCCCTCCTCGACGACCACGATGCGATTCGTCTTCGCAACCGAGGTGAGAATCGTCGAGATGTCGAGAGGCCGAAGGTCCTGAGATCGATCACTTCCGCAGCGATCCCGTCCGCGGAAAGGAGGTCGGCGGCCTTCAACGACTCGTGCACTCCGGTCATCGCAGAGACGATGGTGACGTCTGTTCCATCCTGTGCGATGCGACCGACTCCGATGGGCACGAGCTCGTCATTGACATCGCCGGCGATCCCGTACAGCCGCTTGTGCTCGAAGAAGAGCACCGGGTTGTCGTCCCGGATCGTGGACCTGAGAAGTCCCTTGGCGTCGCCCGGAGTCGCCGGGCAGACGATCTTCAGTCCCGGAACTCCCATGAACCACGACACGGGCATCTGAGAGTGAATCGCGCCGAACCTGCCGCCGGCGCCGACGACCGATCGGAACACGAGCGGCACGCTCACCTGCTCTCCACTGAGGAACCAGTACTTCGTCGACTGGTTGACGAGGCTGTCCATCACCAGAGTCAGGAAGTCGCCGAACATGATCTCGACGACGGGGCGGAGACCGGATATCGCTGCCCCGAACGCCGCTCCGGCGAGCGCGAGCTCCGAGATCGGCGTGTCGAACACGCGCTCGCCCCCGTATTTCTCGTAGAGCCCGGGCGTCACGGCGAATACACCGCCCGCGACGGCCACGTCCTCGCCGAAGAAGATCACGCGGTCGTCGGCGGCCAGCTCCTCGTCGAGCGCCTCACGGATGGCAGTGCGGAAGTCGATCGTCACCGGTCTGGATCGGTCGTCTGGGTGCCTGGGCGCGCTCTCCGCCGGAGGTGAGTGCCGCGCCGTCCACGCCCCCGAGCCGGGCGATCGGATCGCCGAGCAATGCGGTGCCGCCCTCGGACACCAGGATCTCCTCCAGCACCCCGTCCGCCTCGGCCTCGTAGACGACCGTCGCCTTGTCGGTCTCGACCTCGACCAGCGGCTCGCCGCGGACGAACGGCTCGCCGGGCTGCTTCAACCACGCCGACGATCGTCGCCTCGCTCATCGAGTCGAGAGGCGCGGCATCCGCAGGACGTTCGGCGTCACCCGCTGAACTCCGAGCGTCGGCCGGGGCTCCGGGAACGGGGCCTCGAGGCCTCTGCGCGTCCATCTCCTCGAGCAACGTCTCGATCTCGCGGTCGATCGCGTCGACCGTCTTTGGGTCGACGCCAGCGTCGACGAGCTCTCCGCGGAGCCGCGGGATCGGGTCACGCTCCTTCCAGGCGTCGAGCTCGCCCGCGGGCCGGTACGCGCCCGGATCGCTGCGGGAGTGCCCGACGTAGCGGTACGTGACCGCCTCGAGGAAGTACGGGCCCCGTCGCGCGCGTGCTGCAACGGCGCGACCGGCCGCAGCCCGACGTCGACGACGCTCATCCCGTCCACGGTCTCGGCGGGAACCTCCATCGCCTTCGCTCGGAGCGAGATCGCGCCCGCGGTCACATCCTGGAACGGCGTGTACTCGCCGTAGCCGTTGTTCTCGCAGAGAAAGACGACCGGCAGCCGCATCACCGCACAGAAGTTGAGGCATTCGTAGAAGTACCCCTGGTTGATCGCCCCGTCGCCGAACTGGCAGACGGCGACGCCGCCGACGCGCTTGAGGGCGAGGCCGACACCGGTGGCAGCGGCGATCGTTCCCGCCGACGATCCCGAACGAGCCGACGAGGCGATCCTTCGGCGAGTTGATGTTCATCGAGCCGGCCCGTCCGCCATTGACGCCCGTCGCACGACCGAGCATCTCGTCGAGCAGAGCCTGCGGGTCGACGCCGAGCGCGAGCGCATGTCCGTGGCCGCGGTAGGTCGCGGCGAGGCGATCACGATCCTCGAGCACACTCGCCGACGCCGACGGCAACGGCCTCCTGCCCGGAGTAGAGGTGGGTCGTCCCGTAGATCTCGCCGCGGAGGAAGAGGGACTGGATCAGATCCTCGAAGCCCCGGATCAGGACCATCGTCCGGTAGAGGCCGAGATAGAGGTCGGTCTCGCCGGCGACAGACGGCTTGGGTCGTCGTCATGAGCGCAGGCCGGGGTGACGCGGGCCTGCGGCGGACGAGCCAGCGGCGAGCGGCCTCAGACCGTCGTCGACCAGAGCGTCGAGCGGACGTCCGACTGGGCGTGATGAGCTGCCAGGTCGGAGCACGTAGCTCGTCGATGACGACGAGCGCGAGTGTGCCGAGTGGCCGATGGTATCCGAACACTGGCCGACTTGCGCACGAGCGTTCGGAGCGCTGGACGACCTCGCCCAGGCGCGCCGTGCAAGCGAATCGATCAGCTCCTGGCCCGTCCGCCGAGACGGCGATCGCATGTGGACGCCTGAGTAGGTGCGGTCGCGGCCTCGATCACGATGCCGAAACCGACGCCGCAGCTAGCCCGAGCCGCAGCTCCGCGAGGGCGGATCGCCGTCGAGTCGCGGTTCGTCGCCCAGGAGCAGCCCGGAGGCGAGACGCTCCTAGTCGACGTCGGACCCGACGAGACGTCCTCGACACGAGGCGCACACGCGTGCGCACCGAGGAACGAGCCACTTCCGCCGGTCTCCAGATCTGCGAGCCGCATCTTCCGAGCGTTGCGCGACCCGGCAGGCGTGCGAGCTACGCGCCACCGGATGGGCCATCACGGCCGAGACGGATCGCGCGCAGACGTCGGGACCGAGCTGCGATGACGCGTCAGGCCAGTCGACGACTCCGCCAGCCGGATGTTGACCTGACAGCCGGCGTGCGGACTCGACACGGGGATCGTCGCCGGTTGAGCACCAGGAACAGCGTCCGGTCGAGATCCCCAGCTGCCGAGTCTGACCCGGCGACCGAGCTGGAGATGGCGTCACGCCGTCGCCGAGCTCGGCAACGTGCGCGACGAGGTCGTGTCGGAGAACCAGACCGCGGGGCAGAGAAACGCGCTGTGACCCGATCGCGATGCGAGCGTGCCCCTGACCGCTGCGCCATCAGATTCGTGTACGACCTCGCCCTGGCGGCGCAGCGGCTTGGAATCGTTTCGATTCCGCACATCGCGCACCCGTGATCAGCGGCCGCTGACGCGATCAACACGCGCGTCGGTAGAGCATGGGGGTCTCCTTGTATCATGGGCCTCGGGGATGACGAACAGTGCGACGGACCCGACCGACGTGTGTGTTTAGTGATGAAACGACCCGCCAGCGTGACGAAGGACGATCGGCGCGCGCTGATCGACGGCCACGGACGAGCGAGCCAATGAAGATCGCCCACGTGGTGCGACGATGGCGGTCGACTGGGAGCAACGGGTCGACTTCGCGAGGCTCCGAAGTGAGCGGTTGGCGAAGGCGCAGGCGTCGCTCCGGGACTCCGCGCTGGGTGCCGTTCTCCTCTTCGACCAGAACAACATTCGCTACGTCTCGAGTACGCACATCGGCGAGTGGGCTCGCGACAAGAGTGCCCGGTGGGCGCTGCTTCCTCGCGAGGGTGACCCGGTGCTCTGGGACTTCGGCTCGCGGCGAAACACCATCCGCTTTACGCGCCGTGGCTACCCGAATCGAGCCGGAAGCGGGCGTGACCTCGATGCGCGGAGCGACGCCGCGCGAGACCGGGGGACCGATGCGCTCGCCAGCCGATCCATCGGGAGCTCGTGGACCGTGGGCTTGTCGGTGAGCCGCTCGGAATCGACCCCACGGCATGGAGACCCTCACCGTCCCAACGGCAGGGTCGTCGAGCCCGCCGACGCCCAACCCGTGATGACGCGGGTGTGTGTGAGCAAGACGGCAGACGAGATCGCGTGTCAGCATGCGGCCGCAACGTCGACGGTGGTCGACGACGAGAACTACCGGAAGCTCGTCCGGGAGCGCGAGCACGAGATCGTGGCGCGCGCGATGGAGACCCTGTCGAGCTCGGCTCGAGGAGGTCGAAGCGATCAATGTGGTCGGGGTGATCGTGGCAACCCACACCCGCACGTGTTCTCCGACCGGCTGTGCGTCCGCGCAATCAGGCGTTCTCGACGTCATCCACTATCCACGGGGACCGGACCTGCTACGACCGGACGTTCAACGTGGGCGGTGTTACGTGTTCCCAGACGTCGCGTACAAGCAATGCGCGAGAGTGGCTCGACGCCGCGACGAGCTCGTCCGCCCCGGAGCCACGACCGACCAGACCGCGGAGCGTGGTGGCCCACGGCGAAGACTCGGCTTCCCCGACGAGCACGCCCGCTCGGCCTGCAGTTCGGCACGGTCTCGGGTCGGCCTCGACGAGGCGCCGATGATCTCGCGCGTCCACTCGCTCGACCACCCGATCGAGATCGAGGAGGAAATGGTGTTCGCCCTCGAGACCGATCGCGCAGCGAGCGACGGCGAGTCGGTGGCGCGCATCGAGGAAGAGGTCGTCGTCACCGCGACGGTATGTCGAAGACCACGAGGTTCCCGGCGGAAGAGCCCCTCGTCGTGGCATGACATACGTCGCGGCGCTGACCTGCACCAGCAGCGAGAGCTTCACCCTCGCCGACTCGATGACGTCGGGTTCGTGGGACGGTCGGATGGGGCTGGCGACGGCGCGAAACGTGCTCGAGGCCGGCTCCCCGCGGTCGTGTGGAACCGCACGGCGAAGCGCTGCGTCCGCTCGTCGACGCGGGCGCGACGGCGGTGCAGACCCGCGCGGCTCGCCAGCGGGCGATCGTCGTGACCATGGTCTCGGACGGGGAAGCCGCGCGTCCGGTGCCGCTCGAGGCGGGCTCCTGGAGAAGCTCGCGCGCGGGCGTGATCGGGCCGGAGATGAGCACGATCGGCCCCGTGGCTGTCACCGCGCTCGCCGACGAGAGCCGCCCGTCGCGACGTCCGTCCCCTGGACGCCCCTGTCTGGGAAGCGTGTCGGTGGCCGAGGCAGCGTAGCTCTTCGCATGGTCGGAGGCGACCGGGAGCGTATGAGCCGCGCCACGCCGCTGCTCGACGCGATGACGAGGGCCATGTGCTCTGGGCCCGTCCGGGCCGGCGCCGCGATGAAGATCGGGGTCAACGCGATGATCGCCGTGACGAAGAGTCGCCGCGAGACGCTGGCCTCGCGGAGCGGTTCGGGATCGGGCGAGAGCAGGCGTACGACGTCCTGGCAGGTGGGGTGCTCGGTCACCGTTCGCTGCTGTACAAGCGGGGGGCGTTCCTCGATCCCGAGACGGAGCCGGTCGCGTTCACGACCGCTCTCGAGTGGAAGACGTCTCGCCGCTCGTGAGCTCGCGGCGCGGTTGGGAGTTCGGATTCCGGCCGTGATGGCGGCTGGGCGTGCTCGATGAGGCGCGGCGACGGTCTCGCCGACGCGACATGGCGTCGGCGACGAAGAGGCTTGATCGACCGATGGCTTCATCCGCTTGATGAAAGGGGTGGACCACGTCGGCGCTACGGTCAGAGTACTCCACGCGTCGCAGCCCGGCTGCGACCACCACGTGCCCGGCCTTCAGGGATCTGAACGAGCCGAGCCGCGGTCCCAGAAGCAGGAGTTGGGCGCGGGGCTCGGGGTTCCTGGCGCTGGTCGATGGCAGGTGAGCTTGCCGCTCGGGGACATGGGGCTCCAGCTCCTGAAGTAGGAAAGCCCGCCAAGCGGTAGACCGTGCGCCGAAAGTCGAGCAATCAAGGCGCGTCGCACCGTCGCCTTCCTCGTCGATGACATCGAGGCGACGAGGGCCGGGCTCGAGGCGAACGGCATCGAGTTG
The DNA here is from genome assembly GCA_963761365.1 of uncultured Actinomycetes bacterium. Taxonomy (GTDB): domain Bacteria; phylum Actinomycetota; class Thermoleophilia; order Gaiellales; family Gaiellaceae; genus PALSA-600. The sequence goes on along the minus strand of CAVXHB010000014.1, from coordinate 174 downwards.
GACGGTCGGGTCGATGACGTCGACGAGGGAGTCTTGGCTGGCTGGAGAATGGGCGAACTTCGATGATCGAGGTTATCTGCTCGAGCTCGTGGAAGATCGGCGGTTCCAACGATCAGGTAGCGGCGAGCGGGGATCGCGGTGGATCTTGGCGCGCGGTCCAGGAAGGGCAGCCAG
>CAVXHB010000013.1:0-111360 GCA_963761365.1 uncultured Actinomycetes bacterium | reverse complement strand
ACGTGTAATCGACGAAGAAGTACTGCGTGCAGGTCTCACCCCAGACATTCCAGCCCTTGTCGCGCGCAAGCGCGATCGGCTCGAGCCCACTCCTTGCACGAGACATGGACGACGTACAACGGGCAGCCGGCGACGTGGGCGAGCTGAATCGCTCGGTTGGTCGCCTCACCCTCGGTCTCCGGCGGGCGTGTGAGCGCATGCCAGTGCGGCTCGGTGTGGCCTGCGGCGAGTGCCTTCTTGACGAGCACGTCGATCGCGTCACCGTTTTCTGCGTGCACCATCACGAGCCGCGCCGCTACCCGCTGCGACCTCCATCGCCTTGAAGAGCGTCTCGTCGTCGACCTGGAGCGCGCCCTTGTAGGCCATGAACAACTTGTACGAGGTGACGCCCTGATCGGGCAGGGTCGCGAGCTCCTCGAGTGCGCCGTCCTGCGAGAGATCGGTGATCGCGATGTGGTAACCCATGTCGATCACCTGCTTGCCTGCGGCCTTTGCATGCCAACCGGCGAGCGCATCGGCGAAGGTCTGCCCTTTCCCCTGGATGCAGAAGTCGACGTGGCAGGTCGTGCCGCCGAAGGCAGCGGCCGTCTGGCCCGACTCGACATCGTCGATCGTGACCGTTCCCCCGAACGGCATGTCGAGATGCGTGTGCGGATCGACGCATCCCGGCAGCAGATACTTCCCGGTCGCGTCGATCACGCGATCGGCGTCGAGATCGAGCGACTCTCCGATCATGGTGACCCGCTCGCCGTCGATGAAGACGTCGGCGACATAGTCGTCTGCGGCGGTGACCACGCGGCCGTTCTTGATCAGCACCGACACGGTGAGGGATTCTGAGAACGACGAGGACCGCATCGCTGCGGCCCAGCGCGTAGCGCTCATTCGCGGAGCGAACAAGTGGAGGGGGTCCGGGGAGGGAGGTTCCCCCGAACAGGACCTCGTCCCCGGACGTGTGGAAGTCGGTCGACCTACGTCCCCGGGCGAGACCTTTAGGGAATCGCTATTTCCCGCCCGGTGAGACCTTGACGTTCAAGCGCCTTCCAGCCCGAATCGACGACGTCGGTGCCGGCGCTCTTGAGCTCGGCCACCGCCTTTGCCGCCAGGTCGGTGCGATACGCGCCCCGACGGAGCCTTCTTGACCACGCCGAACTGCTTCGAGATCGAGGCCGTCTGGTTGTACGCCGCCTTGTCCATGACGCCGATGCCACCCGCGTCCGCGGGCCAGATCAGCTTGTTGATCTCGTTCATCATCCACGGCTGATGACCCTTCGCCAGGGTCGGGCCGTACTGGAGCGTGATGTTCACGCAGTCGGCCTGGTGGTCACGGCAGTAGATCCAGCCCTCGAGCGAGGCCTTGATCACCTTGACCGCGATCGCCTGGTTCGCGGCGCTCTTCAGCCACGAGCCGTTCGGCGAACAACGCCGTCCTCGAGCATCCCCGTGCCGGCGTTCTGCATCTTGATCACGTTGATCTGCGACGCCTTGACGCCGCGTCTCGAGCACCTGGGCGTGCTCGTTGTAGGTCATCGCCTGACGCGGCAGTCGACCTTGTGCGGCGAGGAACAGGTTCATGTCGAACGGCTGCTGCACGATCGTGACGTCCGACTTGTTGTTCGGGTCGATCCCGGCCTTGGTGCAGCGCCGCGAACAGCTCGTACTGGTTGCCGCCGAGCCAGTTGGCGACCTTCTTGCCCTTCAGCTCGCGACGTCGGTGATGCCCTAGTCCTTCCACGACAGCTGGCGTCATGCCCGACTGCGGGCGAAGACCTGCGCGATGTTGACGACGTCGGTGCCCTTGGCCTCGGGCAGCAGCAGGCTCGGCAGCCAGTCGACGCCGTACTGCGCCTGCCGCCTGCGACGACTTGCTCCGGGACGATGTTCGGGCCGCCGTTCGTGAGGGTCGACGTTCGAGGCCCTCCTTGCGTAGTAGCCCTTCTTGACTGCCGCGTAGTAGCCGGCGAACTGCGCCTGCGGCACCGACTTGAGCTGCAGCGTGACGTTCGTTGCGTGCGCCTGCCGCGGCGCGGCGGTGGCCGCGCTCAATCCAATCGCAGCGGTACGACCGCCAGAGGCCGGCCGACCAGACCGATGAAGCGCTTCTTCGATGCTTTGTCCCCTTTCCTTCGAGCGTTACGGTGATTCTCTACTCTCGGGCCGCGATTACGAGTCCCGGCCTCGGGCGCCCAGCGTACGACCAGCCGCTCGGTGAGGACGACGGCCAGGTAGAAGACGAAATCCGAGGAGCGATGCCACCGCGATCCCGGCCCAGGCCGTGACGAAGTCGAAGATCTGGCATCCGAGTTGATCAGGACGCCGAGCGCGCTGAACGAGCCGCCGAAGTACTCGCCGACGATCGCGCCGATCATCGCGAGCACGCTGGCGACCTTGAGCGCCGTGAACACGAACGGCAGCGCCGTCGGGACGCGGACACGGCGGAAGATCTCGAAGTCGCCTGCCGCATAGGCGCGCATCAAGCGCGATCTGCTGCGGCTTGACGCTCGTCAGGCCGCGCAGCGTGTTGACGATCACCGGGAAGAAGCACAGCACGCCGCGATCGCCATCTTCGAATGCGGCGAACGCGGGTCGAACCAGAACATTGAAGATCGGCGCGAAGGCGATGATCGGAATCGGCGTTTGCGGCGATCGCGATCGGCATCAGCGCCGTCCCGAGCACGCGAAAACGCGCGACGCACGACGGCGAACGCCATGCCGAGCCCGGAGCCGACGACGAAACCGCCGAGCGCTTCCTTGAACGTGTACCAGCCGGCCGGCCAGAGCGGTGGCGCGAGTGCCAGAACGTGGTCGCGATCGCGGTCGGCTTCGGCAGCAGGAACTGCTGGATGTGCGAATGCGGACGACCACGCCCTGCCAGGCCCGAGCACGACGACGAGCACGACGGCAGCGCCGGCAGCCATTCGCCCAGCCGATGGGCGAGCCGGCGGCTCATGCGGCGTCTCCGTCACTGCTGCCTCTTCCTCGGGCAGGAGATGCTCGCCGCGCAGGCGCAGGAGCTCGCGCACCTGCGTCACGAGCTCGAAGAACCGCGGGTCCTCGCGCGTCACGACCGTGCGCGGGTACGGCAGGTCGATCGGCACGATCCCGGCGATGCGTCCCGGCCGCGGGCTCATCACGACGACGCGAGTCGACAGGAAGACCGCCTCGGAGATCGAGTGGGTGACGAAGACCACGGTCGAGCGGAGTTGCTGCCAGATCGAGAGCAGCTCGAGGTTGAGCCGCTCGCGCGTCATCTCGTCGAGCGCGCCGAACGGCTCGTCCATCAGCAGCAGTGCCGGCTCGAAGGAGAGCGCGCGGGCGATCGAGACGCGCTGCTGCATGCCGCCGGAGAGCTGCCACGGGATGGTGGTTCTCGAAGTCCGCAAGCTCGACGAGCTCGAGCATCTCGTCGACGCGCGCCTTCCGCTTGCGCGCGGTCCCAGCCGAGCATCTCGAGCGGGAGCGCGATGTTCTTCGCGACGGTGCGCCAGTCGAAGAGAACGGCGTCCTGGAAGACGATCCCGTAGTCGCGGTCGAGCCGCGCCTGGTGCGCCGGCTTGCCGTTGATCGTCACCCGGCCGCTCGTCGGCTCGATCGAGGTCGCCGATCACGCGCAGGAGCGTCGACTTGCCGCAGCCGGACGGGCCGATCAGCGAGACGAATTCGCCTTGCTCGAGCTGCAGGTCGATGTCCTGGAGCGCGGTGACATTGCCCTGCGCGAAGGTCTTGGTCACGCCCGCGATCTCGACCACCGGCTGAGTCGGCTCATCCGACGTGCTCCGGGGCGCGGCGGACGACGAGCTTCTCGGCGGCGACGACGATCAGGAAGAAGACGACGCCGAGAGCGGCGGCGACGATGTTCGTCGCCCAGAGCTCCTGCGGCTCGATCGAGTAGTACTGGTTGAAGTTGATGATCGCGCCGCCGAGCCCGGACTGGAGCCCGGACGGCAGCTCGCCGATGATCGCGCCGACGACGCTCGCGGTTGCGGCGATCTTGAACGCCGCGAAGACGTAGGGCAGCGACGTCGGCACCCGCACCTTCCAGAGGGCGTGCCAGCGCCCGCCCGCATAGGAGCGCATCAGCTCGAGCGCACGCGGGTCGGCCGATTGGAGCCCGCGCAGCGAGTTGATCGCGACCGGGAAGAAGGTCAGATACGCCGCGATCACCGCGACCGCACCCCAGCCCTGGAAGCCTGCAGGAAGCTTCGGGTTGACCCAGACGACAACCATCGGCGCGACCGCGAGGATCGGGATCGTCTGGCTCGCGACGATGTAGGGCAGAAATCCGCGCTGCAGCAGACGCGAGTGGACGAGCACGAGCCCGATCGCGAAGCCGACGATCGCGCCGATCGCGAAGCCGAACGCAGCCTCCCTCGCGGTGAAGAGCGATTTCTGCAGCAGGATCCACGCAAGCGAGGGCTGGTTCACCTGCGCGGGCTGGCTGAATGCCTTCGCGATCGTCCACAGGTGCGGCATCGAGGTGTCGTTGACCACGAACGGCCATGTCCAGCCGGCCGACGTCCAGACGAAGCGATAGAGCTCCCAGAGGCCGGCCAGGGCTACCACGGTCGTCACGGCGAGAATCACTGCTCTCGCTGGCGCGCTACGCAGGCCGGGCATCGCCCGTCAAATATCACAGTTGTAGAGTCGCGGCCTATGCCGCTCGATCCCGCCCGCACCGTTCAAGAGCTCGGCCAGCTCCGGGAGCTGACGGGAGACGAGAACGGCGCTCAGCGTGTCGCCTGGACGGACACGTGGGAACAGGCGCGCGGGTGGCTCCGGGACCGGGTCGCCTCGACCGGGGCGGTCGAGGAGATCGATGCGGCCGGCAACCAGTGGTTCACGCTCGGTGATGGAGGCGGAAAGGCTTTGCTGATCGGCGGCCACATCGACTCGGTGCCGAACGGCGGCTGGCTCGACGGCTGCCTGAACGTCGTCGCCGGAGTCGAGGTGCTGCGCCGGATCGCGGCGGAGGGGCCGCCGCCGGTGCCGGTGCGGCTCGTCAACTGGGCCGACGAGGAAGGCGCGCGCTTCGGCCGCTCGCTCTTCGGCTCATCAGCGGCCGCCGGGTCGATGCGCGACCAGGACGAGCTCGCGAAGCTGACCGACCGTGACGGCGTGTCGCTGCCCGACGCGATCGGCCGCTACGGCGTGTCGCTCGACCACGCGCTCGACGCGCGTTCGCAGCTCGAGAACGCCGGCGCCTATCTCGAGCTGCACATCGAGCAGGGGCCCGTGCTCGAGTCGATGGACATCCCGCTTGGCGTCGTACTCGGGCACGTTCGGCGTCGAGCGCTCGCGCGTCACGTTCCGGGGGCAGGCAGCGCACGCCGGGTCGACACCGATGGACAAGCGTCGAGACGCGCTCGCCGCCGCCGCATGGCTGGCACTCGAGATTCGCGGGATCGCGACGAAGCCACGGCGGCGTGTGCACGATGGGCGGCGTTGTCACGAAGCCGGGGATCGTCACCTCGGTCGTCGAGACCGCCGAATGCCTGCTCGACCAGCGCAACATGGATGCGGGCAAGCTCGCCGAGATGCTCGCGGTCGCGAAGGAAGCTGCCGAGCGTCCGCGCGCAAGGAGAACGTCGACGTCGAGTGGGAGAAAATCTGGAACATCGAGCCGATCCTGTTCGACGAGACGTTGATCGGCTTTGCCGACGAGGCGATCCGCGAGGTTTCGGGCACGTCGCACCGTCTGCCTTCGGGCCCGCTGCACGACGCGGCCGAGGTCGCGCGCGCAGGCGTGCCGACGGTGATGCTGTTCGTGCAGAGCCTGCGCGGCCTCTCGCACACGAAGCTCGAGGATACGAAGCCGGAGCACCTCGAGTTGTCGGTGGTGGCACTCGACCGGCTCGCTTCGAGGACACTGGAATGGCTCGCATGAGCGCCGACCGTCGTCTCCTCGTCGGCGGCGAGTGGCTCGATACCGGCGAGTGGCTCGAGGTTCGCTCGCCCTACTCCGGCGAAGTCGTCGGCCGGGCCGGTCGAGGGAACGCAGCGCTCGTCCGCCAGGCTCTCGACGCGGCGGGGCGCGCGCTCGCCGAGCCCTACCCAGCCCATGAGCGCGCAGCGCTGCTCGACCGCGTCGCCCAGGCGCTCGAACGCCGCCGCGAAGACGCCGCGCAGACGATCTGCGCCGAGGCCGGCAAGCCGCTGAAGGCTGCACGGGTCGAGGCGGCGCGAGCGGCGTCGACGTTCACCTTTGCCGCGGTCGAGGCGCGCTCGCTCGCCGGCGAGGTCGTGCCGATGGACGCGTCGGCGGCCGGTGCGGGCAAGCTCGCGTTCACGCTACGTCTCCCGATCGGGATCGTCGGTGCGATCTCGCCCTTCAACTTCCCGCTCAACCTCGTTTCGCACAAGGTCGCGCCCGCACTGGCGGCCGGCTGCCCTGTCGTGCTGAAGCCGGCCGGGACGACACCGCTGTCGGCCCTGTTGCTCGCGGAGCTCCTCGTCGAGGCCGGGCTGCCGCCGGGCTGGCTCAGCGTCGTGCCGGGCCCCGCCGCCGAGATCGGCGACGTGCTCGTCGAGGACGAGCGCGTCAAGCTGATCACCTTCACCGGCTCGAGTGAAGTCGGGTGGCAGCTGCGCGAGCGGGCGTCGCGCAAGCGCGTGAACCTCGAGCTCGGCAACGCGACCCCGGTGATCGTGCTCGCCGACGCCGACATCGAGACCGCCGCGGCGAAGGTCGCCGCCAACGGATTCTCGTTCGCCGGCCAGAGCTGCATCTCGGTGCAGCGTGTTTTTGTCGCGCGAGACGCCTACGACGCGTTCGTCTCGGCGTTCGTGCCGAGAGTCGAGGCTCTGGTGGTCGGGGACCCTGCAGCCGAGGAGACGGATGTCGGGCCGTTGATCTCGCCGGAGGACCGCGACCGCGTGGTCGCCTGGATCGGCGAGTCCGGCGGCGACGTGCTCACGGGCGGCAGCCTCACCGACGACGGATTGCTGCGGCCGACGGTGATCGCGTCACCGGCGACGACGGCGAAGGTCTCGTGCGAGGAGGTGTTCGGACCGGTTGTGACCGTCACACCGGTCGCGTCACTCGACGAGGCGATCGCGGCGGCGAACGGCACGCAGTACGGCCTTCAGGCCGGGATCTTCACGAAGGACATGAAGGCAGGGCTGCGCGCCGCGCGCGAGCTCGAGTTCGGTGGCGTCACGATCAACGAGGCGCCGACATTCCGCGCCGACCAGATGCCCTACGGCGGCGTGAAGGACTCCGGCAACACCCGTGAGGGACCCGCCTGGGCGGTGCGCGAGATGACCGAGGAGCGCCTCGTCGTCATCGAGCTCTGAGTTCCGCAACGACAGGGTTTCGCAGCACTCCGATTGCTTCGATCTCGATCTCGACCACGTCCCCGTGCTGCATCGAGAGCGGCGGCATGCGCGCGTGACCGACGCCTGACGGTGTGCCCGTCAGGATCAGGTCGCCGGGCTCGAGCGTGCAGAAGCTGGAGGCGTGCGCCACCAGCCGGCGCACACTGAAGACGAGATCGGATGTGTTCCCGTCCTGCAGCACATCGCCGTTCAACCGCTGCACGATGCGAAGCCCGGTTCCGTCTCCGAGCTCGGACACCGGGACGAGACGGTCGCCGACCGGGCAGAAGGTGTCGAACCCCTTGCCGCGGGTCCATTGCTTGTCGCCGTACTGGAGGTTTCGGGCCGAGACGTCGTTCGCGCAGCGATAGCCGGCGACGAAGTCGAGCGCGTCCTCCTCGGCGATCCGCCGGCCGCGTCGCCCGATCTCCACCGCGAGCTCGGCCTCGGAGTCGACGTGGGTCGCCTCAGGTGGCAGCACGATCGCCTCGCCCGGCCCGATCACCGTGTTCGCGAACTTGCCGAAGATCAACGGCTCCGCGGGCGGCTCGTTCCCCATCTCGCGAATGTGGGTCAGATAATTGAGGCCCGTGCACAGGATCTTCACCCCCCTATCTTGGCGGTAGGCTCCCGCCGATGGCGATCACCTTCGGCGTCACCGTTCTGCCCGACCCGCCCTACACGCGTCTCCTCGAGCTGCTCGAGCTGGCCGAGAAGCACGGATTCGAGTACGGCTGGACGTACGACTCGCACGTCCTCTGGCAGGAGTCGATCCCGCTCCTCGCGCTCGCTGCAGACCGGACGAGCACGATGAAACTCGGACACTTCGTCACGAATCCGGGCACCCGCGACCCGACCGTGCTCGCAAGCGCCTACGCCACGCTGCACCTGATCTCGAACGGGCGCATGGTGATGGGGATCGGCCGCGGCGACTCGGCAGTGCGCGTGATCGGACGCCAGCCGATGAAGGTCGCCGAGTTCGAGGACGCGTGCCGGATGATCCGTGACTTCATGAACGGGCGGGAGGTTCACTGGAACGACAAGGATCTGCAGCTCAAGTGGGCGCTCGGCGAACCCGAGATCCCGATGTACGTCGCCGGTTACGGGCCGAAGGCGCTCGCGGTCGCCGGGCGCGTCTCCGACGGGGTGATCATCCAGCTCGCCGACCCGGTGATCATCGAGTGGATCATGGACACGGCACGGAAGGCGGCGGAGGCGGCCGGGCGCGACCCGGCGGCCCTCGAGTGCATCGTCGGTGCACCATCGAAGGTGTCCGACGACATTGCGAGTGCGCGTGAAGAGGTGCGCTGGTTTCCGGCGATGGTCTCGAATCACGTCATGGATCTGATCGAGAAGTACGGCTGGGACTCGAACATTCCGTCGGAGCTCACGGACTTCGTCAAGACGCGCAAGGGCTACGACTACAAAGACCACTCCCGCGTCGGCGCGAAGCACGGCGAGTTCGTCACCGACGAGATCTGCGACCGCTTCTGCGTGATCGGCGAGTGCCGAGCAGTGCACGAAGAAGCTGCGCGAGCTCGAGGCGGTCGGCGTCGACCAGTTCAACATCTACCTGATGACGCACGGCCAGGAAGAGACGCTCGAGGCCTACGGACGCGACGTCATCCCGCAGTTTGCGGGCATTGCAACCTAGGGTTCGATCAGGGTCAACACCCATGGCGGTAACACCCTCGGTGTGGCTAGTCTCGGCGGCATGAGCTCTAGCTCGCCAGTCGTCAGCGCGGTCGACGTCACGCGCCGCTACGGCCAGGGTGACACCGCCGTCGACGCGCTTCGCGACGTCTCGCTCGACATCGAGCAGGGCAAGCTCACCGCGGTCATGGGCCCGTCGGGATCGGGCAAGTCGACGCTGATGCACATCCTCGCGGGCTCGACAAGCCGACGAGCGGCACGGTGACGATCGCCGGCGAGGAGATCACGGCGATGAACGACAACGAGCTCACGCACCTGCGTCGCAAGCACATCGGCTTCGTCTTCCAGTTCTACAACCTGCTACCGATGCTGAACGCCGAGGAGAACGTCAAGCTGCCGCTCTCCGTTGCCGGCACGAAGGTCGACGAAGGCTGGTTCAAGGAGCTGATCGCGAAGGTCGGGCTCACCGACCGGCTGAAGCACCGGCCGTCCGAGCTCTCGGGCGGCCAGCAGCAGCGCGTCGCCGTTGCGCGCTCGCTCGTGTCGCGGCCGACGGTCGTGTTCGCCGATGAGCCGACGGGCAACCTCGACTCGAAGTCGAGCGGCGAGATCCTCGCTCTGCTGCGGGATTCCGTCGACACCTACGGCCAGACGATCGTGATGGTCACCCATGACCCGCGCGCGGCCGCGATCGCCGACCGGATCCTGTACCTCGCCGACGGCAAGATCGTCCTCGACCAGAAAGGCGCGACTGCCGCCGAGATCCTGCAGACGATGAACGAGCTCGACGCGCACGCAGCCGCGTGATCCGCATCTCGATCAAGGACCTGTTCGGCCGCAAGCTCCGGCTCGCGCTCACCTCGCTTGCGATCGTGATGGGTGTCGCGATGGTCAGCGGCACGTATGTCCTGACCGACACGATCGATGCGGCGTTCAGCTCGATCTTCCAGACGGCGTACTCGACGTCGGATGCAGTCATCACCGGCGAGGCCGTCTTCGGCGGCACGCAGAACGCGCCGTCGTTTCCGGCCTCCGCGCTTGCTCGCGTCAAGAAGCTTCCGGCGGTCGAGGATGCTGCGGGTGGCGTCGGTGACCTCGCGCAGTACGTCGGCAAGGACGGCAAGGTGCTCGCGTTGCACGGCGCGCCGGGCCTTGCGTTCAGCGTCAGCTCGAATGACACGAGGTTCAACCCGCTTACGCTGCTCAGCGGCGCCTGGCCGAAGGGGCCAGGCGAGGTCGCGGTCGACAAGAAGACCGCCTCGAAGCTCGACGTGGGTGTCGGCGGAACGGTCGGGCTGCTGCCGAGAGGCGGCGAAGAGCAGCGGTTCCGCGTCACGGGTATCGCACAGTTCGGAACTTCGACACTTGGCGGTGCGACGCTCGCGATCTTCGACCTGCCGACCGCCCAGAAGCTATTCCACAAGCAGGGCCAGCTCGACGAGATCGATGTCGCGCGCAAGTCCGGCTACACGACCGCGACGCTCCTCGATCAGATCCGGTCGGTGCTGCCGCCGCACACCCAGGTCAGGACGAGTCAGGCGCAGGCCCAGAAGGCCTCGAGCGACACGAGCAACCAGCTCTCGTTCCTCCGGTACTTCCTCCTTGCGTTCGGCGGGATCGCGCTCTTCGTCGGAGCGTTCGTGATCGCCAACACGCTGTCGATCACGATTGCGCAGCGAACGCGGGAGTTCGCGACGCTGCGCTCGATGGGCGCAACGGGGAAGCAAGTCCTCGCCGTGGTCGTCGTCGAGGGATTCATCACCGGGCTCGTCGCATCGGCGATCGGCCTGTTCGTCGGGCTCGGGCTGGCCAAGGGGCTCGTCCAGATCTTCAAGGCATTCGGCGCCGACCTGCCGCAGGCGGGCCTCGTGTTCGCGACCCGAACGGTCGTCGTGTCGCTGATCGTCGGCACACTGGTCACGCTCGTTGCAAGCCTGCGCCCGGCGCTCCGTGCGACGCGCGTTCCGCCGATCGCTGCCGTCCGCGAGGGATCGATCCTGCCTCCGTCGCGCTTCGCCCGCTTCGGCCCGCTCGCAGCGGTTGCCGTGTGCGCGGTCTCAGGTGCTCTCGTCGGCTACGGCGCGTTCGGCAGTGGCCTGGCGACCGGCCTGCGGCTGCTGATGCTCGCCGTCGGCGTGCTCGGCGTCTTCGTCGGCGTCACGATGGTCGCGCCGCGGCTCGTGCGCCCGCTCGCCTCGGTGCTTGCCTGGCCGGCGACGAGGATCGGCGGCGTCGCCGGCGACCTCGCGCGGTCGAACTCGATGCGCAACCCGAGCCGCACCGCCTCGACCGCCGCCGCTCTGATGATCGGCCTCACGCTCGTGACGACCGTCGCCGTGCTTGCGCAGGGCCTGCGGCAGTCGTTCGAGGGGGCGGTGAAGGACGAGTTTCATGCCGACTACGCGCTGACCTCGCAGAACACCTTCACGCCGACGTCGACCGATTCGGCGACCGCGCTTCGCAACAGCGGACTTGCGACTGTTGTCGCCGGGGTACGGGCGGGTGACGGTCGCGCCTTCGGCAAGACGGTCCAGGTGACGGGCGCCGACGTCGGTTTGTCGCAGGTGATCCGGCTGAAGTGGATCGTCGGTTCGGACGCGTCATTCGACGTGCTCGGGGCGCACGGCGCGATCGTCGACAAGGCGCTATGCGAAGAGCCACCACCTCGAGCCCGGCTCGCCGATCCGTCTCGAGACGCCCGGCGGCCGCTTCCTCGACCTGAAGGTGCAGGCGATCTTCGATCCACCGCACGGGTGGGTCGCCGTTCGGAACGATCACCACGTCGGCGAGCGCATTCGACTCGGTGTATCCGAACCCGCAGAACCTCTTCGCGTTCGCCAACGTTCCCGGTGGCGCGACGCCTGCGAACACGGCGAAGCTCACAGCCGCGCTGAGCGACGTTCCCCGACGCGAAGATCCAGACCGAAGCGGAGTTCATCAAGAACGAGGAGAAGGGCCTGAACAGCTTCCTGCTCCTCCTCTACATCCTGCTCGGGCTCTCGATCATCGTCTCGCTGTTCGGGATCGTGAACACGCTCGTGCTGACGGTGTTCGAGCGCACGCGCGAGATCGGCATGCTGCGCGCAGTCGGGATGACGCGCCGGCAGACGCGCCGGATGATCCGCCACGAGTCGGTCGTGACGGCGTTGATCGGCGCCGCGCTCGGGATTCCCGCTCGGCGCCGGGCTCGCAGAGCTCTTCGACCGAGCGATCGGCGGTGTCCCGTTCGCGGTGCCGTGGCGGACGATCGTGATCTTCGTGATCGCAGCGATCATCGTCGGCCTGCTCGCGGCGATCTTCCCGGCACGCCGTGCCGCACGCCTCAACGTGCTGGAGGCGCTGCAGTACGAGTAGTCGCTACAGGCGCTTCGAGCGCAGCGCTTGCGAGATCCGTCTGCGTCTTCACGACCGGGTTGATCCCGATGAAGGTGAAGGTCAGCTCCGATCCCTTCTGCCAGACGAGCAAGGCCGAGCCGCCGCCTGCCGAGAACGCCTCGTCGCCGATTCCCGGAATCGGGAACACGGGCGGCGGGTTCTTCTTCGCGCTCTTCTCGAAATCGGCCTTCGCCATCTTGCGGAAGAGCACCGTGATCGTCTTGCGGCCGTTCTTGAAGGTGCACGCCTTGTAGAGGCCGAGCGTCTGTCGCCTTGCCGACGGGCTTGCCGCCGATCACCTTCGCGGCGTCGGCGGATGCGACGAGCACGCACGGGTTCGTCGAGCCGGCGGACGCTGCCGGAGCGAACGCGAGAACCACGAATGCCACGACGAGGAGCCAGCGCATCTCGAACCAGGCTAGCTCAGTTCACGCCGAAAGCCAAACGGCGCGAGGCTCGGCTCCAGCGGGCTCGTCTCGAGACCGGCGCCGCGGCTCTCGTGCGTTGTAGCCCCCCGGAGCGACATCGTTCGACGTGTCGGCGTGGAAGAGCGAGGCCAGCACCTGGATGTGGCCACGGCCGACGTTCAGCTCGAACTGCCCGCCGCCGTAGAGCTCGATTCCGTGCTCCGCGCAGCGCTCGTAGAACTCGAGCAGCCGCTCGAGCTTCCCGAACCGCGACGGCTTGCAGTTGAGGCACTTCGGCGCGAACGGCAGCGCTTCGACATCGGCCCAGGAATGGATCGGGGCGTCCCAGGTGATCCGGTCGCGATGCGGCTCGAGCACCCCGTCGGTCTCCGGCGTCAGGTTCGGGATCTTCGATCCACGCCGTCGGGGAACGCTTCGGCGACGCGCCGGTACAGCTCGGGGTCGGGCGGGTTGTCGACCGGAGTGCCGCTGTACTGCCCCTTCAGGTCGACGACGTCGACGATTCCGCGAGGCGCGAGCTGCGCGACGAACTCCTCTGTCCAATCGGGTGTCGGGTCGAGCTTGAAGCGCAGGTCGGGGTAGAGCTCGAGCCACCCGTCGATCGAGGCGGCGCGGTTCGAGGATACGAAGCGCACGGGTTTCGGTTCGCGTTCGAGCGCGGAGGCGATGTTGAGCCCGTTGTGCTTGAGCGCGTAGTCGAGTGCAGCCGACTCGAACGCCCATCGGCGATAGTCGCGATAGGCAGGTTGGGCCGGCGCGCCGTTCGGGAAGAGGTCGATTCCGTCGAGATGCTCGGAGAGCGAGCCGAGCGTCCACGTGCCGCGCAGGTCGATCCACGGGAACGTGTGCGGTTGGTGCTCCGCGGGGTCGTAGGTGACGTCCTCGCCGATCCCGTCGCCCTGCTCGGCGCGTGCCCCTGCTTCGGGGCGAAGGCGGACGATCGTCGTGCGGCGTTCGAACTCAGGGCTGACCTGCACGGCCTCGACCTCCATCGTCACGTCGCCGATCTCGAACGGCAGGTCGCGGACCTTCTCCCAGAGCATCAGGCGAGTCTAGGTGCGGCGAAGCTCGCGACCGCGCGGAACGCGAGCACGAACAGCAGCGAGAAGCAGAGTGCGACCGGCAGGAAGACGGCGTCGCCCCCGTCGAGCCGCCAGCGCACGAGTGCGCGCACGAGCACGCCGGCGGTCACACCGACGAGCCAGGTGGCGAGGAGCGCACGCCAGCGCGGCCGCTTGTAGAGGTCGAACGCGCCCGCGGCGAGGAGCCAGCAGCCGGCGATCGGCAGGATGTCCCGCGCGTAACCAGTCGCGGAGACGCCGCCGTGGTGGTTGAACAGACCGACGGTGACGAAGGCAAACAGCGCGAGCATGTCGGCGGCGACCGCCGTGCGGTGGTTCAGCTCGAGGATTGGTGGGAAGCGGAAGCGCATGATTCGCCGACGGCAAACGGATACCTAACACGTGGGCAGGAGAGTTGCGACATGCCACAGGCTGCCGCGCGCATTTGGCCGACTTTCATCCTTGCGCTGGCGTTTGCAGGCTGCGGCGGCTCGAAAGCCCAGATTGTCTGGGTCGCGATCTCTCCGACGCCGGTGGGCCCTGGCCCAGCGGTCGCTGCACTCGCGCCTGGGCCCGGAGTGGACGCTGCTGCTGCAGCGCGGTTGAGTCGGCGCTCCCTCGAAGGCTGCCGCCAAATCCCACCAGAGCTGCAAGTTCGGCCCTACGGTAGGAGTAAAGCTGGCCGACGGACGCACCCAAACATACGGACCGTGCGAACGGCCGCCTGAGATCGAGCGCTTGCGCCTTGCCGTTCTGCGGGCTGCTCGCCTCCTCCCACGGCGAGGACCGGTGAGCCCTCGCGAATGGAAGGCGGTTTTGCGCGACTGGTACGACGGTCGGATCGACGACTGCATCGCTGCGCGGCCGTCCATGAGGCGGTTCGACATCTGCCGATGGATACGCCGATCTACAGCACCGTCCGCGACGATCTCTCGGCGTACGCGAAAGGAGTGTGCTGACCCGGGGAAGGTGACCGTCGTAGGCAAGCCGTCAGCCAACTTCCACCGCGTGACTTCGTGAATACAGCGTGAGGGGCCTTCCGGCCCCTCACGCTCGAACGGTTGCTGACGGCGCCGGCTCAGCCGCAGCCGGTGCTCGTCCCGCAGTCGCGGCACGTGTAGCACGTGCCGGCCCGAACCATCCGGCCGCCGCAGCGCGAGCACTCGATCGCGTCCTCGTGCGTGTTGAAGAGCGCCGTCTGGCCCGGCGTCGGATGGTCGAGCTCCGGTGGCATCCGGTGCGCCGGCCGCGTACGCCGCCGCCATCCGGGCACGCACCTCGGGCGAGAGGATGCCGATCTCCTCCTGCTGGTCGACCGTGAGGAACTTCTTGCCCATCCAGCGGAAGACGTAGTCGACGATCGACTTCGCGACGCGGATGTCCGGGTCGTTCGTCGGCCCGCTCGGCTCGAAGCGCATGTGCGCGAACTTCGAGACGTACACCTCGAGCGGGACGCCGTACTGGAGGCCGAGCGAGACGGCGATCATGAACGAGTTCATCAGGCCGGCGAGGGTCGTGCCCTCCTTGGCGATGTCGACGAAGATGTCGCCGGGCGTGCCGTCGTCGAAGACGCCGACGTGGATGTAGCCCTCGTAGTCGCCGACGCGGAACTTGCGGCCGACCTCGGTGCGGTCGTCCGGCAGGCGGCGGCGGCGCGGTGCGCGCGACGAGCCCGGCGCCGGCGTGAGCACGCGCCTGCCCCTTGTCGGCTCTTGCCCGACAGCGGCTGGGCGACCTTGCAGTTGTCGCGGTAGATCGCGATCGCCTTCACGCCGAGCCGCCACGCGTCGACGTAGACCTGGCGCGACGTCGTCGATCGTCGCCGCCTCGGGCAGGTTCACCGTCTTCGAGATCGCGCCGGAGATGAACGGCTGGATCGCGCCCATCATCTTCACGTGGCCGCGAGTAGTGGACGGCCCGCTCGCCGATCGCGCAGTCGAAGACCGGGTAGTGCTCGGTCTTCACGTACGGCGCGCCGACGACCGTGTTGCGCTCGTCGATGTAGGCGACGACCTCGTCGACCTCGGTCGGCGCGTAGCCGAGCTTCTCGAGCCCGAGCGGCACCGTCTTGTTCACGATCGTGATCTCGCCGCCGCCGACGAGCTTCTTCGACTTGACGAGCGAGAAGTCGGGCTCGACGCCGGTCGTGTCGCAATCCATCATGAAGCTGATCGTCCCGGTCGGCGCGAGCACGGTCGCCTGCGCGTTGCGGTAGCCGTTCACCTCGCCGAGGTTGAGCGCGTCGTCCCACGCCTTGCGAGCGGCGCCGAGCAGGTCGCCGGGGATCGTCTCGGGTGTCGTCGATGTTCCCGACCGCCGCGCGGTGCTTCGCGATCACGCCGATCATCGCCGCCGCGTTCGGCTGGTAGCCGGCGAACGAGCCCATCCGGCCGGCGATCTCGGCCGACTTGCGATACGCGCGGCCCGTCATCAGCGCCGTGATCGCCGCCGCGTAGGCGCGGCCTTCGTCGGAGTCGTACGGCAGGCCGCGTGCCATCAGCAGCGCGCCGAGGTTCGCGTAGCCGAGGCCGAGCTGGCGGTACGCCTTCGCGTTCCGCTCGATCTCGGGCGTCGGGTACGACGAGTTGCCGACGACGATCTCCTGCGCGAGGAACATCACGTCGCAGGCATGCTCGAACGCCTCGACGTCGAGCTCGCCGTCCTCGCGGCGGAACTTCATCAGGTTCAGCGACGCGAGGTTGCACGCCGAGTCGTCGATCGACATGTACTCCGAGCACGGGTTCGACGCGTTGATGCGGCCCGTGTTCGGCAGCGTGTGCCACGCGTTGATCGTCGTGTCGTACTGGACGCCCGGATCGGCGCAGCGCCACGCAGCCTCGGCGATGTCGTGCAGCAGCTTGCGCGCCTTGATCGTCTCGACGACGGAGCCGTCGACGCGTGCGGTCAGGTTCCAGTCGGCGTCGCCTTCGACCGCCGTCCATGAACGAGTCGGAGACGCGCACCGAGTTGTTGGCGTTCTGGTACTGGATCGAGGCCCAGTCGGGCGAGTCGAGCGACATGTCGTAGCCCGCCGCCTCGAGCACGCGCGCCTTCTCCTCCTCCTTCGCCTTGCACCAGATGAACTCGTCGATGTCGGGATGGTCGACGTCGAGCACGACCATCTTCGCCGCGCGGCGCGTCTTGCCGCCCGACTTGATCGTCCCGGCCGACGCGTCGGCGCCGCGCATGAACGAGACCGGGCCGGAGGCATGGCCGCCCTTCGACAGCTGCTCCTTCGACGAGCGCAGCCGCGAGAGGTTGATGCCCGAGCCGGAGCCGCCGCGGAAGATGACGCCCTCGCGCCGGATCCAGTCGAGGATCGAGTCCATCGAGTCCTCGATCGAGAGGATGAAGCACGCCGGCACTGCGGCTTCTCCTCGAAGCCGACGTTGAACCAGACCGGAGAGTTGAACGCGGCGAGCTGGTTGACGAGGATCGCCTTCAGCTCGTCCTCGAACGTCTGCGCCTCGTCCTCGTCGTGGAAGTAGCCGCCGGTGCGGCCCCACGTGCCGATCGTCGTGACGACCGGCCGATCATCTGCTTGACCGAGAGCTCGCGCTCGGGCGAGGACATGCGGCCGCGGAAGTACTTCTGCGCGACGATGTTCGTCGCGGTCTGCGACCAGAACTTCGGGAACTCGACGCCCTTCTGCTCGAACGCGGGCTTGTCCTTGCCGGGGATGAACGCGTCGCGGATCTCCCATTCGATCTCGTCGAACGGGTCGCGACCGGCGATCGTGAAGTAGCGGCGGACGGCGAGGCTTGCGTCCTCGTTTGCAACCGCGTTGAGGAGCTCCTCGGGGTTGATCTGAACCTGTTTTTCGTCTACCGACGCCATGTCTCTTTCCTTTCCCTCCGGTCCTGTAACGGACCGATCAATGTAAGACGGCCGTCGGATGGAACTTGCCGGCTCCCCTGGTAGGCCCAATTTTAGCTGGGCGAGGGTGGCCTGAAGCGGCGCCAAACCGTTCCTGCCACCCCGGCGACGACCAGCAGGACCGCGATCGAGCCGAGGACGAGCAGGGGGATGGGAAGCGATCCGCCGCCCGAAGGCGCGTGAAGCGGCTCGATGATCGGCGGGCCTGTCCCCTTGCCGGTAACTGCGCGCTGGAGCGCCCGCATGATGTCGTCGCGCTCGCTCGAGTAGAGCTGCAGCACGATCGGCAGGTGCGCGACCGCCTGGTGGTAGCACGGGATCGGGTAGACGTGGTCGATCCGTCCGTCGTAGGAGTCGATCAGCAACGTCTTCCAGCACGGAGCCACGAAAGACGAGTCTTTCGGGCGGCCGTCAACGCCCGATGGGCGCCGCGTTAAACGTTTGTGAGGCTTCAGGAGCTCTGAGGCTGCGCCGATCGGCGACCGGCGACGCCGCCCTGGTAACGCCGCCAGGCCATGCCGCCGAGCCCCGCGAGCACGAGCAGTAAGGCGAGCATCCCGAGGATCAAGAGCGGCAGCGGGAATGCGTCGGCTCCGCCCGGCGTGAGTTTCTTGATCGCGTTGCCGAACGGGCTCTTATGTTTCTTCGGCGTCGTGGTCGTCGTCGTGGTCGTCGTCGGGGTGCTGCCCGTCTCACCCGTGGTCGTGGTCGGCGTCGTGTTGTGCGAGATCGCCACCTGGAGCGCACGCAGGATGTCGTCCTTGGCGCTCGAGTAGTTCTGGACGTCGCGCGGGAGGTGGGCGATCGCCTGGTGGTAACAGGGGATCGGATAGGTGTGGTCGATGTGCCCGTCGTACCAGTCGTTCAGCAGCGTCTTCCAGCAAGGAGGAGGCGCGGCGGCGGCCGGCGCCGCAAACATCGCCAGCGCCGCGCAGCACACCACCAGCGCACGCGCGAGCTGTTTACGGCCGGAACTCGAGAATGCGCTCACGCTGACGTTCGCAAAGTCTTCCGGACGCGTGTAAGGCGTCTGTGAGCGCGGCCCGACACGTCGGATCGCAATGCTAGCGTCGGCCGCATGAGGGCGGCACGTGAACTGTGGTCGCCTCTGGGTGCGGCGCTGGCTCTGACGGCGGCGGTCTGCTTCTTCGACAGCCGCACCCTCCCTTGGACGGCGGGCGCCGCGGTCCTGGTCGCTGCCGTACTCGATCGCGACCCGCGGCTTGCCGCCCGGGTCGGTGCTGCTCCTGCCGCTGGCCGCTCTCGCCGTCTGGTGTGCGCTGTCGGTGGCCTGGTCGATCGAGCCCGACCGCAGCTGGGACTACGCCAACCGGACGTTCGTCTACCTCGCGTTTGCGCTCGTCGGCGTTCAGCTCGCGGGGAAGACGCGCGAGCTCGCGGTCGGCCTGGCCGCGGTGCTCGGCGCGGTCTGCGTCTGGTCGCTCGCCGGCAAGGCTCTGCCGTGGCTGTACGAGGACTACGGTCGGATCGCGCGACTGCGCGGCCCGATCGGGTACTGGAACGCGCTCGCGCTGCTCGGCGACATCGCGCTGCCGCTCGGGCTCTGGCTCGCGACCCGTCGCCGCGTCCCGGGCACATTGCTCGTGTACGGCTGGGCGGTTGCGATCGCGCTCACCTATTCGCGCGGCGGGGTGATCGTCGCGCTGCTCGTCGTCGGCGCCTGGCTCGCGCTCTCGGGCTTCTGGCTGCAGGGAATCGCCACGCTCGTGTCGGCCGGGCTCCCCGCCGCGGCGGTGATCGGGCTTGCCTTCTCGATGTCGGGGGTGACGAGTGACGGCGCCTCCCATTCGACGCGCGTCCGCGACGGGCTCATCTTCGGAGTGGCACTGCTCGTCGGCGCAGGCGTCGCAGTGGCGCTCTCGCGGATCCCGCCGCCCGAGCCGACCGTCGCCGTTCGCCGGATGGCGACTCGTGTTCGTGATCGTCGTCGCGGCAGCCGCCTCGCTGGCCGGCGGGCTGCACGCGCGCACGTGGTGGGACCAGTTCACCGCGCCGGCATCGGCCGAGCTCACGAATGGAGGCTCGCGACTCGCCGAAGCGGGCTCGAACCATCGCTGGGTCTGGTGGAAGGAGGCATGGCGGGGCTTCGAGCAGCACAAGCTCGCCGGCACCGGTGCGGGCTCGTTCGAGTTCACGAACCTTCGCTACCGGACGACGAGTGTCGACATCACGACCGAGCCGCACAACCTGCCGGTGCAGTTTCTCTCCGAGACGGGTGCCGTCGGGCTGGGCCTGTTCCTGCTCGCGACACTCGCACTCGTCTTCGGCGCGCGACGCCGGACCGATCCCGAGATCGCGCTCGCGCTGATCCTGCCCGCGTACCTGTTACACGGGCTGCTCGACATCGACTGGGATTTCGCCGCGGTGAGCGGGCCGGTATTCCTCGTCGCGGGCGCGCTCGTCGCCCGACCCCTCACGAAGCCGCGGGGGTCGTACTCCACCGGACTCGTCGCCGCGGGCGTCGCGGTGCTGGCGCTCTCGTCGTTCTTCGCCGTCTGGCTCGGCAATCGCTGGATCGGGCAGGCGGAGTCGCTCGTGGTCTCCAATCCTCGCGCGTGCGGTTGCGCTCGCGAAGCGCGCCCGCTCAGTCCAGCCGCTCTCGGTCGATCCGCTCATCTACGCCCAGGCGCTCGCGGAAGAGGTGCAGGGACGCAGTCACTACGGAGTCGTACTCGGCCTGCTGCGCAAGGCGACTCAGCTCCAGCCCGAGAACAAGCAGACCTGGTACGCGCTTGGCTTTTTCAACCTCGAGGTGCGCCACTGCCCGCGACTGCGCTGCCGGAGTTCGAACCGGTTCACGGAGCTCGACCGCCAGGACTCCGGCAACGCCGAGTACGCGACGCGCGCTGAAGCAGGTGAACTCCGGCAAGCCGATCTGCTAGCGCGCGCCGATGATGACGGCGAGCTGCCCGCCGGCGAGTGCGCCCGGGCGGATGCCGTCGAGCGGCCCGACGACCGCGACGTGCAGGTCGTGCGCGAGCCGCACGCCTTCGCTGCGGAAGCCCGTCTTGTACATGACGACGCTCGTCGCGTAGTCGTGCCGCTTCGCGTCTGCCGCGCCCGCGATCTGGTAGCCGAGCGACTGGAGCCTCGTGGCCTCGGAGTGGGCGGCACCGTTACGGCCGTTGCCGTTCAGCACGAGCACCTTCGTCTGATGCCGGCTGATGGCGGGCTTGGGCGCCGGGGTCGAGTGGTGCTTCGACCGTGGCGTGCGTGTGCCGGCAGCGTTTCTTCGCAGACCGCGGCCTTCTGGGCCTGGCGTTGCGCCGCATGTGCAAGCGGCTTGGCGAGGATCACGAGGCCGCAGAGGAGCAGGCCGACGAGCTCGACGGCCGCGATCGCGGATGCGACGAGGGTCGCGCGACGCCACGGCCGCACGAGGTCGTGCCCGTGAAGCTGAGCCTCCAAAGTGAGGCTCGGATTCGGCGGAGGCTCGGGCTAGTCCTGCGCGAGCGAACGGTCGCGCAGGCCGTCGGCGAGCGGCGATCGCCGCCCGCCAGCCGAGCTCGGCCGCGGCAAGCGACACGTCGAGCACCGAACGTCGCGCGTCGCCGAGGCGCGCCGGCTCGAAGCGCGGCTCGGCCTTCGACCCGCTCACCTCCGCGCACAGCCGGTAGAGCTCGAGCACGGTCGTCTCCTGCCCGGTGCCGATGTTGAACGTGCCGCCGTCGCGATCGGCCGCGGCCAGCAGTGCGCCGACGACATCGCCGACGTAGACGAAGTCGCGGGTCTGCAGCCCGTCGCCGAAGATCAGCGTCTCCTCGCCGCGCGCCAGCCGCTCGAGGAAGATCGCGACGACGCCGCCTTCGAGCGAGGAATCCTGCCGCGGGCCGTAGACGTTCGCGAAGCGGAGGACGACATGGCCGCTGCCGTGGATGCGATTCCAGCCGCGCAGGTACTCCTCGGCGCAGAGCTTCGCGATTCCGTACGGCGACACCGGCTGCAGCGGACTGTCCTCGTCGCGCCGGGCCGTCGCACTCGCCGTAGATCGCGCCGCCGGTCGACGAGAAGACCACCCGTGCTCCCGCCGCGCGCGCCGCTTCGAGCACCTGCACCGTGCCGACGACGTTGACGGCCGCGTCGTGGTCGGGCCGCCGCATCGAGGTCTGGACGTCGGCCTGCGCGGCGAGGTGGAAGACGACGGCGGCGCCGGCGGCGTCGATGCCGTCCCGGATGTCGCCGTCGACGAAGGTCGCCGCCGCGTTCAGGTTCTCGCGCTTGCCGGAGGAGAGATCGTCGACGACGACCACCTCGTCACCCCGCTGCACGAGCGCATCGACGAGGTTCGAGCCGATGAAGCCCGCACCTCCGGTGACGACCGCGCGCATGGCGTCCTATCGTAGGGTGAAGCACCGATGTTCATCAGCTTCGAGGGACAGGACTGGTCCGGCAAGAGCACGCAGGCCGCGCTGCTGGCCGACGCGCTGCGCGGCGAGGGCCGCGAGGTCGTCGCGACGCGCGAGCCCGGCGGCACGCCGCTCGGCGAGGCGATCCGTGCGCTCGTCCTCGACGGGCCCGAGATGAGCGCCTGGGCCGAGGCGTCCCTGTTTGCAGCGGCTCGCGCCGAGCACGTCGCCGCGGTGATTCGCCCGGCCCTCGGACTGGGCGCGGTCGTCATTTGCGACCGCTACGTCGACTCGTCGCTCGTCTACCAGGGGATCGGCCGCGGGCTCGGAGTCGACCGCGTGCTCGACCTGAACCTGGCGGTCACCGAAGGTCTTCTCCCCGACCGCACATTCGTCCTCAACGTCGACCACGAGACGGCGCGCGCCCGCCACTCGGCCGGGCTCGACCGGATCGAGAGCGAGGACGACGAGTTCCGCAGCGTGATCGCCGGCGGCTACACGCAGCTGGCCGGCCTCTTTCCCGAGCGCGTCGTCGCCCTCGACGGCGCCCAGACCCCCGAGCAGATCGCCGCGGAGATCAGTGAGCACGTTCGCGGCCTTTAGCGAGCAGCCGGAGGCGAAGCGCCTGCTCGGCGCGGCGCTCACGGAAGGCCCGGCGCACGCCTATCTCTTCCACGGTCCCCACGGCGTCGGGAAGCGCTCGTTCGCGCGGGCGTTCGGCCGCGGCCTGATCGGAACCGAGCGCCAGGTGCATCCCGATCTCTACGAGCTCGAGGCACTCGGCGAGATGATTCGGATCGACGCGATCCGCGAGCTCCGTCGCGACCTGCACATGCGCCCGTTCGAAGCCGACCGGCGCGTGTATCTCGTGCACGACGCGCACCTGCTGAACGAGGACGCGGCCGATGCGCTGCTCAAGGATCTCGAGGAGCCGCCGTCGTACGCGGTGATCGTGCTCGTTGCCGACGACCTCGGGCCGATTCCGGAGACGATTCGCTCGCGCTGCCAGCTCGTGCCGTTCCGGCGTCTGTCGGAGCGCGCCGTGCGGGCGGTGGTCGACGCGCGCGTGCCCGAGCTCGACGACGAGCGGCGCACCGCACTGGCGCGCGTTGCAGGCGGGCGGCTCGATCGCCTCGAACGCCTGCTCGATCCGAACGAGGTCGCTCGCCGCACGAGATTGCTCGACCAGGCGCGCGCCGTCTATCGCGAGCCGGCGTTCGAGCCGGCCGCGGCCGCGGCGGCTCTGCTCGAGAACGCACATGAGCGCGGGGCCGATGCGCGCGATCTGGAAGAGGCGAAGGTCTCGGCGCTCGACCTGCCGACCAGGGAGGCCGAGCAGCGCCTGCGGCGGGCGCAGCGTGGTGCCGAGCGCGAAGAGCTGCTCGCCCAGCTCGAAGAGCTCGCGGCCTGGTACCGCGACCTCGTCGCTGTCGCTGTCGGGGCCGAGCAGACAGCCGTCCACCTCGACCGGCTCGAAGACCTCCGGGCCGACGCCACCCGGGAGCGGCTGCTCGGGGCGGAGCGGGCCGCCGAGGCGGTGCGGGAGACCTGGCGCCGGCTCGAGGAGTTCAACCTGGCTCCGCAGCTGGCTCTGGAGGCCTTGTTTGTGCGGTTGGCGCGCGAGCTGTCGAGCTAACTCAACTCATTAGGAGTTCGAAAAGTTCTCGTAAGGATTGCCCTCGTAGAGCCATGAGTAGGTCCCCACGGGCACAAGATGAGGCGAATGGCCGCCGTCGCCTCAGGAGCTCGTACGGAGCAGCTGTTTGAGTCCTACGCGCGCCAGGTGTACTCGTTCTGCCTCTACCGCCTTGGCGACCGCCAGGAGGCCGAGGATGCCGTGCAGGCGACGTTCCTGAATGCGTTCCGCGGGCTGGAGCGCGGGGTCGTGCCGTACTCGGAGGCGGCGTGGCTGTTCAAGATCGCGCAGAACGTGTGCATGACGCTGAAGCGCTCCTCCTTCCGCCGTCGCCGCCTCGAGACACCGGTCGCAATCGACGACTCGCTGGCGGCGCCTGTGCGCGAGACCGAGCCGCTCTTCGACATTGCGGGCGCGGTCAGGAAACTGCCGACGAGGCAGGGCCGGGCGATCGTGCTCCGCGAGTGGCAGGGGCTCTCCTACGAAGAGATCGCGTCTGAGCTCGGGCTGACGCAGTCCGCGGTCGAGACGCTGCTGCACCGCGCGCGCCGCTCGCTCCGCGCCGCCGCCTGATCGTCCGAAAGCGCCATGTCCAGGGGACAGTCCCTGGGACATGTCCAAACCGTGCACTACACCAGGTCCGCATCCGCGGCCGCTCGGTTCGCGCGGCGGCCTGACGTCCGAAAGCGCCATGTCCAGGGGACTGTCCCCGGGACATGGCTGAACAAGACATGACGGCGCGTTCGGCGCCTCCGTATCATTGCGCGATGCGCGCTCAGGAGCACGTGGGCAGTGCGGACGTGCTCGCCGGCCGCGAGCAATATGTCGCCCGGGGCATCGCGACGCCCGCGCTCGTCGTCGCACGGGCCGAGGGCGCCCGGATCTGGGACGTCGAGGGCCGCGAGTACCTCGACTTCGCAGGCGGGATCGGCTGCGTCAACCTCGGCCATCGCCATCCCGCGGTCGTCGAGGCGATCCATGCGCAGGTCGACCGTTACCTGCACCTGTGCTTCATGGTCGGTAACTACGAGCCCTACGTTCAGCTGTGCGAGCGGCTCGCGCAGCTCTCACCGTGTCGCGGCGCGGAACAGAAATCGATCCTGCTGAACTCCGGCGCGGAGGCGATCGAGAATGCGGTCAAGATCGCGCGTGCCGCCACCGGCCGCGGCGCCGTCGTCGTCTTCGAGCGCGGCTTCCATGGGCGCACGCTGCTGACGCTGGCGATGACCGAGAAGACGACGTACAAGGCCGGCTTCGGGCCGTTCGCACCTGAGGTCTACCGCGTGCCGGCGCCCTACGAATACCGCGGCATCTCGTCGAACGATGCGATCGCGGCGCTCGAGCGCCTGTTCAAGGCAGAGGTCGACCCGCGCTCCGTCGCATGCGCCGTGCTCGAACCCGTGCAGGGCGAGGGTGGATTCGTGCCGATGCCGCCCGACTACCCGGGGCGGCTCCAGGAGTTGCTCGACACGCACGGAATTCTCTTCGTTGCCGACGAGGTGCAGTCCGGCGTCGGGCGCACGGGCCGGATGTGGGCGGTCGAGCACTACGGCCTCGAGCCCGACCTTCTCGTCGCCGGCAAGTCGCTCGGCGGCGGCCTGCCGCTCGCGTCGGTCACCGGCCGCGCGGAGTTGATGGACGCCCCCGCACCCGGCGGGCTGGGCGGCACCTTCGGCGGCAACCCCGTTGCGTGTGCGGCTGCGCTCGCGACGCTCGACGCGCTCGAGGAAGTGCTGCCGCAGCTGCCTGCGCTCGGTCACCGCATCCGCGGCCGGCTCGAGCTGATCGCACCGTCTGGCTCTGATGTGCGCGGGCTCGGACCGATGCTCGCGATCGAACTGCCGGAGCAAACGCCCGATCGCGCCTCCGCCGTCGTCGCTACCGCACGCGAGGGTGGGCTCGTGCTGCTCAGCTGCGGCCTGTACGGCAACGTGATCCGGCTGCACGTGCCGCTGACGATCTCCGACGACGATCTCGAGGCAGGCCTCGACATCCTGGAGGCTGCACTTGGCGGTTAGCACGGCCGTCGCCGACGTCGAAGTCGTCGGTGCGCGCAAGACCTACGGAGATGTCGTCGCGGTCGACGACGTCGATCTCCGTGTCGGCGCCGGCACCTTCTTCACGCTGCTGGGACCGTCCGGCTCGGGGAAGACGACGACGCTGCGGATGATCGCCGGCTTCGAGCGGCCCGACGCGGGCACGATCCGCCTCGCAGGCATCGACATCTCGGACCAGCCGCCGTATGCCCGCGACGTGAACACGGTCTTCCAGGACTACGCGCTCTTCCCGCACATGACCGTGGCCGAGAACGTCGGCTACGGGCTGCGGGTGAAAGGGACGGCGCGCGCCGACCGCAACCGCGCCGTGCAAGAGGTGCTCGCGACGGTGCGGCTGGACGGATACGGCGACCGCAAGCCGATCCAGCTCTCCGGCGGCCAGCGCCAGCGGGTCGCACTCGCGCGCGCGATCGTCAACCGGCCGCGCGTGTTGCTCCTGGACGAGCCGCTCGGCGCGCTCGACCTGAAGCTACGACAGGAGATGCAGGTGTTCCTCAAGTCGCTCCAGCGCGACCTCGGGATGACGTTCATCTACGTCACGCACGATCAGGAGGAGGCGCTGACGATGAGCGACCTGATCGCGGTTTTCAACGAAGGCAGGGTCGAGCAGGTGGGATCGCCGGTCGATGTCTACGAGCAGCCCGCGAGCGAGTTCGTCGCCGGCTTCGTCGGCACGTCGAACATTCTCGAGCGCGGCGGCCGCCGCGTGTGCATTCGTCCCGAGCGC
Organism: uncultured Actinomycetes bacterium; assembly: GCA_963761365.1. Classification (GTDB taxonomy): domain Bacteria; phylum Actinomycetota; class Thermoleophilia; order Gaiellales; family Gaiellaceae; genus PALSA-600. The sequence continues at coordinate 84,869 of CAVXHB010000013.1, read as the reverse complement.
ATCGTGCTCGGCGCCGGCGGCGAGCCGGCCACCATCGACGACGTCGTGTTCGTCGGTGCATTCACGCGCTATCTCGTCCTCACCGACCGCGGCGAGCGTTTGACCGTCGTGCAGCAGGGCGGCGGCACCACGCTTCCGCGCGGCGAGCGCGTCGACATCTCGTGGCGCGACGAGGACGCATTCCAGCTACCAGGGGAGGGCAGATGACAAGGAGCATGCTGATCGTGGTCGTCCTGGCCGCCGTCGGGCTCTCGTTCCCGGCCGCCGGTGTCACGAAGGCGAGCGGGGGCACGCTGAACATGATCGGGTGGGAGGGCTACCTGCAAGACCAGTGGGTAAAGCCGTTCGAGCAGCAGTCCGGCTGCACCGTGCACAAGAAATACGGCGGCTCCTCTGACGAGATGGTGACGCTGATGCGCTCGGGCGGTGGCGGCCAGTACGACATGGTCTCGGCTTCCGGCGACGCCAGCCTGCGCCTGATCTACGGCAAGGACGTCCAGGCGATCGACCCGTCGAAGATCCCGGACTTCAAGAACTTCAACAAGGCGTTCCAGTCGCCCCCGAACAACACCGTCGGTGGCAAGCATTACGGCATCTCGCTGCAGTGGGGGCCGAACACGCTGCTCTACAACACGAAGAAGGTGTCGCCGGCGCCGACGTCGTGGGCCTCGATCTACAGCTCGAAGTACAAGGGCAAGATCACCGTCCCCGACAACCCGATCCAGATCGCCGACGCCGCTCTCTATCTGATGAAGACGCAGCCGAGCCTCGGGATCAAGGATCCGTATGAGCTGAACTCGGCGCAGTTCACGGCGACGACGAACCTGCTCAAACAGCAGAAGTCGCTGATCAAGAAGTACTGGGCGCTCGCGTCCGACGAGATCGACCTGTTCAAGAACGGCGACGCCGTGATCGGCGCGTCGTGGCCGTACCAGACGAACACGCTGATCGCGGCGAAGGCGCCCGTCAAGGATCTGATCCCGAAGGAAGGCGCGACCGGCTGGCTCGACACGTGGATGGTCTCGTCGCACACGAAGAACCTCGATTGCGCCTACAAGTGGCTCGCGTACATCTCGACGCCGAAGGTGCAAGCCGAGCAGGCGATCTACTTCGGTGAGACTCCGGTCAACTCCAAGGCGTGCGCATGGATGGACAAGCTGTCCAAGGGCTCGTGCGCGCAGTACCACGCCAACGCTCCGCTCTCGTACTTCAAGCAGATCTACTTCTGGAAGACGCCGATCGCCGCGTGCGGCAACGGCAAGAGCGACTGCATGGATTACACGAAGTGGCAGCAGGCCTGGACTCAGCTCAAGGGCTAGGAAGTCTGCGGAAGGTGCGCCGTCGAATCGGCGGCGCACTCTTTCGCCGCCCGTGGCTGAAGGGAGTCGGAATGCTCGCCCCGGCGGTTGGGGCGTTCGGCTTCTTCTACCTGGCGGCGCTCGCCGTCCTGTTCGTCTCGGCGTTCTGGACGGTCGACGCTTTCACAGGCGAGCTCATCCACCACTGGACGACGAGCAACTTCAGCACGCTCTGGCACGAGTCGACCTATCGCACCGTCGCGATCAGAACGGTGTCGATCGCCGCCGCGGTGACGGTCACCGACGCGATCATCGCCTTCCCGTTCGCATACTTCATGGCGCGGGTCGCAACCCCGCGGATGCGAGCGATCCTGTTTGTGCTCGTGCTGCTGCCGCTCTGGGCCTCCTACCTGGCGCGGGTGTACTCGTGGCGGCTGATCCTCAACTCCGACGGCCTCCTGAACTGGTCGCTGCACAAGCTCGGGCTGCCGTCGGCGGGGATCGCGTACTCGAACACGGCGATGTGGATCGTCTTCTCCTACATCTGGCTGCCGTTCATGATCCTCCCGGTCTACGCATCACTCGAGCGGATCCCGCACTCCTACATCGAGGCCTCGCGTGACCTCGGCGCGAAGGGCTTCCGCACGCTGCGCACGGTGATCCTGCCGCTGGCGCTGCCCGGGATCGTCGCCGGATCGATCTTCACGTTCTCGCTCACGCTCGGCGACTACATCACCCCGGTGCTGGTCGGAGGTGCGTCGAGCCAGTTCATCGGCAACGTCGTCTACGACGCGGTCAACCAGTCGAGCAACCTGCCGTTCGGCGCGGCGTTCGCAGTCGTGCCGGTGTTCGTGATGGGCATCTACCTCGCGATCGCGCGGCGGCTCGGCGCGTTCGACGCCCTCTGATGGAGAGGCGCGGCACACGGATCGGGCTCGGCGTCTGGGTGGCGCTCGTGATCGCGTTCCTCTACATCCCGATCGCGGTCGATCTGCCTCTACGCGTTCAACTCGTCGAACGTGCAGAGCTGGCCGATCGCCGGCCTGACGTCGAAGTGGTTCGGCCCGGCGATCCACAACGGCGACATGCAGCAGGCGCTGTGGCTCTCGCTGAAGGCGGCGGCGCTCGCGACGACGATCGCGCTCGTGCTCGGATCGGCGGCGTCGTTCGGCGTGCACCGCTTCCGCTTCTTCGGCCGCGAGTCGATCTCGTTCCTGCTCGTGCTGCCGATCGCACTCCCCGGGATCGTCACCGGGATGGCGCTCAACTCCTACTTCACGTTCTGGAAGTTCAACTTCGGGCTCTGGACGATCGTGATCGGCCACGCCACGTTCTGCGTCGTCGTGGTCTACAACAACGTGATCGCGCGCCTGCGCCGGGTGCCGGGCTCGCTGACCGAGGCGTCGATGGATCTCGGCGCCGACGGCTGGCAGACGTTCCGGTTCGTCACCTTCCCCACGATCTCGACCGCCCTGATCTCCGGCGGCCTGCTGGCGTTCGCCCTCTCCTTCGACGAGGTGATCGTCACCACGTTCACCGCCGGCGCCCAGAACACGCTCCCGATCTGGATTTTCGGCCAGATCCGGCTCGGCCAGCAGCTGCCCCAGGTGAACGTCGTCGTCTTCCTGATCCTGGCCGTGACGATCGTCCCCGTCGCCCTCGCCCAGCGGCTGACCCGCGAGAGTGGGATCCTTCGGACGGAATGACGACCATGGACGTCCTCAACCCCTCCACCGGCGAGGTGATCGCGCAGGTTCCGGCCGGCACGGCCGACGACGTCGACGCTGCGGTCGAGACCGCGAAGGCCGCGCTCCCCGACTGGCTCGACACGACACCGGGCGAACGCGCGGAGGTCCTGCTGAAGCTCGCGGACATGCTCGAGGCAAACGCCGAAGAGCTCGCGCGAATCGAGTCGCGCAACGTGGGCAAGCCGCTCGGTTATGCGCGCGACGAGATGCCGGTGTGCGTCGACAACCTGCGCTTCTTCGCCGGTGCCGCACGCGTGCTCGAAGGCAAGAGCGCCGGCGAGTACATGCGCGGCTACACCTCGATGATCCGGCGCGAGCCGCTCGGAGTCGTCGGTGGGATCGCCCCGTGGAACTACCCGCTGATGATGGCGATCTGGAAGCTCGCACCCGCGCTCGCCGCCGGCAACGTGCAAGTGTTGAAGCCGTCCGAGCAGACGCCGCTCTCGCTGCTGCGCTTTGCCGAGCTCGCGAAGGACGTCTTGCCCACCGGGGTGCTGAACGTCGTCACCGGTGACGGCGTGCCGGTCGGCGAGCGGATCGTCACCCACCCCGACGTTCGGCTCGTGTCGCTCACGGGCGACGTCGCAACCGGGAAGATCATCGCCCGCAACGCCGCCGACACACTCAAGCGCGTTCACCTCGAGCTCGGCGGCAAGGCCCCGGTGATCGTCTTCGACGACGCCGATCCGGTCGCAGTAGCCGCGGGGATCAAGGTCGCCGGCTACTGGAACTCGGGCCAGGACTGCACGGCCGCGTCGCGCGTCGTCGCCGGGCCGAAGATCTACGACCGGCTGCTCGAGGAGCTCGTGCCCGCAGTCGAATCGCTGCGCGTCGGCGATCCCGGTGAAGACGAAGAGATCGAGATGGGGCCGGTGATCTCGGCCGCCCAGCAGGAGCGCGTGCTCGGTTTCCTCGAGCGCGCGAAGGGCGCGACGGTCTTGACGGGGGGCGGGTCGGTGGGCTCACGCGGATTCTTCGTCTCACCGACCGTCGTTGCGAACGTCGCTCAGACCGACGAGATCGTCCAGCGCGAGGTGTTCGGGCCGGTGGTGACCGTCCAGCGCTTCGCGGACGACGACGAGGCGCTGGCCTGGGCGAACGACGTGCCGTACGGGCTTGCGGCATCGGTCTGGACGCGCGACGTCGGCCGCGCGCTGAACGCAGCGCGGAAGCTCCAGTTCGGCACGGTCTGGATCAACGACCACATCCCGCTCGTCTCGGAGATGCCGCACGGCGGCTACAAGCAGTCCGGCTACGGCAAGGATCTGTCCGCCTACTCGCTCGAGGATTACACGCAGATCAAGCATGTGATGGCCAAGATCGGCTGATTCGAGTTCGGCGAGCGGGAACACTCTCGCCATGGCGGATCCCTGGCGCGGCCCGAGGCCTGAACACGTCGTGAGCGAACTCGTCTCGGGGTGATCGCTGCGCACGCGCACCTACTTCGGCACACGGACAGTGCGGCGCTGCCGGCGCATCGCGTCGTCCTGACACGCGCGTGGCTCGGCCGCCTCCACGTACATTGAGGGCGTGAGCCAGGACGTCGTCTTCGTCGAGATCCCGGGGGGGTCCCGCAACAAGTACGAGTGGAGTGACGAGCTCGGCGGGATCGTGCTCGACCGGCGGCTGTTCACGGCGATGAGCTACCCGGCCGACTACGGGTACATCGAGGGAACGCTGGCCGAGGACGGCGACCCGCTCGATGCGCTCGTGCTCGTCAGCGACTCGACGTTCCCCGGCTGTCGGATCCGTGTGCGGCCGATCGGCGTCTTCCACATGACGGATGAGAAGGGTGCGGACGAGAAGGTGATCTGCGTGCCGTTGAACGATCCGACGTGGGGCCCGCTCAGCGACATCCACGATGTGCCGGCAGGCCTTCGCGACGAGATCGAGCACTTCTTCCAGGTCTACAAGGATCTCGACCACGAAGGCAAGGTGAAGACGCGCGGGTTCGGCAACCGCGCGGAGGCCGAAACGGCGATTACGGACGCGCGGAAACGGGCTCGGTAGAGGGCTCCCGCGCCGGGCCGGTCGCGAGCACCGAGCCGGCGAGAACGAGCGCGAAGCCGAACCCCATTCCGACGGTGAAGCGTTCGTTCAGCACAGCGACGCCCAGCAGCGCTGCGACCGCGGGGTTGATGTACGTGATTACGGTGGAGCGTACGGGCCCGACTTCGGCGATCAGCTCGAAGAAGAGAACGAACGCGAGCGCGGTGCAAATGATCGCGAGGCCCGAGAATCGAGAGGATCGCGTGGCTGCCTGGAACCGAGCGGGGGTATTGCACTGCGACCACCGGGATGTAAACGGCGGCGCTGAGACGCGAGTGAGGCGGCGATCACGCCGAGGCTCGGCAGGTCGCTGAGGTAACGAGCTGAGCACCCACGGGCCGGACGCGTAGCCGAGGACGACGACGGCCATCAGGGCGACGCCCGATGCCGCTCGTGTGGCCGAGGTCGAGGCCGACGATCGCCGCGACGCCGCCGATCCCGACCAGCAAGCCGGCGATTCGCCGGGAGCCGAACCGCTCGCCGCCGGTCGCGAGCGCGATCGCGACCGCGGTGAACGGAACGGCCGCGAGCAGCAGTGCTGCGAGCGAGCTCGAGATCCGGCGCTCGGCGCTCGCGAGGGCAAGCCACGGGATCGCGATCTCGATCGCCGCGAAGGCGAGCACCGGTCGCCAGCGCGGCAGGAGAACGCGCAACTCGCCGCGGGCGGCGGCGAGTGGGATCAACACCAGTGCAGCAAGACCGCTGCGCAGAAAGACCAGCGTCGCGGGTGAGACCTCGCGGACGGCGACGCGGATCATCAGATAGGGGATGCCCCAGATCACGCACATCGCCCCGAAGAGCAGCCAGCCGCGGCGAGTCACTGTCCGTTACTACCAGACCGCCCGTTGGCTGGCATGATTGAGCCGTGGGCAGGCGCGCACTTCTGATTGCGGTCGTGGTCGCTGCGATTTCGGCCGCGACTGCGCTCGCCTCTGCCGGGCCGGTCGGGCCGCTGCCGAACGGGCCGACGACGTCCGTTCGCCTTGCCGTCGGCAAGACGTACACGGCGCGGCTGTCCAAGCCGAAGGTGGCCGGGCGGCGTGTGGCGGATCGCCCGGGCCTTCAACGGCAAGGTCGTGAGCGAGACCAAGGAAGGCGAGACGAAGCAGCAGGTCTGGGTGACGTTCCGCGCCATCGGCAAGGGCTCGACGCGCGTCGTCTTTGCCATCACCCGCGGCGAGACCGCCCACGCCTATGCGGCGCACACCTTCAGCTTCAAAGTCGGCTGATTCCGAGCTGACGGCCCTGGTGAAGGCCGATACACTGGCCCGGCCCGCCGACGTAGCTCAGCTGGTAGAGCACTTCACTCGTAATGAAGGGGTCCACGGTTCGAATCCGCGCGTCGGCTCTCCGAAAGCCCCGCGTAGGCGGGACTGAGTAAGGTGCGGCACCCCTCGAGGACCGGAGTCCGTGTGCGCCGCTTACGGCGAATAGTCGTTCTCGTGCTTTCGATCGCCGGACTCGTTGCACTCGCGACGGGGGCCGCTGCGACCCCCGGACCGGGTGGCTGGGACAACCTGGGAAGTGGTCCAGCCGGGGGCTGCGGCGCTGAACGGGACGGTCTACGCGCTCAATACCGACGCGGCTGGGGTGCTCTACGCAGGTGGTGCGTTCACAAACGCCGGCGGCGACTCGAACGCGGACCACATCGCGAAATGGGACGGCGGGAAATGGACGGCACTCGGCTCGCCGGCGCTGAACGGCGACGTCCACGCGATCGCGTATCGCGCGGGCAAGGTCTATGTGGGCGGCGTGTTCACGAATGCCGGCGGCGACCCGAACCTCGACTTCGTTGCCGAGTGGGACGGGGTCAAGTGGGGGCCTGTGTGCACGTCGACCGGGTCGCTCGTGACGGCGAACGTCAACGCGCTCCAGATCGTCGGCTCGACGCTGTACATCGGCGGCTCGTTCGCAAACGGCGCCGGCATCGCCTCGGCCGATTACCTGCTCGCCTGCAACCTCACGACCGGGGTCGCAAGCTCGACGATGCTCAAGGACGGCGACTTCAGCGGCGCGGTGTATGCGCTTGCGGCAGACAGCAACGGGACGCTCTACGCAGGCGGCGGCTTCACGAACCTGGGCGGAGTCCCCGGCGCGGACGATCTCGCCGCCTACTCGGGCGGCAGCTGGCACGCGCTCGGCACGGGCCCGGGACCGAACGGCGGCTCGATCGACGACTTCGTCCGCAGCCTCACCGCGGTCGGCACGAACCTCTACGTCGGTACCGACTCGAAGAACGTCGGCGGCATCGCCCAGGCCGACCACGTCGCCCGCTGGAACGGCTCGACGTGGAGCGCCCTCGGCGCGAACAAGGCCGGCTCGGACGGTTGGTTCCCGGCCTCGAGCTTCATCTACGCACTGGCGACCTCGGCTCACGCGTGTTCGCGGGTGGGTCGTTCCAGAATGCGAACGGTGACCCGACCGCCGATTTCATCGTCTACTTCGACGGCACCACCTGGCATCCGATCGGCTCGAGCGTCGCGGGCAACGGTGCGCTCCAGGGTCAGATCAACGCAGTTGCCACCACGAGCACACAGCTCTACGCCGGCGGAAATTTCACCAACGCGGGCGGAAACGATCTCGCGGACTCGGTCGCCTCGTTCACGCTCGCGAACGTGTCAGCGTCGGGCGGCGGTGGCGGCGGCGGTGGCGGCGGCGGTGGCGGCGGTGGCGGCGGCGGAGGCAGCGCGCCGCCCGCGACCGGCACCGCGACAGGCACGGTCACCGTGAACGGCCGCCCGTTCACAAGCGGGCGGATTCCGTACAACGCGAAGGTCGACGTCACGAACGGCTCGCTGGTGCTCAAGACCGACACGGGCACCGTGCGCCTCTTCGGCTCGGGTGTCTTCGCGAAGTTCCAGCTTCTTCGCGGCACCGACAACAAGAAGCCGATCGTCGAGCTGCGGTTGATCCAGGGCGACTTCAGCGTCTGCAAGCGCAAGAAGGCCAGTGCCTCGCGAGGCGAAGCCGCGAAGATCGTCCGTCAGCTCTGGGGCAACGGCAAAGGCCGCTTCCGGACACGGGGAAGATACGCATCGGCCACGGTTCGCGGCACCTTCTGGCTGACGGCCGACCGTTGCGACGGAACGCTGACCCAGGTCAAACGGGGAATCATCCAGGTTTCGGACTTCAAGCTGGCAAAGCAGATCACCGTGCCGGCGGGCAAGACGTACCTCGCCAAGCCGTAGCGGAGGTTCTCTCAGCCGGTTGACGTTTGGCTTGGCCGACCAATAGGCTCGGCGTTCTGAACCATTCAGAAGTGCCAAATCGTGGGTCGGCGGCCCACAGACAGGAGACGAAGGTGCAGAACCCACGCGAAACGGTTGCCGGACTCGCCGCGCACGCAGCCAACATGACCGAGTGTCGGCAAGAGCGCGCGCAGCCACTTCACGCAAAGCGCCTCGCCGTGATCGCCGTGTTGTTTGGGGCTCTGGTCGTGTTCTGCGTGGGGGTCGCGGGTGCGGCGCCGCGCGTGACAATCGCAATCACCGAGTACAGCATCGCCACGCACGGGGGCAACTCCGGCGGCAAACCAGCCGATATCGCGGCGGGCCCGGACGGCAGCGTCTGGTTCACCGACCAGGGCACCACCAGGGCGATCGGGCGGATCACGCCGAGCGGGACGATCACCGAGTTCACCATCTCGGTGCCGGGCAACACCGTCCCGCTACCAAACGGGATCGCGGCGGGCGCGGACGGCAACCTCTGGTTCGCCGACCGGGGCACCATCAAGTCGATCGGGCGGATCACGCCGAGCGGGTCGATCACCGAGTTCCCCGTCACCGTGGCGGGCAGCTCCCCACGCGGGATCGCGGCGGGCCCGGACGGCAACGTCTGGTTCACTGACGATGCCACCGTCCCGGCGATCGGGCTGGTCTGCCTGACCACCGGGCCGCTCTGCTCGCCGACCGATGTGACGAACCACGCGATCCACGAATACGGCGTCACCGCGAACGGCGGCTTTGCCGCCACCCCGTCCCCAAGGGGATCACGGCAGGTCCGGACGGCAACCTCTGGTTCGCTGACACGGGCACCACCAAGGCGATCGGGTGGATCAACCCGAGCACCCACGCGATCACCGAGTACACGAGCGACAACCCAGGCGACATCGCGGCGGGCCCGGACGGCAACGTCTGGTTCACCGACCGGGCAAACACGGCGATCGCCCTGATCTGTCTGACCACCGGGCCGCATTGCACGTCAACCGACGTGACAAACCACGCGATTCAGAACTTCAACACGCCGACGGGCAGCACCCCAGAAGGGATCGAGACGGGCCCGGACGGCAACGTCTGGTTCACCGACCGGGGCAACACGGCGATCGGGATGATCAATCCGACCACGCTCGACACCGCCGAGTACCCCATCGCCACGCACGGAGGCAACTCAGGCAGCAAGCCATCCGCCGTCACGGCAGGCCCGGACGGCAACCTCTGGTTCGCCGACCAGGGCAACGCCACCCCTACCTCCCCTGCGGCGATCGCGGTGGTCGACCTGACACCTCCTGTGCTGACGTTGCCTGACCCGATCGTCGTCGACGCGACCGGCCCGGACGGTGCGACCGTCTCCTACACGGCCACGGCGACCGACACCCTTGACCCAAGCCCGGTCGTGGCGTGCGTTCCGGCGTCGGGCAGCACCTTCGCGATCGGGACGACCACTGTCAACTGCACCGCCACCGACAACTCCGGGAACGTTGCGTCCGGGAGCTTCTCGGTGCATGTGAAGGGGGCAGCCGAACAGCTCGCCGACCTCGGCGACGCTGTCGCGGGAGTCGGCCCGGGAACGAGCCTTGCCGACAAGGTCACATCGATCGAGGGGTACCTCGCTGCGAACGACAACACGGACGCCTGCGGCACCCTCGGGGCGTTCATCAACGAGGTGAACGCCGCGAAGAAGATCGCGAATCCCGGCGTGCTCATCGCTGCAGCGACACAGATCGAAACAGTTCTCGGCTGTAACTAGGAAACGCGTATCGCGGGAGGCCCCGCCGCCACGCCTGGCCTCCCGCGACACGCACCGATCGGACGCAGAAGCGGTGGCGTGCGCGAGCGTTGCTCCTATGTCAAGGCGGGGCTCGTTTTTAGTGTGTTGAAGACGGTTCGGACGAGCAGTCGTTTGAGGCAGCGGATCGCTTCGCGCCGGCTTTTGCCTTCGGCTTGCTTGCGTTCGAGATACGCGCGGGCGCCGGGGTGGTAGCGCGCTTGCGTGATCGCAATTCGGTAGAGCGCGGAGTTGAGTTGTCGGTTGCCGCCACGGTCGAGCCGGTGTCGTTGGACGCGGCCGGAGCTCGCCTCAAGCGGTGCGACCCCGCTGTGCCGCGCGAGTTGTGCGTCTGTCTTGAAGCGACCGATCGGGCCGATCTCCGCGAGCAGCTTCGCGGCGGTGACAGCGCCGCAGCCGGGCAGCTCGAGCAGCGCTGGCGCTGTCTGCGCGGTCCGCTGCTCGAGTTCGCGGTCGAGCTCTGTGATCGAGCGCGTGAGCGAGCGGATCCGGGCGACGAGCTCGCGTGCGAGTCGCACCTGCAGCTCTTGCTCCTGGCGGGCAAGCCAGCGGCCGACCCGCTCCAGGTGGGACGAACGGCCGAGCATTCTCAGCGGCACAGCGAAGGTCGGGTCGAGCTGATGCAGATGCCAACGCAATCGCTGCTGGGTACGCCGACGCTCGTCGACGAGATCATCGCGATGGTCAACAAGCAGCTTCAAATCACGGAAAACCTGCTCGTCAGGCCGCGGCCGGCTCAGGTCCGGCTCCCGCAGCGCGGCCCGGGCGACCGCGAGCGCATCAATCGGGTCCGACTTTCCCCGCGCCCTGCCAGCGCGCCGCTCCGGTGCCATCAGTTTCGGTGGCACCCGCACCAGATCCTCACCCAGCATCGTCCCGTGAGTCTTTGTAATCAGGCCGGCTGTTGAAGCTCGAGCAGGAGTTCGCGGAGTTGGGCGAAGCGTTTCGGGCCGAGTTGTTGTGCCCAGATGGTTTCCATGTCGGCGACGGCTTCTCGGATCACCTTGCCCGCGGCGGTGCCGCGTGGGGTGAGGGCGATGCGCTTTGCCCGTCGGTCGTCAGGGTCTGGTCGGCGCTCGAGGTAGTCGAGTCGTTCGAGTTCGCCGAGGAGGTAGTTGAGGGCCTGTTTGCTTATCTGGAGACGGGTGGCCAGTTCGGAGGGCCTCATGCCTTGTGGCCCGGGATAGCGGACCACCGGGAGATACGCCGGATCGAAGTCGTCGAAGCCGCTCTCGTGCAGCCGCTCGAGCATGTGCCGTTGCACCGCCTCCCAGGGGATGCGCAGGAGGGCGCCGATCATCGGTGGCCCGAACGGAGCTGAGTCGATCTCAGACGATTTCATAAAGCGGCTTGACAAATAAGCGCGACGGGTCTATAGTCAAGTCCAGTCACTTTACCAACTGAGCACGAAGGGGGAGCAGCAATGGCCACAAGCACACGCGAGGAAATCAGAGTCGGGGAGATGGCGATCCGCTTCCTGATCGAGGGGTCACAGTCGGCAGGTTCAGTAGCGATCTTCGAGTTCGACGTTCCCGCGGGAGCCAGGATTGCCGGGGCCCACAGCCACGACGGCTACGACGAGACGATCTACGGGCTCGAAGGCGTCCTGACCTGGACAATCGAGGGCACGCCGATCGAGGTCGCCCCGGGCGAGGCGGTCTTCATCCCCCGCGGCGCCGTCCACCGCTTCGAGAACAGAGGCGACGTCGACGCGAAGGCGCTCGCGATTGCCACCCCCGGCGTCATTGGCCCCGACTTCTTCCGCGAGGTCGGCGCGATCCTCGACGCCGCCGCCGGTGGCCCGCCCGACCTGGCCGCGCTCGGCGCCGTCATGCGCCGGCACGGACTCACACCCGCAGCCTGACGGCCGCTGACAATAGGACGAGCCATGACCCTCTCTGCCCCGACCCGCCGCAGGCGACTGCGCGGCTTCCCTTCCGCCAACACCACCCGGATCGAACAGGCCGGATCAACAGCGCCCGAAGGAACGCTTCCCGCGGCCCCAGCCGGCCCCGGCCAGGTCGTTCTCATGGTCGACCTCACCTCGCCCGAGGGACGCAGCTGGTGGGCGGTCGGCGTCGGCGACAACCTCGCCGACGCCATCGCGTTCGCCCAAGACAGCTGCCCCACCGACACAACCTGGCGTCCACTTGATTGGAACGACCTCTATGGCGACTAACAGCATCGCCTCCGCCGGCGGCGGGGAGCTGCTCATTCACAGCCTGGCACGGCAGGGCAGCTTCGTGATCGCGCGCGACGATCTGACGATCACCCACGCCCGCTACGCCGCGGGCGAGCACGTCGCCAGCCGGCACATCCACCACCAGCACACCGACGCCTTCTACATCCTCGAGGGAGAGGTGATCTTTGAGGTCGGCCCCGAAGCCGAGACGACCACCGTCTCCGCCGGCGGATTCGTCGCCGCGCCGCCCGGGCTTGCTCACTCGTTGCGCGTGGCCGAGAGCGGTCCGGCGCGCTGGCTCACCGTTCACGCACCCGACGCCGGCTTCGCCGCTTTCATGCGCGGGCTCCGCGACGGCATCCAAGTCGAGTGGGACATCGCGCCAGTGCCGGCCGACGGAGGCCAGCCCGCAGAGCAGATCGTCATCAGCCGCCCACCCCGAGGGGCGTGACACTCGCCTGGGCCATTGTGCGGCAATGAATCTCCTATGACTGTCAAGTCGTCAGTGGAGCCGCGTTTTGCATCACGCGGTAGAGGTGGCGGGCGAGGTAGCGCTTGAGGATGCGGGTGGCGTCGCGGGCGCTCTTGCCCTCGGCGATCCGGCGGGCGATGTAGTCCTTGGTTTCGGGGTCGTGTTGTCGGCGGTGGAGGATCACGGTGTGGAGCGCGCGGTTGAGTTGACGATCCCCGCCGCGGCTGAGGCGGTGACGAATCGTTTGGCCGCTCGAGGCAGGCAGCGGCGCGACGCCGGCAAGGCGTGCGAAGGCCGCCTCGGAGCGGACGCGGTCGCGGTGTGACCATGTGACGATCAGCTCGCGCCACGATCGGTCCGATGCCCGATTCGTTGAGCAGCTCGGGGACGAGCGCGCGCACCTGTCCGAGGATCTCGCGCTCGAGCTCGGCGGCTTCTGCGGTCGCGGTCGCGATTCGGCGAGCGAGTGAGCGCAAGACAAGCACGATCGCGAGTTCGTCCGCTGTGCGTGAGTGTGAGCGACGGAAGTGGCTGCAGCGGCGGACCTGATCTACCCCGGTTTTCGTGGAGTCGAGATGCCGGAATCGGTCGGCGTCAGCGGGTTTGGTGATGTTCATCTTTCAGCGTAAGCATGTCGGGCTTCGACTTCGGCGGGCGTGAGCATGCCGAGCGCGGAGTGGCGGCGGCGGGTGTTGTGGAAGTGCTCGATGTAGTCGTGGATCGCGGTCGCGAGCTCGATCCGAGTCTTCCAGCGGCGGCGGTTGAACAGCTCGACCTGCATGCGGCCCCAGAAGCTCTCGACCATCGCGTTGTCGTACGGCGAGCCGACGGCTCCCATCGACGGCGCGAGGCCGGCGTCGCGGACTCTGCGGCTGAAGGCCCAGGACGTGAACTGCACGCCGCGGTCGGAGTGGATCACGAGCCCGTCGCGGTGCTGGCGGCGCTGGGTCGCCATGCCGAGCGCGTTGAGGACCAGCATGCGTGGTCTGCGTGCTGTCGATCGACCAGCCGACGACGAACCGGGAGAACGCGTCGAGCACGACGCAGCAGTAGACCTTGCCCTCGCGGGTCGGGTGCTCGGTGATGTCGGTCATCCACAGCTCGTTCGGTCGGTCACGACGGAACGAGCGGCGGACGAGATCGAGCGAGGTGACCTTCGCAACCCGGGCGCCCTTCGGCAGCCGCCGGGTCGGCAGCCCTTTGATCCCGAGCTCGCGCATGATCGACTCGACCGCGTTGTGCCCGACGACGATCTCGCGGCCGTAGCGCAGCTCGGCCGTCACCCGCAGCGCGCCGTAGGTGCCGCCGGAGGCCTTGTGGACGTCGGCGATCTCGCCGGCCAGCCAGATCCGCCGCAGCGTCCTCGGCGCGTCGGGACGGTCCTTCCAGGCGTAGTAGCCCGACTCGGAGACGCCGAGCATCCGGCAGGCGTGGCGACGTTGATGCCCTGCCCGGTCAGAGACTCGATCACCGGGAAGAGCCTTTTGGGCTGATGCCCTCTTTCAGGAAGACCTCGTTGACCTTCCGGGCGACCGCGAGCTCGGTCTCGAGCTGCTTGATCCGCCGCTTCGCCGCGGCCAGCTCGAGCTGCTGATCAGTCGTCCGGCCGGCCTCCTCGCCGCGGTCGATGCGCTCCTGCTTGAGCCAGTTGTAGATCGTCGTCTCGGTCATCCCGAACGTGACCGACAGCTGCGCGACACGCGTGCCCGAGCCGGCGAGCTCGATCACCTGACGACGAACCTCCGAACGGGTAGCTGCGAGGCATGAACGCGAATCCTCTCTGCCGAGGACCCCAGCATGCCGACTCCATTTTTCCCGGGGCAGATCACGGTCCCCGTCAAACCCGGTCCGGCTCAGGTGCCGGTTGACGAAGTACCTCGAGCGGCCCGCGGCGTTCAAGCCGTGCTCGAGCCCGATCACGTATACGGGCCTAGTGCACGACCTTTACACCTTCCAGGTTCAAGCGATCCCGAGCAGCCGGTTTGTCCAGCCCTCCGCAACCGGGTACACGTTCGGCGTCCACCCCCAACCGTGAACAGTCGCGAGCATCGACGATGGCCACTCAGTCGGACTTGACGAGCGCGGCGCGCGTCTAGCGACCGAGCAGCAGATCGATGGAGCTGCTGACGAGCTTGCCTGTCGGATGCGAGCTGAGCACGACCGTGGTTGCGCCGTAGCGGCGCGCCCGGTCGGCGGTCGATGACTTCGTCGTCACGGCGACGAGCTTCATCGTCGGGAAGAGGATGTGGAGGTTGTGGACCGTCCGCACTCCCTCGCGATCGACGTCGACGACGATGACTGCGACATTGCGCGCCAAGAACGACCGGTCGAAGAGTGTGATGCTGGACGTCGTCACGATCTTGGCCCTGGGCTTGAGTTTGATCGACCGTGCCGGAGGGAGGGAGTCGCCGCCGACGAGCACGACCTTTTGATTCCCGAGCACGTTGAACTTTCCGTGTGTGACGTGCACCCGGATCGTGAACGCCTGGCGCTCCGACCCGTTCTTCGCCTCGACCGTGAGCTTGTATTTGCCTCCCTTGAGGTTCTTGGGCAGGGCGTACCGGAGGATCGATGCACCGGGCTTGACGGATCGAACCGCCCAGCTCGTCACCGGCATGTGCGTCGCAGTCGTCAGCGTGGCGGTGATCGCGGCGCCGACGCTCACCTGCACCCGGACGGCTGCGTAGTGGCGAGTGGTCGTGTCGATGTGCTTGCTTCCGGTCACCCGGAGTGAGAGAGGCGACTGCAGCGTAGAGAGCGGTGCGAGCGGCAGGCGACGATGGGATGACGCTCGACGTCGGGACAGCAGCGGCCGTCGCGTCGGTGTTGGTCAGGAGCGCGTAGAGAGTCAAGTGCAGGGTGTAGACGTCCAGGCCGCCGCCGGGGAGACGGAAAAAGCCGTCGAGCTGTCCGGCCGGAAGTGACGGCACCACGAGTTCCGTCAGCCGACGCCAGGTGGCGCCGCCGTCGGTCGAGGTCGCAGCGATGTCAGCCGCGCCCGCGTTCGGGAAGTGAATGACGAGCGCCTCGGTGAAGCTCGTGATCGGCATCCGATCGGAGAGACGGTGAGCGGTCACATCGAGCGGCCCACCCCCCGTCGTGAAGATCGATCCGGCGGGCGGCGTTGAAAGCATCGGGTCGATCTCGACGATCATCCCATCGCTTGGCACGTCGCCGGCGGGCCACTGGACGGTGCCCATCCGGTCTGAGGAGGTCAGCGAGCCGCCGGTAACCGACCCCGTAGCGGCGGCCGAGTATGCGGTCTCGCCGGTTGGTGGGGCGTCGGGCTCGGACGGCGTTGCATTCCAGATCGTCGTGTGCCAGACCAGGGTGACAGGTGCATACACGCCGTCGCTGATGGTGGCGGTCACGGTGTACAGGCCTCCGGCCGTCGCCGAGAACGGGATCGTGAGCGTTGTCTGCCCGCTCGCGCCGGACAGGCCGACCGAGGCGTCACCGGCGTGCTGGAGCACGACGCTCGTCCAGGTCACGGCGCGGTCGGCGGTGATCGTGATCGTGGGGCCGATCGCCGAGATCGTGCTGCCGTCGGCCGGGGACGCAGACAGCAGATGCGGCGGGAGGGTCTGGGCGGGTGAGATCGTCCAGCCGTAGCTCGCAGCCGGCCCGACGTTGCCGCCGAGGTCGATCGCTCGAACCGAGAACGTGTGAGCTGTGACGCCGAGGCCGGTCAACGTCAGCGGGCTGGTGCAACTCGCGTACGTTCCCCCGTCGACCGAGCACTGGAAGGTCGCTGCGGGGTCGCCCGACGTGAACGGGAATGTCGCCGTGGTCGACGTCGTGGTCGTCCCCGGCCCGCCGGTGATCGCCGGGGCAGCCGGACCTGATGTGTCGAATGTGAACGCCATCGTCTGAGCCGACTCGACGTTGCTCGAGTTGTCGGTCGCCTTGACGTGCAGCGTGTAGGTGTGGCCGTCCGCGAGCTTGCCCGCCGGAAGCGCATAGCTCCAGTTCGATGTGCCCGTCGCGAGGAGGTCGACCTCGGAGGCGCTCGAGAAAGCAGAGCCGTCGTAGTAGTTGCCGGTGCCGTCGCGGAGGGAGATCTGCACTTTCTGCACACCTGAACCGGAGTCGGACACCGTGCCGCAGATCTTGCTCGCGCCCGGCGCACCGGAGCAGCCGTTCGCAGCCCACGCGACGGCGTTGTACGAAGCGCCATCGGTCGGGAACTGCACGACGGTGGTCGGCGCCGAGCTGTCCGGCGAATTGTTCGTGACGCTCGTGGTGAACGTCGTCGTGTTGTTGACGAACCCATCGCGGAGCTTGTTCGTCGGTGGTGGGGTGTACGTGACCGAAACGCTGTCGCCGTACCCGACAGTCGGCGAGAGAGTGAGCGTCACGATCGAGCCGGAGATCGAAACATTCGTGACCGTGACCGGATTGCCGTTGACGGTGACGGCGAACGCGGTTCCTGCCGGCACCGATCCGATGTCGAGCGACTCGTCGAAATGGATCTTCAAGGCCGCCCCGTTCACATCGGCGCTCGTCTTGCTCGGCGGCGTCGTGTCGGTGGCGACGACGAGGAAGGTGGTCGTGTCGTCGGTCAGGCTGCCGCTGTGCGCGGTGAGGGTGACCGAGCCGACACCGCTCGCGGTTACCGTCCTCGTTGCGACGCCGGACGCGGCGGTTGCCGAGCCGGTGCCGGTGACGGCGCCTGCGCCCGAGGTCTGACTGAAATCGATGCTGGTCGAGTTGTCGCTCGTGATCACGTTGCCGGCGGCGTCCTCGACCTGAGCCGTGATGTCGCGCGTCGCGCCGATTCCCAGGTCGCCGGTCGGGCTGGTGATCACGAGCTTCGCCGCGGGGCCGGGCACCACTGTGAACGTGGTCGTGTCGTCGGTGAGGCTGCCGCTGTGCGCGGTCAGCGTGACATTGCCGACAAGAACGCCGGTGACGGTGTCCGTCGCGATCCCGCTCGAGGCGGTGGCCGAGCCGGTGCCGCTGATCGTGCCCGCGCCAGAGCTCTGGCTGACGGTGACGCTCGTCGAGTTGTCGGAGGTGACGACATTGCCCGCCGCGTCCTCGACCTGCAGCGGTGATGTCACGCGTCGAGCCAGACGTCAGGTCTGCGGTCGAGCTGGTGATCGCAAGCTTTGCGGCGGCGCCGGGAACGATCGTGAAGGTGGTGGTGTCGTCGGTGAGGCTGCCGCTGTGGGCGGTGATCGTGACCGTGCCGGCGAGAATCGCCGTGACGGTCTTCGTCGCGATCCCGCTCGAGGCGGTGGCCGAGCCTGTGCCGCTGATCGTGCCGGTGCCGCTGGTCTGGCGTGATGCTGATGCTGGTCGAGTTGTCGGTCGTGATCACGTTGCCGGCGGCGTCCTCGACCTGAGCGGTGATGTCACGCGTCGAGCCAGACGTCAGGTCTGCGGTCGAGCTGGTGATCGCGAGCTTTGCGGCCGCGCCGGGAACGATCGTGAACGTGGTGGTGTCGTCGGTGAGGCTGCCGCTGTGGGCGGTGATCGTGACCGGTGCCGGCGAGAATCCCCGTGACGGTCTTCGTCGCGATCCCGCTCGAGGCGGTCGCCGAGCCGGTGCCGCTGATCGTGCCCGTGCCGCTGGTCTGCGTGATGCTGATGCTGGTCGAGTTGTCGCTCGTGACCACGTTGCCGGCGGCGTCCTCGACCTGAGCGGTGATGTCACGAGTCGAGCCGCTGGTCAGATCGGGTTGCCGTCGAGCTCGTGATCGCAAGCTTCGCCGGCGCACCCGGCGACGATCGTGAACGTGGTCGTGTCGTCGGTCAGGCTGCCGCTGTGCGCGGTGATCGTGACCGAGCCGGCGAGAAGACCGGTCACGGTCTTCGTCGCGACACCGCTCGAAGCAGTCGCCGAACCCGTACCGCTCGCAGAGCCCGAGCCGGACGTCTTCGTGAAACTGACGCTCGTCGAGTTGTCGGACGTGACGACATTGCCGGCCGCGTCCTCGACCTGCAGCGGTGATGTCACGTGTCGAGCCGGAGCTCAGGTTCGCGGTCGAGCTGGTGATCGCGAGCTTGGCGGCCGCGCCGGGAACGATCGTGAAGGTGGTCGTGTCGTCGGTGAGGCTGCCGCTGTGGGCTGTGATCGTGACCGTGCCGGCGAGAATCCCGGTGACGGTCTTCGTCGCGATCCCGCTCGAGGCGGTCGCCGAGCCGGTGCCGCTGATCGTGCCCGTGCCGCTGGTCTGCGTGATGCTGATGCTGGTCGAGTTGTCGCTCGTGACCACGTTGCCGGCCGCGTCCTCGACCTGAGCCGTGATGTCGCGCGTCGAACCGCTGGTCAGATTCGTGGTTGACGAGGTGACCGCAAGCTTGCTTGCAGCGCCCGGCACGACCGTGAACGTGGTCGTGTCATCAGCCAGGCTGCCGCTGTGCGCGGTGATCGTGACCGAGCCGGCAAGGACACCCGTCACCGTCTTCGTGGCGATCCCGCTCGAGGCTGTGGCCGCCCCTGTCCCGCTCACCGATCCGGCGCCGCTTGTCTGACTGAAGCTCACGCTGGTCGAGTTGTCGCTCGTGATCACGTTGCCGGCGGCGTCTTCGACCTGAGCGGTGATGTCACGTGTCGAACCAGAGGTCAAGCTTCCGGTCGAGCTGGTGATCACAAGCTTGCTCGCAGGGCCCGGGACAACCGTGAAGCTCCCGGAATCGGCATGAACTGCACCGGCGTTCAGCGTGGTCGAGGCCCGCAGCGTGTAGGCGCCGATCGTGTCGATCCGAAGGTTGGTAAAGGTCGCGACGCCGCCGACCGCCGTCTTCGTGACCGTGCCCAGAAGACTGCCACTGCCCGACTGGATCGTGATCGTCACGTCAACCGTCGAGTCCGACCCGGCCGCCACGGTATTTCCGCTCGAATCCTCGACGGTGACGACCGGTTGGGTTCCGAACACCGACCCAACGGCAGCGCCGGCCGGCTGGGATGTGAACGCCAGCTGGCTCGCGGCGCCTGCGCTGATCGAGATCGAGATCGAGCTCGAATCGGTCGAGTTGCCGACGTTGTCGGTTGCGGCGGTGAAGAGCTTGTAGCTCCCGGCCGGCGGCAGCGACGACCAGGTCACGGAATAGCTCGGGCCGGTGGTGCTCGTCCCGATCAGCGTCGGGCTGCCGGTCGTGGAGTTGCACGTGGGGACAGCACCGGCGCAGTAGTAGTAGGAAACATTCTGAATCCCGGAGCCCGCATCCGTCGCGCCGGCGGTGAGCACCTGGCCGCTGCTGACGCTTGCGCCGCCCGACGGGCTCGTGATCGAGACGCCACTCGGCGCGGTAGCGTCGTTCGTCATCGTCAAGGCGAGCGTGCCGCTGTTCCCGGACGCGTCGGTGACTGCCGCCGTCTCGACAGGCGCACTGGTCGTGCCGCTCGTGTACGAGAACGAGTTGACGGAAGTTGCGCCGGCGCTCGCGCCGGTGACGCCGGGTGCGTCCGGCGCCGTGTGCGTCCAGCCGGTCGTCGTGCCCGTCAGAGCCGGGAACGAGAGCGAACGCGAGCCCTGAGGTGGCGTCGGCGACACCGACCTGCAGCTTGAACGATCCGCCGCCGCCGACGTTGCCCTTGTAGTAGAGGTTCCCGCTTGCCGTCGCCGTGTTGAGTCCGGTGATCGAACCGATGTACATGTTCGCCGACGGGGAAGCGCCGCTGAGAGCGGCGGACGTAAAGGTTGGCGCGGTGTTGTCCACGGTCACGACGACCGAGCTCGAACTGGTCGTGTTGCCCGCGTTGTCGAAGCCCTTCGCGAAGACGGTGTAAGTCCCGTCTGCAGGCTGGCTGTTCCAGGCCACCGGATACGTCGGCCCGGTCGTGCTCGACCCGATCAGCGTCGGGCTGCCGGCACCCGCGTTGCACGTGACGTTGCCGACGCAGTAGTAGTACTCGACCTTCTGCGGCCCCGAGCCGCCTGCCTCGTCGGTCAGGGTCGACGTCAGCGATGCGCCGTTCTTGATCTTGGCGTTGTTCGCAGGCGTTGCGACGGATACCGTCGGCGACGTGGCGTCGTCCTGGCGCAACCCGAAGACCGACGCGATCGTGTTGTTCGCAAGCGACGCGGTACCCGTCACCGTGCCGCTGCCGGCGGTCGCGCGCGTCGCGCCGTCGTAGTAGACGACGCCGACCTTGATTGCTCCGGACGTGTTGATGTAGGTCTGTCCAACGGTCGCGCTCTGCGCCGTCCATGTTCCAGGCGTCGGCGCTCCGGGGTTCTTGTTCGCGTCCTCGGTCGCCGCCATCGCGAGGAACTCGCTGTAGAAGAATGTCGAGAGATTGTTGCTCGTGTAGGTCGTCGAGGCCGACGTTCCGCCGTTGCCTGCGAAGTCGACCGGGTGGGATGTGAAGTACGTCCCGGTCGTGTAGTCGACGACGTACATGACAACTTCGCCCGCGCCGCTCCAGGTGGCGACGCATGTCTTGCCGGCATCTCCCGCTCCGGCGACTGCCCACCACAGGTTCTGGGTGATGTGTGCCGCCGCTGATGTCGAGTCGAACTGGGTTCCGCCGCCGCCACACGCGATTGACGTCGAACTCGGCGAAAGAGCGAACGCCGAGCTCGACGTCGTGTTGATCGACAGTGAGACGATCAGCAGGTCGCCCGCGGCAGTGTTTGCCGGAAGGGTGACGGTGGCCGAAGATGCCGCGTTGAACTGAGCGACGGCGATCGACCGGAACGTCAGGACCGGGTCGATGACGTACTGCGCCGGTAGCGACTGGTCGTCGAGCGGCAGCTTCAGCAACCAGCGGCCGTGATCGCGTCCAATCTTCCACGCGACCCCGGTGGGCGTCACGTCGCGGCCCGCGAGGTCGAGAATCCGAGGGCTCGAGAGCGTCAGATTCAGCGGGCGTCCGCCGGCAGTCAGATGGATCGAGCCACCGTCGAGTGTCGGGCGCACGCCGGCGCCGAGCTCCCACGAGTAGGTCTTCTTCCCGACGTGGCGATCGACGACGAGGTATTCCTCCGACGCCGGCAGACCGAACCTGACGACTTCCGATCCGAACGAGGTGTGCCGGGTCGCCCCGGTCGCGTGTCGCACCCAGGGTCCGACATTGGAATCCCGCAGCCCGAGCGCAAGCTGGGCGCCTCGGTTGCGCGCCAGCATGCCCGCGCGGCCAACACCGATCTGGACGCCCCGGCCGCGGTGAAGCACGAGTGGCGACTGCCGTTCGGGCCCGACGAGCTTCTTCACGAGCGAAGCTGACGAGGCGCTTGCGTTCACTCGTTCGCCGTCGGTCGAGAACACGATCGCCAACCCGATCGCGGCCGCAACCGCAAACGGAACGGCGAGCAGTCTCGCGGACCACCAAGTTGGGATGTTGTTTGGGCCGTCGGTTGTCATTTGCCGCAGACTTCTGAGACGGCCACCGCACCGGCTCCTGAGTTCGTTTGCAACGGAATCGCCGTCGCCAAACAAATCGTTGTGGCCCCAGCATCAGGGTGCTTCGTCGGAAGCTTGAGCGCCGTCGCGTATGAAAAGGGACTGAATTGCCGGTTGCTGGAGCCCGCTTACCGCCCGGGCTCCTCTACGCGATGCGGACGAGAGTCACGTGGGTTTCATGATCAAGAGCTGCGGCCGACCGCCGGTGCCGCGCTCGAGCGCGAAATAAATGAGGTGTGTCGCCGGATCGACCGCGACGGTGTGTGCATTGGAGGCGAGGAACGCCTGTCCCAGCTTCTCCAGCCTCCGCCCGCGCTCCGCAAACACGGCCACCTCGCCGCTCTCGGCCGACACGTAAAGCCGGTGCAGGGAGCTGTCGAACGCGAGCACGTCGGGGTTGTCGCCGACCGTGGCTCCACCGGTGAACTGCATCCGCGCGAGATCGAGTGTGAACAGCATTGCGTTTCCGTCGCAGGCCACGAACGCGAGGCGGCGAGGGGAATCGATGAGCAAGCCGTGATCATTGTCACAGCCGGGGACGCTGACGCGACGGACGATCCGGTTCGTCCGTGGGTCGATTACGGCGATGTCATTTCGCGTCTGCACATCGGCGAGCACCATTCCTGAGACTGGGTCGTATTGGACGTTGCCTGCACCGCCGCCGAGCTTGATCGTCGCAACGCGCCGGCCCGCGCGCGTCGATCACGGTCTCGACGCCGCCGCTCTCGTCCGAGACGAACACGTGGCGCTCGCGCGGGTCGTACGCGATCCCGTCCGGGTAGAGGCCCGCCGGCGCGCGGGCGATGATCGATTCGTTGTGGGCATCGATGGTGAGTACTTCCCTCGCATTGGTTGCCGAGGCGAAGACGCGCCCGAGCTGCGGCACCGCCAGCACACCGTGCACGCCAGGTGCCGGGATTTGTGCGATCACCTTTCTACGGCGCAGGTCGAAAACTAGGAGCTCGTCGCCGTTCATGTGGGAGATGTAGAGCCGTCGGGCATTCGTGTCGATGCTCATGTAGTCGAACCGCGTGCTCGATCCAGGTAACACAACCGTTGCGACCTGCTTGAGCGGCAGCACCGACGTGACTCTCGCCTGTTCGGCGTGTGCCGCGCTCGTGGCGAGTGCGAAGAGCGCGACCGTGGCCGCGATCAGCGTCGCCGGATTAGGGGCGTCGGTACTCATCGGGACATCACCATAAGCCCTTCCTTCTTTCAGCGAAGCTCTCGCTATGCTGGCCCACGCGCATGCGCAGTGTTGTCTTGATGTGTTGCACGCTGGCTTTCGGAGCGACTATCAGCGGTGGCGCGTCGGCCACAAGAGCGGTGAACCAGGTCTCTTGGTTCGTCAACGGCAAATCATCCCCCGTGGTGATCAGGGCGACGGTCGGACGCGAAATCGGAACCGGGGTCAACGCGTACCTCACTATCACCGCGAAGCGAAAGGGGCCCGCCGATGAACCGCTCAATGGCTACGCATGCCTCTACAAGCGCAGCGCTCCCGCAGGCCCCAAAGGCGGCCCGCCGACGTTCAACGACTGCGGCAAGGTCCCTGGAGTCGACGTCTGCAACATGAAGCCGACGATCTCGGCCGAGGTGACCGGCGAATCGTACGGCTGCATCGTGGCCGGGACCCCGACCAAAAAGGGCACGTACCGCTTCCGCGTGTGGACGAACTGGACGGACTTCGAAAGGGATCCGAGCGGTCACACGATGGGGTACGACATCCATACCTTCACGGTCGTCGTCAGAGCGGCTCCGCGAACGTAGGAACAGGCCCTTGTCCGGTCCCTCGTTCGGCCGGTTTATGATCGCTCGAAGTCGGGATTTCCTAGCGGAAGGAAGGGCAATGAGACACGTCGCGAAGTGCACGATGATCTGCTTCCTTGGCGCGCTGGTGGTCGCCGCGGGAGGCCAGGGTGGCGCGACTGCGCCGCACCAGGGGGGAACGTTGAAGCTGCTCGCCAAGGCTGCGGGTGGGACGCTCGACCCGCAGGTCAACTACACGCTCGAGTACTGGCAGCTCTTCCAGGCGACCTACGACGGCTTGCTCGCCTTTACAAAGGCCGGCGGCGACAGGGCGTTCACGGTCGTGCCCGACCTCGCTGAGAACTTGCCGACGCCGACGAACGGCGGGAAGACCTGGGTCTTCAAGCTTCGGTCGGGAATCAAGTTCTCGAACGGAGCGCCCCTCACGGTCAACGATGTCGTCGCGTCCTTCCGGCGCATCTTCAAGGTGAAGAGCCCCACTTCCGGAAGCTTCTACGCGGGCATCGTCGGTGCGAAGGCGTGCCTTGCGACGCCGGCCACGTGCACGTTGAAGGGTGGCGTGATCGGTGACGCAAAGACGAACACCGTGACGATCAACCTCGTCGCGCCGGACTCGGAGTTCAAGTATCGCCTCGCCGTCCCGCACGCGAGCATCGTCCCGGCGAATTCGCCTCCGAGCGATTCGGGCACCAAGCCGCTCCCGGGCACGGGCGCCTACTACTTCGCGTCCTACGATCCGAACAAGCAGCTCGTGATGAAGCGCAACCCGTACTTCAAGGAGTGGTCGCACGACGCGCAGCCCGCCGGGTACCCGGACGAGATCGACCAGTCCTACGGTCTGACCGTCGAGGCGCAGATCACGGCGATCGAGAACGGCCAGGACGACTGGACGCTCGAGTCCCCGCCGGCCGACCGGCTCGGCGAGATGGGGACGAAGTATGCGAGCCAGGTGCATGTCGAGCCGCTGACCGCGTACTGGTATCTGCCGATGAACGTCAACCTTGCGCCGTTCAACAACCTGAAAGCGCGGCAGGCGGTGAACTTCGCGATCGACCGCAACGCTGCGATCAAGATCTTCGGCGGAGCGAACCTCGCCTCGCCGTCGTGCCAGGTCCTCCCTGCCGGGTTCCCGGGGCACAAGGACTACTGCCCGTACACGAAGAACCCGGGGACGAAGTGGTCGGCGCCTGATGTCGCCAAGGCGAAGCAACTCGTCAAGGAGTCCGGCACCGCCGGCGAGAAGGTCACCGTCTACACGGCGGACGACGACGTGAACAAGGCGATGGGTGTCTACATCCAGAGTGTGCTCAACGAGATCGGCTACAAGGCGTCGGTCAAGCCGATCTCCGTGAACATCTTCTTCACCTATGTTCAGAACACGAACAACAAGGTGCAGATCAACGTGCAGCAGTGGTACCAGGACTATCCGGCGGCCTCCGACTTCCTCTACGTCCTGTTCGGCTGCGAATCGTTCCATCCCGGCAGTGACTCGAGCATCAACTTCTCGGGCTTCTGCAACAAGCCGATCAACGCCCAGATGCACAAGGCGCTCAACCTCGCGGTGACCAACGAGGCGGCCGCGAACGTCCTGTGGGCGAAGATCGACAAGCTGGTCACCGACCAGGCGCCGATGGCGACGCTGTTCAACCCGAAGCACATCGACTTCGTCTCGAAGCGCGTCGGCAACTTCACGTTCAGCAAGCAGTTCTACTGGCTCGTCGACCAGTCGTGGGTGCAGTAGGCGTGCATTGAGCACGACGGTGTGAGCGGCGGCGCCGCTGCCGACGGGGTGCTCGCCTCAGAGCAGGAGCGCATCCCCGTCGGCGCCAGCCCCTGGGCGCTGGCGCGGCGCCGCCTGCGCCGCAACAGGACCGCGATGGTGATGCTCGGCGTTCTCGTCGTCATCGTCCTCGCATGTCTCGCGGCGCCGCTCTATGCGCACGATGTCGCGCACACCAATCCGTTTCGATCCAACATCGACGGGACGACCGTCGTGAACGGGAAGACCGTGCCCGTGATGCCGCCGAGCACGACGGGCCTCGGCCTCGGCTCGACGCCGATCGGGCCCACCTGGGACCCCGGCCATTACCTGCTCGGAGCCGACAACCAGGGACGGGACGTTGCCGCGCGGCTGCTCTACGGCGGTCGCAACTCGCTCCTGATCGGTGCCTCTGCGGCGCTCCTCACGTGCTTCTTCGCGACGATCGTCGGCATCGTCGCCGGGTTCTTCGGCGGCTGGCTGGACGGCGTGCTCTCCCGCCTCCTCGACGTGGTCTGGGCATTCCCCGTCTACCTGCTCGCGATCAGCCTCTCGACCGTCCTGCTCACGCAGAGCTTCGGCGTCGGCCCGCTGAAGATCCAGTCCGGAAGCCTGCTGGTGCCGATCCTGATCATCGCCCTGGTCTATATCCCGTACGTCGCGAGACCGATTCGCGGCGAGGTTCTGTCGCTCCGGCGCCGGGAATTCGTGGAGGCCGCCGAAGGGCTCGGCGCGTCGACCTGGCGGGTGCTCTGGAGCGACATCCTGCCCAACGTCGTCACGACGGCGATCGTCTTCTTCCCGCTGATGCTCGCGATCGACATGCTGACCGAGGCAGCGCTCTCGTTCCTGTCGATCGGCGTGCAGCCGCCGGACGCGAGCTGGGGCACGATCATCCTCGACGGCCAGGGGCTGCTGTACACACGCCCGGTCGTCGCGATCGCGCCGGGAATCGCGATCGCCGTCACCGTCCTCGCGTTGAACGTGCTCGGCGATGGCGTCCGCGATGCTCTCGACCCGCGCGCCAAGCTGAGGGGAACCGACTGATGCTGGGCTTCGCCGCCCGCCGATTCGCGTCGATGGTGCTCGTCCTGTTCTCGATCAGCGTGATGACGTTCCTGATCTTCTTCGCGACCCCGGGGGTCGACCCCGCCGCCCGCATCGCCGGACGGAACGCCAGTCCGCAGACGCTGCGCGCAGTCCGCAAGGACTTCGGCATCGACAAGCCGCTGCCGGTGCGCTACGCGCTGATGATGAAGAAGCTGTTCATCACGCGCGACCTGACCTCGTACGTGAACCGCGGCGCGAAGGTGATCCCGCAGGTGACGCAGGCGGCGCCGGTCACGCTCTGCCTCGTTTTCGGGGCAGCAGTGATCTGGGTGGTGATGAGCATCGGCATGGGCCTTCTGGCCGCCGTCTTCCGGGGCACGGCGATCGACACGGCGGTGATGATCGTCGGCCTGATCGGGATCTCGATGCCCGTGTTCTGGGTCGGGGAGGTGGTGAACCTGCTGACACAGGACCGGTTCCACCACACGTTCCTCTTCTCGTGGGTGCCGCCGCTCGGGTACATCCCCTTCACGCAGTCGCCGTTCGGCTGGTTCAAGGCGCTGATCCTCCCGTGGCTGACGCTATCGCTGCTCTTCATCGGCATCTACGCGCGCGTGCTCCGCTCCGCGCTCGTCGAAGCGCAGGAGGAGGACTACGTCAGGACGGCTCGCGCCAAGGGGATCACCGAGCGGCGCGTGATGTTCCGGCATGCGCTGCGCACGTCGCTGATCGTCTTCGTCAGCCTGTTCGGGCTCGACTTCGGCGCACTCGTCGGCGGGGGAGCGCTGCTCACCGAGGTGGTCTTCGGCCTGCACGGGATCGGGAAGCTCACCTACGACTCGCTTCAGAACCTCGACCTGCCGGTGATCATCGCAACGGTCATCTACGCCTCGTTCTTCGTCGTCGTTGCGAACGCCGTCGTCGACCTCCTCTACGCCTGGCTCGATCCACGGGTGCGTCGTGCCTGAGCCGCTGCTCGAGATCCGCGGAGCTGACCGTCTCGTTTCGCACGGAAAGCGGTGTCGTCCACGCGGTCGACCGGCTCTCGCTCTCACTCGGGCTGGGCGAGATCGTCGGGATCGTCGGCGAGTCCGGTTCGGGCAAGACCGTCTCGATGATGGCCGTGATGCGCTTGATCCGCGACCCGAATGCTCTCGTCACGGGCGAGGTGATCCATCGTGGCCGCGATCTGTTGAAGCTTTCGCCGGGTGAGATGCGGCAGGTTCGAGGCGGCGAGATCGCGATGATCTTCCAGGATCCGATGACCGCCCTCACCCCCGTGTACACCGTCGGGTGGCAGATCGCCGAGCAACTCCGCGCCCACGAGGATCTGACGAAGAGGCAGGCGCGGAAGCGCACCGTCGAGCTGCTGGCGGAGGTCGGGATCTCGAATCCCGAACGCCGGATCGACGACTTTCCGCACCAGTTCTCGGGCGGCATGCGGCAGCGGGTGATGATCGCGATGGCGCTTTCCTGCAACCCGTCGCTGCTGATCGCCGACGAGCCGACGACCGCGCTCGACGTGACGATCCAGGCCCAGATCCTGGAGCTGATGAAGCGCCTCCAGCGGACCACGGCTCGTCGATCCTGCTGATCACCCATGACATGGGCGTCGTCTCGGAGATCGGCGAGCGCGTCGTGGTGATGTACGCGGGCAGCGTCGTCGAGGAAGGCCTGAAGGCCGCGGTTTTCCGCGATCCGCAGCACCCGTACACCTGGGGGCTGCTCGGGTCGATTCCGCGGGTCGGAACGCGCGTGCACCGGCTGGCGGCAATCCCGGGGCTGCCGCCCTCCCCGATCGACCCGCCCGCCGGGTGTCGGTTTGCGCCGCGGTGCGCCTACCGCTTCGACCGCTGCTCGACCCGACCGGAGCTCACGGAGCGGGTTGCGCCGGGTCGCGCCGACGCCTGCCATCTCGACCCGGCGGTGCGCCCGGCCCTGCGGGCAGGGCTCGTCGCATGAACGACGGTCCTGGTGGAAGCCGTCGATCTCGTCAAGCAGTTCCCCGTCCGCGGCGGTGCGTTCCACCGTGGCCCCCGAGAGGTCGTGCATGCGGTCGACGGCGTGTCGCTCGAGGTTCGTCGCGGCGAGACGCTCGGGATCGTCGGCGAATCGGGTTGCGGGAAGTCGACGCTCGGTCGTCTGCTCGTGCGGCTGCTCCAACCGACGAGCGGCACTGTGACCTTCGACGGCAGGGACATCACGCCGCTCTCGAAGCGGGGGCTCCGCCCTTTCCGGCGCGAGATGCAGATGATCTTTCAGGACCCGTACGCGTCGCTCAATCCACGCAAGCGCGTCGGGCAGATCCTTGCGGATCCGTTCCGGATCCACCACGCCGGGAACGGCCGCGAGATCCGCGAGCGGGTGCAGCGCCTCCTCGAGGTCGTGGGCCTGTCGGCGGATCATGTCAACCGCTACCCGCACGAGTTCTCCGGCGGGCAGCGCCAGCGGATCGGTGTCGCACGTTCGCTCGCGCTCAACCCGCAACTGATCGTTGCCGACGAGCCCGTCTCGGCGCTGGACGTCTCGATCCAGGCGCAGGTGATCAACCTGCTCGACGACCTCCAGGACGAGTTCGAGCTCACGTACGTCTTCATCGCGCACGACCTCGGGATCGTGCATCACGTCTCCGACCGAATCGCCGTGATGTACCTCGGCGTGATCGTGGAGCTGGGAGGATCGGACGACCTCTTCACCCACCCGATCCATCCGTACACCGAAGCGCTTCTCTCGGCGATCCCGGCGATCGAGTCGGAGGATGCTGTCAGCCGGGACCGGATCGTGCTCGAGGGCGAGGTGCCGAGCCCGATCCATCCACCCAGCGGCTGCCGTTTTCACCCTCGCTGCGCGTATGCGACCGAGATCTGTCGCGTCGAGCGGCCGCAGTTGCAACTGCACGGCACGAGCCGCTTCGCGGCGTGCCACCACCCACTGGACAAAGGAGCGTGAGATGGCCGATGGACGGATGACGTGGGATGGTCACGAGACGTGGTACCGCGTTGTCGGCGAGCTCGACTCCGGCCCAACACCGGTGATCGTCTGCCACGGCGGCCCCGGCGCCGCGCACGACTACGTCGAGCCGATCGCGGAGCTGAGCAGGTTTGGCCGGGGAACCGTGCTGTACGACCAGCTCGGCTGCGGCCAGAGCCTGCACCTGCCCGACGCTCCCGCCGAGTTCTGGACGCCGCAGCTCTTCAAGCAGGAGCTTTCCCTGCTCGCCCAACAGCTCGGGATCGCCGACCGCTACGCCGTCGTCGGTCAGTCGTGGGGCGGGATGCTCGCGATGGAGTACGCGCTCGACCATCCGCCCGGGCTGCGCGCGATCGTCGTCGCCGACTCGCCTGCCAGCATCCCGCTCTGGGTCGAGGAGGCGAACCGCCTTCGGCGTGACCTTCCCGCTGATGTGCAGGAGACGCTCACGCGGCACGAAGAGGCGGGGACGACCGACGATCCCGCCTACGAGGCGGCCGTACAGGTGTTCTACGAACGGCACCTCTGCCGTGTCGTCCCGTGGCCCGACTTCGTCGCACGTAGCTTCGCGCAGATCGCGGCGGACCCAACCGTCTACCACACGATGAACGGACCGAGCGAGTTCCACTGCATCGGTTCGCTGAAGACGTGGGACATCACCGACCGCCTGCACGAGATCACGACGCCGACCCTGCTGATCTCGGGTCGCTACGACGAGGCAACGCCGCATATCGTCGAGCAGATCCACACTCGCATTCCCGGCGCTGAGTGGGAGCTCTTCGAGGAGTCGAGTCACATGCCGCACGTGGAGGAGCCAGAGGCGTTCCTCGATCGCGTCGAGGCGATTCCTGCGGACGATCGACTGAACCTACGAGCGGAAAACGGCGAGCGGCAGCACTGCGCTCACCACGTACTGCCCGGCGTCGACGATCTCCGAGATCTTCAGATCGACGCAGAGACTCGACAGGACGTAGGCATCCTCGCCGGAGAGGTCGTACGTCGTCGAGAGATGGGCGACCATCGCCCGCACCGCGTCCTGCGCGGCCGCATAGAGGTCGGGCCCGACACCGGTCGTGCCATAGAAGCCGGCCGTGTCGACGCGCGGCGTCAGGCTGCCTGACGTGGCGAATTGCGGAGCGGGAAGCGAGCGGCCCTTGTGGAGCGTGAAGCGCAGGGTGGCACCTGCCGGACACTCGATGCCCGGTGACGCAAACCTCGCCGTCACCTTGCGCAGCGTGAGCATCGCCGCAGCTGAAGAGCGCCCCTTCGACTTGAACGGGAAGATAGAGCGTGGTGCCGCGGGTGAGCTGGCGGGTGTCCATGTTCCCGCCGAACGTTCCCGGCGGCATGATCGCTTGCTCTTTTGCACCTACCGGGCAGACGCCCATCGTCCCGAAGAACGGCTCGATCGGAATCGCAATGTCGTCTCGGAGACGCGCGAACTCACCGTCGGTCAGGTCGAAGATCCGCAGGTAGGGCCCGGGGAGGTCTTCGGGTAGGAGGCCGAGACCCGGCAGGATCGCCGTCCATCCCCAATCCCCGGCGTGAATGTCCAGGATCTCGATTCCGAGCGCATCGCCGACCTCGGCGCCGTCCACTCGGATCGGGCCGGCCAGGGGATAGACGCGAGCCCAGTCCAATCCGTCGAGTACGTCAACCGTCGATTGAGGGCCGAGCTGGTTATCGCTGACATCGCGGGTCTCCACGACAACGGTGTCGCCGCTCTCGATCTCGAGCGCCGGCTCGAGCCCGATGTCCCAGGCGAAGTGCACCGTGTCCGCCGGGAAATGGTGGGTCTGGGCCATGTCTGGGGGCAGAACCTACCAAGATGCAGTCGAAGCGAAAACCAGACGCCGCTCCGCGTCGTAATTGGATCAACAGTTTCTTGCTCTCTAAGGGATGGAGGCGGTTCATGTCGTCGGTTTTCTTGTCGCGTTATCTCGCGGCCGCGTTTGTGTTGGCCGCTGCTTTGGTCGGAGCCACGGGCGCCGGTGCGAGCCGTTCGGCGCTTGTCGCGTACAACGTCTACCCGCTGATCTCGGACAGCTCTGCGGTGCAGGCACCGCTTGCCGACACCTCGCTTGTGAACGGCTGGGGTCTCAGCGCAAGCGCCAGCTCGCCCTGGTGGGCGGCGAACAACAAGACGAACACCTCGACGCTGTACTCGGGCGTCGGATCGAAGAACGCACTGACGGTGACGGTTGCGGGCGGGCCGACCGGAACGGTTGCGAACGCGAACACCGCCGCGTTCCTGGTCACCCAGAACGGCGTCAGCTCATCCTCGCGCTTCCTCTTCGACACGCAGGCGGGGCAGGTGCTCGGCTGGACGCCGACTGTCAACGGCACCGCCGCCGTCACCGCAGTGGACAACTCCGCAAAGGGTGCCGAGTACGACGGCCTTGCGACGTTGAACGACCGTCTGTATGCAACCGACTTCCACAACGCGCGCGTCGATTCGTTCGACGCATCGTTCAAGCCACTCTCGCTCGGCTTCAGCGATCCGAAGATCCCCAAGGGCTGGGCGCCGTTCGGCATTCAGGCGTTGAACGGGAACATCTTCGTCACGTATGCGAAGCAGGACAGCGCCAAGCGCATCTCGGTGCCGGGCGGCGGCAGCGGTTACGTCGACGAGTTCAATCCCGACGGCGTGCTGATCGCCAGGGTCGCATCGAAGGGCAACGCCCACGCGCCGTTGAACGCCCCCTGGGGGCTCGCGCTCGCTCCGGCCAACTACGGCGCGTTCAGCGGTGACCTGCTCGTGGGGAACTTCGGCAACGGGCGGATCAGCGCCTATCAGCAGCTCGCGAGCGGCAAATGGGTCTTCAAGGGCCAGCTTCGGGTCGCGAGCGGCGCGCCGATCGTGCTCGACGGGCTCTGGGCGATCGCGTTCGGCAACGGCGCATCCGCCGGCCCGGCAAACAACCTGTACTTCCTCGCCGGCCCCTCCGGCCAGACGCACGGGCTGTTCGGTTTCATCGCGGCGGGCTGATCGTCCCGCGTTATGGTCCCTCGTCCCGCCCCGCGGGCGAGGGACCACACGATGACCTACGTTGCCGCCACCGACCGCTACGACCGAATGGTCTACAACCGCTGCGGCCGCAGCGGGCTGCAGCTGCCCGCGGTCTCGCTCGGGCTCTGGCAGAACTTCGGCGCCGACCGGCCGCTCGAGACGAGCCGCGCGATCGTGCGCCGCGCGTTCGACCTCGGCATCACCCACTTCGACCTGGCGAACAACTACGGCCCGCCGTACGGCAGCGCCGAGGAGACATTCGGCCGGCTGCTCGAACAGGATCTCGGCCCGTACCGCGACGAGCTCGTGATCTCGACCAAGGCCGGGTACGACATGTGGCCCGGCCCCTACGGCGAGTGGGGCTCGCGCAAGTACCTGCTCGCGAGCCTCGATCAGAGCCTGCGGCGGATGGGGCTCGAGTACGTCGACATCTTCTACTCGCACCGCTTCGACCCGGACACCCCGCTCGAGGAGACGATGGGCGCGCTCGACACCGCGGTGCGGCAGGGAAAGGCGCTGTATGTCGGGATCTCGTCCTACTCGCCCGAGAAGACACGCGAGGCGGCGGCGATCCTGAACGCGCTCGGAACGCCGCTCCTGATCCACCAGCCGTCGTACTCGATGCTGAACCGCTGGATCGAGGACGGGCTGCTCGACGACGCTCGAGCGAGCTCGGCGTCGGCTGCATCGGCTTCTCGCCGCTCGCGCAGGGAATGCTGACCGACAAGTACCTCGGCGGCATTCCCGACGGATCGCGGGCGAGCCGCAACGAATCGTTCTCCCCCAAGCTGCTCAGCCCCGATGCGATCGAGCGGATCCGCGCCCTGAACGCACTCGCGCTCGGCCGTGGACAGACGCTGGCACAGATGGCGCTCGCGTGGACGCTGCGCGACCCGCGCGTCACCTCGACGCTCTTCGGTGCGAGCAGCATCGAGCAGCTCGAAGACGCGGTCGGGGCGCTCGACCGCCTCGACTTCTCGCCGGACGAGCTCGCCGAGATCGACCGTCACGCAGTCGACAGCGGCATCAACATCTGGGCCGCCTCAAGCGAAACCTGACTCACGCCCGACGCCGCGAGGTGTGAGAGCGCGCCGGATCGGGGAGATCAGGGCCATGGAAACGCAGGCAGCTTCCTCCTCCGCGACTGCTCGTCGGGCCCTGATCACGACGCTCGTCGCCGGCGCTGTGATCGTCGGCGCGCTCGCGCTCTGGAAGCTCAAGCTCGTGATCGCGCTCTTCTTCCTTGCGATGATCATCGCCGCGGCGATGCGCCCCGGCATCGAAGCGCTGCGTCGCCGTGGGATCCCGCGTGGGCTCGGCGTCGGGCTCCATTACGCGGTGATCCTTGGGCTGGTCGCGCTCTTTCTCTGGTTCGCGCTGCCGCGCGCGCTCACCCAGGTCGAGACTGCGGTCGGGACCACACCGAACTCGGTTTCGCCGCTCCAGCATGCCGCGAACCACTCGACGGGAATCAAGCATCAAATCCTGGTCGGGCTCGAGAAGCGGCTGAAGCGGTTGCCGGCTGGCACGCACCTGATCCATCCGGCGATGACCGTGACGACGAAGGCGTTCGAGGTCTTCATCGGAATCTTCTTCGTCTTCGCGAGTGCCGCGTACTGGATCTTCGAACGTGACCGAACGATCGATTTGATTACCTCATTGCTCGCACGGCCCAAGCGCAAGAAAGTCCGCGACACCTTCGATCTGATCGACGCCAAGCTGGGAGCGTTCGTTCGCGGCGAGATCCTGCTGATCGCCTTCGTCGCGACGGTCCTGTCGATCGCGTTCTGGCTCGTCGGCGAGCCCTACTGGCTTCTGATCGGGATCTTCGCCGGGGTCTTCGAGATCGTGCCCGTGATCGGCCCGCTGCTCGCCGGCGCAGTCGCGATCGGAGTCGGTTTCACCGCGTCGTGGCACGTGGCGGTGGCCGCCGGCGTCGCAGTCCTCGTCGTGCGCCTGTTCGAGGACTACCTGATCCTGCCGCGTGTGCTCGGACATGCGGTCGGCCTGTCGCCGTTGCTCGTGCTCGTGTCGGTGTTCGCAGTTGGGATCCTCTTCGGCGGCTTTGCCGTCCTGCTCGCGATCCCGATTGCCGCTGTTCTCGCCACCCTCGTCGACGTCGCCGTGCGCGGGAAGGACCCGGCTGAAGAGGAGGTTCCAACCGTTCTCTTCCCGGCGCAGGACGCCGAGTTGGCGGGCAGCGCCGACCTGGCATGAGCACATTCGCCGGCAAGCTTGCGCTCCGCGCCGATCGGCACCTCGGCGCGGCGATCAGCCACACTGTCTCCTCGCACCACCGGCGCCGGCTCAAGCGGATCGGCTGGTCCGCGGCGATCGACACGCCGGTCGGCGGCTGGGCCGCGGGCGGTCCATCGCCTCGTCCGGGAAACGCGTTCGAGGTCTTGATCGACGGCGCCGACGCGCTCCCGCGCATGATGGCCGAGATCGCCGGAGCCAAGTCGCACGTCCACATCGCAGGCTGGTACTTCACCCCGCATTTCGCGCTGACCCGCGACGGCGAGCCGGCGATCCTGCGTCATCTGCTGGCCGACCTCGCCGAGCGCGTCGACGTGCGGGTGCTCGTCTGGGCGGGAGCGCCGCTGCCGCTCTTCCGGCCGGCGAGGCGAGCCGTCCGGAAGATGCGCGAGCAGCTCATCTCGGGAACGAAGATCCGGTGCGCGCTCGATTCGAACGAGCGGCCGATGCACTGCCACCACGAAAAGACGATCGTCGTCGACGACCGCATCGCGTTCGTCGGTGGGATCGACCTCACCTCGGAATCCGGCGACCGCTTCGACAGCAGTGACCATCCCGCTCGCGGCCGCGTGGGCTGGCACGACGCGAGCGTTCGGATCGAGGGCCCCGCCGTCGCCGACGTTGCAGAGCACTTCCGCATGCGCTGGCACGAGGTGACGAGAGAGGAGCTCGCCCCGCCGGTGCCGGCCGGTGCGGCGGGCGATGTCGAGCTC
Organism: uncultured Actinomycetes bacterium; assembly: GCA_963761365.1. GTDB lineage: Bacteria > Actinomycetota > Thermoleophilia > Gaiellales > Gaiellaceae > PALSA-600. The sequence continues at coordinate 49,234 of CAVXHB010000013.1, read as the reverse complement.
CAGATCGTCCGAACCATTCCGGAGCACATCTACAAGGCGAAGTGGCGCGGCGACTTCGGCGTGCTCGAGTCCTACGGGCGGGCACTGCGCTCGGCGCAGCGTTTGATCTACCTCGAGAACCAGTTTCTCTGGTCACCCGAGATCGTCGACATCCTGATCGACAAGCTCCGCCGGCCGCCGGCCGACGAGTTCCGGATGCTCGCCGTCCTGCCGGCCAAGCCGAACAGCGGCGGGGACGACACACGCGGGATGCTCGGCGAGCTGATCGAGGCAGACGCCGACGCAGGGACGTTTCCTCGCATGCACGCTGCTCGCTCGGGCGGGCCGCCTCGCCGATCCGATCTACGTGCACGCCAAGATCGGGATCGTCGACGACGCGTGGCTGACGATCGGCTCCGCGAACCTGAACGAGCATTCCCTCTTCAACGACACGGAGATGAACGTCGTCACCCACGACGCCGCGATCGCCCGGCAGACGCGCCTGCGTCTCTGGGCGGAGCATCTCGAGCTCTCGCCCGAGCAAGTTGCGGGCGATCCCGCACGGGTGATCGAGGACTACTGGAAGCCGATCAGCGGCGACCAGCTCGAGCGCTGGCAGGCCGGGCAGCCGCTGACCCACCGGCTTGTCCGGCTCCCGGGCGTCTCGAAGCGCTCCGGTCGCCTGTGCGGCCCGCTTGCAGGGCCTGGTCGTCGACGGCTGAGCTGATGGCCGCTAGATCCTGCGGTAGCGCGCGTCGCTCAGCGAGTAGAGCGCGAAGGCGACCAGGCCGGCGGCGACGAAGCCGAGAAACCACGGGCCGTACGTGCGATGGACGAGCTTCGCGAGAGCGCCGTCGAGCCCGACCGCGGCGTGCCGGCTGTCGTTGATCGCGGCCTTGACGAGGAAGATCCCGACGAGCCCGAAGATCACCATCCGGGCGAGATGGCCGATCGTCCCGAGCCGGCCGATCCACAGCTTGACCTGGCGCCCCATCTGCTCGACCTTGGAGTCCTTGAAGAAGTCTTTGGTGATCCCGCGGTAGCCCTGGTAGAGCGCCGTGCCGATCATGACGGCGCCGGCGATGCCGACGATCCAGTTGCCGGCCGGCCAGCCGAGGATGCCTCCGGTCTCGTGCTTGGTGTTGCCCGTGTTTCCGGCGCCGGCACCGGTCAGGATCTTCACGGCGATCGTGCACGTCACCGCGTAACCGATCCCGCTCGCAGCACCTGCGACGCGCTCGAACGCGGTGTCCGACGCTTCGGGGCCGTGGCCGATCGCCGCGCGCACAAGCCGCCAGAGGGAGTAGCCGCCAAGGCCGATCGCGACGAGTGTCAGCAGGATCTTTCCGAAGGGCTGCTGCGCGACCGTGTGCAACGCCCCCTGCTGGTTCGTGGTCTTGCCTCCGTGTCCGACCGCGAGCTTGAACGCGAGGATGCCGATGATCCCCCAGACAAGGCCTCGGGAAATGAATCCGGCGCGTGAAAGCACTTCGAACGCCCGTGAGCGGACGAAGCTCTCGCCGGCGTGGCGCACACTTGCGGAACCGGCCGTCATGCCTTCACCTTTTCCGCGGGGGCCTGCTCGGAAACCTTCGCCTTCGACAAGCCTTTCGGAACGCTCACGGGTACGCACACCGTGATCGCGCCGGGCTCGACCTTGACCTTGAACGACTTCACCTTCATTCGGTCGCCGCCGTCGAGCTCGTAGAGCACCTTCCGGCTCAGCTTGACCTTCACCGAATGCGCCTTTGTCTCTTGCACGAAAGGCGACTTGCCCGCCGTTCCGAGCGCTGTCCGCGCGAGGGTGCGACCCCACTGGAGCAGGCCTTCCGCATTCACGACGCCGAGCTCGAGCACTCCGTCGTCGGGGTGGGCGTCTTCGAACGCCTCGATCCCGCCGAAGATGTCGGCGACGTTGCCGACGAGGACGCAGGTCGCCTTGCCCTTGTACCAGACGGCTCCGTCCACCTCGATCTCGGCGCGAAAAGGCTTCGCGCGCAGGTTCTCCGAGCCGGCCCACACGTACGCGACGCGCCCGATCCGGTCCTTGAGGCCACCGTCGTCGGCCCGGCGGATCATCGCGGCGTCGAAGCCCGCCCCGGCCATCACCGCGAAGCGCTCGCCGTTGAAACGGCCGACGTCGAGCTTGTGGCGTTCTCCGCGGAGCCCGATTGCGACGGCCTCCTCGATGTCCTGCGGGATCCCGAGGTTGGTCGCAAACAGGTTCGCAGTGCCCGCCGGCACGATCGCGAGCTGCGTCTTCGAGCCGGCGAGGACGTCGATGCACCGCTGAACCATCCCGTCGCCGCCCCAGGCAAAGATCAGCTCGGCACCGTCTTTCAGAGCGCGACGAACCTGAGCGGGCGCCTTGCGGCTCTTCGGCACCTCGCACCAGAACGGGTCGGTCACTCCCTCGGCCGCGAGCACGCGACGAAGCTCGGGTAGCCCTCCGCCGAGCGTCTTGCCCGAGTGTGCGATGACTGCGACTTTCATCGCGATGCGGCTGCCGCGTCCGCCGCCCGGCAGGCGAAGACCAACACGCACAGGGCGGCGATGCCGATCACGACTCCGCCTGCGACGTCGAGCGGATGGTGCATGCCGCGGTACATGCGCGCCCACGCGACGAAGATCGGCAACGCGACGGCGATCGTCCACGCGAAGCTCCGGAAGACGGTGTTCTTGAACTTCGAGGTGAGCAGCAGGACGAGACCGGCATAGACCGCGATCGAGGCCGCCGTGTGGCCGGACGGATAGCTGGCATTCACCGGCAGGTTCTCGAGGCGGACGACATCGGGGCGATGCCGATGGACGACGAGGGTCGTGATCCGATACGAGCCCGATTCGACGCCGAGCGCGAGGATGGTGAATGCGGCGAGTCGCCAGTGCCGAAGCGCGATGAAGGCCAGGGCGACGACGACGGCGATGATCGGCAGCACCACGCCGCCGGCGAGCATCGATCCGATCAGCGAGGCATCCCCGCGCGTCGCGGTCCGGTGCGCGGCAAGCCAGACCTCGACGCGTTCGTCGGCCGCGCCGATGCCCCACGCGGGGACCAGGACCTTCGTGACAAGCAGCCCGAGCCCGATCGAGAGTCGCCGCGACCAGCGCGAGGCCCGAGAAGATCGCCGCCAGGAAGACCGTCACCGCGTGGTGTCCCGAGAGCCGTGCTCGCGAACCGCGCGGGCGCGGTTCCGGCCGCGCTTCCAAAACGGGAACAGTCCACCGGTCGTTCGTGCGTGCCGAACGACCGGCGGTCAGATGAGTTTGCAGCGCGCCGGCTGGGGTATCGATGTTCACCACGTCACTCTGTCCCAGGGCGGGACAAAAGAAACAATGGAGCCGACGCGCCCGATCGGCGCACCCAGATGCCACTACTCATCCTCATCCTCCTTGCTCTGACGGTCGGCTCTGTTGTCGGCGCGTTGACGTGGCGCTACCCGCGCGGCGCCGCGCCTCCTGCTCCGGCGCTCGACGTGGCGCGGTCGGTCGGAGAGACGGCCCGCGCTCACCCGGGTCTGCGCGGCGCGCTGGTCCCGAGGCTCGACCCCGAGGCGGCGACGGGCCTCGCGCTGACGCTGGCGCTCCTGTTCACCGTCGTCGGCGGCGTGTTGCTCGGATTGCTCGCCTACCTGGTCCGTTCGAGCTCGCACCTGATCCGGTTCGACAACGGAGTGGCCAAATGGGGTGCGCGGCATGCCTCGGCGTTTTCCACGCACGGGTTGAATGCCGTCACGCAGCTCGGGTCGGTGTACACGGTCGTCGGGCTCTGCGTCCTCCTCGCCGTTGTCGAGACGCTGCGGACCCGCAGTCGATGGGTCGTGCCGTTCATCATCGTTGCGGTCGGCGGCGAGGAGGCCCTGACCACCATCGTCAAGCACGTCGTCGACCGGACTCGACCCGCGTTCAACCCGGCGGCGGCGACCCTCGGGCCGTCGTTTCCGAGCGGCCACGCGGCGACCGCCGCAGTCTTCTATGCCACTGCCGCCCTGTTACTCGGCCGCCGGCGCGGCCACACCGCGCGCACTCTGCTGACGGCTCTCGCCGCCGGGATCGCCGTTGCGGTCGCAGCGAGCCGCGTGCTCCTCGACGTCCACTGGCTGACCGATGTGATCGCCGGGCTCGCGCTGGGCTGGGCGTGGTTCGCGGTCTGCGCGATCGCCTTCGGCGGCCGGTTGCTCCGCTTCGGCGTCGCGGCTGAAGTGGCCGGGCGAGCCGCCGGCCCGCCGGCGCCCGATCAGCCTGCGCCCCTACCGAAGGTCAAATCGATCCTGTAAGGTGTCCCTTACATGGACGAGCGTCAGCCGGACCGCTTCGAGCTCACGCTTCGCGGTTTCTCGCCCGCGCAGCTGAAGGCGTGCGCAGAGAAGCGCTGCGCCTGTGCCGGGCTCGAGGTCCGCGAAGCCGAGATCAGGCCGTGCATGGTCACTCCCGGCGGCCGCGTGCGTCTCTACGAGGGCCACTTCCTCGCGGCCCGCGTCGCTGTCGCTTCTTAGCTCTCCGCAGCGCGTGGGTTGAGCCGCGTCGCGATTCGCGCGGCGATGCCGCGCTTTTCGACGACGACATGGTCGCCCTCGCGTTCGACGACGTGCTCGATCTCGGGGGCGATGTGGCCGGGAGCGAGGACGAACCGGGTCGGCTTCGCCCGCACCCACTCGTACTCGGCGGTCGTCAGCGTGATCCGCTCGGTGCATTCCGGGTCGGCGCACTCGCAGAAGAAGTCGTGGGCATGCTCGCCCTGGAACCGATCGGCGACGTCGTTGATCCGCTCGTTCACCTGACGGAAGAACGCCTCGTTCCTCGCGAGGCGCTCTTGGGCTTCCGACTCCACGGCTGTTGTCTAACCGGGTCACAGGAATTACAAACCCAAACGCCCGGCTTGAGCCGAATTTCGGCAGCCGCAAGCCGGGGAGTATGATCGCGGCATGCGTCTCTCCCGCCGCCCGGTGACGGCAGCAGCGGGTTTTGCCCTGCTCGCCCTGCTCGCCGAGGTAACCGGCCGTGAGCTGACGAACCGGCTCGACGGAGCGCTCAATGTCGCGCCGTTTGCGACGCCGACCACCCGCTACTACCCGTTCCTGCTTGCCGGTGTGCGTGCGATCGCGGCGCTCGTCGTCGCGGCGGCCGTGTGGCGCGTCTGCCGTGCCCATGCCGCCGCCGCCGCGGGCGAGCGGCTGCTCGGCATCGTCGGGCGCCGCCCGCGTCTGCGCGTGCGCCTCTCGCCGCGCCTCTGGTTTGCGTCGTTCTGCGCGACCGCGCTCTGGTACCTCGTCCAGACGGACGCCGCCCGCGTCTCCCATGGCCGCTGGCCGCTGTTCGCTCCGTGGCTGCACACCTATGCGCTCCCGGTCTTCGCCGTCTGTTCGATCCTGCTCGCGCTCGGTTGGGGTGCGGTCCGCGACTGGCTGGCCGACGTCGAGAACTACGCCGCCGCAACCTTTGCGCGCGCATCGCGGATGCTCCGGGCCGCAGCGCTCCCGCCTCGTCCGCGCCTCGTCGGTGACGACCGCGCCCCGCGCCGCCTGTTCGGGCTCGTCTTCGAGTCACGTCCGCCGCCGCTGCTCGCCTAACCCGCGGCAACGCCCCCCGCCGCGGGTTGTCTGGGCGTCCGACCTTGCGGAGGGAACGTGGAATCACAACTCGTCAGAGAGCATCCGGCCGAGCAGGTCTACACAAGTACGCGCGCGCGAATCGTCGCGCTGCTCGGCCCATTGACCGTCGTCGCCGGGATCATCTGGGCGATCGTCCAGCCGTACCGGCTGACGTTGCTGCACCCGTACCACCAGGGGTTCTGGTGGCTTTTCGATCGAAGGGCCGCTGCTCGTCGGCATCGCGGGGATCGCGTTCGCGGTGTTCGTCGCCCGGCCGCTCGTCGCCGAGCTGGAGGGAGACGATGGAGCCGCCTAGCGAGATGGTCCACTGGCTGTTCGGCATGTGCCTGCTGCTGCTCGGCCTGATCATGCTCGCCGAGGTGATCGTCGGCCCGGAGGTCTGGCGGCGCCGCGCCTGGCGCATCTACCTCTGGCCCGGGATCGCCTTCGGGCTCGGAGTGGCGATGTGGCCGGTGATGACGTTCTTCACCAACTCGGCGATCCACATGGTCGCGCACGGTGCCTGGGCGCAGGCGCTGATGGTGATGGGTGGTGCCGAGCTCGGGCTCGCAAAAGGAAAGCTCACGAGCCGCTGGTGGAAGCTCGCGACTCCTGTCGGCCTCGCTGTGTCGGGCGGAGCATTCCTCGTGCACGAGCAGAACGGCTGGTTCTTCGCGCGCTCGGCGTTCCTGCATCACCTCGTCGGGTGGACGTTGATCGGTGCGTCACTGTTCACGCTCGCGCTCGTCTTCCGCCCGCGCTCGGTCGTGTTCAAGTCGGCGTTCGCGCTCACGGTCGTCGCGCTCTCGGTGATGCTGTTCTCCGACCGCGATCTCGCACCGGTCTTCGGCCATCTTTCACCGCTCGCGGGACCGCCTCACCGGTGAGACGTCTGGCGCTCCTCGGTCTGCTGATGGCGCTGAGCGCGCCCGCGGCGGCGTGGGCGCACGCAACCCCGCGGGCGGAGGTCCCGAGCTTCCAGCAGGAGCTGAAGCGTCGGGCCTGCATTCATCCGGATCCAGTTCGACCAGATCGTGCAGCTACCGGTGATCGAGGTGTTCGACCAGGACGGTCACAATCACGCCGCAACGGCTTTCGCGCGCGGGCGAGATGTGTCGGCGAAGGTGCGGAAGCTTCCGACCGGTGCCTACACCGTGCGCTGGCACGTGCTGTCCTCGGACGGGCATGTGGTGTCGGGAGTGTGGACGTTCGGCGTGCGCGTCAAGGCGCCGCCGCCGACCGAGGCGTACGGTGCGAGTGGGCCGACGCGCACCGAGCACGTGGTGCGCTGGCTCTACTTCGTCGCGCTCGCGCTCGTGATCGGCGCGCTCGGGTTCCGGCTGATCCTGCTGCGCGGCCTCGCCGTGCCCCCCGCGGTCGACAAGCGCTTGCTGCTCCTCGCGGTTATTGGCGCTGCGGGGGTGCTCGAGGTCGGCATCGCGGCGTTCCTGCTGCGTTGCGAGGACGTGCTGCAGCTGCCCTTCGGCAAGTTCCTCTACGGCGATCTGTCGCCGATCTCGGGTGGTACGCGGTATGGGAAGACGTTCGTGGCGGTGACGCTCGGGTTCGCGCTCGTCGCAGCGTTCATCTACCTCGCCTGGCTGCTCGACCGGCCCCGTCTGCTCGTGCCGGCGCTCGCGCTCGCGGTCTTTTTCGCGGGTGGGCTTTCGTTCTCGGGCCACGACGCGGTTGATCCCGGCTCGTCGTGGAAGAGCGAGCTCGCCGACTGGGTGCATCTCTCCGCCGTGTCGCTGTGGATCGGCGGGCTCGTCGCGCTCGCGGTGGTCTGGCGCGCGGCGCCGGCGTTGCAGCGCGAATTCTTCGCGCGCTTCTCACGGTTCGCGACGGTGCTCGTTGCGCTGGTGCTCGCTGCCGGGACGTATCTCGCGATCGTGCGGCTGCCGCACCTGCACGACCTGTGGCGCTACGGCTACGGGCAGGTGCTGCTCGTCAAGCTCGCGCTCGTCGCGCGTCGTGCTCGCGTGGGGTGGCGTGCATCGCTTCTTCGTGCGGCCCGCGATCGCGGCGAGCGGGTGACGGTTTTCTCGCGCGCGTCGGCAGAAGTGTCACCGGGGAGATGGCGGTCGGGATCGCGGTGCTGCTCGTCGCGGCGGTGCTCACCGACTCGAAGCCGCCGCCTCAGCCGAGCAGCTCGAGCAGCCGGGCCGCGTATGCAGGCGCGGTCGGCTCGTCCTCGTGGCGGAAGTAGACGTACGCGGGAGCACGGAGACGCGCGGCGAGCGCGCGTAGGTCGTCGTCCGAGTACGGCGGCTCGCGCAGCCGGATGTAGCGGAACGGCTCGGCATCGAAATCGTTGACGGTGACGATGTCCTCGACGCCGGCCCACGACTCGTGGCGGAAGTCGAACGCGAGCTCGATCGCCGGGTCGACCGACCCGAGCACGTAGGACAGGAGGCCGTCGTCGCGCACGTTCTGCACGGTGATGCGGATCGGGCCGAGCCGGTCGCCGAGTGCGGCGACGCGCTCGACGAACACCGGCACGCGGTCGAGCCGGGTGAGCGAAAGCTTCGGCGCGAAGCGGAAGCCGTCCGGCACGGTGTCCGCCCACCGCTTGAACTGATCCTCGGCCGGCAGCCGGTAGCCGGTCGTGTTCAGCTCGACGGTGTCGAAGCGCTCCGCGTAGAAGCGCAGGAACTCGTCCGGCCGCGTGCCTTCGGGGTAGAAGCCCGGCCGCCAGGAGGGGTACGACCAGCCCGAGGTGCCGACGTGAATCGCCATCCGCGCGTCAGACTAGGGTGCGGAGTCCATGTCTGTGGAGACCGAGCAGCTCACCGAGAACACCGATTCCGCTCCTGGACCACGGGTTCCTGCGCGCTGGACGGCGTGCTTGCGTCTGACCTGGCCGTCGTCAACGGTGCGCGCGTGTCGTTCAACTCGCTCGCCGACGAGATGGACGAGCGCGACGAGGGCTTGATTCGGTTTCTGATGCGCGATCGCCACGGATCGCCGTTCGAGCATGGCTACTTCCGCTTCATCGTCAAGGCGCCGATCTTCGTCGTTCGCGAGCACCACCGTCACAGGGCGAGGCCACTGCCTGCCCGCGGATACGCGAAGTCTGGTGCGAAACGGTGGCTCAAGGGACCCGATCGATTCGGAAGCGTCCGATTGCTGAGACTTGGCGGAACTGGCACGTCGGGGTACCGGATTCGCTCGGGTCGCACGCGACTGCTTGCCATCGTGTCGTTCCTTCCGATGCGGGTCTGGAATGAAGAGGCGCAAACATTTGATCTCGGCCTGCCACGCGATATCTACAATGAGCGGTGTCAAAGACGGTCATACTCGACCTCGGAGTCGGACGAGCCAACACTTCGATGCTCCGAACAGCATCGGATCTCTCGACGCCAGAAGGCTGGGTGGACGCGGCGAACTCGCGTCGACGGTGACCGCGTGGCTCTAAGCGGCGTCGCGTATCACCGTGGCGAAACGATCCCCCCGTGCGCTGAGCCGAGGAATCGGTGTCGTGGACGTGCATGCAACGAGGACGTGCTCGAGTCGCGATGGATCATTCACGTGCTCCCGGGATGGCGGAGCGAGGCGAAGCCGTGACAGGCTTCAACTTGACCACGTTGTTCCGCGTCGTCGTCGACGCTCCTGACCAAGACGCTTGACCGCGACAACCTCAAGGCCGCTGTGTGACGCGTGCCACCGAGCGCAAGACAAACCGCCGAGCAACGCTAGTGCGGAGCGACCAGAGGTTGCGTACGCCTACATCCGATCTTCCGCTCGCTGCTCGAGAAGCCGAAGCGACGTGAGCGAGGAGGAACCGACTATACGACATCGAGATGGACGCGCCGCACCACAACTTCGTCGCCAATCGTGTCGTCGTTCACAACAGCTACAACGAGTGGAGTGGACGTTATTCGAAGATGGAAGGCGCGAGTTCTACGTGCCGGCTTACGTCCGCACGCAGGTCGGCAAGCCGGGCTCGTACAGCTTCGAGCCGGTCGACGCCGGAGGTGCGGGAGGCCGCGCGCGAAGAGATTCGCACCATCGCCGAGCAGGCGTTCGAGGCCTACGAGCGGATGCTGGAGCAGGGCGTCGCCAAGGAGGTCGCCCGGATGGCGCTGCCGCTCTCGCTCTACACCAAGTACTTCTGGAGCTGCAACCCGCGCTCGCTGATGCATTTCTGCTCGCTCCGGAACTCGGAGCACGCCCAGTTCGAGATCCGGGAGTACGCCAAGGCGGCCGAGGGCTTCCTCGAACGGGTGATGCCGGTGACCCATGCCGCGTTCATCGAGCAGGGCCGGACGGCTCCCTAGCGAATCACTCCTCGGGGAATCGGCAGGGTTGCCGATGCCTCTTAGGGTTTTCTTAGGAAGGTTTTGGCCCCGGACGGCGTTATTACAGGTGACGGAAGAAGCGCGGACGCGGCAACAAACAATCCGCGCGCCCGTCACATCACGAAGAAGGAGCAGATGAACAAAGACACCGTCACCCTGGACGTTCCAGCCGCCCCCGAGGAGGAGGTGGAGGCGCCCGACTACGTGCTCGACGAGATCGATGCCGAGCTCGAGGAGGACGACGACCTCGACCTGACCGCGGAGCCGGCACTCACCACCGACTCGCTGCAGCAGTTCCTGAACGAGGCCGGCCGCTACCCGTTGCTGACCGCAGCGGAAGAGGTCGAGCTCGCAAAGCGGATCGAGCGCGGCGACATGGCGGCGAAAGACCGCATGATCACCTCGAACCTCCGGCTCGTCGTCTCGATCGCCCGGCGTTACCAGACGCAGGGGATCACGCTCGGCGACCTGATTCAAGAGGGCGTGATCGGCCTGATCCGCGCGACCGAGAAGTTCGACTGGCGCAAGGGCTTCAAGTTCTCGACGTACGCGACCTGGTGGATCCGCCAGGCGGTACAGCGCGGCGTCGCGAACAAGTCACGCACGATTCGGATTCCGGTTCATGTCGTCGAGCGGGAGCAGAAGGTCGCGCGCACCGAGCGCGAGCTGCTCGCCAAGCTCGGCCGCATGCCCACGACCGAGGAGATCGCGAAGCAGTCCAAGCTGCCGCACAACCAGGTGATCGAGGTGCGCGCCGCTGCGCGCACGGTCGCCTCGACCGATGCACCGATCGGCTCCGAGGGAGACTCGAGCCTCGGCGATCTGTTCGCCGCGTCCGGCCCGACCACCGAGGACGAGGTCGACCAGACGATTCGCGGCGACGCCGTTCGCCGCGCAGTCGCGAAGCTGCCCGAGCGCCAGCGCAACGTGATCTCGCTGCGCTTCGGTCTCAGCGGCGGCGAGCCGACGTCGCTCGAGCAGATCGGCAAGCAGCTCGGGATCACGCGCGAGCGCGTGCGCCAGATCGAAGCCGACGCCCTGCGGCGGCTCTCGGTCGACGAGTCGATCGCCGACGCTGCGTAGAACAAACAGCACGTAGAAGGCCGAGAGCCCCCGCGCAGGCAGGGGCTCTCAATCGTTTCGGCCCGGCGCCGGGCCGTCGGGGACGACCCTGCCGAGCACGCCGCGTGCTCGTGCGACCGGGCCGTAGAGCAGGCCGAGGAGCCGCGCCGGGCGCTGCAGGAACGCCCAGGTGGCGGAGCATCGCCGCGAGGGCGGCTCCCGCCGATGCACGCCGCCCGTCCGTCTCGACGAGATGGATCGACGCCAGTCGTTGCGCGTCGGTCAGATCGGCCAGCAGCCGGTGTGCCTCGCCGTCCTGGAGTGGCAGGTAGGCAACTCGACCGTGCCGATCGAGGCGAACGAAGACTCGCGCGACGAAACGGCAGAAACGGCAGTCGGCGTCGTAGAGGAGCGACGGGCGTCGGCCCATCGCTCCATCGTGGCGAACGGGGGAATACGGCTGCCCGTACTTTCGTAGTCTCATCTCATGATCATGAGCTTCGGGGCCCACCAGGAGATCCAGCTTCTGGGCCTGCTGCTGGCCCTCGGCGCGCTGCTCGCGCTGGCGCCGGCGCTGCGGCTGCCCGTGCCGGTGCTGCTCGTCCTCGGAGGCGTCGCGCTCGGCTTCGTCCCCGGCCTGCCGCATCTGGTGCTGGCGCCGGACATCGTGCTCGTCGCGCTGCTGCCGCCGCTGCTCTACTCGGCTGCCTTCTTCACCTCGCTGCGCGACCTGCGGCACGAACTTGCGGCCGATCTCGCTGCTCGCCGTCGGTCTGGTGGGGGGGACGATGTCCGGCGTTGCCGCCGTCGCCCACGGTTGGCTCGGCCTGGCGTGGGCGCCCGCGTTCGCGCTCGGGGCGATCGTCTCCCCGACCGACGCGCTCGCTGTCACCGACATCGCCGGCCGCGTGGGCATGCCGCGACGAATGGTCGCGATCCTCGAGGGCGAGAGCCTGGTCAACGACGGCACCGCGCTCGTCCTGTACAAGGCCGCAGTGGGTGCGGCCGTGGGCGGTGGTTTCTCACTGCTCCATGTCGGCGCGCACCTCGTCCTGAACATCGTCGGGGGAGTTGCGGTCGGCCTGGGCGTCGGCTACTGCATCCGCCAGGTTCGGAAGCGAACCGACGACCCGCCGATCGAGGTCGCGATCGCAGTGCTGACGGGCTACATCGCCTACCTGCCGGCGACGGCGGCCGGCGTCTCGGGCGTGCTCGCGGCCGTGACGGCCGGCGTCTACATGGGCTGGTACACGCCCGAGCTGACGACCGCCCAGACACGGCTCACCGGCGACGCGTTCTGGGAGATCCTCACCTTCCTCGTCAACGCGCTGCTCTTCGTGCTCGTCGGCCTGCAGCTGCGGTCGATCGTCCACGGCCTGTCCGGGTCGCGCGACTACATCGCCGATGCCGCGCTGATCTGCGCGGCCGTGATCGTGATCAGGCTCGTGTCGGTGCCCGTGTTCGCCTATCTACCGCGCTATCTCTTTCGGAGCATCCGCGAACGCGATCCGTATCCAGCGTGGCAGGTGCCCGTGGTCATTTCGTGGGCGGGCATCCGCGGCGGCATTTCGCTCGCCGCCGCGCTCGCATTGCCGACCGACTTTCCCGACCGCAGCCTGATCATCTTCGTCACGTTCTGCGTGCTGGTCGTGACGCTCGTCGGCCAGGGTCTGACCCTGCCGGGGCTGATGCGCCTGATCCGCCTGCCCGAGGACGACGGCGGCGCCGCGCGGGAAGAGGCGAAGGCGCGGATCAAGGCATCCGAGGCCGCGCTCGCCCGGCTGGAAGAGCTCGTTGCGGACGGCTCGGTTCGCGACGACACGGCGGAACGCCTACGCGGTGCGTACGGCTTCCGCGTCAACCGGTTCCGCGCGCGATTCGACGACGATGATGACGGTGAGATCGAGGAGCGCTCGGCGAGCTTACCAGCGCGTTCGCCGTGAGCTACTCGACGCCGAGCGGAACGCCGTCGTCGAGCTGCGTCGCACCGGGTACATCAACGACGACGTGATGAAGCGCGTTCAGCGCGACATCGATCTCGAGGCGGCCCGCCTCGACGTGCCCTAGACGGTTTTCATCATCACGGTGCCCGGGTACCGCTCGCCGGGCTCGATCGCCGTGACGACCCAGTGCGTCGACTTGTCGATCGCGTACGGAACGTCGAAGTGCACCTTGGTGACGCCGTTCGCCGACACGTGGAAGGCACCGCAGATGCCGGCGGGCTTGCCGTGGCTCCAGAGCATGAGGAGGTAGTAGTCGCGGCTGTTCGGCTTCGCCGGAAGCCCGCGGACGGTCATCTCGATCGGCCAGTTGCCGCTCTCGTAGCGCTCGCCGATCCGGAGCGACGCGAACGCCTGTGTGCCGACACTGCTCTGGAGTGCCGCGGTGCGCACGACGGTCATGTCGCCGTGGTGGCCGACCACGTAGCCGCCGCCGAACGCCGCTCCCGCGACAGCCACTGCAGCGGCGAGGGCTGCCACCATCGGCCGCCGCCGCCAGACGGGAAACTGGATCACCTGCGCGGGCGGGCGCTCGATCGCGGCGGTCAACTCCGGCGGGGGCCCGGCGGCGACGAGCAGCGCGTGCACGCGCTCGAGACGCTCGCGCTCCGTTGGCGTGAGACCCTCGATGTCAACCCAGTCGTTGAACTCGCGCGTCATAGCAGCTCACCATCCAGGAGATCTCCGAGATGCGCAAGTGCGGAGCGTGTGCGCGTCTTGACCGTCCCGAGCGGGATCCCGAGCTTCTCGGCAACCTCGCTCTGCGAGAGATCGCTCCAGTAGGCGAGCGCGATCACCTCGCGCTCGCGCTCAGGCAGCGTTTCGAGTGCGCGGTGGATGCGCCACTGAAGCCACGCAGCCTCGGCACGCTCGTCGGGGCCGGCGTCGAGCGATGCCTCGTCGGGCGCTTCCGCGGGCGGCTCGTTCCGGGCGCGGCTCCGGTCGACGATCGCGTTGCGTGCCACGCCGTAGAGCCACGGCGCTCCCGGGCCCCGCTCGGGCTTGTAGGTCGACGCCGAGCGCCAGATCGAGGCAAATGTTTCCTGCACGGCGTCCTCGGCGCGGCCCCGGTCGCCGAGGCGCCGCAGTGCGAGCCCGAAAACAGGACGTGCGTACCGCTTGTAGAGCTTCTCGAAAGCGGGCCGGTCACCGGCACCGGTCCGCTGGATCAGTTCTGCATCGGAGCACACGAAAGCCATCCTAGGGGGAGTCAGCGCAAACGCCATCGTAGGTCCTACGCAGAAACCCCGGTAGTCGGTTTTTGACTATTTACCCCTGTTCTCGAACCGCTTCCCGACCTCGTCCCAGTTGACCACGTCCCACCAGGCTGCGAGGTAATCGGGACGGCGATTCTGGTACTTGAGGTAGTAGGCGTGCTCCCAGACGTCGATGCCGAGCAGCGGCACGTGGTCGTCCATCAGCGGCGAGTCCTGGTTCGGGGTCGACTGGACCGCGAGCCCGGTTCCGTCCCAGATCAGCCAGGTCCAGCCCGAGCCGAACCGCTTGACGCCGCCGTCGTTGATCGCCGCCTTGAGCTGGTCGGCGTCCCCGAACGTGTCGTTGATCGCCGCGGCGAGGTCGCCGGTCGGGTCGCCGCCGCCCTTCGGCTTCATCAGCTGCCAGAAGAGGGTGTGGTTGGCGTGGCCGCCGCCGTTGTTGCGAACGGCAGCGCGCTTGTCCTCGGGGATCAGCTCGAGGTTGGCCAGCACCTGCTCGATCGGGTGGTCGGCCCACTCCGTGCCGTCGAGCGCCGCATTCAGGTTCGTGACGTAGGCCTGGTGGTGCTTGTCGTGGTGGATCTCCATCGTCTTCGCGTCGATCGTCGGCTCGAGCGCGTCGAAGTCGTAGGGAAGCGGGGGCAGCTCGAATGGCATGGCGTCTCCTTCGGGTTCGATAGTCGCGCCCAGGATATGCTCCGCAGCCCGGCATGTCGCTCGCCTACAACCATGCGGAGATCGTGGCGCGGGAGCTGAAGCCGGCGTTGTACGAGCTGGACGGAATCTCCCGCCAGACGATCGAGGCCCACTACAAGCTCTACCAGGGCTACGTCGCCAAGCGGAACGAGATCCTCGGCCGCCTCGCCGGGGTCGACCTCTCGGCGGCGAACCAGACCTACTCCGAGCTCCGCGAGCTGAAGGTGGAGCTGACCTTCGCGATCGGCGGGATCAAGAACCACGAGCTCTACTTCGAGCACCTCGGCGGCGTCGGCGGCGATCCGAAGGGCGCCTTCGGCGAGCTCGTGACGCGCGATTTCGGATCGGTGGACGCCTGGCGCGCCGACCTGAAGGCGACCGGGATCGCCGGCCGCGGCTGGGCCTGGACGGCCTACGACTGGGACGAAGGCCGCCTCTTCAACTACATCGGCGACGCTCAGAACACCTTCCCGGTCTGGAATGCCTCGCCGCTTGTTGCCCTCGACGTGTACGAGCACGCATACTTCATCGACTACGGCACCGACCGCTCCGCTTACATCGACGCCTTCTTCGCGAACCTCGACTACGCCGTGATCGACGGCTGGGTCGAGACGTACGCCATTCGCCGTTGACCTTCGCCGCGATCGTGGTCGGCGGATACCTGCTCGGGTCGTGCCCGTGGGGTTACTGGCTGCCGCGCATCTTTCGCGGCGACGACGTGCGCAAGTCCGGAAGCGGTTCGATCGGAGGCTCGAACGTCTGGCGGACCTACGGGCCCAAGCTGGCCATTCCCGTGATGCTGCTCGATGCGTTGAAGGGGTTCGTCCCCGCTCTCATCGGCGTCCTCGTCGTGTCGCATCTTTGCGGCATCCTGGCCGGCGCGGCGGCAATGCTCGGACATGCGCGGCCGCTGTACTTGCGCTTCGAGAAGGGCGGGAAGATGGTCGCGACCGGCGCAGGCGTGCTGATCGCTGTGTGCCCCTGGGTGGCGGTGGCGGCTGTTGCGATCTGGTTCGCACTCTTCTTGCTCACGCGCTACGCGTCGGTGGCCTCGATTGTGGCCTCGCTCTCCCTACCGGTGTCCGCCGTTGCCTTCGGGTATCCGGTCGCGGTGATCGTCTTCGCCGGGCTGACGGGTGCGGCGGTGACCTTCCTGCATCGCGGGAACCTGCGCCGCCTACGGGCGGGCACCGAAAGCCGCTTCCGCGGGCTGCGCGGGCTGCGGCGCGCAACGCCTGTCTAGATGACAGACAACGGGTTCACCCGCCTCGTCTCGCTCGCCTGTCACGACCTGCGGACGCCGCTCGCGACCGTCAACGGCTTTGCGAAGACGCTGACGCGCACGGGCACGCTCGCCGAGCGCGAGTCGCGTTTCGTCGATCTGATCGAGGCCGCCGCCGATCAAATGACGTCGCTGCTCGACCTGCTCGGGCTCGCTGTTCGGATCGAGTCGGGCCGGTACGAGCCCGCGCTCGGTGAGGTCGACACGCTCGAGCTGGCGACGTTCGACGATGAGCGGATCGTGACCGAAGGCACCGGCGAGACGATCGAGACGGACGCCGGCGCAATTCATCTGTCGCTTCAGTCGCTGGCGCTCGCGGCTGCAGTCCATGGAGGCGCGCCGCTTGTGACCTGGCGTGTGAACGGCCGAGCGCTCGAGCTCTCGCCACTCGCCGACGACGCAGCAGCGATCGTCACGGGTGAGTCGCCCCGGGATCTCGGCGCGCTCGTCGCAAGGCTCGCGATCGAGTATTTCGGCGGCTCGCTCGCGGTCGCAGGCGAAACGCTGACAGGTTCAGCTCTAGGCGACGGCGGCCGGCGTCGACGCCGGGCTCGAAGCAGGCGCGGCAGCGCGCCTCGTAGGAGTCGAGCGCGCCGATCTGCACGGTCGCTCCCGAGAACGGAGCCGGTTGCCCGTCGAGCAGCCGCTGTGTGAGCGTCGCCGGGCCGCCGCAGCGGTGGCAGACGGCCTCGAGCTTGTCGATGTAGTCGGCCGCGCACAGCAGCTGCGGCATCGCGCCGAACGGGAGCCCGCGGAAGTCCTGCGCGAGGCCAGCCGCAACCACGCGCGCGCCGCGGTCGACGAGCTGGCCGATCACACCGACGATGCCGTCGTCGAAGAACTGCACCTCGTCGATCCCGATCGCCTGGTAGCCGCCCGCGAGCCGCAGCACCTCGGCGCTCGTCGTCACGGCGACCGCCCGCATCTTCGAGCCGCCGTGCGAGACGACGTGCCCGACGTCGTAGCGGTCGTCGACCAGTGGCTTCACGATCAGCGCGCGCATGCCGGCAATCTCGGCGCGCCGCAGCCGCCGGATCAGCTCCTCGCTCTTGCCGCAGAACATCGGTCCGCAGACGACCTCGAGCGAGCCATGCCTAACCAGGGGCATCTGAAACACCGCGAGAGGCTATCGGGGCCACCAGACGTACACGTTCGTCGGCTTGCGGACGAAGCCGAGCCGCTTGTACAGGCGGTTCGCGGACTGCCGGTAGGGCATCGAGGTGAGCTCGAGCATCAGCACGCCCGCCTCGTTCGCGAGCCGCATCCCCTCGCGCGACGAGCGTCTCGCCGACGCCCTGCCCGCGCGCCGATTCGTCGACGATCACGTCTTCGATCCGGCCCTTGACGCCGGAGGCGACGCGATAGAGGACGAAGGTCAGCGTCCCCAGGATCCGTCCGTCGTCGTCGCGCGCGACGAGCAGCGTCTGGTTCGAGACGACGTCCTGGAGCTGAGCGAGCGTCGGCGGTGTGCGGGCCTCGGTCAGCTGCGGCAGGAGCGAGCGGAACATCTCGACGATCTCCTCCGTCGCCTCGGTCACCTGCTCGACTCTCTCATCGCAGCAACCGCGACATCCGCCGATCCTTGAGCACGCGCCCTTCGGTCTGGCATTCGGGGCAGTAGAAGATCGTGTGCTCCTCGAAGTCGACCTGCGCGAGCGGTGTGCCGCAGCGCGGGCAGGGCTCGCCGAGCTTCTTGTGCACGCGATAGGTGACCGCGTCACTTGCGCCTTGCAGGCGCAGCTCGAGCCCGCGCGCCAGCTCCTCGTGGATCGCGGTCGCGAGCCTCGCGATCTCCTCGTCGGAGAGTTGGGTCGAAAGCGCGTACGGCGAAAGGCGCGCCGCGTTCAGGATCTCGTTTGCCCACGCGCGGCCGATGCCGGCGATCAGCCGCTGGTCGCGCAGCAGCGAGTGCAGGCGGCGCGAGTCCGACGCGAGAATCGGCGCGAGCGACTCGGCATCGAGCTCGTCTGCCTCCGGGCCGAGATGGGCAAGCTCGGCCTCGAGCGCATCGGGGCGCAGCAACGACACGCCGGCCCGGCGCTTCCGGCCCGCCTCCGTCAGCACGAGCTCGCCGCCGTCGGTGAAGCGCAGCCGGAACACCGGCGACTTCGGTCCCTTCTCGCCGGCCTTCAGGTACCGCAGCCGCCCGGCGCTCATCAGATGCACGTAGAGGACGAGCTCGCCGTCGTCGGTGGGGAAGAGGAAGCGCTTCGCGCGCCGCCGCGCACCCGCGAGCCCTTCACCCTCGAGCGCCGAGAGCGGCGGGTCGAACGTCTTCAGCGTGGCGATGTGCGCAGGGCCGGCCTGCTCGATCGGATACCGCTTGACGTCGGCGTCGAGCTGGCGCCGCCAGGCTTCGACCTCGGGCAATTCAGGCACGTACGCTCCTCGCGTGGATCCACTCAGGGTAGTCGTGCGGCGCGGGGATGTCGTCGAGGCCGTCCACCTCGTTCACGTCGCCTCGACCGAGGGCGTCGCTGCACGGCGAGGACATCGTCAGCCACCTTCGCTCGTCTGCGAAGCCGATCCAGGCGATCCCGCTCGCCGATGCATACGACGATCTCGACGACGACGAGCTTGCAATCGCGTGCGCGTCGCATCAGGCCGAGCCCGCGCAACTCGACGCCGTGCGCAAGCTGCTCGCTCGCGCAGGCGCGACCGTCGATGATCTCGAGTGCGGTCCGCAAGAGGGGCGGCCCGAAGGAAAACTCGGGCACAACTGCTCCGGCAAGCACGCCGGCTTTCTGGCCGCTTGCAGGGCAAACGGCTGGCCGTTCGAGGGCTACCGGCTGCCCGCACATCCGGTGCAAGAGCGCATCCGCGACCTGCTCGGCGGCGACTCGTTGCCATGTGCGATCGACGGTTGCGGCATCCCGACCTACGCGCTGCCACTGACCGCGCAGGCTGCGCTGTTGACGCGCACGCCCGAGCGAATCGCGAACGCGATGCGCGCGCGGCCCGAGCTCGTCGGCGGTGATGGTGCAGACGACACCGCGCTGATGCAGCTGCTGCCCGGCTGGATCGCGAAGCGCGGAGCGGAGGGCTTGCTCTGCGCGGCGGCGCCGGACGGCCGCGGCTACGCCTTCAAGGTCGCCGACGGCAACGGGCGGGCGCTTCGACCCGCGCTCGCGGCCGTCCTCGGCTTGGCCGCCTTCACCACTGTCCCCTTGACGAACAGTCGCAGCGAGCTCGTCGGCGAGATTCGGCTCGAGCCGTAGCTCCTCAGGCGGCGAAGATCGACTTGCCGCCGATCGCGATCAGCACCTTGTAGGCCTTCGAAAGCTGCGCCGTACCGAGCTTGAACTGCGCGACTCCGGCCGTCAGCAGTGGCTGCACGAGCTTGGTGTTCTGCTTCGTGACGGCCCCGACCGCCTTCGCGAAGTCGTTGGCGCCGTTGGCGTTGTGCGTGCAAGCGGCCTCGAGCGCGTCGCGAAACGCGGTCAGCCGCGGTGACGGTGGGGTCCCCGCCTTCTTGACCAGGTCGGCGGGCTGCTTGCAGCTGATCAGCGCGTAGAGCGTCTTCGTCAGCGCCAGGTTCTGCGGTTTCTCGCCGGCGATGAGTGCGTTCTTCGCGGCGGCCTGGCCGATCACGAGATGCAGCCCCGCGTTCTGAACGTTCCAGATTGTGATCAGCGGCTTCGCCCAGGTCTGCTCGGCCGGGGTGAGCTTGGCCTGCGCAGCGCCGGCGAAGAGCCCGGAGGCGGCGGCGGCGATCAGCAGGAGAGCGAGTTTCCGCACGCCTCCAGTGTGCCTCAAATCAGGCGTAGTTCGTTGTCTGCCTGCTCGATCACGAGCGGATCGTGGGTTGCGCACAGGACGGCCGCGCCCGTGTCGCGCGCGAGTCGCGCGAGCAGGTGGGCAACGGCGACCGCGTTCGTGCCGTCCAGGCGGGACGTCGGTTCGTCGGCGAGCAGAAGCTTGGGACGGGCAGCGATCGCCCGTGCGATCCCGACCCGCGCGCGCTCGCCCTGCGAGAGACGGGAGACGCGCTGGCGCGCGCGTTCGGCAAGACCGACCTGCTCCAGTGTCGCGAACGCAAGCCCGCCGGGATCGTCGACGCCGCGGAGCGTCAGCGCGAGCTCGACGTTCTCGAGTGCCGAGAGATGGGGGACGAGCCCCGTCTGCTGGCCGACGTAGGCGATTGCGTCACGACGGTGCGCCGCTCGCCCGGCGCGATCGAGGGCACTGAGTTCGACGCCCGCAACGTCGATCGCGCCCGCGTCGGGGAGCTCGAGGCCGGCCAGCAGGTGCAGGAAGGTCGTCTTCCCCGAGCCCGACGGGCCGGTGATCGCGTGCAGGAGGCCGCCGCGGAACTCCGCGTCGAGCCCGTCGAGAACGCGCGTCTCCCCGTAGCTCTTCGTCAGCTTGCGCACGCTCGCAACGATCGCTCCCGCCGTTTCAGACGTGTCCGGGGTCTGACTCTGGACGTGGCTTTCCGGGACAGAGGCGCGCGGCGATCCGGCTGCCGGCGAGACGACGATGCTGCCGGCATCGAGCTGCGCCGTCGCGCGCTCGCCGATGCCGGCGCGAAGCAGCAGCTCCTCGGGCAGGCGCAGCCAGCCGCCGCGACCGACGACGATCGTGTCGGATGTCTCGCCGTCGGGCGCCCACTCCTCCGAGACCCGGCCGTCGCGAATGCGGATGATCCGGTCGGCGATCTTCGCCGATTCGGGGTCGTGGCTCACGAGCACGGTGGTGCAGTCGTGCTCGCGCACGAGCTCGCCGACGAGCGCATAGACCTGGTCGGCGGTGGCGGCATCGAGCTCGCCCGTCGGCTCATCGGCGAGAAAGACGCGAGGCGCGTGGGCGAGTGCTGCGCAGAGGGCAACGCGCTGCTGCTCGCCTCCCGAGAGCTGGTCCGGCCGGCGGTGGCGCTTCTCCGCAAGCCCGACACGCTCGAGCAACTCATCGGCACGCCGCAGCCGCACGGGCTCGGTTGCGCCGCGCAGTCCGAGCTGAAGCGAGACCAGCTCGCGGGCGGTCAGCTCCGGCGCGAGCGCACTCGTGTAGTGCTGGTCGACATAGCCGAGCTTCGTCGCGCGGTACTCGGTCAGCCGGCGGGACGAGAGCTTCCCCACGTCCTCGCCGAAAACACGCACGGCACCCGCCGACGGCCGCTCGACGCCGGCAAGGAGTCGGAGCAGCGTCGATTTGCCGGAGCCGCTCGGCCCGAGCACCGTCACGACTTCGTGCTCGCGCACCGAGAGCGAGAGCCCCTGCAGCGCCGCCGCGTCGCCTTCCGGCGTCGAGTGCACACGGAAGACATCGCGCACTTCAATTGCCATCATGCTCGCCTCACGAGGCAACGCCTCCAGTTGGCGACGCAGACGGACGCACGGGCATAGCCCGTACGTCCTGAGGACGGCGCCGACAAGCGGCGCCTCATGCCGCGGCCTCTGCGGCACGTTCGAGTGCGCGCGCACCAAAACGCGTCGCTGCGACGACGAGCAGAACCGCGATCACGGCGTATCCAGCGATCGCTGCCGTGAGCAGCGTTGGATCGAGGACGAGTCGCAGCGGCGGTTCGGGACGCGCCGCCGAGGCCGTCACCGTCACGAGGGAGAGCACGAGCCTGGAGAGAATCGCACCCGTGGCGATCCCGCCCGCAAGCCCGAACACCGCGACGAGGAGTGCGCGCAACCGCAGGTGGCGGCGAAGCGTCGCCGGTGGCGCGCCTTGCGCTTCGAGGTCGAAGAGCTCGCCGCGCTCGTCGCGGCGATCGCCGACGACGCCGAGCAGGAGGCCGACGAGCGCGAGTGCCAGTGCAAGCGCGGCCGTCGCTGCGAGTGTCGCAAGCGCGCCGCGCGCGAGCGGATCGGCGCGGAGGCCTGCAAGCACATCGGCGCGAGACACGACGGTCAGCTCTACGGGCGGCTTCGCGGGGAGCGTGTCCGCCCAGAGCTCGTCGGTGGTGCCGAGCCCGGGCGAGTGAGTGTTGAGCACCGTCGCAGCGGTCTGCCGGTCGGCGACGACCGCGTCACCGACGATCGACGGGAAACGCGGGACGATCCCGACGATCCGCGCGGTCACGACCTCGCCCTCGATCGTGAGCGGCACGATGTGGCCCTCGCCCGCCGCCGCGGCGATCCCCGGCGTGACGAGCACCGGGAGCGGTTGTCCATCCGTCGGCTGCGGTGCGCGGAAGACCGCCGTGTTGTCGGGCGTGATTCCGTATGCGAGCGTGTTCGAGACGCCACCGCTCCCGATCCAACCAGTGAACGCGCCGCGAACGGGCCGCCCGTCAACCGACGGCGTGCCCAGACGCATCCGGCCCCGCGCTGTCGGCTGAAGGCCGGTGCCCGCATTCGCCACCAGGCGGCCGCCGTTGAGCAGATCGAACTCGAGCGAGCTCAGCGTCGCGTCCGCGAACGGGATGCGGCCATGCAGTACGACCCGATCGGGACTGTGCGTCGTGCCGAGGATCACCGCCTGGAAATCGCCGAGCGGCGAGCGGAAGAAGGCCCGCACCGCGACGTCGTCGCCGTGCATGGTCACCGGCAGGCGGAAGACGGTCCCCGCCGGAAGCGGCGTCGACCGGAACGCGCTCGGCTGGAGCGCAAGCCGGGGTTCGGGTACACCGAGGAATGTGAAGCTCGCGGCGCTCGGGACGTTGCCGGTGAGCCGCAGCACCTGTGTCGCCGGAGTGTTGCCCGGCCAGCCGTGCAGGACCGGCACGAGTTGCGAGAGATCCTCGGTGGCGACGTACGGTGCGGGCACGGCGTAGTACGCCTCGTTGTGCTGCCCCTGCAGCAGGGTTGCGCGATAGGTGACGGCGAACAGCGCCAGGCCGAGACTCGCAACGAGGAAGGTCGCCACGACGGTCGCCTGCCCCGGGTTGCGCGAGAGCGAGACGGCGGCGAGCCGCAACGGTAGGGGACCGTGGCGGCCGAGCCGGCCGAGCGCTCGCAGCGCAGGCAGCAGCAGGCGCACGGCGCCGATCGCAGCAGCGAACGTGACGAGCGCCGGCACGAGCAGAACGAATGTCCCCGTTCCTTTCCCGCTCGTGAGCGAGCCGGCGTCGATCGAACCGCGCAAATAGCCCGTGAGGACGACTGCCACAGCTGCAAGGGCTGCGATGTCGAGCGGCGTCACCGCGAAGCGGCCTGCGTCGAGCGGACGTGACCGTACTGTCAGGTAGAGGAGCAGCGCCGCCGCGGCCGCTGCACCTGCGGCTGTCGCAATCCCGCTGCCGGTGAGCAGTGAGTGATCGATCACCTGCCAGGACGGCGAACCGGCCCGTGATGCGACGGCCGCGGCGACCGCGCCGCCGACGCACCAGCCGAGCACGGTCCCGATCAGAGCGACTGCGCCCGTTTCGGCGAACGTCTGCAACTCGACCTGCCAGCGGCGTGCGCCGGCCCAGAGCAGCCGCCGCCGCGACTCGGCGACCTCGCGACGCAGGGCGGCGGCGGCCAGGATCGTGAACGCGAGCAGGAGCGCCCCGGTCTCACCGCCGAGGAGCAGCAATCGTCGTGCGGCGACACGCGAAGAGTCGACCGCGGCGGTGAGCGCGTCGGTCGGTCCCGTCACCTGGAAGGAATCCGAGCGCGCGGCCAGTGCGGCGCGCACGCGGTCGATCGAGCGCGCGTATGCCGCGACCGACCACGGGTGCACGTCACCCGGCTGCACGGGCACGAACCAGGCGTAGGAGCGGAAGAACGACGAGAGCTCGGTCGTGCGGGAAAGTCCGTCGACGCCGTCGGCGAGCAGGACCGGCGACGGCTGCGGTGTGTGGTACCGGACGGCCCGTGCGACCTGCTCGGTCTGCACCGGTTGGATCCACGACGCAAACGGAGCGTCGCGGCGCAGTGTCGCGGTACCGACCTGGATCAGCCGCGAGCGATGGCTTCGACGGCACCGGGCCGGGCCCCTCGAGGCGGAGTACCTCGCAGTGCGACGGGACGCATGTGCGTGGCAGACGGCCCGAGCGCAGTTGCACGAAGCGGGCGAGACCGTCGGCCGCACGGAGGTTGACGAGCCGGCCGCCGATCGACGACTCGCGGTAGAGCATCGCGTGCACCGAATCGCGGCCGAGCGCGGCGGTCACTTGGCGGTCGAGTGCTCGCCAGTTGCCCGAGAGCGCGCCGAACCACGCGACCTCCAGCGACCGGTCTGCCGGTGCAAGCTGCGCGGTCGCCTGCGCGAGTGAGCGGTCCTGCATCACGAGTCGCCCGGAGAGCACGGCCGCGAGCGCCGCCGATCCGGCGATGATCCCGACGGCGACGAGCACAAGCCGCTCACCGCCTGAGCCAAGCCGGGCACGCGCGAGCCGGAACGGGAAGACGATCCGCCGGAAGGTGCTCATGCTGCGCTCCGCCGTCGCGCCCGGTAGGCACGCGTCTTCTTGCGGTTGCCGCAGAGCTGCATCGAGCACCAGCTGCCGGCGCGGTTCTTCGAGTTGTCGTAGAAGGCCCACTCGCAGTTGCGGCAGACCTTCAGCCGCGGCCAGGTCCCGTCGAGCATTGCCGTCAGTGCGACGGCCGTCACCTGACCGAGCGCATCCTTTCCGGAGAGAGCGACGCCGTTCTCGTGCAGTTCGACCACGACCGATGTCCGCGCCGCCTGGTCGACGACCCGGATCGCGTCGGGTGCGGCTCCGCCCACGTTGTTCACGTGGAGAAGCCGGCGCAGCGCTTCGCGGAGCTCGGTTGCGCGTGCAGTCGCCGAGACCGGCACGTTGTGCTCCTCGAGCCACGCCGGGAGCCACTCGTGGCCGTTTTCGCGGTCGGTCGAGTTCACGAAGAGCTGGACGCGGCGAAGCGGCTCGGGCGCCGGGTTGGGGAGGTCGTAGTTCGGCAAGCCGACACCGTCATATCATGTACGCCGGTGTCGGGCAAGCGAGAGTAGAGTCGCGCACCATGCGCGTGCGGGCTGCGGCCGGGGGCCTCGCGCCCGCGCTGTCGGCGGGTTGGAACCTCGCCAACACAGGCGCGGTCGCCGGTGGGCTCGCGCATGCCTACGGCGTCTCACTCGTCGTCGTCGGCCTCTTTACGACGGCCCTCTTCGTCACGCATGCTGTCCTCCAGGTACCTGCAGGCCGCCTTTGTGACCGCTTCGGCGCACGGGTCGTGGGCGTGACGGGGCTCGCGATCATCGCGGTCGCCTCCGCGCTCGCCCTCACCTGGCGGGACGCCGGTTTCGCGATCGGCATGCGCGCCCTCGCCGGTGTCGGCACCGGGCTCTCGTTCGTTGCGGGAAGCGATTACGTGCGGAGCGCATTCGGCTCCGCGGTGGCGCAGGGCGCATACGGCGGCACCAGCATGGCTGCCGCTGGTCTCGCGATCGCTGTCGTGCCGCAATGGGGCAGCTGGCAGGCGCCCTTCGCCAGTGCCGCGCTGATCGCGGGCGTGGGCGCGTTGTTGCTCGCGATCGCCCCCGATCAAGGACGCCGCGGCGAGGGGTATGTACATAGAAGAGCGAGACTGCCGCTGTCCGACCCGCGCCTGCTCAGGCTTGCGGCAATGCACAGCGCTTCGTTCGGGCTCTCGGCCGTGCTCGGCAACTGGGTGGTGACGCTGCTCGAGCGGGCCGGCGGCGACTCGAAGACGGTCGCGGGCGTTGCCGGTTCGCTCATCCTGCTCCTCGGTGTGGTTACCCGGCCGCTCGGCGGCCGCGTGTTCGGCCGGCTCGGCCTGTTGCGAGCGAGCTTCATCGCCGGCGGTGCCGGGACGGCGCTGCTTGCGATCGCGACACCGCTGCCGCTCGTGTTCGTCGCGGCAGCGATCATCGGGCTCATGGCCGGCCTCCCGTTCGCGGCGTCGTTCACCGGGGCGGCGCGGCTGTATCCGGAGTCGCCCGCCGCGGCGGTCGGTTTCGTGAACATGGCCGGTGCGGTGACGATCCTCGTCGCAACGCCGCTGGTCGGGCTGACGTTCTCGCTGCCCGGTCAAGGCCGAATCGGCTTCGGCATTGTCGCCGCGCTATGGGCGGCCACTGCCGTTACGGTTCGGCGCGGATGAGCACGCGGCCGGAGAAGAACTGGTGGACCCTTGTCGCCGTTTGCGGCGCCACGTTCATGCTGCTCGTCGACATCACGATCGTCCAGGTCGCGCTGCCGCGGATCCATCACGACCTGCACGCGAGCTTCACGAGCCTCCAGTGGGTCCTCGATGCATATGCGCTGTCACTGGCGTCGCTCCTGCTGACGGCCGGCACTGTCGCAGACCGCTTTGGGCGCAAGCGGGTGTTCATGGGCGGCGTCGGCATCTTCACGCTCGCGTCTCTTCTCTGCGGCATCGCGGGCAGTGGGCTCGAGCTCGATCTCGCACGCGCCTTCCAGGGGATCGGCGGCGCGGCGATGTTCACGACGGCGCTCGCGCTGATCGCTCAGGACTTCGCCGGAGCCGCGCGCGGCACCGCAATCGCATTTTGGGGAGCGACGGTCGGCGGAGCCGTGGCGATCGGGCCGGTGCTCGGTGGTGCGCTCACCGACGGGCTCGGCTGGCGGTGGATCTTCTTCGTCAACGTGCCGATCGGAGCTGCCGTGCTCGCGATCTGCGTCGTGCAGGTCGCAAATGTCGTCGACCCGCAAACGCAGCACCTCGATTTGGCGGGGCTCGTCACGTTCTCCGGTTCGCTGCTCCTGTTCGTGCTTGCGCTGCTACGCGGGAGCGACAAAGGGTGGTCGAGCGCGCTCATTCTCGGCCTGTTCGCGGGAGCCGTGGTGCTCCTCGCCGCCTTCGTGGCGGTTGAGCTGCGTCAAGAGCGGGCGATGTTCGACCTTTCGCTCTTTCGCAATCGTGCTTTTTGCGGCGTGTCGATCGCGACCTTCGCAATCGGCGCTGGCATGTTCGCGGCCTTCCCGTACCTGACGCTCTATCTCCAGAATCTGCTCGGCTACTCACCGCTTCAGGGTGGCGTCCGGCTTCTGCCTGCGACGGTCTTCGTCTTCCTCGTCCCGATCGTGGCGCGCCGCTTCGCAAGCCGTCTGCCGGCCGGACTGCTGCTTGGCTCGGGCATGGCTCTGGTCGCCGCGGGGCTCGCCCTCATGAGCCGCGTTTCCGATCAGTCGCGGTGGACGGTGCTGCTACCCGGGCTGATTCTCGTCGGCATCGGCATCGGGCTCGCGAATCCGGCGATCGCGCACATCGCGCTCGCCGTCGTCGCGCCGAACCGCAGCGGTATGGCGTCGGGGATCAGCAACACCTTCCGCATCGGGGGCGTCGCCACGGGCGTCGCGGCGCTGGGCGCAGTCCTCCAGCACAGCGTCCGCAACAACGCCGTCATCGCCTCCGGGCCGCGCGCGGCAGGCGCCGGTTTCGCTGCCGCTCACCATGCCTTCGTCTCAGGCGTGCACGATCTCCTGCTCCTCGGCGCCGCCACCGCCGCTGTGGGCGCGCTGGCGGCGTTTGCGCTGATCCGGGGCGTCTGAGTCAGAGGACGAGTCTGAGGCGCCGCTAGTCGGCGCCGACCTCAGGACGTGCGGGCTTCGCCCGCGCGTCCGTCTGCGTTGCCAACTTGGAGGGCTTGCTTAGAGGACCAGCTTCAGAATCGCGGCGACGCCGACGCCGACGATCACGGCGCGCAATCCGGCCGGGGGAAGCCGGCGGCCGATCCGGGCTCCGAGCTGGGCACCCAGAACCGAGCCGGCGGCGATCAGCCCGACCACCGGCCAGCTGACGTGGGCGGCGACCACGAAAACGATCCCGGCGACGAGATTGGTCAGCCCGGCGAGGACGTTTTTCAGCCCGTTTACCCGCTGAAACCCTTCTGATGAGGCCAGGCCGAGCAATGCGAGGATCAAGATTCCCTGCGCAGCGCCGAAATACCCCCCATAGACACCAACGGCAAACAGGGCTACCGGAAGCAAACCGGGGACGGCGAGTGGATGGCCGTGCCGTTCCGCAAGACGGCGGGCCAGCCAGGGCTGGACCAGGACGAGCACGAGCGCTGCTGCGATGAAGCCCGGCACGATCGATTTGAAGGCCGATGCAGGCAGGGCAAGCAGCAGGAGCGCGCCGGTGATCCCGCCGGCGGCGGACATGAGCCCGAGCCGCGCGGCCTGTCGCCCCTGACCGCCGAGCTCCTCGCGGTACCCGTAGGCGCCCGAGATCGATCCGGGCACGAGGCCGACGGTGTTCGAGACGTTCGCCGTCACCGGCGAGTAGCCGAAGGCGAGCAGAACGGGGAACGTGACGAGCGTGCCGCTGCCCACTATGGTGTTCACCGTTCCGGCGGCGGCACCGGCGGCAAAGATCGCGGCAGCTTCGGGGGCGGTCACCAGGCGACGTTAGAGCAAACCCCCGAACCAAGGATCCCATGAGGTGGGAACGCAGAACTGGGGCGGTTCTTGCAGGCCTTTGTGCCTGCCTGTGGCTGGCCGGTCCCGGATCGGCCGACATCGTCGCACTGGTGGCCCACTTCTCGGCGCCGCCGCCCAAGGCGTTCCTGATCGATGTGGGCAAGGACAGCATCGGCGGGCTGAAGCTGAACGAGCCCGCCTCGAGCTACGTGCGGCGCCTGGGAATCCCCGACTACATCGGCACGCTCGAGGCCAAGTCGAGGATCGAGATGCTGTGGGCCCGAACGATCAACCCCAAGACGGGCTGGGCGACGGCGACGCTCCGGAGCCCGTCTTCGACAACGGTCACAGAGCTCCGCTTCGCCGGCCTCTTTCGCACGCTTCAGGGCGACCATCGAGGAACGACGCTCGGCGCGTTTCTGAAGCACTGGCGGCTCCAGGGGCCGGTGGTCACGGGCGTCGTCCACGACGGGGTGCTCGTCGAATACAACGTCGTCGTCGGCGGCGTGGTCTTCGCCTTCGACGAAAAGCGCACGCTGCAGGCCGTCGGGCTCGCCGCCTCCGCGGCCGAGCGAACGCTCTGCGTGATCCCCTCGGCCTGCGTCGTCACGCGGATTCAGTAGCCGTACGGTCTCTGAGACGTCTCAGAGAGGTGTCAGAGACGTGTCAGAGGCAGCACGACCCGCCCGTCACACTTTCGTCTCGATGAACCTCGTCCCGGGACGACGTTCCTCGGATCCAGATTTTCGATCTCGGATCCGGGAAGTGCGGTATATTGGCGATTCGTGGCGGGAAAGCCGCCTGTTTTGGATCCAAAAGCCGCAGATGGAGGTTTCGATGAGCCTGGCAGAGATTTCGCTTTCCGAGGCGCCCCGCCATCTGAAAGTCACGGGCCACAGCCCTGCCTTCGGCTACGAGCCCTGCGAAGACGTCGGTTGCTCCGTGCTCGGCCACGGCGTCGCCAGCTCGTGCGAGCGCATCGCCTGCCCGGCATGTGGCTGCGGCGGCACGAACCTCTCCGAGCTGCACATCGTCGATGCGGCCACGGGTCGTTGGCTGCGCTGCACGTGCGGCCACTCGTGGGTGCACGGCGCGCGTCCGGCCTATGTGTTGACGAGCGCCGAGACGGCGGAGTGCACCTGCCCCGACGACTGCGAGTGCGATCACGGGAATGACTAATCGGTCCATTGCGGGGATCGAAGTCCTCGCGCCGGCCGATGAGCAGATTCTGACGAAGGGCGCGCTCGAGTTCGTCGAGTTGCTGCAGCGCGAGCTCGGCCCCCGGCGTCTCGAGTTGCTCGCGCGCCGGCACGAACGCGAGGGTGAGCGCCCGGATTTCCTGGCCGAGACGCGCGCGATCCGGGAAGGCGAGTGGCGCGTCACGGAGGCGCCGCCCGACCTGCGCGATCGTCGCTGCGAGATTACGGGGCCGCCGGACCGAAAGATGATGATCAACGCGCTCAACTCGGGTGCGCGCGTCTTCATGGTCGACTTCGAAGATTCGCTCTCGCCCACCTGGCAGAACGTCGTCGAGGGCCAGCGAAACGTGCACGATGCGGTGCGACGGACGATCTCGCTGGAGACGTCCGAGAAGAGCTATCGGCTGGCCGACGAGACGGCGACGCTCACGCTCCGCCCGCGCGGCTGGCATCTGGCGGAGCGGCACGTGCACGTGGACGGCGAGCCGGTGTCGGCAAGCCTGTTCGATTTCGGTCTCGCCGTTTTTCACAACGCCGCCGAGCTGCTCGACCGTGGCAGCGGTCCGTACTTCTATCTGCCGAAGCTGGAGAGCCATCTCGAGGCGCGCTTGTGGGCACAGGCGTTTGGGATTGCAGAGGAGCAGCTCGGGCTGCCGTCGGGCTCGATTCGCTGCACCGTTCTGATCGAGACGATCCTTGCCGCGTTCGAGATGGAGGAGATCCTGTACGAGCTGCGCGAGCACGGCTGCGCGTTGAATGCAGGGCGTTGGGACTACATCTTCAGCGTGATCAAGAAGCTCGATGCGCTGCTGCCGGACCGGTCGGCGGTGACGATGACGGTGCCGTTCATGCGCGCCTACAGCGACTTGCTCGTTCGTTCGTGCCATCGGCATGGTGCGCATGCGATCGGCGGCATGGCCGCGTTCATCCCGTCGCGCAGCGATCCCGAGGTGAACGAGGTTGCACTGGCAAAGGTGCGCGAGGACAAGGAGCGTGAATCCGGCGCCGGCTTCGACGGCACCTGGGTCGCCCACCCCGGGCTCGTGCCCGTGGCGACCGAAGTCTTCGACGACGTCCTGGGCAATCGCGCGAACCAACTCGACCGGCTTCGCGACGACGTTCGCGTCACGGCCGATCAGCTGCTCGACTTCACCGTCCCGGGCGGCGAGGTCACCGAGGCCGGCCTCCACGCGAACGTTTCTGTCGGCACGCGCTACCTCGATTCGTGGCTGCACGGGGTCGGCGCGGCGGCGATCGACAACCTGATGGAGGACGCAGCGACCGCCGAGATCTCGCGCGCGCAGGTGTGGAGCTGGGTGAAGGCGGGCAACTTCACCGCCGAACGAGTCCGCGAGCTGATCGGCGCAGTCGACGCCGGTGACGAGGCGAAGGAGATCTTCGCCGAGGTGGCGCTCGGCGATCCGTTCGTCGAGTTTCTGACCCTGCCCGCGTACGAGCGTCTGCCCTAGCGCCCGTACACTTTCCGGCATGGAAACCGCCGGCACCAAAGCAGACGAAATCGCGCTCGCGCTCGAGGAGGCGATCGTCTCCGGCGAGCTCGCGCCGGGCACGGTGCTGCGCCAGGAGCAGGTCTCGGCGCAGTACTCGGTCAGCCGAACGCCGGTGCGCGAAGCGCTCCGCCGTATGTCGGCGCTCGGCCTCGTTTCGTTCGAGGCCAACCGGGGCTTCCGCGTTCGCACGCTCTCGCGGCAGGAGATGTGGGAGGCCTTTCTCGTGCGCGCCGAGCTCGAGAGCCTGATCACGGGGATCGCTGCCGCGAAGATGACCAAGGCCGATCTCGACGAGCTCGACCAGGCCGAAAAGCGGTTCGCCCGTCTGACGCGCGCGCTTCGTGCACGCGAGCCCGGCGACGATCGCCGCGCGCTGACCGTCGAGTGGATGCACGCAAATCACGGCTTCCACGACGTGATCTACCGCGTCGCCGACCTGCCGTACATCGAGCAGGTGTCGAAGAGCGCACGGCGCACGTTTTCGGGCCCGGCCGTCTGGGCGCCGGGAGACGAGACCATCGACGGGCTCTACCTGCAGAACGAGCGCCAGCACGAGGCGATCAAGGACGCACTCGCCGCGGGCAGCACCGAGGGTGCGCGCGTGCTTGCGCGCGAGCATGTGCTCGCCTCGTTCAACCTGCTCGAGACGATCCTCGAACAGGTCGGAGCCGGGTGGCGTAGCGCCGACCGCGTCTAACCGACGCCGAGTGCCTCGCTCGCGCGTGCCAGCGCGTCGAGGTGGGCGTCGAGCCCCGATAGTCCGAATCCCATCGTGTCCACGGACACGTGTGTTGCATCCGCCTCACGCCACCGTCGGGCGTGCTCGACGAGCTCGTCCGTTCCTCCGGCGCCTTGTTTGAGGCGGCCGTCCATCCCGATCGTTGCCGGGTCGCGACCGGCCTTGGTTGCAGCCGCGGCGATGATCGCGCGAGCCTTGTCGAGCTCCGGCCCAGGATCGACCCGCGGGAACCAGCCATCGGCGACCCTTCCGATTCGCCGCAGGGCAGCCGGAGACAGTCCCCCGATCCAGATCGGGATCGGCCGCTGGACGGGCAGCGGCGCCAACCCGGCTCCCACGATCGTGTCGAACGTTCCCTCATGGGTGACGGAATGCTCCGTCCACAAGCGCCGGAGCAGGCCGATCTGCTCTTCCATCCGCTTTCCCCGGGTCGAGAAGTCCTGCCCCAACGCCTCGTATTCGACCTCGTTCCAGCCGGCGCCGACTCCCAGACGCAAGCGCCCTTCGCTGAGGATGTCCACCTCGGCGGCCTGTTTGGCGAGCAGTGCGGTTTGGCGCTGCGGGGCGATGACGATCCCGGTCACGAGCTCGAGTTGCGTGACCGCTGCGAGGAACCCGAAGAAGACGAATGGCTCGTGGAATGTCGTGTCCACGTCATACGGCCCCGTCCAGCCGGCATGCACCGCCGGATCGGCGCCGAGAACGTGGTCGTAGACTTCGACATGCCGGTAGCCGAGCTCCTCGACCTTCCGGGCATAGGCCCGAACCGTGTTCGGGTCGGTCGCCAGTTCCGTCTGCGGATAGATAACCCCGATCTGCATGCGATTCGCGGTCGCACAGTATCGTGGCCGCCCGTGACCGCAGCGCTCCTGTATGCCGCAACCGCGCGCCGCGTGCTCGTGCGAGAACGGACGCGAAACCTACCCAGGCGGCTGCGCGGCGGTGAGGAACGGCTCGTGTTCGTCGTCGGCTCGCCGCGCTCGGGAACCACGTTTCTCGCGGGCGCGATCGGTGCGGTACCCGGCTTTGCCGATCTGACCGAGGTGACGCCACTGAAGGCGGCGATCCCGGAGCTGGTCGGCCGGCCGGAGCCCGAGGTCGCGGCGCGCATCCGCCGGATCCTCGAGCGCGTGCGAGCGCTCGCGCTCGTACGAGGCTCGCGCGCCGTCGAGCAGACGCCCGAGACCGCGTTCGTGCTCGCCGCCGCACTGCGCGCCTATCCGCAGGCGCGGGGGGTGCACGTCGTTCGCGACGGACGCGACGTCGTCTGCTCGCTGCTCGAGCGCGGCTGGCTCTCGGCGGGACGCGCGGGCGGCGACGATGCACGGCTCTCCTACGGCGCCGACGCGCGCTTCTGGGTCGAGCCCGAACGGCAGGCTGAGTTCGAGTCGGCGAGTGATGCGGCGCGTGCGGCCTGGGCATGGATTGCGTACGTGCGGGCGGCCCGTTCGGTGCCCGAGCGGGTGCTCGAAGTTCGCTACGAGACACTTGCCGAGTCGGCGCCGCGAATCGCCGAGCAGCTCGGGATCGAGCGCGAGCCGCTCGAGCAGAGCCTCGGGCGTTTCCACGACCGCTCGATCGGCCGCTACCGCCGCGACCTCTCGCCCGAGCAGCTCGCGGATGTCGAGCGCATTGCCGGGCCGCTGCTGCACGAGCTCGGCTATCTCGACGGCCGCGGGTAGTCCCTACAATAAGTGGCGCAGGTGCCCAACAAGTTGCAGGCCTTCGAGATGTCGTTGATCGACAGCCTCGTTGTGCCTGCGAGCCTCCACGACGTGGAGGGCCGGTTCTTGCACATGAATGCCGCGGCGGAGCGAGCGTCCGGGACGCCGAACGCCGAAATGCTCGGCCGTCACTTCACCGCGCCACTGCCTCCAGAGGAACGAGAAAAGGTAACGGCGCTGTTCCGACGCGCCGTCGAGCGCGGCGAGCCGACCGACTTCGAGGTCGTGTTCATCGACGGCAACGGACATCAGCGGGGCGCGCGCGCCCAGCACCTTCCTCTCCGCTCCAACGATGAGATCGTCGGTGTTCTCATTCTCGCCTTCGAGGGCGGGAGGCGGCCGTTCGAGCCCATCGGCCTCGACCCTCAACCGCGGCTGACGCCCCGCCAGCGCGAGATCCTCGACCTGATCGCCGCCGGTGCATCGACGTCCGAAATCGCGAAGAAGCTCACGCTCTCCACCGAGACCGTCCGCAACCACGTCCGAAACGTCTTGAGGGAGCTGCACGTCCATACGCGGCTCGAGGCGATCGCCGCGGCCCGTCGCATCGGCTTGCTCGCGCCACCGGTGCTCGCGGCTGCCCGGCCCGGCCATGAGGCGGCCGACCAGGCCTAATCGACGGCGAGCTGAACCGACCCATCTGGGTCTAGCGCCGCCGGTCGTCGCCCGGCACGCTCGTAGGCATGTCTCCGAGGGAGCGCGCGACGATCCTTGTCGTCGAGGAAAACGCGGCAGTGCAAGAGCTGATCGATCAGGTCTTGCAGGAGTTCGGCCACCGTGTCCTGAGCACGGGCGATGCGTTCGAGGCGATCGAAGTCGCGGGCAGAGTCGAGATCGACATCGTCGTTGCCGGCGCCCTTGCCGAGGTGCGCACGCTCCTGTGCCAGCTTCGCTCGATTCAACCCGACGTGCATATCATCGTGTGCGACCCGGGCGACGAACCCGAGACGATCGATCGCATGACGACACTGTCCACTCCCCTGTCGCTCGGCGACCTCCGTGAAGCGGTTTCCGCCAGCCTGGATCATCGAAGCACCCGATGAAAGGAGCTCCATGGAGAAGAGGCTGGTCACCCGCTACGCAATGCGGTCCGCCGAGGCAGCTGACGAAAATCAGCGGCGAGTCGAAGGCGTCTTTGCCGAGCTCGCCGCGGCCAAGCCCGACAACGTCAGCTACATCGTCCTTCGGCTCGCGGACGATTCCTTCGTGCACGTCTCGTTCCACAATCACCGCGACGACGAGGTGAATCCGATCGCATCGTCGGCTGCCTTTGCGCACTTTCAGGAGGACCACGCGGATCGCCGCGAAGGCGGCGTCGACCAGCAGACCGCAGAGCTGGTCGGTGCCTACATCACGACGATCGACTGAAGCCCGGAAACTCGCGGATCGGGCTGTACCCTGAAGCTCTGTTCCGCGTCTTCCTCATCCCGCTGGTCGCGCTTGCGGCTGCGACGTTCGGCGCAGCGGCCGACGGGAACCCGCACCCGGAGATTCAGGTCGGTGGCTTTCCGACCGGCATCGCGCTGAATCCGGTCACCAACACGATCTACGTCGGGAACGGCACGACCGGCACGCTCTCCCTGATCAACGGCAAGACGTGCAACGCCGGCGACGCCAGCGGCTGCAAGCAGCGCGTGACCGCCGTGACTGCGGGAACGGATCCGATCGGGATCGCCGTCAACGCGACCACGAACACCGTGTACGTGGCGAACGCATCGGGCACGGCGGCGGTCGTCGACGGCGCGAAGTGCGATGCCGCGAACAGGTCGGGCTGCCATGTTCAACCGCCGACAGTCGTCGTCGGGTCGAACCCGCAGTTTCTCGCGGTCGACGATTCGACGAACACGATCTATGTGGCAAACAGCGCCGCCAACACGGTGTCCGTGATCGACGGCGCGACGCGTAAGGTGCGGGCGAACATTCCGGTCGGGCCGCTGCCGTTCACGCTGGCCGTGAACCACGCTACGAGCTCCGATCTACGTCACCGATCTCGGAGCGGCCACGGTCTCCGTGATCGACGCCAAGGCATGCAACGCGACGAACGTCAGCGGCTGCGGGCACAAGCCGATCACGTCAACGTCGGTCAGACGCCGGGCGGGATCGCGGTCAACACGCGAACGAACACGATCTACGTCACCGGAGAATTCTCCCATGACGTTTCGGTGATCGACGGGACGACCTGCAATGCCCACATGACGAGTGGCTGCCGGCAGGACGCCGGTTCGCGTGCTTGCAGGCGCCGGAGCGCGGGGGATCGCGGTCAACGAAGTGACGAACACGGTGTATGTCGCCAACACCGACGCAAACACGGTCAGCGTGATCAACGGTGCCACCTGCAACGCGGCCGTCCACACGGGCTGCGGCCAGCACGCGCCCGTGGCTGTGGTCGGAATCAGCCCTCGCCGCGTTGCGATCGATCCGGTGACGAACACGATCTACGTCACGAATGCCGGATCGAACTCGGTGACGATGCTCGACGGCCGCACTTGCAACGGCCAGGTCCACTCTGGCTGTGGCCCGGCTGCGGCGCCGCCGAAGGCACAACCCGCTTAGGGAGAAGCCGGCAGCGGGTAGTTCGGAACGATGTCCGGGTCGTCCAACACCCCGACGGAGCGGCACTGGCGGGGATGGAGCAGCGCGGTCGAATCGGCTTCGACGAGCAATGTGGCACGCTGGTTGAACGGCACAGCCTTCAGCCACGCACGGCGGAGCTCGAGGCCGAGCTGGACGAGCTCTGTTGCCGACAGCGCCTGCGTCGAGCGCACGATCAGGAAGTGCCGGTAGGGCTCGGTCACGCCGACGCCCTGCATTCGCCCGAACGCGGCTTCGGCCTCTTGCTGGTCGTCGCGCTGTACCGCCCAGAACACCCACAGGCCGTACCGCGGCGGGCCGCCCTTGGCGATGAAGTCGACGACCGGCGCACACGCGTCGTCGTTCACGAACGGCAACGAGGGGATCCGCAGGCTCAGGTAGTGGTCGGCAAGGTTCGGCGGGCGGCCGAAGGTGAAGTAGCCGAGATAGCCGCCGGGCAGCGTGAACCCCGTCGATCCGAAGAGCACCGCGTCGCGGCTTTCACCGCGAACCGCCGCGGTCACCTGCCCGAGCCCAAGCCGGGCGAGCTGCGACTGGCGTGCCAGCACGATTCGCAAACCGACCGACATCAACGCGGCGACGAGCACGACGACCGCGGCGAGCCGCAGATGCCACGCAAGCCGCGCGAGCGTGGTGCACGCGATCGCGACGAGGATCAGGAACGAGGGCAGCGCGGGCAGCATGTAGCGGTCGAAGAAAAGGGCCGAGAGCCCGTTCGTCGGCACGACGGTGAAGAAGACGACCGGCGCGGCGATCGTCAGCACGAGCACGGCGGCGACGCGGAGACGCCGCTGCACGAGCAGCACGAGGAGCCCAAGCGCCGCAGCGGCCGTGAACCAGTTGACGATCCCTCCACCCGGCGCGACGAAGAACACGGCGTCCTTCCAGACGGGATTCCCCGAGAATGTGCGTCCTCGTGCGCCGCCGCCGACGCCGTAGCGGTTGCTCAGCGCGTGCGCCGTCGCTGCGTAATAGGGAATGAGCGTGATCGCGAGAGCGATTGCGCCGGGCCACGCGCGCAACGGCCGGCGCGCGTAGACGACCGCCGCGCCGAACGCGGTCAGCGCGTAGAGCGGAGCGGTGGGATGAACGAAGATCGAGCTGCCGAGGACGGCGCCGGCGGCGACCCAGAGCCGTGTGTCCGTGCGGCGCGCGGCGCGAAGACCGAGCAGCGTGCCCCACGTGATCCAGGCGAGCAGCATCGAGTGCGGCCGGCCGAAGCTCGAATACGAGATCGCCAGTGGAGCGGACGCGAGCAGCAGCACGGTTGCGGCCGCCTCGACGCGGCCGGCGAGCTCCTCGGCGATCAGCGCCACCGCGACCAGCGCCGCGAGCATGAAGACGATCGACGGGACGCGCAGGCCGGCGAGGCCGCCGGGCCAGCTCATGGTCAGATGCTCGAGCCAGAAGTGGAACGGCCCGCCGCCGCGCCCACGCACGATGTCGAAGATCGAGCCGAACGAGTCCCGCGCGACCCGCAGGGTCAGCTCCTCGTCCACGTTCAGCGGCGCACGCACAACGGCCCGCACCGCGAGTGCGAGCACGATCGCCCCCGCGACCAAAATTGCCGCCGCGAGGGCTTTCTTAGGGACTTCTAAGCCCTTTCTAAGGCTTGCAACGTAGGCTCGGACAGTCAATCGAGGCACCGGACGATGAGTCTGAAAGGTGGGTTCAAATGCAGCGGAGACACATCCGTCAGCTTTTGGTCGGGACCGCGTTCGTGCTGGTTGCAGCGGTGACCGCCACGTCGGCGTTCGCAGCTTCGAACAACCGTAGGCATTTCGCGGCGCGCGCGGGCCTCGGAATGATGGGCGGCCCCGGCTTCGGAATGATGGGCGGCCCCGGCTTCGGCATCCGCGGCGGCCCGGGCGGCCCCATGGGTGCGATGATCTTCGGCGGACCGGGCGGCCCCAGAGGCGGCGCCCCGGGCCTGCTCGGTGCGGACGTCCTCACGCCCGCGGCGACCTTCCTCGGCGTCTCGCTCTCGGCGCTCGAGGCTGACCTTAAGGGCGGGAAGACGCTTGCCCAGGAGGCGACCGCAAAGGGTAAGACGGCCGCGGGCCTGATCGACGCGCTCGTTGCGTCCGAGAAGACCGTCCTCGACGGGCAGAACTCGGCCGGCTGGCTGACCGACGCGCAGGAAACCGCGGTGCTCGCAAACCTGAAGAACGCGATCACCAATCTCGTGAACAACGGACCGCCCGTCCCAGGGGCAGGTCACGCGGGTCCGCTCGACGCGGCTGCGACCTACCTCGGCATGACGGTCACCGATCTTCAGGCCGCGCTCAAGTCCGGTAAGACGCTTGCGGACGAAGCGGCCGCGAAGGGCAAGACGGTCGACGGCCTGGTGCAGGCCCTCCTTGCGCCACTGAAGACCGAGCTCGACAAGCGCGTCACTGCAGGCGACATCACCGCCGCGCAGGAGACGACGATCCTGAACAACCAGACGACTCATCTCACCGACTTCGTGAACGGCAAAGCGCCAACGAACGGGTTGAAGATGAGCTTGCGCCACGTGTTCCTGTTCCGCAAGTAACGAACCTCTCTCCTCCGACGACGGGGCCGGGGCAACCCGGCCCCGTTCGTTTAGCTAGGCGGGCTGGGCTGCGTGGCGCCGCCGCGCGACACCGCTCACCTCGGCGGCGGCGGCGACGGCCGAGGCCACGAGTGGCGCCACCTCGCGGTTGAAGACGCTCGGGATCACGTACTCAGGTGAGAGCTCGTCGGGCTTGACCACCGCTGCGATCGCCTCCGCGGCGGCGAGCTTCATCTCCTCGTTGATCTGTGAAGCACGAACGTCGAGCGCGCCGCGGAAGATGCCGGGGAAGGCAAGCACGTTGTTGATCTGGTTCGGATAGTCGGAGCGGCCGGTCGCGACGATCGCCGCCAGCCCCTCGATCTCCTCCGGCGCGACCTCGGGGGTCGGGTTCGCCATCGCAAAGACGATCGCGCCGTCGGCCATCGCAGCGATCCCGTCGCGGCTGATCGCGCCGGGGCCCGAGAGGCCGATGAAGACGTCGGCGCCTGCGAGCGCCTCGTCGGGCGTGCCGCTGAAATTGTCCGGGTTCGTCCGCTCGGCGAAGGCCGCCTTCCAGGGGCCGAGATCGTCGCGCCCTCGATGCAGCGCGCCCTTGCGGTCACAGCCGATGATGTTTCGGACGCCGGCGGCGAGCAGCATGTCGGTGGTCGCGACGCCCGCTGCGCCGACGCCCGTGATCACGACGCGTACGTCCTCGGGGCGCTTGCCGACGAGACGCAAGGAATTCAGAAAGGCCGCAATCACGACGACCGCGGTTCCGTGCTGGTCGTCGTGGAACACCGGGATGTCGAGCAATTCCTTCAGCCGGCTCTCGACCTCGAAGCAGCGCGGGGCGGAGATGTCCTCGAGGTTGATGCCGCCGAAGCCGGGAGCGATTGCCGCAACAGTCGCGACGATCTCGTCGACGTCCTTCGTCGCCAGACAGATCGGCCACGCATCGACTCCCCCGAACTCCTTGAAGAGCATCGCCTTGCCTTCCATCACCGGCATCGCGGCTTCGGGACCGATGTCGCCGAGCCCGAGCACCGCGGTGCCGTCGGTGACCACCGCGACGGTGTTCTGCTTGATCGTCAGATTCCAGACTTTCGCCGGGTCGTCCGCGATCGCCCGGCACACGCGCGCCACGCCGGGCGTGTAGGCCATCGAGAGGTCGTCGCGTGTCCGCAGCGGCGATTTCGAGACCATCTCGATCTTGCCGCCGAGATGGAGCAGGAAGGTCCGATCGGAGACGTGCTCGACCTCGACTCCGGCGACCCCGCGAACGGTGGCGACGATTGCCTCGATGTGATCGGCGCTGGCGGCGTCGACGGTGACGTCGCGGACCTTCTTGCCGTGCTCGACGCGGACGAGGTCGATCGCGCCCAGGCTGCCGCCGGCATCGCCGATTGCATGTGCGAGGTCAGCGAACGCGCCGGGCCGGTCGTCGAGATGCACGCGCAGCGTGGCGCTGAAGGACGCGGAGGGCCGCGGCTGGCTCACGGATTCATCGTAGTCACGCCGCGCAGCTTAAGCTGCTGCGATTCACCGTAGCGACCGTTTCCTCTGGCTGATCGCGCTCGAGCGCACGCTCCGTGGGCTTCTTCTGCTCGCCGCCGGGATCTATCTGCTCGCGAACGCGGGTGCGGACTTCGGCAGCATCGCGAATCATCTCGCGCGCACGATCGAGCTCGACCCCAGGCGACACTTCATCAAGCACCTGATCGCGAAGGCCGGGGGCCTGAAGCGGCACGAGGTGAAGCTCTTCGGTGCCGGGGCGCTCGCCTACGGGGTGCTCGAGCTGGTCGAGGGCGTCGGCCTCTTCTATCGCCGGCGATGGGCGGAGTGGCTGACGGTCGTCGCGACGTCGCTGCTGATCCCGCTCGAGCTCTACGAACTCGTCCGGCACGCCTCGGTCCTGAAAGCCGGCGGCATCGCCGTCAACGTCCTCGTCGTCGCGTACCTCGTCCGCGTCGTTTACCGCAAGGGCCGCTGACTAAGGAGCAGCGGGCCAGCCGCCGCCGGGATTGCCCGGCGGCGGCATCACGCCCGATGGATCAGAAACCGCGGCTGCCGAAGCGGCTGTAGTGCCTGCGGTAGTTACTTCTTTCTTGCCGTCGTCTTCCGCTTGGCCGTTGACTTGCGCTTGGCGGTGCTCTTCCGCTTCGCCGGAGCCCGCTTCGCCGTGGTCTTGCGCTTCGCGGTGCTCTTGCGCTTCGCGGTGGTCTTCCGCTTGGCCGTGGTCTTGCGCTTCGCGGTGGTCTTCCGCTTCGCGGTGGTCTTGCGCTTGGCCGTGGTCTTGCGCTTGGCCGTGCTCTTGCGCTTCGCGGTGGTCTTCCGCTTCGCGGGTGCCCGCTTCGCGGTGCTCTTGCGCTTGGCCGTGCTCTTGCGCTTCGCGGTGGTCTTCCGCTTCGCCGGCGCCCGCTTGGCGGGTGCGCGCTTGGCGGTTGTCTTCCGCTTGGCCGTGCTCTTGCGCTTTGCGGTACTCGATCGCTTCGTGCTGCGTGGCGGCATGCCACACCTCCTTGGGGGTTTGACCTATCCGTTCACTGCCGCGATCACTTCGAAGCATGAGGCATGCACCTGACGGCACGGCCTCGCGCGAACGCGTTCATCGCGCCCGTGACGTCGGTGAAGAAGAAATTCATCGCGTGCAGATTTGCTGTTTTTCCCTGCTCATGCGACAAACACATTCGCGCTGCGCGCCGTTTTCCTTCCTTGAAATGAGAATGCGTGCAAAGTGATCAGTACCGTCGAAGTCGGCCGCGAGTGAAGGCGCGGTCGATTTGCGCGCACTCGACGCGGGTGCGCCGACCGCGCGAAGCGCAACCGTCGAATCATGTTTGCTCGCCTGCGGACCGCGTCTCGCGCGCGTCCCGAGCGACTCACACATTCACGGTTCGGGGCTGGCACACCGTTTCTCTCAGTGCTCCGGCATCCGGCCCTTGTCATTTGGAAGATCAGGAGTACCGTAAGTGAGTTAGGAGGTTGACTGTGGCGGGACCGAGCGGTTCGGCAGGCGCGGAACGGCAGGTTCGCCTCGACCAGCTGATCGAGGGATTGACGGACGCCGTTGTCGTCGTCGACGAACGCGGCGAGATCGTGCTCGTCAACGCGAAGACAGAAGAGCTGTTCGACTACGCCCGTGACGAGCTCGTCGGCCGTCCGGTCGAGTTGCTCCTCCCTCAGCGGCTCCACGACGCGCACCTCGCCCATCGGGCGGGGTACTTGCGCGAGCCGCGGAGCCGCTCGATGGGCTCCGGACTCGATCTGACCGGGCGGCGGCGCGACGGCACCGAGGTGCCGGTCGAGATCGGTCTCAGTGCCGTGCAGACCGACCAGGGCCTTCTCGTCACCGCGGTAATCACCGACATCACGCAGCGGCGCATGCTCGAGGACGCGCTCGTCCAGACGCAGAAGCTCGAGGCGGTCGGCAGACTCGCGGGTGGGATTGCGCACGATTTCAACAATTTGCTGACCGCGATCATCGGTTACGCGGGATTCCTTGCGCGTGATCTCGACGAGGGCAGTCGCCCGTACCGAGATGCCATCGAGATCAGGACCGCGGCACAGCGCGCAGCCGCCCTCACGCGACAGCTGCTCGTTTTCAGCCGTACACAGACGGTCGAGCCGCAGGTGATCGATCTGAACGACCGCGTCGGCGACCTCGAGACGTTGCTGGCACGGCTGATCGGCGAGAACATCGAAGTCGAGAGTCGGCTTCAGCACGGTCTGTGGCCCGTCAAGCTCGACCCTGGTCAATTCGAGCAGGTAGTGACGAATCTTGTCCTGAACGCGCGCGACGCGATGCCGAAAGGCGGCCAGCTCACGATCGAGACGAAGAACATGAAGGTCGACGAAGGCTGGTCGGAGCTGCCGGGCGGCGAGTTCGTCTCGCTCTCGGTCTCCGATTCGGGCGAAGGGATGGACGCCGAGACGCTTGCGCACGCGCTCGAGCCGTTCTTCACGACGAAGGAGACCGGGAAGGGAACAGGTCTCGGGCTCGCGACCGTCTACGGCGTGGTCGAACAGGGAGGCGGGACGCTCAAGTTCTACTCCGAGCCCGGCCTCGGTACGACGGTGAAAGTCTATTTTCCACGCGCCGACGAGCCGCTCACGGAGGTGGAGGAGCGCACCCTCGAACCGATCGATCCTGTGCGTGGCAGCGGTTGCGTGCTGCTCGTCGAGGACGAGGAGGCCGTACGCGTTCTCGTGGCGCGCATGCTCAAGGCTCTGGGTTACGACACGTATGTCGCTGCTTCTCCCGCCGAGGCCGTTGGGCTCTTCGAGCTCAACAAAGAGGAGGTCACGGTCCTGCTCACCGATGTCGTCATGCCACAGGTGGGCGGGCGCGAGCTTGCCGAGCGCCTGACGGCTTCGGACCCCGGCCTGCGAGTGCTCTACATGTCCGGGTACACCGAGGATGCTTTGCTTCGCCGGCGGGAATTGTCCACGCGCTTCGCCTTCATCGAGAAGCCGTTCACGCTTGTCCAGCTCGGGCAGGCGCTGCAGAAGCTGCTCGCTCCGCGCTGACCGCACCGGCCCAGCGGCCCCCGTCGTTTTCGTCCTGTGGGCCGTCTGCGCCGATCTGACTCCACGTCCCCCGGGATCACCCGCCGTCGCCGAGGGCGCGGCTTTGAGTACCTGGACGCAGGCGGTGACCGGATCGATGACCCCGCGACGCTCGACCGCGTTCGCGCGCTC
Organism: uncultured Actinomycetes bacterium; assembly: GCA_963761365.1. Taxonomy (GTDB): domain Bacteria; phylum Actinomycetota; class Thermoleophilia; order Gaiellales; family Gaiellaceae; genus PALSA-600. Next base: position 5,884 of record CAVXHB010000013.1, on the reverse strand, counting down.
TCGCTTCCACCCGCCTGGACCGATGTCTGGATCTGTTCGGACCCGAATGGTCACCTGCAAGCCGTCGGCACCGACGCCGCGGGCCGGCGGCAGTACCGGTACCACGACCGTTGGCGCGAACGGCGCGATCAGGAGAAGTTCGACCAGATGCTCGACTTCGCGCGCGCGTTGCCGCGTCTGCGCCGGCGCGCTGCAGCCGACTTGAGCGAGCCGGGGCACGCGCGCGATCTCGCCTGCGCCGTCCGGCTGCTCGACCGTGGCTTCTTCCGCGTCGGCGGCGAGGAGTACGCGGAAGGAAACGGCAGCTACGGGCTGGCGACGCTCGAATCCCGGCACGTCGAGCTCGCGGGCGACGGCAAGCTCGTGTTCGACTACCGAGCGAAGAGCGGCAAGCGGCGGGTGCAGCTGGTGGTCGACCCGGAGGTGTACAAGCTTGTCGCCGCCTTGAAGCGCAGGCGACGCCGAACGCTGCTCGGTGTTCGCTCGCCGGAGATCAACGCGTACATCAAGGAGCACGCCGGCGGCGACTTCTCGGCGAAGGACTTCCGCACCTGGCATGCGACCGTGCTCGCCGCGGTTGCGCTCGGGGTTTCCGGGCGCGCGGCGACGAAGACGGGCCGGCAGCGCGCGATCACCCGGGCCGTTGCCGAGGTCGCCCACTACCTCGGCAACACCCCTGCGGTCTGCCGGGCCTCGTACATCGACCCGCGGGTGTTCGACTGCTACCGCGGCGGGATGACGATCTCGCCCACGGTGGAGACGCTCTCCGACGAGTCGGTCGAGCGTGCCGTGCTCACGATGCTCGCAGGCGAATCGCAACCCTCGGCGCGGCCGCGGGCTCGAGCCAGCGCAGGAGCTCGTCGAGGTCGGCGCGCGGCAGGCTGACGCAGCCGTTCGTCGGCGTGCCTGTGTCGGCGTGGATGAAGATCGCCGAGCCACGGCCGGGCACGATCGGGCCCGCGTTGTACTCGATCACCGCGAAATGCACGTATGCCCGCGCGGGCTTCCAGAGCGCCTCGCTGTCGGCGTTGAACGGCGGTGTCGCGCCACAGCGGATATGTACGAAGCGGTTGTACGCCGGTGAGGCCGGGTCCTCGTCCCACCAGTCGCCGCAGACGAGCCGGTGATAGGTGAGTTGAGTGCCGGGGTCGGGCCCGATCCCGTATGCGACCGATCCGATCGCAAAAGTGCCAAGCGGTGTCGTGCCGTCGCCTTCGCGGTGGTGCGACGAGACACCGGTGCGCCCGACATGCGCGGGCCATGGCCCCTTGTACGGCTGCCAGCAGCTGCCAGCGCGCTGCCAGAGGCGGACGATAGCGGTGGTGCTGCGCGCGGTGGCGGCGTCGACGGTGACGAGTTGCTGCGCGTGCCCCGTGGCGTGAAAGCACACCGCGGCGGCGACGAGGGCGAGGGGGGCCACTAACCTCATTGTCGTGCATGTCCTGCTTGCGGCGCTCGCACTCCACGGCTCGGCCGCTCCCGTCACGCGGGCCGAGCTCGGCCAGTCGTGGCATTCGGGCTGTCCGGTCGCGCCGGCGCAGCTGCGCGAGCTGCGGGTGCGCTACTGGGGGTTCGACGGCCGAGCATCACACCGGAGCGCTCGTCGTCAACGCGAGCGTCGTCGACTCGGTGAGCGCCGTCTTCGCCCGGCTCGATCGCGCGCATTTCCCGATCCGGCGGATGACGCCGATCGCCGCCTACGGCGGCAGCGACAACCGCTCGATGGCGGCCGACAACACCTCGGCGTTCAACTGCCGCTACGCGGTCGCGCCCGGCCCGAAGCGCTGGTCAGTCCATGCCTACGGCGAGGCGATCGACGTCAACCCGGTCGAGAACCCCTACCTCGAAGGCGGGCGCTGGCTGCCGCCCGCAGGCCGCCGCTACGCCGATCGGGCGATCGCCGGTCCGGGCATGGCCGTTTCGGGCGGAGCGCTCGTTGCGGCGTTCGCAACCGTCGGCTGGCAGTGGGGCGGCCGCTGGGCGGCGTCGCCCGATTACCAGCACTTCTCCGCGACAGGCGGGTAACTACAACTCAGTAGTGTCCGTCTTCGAGGTTCGGCGCATGCGCCGTCCGCTCGCCGGTGCGCGGGTCGCGGTAGTGATCCTGGTGACGCGCGAACGGGCTCATCTCGAAGAGGCCGAGGCCGATCACGGCCACGACGGCGGCGACGAGAACCAGCACCACGATTGTGAAGAACATTCCCATTACAGCCTCCCTTCGCTAACGCTCTCGTTGTTCAGATGTGAATTGGCGACCGGACGGTCGAGGTCGAGCGCGCCCGTGGCGAGCGCGTAGCGCACGAGCTCGGCGCGGCTCGAGAGCCGCAGCTTCTGCATGATCCGCGCGCGGTGCGTCTCGGCCGTCCGCACCGAGATGAACAGCTGCTTTGAGATCTCCTGGTTTGTGTGGCCGAGCGCGAGCAGGCGAAGCACCTCGTGCTCGCGCTCGGAAAGCGGGTCCGTCGCGGCGAGTTCGTGCTCATTCGCTGCAGCGGCAGCGAGCCGTGCGCCGAGGGCGGGGTGGACATAACGATGGCCGGCGGCGACATCCTGAATCGCCTGGACGAGCTCGGCGTCGGCCGCCTCCTTCAGGACGTAGCCGTTCGCACCGGCGGAGAATGCCTGACGCACGTAGCTCGGGTCGTCCTGCATCGAGAGAACGAGAATTCGGGTGTCAGGCGATGCGTCGATCAGGTCGGGAATCGCCTCGATCCCGCTGCGTCCGGGCATGACGATGTCGAGCAGGAGCACGTCGGGCCGCTGGTGCCCCGCGAAAGCGACGGCCTCGTCGGCATTCGACGCTTCGCCCACGACCTCGAACCTTGGCTCAGACTCGATCAGGCGCCGAAGGCCGGAGCGGACGAGTGCGTGGTCGTCGCAGAGGAGCACCCGGATCGTCGCGGTCGTAGTAGTAGCCATGTCTTCAGGATGAGCCCAACCCGCGCGCGGTACGACGGGGCTGCCCGCAGGTCTGCTGCGGGCTTCTACGGATCTTCTGACAGAGGCCAACCGGAGGCCGTGCCGGCCTCGTGTCTGTTTGCTGGTGCCCATGAACGCATCGTGATCGCGTGACGCACGTACTGATCGTCGCCCTGTCGGCTCTCGGAGTAGCAGGGCAGGTGCTCGTGGGCGCGGGACTCGTCGTCGGAGTCTGCTGCGTCTCGCCGGCATGCGCGCCCCGCTGCGAGCAATGCGCCATGTGCTGTGGGGCTATGAGCTGTGGGCGAGCTTTCGCAGTCGCGGCGATTGCGACCGGCGGTAGCCTCTTCTTCTCCGAGATCGCGCACTTCGTACCATGCGAGCTCTGCTGGTTCGAGCGGATCTGCCTCTTTCCGCTTTCGATCATCACGCTGCTCGCTGCGCTCGCGAACGACTTCCGGGTCGCGCGCTATCTGCTGCCGCTGCCACTCGCCGGCGCCGGGGTCTCGATCTACCACCTGCTCGTCGAGCGGGGCGTGGTCGGCCAGAGCCAGCGTGTGTCTCGCATCCGCCCCTGGCGGGTGTGCGACGCGATGGATCGACGAGTTCGGCTACGTGACGATCCCGGTGATCGCGCTCACCGGCTTCCTGCTGCTCTTGGGGCTGCTCGGCCTCGCTGCGGCTGGAGGAGGAGCGGCCGATGCCTAGCGGCAGGCGGAGCAGGGAGCTGCGCACGCATCCGGGGACGCCACGCACGCGTTCCCGCCGGGCCTCGCCGCGCGTCCTTCTGATCGGTGCCGCCGCCGTGGCGGCGCTTGCGGTCGTCATCGTGCTCGCCGTCGTCCTGAGCGGCGGCTCATCGACGAAAGTCACGAATGCGCCGGCAGCCGGCTCGCTTGCGAATGCGCTACCGGGGGCTGCGGAGGTCGAGACGCTCTTCAAGGGGATCCCGCAGCATGGGACGACCCTCGGCTCGCAATCGGCGCCCGTGACGATGATCGAATACGTGGATGCGCAGTGCCCCTATTGCCGCATGTTCGAGACGCAGGTTCTGCCGGACATCGTCCGGCGCTATGTGCGCACCGGAAAAGCTGAAGATCGTCTTGCGCATGTGGGCGTTCATCGGTCCCGACTCGTCCCGCGGGCAAGCGGCTGTCCTCGCCGCGGCGAGGCAAGACCGCGCCTTCAACTACCTCGAGCTGGTCGTTCGACGAGCAGGGCGCGGAGAACAGCGGCTGGCTCAGCGACAGCCTGATCACGTCGATCGCGGCGAGCATTCCGAAGCTCCTCGTCCGCCGCTTGCTCGACGAGCGCAACTCGGGCGCGGTCAAGGCTGATGCAACAACGATCGATGCGATTGCCCGCGGCAGTGGGATCACGAGTACTCCCACGTTCGTCGTCGGCAAGACCGGCCAGTGCAGGGTCAGAAAGTCGCGCTGAACGGGCCCACCGACGAGCAGGGGCTGATCGGGGCGATCGAAACCGCACTCAGGTAAGCGGAATCTCCGCAACGATCGTCGTCCCGGCGCCCGGCGACGACTCGACATCGAAGCGTCCGCCGAGCAGCAGCGCTCGCTCGCGCATGCCGACGAGCCCGAGCGCCTCTTTACGTACAGCGCCGAACGTGAAGCCGGCGCCGTCGTCCTCGATCACCGTACGCACCATCCCGTCGGCGGTCGTGACGACGATGCTGATCGACTTGGCGGAGGCATGTTTGACCACGTTCGTCAGTGCCTCCTGCACGACCCGGTAGATCGCGGTCTCGTGCTCGGCTGGCAGCGTACCGGGCGGCACGCCGACGTTGACATCCACGTCGAGACCGCTGCGTTCCGCCACCACGCCCGCCAGCCGTTCGAGCGCGGCGGCGAGACCGAAGTCGTCGAGTGCCGGCGGCCGCAGCTCGACCGTCAGCCGACGGACATCGCCGAGCGCCGAGGCGACGAGATTCCGGATCACGGCGAGCGGCTCCGCGCCCCACCTCTCGCTCGAGCGTCTTCAAGCCGAGCAGGATCGAGGCGAGCGCCTGCCCAGTCTCGTCGTGCAGCTCGCGCGCGAGCCGCTTGCGCTCGAGCTCTTGCCCTTGGAGCAGCGCACGCACGGCGCTGCGGCCGACACGCTCGGACAGCTCGATCGCGACCGCAGCGCGGTTGGCGAATGCCTGTGCGATCCGCATGTCGGCGTCGGCAAAGCGAGGGCTGGCGCCGCACTTGTCGTAGGCGACGACAACGCCCACTGCGTGGTCGCGCACGATCAGCGGCACGTAGAGAGCGGAGCTCGCCTCGACGAGACGCGGCGCGCTCTGGTCGACCTCTGGATCGTCGATCAGCGAGTCGATTCGCTCGCCACGGCGCCGCTCGAGTGTCCGGCCGGCCTTCGAGCCCCGCGCGTCGATCCTGAGACCGCGTAGCCGTTCGGCGCCCTCGCCGCTCGCAGCTTCCACCGTGAGTGTCGCGCGGTCGTGCGCCGGCCGCTGAATCATCACGACGCGCGCGTCGACGAGCTCGCGAAGGCGGGATGCCGCGAGCTCGAACACCTGCGCTAGGTCGCCCTCTCCGGCGAGCGCGTCGGAGAACTCGTTCAGCGACTCGAGCTGCCGCGCCCATTGCCGCGACGATTCGTAGAGGCGGGCGTTTTCGATCGCGACCGCGACCTGCGCCGCGAGCAGGCGGACGATCTCTTCATCGCCGGTCGTGAACTCGGTGCCGCCTTCCTTCTCGGTCAGGTAGAGGTTGCCGAACGCGACGCCGCGCAATGCAATCGGCACACCAAGGAACGTTCTCATCGGCGGGTGACCGGGCGGAAAGCCGACGGACCGTGGGTCGTGCGAGAGGTCGTCGAGCCGCAGCGTCTCGCGGTCGCGGATCAACACGCCGAGTATGCCGCGTCCGCGGGGGAGGTCACCGATCGCGGCTTGGAGCTCTGGCTCGATCCCGACAGTGATGAACTGCTCGAGCCCCGTGCCGGT
>CAVXHB010000012.1:0-46852 GCA_963761365.1 uncultured Actinomycetes bacterium | reverse complement strand
CGTGCACGATCGAGCGCCGCGCGCACGAACTCACGGAAGAGCGGCGCGGGCCGTGTCGGCCGCGACTTGAACTCCGGATGGAACTGCGAGGCGACGAACCACGGATGATCGGGCAACTCGACGATCTCGACGAGGCGGCCCTCCTGGAACGTGCCGCTGATCACGAGACCGGCGTCGACGAGTTGCTGGCGGTAGGCGTTGTTCACTTCGTACCGGTGACGGTGACGCTCGGCGATCGTGCCGGTGCCGTACACCTCGCGTGTGTTCGTCCCCTCGGCGAGCTCCACGGCCTGTGCACCGAGTCGCATCGTGCCGCCGAGGTCCTCGACCTCCTTCTGCTCGGGGAGCAGGTCGATCACCGGGAACGGCGTCTCCGGATCCATCTCGGTCGAGTTGGCGCCCTCGAGGCCGCAGACATGGCGCGCGAACTCGGAGACGGCCACGTGCATGCCGAGGCAGATGCCGAGGTAGGGGATCCCGTCCTCGCGCGCGACCCGGCAGGCGAGGATCTTCCCCTCCCAGCCGCGCGAACCGAAGCCGCCCGGCACGAGCACGCCGTCGACACCGGCCAGCTCCGCGCGCGTCTCTTCGAGCGTCATGCTCTCGGCGTCCACCCACCGGACCGACACGTGGCAGCCGGACTGGATGCCCGCGTGCTTGAGCGCCTCGTGCACCGAGAGATACGCATCGTGAAGCTTGACGTACTTGCCGACGAGCGCGATCTCCACGAGCTCGCGGCGCTCGCCGAGTCGCTCGACGAGCGCGTCCCATTCGCCGAGCTCCGGCTCCCCCACCTCCAGGCCGAGCTTCTCGCAGACGAGCCGGTCGAGCCCCTGCTCGTGCAGCGCCTTCGGGACGAGGTAGACATCGGGCAGGTCGATCGCCGACACGACTGCCTCGACGTCGACGTCGGCGAAGAGCGCGATCTTGTCGCGGATGTCTTGCGTCAACGGTTCGGTGGAACGGCAGACGAGCACGTCGGGATGGATACCGATGCGCCGCAGCTCGTTCACCGAATGCTGCGTCGGCTTCGTCTTCAGCTCGCCCGCGTTCGGGATGAACGGGACGAGCGTGACGTGGATGTAGAGCACGTTGTCGGGGCCAGCCTCGCGGCGGAACTGGCGGATCGCCTCGAGGAACGGCTGGGACTCGATGTCGCCGACCGTGCCGCCGATCTCGGTGATCACGACGTCGGTGTCGGTCTTGTCGGCTACGGACCTGATGCGCTTCTTGATCTCGTTCGTGATGTGCGGGATCACCTGCACGGTCGAGCCGAGGTACTCGCCCTTGCGCTCCTTGCGCAACACGCGATCCCAGATCGCCCCTGCGGTGTGGTTCGCGGCGCGTGAAAGGTTCTCGTCGATGAAGCGCTCGTAGTGGCCGATGTCGAGGTCGGTCTCGGCGCCGTCTTCGGTGACGAACACCTCGCCGTGCTGGAACGGGCTCATCGTGCCGGGGTCGACGTTGATGTACGGGTCGAACTTCTGGACCTGCACCTTGAGGCCGCGCGCCTTCAGCAACCGGCCGAGCGACGCAGCGGTGATGCCCTTGCCGAGAGACGAAACGACGCCGCCGGTGACGAAGATGTACTTCGTCTGGCTCATGAGCGCATACACCGTGATCGAGATCACGGGATTCCAGAATAGCGGTCCTGACCCCCCAGTAGTCACCGGTCGATGGTACGGCCGGCGTCAGGACGTCAGAGCGTCGGCGGCCGTCTGGACGAGGTCGTAGAGCCGCTGGAGCGCCCGCTCCGGCCGCTGACGGCGGCCGCTGGTCGTGCAGGTGACGAGCGTCCGCTCGGCGCTCAGGGCCCGCAGGCGCAGCTCGACGTCGAGCTTCCCCGCCAGCAGATGCCACGTCCAGCGCTCGAACTGGTCGATCTCGCCGACGATCAGCATCGTCTCCCGCTCGCGACGGCCGATGAAGACATTGCTCGTCTGCAGACGCACCTTCCAGCGCGCTCCCGGTGCGAAGCCGCGGCGGTCGGGCTCGACCCCGAGGATGCCCGGCCACCAGTCGGAGAGGTGATACGGCTCGGCCAGGAAGCCCCAGACGTCGGCCCGCGGCGCGAGCAGCTCGCGAGTCGCCGTCCTCATTCGCGCAGCGCGGCGAGGAACTCCGCCCCGCCGAGCATGCGCTCGAGCTCGTCGCGGCGGTCGTCGCCTTCGAGCGGCTCGATCCGGGTGTGGGTCGGATCGCCCGGCACCTTCTCGACGCGGAAGTGGCGGTCGGCGACGCTCGCGATCTGCGGCAAGTGCGTGATCGTCACCACCTGCGCCCGCTCCGCGAGCCGGCGCAGCGTCTCCGCGACCGCGTGCGCGGTCGTTCCGCCGATCCCGGCGTCGATCTCGTCGAAGACCATCGTCTCGCCACCGCCGACGGCCGCGATCGCGAGCGCGATCCGTGAGAGCTCGCCGCCCGACGCAGTCTCGGCAACCGGAGCAAACGGCAGTCCGGGATTCGGCCGAACGAGGAACGCCACCTGGTCGGCTCCCGACGGGCCGGCGTCACACACTGCGAGCTCGGCGATGAACTCGCCCTCCCCCATGCCGACTCCGATCAGCTCCTGCGCGACGGCGCCTGCGAACGACGGCGCCGCCTTCGCTGCGCGCGGCGCGCAGCTCGGCATGCAGCCGCTTGACATCCGCCTCGGCCGCAGCGACGGCTTCGGCCGCAGCTCGTGCCGGGTCGAGCCCGTCGGCGATCGCGGCCAGCTCGTCGCGGGCGGCAGCCGCCCGTTCGAGCAGCTCGTCGAAGCTCTGCGCACGGTAGCGCCGCCTCAGATCCGCGAACCGGTCGAGGTCGGCCTCAACCTGCTCGAGCCGCCCCGGCTCCGCCTCGAGCGAGTCGAGAAACGCTCGCAGATCCGATGCGGTCTCCCGCAGAACGAGCTCTGCCGACCGCAGCGAATCGCCGGCGGCGGCGAGCTCCGGCGCCAGCCGCTCGAGCGGCGCCACCGCCCGTTCGCGCGGTCGACGCGAGATCGGCGGCTCCGGCATCGTCTTCGCCGGAGAGAGCGGCGATCGCGGCGGCAGCGCCGTCCGCAAGCTCCGTGACGTGGCGCAGGCGTTCGCGCTCTGCCCGCAGCTCGTCCTCGCGGCCGAGCCCGAGGCCTTCCGTGTCCGCTGCGAGTGCGGCGAGCTCGTCGAGTCGTGCCTGAGCCGCGGCTGCGTCGCGCGTCAGCTCCTCGTGCGTGCGGCGCGCAGCCTGCAGCTCCCGCCAGGCACGGCGTGCCGCGCGCACCGTATCGCCGGTCTCTGCGAACGAGTCGAGCACTGCGAGCTGGTAGCTCGGCCGTCCGAGCCGGCGCTGTTCGAACTGCCCGCTCATCGCGAGCAGTCCCTCAGCGGCCGCGGCGACGTCTTCGCGGGCTGCGCTCCGCCCCCATGCATAGGCGCGCGTCCGGCCGTCGGCGAAAATCCTGCGCGCGAGCACCAGCGTCTGCTCGCCCTCAGGGCGCAGCTCCGCCAGCGCGCCGAGCGTCTCGTCATCGGGCAGGTCGAACTCCGCCTCCACGTAGGCCTCGCCGGCTGCAGCGCCGATCGCCGCCGCGTCGCCACGGGAGCCGAGCAGCAGGCCGAACGCGTTCGCGAGGATCGTCTTGCCAGCGCCGGTCTCGCCCGTGATCGCATTCAGGCCGGCGTCGAGCTCGAGCTCCGCCTCGCGAATCAGCACGAGGTTCTCGATCCGGAGGCGTCTCAGCACGCCCTGCATCGTACGGCGGCCGTCTGACCGCGCCCATTGGCCATTTGTGCCATCTGAAAGGTGCCAGAGGTACAGCTCTGGCATCCTAGTCGTCAACTCAGCCGGGGCGAAGACCTGGCCGTAGCGTGTGAAGAAGGTCTGCTCGGGCAGGATCGCGAGCCGGCTGCGCTCCTCGGCGAGGCGCACCGTCGCGCTTGCCCCCGGGGCGAGGTCGCCGAGGCGATGACCGTCGACGAGCACGCCCGCCGCCACGTTGGAGCTCTTGTTCTCGACGACGACATCCACGCCTCGTCCGACGACGAGTGGCCGCGCGTGCAGCGTGTGAGGTGCGACGAAGGTGACGACCATCGCGTCGAGTCCCCACACCAGCACGGGCCCGCCGTTCGAGAGGTTGTAGGCAGTCGAGCCGGGCGGTGTTGCGCAGATCACCCCGTCGCAGGGCTGCACGCCGAGATCCTCGTCCCCGATCCGGTAGCCGAGCTCGATCATCCGGCCGAGCGTCGCACTTGCAACGACCGCGTCGTTGACTGCGACATGGCGCTTGCCGTCGAGCTCGACCTCGAGCGTGGGCAGCTCAACGGTCCGGTACTCGCCTGCGAATACACGCGTGAGCCCCTGATCGAGCTCGGCTCCCGGGATCGCCGTGAGAAACCCGACGCGGCCGAAGTTGACGCCGATCACCGGCACCTCACTCGCGAGGAAGAGCGTCAGCGCGCGCAGCATCGTTCCGTCGCCGCCGAGCACGATCGCAATGTCCGGGCGTTCGATCTCGTCGTCGAAGCCCACCTCGACGCCGGCACGTTCGGCTGTTGCGCGCAGCCGGCCGACTGCAGCGGTGGCATCGGGGTTGCGGTCGTTGACGACGACCGCGGCGCGCTCAATCTGCATGGGCGTCGACGAGATGGAGGACGAATTCACGGTTTCCCTTCGGTCCGGGAAGTCCCGAGTCTACGACGCCCATGACGCGGGCACCCCAGCCCGGCGCAGGCCTCGCTGATCTCTTGCACGACGCGCTCGTGCACCGCCGGGTCGCGAACGACCCCTTTCGGGACGTCGGCGCGGCCCGCCTCGAACTGCGGTTTGATCAGCACGAGTGCGCGCCATCCTGGTGCAGCAAGTGCAAGAGCCGGCGGAAGCGCTACACGCAGCGAGATGAACGACACGTCGCACGTGACGAGTTGTGGCGCGAAAGGAAGCTCAGTCAACGAGCGTGCGTTCACGCGCTCCATCACCGTGACGCGCGGGTCGTTGCGGATGCGCGGATGAAGCTGGCCGTGGCCGACATCCAGGGCGATCACACGCGCCGCGCCGCGCTGAAGCAGCACGTCGCGTGAAGCCGCCGGTCGAGGCGCCGAGATCGAGGCAGTCGAGCCCGGCCGGATCGATTCCGAAGGCATCGAGCGCGTGCGCGAGCTTGTGCCCTGCGCGTGAGACGTACGGCGGCGGTTGCTCGACCTCGAGCGTAGCGGCCTCATCGACCTGCTCACCGGCTTTGGTGTGCCCCGGCACGAGCCCGGCCATCACGAGCGCCTGCGCCTGCGCGCGGCTCTCGGCGAGCCCGCGCTCGACGAGCAAGACGTCGAGGCGCTTCTTCACGAGGTGCGAGCGGCGAGGCCGGCGACGATCTCCCGAGAACCGACGTGTCGGTGTCGATCTCGGCCAGTCGCGCTTGCGCGCGGTCCGCGGCCTCGTCGGCAAGCCGGCGGGCGCCGTCGGCGCCCACTTCGACGACATAGCCGTCGCCGTCGAGGATGTCGTCGACAACCTGGAAGAGCAGCCCGAGCTCACCGGCGAAGGCCCGCCACGGGGGATGTTCGGCAAGCGGCAGTTCCGCCGCCCACACCCCACACATGATCGACGCGTTGAAGAGTGCTCCGGTCTTCAGCCTGTGGAGCTCGGCCAGATCGTGCCCGCCTTCGAGGTCTTGCTGCTGGCCGCCGATCATCCACAGTGTCGCCTCCATCAACTCGCGCGCGACCGCGGGACGCTGGTAGGCGAGCGTGAGCCGGAACGCCTCGCCGAGCAATGCGTCGCCGGCGAGGATCGCCGTCGCCTCGCCGAACGCCGCCCAGACGCTCGGACGGCCGCGGCGCTCGGTGTCGTTGTCGAGCGCCGGCAGGTCGTCGTGCACGAGCGAGAACGAATGCACGAGCTCGACGGCCGCGGCCGCCGGCAAGATGCGCTCGGGCTCCGCGCCGAGCGCTTCGCCGGTCGCCAGGCAGAGCACGGGGCGCACCCGCTTGCCACCACCGCTCAGGGCATGGCGGATCGGCTCGTCGAGCGTCCCGAGCTCGGGCATCAGCGCCAGCTCGCCGAGGTAGGACTCGACGATCGCACGCAGCTCGTCAGGCGTCCGCGGCATCCGCCTCGGCGGCGCGCTTCGCGCGCTGGAGCTCGGCCTCGATCTCCTTGGCGAGATCCGCGAGCTCCTGCAGCACCTCGATCGCCTGGTCGGGATCTTCGGTCTGCTCGAGCCGCGTTCGCGCAGCCTCCAGCCGCGCGAGCAGCGTTTCTGCCTTCGTCAGCGATTCATCTGCGCTCACGCCGTTAACTCTTTCACGCGCTCCAGGTCGGCGACGCAGACGGACGCACGGGCAAAGCCCGCACGTCCTGAGATCGGCACCGACAAGCGGCGCCTCATTGCCGTGCCGCCTCCTCCCGCTGGATGCGTCCAAGAATGCCGTTGACGAGTCTCGCGCCTTCCTCGGACGCATACCGCTTCGTGAACGCGACCGCCTCGTCGATTGCCACCTCAACCGGCACATCGCCACGGTCGAGCTCGCAGATCGCGACGCGGAGCGCGCTGCGCTCGACCACGCCCAACCGGTCTGCGGTCCATCCCTCGGCGGCCGCGGTGATCCGCTCGTCGAGCTCGGTCGCATGCGCCGCAGCTTCCTCGACGAGCTCCCGCGCCCACGGGTCGATCTCATCCGCGAACTGCGAGCCGATCTCGGTACCCGAGAGGTCCCACTGGTAGAGCAGGAACAGCGCCTGCCTGCGCGCCTGCCGCCGGCTCGTCATACCGGCACCATCAACTCGGGCAGCGTGGAGGTCGAGTACTCGCCGCTCGCAAACTCTGTGCTGCCGAGGATCGTGAGCGCAAGCTCTCGCGTCGACGGAACTCCTTCGATCACGGTCTCTTCGAGCGCGCGCCGGGCCCGCGCGAGTGCAGCCGTGCGATCGGTGTCCCAGACGACCAACTTCGCGAGCAGCGAATCGTAGAACGGCACGACCTGCGTGCCGTCCTCGATGAACGTGTCGATACGAACACCGGGGCCGAGTGGCGGCCGAAACCTCGTGACGATGCCTGGCGCCGGCATGAAGTCGCGCGCGGGATCTTCGGCGTTCAGACGAATCTCGATCGCGTGCCCGCGACGCGGCGCACGGCCGGTGAGCGCAAGCGGCTGGCCCGAGGCGATCTCCAGCTGCGCACGGACGAGATCGATCCCCGTCACCAGCTCCGTGATCGGATGCTCAACCTGCAAGCGCGCGTTCAACTCGATGAACGAGAACTCGCCGTTCGCCGTGAGCAGGAACTCGAGCGTTCCGGCGTTGACGTAGCCGACCACTCGGCACGCCCGCTCGGCCGCCGCTTCCATCTCTTCGCGTAGCTCGGGCGAGAGCGCAGGTGACGGCGTCTCCTCGATCAGCTTCTGGTGACGACGCTGGATCGAGCACTCCCGCTCGCCGAGTGTGAGGACATTGCCCTGCGAGTCGCAGAGCACCTGAATCTCGACGTGACGGGCGTCGGCGAGCACCTTTTCGACGTAGAGCGTGGAGTCGCCGAATGCCGCCTCCGCTTCCGCGGCGGCAGCGCCGAAGGCATCCTCGACCTCGTCGGGCGCCTCGACAACTCGCATCCCCTTCCCGCCGCCGCCCGCGGCCGCTTTGAGCAGCACGGGGTAGCCGAGCTCGTCGGCCGCGGCGCGGGCCGCCGTCACCGTCGTTGCCCCTTCGGTGCCCGGGACGGTCGGAACGTCGGCGGCCCGCATCGCCTGGCGCGCCGCGATCTTGTCTCCCATCCTCGTCATCACGTTCGCAGGGGGCCCGACGAAGACGAGGTCGTTGTCGGTGCATGCCTCCACGAACGCGGGGTTTTCCGCGAGGAATCCGTAGCCAGGGTGCACCGCCTGGCAGCCGGTCGTCGTCGCAGCGGCGATGATCGACGGAATGCGCAGGTAGCTCTCGCTCGCCGGAGGCGGCCCGACTCGCACCGCCTCGTCGGCGAGCCGCACGTGCAGTGCGTCCTCGTCTGCGGTCGAGTACACCGCGACCGCCTCGATGCCGAGCTCGTGCAGGCTTCGGATCACGCGTACCGCGATCTCGCCGCGATTCGCCACCAGCACCCGGCTGAACATCAGAGCCCGCTGGGCCGCCCGTTGAGCGGCTCGAGCTCGAACAGCAGCTGGCCATACTCGACGGGCTCGGCGTTGCCGACGTGGATCTTGCGCACGATCGCCTCGATCTCGGCCTTCACTTCGTTCATCAGCTTCATCGCCTCGAGCACACACAGCGTCTGGCCGGGCGCGACGGGGTCGCCCTCTTCGACGAACGCCGGTGAGCCGGGCTGCGACGCGCGGTAGAACGTGCCGACCATCGGGCTCTCGACGCGGACGAGCCCGTCCGACCGCGGCACCGCCGGCAGCTCGACCCCTGACTCGGCCGCGGGTGTCGGCGCGATCAGCCCGGTTTCGGGCGTCCGGCGGACACTGACGCGCATGCCCTCTTCCTCGATCGTGATCTCGCCGATCCCCGTCTCCTGGACGATCCGCACGACCTCGCGAATTTGCTTGTCGCGGGTCTGATCGACGCCGCCGGCGGTGAGCGACTCCTCGCCCGTCGAGCGTTGCCTGATCGATCGCAGCAGCCGCTCGGCATCTGCGGGGAAAAGCGCGAGTAGGAGCAGTTCCTCTTCGCTCGCCGCAAGCCCCTGCGCGCTCTCGCGGAGATCGTCCATGTCGAGCGATGCGGCACCGCCGGCATCCCCGAGCAACTCGACGGCGCGTACGAGCGCCGCGTCGAGCGGGCCGGGTGTGTGTCCGAAGCGGCCGAGAACGAGATCGCGGAACTCATCGACGAGCGTGCCGTAACGATTCGCGCTCATCACGTTGACAAGCGCCTGCGAGGCGACGATCTGTCCGACCGGAGCAGCGAGCGGCGGCGATCCCGCTTCGAGGCGCACGCGCTCGATCTCGTCGAGCACCTCGTCGAGCCGGTCGCCTGCATTGATCGCGCGCAGCTGGTGATCGACTGCAGCAACGAGCCCGACGGGCATTTTGCGTCGCGCTGCCCGCACCGAGATGCGGGGGATGAGCGGCGGCAAGGGCATGTCCCCGATGAAGTCGTCAACAAGATCCGCGGCACGCCAAAGCGCATCGACATCGACCGCCGGGTCGTGCCCGATTCCCGCCAGCGCCTCCGCGGCTGCTTCTGCCGAGATGCGATGGCCCGCGAGGGCGACCGGGTAGACGGCACACGCGATCAGGTCGGCGCCGGCTCTGACCGCCTCGAGCGCGAGTGCAAGGGCGTTGCGTCCCGCACCCTGGCAGTAGAGACCGACCGGAAGCCCTGACACGTCGGCGATCTCCTTGACGAGCTCACCGGCGCGATGAGGCTGGAGCAGACCGGCAGGATCGTGCAGCACCACGCGCGCCGCTCCGATCTCGGGGAGACGGCCCGCCGCCGCAAGCAGCGCGTCGTGCTGCTGGCTCCCGTAGATGAGGCCGCCGTCGAACTCGCAACCCGCGTCGCGGATCGCCCCGGCTGCACCTCTCAGGTTGTCGACGTCGTTGAGCGGATCGTTCAGCCGGAATACGTCGATCCCGCTCGCGGCCGCACTCTGGACAAAGCGCCGCACGAGCTCGTCCGACACGGGCCGGGGGCCGACGAGGAAGCGGCCGCGAACGGCGAGGGCGAGCGGCGTCTTCACGCGCGCCTTCACGGCCCGGATCCGCTCCCATGGGCTTTCGACGCCGCGCCGCACGCAGGCGTCGAACACCCCGCCACCCGAGATCTCGAGATAGGCGAAGCCCGCCTCGTCGAGAATCTCGGCGAGACGCAGCAGCTCCGCAGTCGGCATCGCTCCGGCGAGTGGCTCCTGCGAGAGCACGCGGATCGTCGTGTCGACGAGCCTCGGCATCGGGTGAGACCTTAGTTCAGGCCTCGTCGAACGCAGACGGCGTGTTGTTTTGTCAAGATCGCGGACGAAGTTCGGTTCGGCCGTACGGAGCCCTGGTAGGCGGGCTCGCAAATCGTCCAGACAGGGGGTATTCGATGAGACCAGCTTTCCGGCGGCAGGTGCATTCACGCCTGCTCGTCCGCATTGGAGTGGTCAGCGCAGTCCTCGCCGCGGCGGCAGGGGCCGGATCGCTGGCGTACGCCACGATCCTGGTGAATCAGAGCGTGATTCACGGCTGCGCCGCCCGGTCGGGGGGCGCACTGCGCCTCGCCAGCAAGTGCGGGAAGAACGAACGAGCCGTCACGTGGAACAACACCGGGCCGGCCGGGGCGCGTGGGGCAACCGGCCTGCAGGGGCCGGCCGGCTCGCAAGGAGCGGCAGGAGCTACCGGGGCCACCGGCGCTACCGGCGCCGCCGGGGCTGCGGCGGTCGCGCGCGACGTGATCGGCGGCGGCGATGGCGGGTGCGGCACCTTGGCGGGGCCGGCGACTGACTGGGTCGGCATGTTTGGTGCCGCCTGTGAGAACACGGAGGCGGAGGCTCAGCTGCCAATGCCCGCTACCGGCACGATCCAGGAGTTCCACGCAACGATGGCAAGCGCTCCGGGTACGGGCAACTCGGTGACGTTCACGATCCGTCAGAACGGCTCCAGCACAGCTGTTGGCTGCACGATCAGCGGTTCGGCAACCTCGTGTGCCGACAGCGTCAATGCTGTCGGCTTCAGCACCGGCGATCTGATCGATGTACGGATCGACGATACCGCCGGAGTCGTCGCGAATATCGATTACGGCTGGACGTCGCAGTTCGTCCCGTCGGCCTAGACGCAACAGCAGTGTCTCGCGAGAACGGCCCGGCTCAATGGCCGGGTCGTTCTCATGGTCAGACCTCGACGCGCTCGTCGAGGATTTCGCGCACCTTACGGGCGAGATCGTCCGGAAGGTAGGGCTTCTCGATGAACGACGTACGAGCCTCGGCGATGCCGCGACGCAGAGCCGTGTCGGCGGGATAACCGGAGGTGAAGAGCACCTTCAGATCGGAACGCGTTGCGAGCAGTCGATCGGCAAGCTCACGGCCGTTCATCCCGGGCATGACGACATCGGTCATCAGCAGGTCGATCGAGCCGTGAGTCTCGGGCGGCGACCTCGATCGCGTCAGGGCCGCTCGCTGCGCCGACCACCGTGTAACCGGACGACTCGAGCATCGTGGTGACGAGCGCAGCGAACGATCTCCGTGTCTTCGACGAGCAGGATCGTTTCGTCGCCGGTCAGCGACGCAACAGGCCGGGTTCTTTCACCGGGGTGACCTCGGCGGTCGTGGTCGGGAAGTAGAGCTTGAAGCTCGTCCCGATTCCCGGCTCGCTGTGGAACGAGATGTGGCCGCCGCTCTGCTTCACGACGCCGTAGACCGTGGCGAGGCCGAGGCCCGTACCTTCTGGCTTGGTGGTGAAGAAGGGGTCGAAGGCGCGACGCTGCGTCGCTTTGTCCATCCCCATCCCGGAGTCGGTGATCTGCAGAAGCGCGTACGACCCCGGGTTCAAGTCTTCGTGGTTTTCGGTGTACGTCTGATCGAGCTCGACGTTGGCGGTGCGGATCGTTGAGCGTCCCGCCCTGCTCGCCCATCGCGTCGCGGGCATTGAGCGCCAAGTTGAGGACCGCCTGAGCGATCTGCCCGCGATCGACGAGCACCGGCAGAAGGCCGGGCTCGAGCTCCGAGTTGACTTGAACGGCGGCCCCGAATCGAGCGTGTCAACATCGTCAGCGTCTCGCTGACGACCGCATTCAGGTCTGATGACCTCCGGCCGGAGGACCTGCTGGCGGCTGAACGCGAGCAGCTGATGTGTGAACTCGCTCGCGCGCTGCGCGGCATTGTCGATCTGCTGCGCGCTGTTGCGATCGCGTTCGTCGGTCAGGTGCTTCAGCAGCATGGCGCTGTAACCGCGGATCACGAGCAGGAGGTTGTTGAAATCGTGAGCGACGCCGCCGGCGAGATTGCCGATCGCCTCCATCTTGTGCGCCTGCCGAAGTTGCTCTTCCAGCTTGCGCTGCTCGGTCATGTCCTGGGCAAGGACGAGGCCGGCCTTGTGTCCCTCGAACTCGATCGTTTCCGTCGACACCAGCGCAAAGATGATCGTGCCGTTCTTCCTGCGGTGACGCCGCATGTCGGCTGCCTCCCAGCCCGCGGTAGATCTTCCTTGCGTCGCCTCGAGAGCGGCCTGGTGCACTTGCGCGCCGTCACGAGCGCGCAGGTCGTTGATCGTCATCAACAGGAACTCCTCACGCGAATAGCCGTACGACGTGATTGCAGCTTCGTTGACCGCGAGGAAGCGGAGCGTATCGATGTCGTAGAGCCACATCGGTCCCGGATGGTGTTCGAAGAGGACCCGGTAGCTGTCCTCCGATTGATGAAGCGCCTCGACGCCCCGGAGCCGCTCGTTGATGTCCCGCGCGATCGTCGGAGGCGCCGACGATCTCGCCGGAGGCATCCTTGACTCCCGAGATAATCAACCAGACGTCGATCACGTTCCGTCCTTGCGGACGCGACCCGTCTCGTACTGCTCGACCCGGCTGCCTGCCCGCACCTGCGCGAGAATCTCCGGGTACGTCGCTTCTCAGCGTCATGCGGCACGAGCATCTCGATCGACCGGCCGATCGCCTCGGCCGCCGAGTATCCATAGATGCGTTCGGCCGCCGGGTTCCAGCTCGTGATCGTGCCGTCGAGCGTGTTGCCGATGATCGCGTCGTCCGAGGATTCGACGATCGCGGCGACCTGCCGGAGATATGCCTCTTCATCGTGGTGCTCGCCCAGTTTGCCGGGCATCGATTTCAGTTGGTTGACAACCAAGGCTTCCTTCCCGCAGGGCGGCCGCACGGTCTGTTGACAACAGACAATCTAGTTGTAGACCAGATCACCGGCCGATGTTTGGGCAAACGGGGGTTCTTTTCGAGGCCGGATGGCTCCTGGAGCGAGTTCCTCTCCAGTCGAGCTCCGCCACCGAGCCGCTTTCGATGCGAATGTCGCTCGCCCAGGCTACGTCGCCGACCCAAAGCGTGTACCTGCCCTCAGGCAGGTTGTCGTACACGAGGACGTTCACCATCGTCGAGCCGAATGCGCGCCGAAGCACTTCCTTGTGTTGACGGTCGTCGTCCGCGCCGGCCGGGCTGATCTCGACCTCGACCCCGAGGAGCTCGGGATCTGTGTGGACGATCAGCGCGCCAATTCCGTCGCCGAGCTCCAGCACCACGGGCTGCGAGCGGATCTCCGCCGAATCGTGGTGATGGTGATGGTCGTGATCGTGCGGATGCATCGCTGCTCCAATCTCGCGCCGGCGGCTGGTGGGCCGCCGGCGCGTTCCGAGGATCGCGGTTAGACGGAAGGCGTGTCGTAGCCGTCGTGAGGGGTGCCGACGTAGGGGAACCGGCTCAAGTACCGGTCGGGCCCAGGGCTCGTGCCGTCGGTGAGCAGGTTCACCGCGCCGTCCAGCGCATAGGACCCGTTGATCAGGGTGTAGGTGAGGCCCGCGATCGCGCGCACCTCGATCGTGACGACGTCGTCGGCGACTCGCCGGCCGTTCGGGAACCCGGCGGGGTCGCCTGCGACGAGTCCCAGCGGATTCGGCGAGGCTGCCGGCGGAACGGCGACGTTCAACCGCAGCATGTCGGCGTAGGTCGGGCCGGTGTAGTTCTGGAAGCCCGGGACGATGCCGCTCGGAATCCCGGTGAGCAGGATTGCAACGAGGTCGGCGCGCGCGGCCGTGAGCGCCGCGAGATGCGGGAAGACTCCCGGATAGAGCACCGGGAGCAGTCCGGCAAGCTCGGGATGCTGGACGTTCGGAAGGTACTCCGCGTCTCCAACCGGGTTCTCGCCGTTCCACTCGTCCTTCTTGCCGAGCGGCACGATCACCTCGTTGAAGAGCGGGTTGCCGAGCCGCGAGACTTGAACCCATGGCCCAGATCCAACGCTGCCGTTTCCACCGTCGTTCATGACGCGAACCTTGCGGCGACTCGCGCCGCTCCAGATCCCGAGCACTGCAGCCGGGCTCGACACGTTGCTCGGCTTCGAGCCGTCTCGCGTCAGCATGGTGATCGGTACCTGAATCGCGATTGTGTGGATGTTCAGCGCCTTCGTCCCATCGACGCCCGGTGCCGCGGCAGTCGAGATCAGGTGGAAGTTCTGAACCGGCCTCAGGTCGCCGAGGTCGAAGATCGAGCCCAGGTCGACGTAGAACGGGTCGTTCCGCTGACCGCAGAACACCGTCTCGCCCGAGGCGAGCGTGTGCACCGCAGCCGCACCGAGGTTGGCCTCGTAGTTCGGCGTCGAGCGCGGCCCGATGTTGCACGGCGGGCAGGCCAGGTTCGTCCCGAGCACGGTCGCGTGGCTCGCGCCGTTCGGGAACGCCGGGCCGCCCTGGTTCCCACCGTTGCCATGGCCCGAACCGGCGTCGATCCGCGTCACCGAGTAGAACTGGCGCTTGTTCCAGCTCGGGCTGTCCAGCGAGGTGACCTGGCCCGTGTTGTAGAGGAACGTGTTCGGGTTCTGCAACGTCGAGTTGAACTGGAACTGGTATTCGATTTCGGGCTCGGCGTCGCCGTCGTTGTCGATGTAGATCGAGTAGAGGACGTCGTCGCCGAACTCGAAGAAGTTCGGGCCGCCGGCCGGTCCCTGCAGCGGCACGAAGTTGCTGATGATCGTGACCGTGTCAGGATTGTCGGGGCTGACGAACGCGTAGACGTCGGCGTTGTCGGCAACCGGATCCTTGCTGATCTCGGGCGCCTCGCGATGTGACGACACCTATGCCACCCCCTTCTCTCCGGCCGGGCGGTGGTTCAGGCGGGCCGCCTTGAGCAGCCGCTTGACGAGCAACTTGTCCGTGTAGGTCTTCTCGGTCCTTCCCGAGAGCACGGTCACCTCGCCGAGATCCGCGTTGCGGATGATGGCGACGATGGGCTCGTGAGGAAGCGGACCGCTGGGCATCGTTTCCAGAGCGCCCGGCTCGAGTGCTGCGGCGACTGCGGGCGAAGCGGTGAGAGCTGCTGCACCCGTCGCGACGCCGGCCGTCTTGAGAAACGAACGCCGGCTGATTGTGTGCATGTTGGAGCTCCTTTTCGTGACCCCGAATGGCGCTTGACGCCGTTCGTTCGTCAGGTAAAGGAGATCGGTTCGATCAGGAGCGACTGAGGAGAGTCAGCCGCGCGCCCGGAGCGAGGAACCGTCGCACCAACGCAAACAGTCCAAGCAGCGCGCCGACCGGATCGGCGCCTGGCCATGCATCGTCGTCACTGATCGTCCAATAGACCACCGCATCCTCCTTGGGCTCGTCGCTGGTTATGACGATCGGTGGCCGGATTCCTTGCGGACATCCCTCGAACGGGCTACCGCCATTGGCGCCGGATCAGCGACGGCTCAGCGGAAGTTTGGGTCGCGCTTGTGCGCGGCGTCGAGCAGTTGCTGGCTTCTAAGCGCCCGGCGGGTGGCCGCACGGCGACGCCAGGCCATGGTCAGCCTGCGCACAGGGTTCCTTCGCCGCAGTTCCTTGCCCGTCAAGCCGCCCGACCTGTCCTTCCGCAGTGGTGTGCCGATACTAAACGCCGACACGTGCCCCCTAGGCGAGATTCACTCTTCCGAGTGTCCCGCTGGACGGGCGCGGTGACGACGAAACGGTTCAGAGCAAGTTCGCCGGCTGGGAGGCCGCAACCCAAGGTCGTAGATCTTGCTCTTTTCCTAGTACAAGCGAGACGGCCCGTCTGCCGCAAGCGGGCCGTCTCGCTGTTTTATCTCGCCGCCCGCCTTCGGATCTCGCGCCCTCGTTCTGTCCGAGAGGGAAATCCGGTAGGGCCACGCCGCATCTGGCCCCACCAGAACTCCTCGCGCATCATCGCGGGCATCGCTCGGTTGATCTATCCCTCTGAAGCGGTTGACTGCCGCGCTTGACGAGCTCAGGCCCGGCTGATGTAGCGCTTCTCGCGTGGATCGACCTTGATCTTGTCGCCCACGTTGACGAACAGTGGCACTTGAACGACTCCGCCCGTCTCCAGGGTTGCCGGCTTGGTCACGTTCGAGACCGTGTCGCCTTTCACCCCAGGCTCGGTCTCGGTCACCTCGAGCACGACCGAGGACGGGAGATCGACCCCGGTGGCGCGCTCGTTGACGAACAGCACCTGCACCGACGACGATGGCTGGAGGAACGGCAGCGCGTCCTCGACGCTCGCATGCGTCAGCGACAACTGCTCGAAGGTCTCCTCGTCCATGAACACGACCTCGTCGCCCGAGTCGTAGAGGTACTGCATGCTCTTCGTCTCCGTCCGGACCCGCTCGAACTTCTCGCCGGAACGGAACGTACGATCGACCACGGAGCCCGAGTCGAGTGACTTCAACTTCGTTCGCACGAACGCACCGCCCTTGCCGGGCTTGACGTGCTGGAAATCGACGATCCGCCAGGTCTGGCCGTCGAGCTCGATGTGCATGCCGGTGCGAAAGTCGCTGGTGGAGACGGGAGCCACGGCGCAGCAGACTAGCGGCAGCCCGGCCGGCGACGCCTTAGCTAACGAGCGCGAATTCCTTTGGGAACGACGTCAACAGCTCGACGCCGTCGTCGCGCACGACCGCCAGGTCTTCGATCCGAACGCCGCCAACGCCCGGCAGATAGATCCCCGGCTCGATCGTGACGATGTTGCCGGGCTCGAGGACGTCCTTCGATTCCGCCGCAAGCCGCGGCGCCTCGTGGACGGCAACGCCGACGCCGTGACCGAGGCCGTGACCGAACGCCTCGCCGAAGCCGGCCTTCGTGATGATGCTGCGCGCAATGTCGTCGGCCTGGTGTCCGGTCATCCCGGGCTTGATTCCCTCGACGGCAGCCAGCTGCGCCTCCAGGCAAACGTCGAACGCGCGACGGAGCTCCTTCGGCGGCTCACCGGTCGCAAGCGTCCGCGTGCAATCGGAGCAATAACCGTCGACCTGCGCACCCCAGTCGGCGACGACAAGCGTGTTCTCCCGGACGATGTCGTCACCGGGCTCGGCGTGCGGTCTCGCGCCGTTCGGGCCGGCGGCGATCACGCTCTCGAAGGCGACCGCGTCGGCGCCGTGTGCGTGCAGGAGCTGGCGCAGCCGCCAGGCGAGCTCACGCTCGCTGTGGCCGATCCACGCCTCCGCGGTCAAGGCCTCGAATGCGCGATCAGCGGCAAGCGCCGCCCGGCGGATCGAGTCGATTTCGTCTTCGTCCTTCACCGCACGCTGCGTCTCGACGATCCCCGATGCCGGCACGAGCTCGAGGCCACCCTCGCGCAGTGTCTCGAACTGTGCGTACGGCAGCACATCGGCCTCGAACGCGAGCCTGCCGCGCAATCTTCCCGCCAGGTCGACGAGCAGTGACCGCTTTGCCTGTACCGCCTCGACGTCGGGCACCGCCTCGGCCGCCGCGATGTAGCGGAAGTCCGTATACAGGCGTGTCGGCTCGCTGGGATCGACGAGCAGCGCCGCATTCGACGAGTCGAAGCCCGTGAGGTAACGGATGTTGACGAGGTTCGTGACGAGCAGCCGCTCGTCGAGCCGTCCGCGAAGAGTTTCGAGCCTGTTCACTTTCGCGCAGCCAGATACTCGAGCGCCTCGCGATATCCGTCGGGCCCCTTGCCGATCACGCGATGGGAAACGACGTCGGCGATCACCGAATGGCGACGCCACTGCTCGCGCTCCTCGATGTTCGAAAGATGCACCTCGACGATCGGCACCTCGAGAACTTCCAGAGCATCGTGGATCGCATAGCTGTAGTGCGTCCAGGCGCCCGGGTTGACGATCACCGCGTCAGCGTCGCCGTAGGCGTCGTGGATCCAGCCGATGTAATCGCCCTCGCTGTTCGTCTGCCGGCAGCGCACGGTCATCGCCAGCTTCGTCGCCCACTCGTAGATCCGGGTCTCGAGCTCGTTGATGCTGATCCCGCCGTAGACCGCCGGGTCGCGGCGGCTGAGCATGTCGAGATTGACGCCGTTGAGGACGAGGACTTGCAAGGCGACTTTGAGCCTACGCGATCAGGCGTTCGAGCTCGCGACGCACATCGGGCGCGGGCCGCTCCTCCACCCGCGGCCCGTCATCGCCGAGCACGACGATGTTGATTGCCTCGCCCGTGCGCTTCTTGTCACGCAGGAGCGCTTGCCACGCGCGCTCCGGATCGACCTTGACCGGCTGCGGCGCCAGTTCACGCTCCACAGCCGCGGTCTCACGGCCAGACAGGCGCAGCGCCGCAAGCAGGCCGAGCGCAACCGCTTCTCCATGCGGCAAGTTGAAGTCTGCGGCCGCTTCGAGGGCGTGCGCGAAGGTGTGTCCAAGGTTGAGGAAGCGCCGGGGGCCGTGATCGTGCGGATCCTGAAGGCAGAGAGCGGCCTTGAACGCTGCCGCGCCGCGAACGTCGAGCTCGTGACCGGCGAGCAGCTGGGTCTTCACGACCTCGGCCCGGCCCTGGCGCCACTCCCGCTCGGGCAACGTCTCCAGCAATGTCTCGTCGAGGACGACGCGCGCCGGCCAGTGGAATGCGCCGACGAGATTCTTGCCCTCGGGGATGTCGATTCCCGTCTTGCCGCCGATCGCTGCATCGACCTGGCCGACAAGCGTTGTCGGGACGGCGACCCACTGCACGCCGCGTAGATAGGTCGCTGCGACGAAACCGCCGGTATCGGTGGTGCAGCCCCCGCCGAGCGCGACGACGCTCCCACTCCGGTCGAGCCGCAACTCGCTCCAGAGCCCTCTGACGACGCCGATCTGCTTCGCCTCCTCGCCGGCGGGCAACTCGTGCGTCGACTGAAGACGCGCGCCAAGCGCTTCCTGCGCACGGGGACCGTAGATGCCCATGACCGTCGAGTCGGCGAGCAGCGCAACCGGGCCGTCGCCCGGAACGAGCTCGCCCAGCCGGTCAAGGCTGCCCCGCTCGTAGTGTGCGCCGGCCGCGGCGAGCGCGAGGCCATCTGCATCGGAAACGGTTGCGTCGGCCACTTCGCGGTACAGGGGCCGACGCTCCTCGTACAGCCGGCGGAAGCTGGCCTCGTCCTGCGCGAGCGGCCGGCCCGTGCCGCGCACGCGTCGCCAGGCAAGCTCGATGTCGACCTCGCAGAGGGCGACGAATGAATCGCTCAGGAGGCTGCGCGTCTGCGCGCTCGTCACCGCGCCGCCGCCGAGGGCGAGCACGCCAGGGTCGGGCGACGACAGCGCAACGCGGACGGCGTGCTCCTCGATCGTCCGGAAGCCTTCCTCGCCGCGTTCGGCAAAGAGCTCGGGGATCGACTTTCCGGCGCGCTCCTCGATCGCCTTGTCGAGGTCGAGAAACGGACGCCCGAGCCGTGGCGCGATCTCGCGGCCGAGCGTCGACTTGCCCGAGCCCATGAACCCGACGAGCACCAGATGGCGCCCGAGCGCGTTCAGTGCCAATCGATTCGCTCCAGATATGCGCTCCACGCGGCGACGAAGTCGCCGACCGCGTCCCCACCGAACTTGTCACGCGCGGCCCGCGCGAGCTCCCACGCAACGGCGGCCTCCGCGACGACGGCAAGCGCCTCCACCGCGGCGACGTCGGAGCGCTCGACGAGCGCCTCCCCGGCCTTGCCGCTTTCCAGATCCACGGAGGCGAGTGGCTTCATCAGCGTCGGAAGCGGCTTCATCGCCGCCCGGACGACGATCTCCTCACCGTTCGAGACACCGGCCTCGATCCCACCGGCATGGTTCGTGTCGCGGCGGCGATCGGTGCGGATCTCGTCATGGGCCTCCGACCCGAACTTGCCCGCCAGCGCGAAGCCCTCGCCGATCTCGACTCCCTTCACTGCCTGGATTCCCATCACTGCCGCGGCCAGCCGCTGCATCGAGCCGGTCTTCCTTGGTGGCGTAGGAGCCGAGCCCGGGCGGCACGCCCTGCGCGCGCACTTCGATCACGCCGCCGACGGTGTCGCGCTCCTTGCGCGCCTCATCGATCCGCGCGCGCAGGCTGTCCTCGCTCGACCGTGCTGCCCTCGACCGACACGCCGATCGTGCCGAGCAGCGCCTTCGCGACCGACCCGGCGGCAACGTGCACCGCCGTGTGCCGCGCCGATGCACGTTCGAGCGCATCGCGCACATCGCTGAGCCCGTACTTGAGGACACCGGCGAGGTCGGCGTGGCCGGGGCGCGGCAGCGTCACCGGCTTGGTGCCTTTCCCTTCGGGCTCGCCCTCCGGCGGCCACGGGCTCATCCCCCACGTCCAGTTCTTGTGGTCACGATTCCAGACGACGAGCGCGAGCGGCGTGCCGAGCGTGCGCCCATGCCGCAGCCCCGCGAGCACATCGACCTCGTCGGTCTCGATCTGCTGCCGTGGCGAACGGCCGTAGCCCGCCTGCCGCCTGCGCAGATCGGCGTCGATCGCCTCGCGCTCGAGGACGAGCCCCGCCGGCAGGCCGGTGAGGATCGCGACGAGCGCCGGGCCGTGGGACTCCCCGGCGGTGGCAAGACGAAGGGTCACGTCACAAGCCTAGAGGCGGATCGCGTCGTTCATGGCTTCGAGCGGCGCCTGCAGTCCGGTCCAGATCTCGAAACTCGCCGCGCCCTGACGCACGAGCGCGTCGAGACCATCGACGACCGAGCAACCACGTCTGCGTGCGGCAGCGATCAGAGCCGTGTCTCGGCCGTCCGGGTAGTACGCAAGATCAACGACCGTTTGCCCGCGAACGGGCTCGACCAGGAGCTGGTCACGGATAGGCGTGGCGTTGATGATCAAGTCGCAGAACTCCGGCCCGTGGCGGCCATTCGCCGCGCCGCGAGAAGATGCGCGTGTCGTGTGGCAGCGCGGGCGCAAGCGCCAACGCGGCACCGCCGGCACCAATCAAACAAGCTCTCGTTGCCGAAATCCCCCGCAGGATCTCCTTGTCGGTGTTGAAACCGAGGACGCGGCCGTCCCGGAAGACGAGTGTGTTCACGGCATCGCCCTCGGCTTCGTCGAGCGCGGCCACGACTGCCTGCTTGTGCGGAATCGTCACGTTCGCGCCCGCGAACCCCCGGGCCTTCAGGTCGGCAACCGCGGAGACGACGTCTTCGACATCGAGTGCCTCGTACTGCCAGTCGAGGCCGAGTGCGGCGAACGCCGCGTTCTGCATTCTCGGCGACAGCGAGTGCGCGACGGGATGGCCGAGCAGGGCGACGTGCTGCGTCAATGCACGCCGTAGCCGTGCGTCGCAAGGAATTGATCGTAGGCCGACGCACTCGCGGTGAAGAACTGCTTGTTGGTGTTGGGGTAGCGGGCGTAGTACAGGTAATCCACCTTCGCCGGATGCGCCGCGGCTCGAATCGACGCGAGGCCTGGATTCGCGATCGGTGTTGGTGGCAGTCCGTAGTGGATCCGCGTGTTGTACGGCGTCGGGTTCTGCAGCTGCGATACACGGATCGACTGCGTCGGCGAGATGTGCAACCCGTAGCGAAGCGTTGCGTCGATCCCGAGCTGCATTCCGTCGTGCAGGCGGTTGTAGATCACGGCGGCGACCAGCGGCCGCTCGCTCGGAACAGCGACCTCCTTCTCGATCATCGATGCGATCGTCAGTACGTCATACGAAGTCAGGTGTCTTCGAATGCGCGTAGCTCATGTCCACCGCGTCCCAGTTGCGGCAGAAGGCCTGGATCTGGGCCGTCGACAAGCTGCTTCGACGTCGTGTGGCGTAGGAAGTCGTACGTCGCCGGAAAGAGGAAGCCCTCGAGGTTCTCGCGTCTCGTGCGACCGAAGCAGCGGATGACCCGGTTGCGTGCCGCGGCAAGGTAGGCCGCCTCGTTCAGCCGCACCGACTCGATGCCGTTCGTGTTCGGCGATCTTCGCGACCACCTTGACGCGAACCCCCATCTGCGTCTCGCGTCAGCCCCTCCTGGAAGATGATGTGGAACGGCTTTGGCGGCGGCGGTGGCGGCGTCGGCGGTGGCGGCGCCGCCTTCGATCCGCAGGCGGCAAGCAGCGCGACCGCGCCGAGGATCAGGTAACGCTTTTCCACTCGAGGAAACTCGATAGGAGATGTGCGGCGGCCTTTGCGTCGTCGCCGTCCGCCAGGACAGAGGTGAAGCGCTCGTCCCACATCTCGATTCGCGTCTCGACGGCCGCACGAACTTCTCGACGAACGCTGCCGTCTCGCGCGCCTGCTCGCCCGTGCTCACCCCGGAGTGTCAAAGGCAGGCCGACGACGACGAGGTCCGGCGCCTCCTCGTCGATCAAGCGGCACAGCTCGTCGAATCCGGCGGGCGCGTTCACGTGGGCAACGACGCCGAGCGGGCGCGCGACCGTGCCGGTCGGGTCGGAGACGGCGACGCCGGTGCGCGCCGACCCGTAGTCCAGTGCGAGCACCTTCACCCCAGGGCTGCCGCGATCAGTTCTCGGGCGCGCTCGAGCGCCTCGGGGCAGCTTCTCCGGGTCCTTGCCCCCCGCACGCGCCATATTCGGCCTGCCGCCGCCCCCGCCGCCGACGATCGGTGCGATCTCCTTGACGATGTCTCCGGCCGAGACGCGCTTGGCGATTCCCGTCGTCGAAGTTCGCGACCAGGTGCACCGTGCCGTCCTCCCGGGAGCCGAGCACCACCGCAGCGGGCGTGCTGCGCTGCTTGAACCGGTCGGAGAGGTCGAGCAGCGCGTCGCCGCTCATGTTCTGCGATCTCCATCACGATCACGTTGTTGCCGTCGAGCACGACGACCTCGGGCTCGACGTCGACGATTGCCTCGGCCTTCTTCGGCTTCTTCGCCTCGCGCCGGACTTGCTCGAGCTCCGCCCGCACGTCGTCGAGCTCGCGCGACCGTCCATGCAGCACAGACCACGCCTCGCCCGAGGTGACGGCCTCGATCCGGCGCGCGCCTGAACCGACAGACGCTTCGCTGAGGATGGCGAACGGTCCGATCTCGGCTGTCGAACGCACGTGCGTCCCGCCGCAGAGCTCGCGCGAAAAGCCGTCGATTTCGACGACACGAACTTCTTCGCCGTATTTCTCGCCGAACAGCATCATCGCCCCCAGCTTGCGTGCCTCCGCGATCGGCGTCACGAACGTTCGCACCGGGATCGCCTCGAACACCTTCTCGTTGACGATCCGCTCGACTCGCTCACGCTCGTCCGCCGAAAGCGGGTGGGTGTGGCTGAAGTCGAACCGGAGCTTGTCGGGACGCACAGCGGAGCCAGCCTGCTTGACGTGATCGCCGAGGACTTCGCGCAGCGCCGCGTGCAAAAGATGAGTCGCTGTGTGGTTGGCCATCGTCGGGAACCGCACGCTCCACGGCACGACGGCCCGCACCCGATCGCCGGCGGCGAAGCCGGCCCCCTCGAACACAAGCGCCTGGTCATCGCCGAAGCGATAGGACGCGCGAAGCACGGCAACGGTGCCGCTCTTCTCATCGATCAGCTCGCCGGCATCTGACACCTGCCCACCGCCGTCCGGATAGAACGGCGACTCACGCAGCTTCGCGAGGAAGGTGCCGTTGCCGAGCTCCTCAGCCGCTCCAAGCTCGGTGAGCACGTCGGTCTTCTCGTACCCGACGAACTCCGAGCGGAATCCTGTGCTCTGCGCAAAGTCCGCGGCGCGCTGCAGGTCGCTCTTCTCACCACCCGCGCGTGAGACCTCGCGATGCCCCTCCATCAGCTCGCGGAACCGGTCGACGTCGACAGGCTGCCCTCGCTCCTCCGCGAGCTCGACGGTCAACTCGATCGGGAATCCGTAGGTCGCCGCCAGGACGAACGCATCGTCGCCCGAGATCGCGTCCTTGCCCGCAAGCTCGTCGAACTCCTTCGTTCCACGTGCGAGCGTCTCGCGGAAACGCTCCTCTTCGAGACGAACGACGCGCTCGATCTCCTCGGCATGCTCGCGCAACTCCGGATAGGCGTCGCCCATTTGCTCGACGACGACGCCGCCAAGGCGATAGACGCGATCGAGCCCGATGCGCTGGCCATGTTGCACGGCGCGGCGGATGATCCGGCGGCAGATGTAGCCGCGACCCTCGTTCGACGGGGTGACTCCGTCGGCGATCAGGAACGACATTGCGCGGCCGTGATCCGCGAGCACCCTGTGCGCCTTCGTCGCGACGGGATCCTTCGCCGTATGCGACACCGGACTCGGCGGCGACCCAGTCCATCACGAGCCGGAAACCGTCGGTGTCGAACACCGAGCCGACGTCCTGGATCACGCAGGCGCCACGCTCGAGGCCGAGTCCGGTGTCGACGTTCTCCGCCGGCAGCGGCTCGAGCGTGTGGTCCGGCTTCAGGTCGTACTGCATGAAGACGAGGTTGTAGAACTCCATGTAGCGGTCGCATTCGCAGCCGGGCCGACAGTCGTCCCGTCCGCAGCCGTGCACTTCACCCCGGTCGTAGAAGATCTCCGAGCAGGGACCGCACGGGCCGGTCTCGGCGACCTGCCAGAAGTTGTCCTTTCCCAGCCGCACGATCCGCTCAGTCGGAATGCCCACTCGCTTCCAGGCCTCGATCGCAACCGTGTCCTCGCCGAGCTCGAGCGCGGGATCGCCCTCGTGCACGGTCGCCCAGAGCCGCTCCGCGTCCAGCTTCATGTGCTCGGTGACGAACTCCCACGCGAGGTCGACCGCCCTGTCCTTGAAGTAGTCCCCGAACGAGAAATTCCCGAGCATCTCGAAGAACGAGCAGTGGCGATCGGTACGGCCGACGTCCTCGAGGTCGGTGTCCTTCCCGCCGGCACGCAGCACCTTTTGAACGCTGACCACACATTTCGCGGGCGGCTCGCGCAGGCCGAGGAAGTACGGCTTGAACGGCTGCATGCCGGCGACGATGAAGAGCGTCGAGGGGTCGTCCGCCGGTGGAATCAGCGGATGCGAGGGCACGCGCGTGTGCCCGCGCTCTTCGTAGAAGCGCTGGAAGCCTTCGCGTAGCTCAGCGGTGGTCTGCACAGAGACAGTCTAGGCGCGCGCCTGTGGAAGACCCGTCACGCTTTTTTCACGATGCACCTCGTCCGGGACGACGTACCTTTACGAAACTGTTAACGACGGCGGTCGGCGGCCCGTTTCGGGCTCTCGTCAGACGCAATCTCGTCACGGATCTTTTCGAGGGCTCGCCGGATCAACCGGGAAACGTGCATCTGCGAGATCCCGACCTGCTGCGCGATCTGCGACTGCGTCAACCCCTCGAAGAAGCGCAGATGGAGGATCGCCCGCTCGCGCTCGTCGAGCACGCGGAACCCGGGCGCGAGCACGGCGCGGTTCTCCGACACCTCGTACTCGTGCTCGATTTCCCCGAGCGTCTCGAGCGGGTCGAGCTCCTCGCCGTCCTCCTGGCCGCCTCCCTGCGACAGCGACAGCGCCGTATAGGCCCGACCCGATTCGAGCGCTTCGAGCACCTCCTCCTCCTCGACGCCCGCCGCCTTCGCGAGCTCGGGAATCGTCGGCGATCGCCCGAGCTGCACCGTGAGTTGCTCGACGAGCTTCGAGAGCTTCACGTTCAGCTCCTGGAGGCCGCGCGGAACGCGCACCGCCCACCCCCGGTCGCGGAAATGCCGCTTGATCTCGCCGATGATGTTCGGCGTCGCGTATGTCGTCAGCTCGACGCTGCGCGAGAGGTCGAAACGATCGATCGCCTTGATCAGCCCGATCGAGCCGATCTGGACGAGATCGTCGAGCTGCTCGCCGCGATAGGAGTAGCGGCGCGCCAGCGAGCGGACGAGCGACATGTACTGCTCGATCAACTGCTCGCGCGCCTGCAGGTCGCCCTGCTCGTGGTAGCGGCGGAGGAGAACCTTGTCGTTCTCAGCCATCTGCGGGCCTCGGCTCGACTTTCTTGATCAGGCGCACATGGTCGCCGTCGACCTGCACGTCGTCGACGACCGTCCACAGGATGCGGCGCAGGTCGAGCTCGTCGCCCTGGTCGCGCGCAAGCTCCTCTGCGAGCTGAACGGGGCCGACGCGCGTCTCGAGCGTTCCGTCGCGCAACGTCATCGTCACGGTCACCTCGCCGTTGGCGTCGGCGCGATCGAGGATCGCGGAAAGCGCAAGCTGGAGGTCCTCGAGCGTCTCGATCGTCAGGTCGAGGCGGAGCGCGAGTCCGCCGAGCACGAGATGCGCAACGCGGTACAGCTCGCGGTCGCGCGGAAGGGTCAGTGTTATTTCGTCGGGCGCCGGCATCGTCACTTGTGTACGTGCCGCAGTTCCTCCTCGAGATCGGCTTCGCGGCGGCGCGCGGCTTCCTTGCCGCGCTCGACTGCGTCGCCGAAGCTGCGGCGCGCCCGGAGCGCCGCAAACCCATGCGTCACCCCACTCGCAAGCCCCGCGACCTTCTGCACCGGCCGCTTCACGGCGAAGCTGACCGTGCGCACGGCCTGGTCGACGGCTTCTACGGCGTCAACCGCGCTGTCCGTCGCCTGATCGAGTTTGTCGAGTTGCATGTTCACCCTGTCGACTGAGCTGCCAACCTTCGAGATCACCGGGAGGAGCTCCCGTTCCGTGCCCCGGATAAACGCAGAAAGCCGTCCGAAGGTTCCGCCCAGTCGCAGAAAGGCATAACCGAGGCCGAGCCCAACCGCCAGCAGGAAGACGGCGAGAGCAACGTACGCGGCGTCACCGGGCGAGAACGCGACGAGCACCGGGGCGATGTTAGTCATCTGTTAGGTGCCCGAGGTAAAGCTCGGGCACCTTCAACCTGATCAGAGGATGATCCCCGAGCCGACGACCGTGTCAGCGGCGTACAACACCGCCGCCTGCCCCGGGGCAACGCCGTAGGCAGGCTCGTCCAGGTGGAGCTCGAAGCCCGCAGCCGTCGGTACGACGGAAGCCGGAACGGCCGGCGAGCGATAGCGAAGCTTGGCGTCGACGCGCGCGGGTCTGCCGTCGAGGCGGCCGCGGACCGAGACCCGACGTCGCGCCAGGGCGCGCCGAGGCCCGACAACGACCGTGTTCGTTCGTGCGTCGGTCGAGACCGCGTACAGAGGCTCGGCGCCGGAGACACCCAGGCCCTTGCGCTGGCCCGGCGTGAACCGCCAAAACCCGTCGTGGCTGCCGACTGTCGCTCCCTGCTCATCGACGAGTGAACCAGGCTTCGCTCCCAGTCCTGCACGGCCGAGGAAGTCGCGATAGTCGCCTCCGCCGAGGAAACACGCTTCCTGGCTCTCCGCGCGTGCTGCGGCAGCGAGCCCTGCGGCTTCGGCCTCTGCGCGCGTCTGCGCCTTCGTCTGCTCGCCGAGCGGAAACCAGAGCCGATCGAGCCGGGACGGATCGAACGACGCGAGCATGTAGCTCTGGTCCTTCGCAGCGTCGTGTGCGCGCGCGAGCGCCAGCACTCCGTCGCGCTCGACGATCCGGACGTAGTGACCCGTCGCAAGGCGTGTGGCTCCGATCCGGTCGACGAAGGCCAGAAGCTCGTCGAAGCGGAAGTTGCCGTTGCAGCTCACACATGGGTTCGGCGTTTCGCCCGCGGCGTACCCGGCGACAAACGGCTCGACGACCACGCGGCGGAACTGCTCGCGCAGGTCGAGAGTGATGTGCGGCAATCCGCGCGAATGGCACGTCTCGCGTGCAGCAATCACCGCGGCGGGCGAACAGCAGGCGCGCTCGACGTCGGGCCCGAGCGGGTCGATCCAGAGCCTGAGCGTGACGCCGACGGCAGCCGGCCCGGCCTTGAGCAGCGCGACCGCGCTGTCGACGCCGCCGCTCATCGCCACCGCGACCCGCTCCCGGTCGGGAGGAGCCGAAACGACCGGACCGATCGCATTCGCGAGCGCGTCCACCGCAAGCGTCTCGCCGCCGACGGCCGCGGCCTCGAGCAACGTCAGCCCGACGAGTTCGCGATCGAGGCCACGTGCATCCGCTTGGACGATCCGCTGCCCCTCAACCTGAAGCCGGACCGCCGCCCACGTCCCATCACGGGTGGAGTCGCCAAAGAGATCAGACACGCTGTGAGGGTAGCGCTGGAATGCCCCGACCCCGCCGTCAGCCCACGCCCGTGTGAACCTGGCTAGCCAGGTGGGACCGTTGCGAGGCTTCGCCGCTAGGCGGCTAGGCCACGCGCGGGCCCCTTACACGTCACTTGGTTCTACATTGGCGCAGGTCGCGCACGGGGTCGAGCATTCCGGCGGCGACTCTACCGGGCGCCGGCGTAGCTCCATTGGATCCTCTGCACGCCGATCAGCCCGATTCTCGCCGCGAGTGCCGCTGTGAGGTCGAATTGGCGGCCGGGAACGTAGGGCCCCGTGTCGATCACCTCGGCCAGCACGTGCTGGCCCTCGAAGCTGATGTAGATCTTCACGCCGCACGGGAGGACGGGGTTCGCGATTCCCTGTGTCTTCGGGCCGATGATCTGGCCGCACGCCGTGCGCTTGCCGTAGGCGACGGTTCCGCTCGACCCCGCGAGCGCCGAGTACGAGCCGACCGGCGGAGGAAGGGCCGTGTGACGACGCGCGGGCGAGGTGACTGCGAGCGAGATGACCGCCGCGAGTAACGCGATTCCGGCGAGCGCGGCCTGCCGCTGCGCGAACCCGAAGCTCAACTAGGAAGGAGGTCGCCGAACGATTCGCGGACGAGCGGATCGAAGTCTGCCGGCAGTGTGCCGCTGGAGTCGGCGAACTCGCGTAATGAGAGGACGAGAAACGAGAGCTCTTCGGCGTTCGGGTTGTCACGCGCAAGCCGCTCGAGCGACCAGACGTTCCAGCGGACATGATCGCTTGACGACGCCTGGCCGCTTCGAGCCGTGCGGATCATCCTGCGGCGCGTCACCGGCGCCGCAGCCGGTCGAGCGGGCTCGGCCTCGTCGACCGGAACCTCGATTGGCGTGAGTTCTGCGGGTGTGCTCGGCGCCTCAGGGCGGGCCGCCCACGTCGGCGGAGTTGCGAGTGAGAGACGCCAGAGGGTGCGCTCGGCAAATGTCACGATTGCCCACGCCCCGAGCTCGATCAACGCGATCAGCCACCAGGCGAGCCCCGCCGCACCGGTCGCGACCGCAAGGCCGACCAGCAGAATTGCCCAGGCGAAAAACCGGGGTACAGGTCGACGAAAGAGCGCCACGCGCTAATCATCGCCTCTGGAGCGGCTGGGAAGCGAACGAGTGCCTTCCGGCCTGGCCGGAACGTCGGCGTAAGCGCCATTGGCCTCCTGGCGGCGGCCGAACCGCCGGGCCTTCGGCGCGGGTGCGTCGAGTGGGTCGATCTGGTGGCGCGCCGTCAGAACCGGCGCCCCAGCTCGCGAAACAGGTTCGGGCTCGACTTCTTGTTCGACTGACGCTTCGGCGGGTACCTCCGGTTCATCCCATCCGCCGACGAGCTCGTCGCGTGATTGCTCGGCGACTGCAAGCGCAAGCTCCACCTCGAGCACGTCGTGGACCTCGGTCGACTCGTCGAGCCGCGAATCGATCTCGGCAACCGGCCAGTCGGCGAGCATGGCGGGCGATGCGATCCACGTCGGTGCATCTCCGACGGTCTCCGGCGCCGGATAGCCAGAACTGACCTGCTCGAGCGGCCGCGGCGGCGGGAGCGAGATCTTCGGAACGAACCAGCGCGGAGGCAGGCCGCTGCCGTAGTGCGCAAGGCCACGAAGCGCCCCCCATTCGAAGATGGCGACAAGCACCCACCCGAGCACCATCAACCCGACGATCTCGATCGGACGCAGGTCGGCGAACACCAGGGCCGCGGCAAGCGCGGAGAGAAACAGAATTTCGAGGGCAAAGCGTGGCGCGCGTCGCGCAGCCACCGGACTACTCGCTCTCGCCCTGCGCCTTGGTCGACGACTCAGGCGGTGCAGGCGCCGGCGGCGGGGCTGTGCCCATCAACGGCGGGGTCGTTGCCTGACTTCCCGAACGTGCGGCATCCATGATCGCGCCGGCAACCTCACCGAGGGCATCGGGCCCGAGCCCGGCCGCGGTCAGAAGCTTCTCGGCCCCATCCTGTGCACGGAAAATGATCGCGCTCGCCTGCGAACGGGCCCAGTCGAGCGTCTGCTCGACCTCGGCACGCGCACCATTTGCCATTTCGGTCGACTTGTGGCGGGCCTGCTCGACGAGACGCGTGCCGCGGGCCTCCGCCTCGAGGAGGGCTGCCGATGCGTCGCGCTCGCCGTTCTTTCTCATCTCGGAGGCGTCGTTCTTGGCTGCGGCGAGCATCTCGGCGACGTCGCGCTCGGTCTGCGCTCCGCTTCGCCTCGATCGTCGCGTCCAGTGCCTGAAGCTCCTTCTGCCGGCGGCGAACCTCTTCCTCCGTGCGTCCGAGCTGGGCGGCAGAGGCCGCCTGGGCATCGCGTTCGAGCACGTCTGCGAATTCCGATGCCGCACGAATGAGGTGCAGGGCGTCCATGCGCACCGCATGACCGGTGGGGTCGACATTCGCCGACTGGCCTGCCGCTTGGAGCACGCGCAGCTGGGCCTGGAGCTGAAGGACGTGGCGGCGGAAGTTGTCGAACGCCGCGCGCACCCCGTCGGGCTCATAGCCGCCGCCGGACGACCGCGGCAGGTCTTCGAGCCGCGGAAGGGAGGTCAGCGGGTTCGTCTGGTCGTGTGCGGGTTCGCTCGCCATTGCGTCAGATTCTACTTACTTCCCCCATCGGTCGAATCCTTCGGGGGCTTGAGCTGAATTCCAAGTTCGTCGAGCTGCGCCTGATCGACTCGGGTGGGCGCACCCGACATCGGGTCGAGGCCCGCCTGGTTCTTCGGGAAGGCGATCACGTCCCGCAGATTCGGCTCGCCGGCAAGCACCATCGCCATCCGGTCGATCCCGAATGCGATTCCGCCGTGGGGCGGCGCTCCCATGCCGAGCGCGTCGAGGAGGAACCCGAACTTGGCCTGCTGCTGCTCGGCGGTCAGGTTGAGCAGGCTGAAGACGCGCGACTGCACATCGGCCTCGTGGATTCGGAACGATCCACCGCCGAGCTCATTGCCGTTGCCGATCAGGTCGTAGGCGTGCGCGATCGCGCGGCCGGGCTCCTGGTCGAAGGTCTCGACCCAGTCGGCTGCCGGCCGCGTGAACGGGTGGTGTTTCGCACCCCAGCGTTGCGCTTCCTCGTCCCATTCGAACATCGGGAAGTCGGTCACCCACAACCACTCCCACGCCGTCTTGTCGATCAGGCCGAGCCGCTCGCCGAGGTGGGTCCGCAGCGCACCGAGGACGCGCGAGGTCATCTCCCAGTCCGCGGCAGCGAACAGGACAGTCGTGCCCGGCGGGCTTTTGAACGCTTCGAGCTCGGCCGGCGAAAGAAACTTGGCGATCGGGGAGCGAACTTCGTCTGCGTCGTAGACGAGGTAGGCAAGGCCCTTCGCGCCCCACTGCTTGGCGTACTCCTCCAGATCCGCGAGCTCGCTGCGCGAGAACGCCTGTGGCACACGGAGGAAGCGGACGGCGTCGGCAGAAGCGAACACGCCGAACTCCGATCCGCGCGTGAGCTCGGTCGCATCCTCCAACTCGAGCCCGAACCGGAGGTCAGGCTTGTCGCTGCCGAAGCGACGATCGGCTTCCGTGTAGGTCATGCGTTGGAACGGTGTTTCGAGCTCGACGCCGATGCAGTCGCGCCAGACGGTCGAGATCATCCGCTCCATCAATCCGAACAGGAACTCCTGGTCGGGAAACGCCATCTCGACATCGAGCTGAGTGATCTCCTGGACGCGGTCGGCGCGGAGGTCCTCGTCGCGAAAACAGATGGCGATCTGGTAGTAGCGCTCGAACCCGGAGATGACGAGCAATTGTTTCGCGATCTGCGGCGACTGTGGGAGCGCATAGAACCGGCCCTGCTGGAGCCGCGCGGGAACGAGAAAGTCTCGAGCGCCCTCGGGAGTCGGCTTCCAGAGGATCGGCGTCTGGATGTCGACAAAGCCCGCCTCCTCCATCACCCGTCGGATCGTCCCGACCATCTTTCCGCGCAGGCGGATGTTCCGCTGTAGCTTCTCGCGTCGCAGGTCGAGCCACCGATAGCGCATGCGCACGTTGTCCTCGACGCCCTCGTCATCGAGCTGGAACGGCAGCGCGGTGGAGCGCGAAATGATCTCGAGCGAGTCCGCCTGGACCTCGATCTCGCCCGTCGTCATCGCCGGGTTGACCGTCTCGGGCGTGCGGCGTACGACCGTGCCGTGGGCGCGGACGACGAACTCGTTGCGCAACTCATGCGCGATCTCGGATGCCTCGGCAGCGTTCGCCGGGTTGATCACAACCTGGAGCACGCCGCCCTCGTCGCGCAGGTCGACGAAGATCAATCCTCCGTGGTCACGGCGCCGGGCCACCCAGCCGGCAACAGTGACGGCGCGCCCCTCGTCTGCTTGACGCAGCGCGCTGCCGTGAACGTCGCGCCACGTGGTCATCGTGGGATGAGCGTAGCTACGAGGTCGTCGAGCGGAACCGTCCGGTCCTCTTCGCCTTCGCGGCGGATCGATGCCTCGTCGCCACGCGCAATCACGACGGCGCGTGCTCGTGTTCGTCCTGCCTGGGTCAGCTGCCCCTTGAGCGAGCGGCCGGCGTAGTCGGCGTCGGCCGCGAGACCGGCGCGGCGGAGCTCGGACAGCAACACGAGAATGCGCTCGCGCGGCACGCCGTCGGCTGCCAGGAAGACGTCGAGCCGTCGCTGGCTCGATCGTGACACCTTCACGCTCGATTGCGAGGAGCAGGCGCTCGATCCCCGCGCCGAAACCGATCCCCGGAGTCGCCGGTCCGCCAATTGCTTCCACGAGCCCGTCGTACCGCCCGCCGCCGCAGATCGTCGAGTTGACATTCTCCTCAGGTCCGACGAACTCGAACGTCGTACGCGTGTAGTAGTCGAGGCCGCGTACGAGCACCGGATCGACGACGTACGCGACGGCAAGCGCGTCAAGCAAGGACCGCAGCTCGTCGAAATGCGCGCGGCACTCGTCGCACAGCGACTCTCCGATCTTCGGCGCCTGCTCGAGCGCGGCCCGCAGCGCCGGGTTCTTGACGTCGAACACCTGTAGCGGGCTCGTCGCACGCTTGTGGCGTGCGTCGTCGTCGAGGAGATCGGCGTGAGCGTCAAGCCACTCA
Source organism: uncultured Actinomycetes bacterium (assembly GCA_963761365.1). Taxonomy (GTDB): domain Bacteria; phylum Actinomycetota; class Thermoleophilia; order Gaiellales; family Gaiellaceae; genus PALSA-600. The sequence goes on along the minus strand of CAVXHB010000012.1, from coordinate 14,031 downwards.
TTCAACCGCTCGACGTACTGGGGCCGGCAGTTTCGATCGCCGATCGAGTTCAGACGCAACTCCCACTCGGTGACGCCGACCCGGCGAAGAAGCTCGACGTAGAACTGGATCACTTCGGCGTCGATGTCCGGTCCCGATGCGCCGATCGCCTCCAGCGAGAGTTGCCAGTGCTCCCGGTAGCGCCCGCGGCCGGGCGCGCCGTAGCGGTACATCGGCGCGATCGTGTAGGCCTTCACCGGCTGGGGGTCCTTGTGCATGCCGTGTTCGACGTAGGCACGCGCGATCGGCGCCGTGCCCTCCGGGCGGAGGGTCAACGAGCGGTCTGAGCGGTCGCTGAACGTGTACATCTCCTTGTTGACCACGTCTGACGCCTCGCCCGCCGTGCGCGCAAACAGAGCGGTGTCCTCGAAGCCAGGAGTCTGCACGCGCTGCCAGCCGTACTCGGCCGCCTGCTGCTCGATCTCGCTGACGACACGCCACCAGAGGTGCTCGCCCGGCACGACGTCGTGCGTTCCTCGCGGGGCTTGGAAGTTCGGCGGCATCGGGCGAGTGTAGTTCTGAGAAGATTCGGCCAGTGCAGCACTGGGACCTCCGCTCGATCGACGCTCCCCGAGGCACGCTCGACGCGCACGTCGTGCACCAGGACGAAGGAGCTCGGGCGGTGCTCGTGGTGCTCGACCCGGGCCAGGCGCTCGGCGAGCACCAGGTGAAAGAGAACGCGTGGATTGCGATCGTCGAAGGAACAGTGCAGGTCGCCGCCGGCGGCGCCACCGTCGAGCTCGGCCCGGGCGGGTTGCTTCGCTTCGAGCCCGGCGAGCGTCATTCGCTCTCGAGCAGCGAGGGCGCTCGCATCCTGATGTTGCTGACCCCGTGGCCCGGGGCGGGCCACTATGCCGAAACTGGGGCCTAGAGAACTACCGCTCTTGCCGCTGCGCTTCAGGTAACTGCGGTACGCGACGCGGTCGATCCAGTAGGTCAGAGGCACGAAGGCGACGGCGTAGAGCAGGCCGATGGCGACCCGGCCGGCAAGCGGCGTGCTCTTGAAGAAGAAGACAACGACGATGAACATCACGCCGCCCCACATGCCGCCGCGCCGCAGCGACCGGCGCCACGACGGGACCGGCGCCTCGCGCACGGGGCGGCGACTCCCCCCAGAGGAGGTTGTCTTCGCCTTCGGCTTGTCGGGCTTGCCCTTCTTCGCCCGAAGCTCAGATGCGGACGTCTCGATCTCGTTGCCCTCCTCGTCGTAGTCGACGAGGGTGTAGTCGTGGCGGAACGTCTTCTGTCTGCGCTGGCGCTGCTTCCGGGTCGGCATGTGGCTTCAGCCTAGCTCCGCGCCCGCGAGCGTTGCGCGCGCATATTCATGTACACGCGTCATACGCGGGAACCCCCCACCTCCCGCCCCGATGCCGACGAGGCTACCGCCGAAACCGTGACGTGTCAGTAACGAAACTGCACCGACTTCGTCACGATTCAGATGCCTTGAAAGGTGCCAGAGGTACAGCTCTGGCACCGTCAACTCAGCAGCCGCAGCTCGAGCACATGCGAGGCGTCGAATCCATCGATCCGAAGCGCCGCGCCGGCCGCCGCAACCGCCGCGCCTGCCGGCATCAAGCCGACGAGCTCCGAGCCGGCCATCTCCGCCCCACGCGCGGCTGCCTCCGCCTCGACGAGCGCCACGATCTCGTGCAACGCGGCGGCTTCCCAGTCCTCGACGTTCATCGACACCTGCACGAGCCCTGCGCTCGGCAGCTCCAGGCCGAGTGCGCGCACGCCGGGGAACCCACCTTCCTCATGCTCACGTACGAGCGCGGCAACTTCCCTGGCAGTCTCGAGCGATCCGCGGAGATTGACGTTGAACGCGATCAACTGACGCCGCGCACCGACGATCACGCCTCCTGCAGACGGATCGAGCTGTGCGGGCCCGTAGTCCGGTGAAAGCTCACCCGCGTCGAGGCGGCGCTGCAGCTCCTCCACTCCGCCCCGGCGATAGAACGCAGGCCCGCGCTCGGGTGGCTCGTAGACGAACACCGGCAGCCCGAGCTCACCGAGCCGCTCGCCGACCCGCGCCGCGGTCGCACGCGCACGCTCCATGTCGCCCGGCGCGACCGGCACGATCGGCACGACGTCCGCGGCGCCGATCCTCGGATGCGCGCCCTCGTGACCGCGCAGATCGATCCGCGTGCGTGCCACCTCGACGGCTGCAACGAGAGCATCGACGAGGTCATCCTCCTCCCCCACCACCGTGAACACCGAGCGGTTGTGGTCGGCGTCGGCGTGGACGTCGAGCAGGCGAGCCGGGCCTGCGAGTGCCGCACCGATCGCGTCGATCGTGGCCCGGTCGCGCCCTTCCGAGAAGTTCGGCACCGACTCGAGCGGCAGCACGCTCTTACTCTAAGGCTGTGCAGGAGTACTACGACCGCCGCGCGCCCGAGTACGACGACTGGTACCTCGGCACCGGGCTCTTCGCCGGGCGCGACCGGCCGGGCTGGGAGGACGAGCTCGCGCGTCTCGCGCAGGCTCTCGCCGCGTTGCCCCGCGGAAAGACGCTGGACGTCGCGTGTGGAACCGGTTTTCTGACGCAGCACCTCCCCGGCGATGTCGTCGGCCTCGACCAGAGCAAGGCGATGCTCGACCAGGCGCGCCGCCAGGCGCCGCGCGCCGTCTACGTCCAGGGCGATGCGCTCTCGCTCCCGTTTCCGGACGGCAGCTTCGATCGCGTCTTCACGGGGCACTTCTATGGCCACCTCGAACGGGCCGAGCGCGAGACCTTCCTCGCCGAGGCCCGGCGAGTCGGCCGCGAGCTCGTCGTTGTCGACTCCGCCCGCGCCGGCGCCGAGCAGGACGAGATGCGGCAAGAGCGGATCCTGAATGACGGCTCGCGCTGGGAGGTCTACAAGCGCTGGTTCACGCCGGAAGCTCTCGCGGCCGAGCTCGGCGGCGGCGCGCCCATCTTCGACGGCCGTTGGTTCGTCGCAGTCGGCTCGCCATGACGCGACGACGCTCGTCCTACCGCTCGCTCGCCTCGCTCGAGCGCGACCTGCGCGCGTGCCGCGCCTGCGTAGAGGCCGGGCATCCGCTCGAGTCGCTGCCGGTGCTGGCGCCCGTGCACGAGCAGCGTGCCTATCTCTACGGACAGGCGCCCGGAGTGCAGGAGGGACTCGAGCGGCGTCCGTGGCGTGGCCGTGCCGGCCGGACGCTGCGCGGATGGCTCGACCTCGACGAGGACGCCTTCTACGAGACGTTCTACTGCGCGTCCGTCACGCGCTGCTATCCGGGGCGGGCGCCCTCGGGCCGCGGCGACCGCAAGCCGACGCCCGAGGAGCAAGCGCTGTGCGCCTTCTGGCGGCAGCAGGAACTGGAGATCCTGCGTCCGCAGCTCGTCGTGACGGTCGGCGGGCTCGCGGCGAAGCAGCTGCTCGGGATTGCGACGGTCACGGAGTGCGTTGGCAAGAGCTATGAGCTTCCCGGCGGGGTCCTTGCAGTGCCGCTGCCCCACCCCTCGGGTGCAAGCAGCTGGCTCAACTCCACCGCCAACCGCGCACGCGTCGAGCAGGCTGTCGCGCTCGTCCACGAGCAGCTCGGTCAGCTCGAGGGCGGCGCGTAGGCTGAAACGATGACGGGGGTAACTGCACCACCGCGAAACCGCAGCACGTTCTTCCGTCTGCTGGGCTTCCTGCGCCCGTACAAGCTCTCCCTGGGAGTCTCGATCCTGCTCGCATTCGCCTCGCAGGCGGGGGCGCTCGCGTTCCCGTGGCTCACACGCGATGTGGTCAACGCGATCCAGGCGAAGAAGCACCACGAAGTGCCACTGCTGATTGGAATCGTGCTCGCGGTAGGCGTCGCGAAGGCACTCTCGACCTTCGGCCGCCGTCTGATCTCCGGGAACCAGGCTCTCGCCGTCGAGATGGACTTGCGCAGCACGTTGTACGCGAAGCTCGTCCGGCTCTCGTTCGGCTACTTCGACCGGCATCAGACCGGGCAGCTGATGTCCCGGGCCACCGTCGACTTGCAGGGCGTGCGTTTCTTCCTCGGGTACGGGTTGATCTTCTTCTTCCAGCACGTCTTCACGATCGTCGGCGTCGGCGTGCTCGTGTTCGTCATCTCATGGAAGCTCGCGCTGATCGCGCTCGCCGTCTCGCCGGTGATGGTTGCGATCGCCTATCGCTACAGCAACGTCTCGCACCCGGTGCTGCGCGACGTGCAGCAGAGGATGGCCGACGTTGCCACGGTCGCCGAGGAAAATGTCGTCGGCGTGCACGTCGTCAAGGCGTTCGCGCAGGAGCAGGCCGAGCAGGACAAGTTCGAGCGGCGATCGGAGGCGCTCTTTGAACAGAGCGTGCGCGCAAACCGCCAGCGCGCCTTCTACGTGCCGATGCTCTCGTTCCTGCCGATGCTCGGACAGGCGGCCTTCTTGCTCGCCGGCGGGCGGATGGTCGTCAACCACTCGCTCTCGCTTGGGAATTTCATTGCCTTCAACCTCTGGCTCTCACTGCTGATCTTTCCGCTGCGAATGCTCGGGATGTGGATCGGCGAAGGCCAGCGCGCCACCGCGTCGGGCGAGCGCATCTTCCAGGTGATCGACGAGGTCGAGGAGATCCGTGACTTGCCGGGCGCTGTCGCCCTGCCCGCGGGGCCCGGACGGGTTCGCTTCGACCACGTCACCTTCGGCTACGACGCCTCCCGACCGGTGCTTGAAGAGATCGATCTCGAGCTGGAGCCTGGGCGCACCGTCGCGCTGATCGGTCACACCGGCTCCGGCAAGACGACGTTCGCGTCGTTGATCCCGCGCTTCTACGACGTGCAGGCAGGACGCGTGACGATTGACGGCACCGACGTACGCGACGTGACGTTGACCTCGCTGCGCCGCGAGATCGGCGTCATCTCCCAGGATCCATTTCTCTTCTCGGCGAGCGTTCGCGAAAATCTCGCATTCGGCCGTCCCGACGCAGACGACGAAGTGCTCGAGCGTGCGGCTCGCGCCGCGCAGGCGCACGAGTTCGTGGAGCAACTGCCGGAGGGCTATGACACCGTGATCGGCGAGCGTGGAATCACGCTGTCCGGCGGGCAGCGGCAACGGTTGGCGATCGCGCGGGCCTTGGTGATCGACCCGCGGATCCTGATCCTCGACGACGCGACCGCGTCCGTCGACGCCGCGACCGAAGCGAAGATCCGCGTCGGCCTGAAAGAGGCGATGCGCGGGCGGACGACGGTGATCATCGCTCACCGCCTCTCGACGATCGCGCTCGCCGACGAGATCGTCGTGCTCGAGGCAGGGCGCATTGCCGCCCGCGGAACGCACGACGATCTGATCGACGTCAGCGAGGTCTACCGCGAGATCTGGGAGCACGGCCGCCTCGAGGCGAACGTCGCGGAGGAGGTCGCATGAGGCGCCGCTTGTCGGTGCCGATCTCAGGACGTACGGGCTCTGCCCGTGCGTCCGTCTGCGTCGCCAACGGGACGCGGCTTCCGGAGAACGACGCATGAGGCGCCGCTTGTCGGTGCCGATCTCAGGACAGCCTGCCCGTGCGTCGTCTGCGTCGCCAACGGGACGCGGCTTCCGGAGAACGACGCATGAGGCGCCGCTTGTCGGGCCGACCAGGACGTACGGGTCTGCCCGTGCGTCCGTCTGCGTCGCCAACGGGACGCGGCTTCCGGAGAACGACGCATGAGGGTCTGGCAGCCGGGAAGCTCGCTGGTCGAGCACAGAGCGGTCGCGGTGAACGACTGGTCGTGGGCAGCGACGAGACGCCGCCTCCGGACGCTCTACCTGCTCGCCCGCCCGTACAAGGCGCGCACCGCGCTCGCAATCGTCTCGCTGCTCGGTGCCACCGCGGCGACACTCGCCCCGCCATACCTGATCGCCCGGGCTGTCGAAGAGGTGCATCAGAACAAGACGCATGCGCTCGGCTGGATCGTGATCGCGTTCGTCGGGGCCGGGGCCTTCGGAATCGTCTGCTCCTACGCACAGACGTATTTCACGGGCTGGACGGGTGAGCGAATGCTCGCCGACCTGCGCAACCACCTGTTCCGGCATCTGCAGCGGCTCTCGCTCGGCTTCTACGAGCGCAATCGCGCCGGCGTGCTGATCAGCCGGATCACGAACGACGTCGAGGCGCTCGACCAGCTCGTTACCGATGGTGTCACCTCGCTCGTCCAGAACACGCTGACGCTGCTCGGCTCGGCGGTGATCCTCTTCGTACTCTCGTGGAAGCTGGCGCTCGTGACGCTGACGGTCGTTCCCGCGCTCGCCGTCGCGACGGCGATCTTCCGGAAGAAGTCGACCCGTTCATACCGCGGGGTGCGCGAGAAGCTCGGCGCCGTCACCGCCACACTTGCCGAGGACATCGCCGGCATGCGGGTCCTGCAGGCGTTCACGCGTGAGCGGGCCGCGCGCGAGAACTTCCGCCAGGTCACCGAGGAGTACAGGCGCAAGAACCACGAGACGGTCGTGCAGAACGCCGTCTACTTCCCGGTGATCGATCTGCTCTCGTCGCTCGCAACGGCAGTTGTCCTCGGTTATGGCAGTTACCTCTTCATCCACGGCCAGGCGAACTACGTCGTGCTGATCGCGTTCCTCGGCTACCTGACGAACTTCTTCGATCCCGTCCAGCAGCTCTCGCAGCTGTACAGCACGTTCCTGTCGGCGGTTGCCGCGCTCGACAAGATCACTGAGGTGCTCGTACAGGAGCCCGAGCTGGAGGACGACGAAACGTCGATCGAGCTCCCGCGCGTCACCGGGCACGTGCGCTTCGACGGCGTGCACTTCGCCTATGCGACCGGGCCTGAGGTGCTGCACGGAATCGACCTCGACGTGCCGGCCGGAACAACCGTCGCGCTCGTCGGTCACACCGGCGCGGGCAAGACAACGATCGCAAAGTTGATCGCCCGCTTCTACGACCCGACCGAAGGAGCGATCACGATCGACGACATCGACCTCCGGCAAGTTCGCCAGGAGTCGCTGCGACGCCAGCTCGGGATCGTTCCTCAGGAGGGATTCCTGTTCGCCGGTACCGTCGCCGACAACATCGCCTTCGGGCGCCCGGATGCAACGCGCGACGAGATCGTCTCCGCAGCGCACACGGTTGGAGCCGACGAATTCATCGGACGGCTGGAGCACGGCTACGACACGGAGTTGGGCGAGCGCGGATTCCGGCTCTCCCTCGGCCAGCGCCAGCTCGTGGCCTTTGCACGCGCGCTCCTCGCCGACCCGCGGATCTTGATCCTCGACGAGGCGACGAGCTCGGTCGACATCGGCACCGAACGGAAGATCGAGCACGCGTTGCGGCGGCTCCTGCACGGCCGCACAGCGTTCATCATCGCCCATCGCCTGTCGACGATCCGCGACGCGGGCACGATCGTCGTGCTCGAGCACGGCCAGATCGTCGAGCAAGGCACCCACGACGAGCTGCTCGCCCGCCGCGGGCGCTACGCCGAGCTCTACGGCAGCTGGTCGGCGAACGTCGACGTCGCGTAGGGTCCACTGCGTGAGCGAGCTCGATCCGAAGACGCAGGGCCGGATCGACGATCCGGTGTCGGCCGAGGCCGAGCGCGAGACCCGCCTCGCCCCGGCCGACGCGATCAAGCAGATGCGCATCCGCGTGCCGGAGCGCGGCAATCAGAAGCTGAGACGGGTGATCGAGCGCGTCAACCAGGACGACCAGATCAAGGGCTGGTGGCACGTGGCGAACGTCAACGCCGCAGTCCGGCTGGAAATCAACGACCACTCCTGGGTGCACATCCAAATCGTCACGAACATCGCGCTGAAGCTGCTGCGACAGCTGACGAAGCACGGGATTCAGCCGGCGATGGTCACCGACTACTCGATGACGGACGACGATGCAGAGGTCGTCGTCGCACTGACCGCGCTGACCCACTGCGTCGGCATGTCCGTCCACCGCCACGGCCACGAGGACTTCAGCCTGTTTCTCGCCGAGCCGAAGCTGCGCGAGCTGCTCCACGGGATCTACACGGAGCCCGACCTGACGGTGGTCGTGTCGGAGGTGCTCCAGGGAATCATCAGCCACCGTGCCGACGGCGAGCCGCTGACCCTCGAAGCGGGGATTCTGCGCGTTGCCGACGCCCTCGACATGGAACAGGGCCGATCGCGGATCCCATTCGAACGCGGCCACGTCGGCATCCACTCGCTTTCTGCGGCTGCGATCGAGGACGTCGCGATCGGCGACGGTGACGACAAACCGATTCGAATCGAGATCACGATGAACAACTCCGCCGGCATCTACCAGGTCGACGGGCTGCTGAAAGCAAAGCTGCGAGGATCGGGTCTCGAGCCGTATGTCGAGGTGCTGGCGCACATCGACACCGAGGCCGAAAAACGCCTCGTGCCGCTGTACAAGCTCGAAATCTAGGCCGAAAAACCGCGGTACAATGTGGGCACCGTGCGGGATCGTCTAACGGTAGGACGCCGGACTCTGAATCCGGTAGTCAAGGTTCGAATCCTTGTCCCGCAGCTCAACTGATCAGGGCCGCGCCAGCGCTGCGGCCAGATACTCGAGGTTCGTACCTTGCCGGTGCAGCTGCGGCGGAATCGTGGCGGCGCGGACAACGGTTCCGGAGCCCGGGTCGACGGCGAAGACGGCGCGTGGAGGGCCACCGACGACGTAGAGGCGGTCGCCGACGAACGCCGCCGAGGCGGTCCGAAGCCCGACGGGGAGGCGCGCCACGAGCGTCGCAGTCTGGCCTGGAGACCAGCGCAGCACCGCAGTCGCGACCTTCTCGCCCGTCCAGCCGCCCGCGAGGTAGAGGGCACCGCCGCGACTCGCAGCCCCGGCGTCGGTGAGCGGCTCGATGAAGTGGCCGACTACATGAACGCGGCCGCTCGGGAGCGCGATTCGAAGGATCGTGTCCGCCGGCTTGCCACCGTGTTGGGCCTTGCCGCCGATGACGTAGAGGCTCTTGCCCACACGAACAACACCCGCGGACTCGAGTTCCACTGGCAGCTTCGCGGCCAGCCTGGCAGCGGCCGTATGAGCACGTTGCGCCGCCGTCGGCTTCGGCGCGGCGTTCGGCACTGAAGCCGGCGTCGTTGTCGAAAGCGACGTCGTCACCGCCGCCTGTTTCGGGCCATGACTGACCAGGACACCCGCGGCGAAGATCACCGCGAGCAGGACCACCACGCCGACGATTAGTTTCGGCCGCGACCGGCCGCGCGGCGGGGGCACAACCGGGTCGCCGGCAACCGGTGCCACAACCGGATCGGCAGCCGCCGAGTCGGACCCGGGGATCATGGGAACGACGAGCGGAGTCTGCTCGCCGCGCCGCGGTCTTGCACGCCGCACGGGAGCTGAGCTTAGCTAGGCGGGTACTGGCGCGAGCGCTCTTGCGAGCACGCTCTCGAGCTCCTGCAGCGCAAAGGGCTTGATGAAATACGCCGCGGGCTCGAGGTCGAGAGCCTCGCGCTCAGCGGGAAAGATGCTCGTGAAGACGACCGGGCGACCGAGCTCGCGAACGTGCCGCGCGAGTCGCATGCCCGAGAAATCGCCCGGCTCGATCACTGCGGCATCGACGTCGGGTATCGACGCGCCGTTCCCGTCGGCGTAGACGGCCTCGTGTCCAAGCCGTCGCACGACGTGCTCCAACAGAGAACGAATGTCGGGATGAGGCTCGACGATCAGGATCCGTGCCACATGAAGATAATCCGTCACGGCCGGTGGGATCCGGTCCCCGTGCAAGTATGAATACGGTGTGAGTGACGGCGCGAGAATCCTGATCGTCGATGACGACGCAGAAATCCGCCTGCTCCTGACGGAGCTCCTGACGCGCGCCGGTTTTCAGGTCGTGGAGGCCGCAGACGGAAAATCGGCCCTGCGCCAGCTCTTCGACGCCCCACCGGCGCTCGTCATCCTCGACGTAACCATGCCCGAGATGGACGGCTACCAGACGCTCGAGCGTATCCGTGACCTCTCGGATGTCCCGGTGATCATGTTGACGGCCCGTACCCAGGAGCTCGAGCGCGTGCGCGGCCTGTCGGGCGGCGCCGACGACTACGTCGCGAAGCCGTTCGGCCGCCAGGAGCTGCTGGCACGCGTGCAGGCACTTCTTCGCCGCAGCGGCGGCAAGACCGAGACGAACGAGTCCTACCGCGACGGCTTCGTCGAAATCGACTACCCCCAACGGCGTGTCATCGTCCACGAACGCGAGGTGCAGCTCACCCCGCTCGAGTTCAAGTTGCTGTCGACCTTCGTCCAACACCCGAGCCAGGTGCTCTCACGCGACCAGCTGCTCGAGCTCGTCTGGGGCGACCCGTACGGCGTCTCGGGTGACCAGGTCAAGCTCTACGTCGGCTACCTCCGCAAGAAGCTCGTTCCGGACTCACCGGACGCTGCGCCGATCGAAACCGTGCGCGGCTTCGGGTACCGCTACAAGAAAAGCTAACGCGGACCGAGCAGGCTCTGGACGAGCTCGATCAGCTCAGAGGCCTGAAACGGCTTCGCGAGATAGGCGTCCGCGCCCGCGGCGAGCCCAACCTCGACGTCGCTCTGTTGGGCACGGGCTGAAACGAGGATCACCCGGAGGTCCTGCGTCGCCGGATCTGCTCGAATCGCCTCCACCACCTCGATCCCCATCAGGCGCGGCATCATCACGTCGAGCACGACAACGCTCGGCTGCAATTCGCGAGCGAGTGCGAGCGCCTGCTCACCGTCGACCGCTTGCGCCACGCGAAAGCCGGCCCCCTCGAGCCGCAATGCGAGCAGGGCGAGGATGTCAGGGTCGTCGTCTGCGCAAAGGATCAGGGGCTTGTCGCTCATTGCTCGACCGGCAACTCGATCACGAATGCCGAGCCTTCCCCTTCGACGCTGCGCGCTTCGATCCGCCCGCCGTGGGCCTCGACGATCGCCTTGGAGATATAGAGACCAAGCCCGGTGCCCGGAATATGGCGGTCGAGCGCGCTGCGGGCCCGGAAGAATCGCTCGAAGAGTTGCTCGTGCTCGCTCTCGGCGATGCCGATCCCCTGGTCTGCAACCTCGAGGACAACGATTCCGTCACGTCGCTCGAGGTTCAAGTCGACGGCTCCTCCTTCCGGACTGAACTTGATTGCGTTCGAGATCAGGTTGTCGATCACCTGTGCGAGCCTGCGGCGATCTCCGCGCACGCGGACCGGGCGGGCGCCGCTGGAAAAACGGAGCGCGACACTGCCGCTCGCTGCGTGCGGCTGCGCCGTTGCGACGCTTTCGGCGACGAGCGCACCGACCTCAACCGTGCCTCCGAGATCGAGCTCGAGCTGACCACTCTGGATTCGAGCCACGAACAACAGGTCGTTCACGAGTACGAGCAGGCGGCCCGCGTTCCGCTCGACGATGTCGAGGTAGCCGCGCGACTCGGCATCTGACCGCTCTCGGACCAGCTCGACGTATCCGGTGATCGACGTGAGCGGGGTGCGCAGCTCGTGCGAGATCGTCGAGACGAACTCGTCCTTCAGCCGGTCGAGCTGCCGCAGGCCGCACGTTGGCCTCGCGCTCCGCGGCGCGTGCCCCCTCGACCGCGCGCACGAGCCCGGCGAAGCGGACGACGACGAGCAGTGCGAGCAGCGTGCCACCGATCGCAAGCGAGATCGGATGGATCGCCGTGGTTCGGCCACTCGTGCTCGATCACGAGCGCCACCGGCGGGGTCAGCAGCGCGCCCGGCGAGCAACGCGAGCCGGCGGATCGTCAGCCGCGGCACCGAGCGGCGATCGCGGAGCGGCGCGTGCGCGACCGACGAGTCGAGCGCTGCCGCGCCCCAGCGACATACGAGCCCAGCCAGAAGATGTCGACCCACCCGCCGGCGCTGTAGTTGTCGACCGATAGCCCGAAGATCTCGTCGCCGATCACCCAGAGCAAGACGCTGAGGATCAGCAGCCGATACGCGACGATCCGCGATCCCATCGCGAGCAGGAGCTGGGCAAGCGCGACCAGCATCAGCATGTCCATCGTCGGGTAGCTGATCGCGACCGCCCGCGGCAGCGGCTTCAGGGACGAGTGGGCGTACGGCTCGACGAAGAACACCCACTGGACGGTCGCGACCGCGACGAAGACGATCACCGAATCGAGCACCGCGATCCGGCTGGCGGTCACACCGAGCTCGCGCAAGAGCAGGAAGATCCCCGCGATGATCAGCGGGTACCCGGCGAGATAGAAGACATCGGCCGACGAGGGCACCGGCGGTTCCCGGTCGAGGTGGACCTCGTAGAACCCGGAGATGGCGTCGGCGACCACCGAGGCGAACACACCGAGCGCCGAACAGGTACCAGGCGGTTCGGCCCCGTTCGAGCCGCCGGGCGCCGACAAAGACGGCCGCGACGGAGGCGAGCCCGATCACGACGTACCAGACCGCCTTGCCGTCGAAGCCGAGCAGTGAAGTACACCGCGATCGCGACCGCACCGCCGGCCAGGAAGGTGCTCGAGGTGCGGGTAGGCAAAGCCATCCCGCCCCGCCCGCGAAAGCCGTCTCCCAAAGGCGTTGTGACCAACTTCACGACCTCGGCGGCGAGCCTACCCGCAGGACGGGATGAGAGCAGGGCTTTCGCCCCGTGCTCCAGCGCTTTATGCTCTCGCACAACAAGCAACCCCAAGCAAAACTTCCGAAAGAGACAGGAGGGCGAGTGAGAAAGCGAATTCTGGTGGGCTCAGTACTTGGAACGGCCATGATTGCCGTCGTGCTGGCGGCAACGGTGGGCGGCGCGAGTGCGCGCAGGTCCGCGGCCACACCGCTGCCCGCCTCGTCGTGCTCTGCGATGCAGGGGACCGGCGACAAGCTGATTGCCTCGGACCTGCCTCTCCAGGGGGCAGGCCGTTCGCAGACCGTCGAGATGACGAAGGCGATTGCCTTCATCTTCGGCCAGGACGGCTGGAAGGCGGGGAACTACACCCTCGCGTACCAGAGCTGTGACGACTCGACCGCACAGGCCGGCAAGTGGGACTCGGGCAAGTGCTCGACGAACGCGAATGCCTATGCCTCGGATGCGAGCGTCGTGGGCGATATCGGGACGTTCAACTCGGGTTGTGCCGAGATCGAAATCCCGATCCTCAACCGTGCGGCGAACGGTCCGATTGCGATGATCAGCCCGGCGAATACCTACGTCGGCCTGACCCACGTCGGTCCGGCGATTTCCGCGGGCGAGCCGAACAAGTACTACCCGACCGGCAAGCGCAACTACGCGCGCGTCGTGGCGGCTGACGACTTCCAGGGCGCCGCAGACGCGACGCTCGCGAAGTCGATGGGCATCAAGACGCTCTACATCCTCGACGACAAGGAGGCCTACGGCCTCGGCGTCGCGAACGACACGAAAAACGCAGCGAAGAAGCTCGGCATCAAGGTGATCGGCCCCGTGGCGTGGGACGGTAAGGCGTCCTCGTACGAGGCAACCGCGCTCAAGATCGCGAAGTCGGGAGCACAGGGTGTGTTCCTGGGCGGGCTGATCTGCGAGAACGGCGGCAAGCTGATCAAGGACCTCCGTGCAGGCGCCCCGAAGGTGAAGATCCTGGCGCCCGACGGATTCACGCCGATCTCGGCAGTCGTCTCGGGATCGTCGGGTAAGGCCGAGGGCATGACCGTCTCGGTCGCAGGGCTTCCGATCGCACAACTGCCGGCGGCCGGCAAGAAGTTCGCGGCCGATTTCGCGAAGACGAACGGCGGCAAGCAGCCCGATCCGTACTCGGTCTACGCTGCAGCGGCGGCGCAGGTCATGGTCGGCGCAATTGCCGCATCCGACGGAAGCCGGGCCGGTGTCGCCGACCAGATGTACAAGGTCAGCGTCCCGACCGTGTTGGGCACGATCAAGTTCAACGCAAACGGCGACGTGACAGCGAACCCGGTCACGATCTACAAGGTAGTGGGCGGAAAGTCGACGACCCTCAGGGTCATCGTGCCGAAGTCCTCCCTCGTCGCCTCCGCCTAAGCGGAGACGCGAGGTTCGCTTCGAGGGGAGGGCTTCGGCCCTCCCCTCGTCGTTTCGCCGTCGGGAGAGCTCATCGTTGGTTTCGTCGCCGTGGCGCGGCCACCAAACGCGGCTACGGCGAGGGCCGCCATCA
>CAVXHB010000011.1:0-79949 GCA_963761365.1 uncultured Actinomycetes bacterium | reverse complement strand
CGACGCAGAATCGCTAGTGGTTGGCGTCGCGACTGGCGCGTTCGATGTTCCTGCGATATCGACGTGGATCGAAGAGCGGCTTGTCGAATCGACTGACTAAACACCCACGACCGCTTCCCGCGAAAGCGCCTCTCCACCGCCTCGCAGCCGCGGCCCGGCACAGACGACGTTCAGCGCGGGGCAGTCCATGCAGGCGAAGTCGCTCGGTGTCGGCACGAACTCGCCAGCGTCGATCCGCGCGATCGCCGCGGACAGCTCGGACTCGAGCTCCCCGACATCGTCGCGCCCGAAGAGCGTCGTAACAGGCGCGTCGGGCCGTTCGAGGAACGAGTACACGACCTCGACTTCGTCGGCGCCCGACGCGGAAGGATGCCGAGCGCGTAGACGAGCCGTTGGAGCCGATACTCGCTCTCGACGACCTCTGCGGGATCGCGGTCGCCGAGGACGTTCGTCTTGTAGTCGACAACCACTGCCCGCGCGCCGTCACGCTCGAAGATGTCGAAGCGCCCGTGCAGAAGCACGCCGTCGTGCTCGAACGCGAACGGCAGCTCGGCCGCGCCCCTTTGCCCAGGCGCTGTGCCAGCTCGGAATCGCGATAGGCATCGACGAGGCCGCCGACTCGGGCCAGCTCGTCGTCGGTGACCGTCGGATACCAGCCGCGGACGAGGGCGACGTCCGGGTCGGGCAACTCGAGCAGACGGTGCGCGGCATCTCCGATCTCCGTCGCCGCAAGGCCACCGCCGCGCCCCTGGGACCGTCCGGCGCCGCTCGCGCAGCCCGCCGAGCCGTTCGGCGTAGTAGCGGTAGGAACAACGCTCGTACAGCGCCAGGGCCGAGTACGAGAGCCGCCGGACGCGGTGCAACGGCGGCTGCGGCACCTCCACGAGCTCCGGCAGCCGGTAGCCGAGCGCGGCCGGCGCCGGCGGCAGCTGCGCGAACAGCGCGAGCTGGCCGTCGGTGTCGACGACGACCGGCCCAACCTCCTCCTACGGCCGCAGCGGGGCGATCGACGCGCACGAGGAACGTCGCGTCGTCCCGCACGAGCTCGACCGGCTCCTCCGCTTCGGCCAAGCTCCTGCTCGCAGTCGAGCCGAGAGAGGATCCAGCGGATCGGCGTCTCGCGCCCTTCGCCCACCGCGCCGGAGACGATCAGCCGCTCGACCGCGCGGGTCATCGCGACGTAGTAGAGGCGGAGGCGCTCCTCGTCCTCGGCTGCTCGCTCGGCCTCCCGTGTCGCCTCGGCGAACGCGAGAAACTCGTCGGCCGCGTCCGGCCCGGCCCGTTCGCGGCCGGCGTCGGCGACGACGACCACCTTGAACTCGAGCCCCTTCGCGGCGTGGATCGTCAGCAGCCGCACCGCACCGGCGCCCTCCTCCTCGGAGACCGCCTCGAGCTGCGCAGCGCCGAGCGCCTCCTGGTCGCGGATGAACCGGAGGAAGCCCTCGAGGTCGCGCCCGCGCAGCTCCTCGTAGGAGCGCGCGAGCCGCATCAGCTTGCGCAGGTTCGGCGTATCGCCGCTGCCCGTCCCAGCGCGCGAGCACGGCGAGGTCGTAGTCGTGCTCGGAAACGACGAGCTCGCACAAGCGCTCGAGCGACACGCGCGCCGACGCGGCGACGAGCCGCTCGTAGCGCTGCTTGAACGCGCGGATCAGCCGTTCGTCCGCGGCGTCGAGCGCCTCCGGCAACGACCGCTCGAGCCCGGCATAGAGCGGGCGCCGTCCCGTGTGGCGCCGGAGCAGGAAGAGCGCGTCGTTCGAGACACCGACGAACGGCGATGCGAGCACCGCGACGAGCGCCTCGTCGTCGTAGCGGTTGCGGAGCAGGCGCAGGTACATGCGCAGGTCGACCACCTGCTGCTGGCCGAAGTACCGGCGGCCCGTGGCACGGTACGTCGGCAACCCGAGCGCACGCAGCTCCTCCTCGTACCACTCGGCGTCGGTGCCGGCTGCGAACAGCAGCACGATCTCACCCGGCGTCGCAGCGCCCGCCTCGACGAGCTCGTGCACGCGCCGCGCGACATGCTTCGCCTCCGCCCGGCGCCAGTGCACACCGCTGCCGGAGTACGACTCCTTGTCGGTGACGAGCAGCTCGACCGGATGCCCGAAGACCGGATCGGGGAACTCGCTCGAGGTCGTCAGCGGCTGGATAGCCCTCGCCGAACGCCGAGCCGAACAGGTAGTTGACGGCGGCGAGCACCTCGGGCCGCGAGCGGTAGTTCTCGGTGAGCGGCAGCCGCTGCGACGCAGCTTCGCGGCGGGCGCGGAAGACCGCGACGTCGGCGTGGCGGAAGCGGTAGATCGACTGGAACTCGTCGCCGACGAAGAACACGTCCTTCGGCGCCCGGCGCGCGAGCAGGTCGATCAGCTCGCACTGCAGCGCGTTCGTGTCCTGGAACTCGTCGACCATGATCGAGCGGAAACGCAGCTGCTCGGCCTCGCGGATCGCGCTCGTCGCCCGCGAGGAGGTCGCGTGCGAGGAGCTGGAGGTCCTCGAAGTCGAGCGCCGACTCGCGCTCCTTGCCTGCGGCGTACTCAGTCGGCGAACAGGGCGAGCAGCTCCTGCAGCAGCACACGGTCGCGCCGCGCGACGACGGCGAGCGCGGTCGGCTCGACCCGGCCGAGCGCCTCCTTGTAGCTCGCCGCCCGCGGCCCGCGGGCGCGCAGCGCCTTCAGGTCGACGAGCCGCTCGGGTGCGGCCGGGAGATCGAGCGCGGCGCGCGCGGCCGCGCGCTGGTTCTCGGTCGCCTGCGTGTCGTCGACCAGGCACTGCGCTGCCTCGCGGAGCGCCGCGAGCGCTTCGCCGAGGTCGGGCTCGCTGCCCAGGCTCGAGCTCGAGCGGACGTCCGGCCGAGCGCAGCTGTCTCGTAGGCGCTGGTGAGGATCTTGCCGCAGGCGATTGCTGCCGTAGGTCGCGAGCGAGCCTGCAGCTGGTCGGGCTCGCGCGTCGCGCAGAACGCCGCGAGCGCGCGCTCGAATGCCTCGCCGCGCAGTACCGCGCCCTGCTCCTCGTCGAGCTCGCGGAAGCGCGGGTCGATCCCGACCGCGAACGGATGCGCGCGCAGGAGGCGGGCGCAGAAGCCGTGGATCGTCGAGACCCACGCGCCGTCGAGTTGTTGCGCGAGGTCGAACCGGCCGCGCGCAGCGAGCTCCCCGCGGATGCGCGAGCGCAGCTCGCCGGCGGCCTTGCGCGTGTACGTGATCACGAGCACCGACTGCGACGTCGAGCCCGTCGTCGCACACCGCGCGCGCGAAGCGCTCGACGAGCACACGCGTCTTGCCGGTGCCTGCGCCCGCGGAGACGAAGACCTCGCCGTGCGCCTCGACCGCCGCGAGCTGCTGTTCGTTCATCACGGTGCTTCACCCGGCACATCGTCCAGAGGTCGCACCACGACGGGCACTCACCGCCGCGCGGATCGTGCCGCACGTCGCCGGCGCGCATCCGCTGCGCGGCCTCGCGGGCGCGATCGCGCGCAGTCTCGATCTGCCCCCAGAACGCCGCGCTCGTCGAGGTAGTCGCGATCGGCGAAGCCGGGCAGGTCGTCGCGCGACTCGGCACGCAACATCCCGCGCGCGCCGCGTGAGCCCGACAGCGCGCGATAGACGCCGCCGAGCGGCTCGATCCCGACGAGGTCGCGCAGCACGAGCATGTACAGCGGCACCTGGAGCCTGCGCTCGTCGTCGATCTGGCGCGCCGAGTGCGAGCCCTTGCCCGACTTGTAGTCCTGCACGATCCCGCGCGCGCTGAACGGGTCGACGTCGATCCGGTCGATCTTGCCGCTGAGAAAGAGCCGTCGCCGAGCTCGAGCCCGCGCTGCAGCTCGGGCGCCGAGCGGTCGCTGCCGAAGCCGACCTCGAAGCGCCGCGGCAGGAGCCGAGCTCCGGACTGCGCCTCCTCGGTGACGAACCGCTCGAGGTCGCGCCACAGCCCCTCGCGCAGCTCGGCAGCGTCGACCTCGCCGAGCTCGAGCCGCACGCCGCCGCGCGAGCGCGTCGTCGAGGCAGCGCTCGAGAAACGACAGAGCCGGCGTCGAGGTTCTCCGGCCGTGACGCGATCGGAGCCGAGCTCCTTCGGCAGGCCGCTGTAGAACGCGTACAGCGTCTGGTGCGCGACGCTTGCCGCGCAGCATCGCATCGGCCTCGGCGTCGATCGTCTTCGGGCCGACGACGCGCTCGAAGAGCCACGCCGACGAGCAGTCGACGAAGCGCTCGAGCTCGGTCGCCGAGAACGTCGTGCGGCCAGCGAGCTCCGCGAGCACGACCGGGTTGCGCAGCCGCGTGTCGCGGTCGAACGCGGTGCGCGCGCGGTCGAGGCGGCGCGTCCAGTCGTTCGCGTCGGCGAGCGCGCGCGCGCAGCTCCTCGCCGTCGTCGTCCGGCCGAGAGCCGCGCGAGCGCGCGCACCCGTTCGCGCTCGCGTCGGCGCCGTCTCGAGCGGCCACGTCAGCTGCGAGAGCGGACGGCGCGTCGTCGCGCGCGCGACGTCGTCGGGGTCGAACGCGGCGGCAACGTCGTGCCAGAACGGGCTCGCCTCGCGCGGCGAGCCGTCGTCGGTCGCCGCCTCGCGCACGAGGTAGAGGCGGCGACGTGCGCGCGTGCAGCGCGGTGTAGAAGAGGTAGCGATCGCGGCTGACCGCGGTCGGGTCGCTCGAGCCGCGCGCCGAGCTCGCGGCGGCGGTCGTCGTCGAGGAACGGCGAGCCGCGGTCGCGCCGCGGCAGCGAGCCTTCCTCGAGCCCGAGCACGAAGACGACGTCGAAGCGACGCGTGCGCGCGCGCAGCAGGTCGAGCACCGCGACGCGCCCGGGCTCCGTGGCCGGCGCGCCGCACCTCGGCGCGCTCGAGTGCGCGCGACCACGTCGTCGGTTCCGAGTGGCTCGCCGTAGCGCTGCCAGAGCTCGAGCTCGTCGAGCAGGCGACGTCGCGGCGCCGAGGCAGCGCAGGTCGAGCCGCGACGTCTCGCCTGCGGGCGGTGCGTCGAGCCCGTATGCCGAGCGGAGCATCGCGGCGAGCAGCGCGCGGACGCGCCTCGATCGGATCGCCGGCCGCGCGCAGGTCGCGCAGCGCGACGAGCGGCGCCTCGCGCAGCTTCTCCGTCTCCTCGACGACGCGGTCGGGCGACTCGATCGCGCGCCCCCGCAGCCGTCCCTCGACGTAGTCGACGCTCGAGCGCGCAATGCCCGAGTACGGCGAGCGCAGGAAGGCGAAGAGCTCGCGGCGTCCGCCGCCCGACCAGGCGAAGCGGAGCAGCGAGACGCAGCGCGTGGCCGAGCGGCGTCGCCGGCGAGGCGCCGCGGCGACTCGAGCGCGTAGGGGATGCCGAAGCCGCCGAGCACGGTTTCGAGCGGCGCCCGGTAGCGCTCGGCCGCCGGAACGACGAGCGCGATCTCGCTCCGGCCGGGACACCGTCGCGGAGCAGGACGAGCAGTTCCTCGGCGACGAGCTCGAGCGTGCCGCGCGTGCCGGCGCCTTCGAGGAAGCGGACGGCGCCGCCGGTCGGCGGCGTTGCGGTCGCGTCGCTCGAACAGCGTGCGCTCGAGATGAGCGAGTGCGGGCGCCGCAAACTCGGCCGAGCGCGGCGGGCAGCTCGCTCGCGCGGCCGCCGGCGAGCGCGGCGAGGTCCTCGGCGGTGCGGCGCAGCGAGGCGAACGCCACGCGCCCGGGCTCGTACGGCAGCGACACGTCGACCTCGGCGCGTCCGGCGAGCGCCTCGAGCAGGCTCCACTCCGCCGCGGTCAGATCCTCGAAGCCGTAGGCGAACACCGGCTCGCCGTGCCACGCGTCCAGCTCGCCCTGCAGCCGCTCGCTCGCGTGGCGCCGGAGCAGGTCGCGATCCCAGAAGCCGAGGCGATCGAGCTCGGCGCGGTAGGCGCCGTAGAGCGCGGCGAGCTCGCCGTCGAGATCGCCCGGGTCGAGCAGGCCCGACTCGAGCTCGGCGAGCGCCGTCAGGAGCGTGTCCGACGAAGCCCGCGAACTTGCGCCGAGCGAGAGAGCGCGAGTCCGTCCGTCGCGCATCACCTCGTCGACCGCGCGGCGAGCGACGAGCGACGCGCTGCGTCTGCGAGACCACCGGCGCGCCGCTCCGGATCGCGCGCCGCGATCCGCTCGAACAGGTCGTCGAAGGTGCCGATCGAGCCGCCGAGCAGGCAGCCGCAGCGGCGCAAGCAGGTCGCGCTCGACGCGGTCGACGTCCGACCGGTTCGGCACGATCAAAAACGGCTCGTCGTCGAGACGCGCCAGATAGCGCTCGAGCAGGAGCGCGACTTTGCCCGCGTTTGCAGGCCCCGCGAGGAGGCTCAACCCCACTGAGCCATGGTAGCGCGCCCTGACGGCTTTTGGCCCGGCTGGATTCGTGCTCTAAGCGGCGAGATTCGCCGCGGCCTTCGGGCGGCGTCCTCGCCGCGCAGCCGTCCGGCCCGGCACCTTGCCCGCGCAGTCGTCGCAGAGATCCGCGACCTTGGAGCCGCGGCGCGCATCCGTAAAGGTGACGCGCATCGTCGCGCCCTTGTTTTCACCCACTTCTTTGCCGCAGTCGTCACAGACGAGCACCGTTCTCCGAGCCATATGCCAACGCTCCTTTCCGTAGAGACGAAAACCGTACCGTAATCCCGGCGCGCAGAAATCAGACCCGCTTGCGCCGCTCCCAAACTTGCAGCGCAATGAAGCCGGATGCAACCGCGATCGCAATCGCGATCGCCGCATAAACCCCGTAATGCGTGATCGCTTTTGCGGCTGCGCGGCCAAACACGTATGCAATTGAACCGACCGCAGTCGCCCAGAGAATGCACCCCGCCGCGTCGAACAAAAAGAAGCGCTTCCACGGCATGTGGCTGATCCCGGCCATCCACGCTGCCGTGATCCGCAGAAGCGCGATGAACCGTGCGACAAACACGGTCTTCGCGCCGTGGCGGTCGAAGAAGCGTTCGGCACGGGGCAGCAGCCGCTCGACGGCCTGATGGATCAGGGGGAGCCGGTGCAGCAGCCGCCGGCCGCCGAGGCGCCCGAGCCAGTAGCCCGTGTTGTCACCCGTGATCGCAGCAACGGCACCCACCGCGATCACGGCCTCGATCGGATAGTGACCATCGGAGGCAAGGATCGCCGCGGCGATCAGCGCCGTCTCGCCCGGAAGGGGCACGCCCGCGCCTTCCACCGCGACCAGCACGAAGACGAGGAACAGGCCGTAATGGAGGATGTGCTGGGTCAAGGAGGGTGAGTGTAGGCAGTGCCGTTTGCGATAGCGTCCGCGCGCTTATGAGGGTGGGCATTCCGAGGGAGATCGCACCGGGTGAGCGGCGGGTCGCGCTCGTCCCCGAGCTGATCAAGCGGCTCGAGGGCTTCGAGGTGGCGGTCGAGCGCGGGGCAGGCGCAGAGGCGGGATTCCCCGACGAGGCGTACAGCGAAGCAGGGGCAACCCTCGTCGACAACGCCTGGCAGGAGGCGGAGGCGGTCGCGAAGGTCGCGAAGCCGGACGCAGAGGAGCTGGAGCGGCTGGCATCCGGACAGCTCCTGATCGCGTTTCTCGCGCCGCTCACGGATCGCGACGGGATCGACCGCCTGCGCCAGAAGGGCGTGCTCGGCTTCGCGATGGAGTCGATCCCCCGCACGACCCGAGCCCAGTCGATGGACGCGCTCTCCTCGCAGGCGACGGTGTCGGGCTACAAGGCGGTGCTGATCGCGGCCGACCGGCTGCCGCGCTTCTTCCCGATGCTGACAACGGCCGCCGGAACGATTGCACCCGCCCGCGTGCTCGTGCTCGGGGCGGGAGTCGCCGGGTTGCAGGCGATCGCAACCGCGCGCCGCCTCGGCGCCGTCGTGTCGGGCTTCGACGTGCGCCCTGCGGTTCGCGAGCAGGTGCAGTCGCTCGGCGCATCGTTTCTCGACCTGGGTGTGGTCGGCGAGGAGACCGAGGGCGGTTACGCCCGCGAGCTGACTCCGGAGGAGCAGCAGCGCCAGCTGACCGCGCTCGAGGAGCGCATCCCCGACTTCGACATCGTCATCACCACCGCCGCGATCCCCGGCCGCCCCGCACCGAGGTTGATCCCGGCCGCCGCCGTCGACGGAATGCGTGCAGGCTCGGTGATCGTCGATCTCGCCGCAGAGACGGGCGGTAACTGCGAGCTGACGCAGCCCGGAGAGGTAATTCAGAGCGGCGACGTCACGATCGTCGGCACGCTCAACCTGCCGAGCTTGATGCCGACGCACGCGAGCCAGCTCTACGCGCGCAACGTGAGCGCATTGCTCGAGCATCTCGCGCCCGGCGGCGAGCTGACGCTCGACTGGAGCGACGAGATCACCGCGGGCACGTGCGTCACGCGGAAGGAGGGCGAATGAGTCACTTCGGGCAGGTCGTGATCGAGCTGACGATCTTGGTGCTGGCGATCTTCCTCGGCGTCGAGGTGATCTCGAAGGTGCCGACGCTGCTGCACACGCCGCTGATGTCGGGCACGAATGCGATCCACGGGATCGTGATCGTCGGTGCGATGCTCGTCGCCGGCCTCGCGGGCGCCGACACGCTGACCGGCTGGGTCGGCTTCGCCGCGATGATCCTCGCGTCCGCGAACGTCGTCGGTGGATTTGTCGTCACCGACCGGATGCTCGAGATGTTCAAGAAACGCGAGCCGCCGAAAAAGGATGGCGACGGCTGATGGGCGAGACGACCTCGAATCTCTTCTACCTCGTCACGATCATCTGCTTCATCCTCGCGCTCCGCTTCCTGTCCTCGCCGACGACGGCGCGGCGCGGCAACTGGATCGGCGCGTTCGGGATGGTGGTCGCGATCGTGGTGACGCTCGCGCATCACGGCCTGCACGTGGGCTGGCGGATCCCGGTGGGCGGGGCGATCGGCACGGTCTTCGGCGCGGTCGGCGCACGCCGCGTGAAGATGACCGCGATCCCGCAGATGGTGGCGCTCTTCAACGGCGTCGGCGGCGGCGCGGCGGCGCTCGTCTCGCTCGCGGAGTTTCACAACCTGACGATGCATCGCAACTCCGACGGCCTGTTGAGCCTGCACCCACATCTGCACGGTGACATTTCGGTCGCGATCGTCGCCTCGTCGCTGATCGGCTCGGTGTCGTTCGCGGGCTCGATGGTCGCGTTTGCGAAGTTGCAGGAGCTGATCGGCGGCCGGCCGATCACCTATCCGGGCCAGCAGTTCGTCAACCTGATCCTGCATCGGCGCGATCCTGGCGGCGGCATCGCGATCGTCGCGCACTACGAGCACCAATGGCTGCTCGTCGCTCTGATCGCGGGCGCGCTTCTGTTCGGCGTGCTGTTCGTGCTGCCGATCGGCGGCGCCGACATGCCGGTCGTGATCTCGCTGTCTGAATGCGTTCACCGGCCTCGCGACGTCCGCCACCGGCTTCGAGGTGCACTCGAACGTGCTGATCGTCAGCGGCGCGCTCGTCGGCGCTTCGGGGACCTTGCTGACGATGCTGATGGGCCGCGCGATGAACCGCTCGATCGGCAACGTGCTCTTCGGCGCGTTCGGGACGGTGCAGGCCGGCGCCGGCACGATGACGGCGTACGAAGGAACGGTTCGCTCGGTCACTGCCGAGGACGTCGCGATCATGCTCTCGTACGCGCACAAGGTGGTGATCGTTCCCGGTTACGGGATGGCGGTCGCGCAGGCGCAGCATGCGGTGCGGGAGCTGGCGGACGAGCTCGAGAAGAAGGGTGTCGAGGTCGAGTACGCGATTCACCCCGTCGCCGGGCGGATGCCCGGGCATATGAACGTCCTGCTCGCGGAGGCGAATGTTCCCTACACCGCGCTCAAGGAGATGGACCAGATCAATCCCGAGTTCCCCCAGACCGACGTCGCGCTCGTGATCGGCGCGAACGACGTCGTCAATCCCGCAGCGCGCAACGAGCCGGGCAGTCCGATCTACGGCATGCCGATCCTGAACGTCGACCAGGCACATCAGATCGTCGTGATGAAGCGCTCGATGGCCACCGGCTTCGCCGGGATCGACAACCCGCTCTTCCTGGACCCGAAGACGGCGATGTTGTTCGGCGATGCGAAGGACTCGGTGTTGAAGCTCGTCGCCGGCGTCAAGGCGCTTTGAGCTCCGTTCCCGTCCTCACCGCGCAGGACGTCGAGCGCGCGGTCTCCCCTGTGGCGGCGCTCGACGCCGTGCGCGAGGCGTTCATCGCCCACTACCGCGGCGAGTGGACGATGCCGCCGAAGGTCTATGTCACGAACTATCCCGCCGGGGACTTTCGTGCGATGCCGGCGCTCGGAGGTGGTCATGCGCTGCTGAAGTGGGTGACGTCGTTCCCGGGCAACCCGGCGCTCGGGCTGCCCACCGTGTCGGGAGTGGTGCTCGTGTCCAATGCCGAGACCGGCGCGCTCGAGGCCGTGCTCGAGGCGGGCACGGTGACGGCGTTGCGCACCGGCGCGGCCGCGGTGCTGGCTGCGGAAACGCTCGGGCGCCCCGACGCGACGAGCGCAGTTGTGATCGGCGCCGGCGTCAACGGCCGCGCAGCCGCGCGCACGTTCATTGCCCGCGGCCGGTCGATTGCGATCTGGGACGTCGATGCCGGTCGCGCCGCAGCCGCCGCTCTTGAGCTGGGGTGCGTGATCGCGCCCGCGCTCGAGGCGGCACTCGCGGCCGATCTCGTCGTCACGGTCACGCCCGGTCACGAGGTGCTGTTCGCAGAAGACTCGTTGCTGCCGGGGCAGCACGTCAGCCTGATGGGCGCGGACGGGCCGGGCAAAGCCGAGATCGCCGCCGGCGAGCTCGCGCGCACGCGTGTCTTCTGCGACGACTGGGAGCAGGCAAGCCACGGCGGCGAGCTGGCGCATGCAGTCGAGGCGGGCTTGCTCGGCGAGAGCGACGTCGGACGGATCGGCGCCGTGCTTGCAGGCGAAGCGGAGGGCCGGCGCGACAACGATGAGATCACCACATTCGACTCGACCGGGCTTGCGATTCAGGATCTCGCGATCGCGTTGGCGGCGCTCGCGAACATGCCGCCAGACGTTGCGCAGATCGAGCTTTAGCGGACCGAGTTCAGGCCAGTAGGGCGCTTGCTGCAGTCGCGAGCCGCGTCGCCTGGTCGGCGACCACGCGACGCAGATCCTCGATCTCTCGCGTCTGGGCGTCGAGTCGCGTGTTGAGCGTGGCAAACGCTCGCGAAAGCTCGCCGAGCATCGCTTCGAGCGACCCAAGGCGTGCTTCGCCGGCCGCGAGCTGCTCGTGTGTTCCACGCAAACGCGCTTGCAGATCCTGGAGCAGGCGTTCTTGCTCCTCGACTGCGGGCCGACGACGTGCTCGACTCGGCGCTCTCCTCGACCGTCGGGCTGGGCGAAGGTTGCCACTGCAATACGGCGGGACCTTCGACCTCGGCGACAATCGGAGCCTCCACTGGCGGCGGATCGATCGCCGGCGGCGCCGAGACTGGAACGAGCTCCGGAGCAGGCGCAACCGGTTCAGGCTCGACGCTTGCCTGTGGCGGAGGAACCAGAGCCACAGGCAACTCGCTCAGGCGCGGCGCATGGTTCTTCCAGGACCACTGCTTCGACAGTGCCCCGGCGAGGTCGGTCCGGGAGATATAGCCGCGCTCGACGAGGATCTCGCCCAGTCGCCCTCCCGTTTTCTCTTGCTCGACGAGGGCACCCTCGAGCTGCGCTGCGGTCAGGTGCCCCTGCTCGACGAACAACTGCCCGATCGGAGGCCACGGGTTCTGCGCAGTGCTCATTGGGAAATCCCGCTGCCGGGCGCCTGCCGGAACCGGCGTGTCGGATTTACAGGGGAAAAGGGGTCGGAGTTGGTCATCGTGCCGCAGAGCACCACGTGATTCATCGGCACCGCGCTACCTGTCTCCATCCCCCATCTGCGGTAGGGCGCGCGTTAGCCGGGCAACAGTCGCGCCTGGGTCGAAAAGGTCGAGCTCGGGCGGCGAGTCGCCGAGGATCGCGCGGGCGAGCAGGTCGCCGCAGGCGAGGCCGAGGACGTTGCCGTGCCCTGAGTAGCCGCCCGCGACCCAGACGTGTTCGCGCCCCGGCACGCGGCCGACGAGCGGCAGGCGGTCGCGTGTCTCCCCCCAGACCCCCGCCCACCGGTGCGTGATCGCCGGCAGCTCGCCCACCAGCTCGACGGTGAGCGCCTCGAGGCGGTCCTGGATCAGCGGGGTCGTCTCCTCGCGGGCGGTCGTCTCGGCCTCGAAGCTCGCGTCGCGCTTGCCGCCGACCACGAGGCGCCCGTCCGGAAGCTGCTGCCAGTAGTCGTAGCCGTGCCGGGCGTAATGCGGGCGTTCGAACAGGCGGCGCTCGAGCGGTGCGGTGGCAAGCATCTGACCGCGTCGCGTTTCGATGTGATCTGCGAGCTCCGGCAGGAGCGCGGCGGTCAGCCCGTCGGTGGCAACGACAACCGTGCTTGCGGCGAGCTCGTCGATCCGCACCGGCGTGTGTTCGACGATCTCGGCGCCGGCGGCGGCAGCACGGGCGGCGAGCCGCTGGACCCACCGTGCCGGCTGCGTCGCGCCGTCGCGGGGGCAGAGCACCGCTCCCGTGAACAACCGGTCCAGGGGCTCCGGCAGCGGGTCGATCCACTCGGCGTCGAAACCGTCCTCGCGGAGCAACTCGAGCTCGCGGGCCAGCAGGTCGCGCTCGGCGGCGTCGACGGCGAGACGGAGGCTGCCGACACGCCTGAACGCGTCGCCCGCAAGCTGCTCGATTCGGTCGAGCGTAAGCTCGGTCAACCGCCAGAGCTCGGCCCACGAATGCTCGTACGGCATTGCACCGCCGCGCAGGGCGAAGCCACCATTGCGCCCGCTCGCGCCGCCGGCGATCTCACGCGCCTCGAACAGGCGCACTCGCAGCCCTCGCTCGGCGAGTGTGAGCGCGCAGGAGCAGCCCGTCACCCCGCCGCCGATGACGGCGACGTCGACCCTCGCGCCTGTGTCCACCACCTCGGAGGCCGAACGCGCCGGGAGCTGCTCGCCGGCATCGGCGAGCCAATATGAAGGTGTCGGGCTCGCGACAGCTCAGAAGGCTAGCCGTCCGGTCTCCCGTCTCCCGCCCGGGTGAGAATGCGCTGATGATCCGCCGGGCGCCTGCTGCCGCCGTCCCTCTCGTCCTGGTGCCGAGCCTCGGCCTGGCTCAGGGCGGCTTCTCGCCCGACGCGTGGGTCTGGCTCGGGGCGCTCGCCGCCTGGGGAGCGGCGCTCGCGGTCGTCCTCACTGACGACGCCGGGGCGCTTCGGAGCGCGTGGCCGTGGCTCGGCTGCGCGGTGGCGCTGCTCACCTGGACGCTCGGATCGACACTTTGGTCCGCCCACGCCGCGCAATCCGTCCTCGAGACGCGACGAACCCTGTGCTACGTCGCTGTGCTGCTCGCACTCGTGGTGCTCGCAAGGCGCAGCGCTGTCGGCGCCATCGTGGTCGCGACCCACGTCGCAATCACGTCGCTCATTCTCTACGCGCTCCTCCGATACCTCTTGGGCGCGCACCACGCGACCGAGTTCTCGGGTTATCTCCTGTCCGACCCGGTCGGCTATGCCAACGCGGTGGGCATCATTGCCGCGTTCGGCATTCTGCTCGGGCTCGGGATCGGCTCACGGGTGGACTCGCGTCGCGGACGGGCGGGCGCGGCGGCCACGTTGCCGCCGCTCGCGCTCGCGCTCGAGCTGACCAGCAGTCATGCAACCTGGCTTGCGCTCGCGGTCGGCCTCGGCGCAGCGCTGCTGCTCGACGAGGCGCCGTTCCGGGTCCTGCGGATCCTCTTCGCGATCGCGGCTCCGTCGATCTTGCTCGTCCTGCTCGGTCGGCGCAGTGGGTTCAACGAGCTGGCGACTCCACGCATCGACGGGTGGCTGCTCGCGCTCGCGGCAGCCGGCTGCATGCTCGTCGCGGCAGCGATCGCAGGCCGGCTCGGGGTGCCGCGAATGACAGCGCGGCGACCGCCAGTGTGGGTGCTCGTTGCGGCGACCACGGTGGGTGTCGGCATCGCAGCCGCCTTGGTGGTGGTGAACGGCGTGACCAGCGAGCCACGCGCCTCCTACTACCGCGTCGCATGGCACGACGAGTACGTCGGTCACCCGCTGCTCGGATCCGGCGCCGGAACGTTCGCTCTCTACTGGGCGCGCTCCGGTCACGTCGCTTCACGTGGCGGGGCTCTCGACGTCCATTCGCTCTATCTCGAAACGCTTGCAGAGCTCGGTCCGCTCGGCCTCGTGCTGCTCCTGGCGACACTCCTGTATCCACTGCGCGCGGCTCTCACGTACCGACGGGTGCCCTACGTGCCCACGGCGGCTTCGGCCTACGTCGCGTTCCTTCTGCACGCGGGGCTCGACTGGGACTGGGAGATGCCGGTCGTCGTCGTCGCGGCGCTGGCGTGTGCGGCGGCGGTCGTGTCAAGCGCCATCCCACGAGCCCAACCGCTCAGCACGCCCCTACGAGCCGCCGTACTGGTCACGGCCGTTGTGCTCGGTGGATTCGCGATCGCCGGTGTGCGCAGCCACACGGAACCGGCGGCGCAACACGGCTTGAAAAAAGAGGCCCCGCCAAAGCGGGGCCTCAGAAGCTTCACCTCTGTCGAGAAGGGCTACGGCTTGCCGTGATGGCCGTTGTTGTCGTCCTTGCCGTTCCCGTTACCACCCGCGTTGTTCTCGTGGCCCTGCGCGGCGGTCGAGGACTGACCGACGGTCGAGGACTGCCCATGTGACGTGTCACTCGACGGCTTGCCGTGATGCTTCGGCGGCTTGCCGTGGTGCTTGGCCACCGTTGCAGTCGTCGGGCACGGAGGCATCTGATCGTGGTGACGCAGATGCGCCGGGACGGCTTTGTTACTGATCGTGATCAGGTGCCACGGGTGCTTCTTCGAGCCGGTGTGGTGACAGATCGTCACTCTGTACTGGTACTGGGCAGCGGCCGAGTGACCAAACGCGGAGCCGCCGAAGACCCCAAGCGGGATCAGCAGCAGGCCGGTCACGGCGACTGCGCCGGCAACCCTGTTATTCACGGATCGAAACACTCTCTTCATCAGCCTTGGAACCTCCGAAGTTGCCGCCCGTTACCAAGAAGCGTAAACCCACTGTTTCCAACAGTTGAAAGCGGATTCACAGGAATGTGTTAACAGTCTGTGAGCCTGGAGGACTATCGGAGGAACGAATCACCTCCTATAGACCCCGGACGAGGCACTGACGAGCCCCGCCAGCTCGAGCTCGACGAGTGCCGCCGCGACGGCGCCCGCCGGCAGGCGCGTCCCGCGGACGAGCTCGTCGGCGGTGCGAGCCCCGTTGTCGACCGCGGCAAGCACGGCGGCTGCGGGACCACTCGGCGGGGAGTCGACTGGATCTTCGCGACGCTCGAGGCCGAGCACCTCGAGCACGTCGTCGACGCCCGTCACCAGCGCGGCGCCCAGTCGGATCAAGGCGTTCGTGCCGTGTGACAACCCAGAGGTGATCTCGCCGGGAATGGCGAGTACCTCGCGACCTTCCTCGAGTGCCAGGTCGGCGGTGATCAACGCGCCGCTTCGCTCGCGTGCTTCGACGACGAGCGTCGCCGCCGAGAGACCGGCGACGATCCGGTTGCGCGCGGGGAACCGCCACGGTGCCGGCTCGACGCCGGGCGGGTACTCGGAGACGAGCAGGCCGGTCGCCGCGATCTGCGCCGCAAGCGCGGCGTGCGCTCGTGGATAGTCGCGGTCGATCCCGCAACCCAGGACGGCGACGGTGGCCCCGTTCGCGTCGAGCGCGCCGCGATGTGCCCAGCCGTCGACGCCGCGCGCGAGACCGGACACCACCAAGACTCCCGCTGCCGCAAGCTCGCGGCCGAACATCCGGGCGACGTGTGCCGCCGTAGTCGGTGCAGCTGCGTGCACCGACGATCGCCACCGCAGACTGCGCCAGCAGTTGCGGATCCGCTCCGCCGCGGAGAAACAGCCCCGGTGGCGGGTCGTGGATCGCCGCAAGCTGCTGCGGAAACGCCGCGTCGGAGCGGGCGAGCCAGCGGAAACCGCGAGCCTCGAGCTCGCGCACGTATCCGCCGCCGTCGAACGCCGCCGCGAACGCCGCGAAGTCTCGCGTGCGCGCGTCGGCGTCGGTCGCGTGGGCGTCCCGTCGCGCAGCGAAGACCGCAAGTGCGAGCTCGTTCATGCGCGGGCGAGCTCCGCCGGGGAACGGTACGAAAGCGCTTCGGCGACGTGCTCGGCCTCCACCGCCTCGGTACCCGCGAGCGCCGCGATCGTGCGAGCCACCTTGGCGACGCGTGCCCGGCCACGGCCGGAAAGCGGCAGCCGCTCGACGGCGCGACCGAGCAACGTCTGTCCATCACTCGACAACGGAAGCAGCGAGTCGACAAGTCGCGCGCGTGCCGTAATGACGCGCGCACGTACCGCTGCGGAGTCTTCACCGGGCGGCGCCTGAAGCTCGAGCGCTCGCGGTCGCGGGAGTGCGAGCACGAGGTCGAAGCGATCGAGCAGCGCATGCGAGAGCCTGTCGTGGTAGCGGTCGAGCCGCTGCGGCGAGCAGCTGCACGTTGCGGCGGGATCACCGCGACCGCCGCACGGGCAGAGGTTCATCGTCGCGGTGAGCTGGAAGCGCGCGGGGAATAAGGCGCGGCCGCCGACACGGGCGACCGCCACTGTTCCGTCTTCGAGCGGCTGGCGCAATGCCTCGAGTACTGCGCGGGGAAACTCCGGGAGCTCGTCGAGCAATAGGACCCCTCGGTGTGCAAGCGTCGCCTCGCCCGGGCGCGGTGTCGACCCGCCGCCGACGACCGAAGCCACCGACGCCGTGTGATGCGGCGCGCGAAACGGCGGTATTCGCACAAGGCCCGCGCCCGCGGAGAGAACTCCGGCGACGGAATGGATGCGGGTCACCTCGAGAGCCGCGTCGTCGTCGAGCGGCGGCAGGATTCCCGGCAGCCGGCGGGCGAGCATCGTCTTGCCGATCCCCGGCGGCCCCGCAAGCAACAGGTTGTGTGCGCCCGCAGCGGCGAGCTCGAGCGCGCGGCGCGCGCGCTCCTGGCCGCGCACATCGCTCAGGTCGGGCAAGTCGGGCGATGCGCGGTCGCCGGCGGTGTCCTCCAGCGCGGGCGGGTCGCGTTGGCCGCGGAAGTACGCAACGGCCTCGACGAGGTGGCGGACGGCGACCGGCTCGATTCCGGCAAGCGCTACCTCCGCGCCCGACTCGCTTGCGCAGACGAGCCGCTCGAGTCCGCTGCGACGCGCGCCCTCGGCAGCGGCGAGCGCGCCGGGAACGGGTCTCAGGCGGCCGTCGAGGGCGAGCTCGCCGATCGCGGCGTGGCCTGCGAGGCTCTCCGGCTTCAGCTGGCGAGAGGCACCGAGGACTGCAAGCGCGATCGGCAGGTCGAAGCCGGGGCCTTCCTTGCGGAGGTCGGCCGGCGCGAGATTGACCGTGATCCGCCGCAGCGGCCATTCGAGCTCGGCCGACGCGATCCCGCTGCGAACGCGATGCTTCGCCTCCTGGCATGCGCGGTCGGCAAGCCCGACGATCGCGAAGCTGGGCACTCCGCTCTGCAGGTGCGCTTCGACCTCGACCCGGCGGGGCTCGAGGCCGAAGAGAGCGTGCGTGACGGTGCGCGCGAGCACGTTGCCAAGCTAGAGGGCAGCGCGCCGGGCAATTGCACCAACTTTGTAACTCTTGCGGTGGCTAGGCGCGGCGCGCGACGAGCACGTCTTCGAAGTACTCGCCCGCGCGCCGGCCGGTCCGGCGGTTCACGTGGCGGCGGTGGCGGCCGTCGAGCCGCAGCCCGGCCCGCTCGAGGATCTCCGGGTAGAGCTCGCGGCGATCGTTGACGACGACCAACAGCGGCGCGCCCACTCGCAACGATCCTGCCGCCCGCTCGAGCACGGCCGCGATCCCGTCGCTGTACGCCGCGATCGCCGCCTTCGCCGTCCCCGCAGCGGCCGCACCGAGCTCGCGTTCGCGCCGGTCGTCGAGGCCGAGCAGCTCGTAGGCGTACCGATGCTGCTCGTGGTAGTCGATCAGCCCCGGATAGGGCGGCGAGGTGACGACGGCATCGAACGGCCCGCCCAGCTCGACCTCGCACGCATCACCGTGGAGGATGCTCGCCTGCTGTCGCGTGCGCACCTTCGCGAATGCTTTGAGCCGTGCGAGCGTGTCGAGCGTGTAGCGCCGGACGAAATGCCCGGCATGGTCGATCGGCTTGCACTCGCGCCGATGCTTGTAACACCAGTACGGCTCGAGTTGCGGAGCCTTCGGGAAGTCGAGATCGAAATGCGTCGTCCGTCGCGCGGAACGTGCCGCACGCGCGAGCACGATGCGGAGCACATCCGCGTGCTCGTAGTCGTCGATCAGCGACCTGAACGCGAGCAGCTCGCTCGCCGCGACGGGCGCAAACCATTCACGGACGTAGGCCGGCTTCCTGCCCGCCTTGCCCTCGCCCCGCTCGAACCGGGTGAGCGCGTCACGCAGGTCGTGCTCGAGACGAAAAAGGTTGTAACTGCGCGTCTTCACTTCCATCAGCAGGCAGTTGAAGGAGGCGATGTCGACACCTGTCGAGTCATGCCCGGACTCGAGCGCCTGCACGAGCGTCGTCCCGGATCCCGCGAACGGGTCGAGGACGCGGCCGCCCGGAGTCACGTGCCTACGCAGCAACTCCTCGACGAGCTGCGGAATGAACTTGCCGAGATAGGGATGGAGACGGTGGACGTGCTTTGTCCGCACGCGCTCGGGCAGATCGCGCTCCGACCAGGAGAGGTCGGAGTCGAGCTCGGCGTAGATCGCGTCCTGGGTCGGAGCCACAGGACCCGTTTCGCGGACGGACCAGGCTTTCCTGGGCTGGTCAGCTCATGCGCCCCTCCACCACGGCCATGCAGGCCTGGCAGGGGGGAAAGCCTTGATTCCAGGGAACGTCCGTCTGGTCGATCCCGCAGAGCGCCGTGTCCGGGTCGGCGTCGGACACGATGTGC
The DNA here is from genome assembly GCA_963761365.1 of uncultured Actinomycetes bacterium. Taxonomy (GTDB): domain Bacteria; phylum Actinomycetota; class Thermoleophilia; order Gaiellales; family Gaiellaceae; genus PALSA-600. The sequence continues at coordinate 61,065 of CAVXHB010000011.1, read as the reverse complement.
TCGCACTCCTCGAACTGGAGGCCGCTCCCGCTCACGGCGCGTGTCGGGTCTGCTCGTCGTGGTCACCGCCACAGAGTAGCGGCGCGCCTAAAAGGCCTCCCGGATGCATTCGAGCGCTCGCCCTCGCACCACCACCACGTCGAAACGCGCTTCGCAGTCCCCGAGCTCAGGATGAACGGCAAGCCACGCCTCGGCCGCCCGCCGTACCCGCCGCACCTTCTCGGGCGTCACCATCTCGGCCGGGTCGCCGTAGCCCTCCCCTACCTTCGACTTCACCTCGCAGAAGACGAGCCGCCGGCCGCGGCGCGCGACGACGTCGAGCTCGTTCCCCGCAAGCCACACGTTCGTGTCAAGCACGCGATAGCCGCGCAGGCGGTACCACCACGCGGCGCGTCGCTCGGCCTCGTTTCTAGGCCGCGTCGACATAACAGCGCGCCTCGAACGAGCGCCGGTGGATCTCCGACGGGCCGATCGACCGGACGACAGCGCTGTGGCGGGGCGTGATGTAACCGACGTGCGAATGAAAACCATAGGCGGGATAGAGCGCATCGGCGGTCTGCATGTAGCGGTCGCGCGTCACCTTGGCGACGATCGAGGCCGCCGCGATCGCGGCGCTCTTCTCGTCACCGTCGACGACCGCTCGGTGCGCGGGCGCCGTCGGCCCGAGGCGAAAACCGTCGACGAGGCAGACGTCCGCCGGTTGGCACGCCCAGAGCGCATCGCGCAACCCGCGGAGGTTCGACTTGTGCAGGCCGTTGCGGTCGATCACGCCCGGCGGGAAGACGTGCACCGACACGCGCTCCGCGCAAGCGAGCACGGCACGGTAGAGCTCCTCGCGCGTGTCGCGGTCGAGCTGCTTCGAATCGTTCAGGAGCGCAAGCGGACGTGCGCGATGTTCGCGCACGGACTCGAGGTCGAGCAACACCCCCGCGACGACGAGCGGGCCCGCGAGCGGCCCGCGACCGGCCTCATCGGCGCCGGCGACGAAGCGCACGCCAAGCCTGCGATCGAAGTTGAGCAGCTTCATCCCGGTCCGCTTGGCCACCCGGCCGAGAATAGCGCCGCGCTCGGCAGGCAGCGGCCACCGTTACACAATTGTTTCGATGAACGTCGTCCGGGACGACGTACCTTTAAGAAATTGTGAGCTAGTGGCGGAGCTCGCGGACGCGAGCCTTCTTGCCGATCTTGTCGCGCAGGTAGTAGAGCTTCGCGCGATGAACGTCGCCGATCTGGGTGACCTCGATCTTGTCGATCTTCGGCGAGTGCAGCGGAAACGTGCGCTCCACGCCGACGCCGAACGAGTTCTTGCGCACCGTGAAGGTCTCGCGGACGCCCGAGCCCTGGCGCTTGATCACGATCCCTTCGAACACCTGGAGGCGAGAGCGTGTGCCCTCGATCACCTTGAAGTGGACGCGAACGTTGTCGCCCGCCTTGAAGACGGGCACTTCGCGCAGCTGGCGGCGCTCGATGTCTTGGATGGTTGTGCTCATGTCGAAAGGGCCCGGAAGGCTGCAGAATCGTAGCGGAACTCCGGCGCTAGACTCGGCTGGTGGACGAGCGGCGGGCCCTCCAGCGTGCTGCTGAGCTCGGGATCGAGTACGTCGAGTCGGTCCCGAACCGGCCCGTGCGCCCAAGCGCGTCGATCCAGGAGCTTCGTAAGACGTTCGATCTGCCCCTCCCAGACGGCCCGATGGATCCGCTCGAGGTGATCGAGTCGCTCGCGCGCGACGTCGACGCAGGCCTCACCCAGATGACGGGCGGTCGCTACTTCGGGTTCGTCATCGGTGGGGCGCTGCCGGCCGCTCTCGCGGCCGACTGGCTGACCTCCGCCTGGGATCAGAATGCCGGCCTGGCCATTCCCACCCCCGGCGCCGCGGTTGTCGAGGAGGTCGCCGGCGGCTGGCTGAAGGAGCTGCTGGGGATCCCGCCGCACGCCTCGTTCGCACTCGTCACCGGCTGCCAGATGGCGCACGCGACCGCGCTGGCGGCCGCGCGCAATCACCTGCTCGCACGGGCGGGGCACGATGTCGAGCGCGACGGGCTCACGGGCGCACCGCCGATCCGGGTGGTCGCGGGCGCCAAGCGTCACGGAACGCTCGACCGCGCGCTGCGCTTCCTCGGCCTCGGCACCGCGTGCGTGCGGCCGGTCGCCGTCGATGCCCAGGGCCGCATGCGTGTCGACGAGCTGCGAGCAGAGCTCGCGCGCGAAAGTGGACTGACGATCGTGTGCTCGCAACTCGGCGAGGTGAACACAGGCTCGTGCGACGACATCGACGCGATCGCCGACGCCGCGACCGATGCCGGGGCCTGGCACCACATCGACGGCGCATTCGGATTGTGGGCGGCCGCGGCCCCCTCGCTCCGGCACCTCACGGCCGGCGCGGAGCGCGCCGACTCATGGGCAACCGACGCACACAAGTGGCTGAACGTGCCGTACGACAACGGCATCGCCTTCTGCGCGCATCCCGAGTCACACCAGAAGGCGCTCGGCATCCGCTCGGCCTACCTCCTTTTCGCCGATGACGCGCGCGAGCCGCTCGACTGGGTGCCAGAGCATTCGCGCCGCGCGCGCGGCTTCACGGTGTATGCGGCGCTCCGCTCGCTCGGCCGCTCCGGGGTCGCCGATCTGATCGAGCGCTCATGCGCGCGGGCACGCGACCTCGCCGTGGCACTCGGCGAGCTTCCGGGTTGCGAGATCCTGAACGATGTCGTGCTCAACCAGGTCCTGCTGCGATTCGAGGACGACGACGCGACCGATGCAGTCGTCGCCCGCGTGCAGGAAGGCGGCGAAGCCTGGCTCGGCGGCACGGTGTGGAATGACCGCCGCGCGATCCGAATCTCGGTCTGCAACTGGCAGACGAGTGAGGCGGACGTCGAACGGACCGTCGCCGCTTTCGCAGCCGCGCGCTACTGAACCGAGATCCGGAGCGGCGGCCAGTAGGTGGCGATCACCTTGCCGATCAGGTTCTTCCGCGGCACCGTCCCCCACCTGCGCGAGTCGCAGGAGCCGCTGCGGTTGTCGCCCATCATGAAGTACTGGCCTTTGGGAATCGTGCGCACGGGATACGACATCGTGTCGCGCCGGTCCGCCTTGATGTACGGCTCGTTCAGCAGCTTGCCGTTGATGTACACGTAGCCGTCCTTCTCCTGCCACGTCTCGCCGGGCAGCCCGATCAAGCCGCTTGACGAAGACGCCTCCCGATCCACAAGCCGTTCGCGCCTCCGGCGGCGTGTTGAAGACGACGATGTCACCGCGCTTCGGGCCCAAGACGTCGTAACAGATGCGGCACGCGAGCACGCGGTCGGAGAAGTGCGCCTCGCAGCCCTGGTCGACACCGCGCGCGCAGTGGAGCGTCGGCTCCATCGAGCTCGACGGAATCCTGTACGGGTTGATCACCCACTGCTTGATCGCGAGCACGATCAGAATCGCGCCGACGATCGTGACGAGCCAGTCGATTGTCACCCGCCAGCTCCGCGGCATGTCCGCGGTCAGACGGTCGATCGGATTCCTCAACGAACGTGATCCTTCCGCCAGCGCTCGACGTTGGCATGGTCGCCGGAAAGCAGCACGTCCGGCACGTGCCAGCCGCGGAACTCCGCGGGGCGCGTGTAGTGAGGGTACTCGAGCCCGCCGCCGAGCTCCGCCGAGAACGACTCGAGCTCGCCCGAGCCCTCCGAGAGCGCTCCGGGCAGCCGCCGCGCGATCGCGTCGACGAGGATCATCGCCGGCAGGTCGCCGTTCGAGAGCACGTACGGGCCGACCGAGATCGAGTCGGTGCAGAGGTGCTCGACGACGCGCTCGTCGAAGCCTTCGAAGCGAGCAGAGAGCAACGTCACGTGCTTCTCCTGCGCGAGTTGCTCGACGACATCCTGAGTCAGCTGCCTGCCCTGCGGTGAGAGCGCGATCACTCTGTGGGGTGGCTGCCCGCCGTAGACCGAGTCGAGCGCCGCCGCGACGACATCGACGCGCAGCACCATCCCGGCGCCGCCGCCGTACGGATCGTCGTCCACCTGCCCCGCCTTCAGCGGCGTCGTGTCGCGGTAGGAGAAGAGGCGCAGGTCCAGCTCGGAGCCGAGCACCGTCGCCACCGGGCGCTGCTCGGTGAGCCAGGAGTAGGCATGCGGAACCAGAGTGAAGACGTCGAGCTGCAAAGGAACCTCAGTCCTGATTGGAGAAGCCGGGAGCGACGATGATACGTCCAGCCTCCAGGTCGATGTCGCGGACACAGGCCTCGACGAGCGGCAGAAGTTGGCCGCTGTCGAGCGCGAGGGCGTCGTTGGCGACTCCGGGCTCGACGGTGGCGACGCGGCCGAGCGTGCGGCCGCCCTCCTCGACGACCTCGAGGCCCACGAGCTGGAAGGTGTAGTACTCGCCCTCCCCGGTCGGCGGCAGCGCCTCGAGCGGCACCTCGAGCGGCATGCCGCGGGCGACCTCGCGCTCGAGGCGGATCACCGGGCGCCGGCCTGAGCCGCGCCGCGCGATCACCACCTCTAGCTCCTCGTTGCCGACCCAGAGCCGGGCGCCGGTCTTGAACCAGCGGGGGTCGTTGCTCGGCTGCTCGACGAAGAACGCCCCGTCCAGCCCGTGCGGCCGGCCGACGCGGCCGACGACGACGCGACGTTCAGTCTGCAATCTCGATTTCGAACGCGCTGGCCCTCGCGCACGGAACTGGCGCGCACGACCGTGCGCAGCGCGCGGACGATCCGGCCGCCGCGGCCGATCACCTTGCCGACGTCATCGGGCGCGACATGGAGGTACAGAACGAGCGAGCCGTCGCGCTCCTCCGCCTCGACGCGTACCGCGTCGGGTTCGTCGACCAGCTCGCGCGCGAGATACGCGAGCAACTCGGCCACTACTTGCCGATCCCCTTGATCTTGATCAGGCGCGCGACCGGCTCGGTGGGCTGCGCGCCCTTGCTGAGCCAGTCCTTCACCTTCGCCTCGTCGAGCTCGATCAGCGACGGCTCCGACTGCGGGTTGTAGCGGCCGATGATCTCGATGAACTTGCCGTCGCGTGGGGAATGCGAGTCGGCGGCGACGACGCGGTAGATCGGGTTCTTCTTGGAGCCCACTCTCGTGAGCCTGAGCTTGACTGCCATGGAGCGAATAGGTTAGCGACGATCAGTGTCCAGCGACGCCTCTCGCTCGACCCCCTGCTCTTGCGCTTCGCCTTGGCCTTCTTCGAGCCCGGATGGCGGGTCTGGCCGGGCGCCCCGGGCATCGGCGGCATCCCCGGCAGGGAGGGCATCTTCCCGCTCGAGAGCTGCTTCATCATCTTCTCCATCATCTTCCGGGCCTCGAGCAGCTGGTTCACCTCGGTGACCGTCGAGCCCGAGCCGCGGGCGATCCGCTCCCGGCGGTGGCCGTCGATTGCGTGGGGAACGGCCCGCTCGTGCGGGGTCATCGAGAGCACGATCGCCTCGACGCGCTTCAGGTGCCCCTCGTCGACGTCGGCGGTCGGGAGCTGGTTCATCCCCGGGATCATCTTCAGCACACCCTGAAGCGGGCCCATCCGGCGCAGCATCTTCTGCGCGGAGAGGAAATCGTCGAAGGTGAACTGCCCCTTCCGCATCCGCGCTTCCATCTCGGCCTGCTCGTCGACCGACGCAGCCTGCTCGGCGCGCTCGATCAGCGTCAGCACGTCACCCATGCCGAGGATGCGCGACGCCATCCGGTCCGGGTGGAACACCTCGAGTGCGTCGAGTTTCTCCCCCGTCGACCCGAACAGGATCGGCTTGCCGGTCACCGACTTGACCGACAGCGCTGCACCGCCGCGCGCGTCGCCGTCGAGCTTCGTCAGCAAGACGCCGTCGAAGTCGAGCCGCTCCTCGAACGCTCTCGCGACGTTCACCGCCTCCTGTCCGGTCATCGAGTCGAGCACGAGGATCGTCGTGTCGGGCTTGGTCGCGTCGCGGACGCGCACGAGCTCGTCCATCAGCTCCTCGTCGATCTGCAGCCGGCCGGCCGTGTCGACGATCACGCTGTTGAGGCCGTCGGCGCGGGCGCGCTCGAGACCCTTGCGAGCCGCCTCGACCGGGTCGCTCGTCTCGGTGCGGTAGACCGGGACGCCGAGCTGCGCGCCGAGCTGCTCGAGCTGGTCGATCGCGGCCGGGCGCTGCAGGTCGGCGGCGACGAGACCGGGCTTGCGGCCCTGCGCCTTCAGGTGACGTGCGAGCTTCGCGGCGGCGGTCGTCTTGCCGGAGCCCTGGAGGCCGGCGAGCAGAATCGTCCCGTCGAACTTCGGCTCGGCCACCTCGCCGCCGAGCAGGCTCGGTCAGCTCTTCGTGGACGACCTTCACCACCTGCTGGCCGGGCGTCAGGCTCTTGAGCACGTCCTCGCCGAGCGCGCGTTCGCGCACGCGGGCGACGAAATCGCGGACGACGTCGAGGTTGACGTCGGCCTCGAGCAGCGCGAGCCGGATCTCCCGCATCGCGCGCGAGATCGCTTCCTCGTCGAGCCTGCCGCGCTTCCGCAGGTCGCCGAGAACACCGCCCAGCCGGTCGGAAAGTGAGTCGAACAAGGGGCGCCAGTGTACTGGCGCCCCTCCGAAGTAGCGTTCGCGGAATGCTCGCACGGCCAGCAAGCCTCTGGGGTCGCCCGGACTTCCTGCGGCTTTGGTGCGGGCAGTTCGTCAGTGAGTTCGGGAGCCAGGTCACGCTCCTCGCGCTGCCGCTCGCAGCGATCCTCGTCCTCCACGCGAGCACGATCCAGGTCGCGACACTCACCACACTCGAGTTCTCGCCGTACCTGTTCTTCGCGCTGGCGGCGGGGGCCTTGGTCGACCGTCTTCCCCGTCGCCCGGTCATGGTTGTCGCCGACATCGGCCGAGCCGCACTCCTCGGCTCGGTGCCGCTTGCCTACGCGTTCGACGCGCTCACGCTCCCGCAGCTCTATGCGGTCGGATTCGCCGCCGGCACCCTGACCGTCTTCTTCGGCCTCGCCTACCAGGCATATCTCCCGCAACTCGTCGAGCGTGAGCGTCTGCTCGAGGCCAACGGCAAGCTCGAAGCGGCCAGAAGCGTCGCGCAGACCGGCGGACCGGGTGCGGGAGGTGGATTGGTGGCGCTGTTCTCGGCGCCGGGCGCCATTCTCGCCGACGCGATCAGCTTCGTCGTGTCAGCCCTGCTGATCACCTCGATCCGTCACAGCGAGGAACGGCCGAGCGTCCCGGAGAAGCGCGATCTCCGCGCCGAGGTCGACGAAGGAATCCGGTACGTCTGGCGACAGCCCGTCCTGCGCGCGAACCTCTTCTCGTCCGGTCTCGCCAACTTCGCGTACGGCGCGATCTGGGCGCTGCTGCTCGTCTTTGCCGTGCGGAGGCTCGGTCTCCACGCCGGCCTGATCGGCGTCATCCTCGCGCTCGGCCAGGGTGGCGGGATCCTCGGCGCAGTGTTCGCCGGGCGCATCGCCGGCGAGAATCGGGGCGGGCCCGACGTTCATCTTCGCGATGGCTTCCTTCGGCCCAGGCATGCTGCTGATCGCGCTGGCCAACCGGAGCACCGCGATCCCGTTTCTCGCCGTCGGCTGGGCACTCGCCAGCTTCGCCACTGCGACGACCTCGGTGATCGGCATCGGCATCCGCCAGGCGATGGTGCCGCAACGCCTACAGGGACGCGTCGTCGGCGCGACGCGCACGGTGATCCTGGGGATCGCACCGCTCGGTTCGTTGGCAGGAGGCGGGCTGGCCGCCGCGTTCGGGTTGCGGGAGGCACTCCTCGTGGGCGCGGCGATCTCGTGCGTCGCGTTCGTGCCCCTCCTTCTTTCCCCGGCGCGCAGGTTGCGCGAGCTCCCGGCGGTGCAGAGCTAGACCGGTGTGCTCAGCAGGGCTGCACGCGGCCGCTGACCCAGGTCGCGTGACTGAGCACCGTGCTCCCGGCGACCACCGACACCCTGAAGTTGGAGTAACTGAACCACTTCGCAGCGATCGACGCGTCCTGGCAGATCCTCTTCGCGTCACCGACGGAAGTCTTGGCGGCGGTCAGCTTCGTCTTGACGACGAGCGAGACAGCGGTGCCGTGAGGTCGCGGCAACCCGGTGAACCCGACGTGGGTGACTCGGGAGTAGTCGGTCCGGTAGCAGGACCGCATGAGCGAGTCGACCGCCAGGCTCGCGTCCACTGCGGAAGTGGCCGTGAACCCCGGCCCGTTCAGCGTGAAGCACGGCCCCTTCGCCGGGCCACCCGGACAGTGCAAGAAGTCGGCCAGAACCGCAAACGGGACGTTTTCGTTGACATAGCCACCGCATTCGGGCACCGCGGGAGAACGCGCGAGGAAGAGCCATGACCCGAACGCCTGCTTGAAGAAGTTCAGCCCGTCAGAGCCCGCGCCGTACTTCGCACACGGCCCGCTCGTCCACACTCGAGCTCGCCAGGTCGCGTAGTCGCGATCCCACGTCGAGACCCTGATGATCGGCTGGTTGCATGCCGCAGGGCCGGTATCGAAGCTGCCCATGTGTGCGACGGTCGCCATGATTGCCGCCCGCTCTGCCGGCTTCGCGGGACGATCCGCCAGGGCAGACGAAGCCGTAATCAGCGCGAGGACGACGACGACAACTGCTCTCACGGCGTTCTGTCGGGGACTCAGCCGAGCTCGAAGTCGACGCGATGGGTGTTCGCAGCCTGGACTTTCGAGCCGTCCGAGACCTGCCCGTGCGCGCCGAGATACTTCCCGGTCCCGCCCGTCACGGCCAGGCTGAAATCGGGGCTGTTGAAATCGATCGGCCCGGATGCGAACAGGCTGCCTTTACTCAGGTCGTAGTCCGCGTTGCACATGGCGTGCTTGTTGAAGTTGTAGACGCACTCGTAGACGGCCGAGCCGACTCGTTGCTTGAGGCTCGCGTCGGAGTACAGCTTGAACGTGAACAGCGCGTCATCGCCGGGATACGGGCCGTGGCCTTTCTCGTATTCCTTCGCCTTGGGGTCGAGCTGCTTGATGTCGGCGTTGAACGGATTCTTCACCAGACCGCGGGCTCGATCGTCGGCATGGTCGATGAACTGATACTTCGAGGCCACGGCGTAGAGCGTCAGTGTTTTCTGACTCGTCGCCGCTGCGGCGGAGCTCGCCGTCACACCGGCGGCAACCAGCACCAACGCCAAACGAACGGTGCTGACGCTCACACGATTCATGATCCCCGTTCCACGCTTTCTCATCCGAGGGTGAAGTGGAAACGTTGGGCGTGCTTCGGGGCCGGAACGGCGGCAACCGCGCCGCGCACGCCGAGGTACTTGTCGGTGCCGCCGGCAACGGACAGCGTGAACCGCGTGCTGTTGAAGACCACCGCGCCCCTGGCGAGGAGCGAGCCACCTGCGAGGGTGAAGTAGCCGTCGCAGTTGGCGTGCTTGGCGACGTCGTAGTAGCACGTGAACACCGCTGATCCGGCGCGCTTCACGAGCGACTGATTCGCATACAGCTTGAAGCTGTAGAGGACGTCGTCGCCCGGGAACGGACCGTCTTTCTGCTCCGTTCCCTTGGTCACGGCCTTGAGCACCTTCGCCCGGTTCACCTCGAACGGGTTGTTCGTCATCCCTCGCCGCCGGTCGTCCTCATGGTTCATGAACTGAATCGTCGTTGCCACGGCGTAGACGGTGAACGTCTCCGAGCCTGCGCGGTGGGCTGCTGCCGTGCCACCCGAGCCGGCGAGCAGGGCCGCGCCGGCGAGCAGTGTCGCTGTCCTCCTCATCCGAGGAGCAGGAAGTCGACACGCTCCGCCCGTCCGACCGGGGCGGCTGCCAACTCGCCGTGGGCGTCGCGATACGTGTTGGTGCCGCCGGTGACGATCAGCTTGAAGCGCGCGGTGTTGTTGAAGTCGACTATGCCGGAGGCAACCAGCATTCCTGACTTGCCCGTGAACTCGTAGTACGCCTCGCAGAGAGCGCGCTTCGCATAGTTGTAGTAGCACGTGTACGCGCCCGACCCGATGCTCTTCTGGAGGTTCGCGTCCGAGTACAGACTCAGCGTGAACACCCCCACGTCGCCGGGGAACGGACCGTCTCCCGCCGCCGATCCTGTCGGCCTCAGCTTGAGCTGGGCGGCGTCGAATGGATTGTTGTCGATACCGCGACCGCGATCGTCCCCGTTGTTCAGGTACTGCGCTCCATTGGCGACCGTGTAGAGCGTGAGCTTGTGCTGTCCGGCTGCGCCCGCCGCCGGCACGGACAGCGCGATCACGAGCGCGCCGAGAACGAGGATCACGCGCAGGCGGGACTGGCGGCTCATCGGTCGCGCCATCGTACCGCACGATCTGCACGCTGTTTTCTCGCGCAACGGGAGTATTGTCGGAACGGATGAGGTGGCCGAACGAATCGGACGAGTACCGCCGCGCGCGCGACGATCTGCTGAAGATGGAGATCGAGCTCCGGCGCAGCGACGAAGCGGTCGCGGCGCAGCGCCGCGCGCTCCCACCGGGTGGCGAGCCGCCGCAGGATTACGTCTTCGACAGCGCCGATGGCCCGGTGCGCCTGTCGGAGCTGTTCGCGAACGGCAAGGACACGCTGTTCCTCTACAACTTCATGTTCCTCCCCGACGACGGCGATCCGCTCGGGCGAGCATGCCCGAGCTGCACGTCGATCATCGACGCGATCGACGGAACTGCTCGCTCACCTCACCCAGCAGATCGACTTCGCCGCGATCGCGAAGGTGCCGATCGAACGATTTCTCGCGCATGGGGAGTCCCGCGGCTGGGGGAACGCCCGCCTGCTGTCATCCGCGAACAACACCTTCAACGTCGACTACAACGCGGAGACGCCGGAGGGCGCGCAGCTGCCGATCTCGAGTGTGTTCACGCGGAGGGACGGGACGATCCGTCACTTCTGGAGCAGCGAGCTCTTCGGTGCGCCCACCGATCCCGGGCAGCATCCGCGTCACGTCGACTACATGTGGCCGCTCTGGCCGATGCTCGACCGAACGCCCGACGGTCGTGGCACCGACTTCGAGCCACGGCTCGCGTACTGACTACTCAGCCACCATCGCCCGCGCGAAGTCGCGTGCGTCGAACGGGCGCAGGTCGTCGATCCCCTCCCCCACGCCGATCAGCTTCACCGGGAGGCCGAGCTCCTGCGCGATTGCGATCGCGATCCCGCCCTTCGCCGAGCCGTCGAGCTTCGTCAGCACGACACCCGTCACACCGACCGCCTCGGCGAACAGCCGCGCCTGCTGCAACCCGTTCTGACCGGTGGTCGCGTCGATCACGAGCAGCGTCTCGTGCGGCGCGCCGTCGAGCTTCCCGGCGATCACACGACGAACCTTGGCGAGCTCGTCCATCAGGTTCGTCTGCGTGTGCAAGCGCCCGGCGGTATCGACGATCACGACGTCGCCGCCCGCAGCGACGGCGTCGAATGCGACCGCAGCGGGGTCTGACCCCTTCTCGCCGCCGACGAACTTCGCGCCCGCGCGACGCGCCCACTCCTCGAGCTGCTCCTCCGCCGCGGCGCGGAAGGTGTCGGCCGCGCCGACCGTGACAGCGCGCCCGTGCTCGCGCAGCTTCGCCGAGAGCTTGCCGATCGTGGTCGTCTTGCCGGTGCCGTTCACCCCGACGACGAGAATCACAGCGGGATGGTGGTGCACATCGAGCGTCGTCGCGTCACCCAGGATCTGCGCGATCTCCTCTGCGAGCGCGTCACCGAGACTCCCGAGCTCCTGCCGCGCCTCGAGTCGCCGCACGAGCTCCGCCGTCGCAGCGACGCCGACGTCGGCCGTCAGCAGCGCCTCCTCGAGCCGCTCCCACGACTCCTGATCGCCGGGGTCGAATGCGGCGACCGCGAGCTGCTCGGTCAGCGCTCGGCGTGATTTCGACAGCGAGTCTCGCAGCCGGGTGACGAAGCCCTGCCTCGCCGTCTCGGTCTCGTATGGCCCCTCGGCGTCGCCGAGCAGCTCCGCCCAGGTCCTTGCCATCCGCGAAAAGCTAGTTGCTACGCGGCCTGAGAGTCGGCCCGGCGCGAGTGCCGGTAGCCCTCGAGCGCCGTTGCGCTCGCGACCGGGAGTCGCCCGGCGTTCGCGAACACGTCGGGCGGCCAGCGATGCCGGCGGCGCGGCAGCTCCGTGTACCAACCCTCGTCGTCTTTCTGCACGAGCAGCAACTCGACCGGGACGCCGTCCAGTTCGAACGAGCGCTTGTGCGGGCGCTCATCCGCAACGTCATCGCCGATGAACTTGTCGACACGCGTGAAGTCGCGACCGGGATAGAGCAGGTCGACGTCCTCGTGCTCGCACGGCACGCGCAGCCCGCGCAACTCCTCCGCCCAGCCCCCGAAGAGCCAGACACGCAACCGCGCAGCCTCGAGCGTGTCGACGACTCGCAGAACGACCCCGATGTCGTTCATGCCGTGGCGGCGGCCTCCTGGTCGTGCGGAAGGCGGCGCGAGACGATCTGCGAGACGCCGTCGGCGCCCATCGTCACGCCGTAGAGCACGTCGGCGGCCTCCATCGTGCGCTTCTGATGCGTGATCACGATGAACTGCGCGTGGTCGGCGTACTTGCGCAGCAGCCCGGTGAAGCGGCCGATGTTCGTGTCGTCGAGCGCGGCCTCGACCTCGTCGAGCAAGTAGAACGGGCTCGGCCGCGCGAGGAAGAGCGCGAACAGGAACGCGATCGCGCCGAGTGCCTTCTCGCCGCCGGAGAGGAGCGACAGGCGCGTGACGCGCTTGCCGGCCGGGCGGAGCTCGACCTCGATCCCGAGCTCGCCGTCCTCGTCGGGCTCGGTCAGCCGCAGGCGACCCTCGCCGCCCGGGAAGAGCGTCGCGGCGACGTCGGCGAAGTGGTGCTCGACCGCCGCGAACGTCTCCTCGAAGCGGCGCTCGACCGTCTCCGTCAGGTCGCGGCGCAGCTGCTCGAGCTCCGTCGAGGCTCTGCTCGAGGTCGGCGCGCTGCGTCGAGAGCTCGTCGAGGCGCTCCTTCTCGGCCTCGTACTCCTCGCGCGCGAGCGGGTTGACCTGGCCGAGCTGCTCGCGGCGGCGCTCGAGCCGCTCGAGCTTCTCGGCGAGCTCGTCGCGGTCGCCGGTCTCGGCGGGCTCCGCGCCGGCGGCCTCCAGACGGCGCTGGGCTTCGTCGCGCTCGGCGTCGGTGCGGGCGAGCTCGACGTCGATCGCGCTCACGCGCTCGGATGCCTCCGCGGTTGCGCGCCGGAGCTCGACTTCCTCCGCGCCGAGGCGGCGCAGCTCGGCGCCGAGCTCGGCGGTGCGCGTGCGTCTGGGTGCCGACGGAAAGCGACCCCTCGAGACGGGACGTGTCGAGTGTCAGACACTGGATCAGGGCGCGCGCGACCGAGAGCAGGCGCGTCGCATCGCGCGGCGCCGGCGGCGGGATCGCGGCGGCGCGGCGCTCGAGCTCGGCGACCTCCGCTGCGAGCCTGCGGCGGCGCGCCTCGAGCTCGAGCAGCAGCGCCTCGGCCGTCTCGCCGGCGAACCAGAGCTCGCCGCGCGCGGGATCCCAGCCGATTCCCTCCTCGGTGACGGCGGCGGTCTGCGACGCGAGCAGCTGCTCGAGCGGGACGACCGGCAACTCGAGCTCCTGCGGGTCGCGGCCGACGACGACGACCAGCGAGCCGAGCCCCGCCGCACGCGCGCGCTCGACGAGCGCGAGCGCCGACGCAGGATCGTCGGCGAGCAGGGCGCCGCCGCGATGGCCGAGCGACGCGGCAACCGCGCGCTCTTTCCCGGCGGGCACGTCGAGCATGCTCAGGACGAGCCGCTCGCCCTGCTCGGCGAGTGCACGTGCTGCCGGCGGCAAGCCTTCGCGCTCGGCGAGTGCGTGCTCGAGCGCCGTGAGGCGCTCGCGCGTGAGCTGGACGAGCTCGTTGTCGTTTCGCCGCGGCCGCGGGGGCGGCGCAGCCGCCCACGCCTCGAGCTCCTCGGCCAGGCTCTCGGCGGCTTCGCGGCGAAGCGCGAGCCGTTCACCGGCGGTGCGCAGCCGGTAGAGCGTGGCGGTCGCGCCCTCGCGCTCGCCGGCGGCGTCGGTGAGCTCCTCCTCGGCGGCTGCGCGCGCGGTGAGCAGCGTCTGCAGGTTCTGCTCGAGCTCCTGCCGCGCCGCCAATGCCGTGCCGCGCCGGCGCTGCGCCTCGGCGCGGCGCTCGCCGAGCGCCGAGAGATCGAGCGAGGCGATCGACGCCTGCAGCCGGTTGACTTCCTCGGCGAGCTTCTCGGCGCGCTCGGCGGCCGTCGCCTGCAGCGCGAGCGGCCGCATGCGCTTGCGCACCTCGGCCTCGATGTCGCTGCGCGCGCTCGACCTGGGTCGCCGACGCGCGCGAGCTTCAGCTCGGCGCGATGACGGCGCAGCTTGAAGCGACCGAGGCCCGGCCGCCTCCTCCACGAGCGCGCGCCGCTCGACCGGCTTCGCGCCGAGCACGGACTCGACGCTGCCCTGCGAGATCACCGAGCGGAGCCCGCCGCCGAGGCCGACGTCGGAGAGCAGCTCGACGAGGTCGATCCGCCGCACCGCTGCGCGGTTGACGAGGTACTGGCCCTCGCCGCCGCGATGCAGCCGGCGCGCGAGCGAGACCTCGGCGAACGGCAGCTCGGCCCACGTGCCGTCCTCGTTGTCGAAGATGAGCTCGACCTCGCAGAAGTCGACCGCCTTGCGCGCCGGCCGACCCGGAGAACAAGCACGTCGTCGGGCTTTTCCGCCCGCAGCTCGTGCGGTGCCAGCGATCCCGTCGCCCAGAGGATCGAGTCGGAGATGTTCGACTTCCCCGAGCCGTTTGGGCCGACGACGACCGCCACTCCCGGCTCCAGGCGAACCTCGACCGGGTCGACGAACGACTTGAAGCCGCGCAGCTTGACGGCTTTCAGATGCACGCTTGGCGCAGGCTATCGGGCAGCGCGGACGCCCTCGGTGGGCGCCCAGCCGCGCAAGCGCCTCGCGGGCCGCATTCTGCTCGGCGGCCTTCTTCGAGGAGCCACGGCCCACCCCAGCCTCCTCGCCGTCGATCACGGCCGCGGAGGTGAAGGTGCGGTCGTGCGGCGGCCCCTCGGCGTTCAGGAGCGCGTAGCTGACGCTCCGGCCGGCCCGGGCGAGCTGCTCCTGAAGCTCGGTCTTGTGGTCGACCTGGTTGTTCAGCGCGAACTCGATCCGCCCGTTGAAGGCCTCGACGATCGCGGGCGCGATCGGCTCGAAGCCGTGCTCGAGATAGAGGGCGGCGAGCACCGATTCGAGCACCGCGGCCAGGACGTTGCGTGTTGCTCGCGAGGCGCGCGAGCTCCACTGTCGGGTCGGTCGCCTCCGCAACCAGCCGATCGCCGAGCGCGAGCTCGTGGGCGACGATCGCGCAGCTCGCGCGCGAGACGACGGCCGAGCGGATCTTGGCCATCTGCCCCTCGTCGTAGTCGGGGAAGCGCGTGTACAGCTCATGCGCGAGCGCGAGCTCGAGCACGGAATCGCCGAGGAACTCGAGCCGCTCGTAGGAGTCGACCCGGTCCTCGGCCCAGCTTGCGTGCGTGAATGCCGACGCTGCGCGCTCAGGCGGCAGCGCGTCGATCAGCTGGCCGAGTGTCTTCGGCTTATTGGTGCGAGGAGACGTAGTCGACAGCCTGCCCGACGGTCTGGATCTTCTGGGCATCGTCGTCCGAGATCTTGATCCCGAACTGGTCCTCGAGCTCCATGATCAGCTCCACGAGATCGAGCGAATCCGCATCGAGATCCTCCTGGAAGGACGCTTCCTCGGTGATCTCGCTCTCCTCGACACCGAGTTGCTCGGTCAGGACCTCCTTGACACGCTCATACACCTCTTCACGCGACGCTGCCATGTCACCTCTTCAGTTCGTAGGGGCCGGTTCGGAAGCGCGCCGATCATACACAGGGAGCCGCTCGGCGAGGCGTTCGTACGACGCCGTGCTCGACCCCGCGGGCGGCCAGCCGGATCGCATTCGCGATCGCCCGCCGGCCGGAGTTGCCGTGCGCGATCACGGCGAGGCCGCGCAGACCGAGCAGGTACGCGCCGCCGTAGGTGTCCGGATCGAGGCGGGTGCGCAGCCGGCGGGCCGCAGGCCGGATCAGCAGGCCGCCGAGCTTGCCTCGGGTCGTCGAGGAGATCTCCTCGCGGAGGGCGTCGAGCAGCTCGGCGATCGTGCCCTCCAGGAGCTTCAGCGCCAGGTTGCCGGTGAATCCGTCGGTGACGACGACGTCGGCCGCCCCCCGCAGCAGGTCGCGGCCCTCGGCGTTGCCCTGCGAAGTTGAGGTCGTGGGCCTCGCGGAGCAGCTGATGGGCCTCGAGCGTCAGCTGGTCGCCCTTCTCGGGCTCCTCGCCGATCGAGAGCAGGCGGACGGTCGGGTTCGGGCGGTCGAGGATCAGCTCGGCGAAGATCGAGCCCATGTAGCCGAACTGGAGCAGGTGCTCGGGGCGGTTGTCGGCGTTCGCCCCACCGTCGAGCAGCACCGACACGCCGTTGCGCAGCGGGATCGGGACGGCGATCGCCGGCCGCTGGACGCCCGGCAGGCGCCGGAGGTGGAGCAGCCCGGCGGCGAGCATCGCGCCGGTGTTCCCGGCCGAGACGACCGCGTCGGCGTTGCCGTCCGCCACGCTCCGGACCGCGGCGACGAGGCTCGAGTCCGGCTTCGCGCGGACTGCCTCGGCGGGCTTGTCGGCCATGTCGATCCGGTCGGCCGCCTCGACGAGCGCGAGGCCCTGGGTGTCGAGCCCGGCGGGGCCGTACAGGACGACGTCGATGCCGTCGGCTGACGCCTCGAGCGCGCCCGCGACGACCTCGTCCGGCGCGCGGTCACCGCCGAGCGCGTCGACCGCGATCCGGGTCAGGTGAGCCTCGTTATTGGCCGGGGAGGCGGAGCGGCTCGACTTCGCGGCCCTTATAGGTGCCGCAGGTCGGGCAGACGCGGTGCGACTGCTTCGGCGAGCCGCACTGCGGGCAGGTCGAAAGGCGCGGCGCCTCGATCGCGTGCGTGGCGCGGCGCTTGTCGCGACGCGACTTGGATGTTTTCCGCTTCGGGACGGCCATAGCGGGCCAGTCTAGCCGAGGCGGTCTCGCAACGCCTCCAGGGCATCCCAGCGCGGGTCGGCCGTCTCTTCCTCGTGGGTCGTGCGGCTCCTCGTTCAGGTCCTTGCCGCAGACCGGGCAGAGACCGGCGCAGTCGGGCCGGCAGAGGATCTTGTCGGGCAGGGCGAGCGCGACGGCGTCGCGGGCCCAGCCGGAGACCTCGAGCTGGTCCGCGTCGACAGTAGGGCGTGGTCAGCTCCTCGTCGTCGGGCGAGTTCGGCCTGGTACTCGCGCACGGCGATCGGCACCTCGAGCACCGCGTCGCCGAGACAGCGGTAGCAGGGCCCGTGCAGGCGCGTCGTGAACGCGAGCGCGAAGACGGTGCCGGTCATCGCGCGGGTGACCACGAGCACGGCCTCGACCTGCTCGGGCACGGGGACGTAGCGCTGGCCGCCGAACTCGAACGGCGGCAGCTCGACCTCGAGCGCTTCGCGATGCTCCTCGCCCGGACGGAGCTTCACCTGGCGCAGGTTGAAGCTCGTCATGACCTCCAGGGTACCGCCGTCAATACAGCCGGAGCGATCAGCTCCGGCAGCGCGAGTCAGCTGGCCGAGCTCGTAGGCGTGGTCGAGCGCAGCAGCGAGCTGGTTGCCGAGTGTGCGCCGAAGCTCCGAGGTCGGCTTCGGCGTCCAGAGCCGCTCGACGTACTGGACCTCCGAGTCGATCTGGGCGAGCCGGACACGGAGCAGCTCGCGGTGGCTGTCGTCGCCGGCGAATCGCTCGACGTCCGAGGCGACGCGGGTCCGGCCCGTCTCGAGCGTCGTCGCGCATGCCGCGCAGCTGCTCGTCGGTTCGATAGCGGTCGCCCCAGTGCGGGAGGTGGTACGGCAGGTTGAAGACGAAGCGGTACGTCGGGCTCGCCTGAGCCTTCCGCACCTCGTTCAGCCACACGTTCGCCGAGCTGGTAGGTCTCGCGCGCGAACATGACGATGTCGGCCATGACGTAGCGCGAGTGCGATCCGGCAGCGACGAGATTGTCGCCGTAGACCTGGAGCAGGAACGCGTTCCAGGCCGCGAGCCTCGCCTACGTCGCGGCGGAACCTCGTCGATCAGCTCGTACGCGTCGGCGCCGGCGCGGCGGTACGGCTCGATCTCGCTCGACCGGCACATCGGCGCGGATGAAGCAGAAGAACTGGTCAACGAGATTCACGCGACCAGCTGCCCGCGCCGGGCGACGCTAGTAGAGCCGCGAGCCGTCGTCGTCGAGGTCGATCGGGCCGATGCCGGCGACGACGGTCTCCTGCGAGCGCTCGTGCAGCCGGTCGCGGCCGCGACGCACCGCCGTCAGGAACTTGTCGAGGTTCGTCTCGAGCGTCGCGAGCATGCCGTCGGCCCAGTCCTCCATCTCGAGCCGCATCTCGCGTGCCTGGCGCCGCGCCTCGTCGATGATCTCCTGCGCCTGGCGCTCGGCGAGCTTGACGATCTCGGTCTGCGAGGCCTCGCGCACGGCCTGCTCGCGCGCCTCCTGCAGCAGCCGGTCCTGCTCGCGCTTCGCCTCGGCGAGCATCTCCTGGCGCTCCTTGACGATCCAGCGGGCCTGCTTGATCTCCTCCGGGATCGTCGCGCGCATCTGGTCGAGGATGTCGTAGATCTCCTCGCGGTCGATCCGCACCTGGTCGGTGAGCGGCACGGCCTTCGCGTTGTGCACGAGGTCGTCGAGCTTGTCGATCAGTACGAGAACGTCCATCGCTGGAGGAATCTTACTCCTGGTCGCTGAGGGGGGTCCCGCCTCGTCCGTCCGGGAAAAGCTCCCGCAGACGGCGCGCGACGGCAGGTGGCACCAACTCTTCGACATTTCCGCCGAAGGAGGCGATCTCCTTCACGCCGCTCGACGAGACGAAGCTGACCTGCGGGCTCGCCATCACGTAGACGGTCTCGATATCGGGGGCGAGCGTGCGGTTCAGCTGGTTCATCTGGAACTCGTACTCGAAGTCCGAGATCACCCGCAGCCCCTTGACGATCACCTTTGCGTCCCAGCGGCGGGCGAAGTCGACGACGAGCTCCTTGAAGACCTCGACCTCGACGTTGTCGAAGTCGTGCGAGCGCTCCTTTGACGAGCTCGACGCGCTCTTCGATCGGAAACAGTCGGCGTCTTGTGCTGCGGCGTGCCGACGACGCCGACGACGACGCGGTCGAAGATTCGCGCGGCGCGGCCGATCACGTCGATGTGGCCGTTCGTCACGGGGTCGTACGAGCCGGGGCAGATTGCGGTGATCACTGCTCGAACAGCGTAAGGCGCGCGGAGCCGTACTTGCGGGAGGTGCGAACCTGGAGGCCCTCGATCGCCGGTTCCGTGCCGGCCGCGGTCTCGTAGACGAGCAGGCCGTCGGGGGCGAGAATCCGGGCGAGGTGCGGCGCGAGCGCGTTCAGGCGCGCGTAGTCGTAGGGCGGATCGCAGAGGACCAGGTCGTAGGTGCCGGCGCTCGGCGGCGACCGCGCGGACGGCGTCCTGGCAGAGCACGGTCGCCTCCAGCCGAAGCTTGTCGAGGTTCGCGTTGATCGTCCGGCAGGCCTCGCGGTCGGAGTCGACGAAGACGGCGCTGCCTGGCACCGCGCGAGAGCGCCTCGAGCCCGAGCGCGCCCGAGCCGGCGAAGAGGTCGAGCACCGTCGCATCGTCGACCGGGCCGATCAGGTTGAAGGCCGTCTCGCGGACGAAGTCAGACGTCGGCCGGGTCTTCTCGCCCTTGGGCGCGTCGATCCGGTGTCCCTTGCGGCTGCCGGCGATGATCCGCATCGCGCCAGCCTACGCGGACGTCGAGTGTCTCGACACGCTGCGCGTGTCAGACACTGGACTGTCCAGCGGCCAGGTTGGCGGCGTCGGTGGCGGCGAGCAGCTGGTCGGCTTCGTCCTGCCACGGGCCGTCTTCGCCGACGAGGGTTTGCGCGATTCCGCGCGCGCGCTCGAGCAGCGCCCGGTCGGCGCGCAGGCGCGTGAAGCGCAGGTCGCTCAGCCCCGACTGGCGCGTGCCGAGCAGCTGGCCCTCGCCGCGCAGCTCGAGGTCGCGCTCGGCGAGCTCGAAGCCGTCGTTCGTCTCGACCAGCGCCTCGAGCCGCGCCTGCGCAGCGTCGGTCAGCTCCTCCTTCGGCCGCGAGATCAACAGGCAGTACGACTGCTCCGCGCCGCGGCCGACGCGACCGCGCAGCTGATGGAGCTGCGCGAGCCCGAACCGGTCTGCCTCCTGCACGATCATGATCGTCGCGTTCGGCACATCGACACCGACCTCGATCACCGTCGTCGCCACGAGCACGTCGAGCTCGCCCTCCTTGAACTGCCGCATCACCTCGCGCCGCTCCGGCGCCTTCAGCTTCCCGTGCAGGAGGCCGACGCGATAGCCGGCGAGCTCCACGCGCTGCAACCGCTCCGCCTCTTCCTCCGCCGCGCGCGCCAAGCGCGTCTCGGACAGCTCGATCAGCGGGCAGACGACATATGCCTGCCGCCCGGCGTCGAGATGCGCGCAGAGCCGCTTGTACGCCTCGCTCGACCGCTCCGCGCCCGACCCACGCCGTCACCACCGGCTTGCGCGACGCGGGCGGCTTCGCGATCTCGGTGACGGCGAGATCGCCGTAGACGGTGAGCGCGAGCGTGCGCGGGATCGGCGTCGCCGTCATGTGCAGGACGTGCGGGCGCGCGTTCGGCCAGCGCCTTCCGCTGCTCGACGCCGAAGCGATGCTGCTCGTCGACGACAGCGACAGCGAGGTTCGGCAGCTCGACGCCCTTCTGGATCAGCGCGTGCGTGCCGACGAGGATCGACGCATCCGCGCGACCCCGCACGCTGCCCGTGAGCAGGGCGACACTCACGCCGAGCTCCGTGCAGATCGACTCGACGGTGAGGAAGTGCTGCTCGGCGAGCGTCTCGGTCGGCGCCATCAGCGCGCCCTGCTTCCCGGCCTCGACCGCGCGCAGCAGTGCGTAGAGCGCGACGACGGTCTTGCCGGAGCCGACGTCGCCCTGCAACAGCCGCTGCATCGGCACCGGCTTTGCCAGATCGCCGTCGAGCTCCGCGATCGCCGCCTCCTGGTCGCCGGTCAGCTGGAACGGAAGCGCGGCGCGATAGCGCGCGAGCAGCTCACCCGGCTTGCCGAGCGGCGCCGCGACCGCCGCCTCGTCACGCGAGCGCAGCACCGCCAGCTGCAGCGTCACCAGCTCGTCGAGTGCGAGCCTCTGCCGCGCTTGCTCGGCCTCGGCGAGGCTGGACGGAAAGTGCACTGCCGCGACGGCGTCGCGCCGGATCGGCACGTCGAGGTCGGCCGGCAGCGCATCGAGTACATCCGCCGCATGCGCGGCAAGAGCCGCGCGCACGAGCTCGCGGATCCGCGTCGAGGGCAGTTGCTCGGTCGCCGCGTACACCGGGGCGAAGTCGGCAGTCGCGCGCGCCTCGCCGAGGTCGTACGACTTGACGTCGAAGCCATGCCGGCCGAGACGGCCGCGAAGCCGCACCGCGGTTCCGGGCACCAGCTTCTCCGCCAGCCATGGTTGGTTGAACCACGACGCCGAGATCGACCCCGTCGAGTCCGCGATCTTCGCGGTCACGATCGACAACCGCCGCGAGGTCCGCCGCAGCTTGACGGTTTCGACGACGCCCGCGATCGCAACCTCCTCGTCTCCCCAGAGCTGGGCGATCGCGATCTCGTCCGCTGCCGACTCGTACCGCCGCGGTCGCCGGAAGAGCACGTCGTCGACGTCGACGAGCCCGAGCGCGCGCAGCTTGCGCGCGAGCGCCGCGCCGACGCCGGGAAGCGTCTCGACGCCGAGCTCGAGCCGCTCGGGTCGCGCCCACCGCGCCGGCCGCGGCCAGTCGTTGTTCTGGACCATGCCGGTGAGGCCCGCTTGCTTACGGGTCGTGGTTGTCACCGCGTCCGAGTATAGGACCCGGACCGGCGTGCATCACGTCTCCGGGTCGTCGAACCAGAAGAGGCCGACCGTTCCGGGACCCGCATGCGTGCCGACGACGGCGCCGAGCGAGGTCGCCACTTCGAGAATCGCTTGCGGCCGCGCCTCGCGAATGACCGACTCGAGCGCAGCCAGGCGCTCGGGCGCCGCGGCATGCGCAACGCCCACCCGCAGCGACGGCACGTCGGCCGACTCGGCCACGAGCACCGCCCGGAACTCGTCGAGCGCCTTCTGCGTGCCGCGCACCCGCTTGAGCGGCACCACCTCGCCGTCCCGGATCGAAAGGATCGGCTTCACCGAGAGCAGCGATCCGGCAAACGCGGCAGCCCGCCCGATCCGGCCGCCGCGGGCGAGGTACTCGAGCGTGTCCAGCGTGAACAGCAGCCTGTGCTCGCGGCGATAGCGCTCGACGAGCTCGTCCACCTCCTCGTCGCTCGTCCCGCGATCGAGCCGGCGCTGAACGGCGAAGCGCGAGCATCGTGATCGCCGCCGAAACGGTGCCCGTGTCGATCACCCGGACCGACTCGAACTGCTCGGCCCCGGTCGATGCACTCGCGAACGTGCCCGAGAGCGTCGCCGCCAGCTGCAGCGAGAGCACGCGTTCGTAGCGCCCGGTCAGCTCCTCGTAGACGGCGGCGAAGTCGCCGGGCGCAGGCGCGGCCGTGCGCGGCGGCTCGGGTGCATCGGCGAGCCGCGAGTAGAACTCGTCGGGGCCGAGCTCCACGTAGTCGCGGTAGCTCTGCTCGCCGAAGCGGACATACAGCGGCACGACCCGCCAGTTCGAAAAGCGCTCGCGCGCCTCGGGAAAATCGGCCGTCGAGTCGAGCACGATCGCCGTATTGCTGCTGGTGAGCTTCACGCAGCCGGCGGCAGCGGCCGAGTGGATCGAAGCGACGATGTGCTCCAGGTCCTCGTCCTTCGTCAGGCAGGCGATCGCGCCGGCGTCGATCAGGCTCTGCATCTCCTCGCGCGAGATCGACGCCGTCAGGCAGAGCACACGCGACCGCGGCGAGGCCCGCAACACCTCGGCCGTGGTCTGAGCGCCGTTCAGCCCGGGCATCCGGTAGTCGACGAGCACGACGTCGGGATCGAGCCTCGCGACGATGTCGATCGCTTCCTGGCCGGTCGCGACCGACGCGACGATCTCGAGGTCGCCGCGGAGGCCGAGCAGGAGCTCCAACGTCTCGCGGAAGACATCGTTGTCCTCCACCAGGACGACCCGGACTCGCATAAATCCAGCTTACTCCGCTCCCAACAGCAACTCGGGCGACGCCTGACCGCCCTCGTACACCTGCACCTCCAGCTCGGGATATGAGGCCGCCAGCCGCGCGAGCAGGGCGTCGAGCGGCGGGCAGCCGGCTCCGGTGAGGACGGTGAGGAGCGCGCGCGGCTCGGCGAGCAGACGCTCGAGCACCGGCCAGGCGTCGGCGACGGTGGCCTCCGCGCTCACCACCTGCGAGGCGGCGACGCGCATCGCCTCGACGTTCTCCTCGATCGAACGCTCGGCGTCGTAGGCGACGAGCGCCGAGAGTGCCGCCGGCACCGGGTCGGACAGCACGATCACGCCGTTCTGCGGCGCATCTTCGGCACGTTCGACGACCGTCGCGCCGAGACTCTCGAGCAGACGCCGGTTGCCTTCACCTTGCGCGACAACGACAACCGGATGAGTGAGGCGCTGCTCGCGCGCGGCGATCTGCTCGTGCATGTCGGCGACCTCGACGACCTCGACCGTTCCCCGTGTCCCGCCGAGCGCGATCGCCCGGTCCGGGTCGTCGGTGTGCACGTGCACGCGTAGCGCGCTCGCGGTACCGACGACGAGTAGCGAGTCCCCGAGTGCCGCGAGATCGCGCTTGATCACTTCGGCGTCGAGCCCGCTCCCCTCGACCACGTAGCTCGTGCAGTAGCGATAACGCGACGCCTCACCGTGAACCGACTGTAGCGACACCGGTTGCGATGCGACCGCCGAGCTCAAACCCGCGAGCCCGCGGACGAGCTCGACGAGCCCGGCAGCGCCGGAGTCGACCACGCCCGCCTCACGCAGCGTCGGCATCATCTCCTGCGTCCGCACGACGCAGTCGTCACCGCGCGCGACGATCGCGGCGAGGTCGCCGCCCGCTTCGGCCTCCTCCGCGAGCTCGCGGATCGCGGTCAGCATCGTCCCCTCGACCGGTTTGTCCACTGCGGCGTAGACGGTGTCGCTCGCGCGTCGCAGCGCACGCGCGAGGTCGTCCGACTCCGCGAACGACTCGGCCGCTCCGCGGACGATCTGCGACAGCAGCACACCGGAGTTGCCGCGCGCGCCCATCAGCGCCGCCCGGGTCACCTCGGTCGCGAGCCCCACGCGATCGTCGGCCTCCGAACGCTCGAGCGCCTCCACGATCGCGCGCACGGTGAGCGTCAGGTTCGTGCCCGTATCCCCGTCGGGAACCGGATAGACGTTCAGGTCGTCGATCCGCTGGCGCGCGGCCTCGATCGCGCCGAGCGCAGAGCGCGCGCGGGCGAGAGAGCTGCTCTCTCAGACGGCTTTGGTGACTTTGCCGCCCTTGAGGCAGCGAGTGCAGACATAGGCGCGCTTCGCAACGCCGTTCACGAGCATGCGGACGCGCTGCAGGTTCGGATCGAACCGCCGCTTGGTCGCAACCATCGAGTGCGAGCGGTTGTTCCCGAACGCGGGCTTCTTGCCACAGACTGAGCAGACCTTCGACATCGGCCGACCAGTGTAGCCGCTAGCCCGCGGCGCTCGCCCGGAGCTGGGCGAAGACGTCGGCCATCTCGAGCGCGCTGTGCACGGCGTCGGCGGCGCGGTCGATCCGGGCCTCGCCCTGCTCGACGGTCTCGACGGTGAGAACGCCGAACGACACCGGAATGCCGGTCTCGATCGCCGCCAGCTGGAGCCCGGAGGCGGCTTCGCTCGCGATGTAGTCGAAGTGCGGGGTCTCGCCGCGGACGATCGCGCCGAGCGCGACCACGCAGGCGTACTTGCGCGTCTTCGCGAGGGCCATCGCGGCCAGCGGCAGCTCGAATGCGCCGGGAACCGGCACGACCGTGATCTGGTCGGATGCAACGCCCGCCGCGTCGAGCGTGTCGAGCGCCTTGGCGAGCAGGCGGTTCGTCAGGCCGCCGTTGAACCGCGAGACGACGATCGCGACGGAGCGACGATGCCCGCTCGGGCTGCCCTCGATCACGGAGTAGCCCGGAGGAACGTCGATCTCGCCTTCGGCGTGCGTGACGGTCGTCCCCTCCTCGGGCAGGTCCTCGATCACCGCGCCCGATGCCGGCAGCGGCCAGGCGGCGAAGGGATCCTCGCCGAGGTACGCCGTCAGGTCCTCAGGCGTTCCCTCGCGCTCGGTTGGCTGCGCGTGTCCGGCTCGCTCATTCGTTCTCCAGTTCGGGGTTTCGCAGGTCCTGGTGGTGCAGGCGGTGACCGAGCTTATCCCGCTTCGCGGCGAGATAGCGGCGGTTCTCGTCGTTCGGCGCGACCTCGATCGGCACCTGCTCGACCACCGTCAGCCCGAACCCGTCGATTCCGGTCAGCTTCTTCGGGTTGTTCGTGAGGATGCGGATCGTCGTCAGCCCGAGGTCGGCGAGGATCTGATTGCCGATTCCGTAATCGCGCGCGTCGACCGGGAAGCCGAGCTCGGTGTTCGCCTCGACCGTGTCGCGGCCGCGCTCCTGCAGCTCGTAGGCGAGCAGCTTGTTCAGCAGGCCGATGCCGCGGCCTTCCTGCGCCATGTAGAGCGAGCACGCCGACCCCTTCGCGCGCGATCTGCGCCAGCGCCTGCTCGAGCTGCTCGCCGCAGTCGCAGCGAAGCGAGTGGAAGACGTCGCCGGTCAGGCACTCCGAGTGCACGCGCACGAGCACGTTCTCGGCGCCTTCGAGGTCGCCCGCGACGAGCGCCGTGTGCACCTTGCCGGTCAGCTTCTCCTTGAACGCGACGACGGTGAACTCGCCGTAATCGGTGGGCAGCCGCACGGAGACGACGCGCTCGATCAGCTTCTCGTTGCGCCGGCGGTACTCGACGAGATCGGCGACGGTGATCATGTTCAGCCCGTGCTGCTCGCAGTAGGCGACGAGGTCGGGCACGCGGGCCATCGTCCCGTCCTCGTTCATGATCTCGCAGACGACGCCCGCGGGGTTGAGCCCCGCCAGCCGCGCCAGGTCGACCGCGGCCTCGGTCTGCCCGATCCGCTCGAGCACGCCGCCCGGCTTCGCGCGCAGCGGCTGGACGTGCCCGGGCGTGACGAGGTCGAACGGCTGCGTGTCGGGGGCGATCGCGATCTGCATCGTGTGGCTGCGGTCGGCGGCCGAGACACCGGTCGTCACGCCCTCGCGCGCCTCGATCGTGATCGTGAACGCGGTGCCGAGCGGCAGCTCGTTCCGTTCGGTCATCGGTCGCAGGCCGAGCTTGTCGGCGCGATCCTCGGTCAGGCAGAGGCAGATCAAGCCGCGGCCGTGCTTGGCCATGAAGTTGATCGCCTCGGGGGTCGCAAACTGGGCCGCGATCACGAGGTCGCCCTCGTTCTCGCGGTCGGGGTCGTCGACGACGACGACGAAGCGCCCTTCGCGGATGTCCTCGATCGCCGCCTCGACGGTGGCGAAGGGAGTGGTGACTGCCATGGACAAAGGCTAGCGGGGGGCTTCCAACAGGCGCTCGACGTATTTGGCGAGCACGTCGGCCTCGAGGTTGACCGGATCGCCAGGCTCGAGCTCGCCCAGGGTGGTCGCGGTGAGGGTGTGCGGGATCAGCGCCACCGC
Source organism: uncultured Actinomycetes bacterium (assembly GCA_963761365.1). Classification (GTDB taxonomy): domain Bacteria; phylum Actinomycetota; class Thermoleophilia; order Gaiellales; family Gaiellaceae; genus PALSA-600. The sequence goes on along the minus strand of CAVXHB010000011.1, from coordinate 34,438 downwards.
GAAGCCGGCATCGTCGATCGCGGCGATCGTCAGCGAGACGCCGTCGACCGTGATCGAGCCCTTCTCGATGCAGTAGCGAAGGATCTCCGCGGGCGCGTCGATCCAGACCGGCTCGCCGATGCTGCGCACGTGCCCGATCCCGTCGACGTGGCCCTGGACGTTGTGGCCGCCGAGCGGGTCGCCGACACGAAGAGCAGGCTCGATGTTGACGCGGTCGCCGGGTCGCAGCCCGCCGAGCGTCGTGCGTGAGAGCGTCTCGGGAACGACGTCGAACGCGAGGCGCGAGCCGTCGAGCACGGTCAGGCAGACGCCCTCCACTGCAACGGAGTCGCCGCTCTCCGCCTTCGTCGCGGCGTCGACCACGAGCCGCGAGCCGTCGAACTCGACGACGCGCCCGACCTCGCGCACGATCCCGGTGAACATGCATCAAGGCTAGCGGCGGCGGTTCGCACGGCCTCTGAGAGATCTCGAGATCTCTAACGCAGCGTGAAACGTCCCTGTCGGAGCGACCGTGTCTCTGACACGTGTCTGAGACCGGAGGCGCCGAACATCCGCCGTAGGCGAGCGCTTCGATCGTCTCGCGCACGACCATCTCGAGATCCCCGCGCTCGCCGGGAAATGCATTCGCGAGCGCGGCGAGCAGCTCGGCGACGGCGGCGCGCCCACCCGGCGCGAGCTCCTCGATCCCGATGTCCTCGATTCGCTTCCGCAGCTCGTCGTTGCCGACCGAGCCCATCAGCCACTGCGAGAGCAGGCTGACGATCTCGTCGTCGGTGCGTTGGAAGTCAGGTTTCATGGACATAGGCCTCGAGTAGGACGTCGTCTCCGACCGGCTCGACGCGCAGATGGCCGAGGCGACGAGAAGATCGTAGCCGCGGCAGGAACACGGGCCCGTCCCCGCCCGCCACGACCGGCGCGACGAACAGGATCAGCTTGTCGACCAGGTCGGCCTCGAAGAACCCTCCCGCGAGCGTCGGCCCGCCTTCGAGCAGCAGCGACTGGACGCCTTCCGCGGCCAGCGCCCCCAGCTCCTCGGCGAGCCCACCCGATCTCAGCTCGAGCTCCGAGCCCTCCGGCAACGGGCCGCGGCCGAACGCCAGCCGCCGGGGCTGGCCGCGCGGCGTCTCGCACCTCCCGGGCGTCCAGGCGCGGCGCATCGGCGCGCACGGTTCCCATCCCGACGGCGACGGCATCGACCGCCGCGCGCAGCTCGTGCACGCGCCGCCGGCTCTCCTCACCCGTCACCCATCGCCGCCCGGGCACGACGACGCGACCGTCGAGCGACACCGCCGACTTGTAGATCACGAACGGGCGGCGCCGTGCAACCCAGGTGCGCCACGCCTCGTTCTGGACGTGCGCGGCCCACGAGTCGACCACCGCCACGTCGACGCCGGCCTCGACGAGCCTTTCCACACCACCCGCCGCCTCCGGATTCGGATCGCGCGAACCGATCACGACTCGCGCCACGCCCTCGGCGATGATCCGGTCGACGCACGGCGGCGTCGTGCCCCAGTGTGCGCAGGGCTCCATCGTCGCGAACAGCGTCGCGCCGCGCGCGCGCTCGCCCGCCGCATCGAGCGCGACGATCTCCGCGTGCCGCCCTCCCGTTTCCGTCGCGCCCTCCCCGACGACGACGCCGTCGCGCACGACAACGGCGCCGATCGTCGGTTTCGGGTACGCGCGTCCCGCGGCCTCCGCCGCTATTTCAACTGCGCGGTCGAGACTCACGCCAGCGCTTGTACCAGCCGCCGGTACGCACGCGGGAGATCCTCGCGTTCGAAGATCGCCTTGTCAGCGACCATCACTTGCGCCCCGGCGTTGTAGAGCGTGCGCACGTTCTCGTGCCGAAACGTCACCCTCGACCTGCAGTGCGACACCCGGCGGCAGCAAGCCGGCGAGCCGGCGCAACCGCTCGGCGGCACTTTCGCCGGAATATGCGCAGAGGACGAGGTCGGCTCCCGCTGCAACGGTCGTGACCCACGTCGGGCTCGAAGTCGGCGCCGAACGCGACGCCGACCTGATCGACCGAATACCCGCGCAGGGCTGCGATCGCAGCGGCGACGTCATCCACCGCGGAAGCGTCGAACGTGACGCTGTCGGCGCCGACCAGCGCGAGCTCGGCGAAGTCGTCGGCGCCGGCGTGGAGGTCGATGACTCCCTCGTACCGCCTGCATCAGCGGCCTGAGTGTGGAAACCGCCTTCTGCGCGTGACCTGCCCGCCCATCCACGTGGATGACCCGGCAGCCGGCCCGCATCAGCGCCTCCATTTCGCGCTCGCGCCACACCGCGTCGCGCGCGGCGATCGCCGGCGCGATCTCGACCAGTCGGATCCATCGTTGCCAGCCCATCAGCTGATCTTCGCAGCCATCTAGGCTGGCGTGATCAAACCGCGCTTTCGAGAAGGGGAAGTCGTCCGGATCGTCCGGCAGCCGGCGCGGGCGCGCTCGCCGCTCGGCGAAGGAGTGATCGAGGACGTCGTCGGCCCGACCGAGGACGGCACAGGCTGGGCGGCGGCGATTCGAGTCGATGACGAGCTATGGGTGCTGGCCGAAGACGACCTCGAGTCGGCGGGACCACCCGCGTCGCCGGCGCAGCCGGAGCGATTCGACACGCTTCAGCTGCGGCTCGTGACCGAGCTCACCGACGGCGTCGAGGCGGCGAGGGTTGCGGACCTGATCGAAGCAACGTCTGCGTGAGCTCGTCGGCCCGGCGATCCTCGAGATCGAAGCCGAACGACATTGGGCCGAGCCGTACAACTACGAGCTCGACGTCACCTTGCGACCGCTGGGCGACGCGATCGCCGCGTTGCGCATGCTCGTCGATGTCGGCGGCGACGGCTGGCTCTCGTGCCGAGACGACGGCTGGCGCTGCGATCTCTGGTGGAACGCCGACGACGAAGACGAGCCCGGCTACCTCGTCCACGAAGTGCGCGGCGCGGAGATCGCGTTCCTGCCGTGGGAGAGCCCCGCGCGCAGGCCGGAAGAGGACCGCCCGCTCGTCAAACTCGAAGACGCGCGATGAAGAACCCCGACGTCGCGTGCCGGTGCGGCGTCGTCAGCAGAAACTCCGGCCGCTTCGGATGCGCGAACTGCGGCCACTCTTCACCGAGCGGCACGACTTCGAGACCGGCCTGGTCGACGAGCAGCTCGTTCTCGTCGGCGTTCAGCGTGCACACCGAGTAGACGATCGTGCCGCCGGGGCGCGTGCGCTCCGCCGCCGCGCGGATCAACTCGAGCTGAAGCTCCGGCAGCGGTTTCGCGCGCCAGCGCAGGTCGGGCCGGCGGTTGAGCACGCCGAGCCCTGAGCACGGCGCATCGACGAGCGCGCGGTCGAACCCGGTTTCGTCGAGCTCGCGCACGTCGCCCTGGACGACACGGACATGGCCGGTGTCAGACACTCGCTCTTGCAGCAAGCGCGCGCGGGCGGGGTTGAGCTCGACCGCCGTCACGTCGCCCTCGAGCATCAGCGTCTTGTTGCCGGGTGCCGCGCAGGCGTCGAGAATGCGCTCACCCGGCTGTGAGCCGACGACGACCGCCGCGAGCTTCGACGCGGCGCTCATCCCGCGGTACTCCTCCTGCTCGGGCGGTTCGTTCTGCGCACGCTCGAGCGCGAACGCCTCCTCCTCACCCCAGTCGCGCACCCAGGTCTCGTGAATCCAGTCGGGGTACGAGTACTTGAGCGGTCCTTCCGGGAGCGAAGCGACGAGCGCGCGAAAGCCCTCGGAGAGGCGGCGGACGACGGCGTTCGTGAACGCAGTAGCGCGCTCGAGACCCGCCTCGCGAACGAGCTCGACGGCGTCGTCGGCGATCGCGTGCGCAGGCGTGTCGCCCCAGCCGAGCTCGTAGCCCGCGATCCGGAGCGCCGCGACGACCGGCGGGTCGAGCTTGCGCACCGGCCGGCGGCCGAGCGTGTCGATCCCATGGTCGATCGTGCGTCGCCGTTGCACGGTTCCGTAGGCGATGCGTTGCGCGAGCGCACGGTCGCGCGTGTCGAGCTGCTCCGCCGCCGCCGCAAACACGCGGTCGGTGTAGGCGTCGTCCTCGAACACGCGCCGGACGACGTTGAAGGCGACGCGGCGCGCCGGCGCGATCAACGCGCTCCGCGGACGAACTCGGCGTAGCTCATCCGGTTGCGCCCTTCCGGCTGCACCTCGACCGGATCGAAGATGCCCTCCACGAGCCGCGCCCGCCACACGATCACGCGCCGCCCCTCGAGCGTCGCCCACGCACCGATGTGCGGCGAGAGCGCGCGCACGCGCCGCCAGGCATCGACCGGGTCGAACAGGTCGAGCTCGCGGTCGGCCGGCGTGATCTTCTCGGCGTACGTCATCCCCTCCTCGGGCTGAGGTGTGAACGCCGGCTCGGGCAGCACGTCGTCGAGCAGGCGCGCGGCGACCTCGGCCGAGCGCGCGAAGATCGTTCCCGCGTCGTCCTCCGGACCGATCGGGAATGCCTCCTGCGCGGCGATCGGCCCCGCGTCGAGCGCTTCGACCGTGCGATGGATCGTCACGCCTGTCTGCTCGTCGCCCGCGAGAATCGCGCGCTCGACCGGCGCGGCGCCGCGCCAGCGCGGCAAGAGCGACGGATGCACGTTCACCCACAGCGTCTGCTCGAGCAGGGCCGGCGGGATGTACAGCCCGTACGCGCAGACGATCACCGCGTCGACCGGCTCGGGCAACTCGGGCCGGTCGGGCTGATGAACGGCAATCCCGAGCCGCTGCGCCGCTTCTTTCGCCGGCGGGGCCGCAACCTTGCGCCCGCGGCCCTGCGCGGAGTCGGGCCGCGTCAGCAGATAGGCGACCTCGTGGCGCGCGGCGAGCCGCTCGAGCAGGTCGGCGCCGATCGGAGCCGTCGCGGCGACGGCGAGCTTCACTAGACGAGTGTGGGCTGCGGCCGCAATTCGCCGAGCGCCTGCTTGCGGTGCTCGGAATCGGTGCGGTCGATGATCAGCACGCCGTCGAGGTGGTCGTACTCGTGCTGCACGACGCGGGCGCTCAGCCCTTCGAGCTCGAAGCGCACCTCGTCGCCGCTCGGGTCTTTTCCTTCGAGGACAACCTTGGTCGAGCGCTCGACCGGAACGCGAACGTCTCCCAGCGAGAGACAGCCCTCCTCTTCGGTGAGCTTCACGTCCGAGCTCTCGACGATCCGCGGGTTGACGACGGCGTATCCGACCTCGCCCTCCGGCTCGAAGATGAAGATGCGCTGGAGGACGCCGATCTGCGTCGCCGCGAGGCCGACGCCCTGCGCGTCGTGCATCAGGAGCTGCATCCGCTCGACCAGCTGGATCAGGAAGTCGTCGAACTCGGTCACCTCGCGCGCTTTCATCCGCAGTGCCACGTCCGGGTACTGGCGGATCTGCGCGAGCGCCTGGCGGCGGATGCGCGCCTTCTCCTGCTCGAGGGCGCGGTCGGTCGGCGCGTCGTGATCGTGATCGTGCTCGTGGTCGTGCTCGTGAGCGTGGTCATGCTCGTGATCGTGCTCGTGTGTGTGGTCGTCTGCCAAAGCCGGCCCAGTCTACGCAGGGAAGCGTTCGAGCACCCAGGCGCCATCGAGCGGCTCGCGGCGATACGGCCGCCCGCCCACTCGGACGAAGTCGCGCGACCGCGGATCCATCGCGAGCCGCGCCTCGAGCGGGTACCAGCGGTTGTGGCGCTCGATCAGGTCGTTCACCTCGCTGAAGTTCCAGCGCTCGGCGACCCGGCGCCAGCCGGCCCTGCGCTCGCTGTAGGCCTGCTCGAGCCGGTCGAGGTGCTCGTCGATCAGCTCCTCGATCTCGCGCAGGCGGCGCATGTACGGCAGCGGCCCGCCGGCGGACGCGACGTAGCGCTCCGGGTCGGCGCGGGACAGGCGGAGTCGCCGCGGCAGGCGCTCACCGTCGAGTGGATTGGCCTCTTCTACGTACGGCTGCTTCACACCGAAAAGTGTGCCTGAGTCACCCCAGTGTCTGACACTGCGTGTCAGACACTCTGTGGATCCACGTCGACGACGGCCGAGAGCCCCGCCCGCCGCATCGCCGGTGCCGCGGCCGCGAGCAGGCGGGCCGCCTGGGCGGCGACCGCGCGCGGGCGCTCCGTCTTCGCGACGAGCTGCGCGCGATGCTTGCCGCGCAGGCGCAGGAGCGGCGCCGGCCCGAGCAGCTCGGTGCCGGGGATGCCGGCGCGCAGCTCCTCGAGCACGCGCAGCACCGGTTCGGGCTCGGGCCCCGTGACGACGATGCGGACGATGTGGCGGAACGGCGGGTAGCCGAGCTCGCGGCGCCGCTCGATCTCCTCGTCGAGAAAGCGGGTGACGTCGTGCCGCGCGGCGTAGGCGATCGGACGGGCGTCGGGCTGGAAGGTCTGCACGAGCACGCGGCCGGGAGCGTCGCGTCCCGATCGGCCCGCGAGCTGCGTGAGCAGCTGGAACGTGCGCTCCTCGGCGCGGAAGTCGGGCAACGCGAGGCTCGTGTCGGCGTCGATCACGGCGGCCAGCCGAACCCCGGCGAAGTGATGACCCTTCGCCACCATCTGCGTGCCGAGCAGGACGACGCGGTCGGTCGGCGGCAAACCGCTGCAGCGCGGCGTTCAGGAGCTCGGGGGTCTTGGCCGTGTCCGCGTCGAGCCGGATCAGCTCGAGCCCCGGGAACTCGCGCTCGAGCTCGCGCTCGAGCCGCTGCGTGCCGGCGCCGAGCCGCGCGAGCTCGACCGACCGGCACGCCGGACATGCCTCCGGCACCGATTCGGAGTGCCCGCAGTGGTGGCAGCGCAGCGAGTGGTCGCCGTGCAGGACGAGCGCGACGTCGCAGTTCGGACAGCGAATCGTCTGGCCGCAGGCGCGGCAGTGAAGCGCGGGCGCAATGCCGCGGCGGTTGAGCAGCAGGATCGCCTTGCCGCCGTCCTCCTCGATCGCGCGCAGCTCGGCCAGAAGCGGCGCCGACAGCGGATAACCGGCCTCGCGGCGCAGGTCGACGATCTGCACGCGCGGCAGGTCGCCGGCGAGCCGCCCGCCGAGCTCGAGCCGCTCGAGGCTCGCCCAGCTTTCCGGCCGCGGCGTCGCCGAGCCGAAGACCGCGACCGCGCCTTCGAGCGTCGCGCGCTTCGCCGCGACGGTGCGCGCGTCGTAGCGCGGGTCGGAGTCCTGCTTGTAGGAGGCGTCGTGCTCCTCGTCGACGACGATCAGCCCGAGGCCGCGCACGGGAGCGAAGATCGCCGAGCGCGCGCCGACCACGATCCGCGCCTCGCCGCTCGCGATCCGCTCGCGCTCGTCGCGGCGCTCGGCCTCCGTGAGCCCCGAATGGAGAATCGCGACGCGATCGCCGAAGCGCGAGTGCACGCGGCCGACCGTCTGCGGCGTCAGTGAGATCTCGGGGACGAGCACGATCGCGCCGAGCCCGCGCTCGAGCACCGTCGGCGCACGCCTGCAGGTAGACCTCGGTCTTGCCCGAGCCGGTCGCGCCGAAGAGCAGATACGGCCCGCCGCCGCGCTGCGATCCGCGCGATCGCCGCCTGCTGCTCGGGCGTGAGCTCGGCCGGCTCGTCCTCGCCGGGGAACGACTGGCGCTCGGCCGGCGGCGCCTGCTCCTTGCGGCGCTTCGGTGTTTCCGGGCGCGACGAGCGCGAGCGCCCGCCCCGGCGTCGAGCCGTAGTACTCGGCGAGCCAGAGCGCGAGGTCGACGAGCGCCGGTGGCACGGAGCCGACGACGCGGTCGATCGGGCGGGCCTCGACGCCGGGCGGCGGCGCCTCGCCGAGTGAAACGACGATCCCGCGCGCCCGCCTGCGCCCGAACGGCATCGACACGATCGCGCCGCGCTCGACACCCTCGTCGACCTCGTAGGTGAACTCGCGCGCGAGCGCCCGCGCCGTCACGAGCGGAAAGACCGATGCGTACGGCATCAGGTCGACGCCGCGTCTTTCGCTTGTTCGATCCGAAGCCGCTTCCACGAAAGGGTGCGGGCCATCATGAACAACGCAATTGCCCCGATCGCAAGGTTGAAGACGACGATCGCGATGTTCATCCCGACGCTGAATGCAAGCAGCGCCGTCCGCGACACGGCTTGGCCTTTGAACAGCAGGACGATCAGCCCCTGCTTGGTGCCGGCGCCGCCGGGCGTCGCCGGGAAGAGCGTCGCGAGCGAGTCGACCACCATTGCCAGCAGCGCGTTGTGCACGCTCGCGTGCACTGCGAACGCGCGCAGGAAAAAGTAGACCGTGGCGATGCGAAGCACCCACGAGATCGCCTGCGGCAGCGCGACGCGGATGAGAAAGCGACGCGGAGTGCTCAGGATCGCGAAGCCGCGTCCGACGCGCGCGCGGAACGCTTCGCCCTTCTCGAGGAAGACGATGAACGCGATCACCGCCGCCGCGAGAACGATCGCGAGGCCCGATCGCCGTCCACTTCTCGTTGCGAACGAAGAACCCCCAGTCGACGGTCGGGGTGTGCGAGTAGACCTCCTTCGAAGGCAGCACGCCGAGCGAGAGCGCCCAGATCATCAGCGCGATGGCGACGAAGAAGTCGAACAGCGTCTCGACGACGAGGGTCGGTGTGAGCGTCGAGTAGCTCGCTTCCGGGATCCGGTGCTTGATCAGGTAGAGCTTGACCAGATCGCCGCGCGCGCCGGCGCGATCGAGTTGACGCCGACGCCCGCCACGTACGCGCCGAACACGCTGCGAAACTTCGGCCGCTCGTCGGGGTAGGCCGCGGTCAGGATCGCGCGCCACGCGATCGCGCGAAGGACGAGCCGCGCGAGGTGCAGGGCGAGCGCGAGCGCGAGGAACTCCCAGTGGACGGCGGCGAGGTGGTCGCCGAAGACGCGGACGGCGTGGAAGAAGTGGCCCACGCCGTCTAAGCGTAGGCGAGCCGGGCGCTAGGCGCCGGCGGCCGTCGAGCACGAAGTCGGTGCGCGAAGCCGAGGACGATCCCGAGCAGGATCATCCAGGTGACGAGCACCGGCATCGCGAAGCGCCGGCAGACGGCTGGCGAGCTCGATCACGACGTAGAGGATCGAGCCGGCCGCGAGCGCGAAGAAGAGCACCTGCAGCGCCTCGCTCACCCACGAGTACCCGATCACGGTGCCGAAGAAGGTCGGGCCGCCGCCGATCAGGCCGAGCAGGCCGAGGAAGCGCCAGCTCGGCAGCTCGTTCTCCGCGCGCGAGCGGCCCGACGACGCCGAAGCCCTCGGTCGCGTTGTGGAGGCCGAAGCCGATGATCAGGACGAGCGCGAGCGCGACCTTGCCGGCCGCGGCCGACTGGCCGATCGCGAGCCCTTCGCCGAAGTTGTGGATGCCGATCCCGGTCGCGATCAGGAGCGAGAGCCGCTGCGCCGGCGAGAAATGCTCGGCGATCCGCGTGCTCGAACTCCTCGATCGCGGCGGCGCCCGGGCCGATCAGCGGCGACGCGCGGCGGCACTTCAGCCACCAGTCGTAGTAGACGAGGCTCATCAGGCCGATCGCGAAGCCGACCGCGAGCAGCGCGGCGCGGAGCGCGAACGTGCCCCAGTGGTGATCGCTCGAGCGCGGTCTGCGACCGGCTCGACGCCGTTGGTCGAGGACGTCCCAGAGCAGGAAGAGCGAGGATCCCGGTCGCGATGGCGGCGATGCGCCGCGCGCACGCCGCGTCTTCAGCGGCGCATCCGGGCCATCGGCAGGCCGAGGAAGATCGTCGATCCCGGCGATCGCGCCGAGGATGAAGGTCTGCGGTGGTGCTCATCGCTGTAAGGGTCCACCTTACAGCCGCAGGAAGGGCCGCCAGAGTAACCGAGCTAGGATGGCTGCGCGAATGGCGCAGGGCACTCGAGTCGACGAATACCTGGAGACGATCTACTTCCTCGCCTTCCCGATCGGCGAGTACCGGCCGCAGGACGACCGGCATGCCGACGCTCTGCCTCGCGCGTCGCGGAGATGCTCGGCGTCTCGCGCGCCTCGGCCGGCGAGATGCTGAAGCGGCTCGAGGAGGAGGGGCTCGTCGAGCGCGGCGAGCACAAGGAGGCGATCCTGACGGCGACCGGCCGCGTGCGCGCCGAGCGGGCCGTGCGCAAGCACCGGATCATCGAGCGGCTGCTGACCGACTTCATGGGCTACACGGCCGCCGAGGCGCACGTGCACGCCGACGAGCTCGGCGACACGTTCAGCGACGACATGGTCGAGCGGATCGACGAGCGGCTCGGCCATCCCGACCGCTGCCCGCACGGCTGGCCGGTCGACACCGAGGTCGAGCAGGCCGAGAACCTCGAGCTCGCGCCGCTCGTCGGCGCTCGCGCCCGGCGCCCGGCGCGACGATCGTCCGGCTCGCCGAGCACGACGGCGAGCTCCTGCACTGGTTCTACGACGAGGGCCTCGTGCCGGGCGCCGAGATCGAGCTCGCGCGCCGCCGAGCCAGCGGCCGGGCCAGTTCCGGGTCGAGGCTCGACGGCAGCGAGAAGGCGATCGGCGAGAAGGCGGCGGCCGGCCTGTTCGTCCGCCCCGCCTGACCCGGGCTCTGTCGCTCGTCCGAGGCACGGACGCGCCCAACCTCTCTACGGGCCGGCGAGCCGTGCCGCGCGCGGCGCCGTCACGGGTGCGGCCGGGCTACGCGGTCGCGGGGACGCCGAGGCCCGCGGCCTCGCGGAGCGGTCGGCCTTGTCGATCCGCTCCCACGTGAAGTCGTCGTCGTCGCGGCCGAAGTGGCCGTACGCGGCCGTCTTCGCGTAGATCGGCCGGCGCAGGTCGAGGTCGCGCAGGATCGCGGCCGGGCGCAGGTCGAAGTGCTCGCGCACGAGCTCCTCGATCCGCTCGAGCGTGATCCCGGCGCTTCGGTGCCGAAGCATCTCGACGAGGATCGAGAACGGATGCGCGACGCCGATCGCGTAGGCGACCTGGATCTGGCAGCGGTCGGCGAGCCCGGCCGCGACGACGTTCTTCGCGACGTAGCGCGCCGCGTAGGCGGCCGAGCGGTCGACCTTGGTCGGATCCTTGCCCGAGAACGCGCCGCCGCCGTGCGGAGCCGCGCCGCCGTAGGTGTCGACGATGATCTTGCGTCCGGTCAGGCCGGTGTCGCCCATCGGGCCGCCGATCACGAACTTCCCGGTCGGGTTGACGTAGACGAAGTCCTTGTCGTCGAGCCGGCGCTCGTCGTAGAGGTCCTCGGGCAGGATCGGCCGCAGCACGTGCTCGACGAGGTCCGGCTTGATGTTCACTTCGGGGTCGAGCCCGTCGCGATGCTGCGTCGAGACGAGCACGCGCTCGATCTCGACCGGCGCGCTGGTGGCCGTGCTCGTCGACCTCGTAGCGGACCGACACCTGCGTCTTGCCGTCCGGGCGCAGGTACGGGAGCATGTCGGCCTTGCGCACCTCCGCCAGACTGCCGCGCGAGCTTGTGCGCGAGCATGATCGGCAGCGGCATCAGCTCGGGCGTCTCGTTGGTCGCGTAGCCGAACATCATCCCCTGGTCGCCGGCGCCGATCCGGTCGAGCGGGTCGTCGTCGCCGCGGGTCGTGCTGCACCTCGAACGCCGTGTCGACGCCCTGCGCGATGTCGGGCGACTGCTCGTCGAGCGCGACGATCACGCCGCACGTCTCGGCGTCGAAGCCGTACTTGGCGCGCGTGTAGCCGATCTCCGTGATCCGGTCGCGCACGAGGCGCGGGATGTCGACGTAGGTCGACGTCGTGATCTCGCCGGCGACGACGACGAGGCCGGTCGTGACCAGCGTCTCGCAGGCGACGCGGCCGATGCGGATCGTCCGCCAGGACTGCGTCGAGCACGGAGTCCGAGATCTGGTCGGCGACCTTGTCGGGATGGCCCTCGGTGACCGACTCGGAGGTGAAGGAGAACGAGCGCGCTGCCATCGAGCGAAGCGTTAGCCTCATTCGTCCGTCGGACGGCGTCCCATCAGGTCGCCTGCAAGCTCGAAGAGCGGCCGGCCCTCGAGCACCGCGCAGACGCCCTCGGTGATCGGCAGCTCGATGCCCGAGCCGGCGCGAGAGATCGCGCAGCACCGGCGCCGTCGTCAGCCCTTCGACCACCTGGCCGATCTCGGCGCGCGCCTGCTCCGGCGACTCGCCGCGCGCGATCAGCTCGCCGGCGCGGCGGTTGCGGCCGCTCGGGTGCCAGCACGTGACGATCAGGTCGCCCATCCCGGCGAGCCCGGAGAACGTCTCCGACTCGGCGCCGAGCGCCTCGCCGAGCCGCGCCATCTCGACGAGCCCGCGCGTGACGAGCGCCGCCTTCGCGTTGTCGCCGAGCCCGAGCCCGTCGACCGCGCCGGCCGCGAGCGCGATCACGTTCTTCGCCGCGGCGCACAGCTCGACGCCGATCAGATCGTCGTTGACGTAGACGCGGAAGACGATCGAGTTGATCGCGCTCCTGCAGCTGCGCCGCGAGCGTGCTCGTCCTCGCTCGCGATCACGGTCGCGCCGGGCAGGCCGGCGACGACCTCCTCGGCCATGTTCGGGCCCGAGAGCACGGCCACCGGCCGGCCGCGGACGAGCGTCGAGAGCCGCTCGCCGGTCTCCGGGTCGAGGCCCTTGGTGAGGCTCGAGCACCGGCGCGCTCGCCGGGCAGCCCCGCGACCACGGAGCGAAACGCGCGGCTCGGCACGGCGACGACGATCAGATCGGTCGTCGTCGACGGGCGCCTCGGCGATCGTCGTCGCGACGATCCCGTTCAGGTCGACCGAGCTCGAGTAGTGCGGGTTGCGGCCCGTCTCGGCGATCGCGCGCGCGTCCTCGGCGTCGCGCACGGCGAGCGTCACCTCGTAGCCGCGATCGGCGAGCAGCCGCGAGAAGCCCGTCCCCCACGTCCCGCCGCCGAGGACGACCGCTCGCATCAGCGCGGCCGGAAGTCGATCGTCACCGGAACCCCCTCGAGCTCGAAGCGCTCGCGCAGCTCGTTCTCGACCCAGTAGCCGTAGTCGCGCGTGACGAGGCGTCGGGTCGTTGACGGTGAAGCGGAAGCGCGGCGGCCGCGTCGCGACCTGCGCGCCGTACAGCAGGTTCAGGCTCCGGCGTCCCGCGCGACGGCGGCTGCCGCGCCTCGCGCAGCTCGCCGAGGAAGCGGTTGAGCTCGGGCGTCGGGATCCGCCCGGCGTGCTTGTCGTAGAGCTCGCCGACCTTGTCGAGCACGCGCGCGACGCCGCGGCCCGTCTTCGCCGAGATGGTGATGAACGGCGGCCGCTGGCGCAGCCGGCGCTGCGAGCTCGGGCCGCACGTCCTCGATCGTGATCGTGCGAGAGGTCCCACTTCGAGAGGACGACAGCGTCGAGCACTGCGCCTTTCGAGCGACGTCGGCGGCGGCGAGGTCGCCCTCGACGATCCCCTCGCCGGCAGTCGATCAGCACGAGCGCGACGTCGGCCCGGTCGGCCGCCTCGAGCGCGCGCAGCTCCGAGTAGTACTCGATCCCCTGCCGCTGCTTGCGCTTGCGCCGCAGGCCGGCCGTGTCGACGAGCACGAACGTGCGCCCGTCCCGCTCGAGCACGGTGTCGATCGAGTCGCGCGTCGTCCCGGGCACCTCCGAGACGATCGTCCGCTCGCTGCCGAGCAGTGCGTTGTAGAGCGACGACTTGCCGACGTTCGGCCGGCCGAGGATCGCGACGCGAATCGCCTCGTCCCCGCGCCTCGGGCGGGCGGGCCGACGACCTCGAGCAGCGCGACGATCTCGTCGAGCAGATCGCCGGTGTTGTGGCCGTGCAGCGCCGAGAGCGGGATCGGCTCGCCGAGGCCGAGCGGTGGAACTCGAGCGCGAGCCGAGTCCTGCGACGGATCGTCGATCTTGTTGGCGAGCAGCGAGCACCGGCTTGTGCGCGACGCGCAGGATCTCCGCGAGCTCCTCGTCGCCGGGCGTGATGCCCGTTCTGCGCGTCGACGACGAAGAGGACGAGGTCGGCCTCGGCGACCGCGGCGCGCGCCTGGTCGGCGATCGACCGCGTCATCTCGTCCTTGCCGGCGATGTCGACGCCGCCGGTGTCGATCAGCAGGAAGCGCTTGCCGTTCCACTCGCAGACGAGCTCCTTGCGGTCGCGCGTCGTACCGCTCGTCTCGTGCACGACGGCCGCGCGCGTCGCGGTCAGCCGGTTGATCAGCGTCGACTTGCCGACGTTCGGGAAGCCGACGATCGCCACCGTGCCGAGCGAGACGGGTCAGACCCCTTGACAATCGGGTCGTCAAAGCCGCTTGGCTCTGCGCTTTCGGTTTCCGGGTGTTCGTCATCGGGGTCAGACCCTGTCTAGATGGGAGGTGTCTCGCCGCGCGGGCGGCCACGGGCGTGGACGTCGGCGAGCCAGTCGAAGAGGACGTTGATGCGGCGCTCGATCTCGGCGGTCGCCTCCTTGTAGCCGGCCCGCCCTTCGGCAGCCCCTCGAAGCGCACGGGCTCGCCGATCGCGACCGAGCACGGCGCGAAGTTGCCGGGCCGCCAGAACTGCGTGCCGTAGACCGCCGCCGGGATCACCGGCACGTCCTCCTGGAGCGCCACCATCGCCGCGCCCGGCTGCGCCTTCCCCGGACGCCCGTGCTTCTGCCGCGTGCCCTCGACGAAGAGACCGACCATCCGGCCGTGCGTGCGCGGCCTCGCGCATGTGCCGCACGGCGTCGCGGTCCGACTCGCCGCGACGCACCGCGATCGTCCCGTGCAGGCCGATGTACCACCCGAGCCCGAGCGGCAGCTCGAACGCCTCACGCTTCGTGACGTAGTTGATCATCCGCGGCGAGAGCGAGCCGACGAGCGGAATGTCGACCCAGTGCAGGTGATTGACCGCGAGCACGCAGCCGCCTTCCCGCGGCAGCCGCTCGCCGCCGTACAGGCGCGGGCGCGTGAGCAGCCGCGTCAGCGGCGAGATCCACAGCCGCGAGAAGCGCCAGGCGGAGTCGCCGTAGGTCACGCGGGTGTGCGCGCGCGCACGAGCTCCTCGATCCGCGCGACCACCTGCTCGACGTCGAGGTCGGTCGTGTCGATCTCGATCGCGTCGTCTGCCGGCTGCATGCGCTCGCGGTCCGACCTGTCGCGGAGCTTGAGATCGGTCGCGAGTGCGTCGGTGCCGATCTCGGGACGCTCGGCCTGCCGCCGTGCCGCACGAACCGCTCGTCGGCGACGAGATACACCTTCACCTCGGCGTCGGGCGCGACGACCGTGCCGATGTCGCGGCCTTCGATCACGGCGCTCCCCTCGAGCCGCGAGCTCGCGCTGCCGCTCGCGCATCACCTCGCGCACCTGCGGATGCTTGGCGACGACAGGTACTTCCCGGTCGACGCGCACGTCGCGGATCGACGGAGGTCACGTCGCGTGCCGTCGATGAACACGCGCCCCTCGGTGTCGAAGGTGACGGGATACTCGGCTGCGAGACGGCCGAGCGTCTCGGCCTCGTCGAGCGGCACGCCCCGCCGAAGCGCGAGCCAGGTGAGGCTGCGATACATCGCGCCCGTGTCGAGGTAGCGGAAGCCCAGCCGCTGCGCGAGCTTGCGCGCGACGGTGCTCTTGCCGGCGCCGGCCGGGCCATCGATGGCGACGATCATTGCGACCACGGAGGCTAGTAGGTCGAAGAAGCCGGGGAAACTGATCGAAATGGACTCGGCTCCCTCGAGCCTGACGCCCTCCCGCGAGACGATCCCGGCGACCGCGCCGAGCATCGCGATCCGGTGATCGCCCGCAGCGTCGACCGTCCCGCCCCGCGGACGCGCCGGTGTGCCGCGGACGACGAAGCCGTCGTCGAGCGGCTCGATCCGCACGCCGATCGCGTGCAGCGCCGCGGTGACCGTCTCGACCCGGTCGCTCTCCTTCGTGCGCAACTCCTCGGCCCCGGACACGCGCGTCTGCCCGTGCGCGAACGCGCCGAGCAGCGCGACGAGCGGCAACTCGTCCACGAGGCGCGGCACCTCCTCGGCTCCGACCCAGGTCGGCACGAGCTCATGCGTTCCCGTCACCTCGATGTCGCCGACGAGCTCGCCGGCGATCCGCCGCTTGTTCAGCACGCCGACGCGCACGCCCATGCGCTCGAGCACGTCGAGCAGGCCCGCGCGTCGCGGGTTGATGCCGACGTCGTGCACGGTCAGGCTCGAGCCGGGCAGCAGCGCCGCGGCGACGAGAAACGGCGCCGCGGAGGAGATGTCACCCGGAACGAGCACCTCGTCCAGGTGCAGGCTCTTCGCCCGCTCGACCCCCACCGCGTGCCCTTTGCGGCGCACCTTCACGCCGGCCGCCTCGAGCATCAGCTCGGTGTGGTCGCGCGTCGGCGTCGGCTCGACGACGGTCGTCTTGCCGCGCGCGCCGATCCCGGCGAGCAGGATCGCCGACTTCACCTGCGCGCTCGCAACCGGCAGCTCGTACTCGATCCCCTTCAGCTCGCTGCCCTCGATCACCAGCGGGAGATGGCCGTCGGTGTCTGACACTGAGGCGCCCATGCGCGAGAGCGGCACGACGACGCGGTCCATCGGCCGGCTCGAGAGCGACGCGTCGCCGACGAGCTCGAACCGCCCCTCCTGAAACGCGAGGATCCCCGCGATCAAGTCGCGCGAGCGTGCCGGCGTTGCCGCAGTCGATCGGCGTCGTCTGACGCTCGCAGCCCGCGCAGCCCGACGCCGTGCACGACGAGCGTGTCGACGTCCTCCTCGTCGACGACGACGCCGAGCGCACGCACCGCTGCGAGCGTCGACTCCGTGTCGCCCGAGCGGCCCCACTGGCGCACCCGCACCTCGCCGTCGCAGAGCGCACCGACGAGCAGCGCGCGATGCGAGATCGACTTGTCGCCCGGGACGGCGATGTGCCCGTCGAGCCGCGCGACCGGCTCAATCTTCATCGAGCACCGCCGAGACGACGACGTCGTAGCCCTGGCTCTCGAGCAACGCCGCCGCGCGACGCGCCTCGCCCTCGCCGGTCACGAGCAGCGTCAGCGTGCCGCCGCGCTCGTGGCGAGATGTGCTCGAGCTCGAAGTCCTGGATGTTGATCCGCTCCGCGCCGAACGCCTGCGTGATCCCCTGCGAGCACGCCCGGACGGTCGGGGATGTGCACGCGCACGTGCTGCAGCGCGCCGGCGTCGTCGTAGGCGACTGTCGAGCATCCGCCGCCGGTTCTGCGACGCCTCGCCGATCCAGCGCGCGAGGAAGCCCGCGTCGCCTTGCTGCGAGCGCGGCCTCGACCTGCTCGATCCGGCGCCGGTGCTCGGCGAGCGCCTCGCGGACGGCGTCTGCGTTGTCGAGGAAGATGTCGATCCAGATGCGCGGGTTCGCGCCGGCGATGCGCGTCATGTCGCGCAGCGAGCCGCCGGCGTTCGCGAGCGGCTCGTGTCCCTCGACGCGCGTCGCGCCGGCCTGGTTGACGATCACGTTCGCGAGCACGTGCGGCACGTGGCTCGTCAGCGCGACGAGCCGGTCGTGCGCCGCCGGGTCGATCGCGATCGGCATCGCGCCGAGCTCGGAGACGAAGCCGTGCACGAGCCGGTGGCGCGTCGGGATCGGTCTGCGCGGTCGGCGTCAGAAACCAGGTCGCGCCTTCGAAGATCCCGGCCGAGGCGTGCTCGGCGCCGCGCGCCTCCGAGCCGCAGATCGGATGGCCGCCGACGAAGCGCGCGCGAGCCTCCGCCGCCGCGACGACGCTCGCCTTCGTCGAGCCGACGTCGGTGACGGTCGTCTCCTCGCCGGTCGCCGCGAGCACCGCCGCCACCTCGGCCGGCAGCGCCGCGATCGGCGCCGCGACGACGGCGAGCTCGGCGCCGGCGAGCGCCTCCTCGAGCGACCGCGCGGCCATCGACCGCGCCACGCTCGACCGCCGCCGCCAAGCGCAGCCGCGTCGGGGTCCCAGCCGGCGACGACGCGCACCGCCGCGCGCGGCGGCCAGGCCGACGGAGGCGCCGATCAGCCCGGTGCCGACGATCGTGACGCGGCCGACCACTAGTGGCGCATGAGCTCGGCCAGGCGGAACGCCAGGTCGAGCGACTGGCGCGCGTTCAGGCGCGGGTCGCAGAGCGTCTCGTAGCGGTGGTCGAGCTGTTCCTCGGCGAGCTCCTCCGAGCCGCCGAGACATTCGGTCACGTCCTCGCCCGTGTACTCGAGGTGCACGCCGCCCGGCCAGACGCGCTCGGCGCGGCACGCGGTGAAGAAGCCCTCGAGCTCGCTCATGATCGCGTCGAAATGGCGCGTCTTGTGACCGCCGGCGACGAAACCGTTCGCGTGCATCGGATCGCACGCCCAGACGACCGGATGCTTGGCGTCGCGCACCGCGCGCAGCAGCGGCGGCAGCAGATCGGACACGCCCTCGGCGCCGAGCCGCGCGATCAGCGTCAGCCGACCGGGCGACGCGGTCGGGGTTGAGCCGCGCGCAGAGCTCGACAAGCTCCTCCGGCGTCGCGCTCGGGCCGACCTTGACGCCGATCGGGTTGTGCACGCCTGCGAAGAACTCGACATGCGCGCCGTCGAGGTCGCGCGTCCGGTCGCCGATCCAGAGCACGTGCGCCGAGCAGTCGTACCAGTCGCCGGTGAGCGAGTCGCGGCGCGTCAGCGCCTCCTCGTAGTCGAGCAGCAGCCCCTCGTGGCTCGTCCAGACGTCGACCTGATGGAGCTGCGGCGTCGCCGCCAGGTCGATCCCGCACGCGGCCATGAACGCGAGCGCGCGCTCGATCTCGGACGCGAGTCTGCTCGTAGCGGCGACCCTGCGGCGAGCTCGCGACGAAGTCCTGGTTCCACGCGTGCACCTGCGTCAGGTCGGCGAAGCCGCCCTTCGTGAACGCGCGAACGAGGTTGAGCGCGGCCGCGGAGTAGATGGTAGCCCGTCAGCATCCGGTCGGGGTCGGGTGCTGCGCGCGGCGGCGGTCGGCGCGTCGTCGTGGATCATGTGGCCGCGGAAGACGGGGATCTCACCGTCCGGCGTCTGCTCGGTCGACGAGCTGCGCGGCTTGACGAACTGGCCCGCGATCCGGCCGACCTTCAGCACCGGCAGGGCGGCGCCGTAGGTGAGAACTGCCGCCATCTGCAGCAGGATCTGCAGCCGCTCGCGGATCGCGACCGCGGAGTACGCGGCGCCGGTGTCGGTCAGCTTCTCGTAGTCGTGGAACGACTCGGCGCAATCGCCTGCCTGGAGCAGGAACGCGCGGCCCGCGGCGACCTCCGCCGAGCGCCGAGCGCACCTGCCGCGCCTCGCCGGCGAAGACGAGCGGCGGCATACGCGTGCAGCTTGCGCTTGACCTCCTCCAGGCGCGCGGCGTCCGGCCACTCCGGCTGCTGCAGCGCCTCGCGATCCCGCCAGGCAACGGGGACCATGGTCGATCAGTGTAGGCAGCGGCTAACCTGAGCCGATGCGGATCTTCTCCGGCATCCAGCCGACGGGCGCGAAGCACTTCGGCAACTACTCGGGCGGGTTCCGCCAGTACGCGGCGACGCAGGAGCGCGGCGACGGGTTCTTCTGCGTCGTCGACCTGCACTCGATCACGGCCGACTACGACCCGGCCGAGCTGCGCGACACCTCGCTCGACCTGGCCGCGCTGCTCTTTGCCACCGGGCTCGATCCCGAGCGCTCGGTCGTCTTCATCCAGAGCCACGTGACCGCGCACGCCGAGGCGGCGTGGCTGCTCTCGAGCGTGACGAGCTACGGCCAGCTCGGCCGGATGACGCAGTTCAAGGACAAGGGCGAGGGCCGCGAGTTCGTCTCGGCCGGCCTCTTCACCTACCCGATCCTGATGGCCGGCGACATCCTGCTCTACCAGACCGACGTCGTCCCGATCGGCGACGACCAGCGACAGCATCTCGAGCTCTCGCGCGACGTCGCCGAGCGCTTCAACACGCGCTTCGGGCGCGACGTTCAAGATGCCGGAAGGGATCTTCCCCGAGACCGGCGCGCGGATCATGGATCTCCAGGAGCCGGCGAAGAAGATGTCGACGACGGGCGGCACGCCGCAGGGGACGCTGCTCCTGCTCGACCCGCCCGACGTGATCCGCAAGAAGGTGAAGAGCGCCGTCACCGACTCCGGCTCCGACGTGCGTCGCGGCCCCGACAAGCAGGGCGTGACGAACCTGATCGACATCATGACCGTGGCCACCGGCGAGTCGGCCGAGGCGATCGAAGCCCGCTACGACAGCGGCGGCTACGGGCAGTTCAAGGGGGATGTCGCCGAGGCCGTGATCGCGCTGTTCGAACCGATTCAGGCGCGCTTCCACGAGATCCGCGGCGACACCGCCGAGCTGACGCGTCTGCTGCGCGTCGGTGCCGACAAGGCTCGTGACGTCGCCGCCCCGACGCTCGCCCAGATGTACGAACGCATGGGGTTCGTTCCTCGGAACTAACGGAGGGGCGGTCCCGGCTGATCGCCGGGACCGCCCCATACCGTGTCGGTTACAGCTTCGCGGCTCGGTTGAGCAGTTCCTTGACGTGCGCAAGGCCGCTCGTGATCTGGCCGTGGTTCGGCATGTGCCCGGCGGCCGCGTCGTTGAGCACCTGCTTGATGCTGGTCGCGGCCGCGTCGCGATCGTCAGCGAGCTGGGCGAGCGTCTCCTGCTCCGTCGCGAAGGCGCTGTCGTCCGCGGACGAGCCGGATGCGAGTGCCTTCGTGTCGGCGATCAGGGTGTCCGTGGCGAACTGCCCCACGCTCGAGTTGATCTGGTCGTAGCCGGCCGCGAGATCCGCGGTGGCCTGCAGCGCGCTCGGAACGGTTGCGAGCGCCTGCGTGATCACGTGCCCGTCGGACTGGTAGTCGTCGCTCAGCCCGAGCAGCTTGAGCATCGTCGGCCGGATGTCGGTCTCCTCGACCCACGTTCCGACCTGGCTCGCCTCCGGGACGGTGTTCGTCGACTCAGGGTCGCTCGGCTGGTTGCCGTGCGCCGGGTCGGGTCCGTCGACGCCGTTCACCGCGACACCCTTGCCGGCGATGCCGACCCAGGTGACGTTGATGTTCGGGCTGTAGTAGCCGTGGTCGTAGGCGAAGCTGGAGTTGATTCCGATGTGCTGCGGAGGACTCCCGATGTCGGACGTGGCGAAGAAGTAGTCCGGCTTCGGGAACAGCGAGTAGGTCGGCATGCGTAGAGGATCGACGGTCTGCATGTGCAGCACCCGTTCCTCGAGCGCACCCGCCTGATAGGCGGCGATCTTCTCGTTGCTGACGCCCGAGTACGGGTCGAGCGGGTTGGTCATCGCCGCCGTGTCGCGCTCGAGCTGGCGGACCGTCGGGTTGTTCGCGGCCGGCTGGCCGTGAACGTAGATCGAGGCACCCTGCGGCTCGATGTCGAACGCGGTGCTTGCGCTCGCCGTCGTCGAGAGCAGCCCCTTGATGTTCGCCTGTAGCTCGCCGATCTGACCGGTCACGTAACTGCACGGAGTGGTGACGCCGTCGCAGCCCAGCGGGGTCGGCTTGCTCGCCCGGGTGGCGTTCGCTCCGGCGAACTGGTCGTTCTCCTCGGAGCTGATCACGAACAGCGTGTTCGCCGGCGTGATCCCGTCAGCGGCCAGCCGCGTGAAGAACGTCTGGAATGCGGCGTCGTAGTGCTGCGCGTTCGAGACGTAGCAGGAGTCGCCGGGGCCGACCGGCCGCCCGGCGGTCGCCGAGTTCGCGGTGGTGGTGCAGCCCGTCCGGGTGTCCGCCTTCTTCTCGTGGATGTCCGCGATGTAGCCGTAGGTAACCGGGATGCCGGCCTCCTGCATGTCGGCCATCACAGCGAGGCTCTGCGTCGCCGTCGGGCTGAAGCCGGGGAAGCCCGGCGTACCGGTGAACGGCTCCGCGAGGGTGTGCCCGTCCTCATCGACGAGGTTCCCGTTCGCATCGGTGACGCGGTAGCCGTTGCTGTTGAAGTGGTTCGGGCCGCCGCCGATCGCCGGGGCGATGTACTTCGCGCCGAAGAGCGCCTGGTAGCCGTCGTAGCCGTTCGGCTCGGACTGAAGCTTGTCGTCCAGCGCTCGCGACGACGAAGAGCAGGTCGTGTCGCCCTTGGCGCAGTGGATCGCCTCACCGATGTACTTGGCAACCTGGACGTCCCTGAAGGGATCCCCGGTGTTCGCTGCGGTCTCGGCCGCTTCGGCCGACGAGGCGCCGAACACGGTCGGGATGTCGACGGTGGCGTTCTCGAGCACCATGTTCGCGGTCGAGAAGTCGCCAACCGTGCAGCCTGCGCGGGTGAATGGCACCCACGGCGCCGGGGTGACGCGGTTCGCCGCGCCGGACGCGGGAACGGTGTCCGAGTAGGCCATCGTCGGCGCCGAATCCACCGTGGACGCAACCGGCGGATTGGTCTTCGAGTCGATGGTCGGCGACGTCCAGTACGCGAACGAATTCGCCTGATCGGTCGAGCCGTCCGGGTTGTAGACGTGGTACGTGTTCGAGAGCGGCTGTCCATGCCGGTCGCCGTAGAGGCCGGTGTAGATCGAGAGACTGTCATCGGCCGTGTGCGCGATCATCGGCGTGTGCGAGTTCGAGAACACGGTCCCGTTCGACTTCAGGAAGTTGAGCAGGTGCGGCATCTGCTCCAGATCCGACGGAACGTTCGGGTTGTCGCGCGCAAAGTGGACGTTGTCGAAGACGATGTTGATCACGTGCTGGACGCCGTTGCCGAGATGGCACGTCGGCGCGCTGGCCGCAGCCTGCGTCGCCTTTGGCGCCGATAGTGAGCCCGCACCGGCCGTCACGACTATGGCAGCCAGTGCCGCGACGGCGGTCAGCGCGAGGCTCGACCGCAGGACATTTCTGTTCATTACGCCTCCCCCTTGAAACCTGCTTTGACTGGATCGCGGGGGACCCTAACGCCCGAGCTATGCGTCGTGAGCCGGTTCGGGAGTGATCGTCACCGAACCGTTACCGAAGCGTCATGGGCGCCGCAGACGCTCGATTTCAGCGGGCTCGAGCTCGCGCCACTGGCCGGGCTCGAGCCCCTCCAGGGTCAGACCCGCATAGACGCTTCTGTGGAGGTGACGGACGGGGTGGCCGACGGCGGCAAGCATGCGCTTGACCTGGTGCTTGCGGCCCTCGTGGATCGTCAGCTCGACGCGACTTGGGCCGAGGCGCTTTGCGGTTGCGGGCGCGGTGCGGCCGTCGTCGAGCTCGACGCCCTGCTCGAGGGCCGCGAGCGCGGCGCGCGTGACGATCCCCTCGACGTCGGCGACGTAGACCTTGTCCACCTCGTGGCTCGGGTGCGCGAGCCGGTGAGAGAGCTCGCCGTCGTTCGTCAGCAGCAGCACGCCGGTCGTGTCGGCGTCGAGCCGGCCGACCGGAACGACACGCGCTGTGTGGCCGACGAGGTCGATCACCGTGCGGCGGCCGAGTGGATCGCTCGAGGTCGTGATCACGCCGGCGGGCTTGTGCAGCAGCACGTAGGCGAGGCGCTGCTTGGCAAGCGGCTTGCCGTCGAGCTCGACGCGGTCGCTCGCGGCAACGAACGTGTTCAGCTGGCCGGGCTCGCCGTTGACGGTGACGCGTCCGGCCCTGATCAGCTCGTCGGCCTTGCGCCGCGAGGCGACACCGGCGCGCCCGAGCCAGGCGTTCAGGCGCATGACGCCAATGTCCGCGCAACGTCCGGCCGCTCCATGTCAGTCGCCGCGCGCGCGAACGTCCAGAGCCGGACACGGTCGCGATCGACGTCGAGGAGATCGGCGACGCGATCGATGGTTCCGAGTGCGTTGGTGTCGAGGCGCTTGCAGTTGAGCAAGTGCTGGGTGGCGTCGTAGGCGCGGTCGCCGACAAACGGCTTCGGGTCGATCACGAGCCACGGCTCACGCTGCGAACGGAGCACGTTGCCGGCGTGGAGGTCAGTCGCGAGCAGGACATCATCAGAGTTCGAGCGTGCAAGCTCACGCAGGAGATCGGCCGCGTATGCATCACGCGCTTCGTCGGCCCAGTGATCGATCATCTCCGTCAGCGGACGGAACAAGTGCGGCGCGCTCGGCGTTCGCCACATCCGGCGCAGGAGTTCCGCGATCACGGTGTCCTGCTCGGGCTCGGGGAGCTCGCGCAGCATCGTTCCCGGTTCGCAACGCTCGAGCAACATCGCGTTGAGACCCTCGTCGGCTTCGAGGACGCGGACGGTCGGATCGCCGTCCCAGAAACGCAACCCCGCGACCTCGTCGCGGCCCTCCATGTGCGGCGTGCCAAGCTTCAGCACGGCGGGCGTGTCGTCCGCGCGGATCGCCGGCGCGACCCAAGAGCCGCCCGCTTCGGTCACGAACGGCTCGCCGATCTCGAGCGACCAGCGCCGCGCAAGCAGATCGACGGCGTCCGGCTGCACGTTCAGTAGATGAGTGTGGCGAGCCGCTTGCGGTACTGCGTCGAGAGCGGATGCTCCTGGCCGAGCTCACCGAACAGTTCCACCATCAGCTGGCGCGCGGCGTCGCGGCGCTCGGGATCGGCGGCGCGCGCGAGCAGGATCTCGAAGGCGCGCTCGTAGTCGCCGGACTTCAAGACGGCGGCGATCTCGTCGTCGTCGAGCGACTCGACGACCGGCGGCTTCGTCAGCTCGTCGAGGAAGACGTCGACGGCCGCGCGTCCCTTCGCCCCGACGAACCCGGCGACGACGTGACCGTTCTTGAACGCCTTCACCGCCGGGATGCCGGAGACGTCGTATTCCTTGGCGAGCGCCTTGTTCGCGTCGACGTCGATCTTCACGAGCGTGACGGCGCGATCCTTGACCGCCTCCTCGAGCACGGGCGTCAGCTGCTTGCACGGCTTGCACCACTCCGCCCAGAAGTCGACGATCACCGGCTGCTTGTCCGACCGCCGGATCACCTCGCTCTCCCAGGTCTTTTCGTTGACGTCCATGCCGACAGTAGTGTCTGACACCGAAGGTGTCAGACACTGGAGTGGTCAGGCCGGGCGCTTTTCGGCGACTGCTTCGAGCCGCGCGCGGATCTCGGTCACGTCGTCGCCGAGGTCGTCGACCCGCGGCAGCTCCGACAGCGACTCGAGCCCGAAGATGCGCTCGAAGAGCTGCGTCGTGCGGTAGCGCACCGCGCCGAACTCGCCCTCACGCCCACCCTCGGCCAACAGCCCACGCTCGACGAGACCGGCGACGACGCCGTCGACGTTGACGCCGCGCACGCGCGCGATCTCCGGCCGCGAGCACGGCCCGAGGTAGGCGACGACGGCAAGCGTCTCGAACGCGGCCTGCGAGAGCCCACGCTCGGTCGGCCGCTCCACCAGCCGCGCACACGCGGCCGCCGCTTCCGCGGAGGCGCGGTAGGCCCAGCCGCCGGCGACGTACTCGAGCACGATCCCGCTCTTCCCCTCGCGGAACTGATCGGTCAAAAGCTCCAGGGCGGCCTCGACGCGCTCGATGTCGTCCTGCGCCGCGGCCGCGAGCTCTTCGACCGACAACGGCGAGGAGGCGATCACGAGCAGCGCCTCGATCGTGCGGGCGAGCTCGTCAACCGGATTTGCGCTGATCAGGCGGAGTGCGCGGTCCACGAGAGACTCCTTTCGCTTGCAGCACGGGAAATCCTTATCGGTGCGAACGGCGCCGCCTGGGCGATCGCGATCTCGCCCGCCTTGCGCAGCTCCAGGAGCGCCAGGAACGCAACGGCGACCTCGACCCGCGAGAACCCGGCCATCTCCTGGTCGAAGTCGAGCCGCGAGCGGTGCGAGAGCAGCGAGCGCCACCGCTCGAGAAACTGCGCCACCGGCGGGAAACCGAAGCGCCATGTGCTCGGTCGAGAGCTCCGGCGGCTCGACCGCGAGCAGCCGCAGCACGGCCGCGAGCTTCTCCGGCTTCTGCGAGGCGTACTCGGGCTCCGGCGCGACGGGCGCAAGCGGCGCCGGGCCGATCCGGAAGTAGCGCGGCGTTTCGAGCCGCTCGATCAGCCACTTCGCGGTTTCCTTCGCGCGCCGGTACTCGGCGAGCCGCCGCGCGAGCTCTTCGGCCGCCTCTTCCGGCCCGAGCTCGGACAGCTCGTCGGCCTCTTCCGGGAAACAGGCCGCGCGCCTTCAGCTCGAGCAGCGCCGAGAACAGGACGAGGAACTCGCCGCAGGCCTCGAGGTCGAGCTCGTCGCGCTCGGCGAGCCGCGTCACGAACGCGACGACGATCTCGGCGAGGTCGAGCTCCGCCAGAGGCAGCTCCTCGCGCAGAACGAGCGAGAGCAGCAGGTCGAACGGCCCTTCGAAGGCGTCGAGGTCGAGCTCGAGCTCGCGGACCGGTACGGCGTTCACGGCGTGAGGCTATCGCCCCTAGCGGACGCGGCCGCGCGGGATCGCCATCTTCGGCCCGGACGGCTTCACCGGCTTTCGCGGCTGGCGTGGCTGCCCGTCCTCCGGCCGCCGCTGCAGCCACACGAACACGGGAACGGCGACGACGAAGCAGACGATCGACACCCACGCGTTCAGCCGCAGGCCGGCGAAGTGATGCGCGGGATCGACGCGCAAGAGCTCCTCGAAGAAGCGGCCGAAGCAGTAGTAGGCGACGTACAGCGCGAAGAGCCCGGGCGGCTTGATCCGCCAGCGCCGCGCCACCCACAGAAGCAGCAAGACGCCGACGACGTCCCAGATCAGCTCGTACAGAAACGTCGGGTGGAAGGTCGCCTTGTCGATGTACTGCGTGGGCCGGTGGGCAACGTCGATCTTCAGCCCCCACGGCAGCGAGGTGGGCTTGCCGAAGAGCTCCTGGTTCCACCAGTTGCCGATCCGGCCGATCCCCTGCGCGAGCAGCAACCCCGGCGCGGCCGCGTCCATGAACGGCGCGAAGCGCACACCGGCACGCCGCACGACCACCCAGCCGGCGAGCGTGCCGAGCAGGATCCCGCCCCACACGCCGAGGCCGCCCTGCCACACCTCGAAGACGCCTTTCCATTTCGGGCTCGGAACCTCCGACCACGAGGTGAGGTCGTGGTAGGCGCGCGCGCCGACGACGCCGAAGGCGACGCCCCACACCGCGACGCGGATGACGAGGTCGGGATCGCCGCCCTGCCGCTTCCAGCGCCGCGTCGTCAGCCAGACGCACGCGAGGATCGCGACGAGGAGCGTCAGCCCGTACAGGTGGATGTGCAGCGGCCCGACGTTGAGGACGCCGGTGTGCGGTGAGGGGATCGACGCGACGAGCACGTCGCGGATTCTCTACTACAGAAGAATCCGGAGCGCGGTCTCTGCCGGACAGCCGGATTCGAGCAGGCGGATCGCCTGGTGCAGGTCGACGTCGTGGTGGGATGCGAGCTCGACCGCGCCGTCGTGGTCGTAGCCGGCCTTCTCGAGCGCCTCGGCGCGCCAGCGCTCGACGCGCTCCTGCTCTGTCTCTTCGATCTGGATCTGTGCCGCAGTCATTGGGTGCCTCGCCGTTGGGGTGGGTGCCGCTCATCCATCTATTCGGTAAAACGACGGTAGAGGTTTACTGTCTGCTGCCTTTACTGAAGTTCTTACCGAATCCTTACGCAAGCGCCGATTCGCCCAAAAGGGCCCGTACTTCAGCATAGAAGTCCGGCGCAGGCTTGACGCGGAAGCCTGGGCCCAGCTCGTAGCGCACCTGCCCCTGGGAGGTGACGCAGTCGAGCAGCACCGGGCTCTCCCCCGGATACTCCCGGATCAGCTGCGCCAGGGTGGCAATCACTCCTGCGGGGGCCTGGGTGGCGTCGAGCCGGAGGGTGATCTCGCGCCGGGCGGCGACCGCCTCGAACCGCTTGACCTCCTGGGCGAGCAGCTTCGTCTCGCCTTCCTTGTGGTCGACCTTGCCCTTGATGATCAGGATCCGGTCGGGAACGCAGAGCTCGCTCGCGGCGGCGTAGGTCGAGTTGAAGACGACGATCTCGGCGCTGCCGGTGACGTCGTCGAGGCGCATGAACACCATCGGCTCGCCCTTCTTCGTCGTCAGGTGCTTGACCTCGCCGACGATCCCGCCGACGGTGACGATCTCGCCGTCGCGGCGGCGCTCGAGCTCGCCGAGGGTTGCGTCGGTCTTCGCGCGCAGCTCGCTGCGGATCGCCGACAGCGGATGCTCGGAGACGTAGAGGCCGAGCGTCTCCTTCTCGAGGCGCAGGAGCTCCGGCTTGTCGAACTCCTCGCTCGGCACCGGCGGATGCTGGCGCGGCTTTTCGTCCTCGGCGGGGCCGAGGTCGAAGATCGAGCCCTGGCCGGCGAGCCGGTCGGCCTGCTGCTTCTGCCCCCATGAGAGCGCCTGCTCGAGCACGGCGAGCATGCCGCGGCGCGAGCCGGGCAGCGAGCCGCACTTGACGAGCGACTCGAGCGAGCGCTTGTTCACGACCGAGGGGTCGACGCGCTCGGTGAAGTCCCAGATCGATTCGAACCCGCCGCCTTCTTCGCGCGCGCGAATGATCGTGCGCGCCGCGATCTCGCCCACGCCCTTCACGGCGTTCAGGCCGAAGCGGATCTTGCCGCCGACGACGGCGAAGTCGATCTGCGATTCGTTCACGTCGGGCGGCAGCACTTCGATCCCGAGCTCGTGGCACGCGTTCACGTAGATCGGCACGCGGTCCTTCGTGTTCATCACCGAGGAGATCAGCGCGGCCATGTACTCGCACGGGTGGTGGGCGCGCAGCCACGCCGTCTGGTAGGCGATCAGTGCGTAGCAGGCGGCGTGCGATTTGTTGAACGAGTAGTCCTGCGATTTCTCCAGGTCGTCCCAGAGCTGCGTTGCGACGCGCTCGGAGGCGTTGTTCTTGATGCAGCCCTCGATGAACTTGTCCTTCAGCGAGGCCATCAGCTTGTGGTCTTTCTTGGCGATCGCCTTGCGCAGGTCGTCGGCCTCGCCGGGCGTGAAGCTCGCGATCTGCTTGGCGATCTCCATCGACTGCTCCTGGTAGATCGCGATCGCCGTAGGTGGTGCCGGTGATCGCCTTCAGGCGCGGGTCGGCGTAGGTGACCGGCTCCTTGCCGTGCTTTCTGTTCGCGTAGACCGGGATGTACTGCATCGGCCCCGGCCGGTAGAGCGCGACGAGCGCGATCAGGTCTTCGAACTCGGTCGGGCGCACCTGGCGGAGCGCCTCGCGCATGCCCGACGACTCGAACTGGAAGACGCCGGCCGCCTCGCCGCGGGAGAGCATCTCGTAGACCTCTTTGTCGTCGAGCGGCAGCTTCGTGATGTCGATGCCGCCGGCGAGCTCGGCCGCCTTCTCGATCACGTCGAGGTTGCGCAGGCCGAGGAAGTCCATCTTCAGCAGGCCGAGCGCTTCGACGTCGCCCATCGAGAACTGCGTGACGAGCTCCTGGTCGGCGCCCTTCTGCTGCAGCGGCACGACGTTGATCAGCGGCTCGGCGCCGATCACGACCGCGGCGGCGTGGATCGAGTCGGCGCGCGTGAGGCCTTCGAGCGGCTGGGCGAGGTCGATGATCTCGCGCGCGACCGGATCGGAGTCGACCATGCGGCGCAGATCGGCGCCGGGCTTCAGGCAGTCCTCGAGCGTCTGCCCCGGGCCTTCCGGGATCATCTTCGCGATCTTGTC
The DNA here is from genome assembly GCA_963761365.1 of uncultured Actinomycetes bacterium. Lineage (GTDB taxonomy): Bacteria > Actinomycetota > Thermoleophilia > Gaiellales > Gaiellaceae > PALSA-600. The sequence goes on along the minus strand of CAVXHB010000011.1, from coordinate 5,152 downwards.
GACGACGCCGTAGGGCACTTCGAGCACGCGGCCGGCGTCGCGGACGGCGGCGCGCGCGGCCATCGTCGAGAAGGTGATGATCTGCGCGACGCGATCGCGGCCGTACTTCTCGGTGACGTAATTGATCACGCGCTCGCGGCCGGCGACGGCGAAGTCGATGTCCATGTCCGGCATCGACTTGCGGTCGGGGTTGAGGAAGCGCTCGAACAGCAGGTCGTAGCGGATCGGGTCGAGGTCGGTGATCTCGAGGCAGTACGCGACGAGTGAGCCGGCGGTCGAGCCGCGGCCGGGGCCGACCGAGACGCCGTTTTTCTTCGCGAAGTGGACGAAGTCCCAGACGATCAGGAAGTAGTCGGTGAAGCCCATCTCCTTGATCGTCTTCAGCTCGTAGGAGAGCCGTTCGTTCAGCTCGGGCGTGATCGATTCATAGCGCTTTTGCAGGCCTTTTTCGCAGAGTGCGAGCAGGTACTCGAAGGCGTCCTGGCCGTCGGCGAGCGGGAACTTCGGGAGCAGGATGTTGCCGAGTGCGAGCTCGACGTTGCAGCGCTCGGCGATCTCGAGCGTGCGGCGCATCGCGTCGTCGTGGCCGGGGAAGTCGAGCGCCATTTCCTGCGGCGACTTGAAGTAGAAGTGGTCGGTGTCGAACTTCCAGTGGTCCGGGTTCTTCAGCGAGTCGCCCGACTGGATGCAGAGCAGCGCTTCGTGTGCGCGTGCGTCGGTGTCGCGGAGGTAGTGCACGTCGCCGGTTGCGACGGTGGGGAGCCCGCGCTTCGCTGCGAGCTCGGCGAGCTGCGGCAGGATGCGCTGCTGGATCTCCAGGTGCGCGTTTTGCAGCTCGACGTAGACGTTGGCCTCGCCGAAGGTGTCGGTGAGGCGCGCGAGCTCGGACTCGGCGTCGGCGGTGCGGTTTTCCTCGAGCGCGCGGCAGACGCGGCCGGAGAGGCAGCCGGAGAGCGCGATCAGGCCGGCGCCGTGGCGGGAGAGGAGCTCCCAGTCGACGCGCGGCTTGTAGTAGTAGCCCTCGAGGTAGCCGAGCGATGCGAGGCGGATCAGGTTGCCGTAGCCGGTGTTGTCGGCGGCGAGCAGGGTGAGGTGGGCGTTGCCCTTCGTCTGGGCGTGGCGGTCGTCGGCGACGTAGACCTCGCAGCCGATGATCGGCTTGACGCCTGTTCCCTGCGGCGTGTTTGAAGAGCTGGACCGCGCCCGCCATCGAGCCGTGGTCGGTGAGGCAGACGGCCGGCATCTCGAACTCGGCGGCGCGGGCGACGAGGTCGGGGATCCTGCAGGCCCCGTCCAGAATCGAGTACTCGGAGTGGACGTGCAGGTGGACGAAGGGGGCCTCAGGCATGCCCGAGCCACGTTATCGCCAGGGGTGGACCGCACCCCGTTCGCGGCTTACAACCTCTCGCTCAGACCGAGAAACAAGATCACCGCGCTGTCGATTTCGGCCAGCTCGGGCTCTGAGACGCGACCAACGAAGTCCCCGAATCGCGACAGGTCGAAGGTTGAAATGTGGTCGACCAGCACCGACGTTCGCGCGTTGGAGATCCGGACCTGCGGCCGGTATTCCCGATGTTGCGCCGACGTCGACGTCGGAGCGACGACGAGGGTCGAAGTTGGCCAGAACTCCTCGGCCTGAAGCACGACCGCCAGGCGAGGACCCCGCTGCTCATGGCCGCGCGCCTCGCGATGAGCGCGGAGCTCGAGAACATCACCTCTCTCCATAGAGCTCCTCGCGCAGCTCTTTGATCAGTGCCTGCTCCGCTGGGTCGGCCATCATCTCGGCCCACTCCTTGCGCGCCCGTTCGCGCCGCTCGCGGTCGGTCGCGATCATCAGGGCATCGCGCATCGCCTGCGACCGCGACCGCCCCCCGCGCATCAACTCGTCCAACGCCCGAAGCGCTTCGGGGTCGAGACGCACGGAGATCGCCTTTTCCTTCACGGTCTCCGAATGTATCACGTTTCGTGATACCTCTAGATGATGAGCTCGGAGCGTTCGTAAGCTGCCGCGAGGCGTTTGTCGGCCGTGACGAGGGCCGCCTTCGCCGCCTCGGCGACGATGACGTAAGCGGCGTCATAGGCCGATAAGCCAAGCTCGAGCCCGATCTGGAGAGCGAGCGGGGCGAGGGGGGCGGCCGGCACGAGATCGATTCGGAGGTCGAGGATGTCGGCGAGCATGCCGCGGCATGCCGCGCATCGAACTCACCAACGCGAACGTACCGACGGAGAGCGTTCGCGGACTCGAGCGCGAGATGATCCGGCGCGAGAACTCGAACCGCGTCAAATCGAGCCCGCAACTGTGGCGCCTTGCCAAGCGCCATTCGATCATCCGCGCTCGCGTCGGTCACAGCTCACGGGAATCGCGGTCTTCCCGAATACGGTCCTCCGGCATCCGGGCGTCAGGCGAGAGCGGATGGTTTTTCACGCGCTCGTCGATGCTCGCGAGCACCTCCTCCAGCGTCCGCCTGTTGCGGTTTGCAACAGCGTCCTCGAGAAGTGCGACGACGTGGCGGTTCAACGACCGCCCCTCCTTCTTGGCGTTGTACTTCAGCTGCACGAGGACCTCGATTTGGGACGTCCCGGACGTGCAAGTTGGCCATTGCATCATGATATCACTTTGCTACCACCTCGGGTGATCACGTCCCAGGCGGCCTCGAAGGCAATCTGGTGCCGGATCGCCTTCGCGATCCACGACTCCCGGCCGTACTCGGTCAAGTCGTCCTCGATGGCCTCCACATCGGCGCCAAGCGCAGCCAGGTCGTCGCCCGCCGCCTCGAGCGACCGCTCGCATTGCTCGACGAGCTCGTGCGCCCAGACGGTGCTGATCTCGTCCGCCGCGATGTCCTCAGCGCGGGGCCAGATGTATTCGTCGGACGGCTCCTTCAGACGCCGGCGCAACTCGCGGCGAATCGGCGCGTTATCGAACTCCACGTGCTGCCAGACCGCGTGGATGATCTTCGCGGCGAGCTCGGGCGGTTTCGGCGGGGCGATCGCAGCCATCCAGCGATGGAAGCAGGACGCACTGCACCGTTTGCACCAACTTCGTCACGATTCATCCACTCGCAGATGAGTCGGCAGTCGCCTGAGAGGCTTCTCCGGCGGTAACGGCGGGTCATTGCTTGCCGTCGACGAGCATCCGCAGCGCGCTCAGATTCACTGTGGGGATCGTGGATCCGTTGGCAGCGTTCTGGAAGGCACATCCGAATTGCCTCGGCAAGACCATCTCTCAACTCGTCGAGATTGTGACCTGACGCGAAACACCCGGCAGCTCGGAAACCTCAGCCCAGTAAGAGCCGTCGTCTTCCTCGTGCACGTTTGCGGTGAACTCGCGTTGATCCGTTTTCATCCGAGACCTGCCTCACGGAGGATTCCAGCGGTCAACTTCTTACTGTAGTCCTCGCGGCGGTGCATGGGAAGCGTAATCGGCCGGCACCCCGCCTTCTCCATCTTGATGTTGTGCTTGCCTCCCTCAGTCATCGTCCAACCATGCTGTTCGAGCAACTTGCGCGCCGACTTCTGGTTCATCCCGGCGGACTACTTGCAGGGCTCTGCCCGCAGCTTCTTGATCAACTCCGATGCCTCGCCGCGGCTCTGCGGAAACTTCTCGCCGCTCTCCTTGCAGAGTGCAGCGGCGATCGCATAGACCTGCTTGACCGTCGGCTTCGCCTCGTTCGGCATGCACCGATGGAACCAAAGAACGTGTGACGTGTCTGCACCAACTCTGGAACGAGTTATCCCCAGCGCAAGAAACAGCGCCCGCACGGGTCAGGTATCTCTGACACATGCGCACCGCCATCTCCACAGCCGCCGTCGCGCTCACACTCGCGTGCACGCAAGCCGCGAGCGCCGCAACGACCCTCCCCCGCTCCCGGCCCGCTGGCCGCACACCCTCCAGCTCGGCCTCGCCGACTCCCCCGGCGGCGCGGCGGCGCTGCGCAAGGTCGCGCCGTTCGGCTTCCGCTACCAGTACCTCGCGGGCGGCGTGAACACCGGCGCGGGCTGGTCGACCTGGAACCCGAACGGCTCGTTCGTCACGCGCTACGAGCAGGAGTCGTGGGCGGCCGGCGAGATCCCGGTCTTCACCTACTACATGCTGCTCCAGTCGAAGCCCGCGGGCGGCGACGAGGCGACGGTCGACCTCGCGCACCTGCGCGACCCGACCGTGATGCGCGCCTACTGGGCCGACGTGCGGCTGTTCTTCAAGCGCGCGCATTCGGCGAAGACGGTCGTGCTGCACGTCGAGCCCGACCTCTGGGGCTACATCGAGCAGGCGAACGCGGTCGCGCTCGCGTCGAAGCTTCGCGCAGGAGTTCGTCCGGCTGCGCGACGAGCTCGCGCCGAACGTCGTCCTCGCCTACCACATGAGCGGCTGGGGAACGAAGCACGACATCGTCTACGAGAAGCCGCCGGACGCGACCGTGCGCGCCTACGCCGCGCAGTCGGCGGCGTTCTACCGGTCGCTGCACGCGCACTTCGACGTCGCGTTCGAGGACTTCTCCGACCGCGACGCCGGCTTCTACGCCGTGCAGCAGGGCAACCCGAAGACGTGGTTCAAGCCGGCCGACTTCGCGCGTCACCTGCTGTACGCGAAGACGTTCGTGCAGCTCGCGGGCGTGCGGATGGTCGCGTGGCAGATCCCGCTCGGGAACACGGTCATGCGCGCGATGAACAACACCTGGGATCACTTCCAGGACAACCGCGTGCAGTGGCTGCGTGTGTGTGTGTGTGTGTGTGTGTGTGTGTGTGTGTGTGTGTGTGTGTGTGTTGTGTGTGTGTGTGTGTGTATGTGTGTGTGTGTGTGTGTGTGTGTGTGTGTGTGTGTGTGTGTGTGTGTGTGTGGGGGGGGGGGGGGGGGGGGGGGGGAGTCTTTCTCTCTCTCTCTCTCTCTCTCTCTCTCTCTCTCTCTCTCTCCTCTCTCTCTCTCTCTCTCTCTCTCTCTCTCTCTCTCTCTCACTCTCTCTCTCTCTCTCTCTCTCTCTCTGGTTTGTTTGTGTGTTTGAGACAGAGTCTCTCTCTGGCTGGTCTCAGGCTGGCCAGGCTGGTCTCATGACTGAGCCTGCCTCCCCCCAGCAGCCTGGCCAGGCACACACACATTTCTCTCTCTTCTCTCTCTCTCTCTCTCTCTGTGTGTGTGTGTGTGTGTGTGTGTGTG
>CAVXHB010000010.1:0-52438 GCA_963761365.1 uncultured Actinomycetes bacterium | reverse complement strand
CACCTGAGTCGATCACCTTTTCCGGGCCTTTACTAGGCCGACTGTTACGTTCGCCCCGTTGTGGCGACTAGATGGGTAGTGAGTTATGAGAGCGAAGCTTTCTCTCGGCACTACAAGGACATCCTCGGGTTCATCCGTCGCCGAAGCTCGCGCGACGAGGCAGAGGATCTCGCTCAGACGGTGTTCGCCGACGCCGCTGCGGCACTGGCGCGTTCGGCCGAGCTGGCACCGCCGAACCTGGCCCTCCTCTACGCGATCGCGCGTCGGCGTCTCGTCGACCGGACGCGACGGCGGGTCTCCGAGCCCGCAGTTGTTCCCTTTGACGAGGATCGCGTCGAGGCCGCCGAGCCGGTGTACGAAGCCGGGCTTGCGTCTGCGCTGCGCGAGGGGCTACTTGGCCTGCCGGAAGAACAGCGAGCTGTCGTCGTGATGCGACTTCTGCACGGCTTGTCGTTTCGCGAGATCGGACAGTCGGTCGGCGTGGACGAAGCTGCGAGCAAGATGCGCTTCCATCGCGGTCTCGAAGGGCTACGCGACCACCTCGAACGAGAGGGGATCACGCCGTGACCGACGTGTTTCTCGAACGCGATCTGCGTGATCTGCTCGGGGCCAAGCCCGAGCTGTTCGCAATCGCAGATGCGCTGACCGAAACCCAGCGCCCGGCGGACTGGCCTGCCGCGGCTGTGCCGCGGCGCGGTCCGCGCCGCAATGTGATCGCAGCGTTTGCGGTGATTGCGGTTGTCGTGGTTGCGTCGGCACTCGCAGCGTCGGGCTTGGATCCGCTGTCCGCCTTCAAGCCGTGGTTCTCCGGCAGTCCGGGCCATCCGGCATCGGCTTCGGCCGAGCAGCAGTTCCTCGCAGCCAACGGCCGGTCGTGGGCTGCGTTTCCGAAGGGAACGAAGTTGCGAGTGCTGGTCCGTGCCACTGTCGGCCACCAGCGGTTTGTGCTCTATGGCTTTCGAAGCGGCGACTCGCTTTGCCTGCGACTGAGCGCTGTCACGCTCCGCGCGAATGCCTCACCCGCATGCGCCCCGGTCTCGACGCTCGAGCACACGTCGGTGCCGATCCTGGTCGTCGAGGGGAACGGCTCAGTGCGCGCGTTTCCCGATCGGCGTAGCCCCGAGGTGTCTTTCGGGATCGTCGCCGACCGGGTGCGCCACGTTGAAGTGAACGCCGTCGACGGCATGCATCGAGCGTGGATCGGCGGAAACGCATACCTGTGGATCGAGAACGAGCCGAATACCGCAAACCAGGTGCTGAGCGTTGTTGCGGTCGGAGATGACGGCGCCCGAACAGTCGTCGCTGTGCCGCATGAGAGCGGTTTCGGCAGCTTCCAGATGGCGCCGGCGGCGTCGCCTGGTGGCCCGACGCGCATCCAGGCGACGATCAAACACCCGGCGATCGGTTGGCTCGTTCATCACAGGGCTGTCGGCTTCGCGCCGAGTCAAGTGGCGCTGTCGACATTCGCACGACGGCAAGTCGCGGTGTGGGGCTTCACACGGTTTGTCAAACCCGATCCACTCAGCAACGTGATCGTGGGCGTCAGCGATGGTCGTTTGTATGTGAACGACGGAGTCTCCGGCGGCGAGTTCTTTGCCCGTGGCCCGCTCAATGTGATGACGACCGGAGGCAACCACGCAAATCTCTCGGATCAGTTCGCCACCGTCGCCGGCGTCGCTGCCGACGGCGTCGACAAGATCAGGATCTTCCTCGGCAGTGGCGAGAGCCAGGACGTTCCGTTGAAAGACAATGTCTTCACGGCAACTGTGCCCTGGCATACCGCCGTGCGCGTCGTCGCCTACGACAGCGACGGTCGCGTTGTCGGGATCCAGCGAGCCGGGCTCTTCCCCTTCGGCTTCGGCGGATTCGTTGCACCGGCGGCGGCCCGGAACAGTCTCGAGCCGGCTCTCCGGTTGACGGGACCGAACGATGCGACAGCGAGGCTCAGTGTCGGACGAACGGTCGAGTTCATCCGCGCCGGGGCCAGGCGGAATGGCCCGGGACCACGTGTCCGCTGCTGGCAAATCAGGTTCAGCAACGGACAATCATCCTCAGCCTGCCAGCAGGTCTTTCCGACGGGCCCATGGGTGTACGTTCAAGGCGTCCAGCCCGTCGGCCGTGACGTCTTCATCATCGGCCAGACCCGCGCACCCGTCGCCCGCGTGTCGCTTCGGTTCGGCAATGGCGACTCGGTCAGCGTCAATCCCTCTCACGGAATCGTGATCCTGGCGGTTCCGCGCGCGCATCTGAGCACCCATCGGCAACGGGCCGTCCTCGTGGGATACGACGCGCGGGGCCACGAGATCCAGCAGCCGGCCGTCTTCTTCCGCGCGAACGGCTAGCGTCGAGTTAGGCGACCGACCCCAGACAGTCGACAAGACGGTCGATGTCGCCTCCGTTGGTGTGGAGATGCGGTGCGATTCGGAGCGAGCTTCCACGCACACTTGCGACGACGCCGCTCGCGGCAAGCCGCTGATCGAGCGCCTGCGCGATGTCACGAGGCAGTTCGATGCCGAACATGTGTGGGCCGTGGCGGCCGCGAGCCGGGACGACAAGCCCGAGGTCGGCGACTCTCTTGCCGATCTCATCCGTCACGGTCTGCAAGCGCTCTGCGATACCGGCGACAGTCCACTCCAGAATTTGTTCCACCGCCGCTATCGCCATCGGCACCAGGCTGAAGTTCGTCCTCTGCCCGACGTCGAAGCGGCGCGCGCCCGGCCGGTAGGTGTCGGCGTAATCGACGAGCGCAGCGAAGTCCTCGGAGCCCTTCCGGTTGACCCAGTTCTCCTCGATCGGCTCACCCGCTCGGAACCGCTCGGCGACGTAGAGACAGCCCACACCGATGGGGCCGAGCAGCCACTTGTACCCGACTGACACAACGAAGTCCGGCTCGAGTTGTGCGACATCGAGCGTCATCGCTCCGAGTGACTGGCTCGCATCGATCACGATCGCTGCACCGGCGTCACGCGCAACTGGCACGACGACCTCCAGGTCGACGAGAGAGCCGTTCGTCCAGTGCACGTTCGGGACGGCGAGCACCGCCGTCCGCTCACCGATCCGGCCCAGCACCGCTTCGGTCCAGGTCTGATCCGGCGTGCGTTCGACAACGACGAGCTCTGCTCCCGTCCGTCCGCAGAACCGTCGCCAGGTGTAGTAGTTCGACGGGTACTCGTCTGCGAGGACGACCACCTGGTCGCCGGGCTTGCGGCGAGATTCCGCGCCGCTACCGCGAGCCCGTAGCTTGTTGCGGGAACGAGGGCAACTCCGTCGCTGTCGACACCCATCACCGCGGCGAACGCGTTGCGCAACCGCTCGACATCGCTGAACCAGTCGGCCGCCGTGATCGTCCAAGGCGCAGCCCGGCGGGCGAGCGCGCGTTCGCCGGCCTCGCGCACAGAGAGGAGCAGCGGCGACATGTTCGCGGTGTTCAGGTACGCAATCGCGTCGGGAATGTCGAAGAGATCGCGCTGCGAGCCAAGCGGCATGGACACGCGGGCAAGTATGCGGGTTCAACTCGACTTGACGTATGCGATCGCGGTCGGCACGCTGGTGCTCGCTTGAGCTGGCAGATCAGCGGCAGCTACTTCGAATCGTGCAACTGCGAGGCGATCTGCCCGTGCCGGAAGATCAACGGCGTTCCCGGCGGCCGCTCGACCTACGGCGAGTGCCTCGGCGTTCTCTCGTGGGTGATCGAGGAGGGGCATGCGGATGACCTCTCGCTCAAAGGATTGAAGGTCGCGCTCGCCACGCGCTACCACGATGACGAGCCGGGCTCACCGTGGAGCTTCGTCGATGTACGTGGACTCGCAGGCGGACGCAGCGCAGCGCGACGCGCTCGAGGGAATCTTCACGGGGCGGCTCGGAGGCGATGCACTGAAGCACTTCCCGTGGGCGTGGAAAGATGCCGAGCGGATCGGTGTGCGATCGGTCGAGATCGAAGTCTCCCACGAGCCGCGTCGTCAGTGGCTGCGGATCCGGGATCACGTCACAGTTCGAATCCGTGATGCGTGGTCAGGCCCCGAGACCGTCACCTGCGTGATCCCCGGCCACGAGCAGAGCGGCGAGGAGCTGGTCGTCGATGAGCTGCGCGTTGCCGACGACCCTCTGCGCTTCGAGTTCCATGGCAACTGCGGCTACGCGTCGCGGTTCGACTACACGGGCTGACGTTCAGCCAGGTGCCTTACTGGGAAGAACCTAGCTAATGGGTACACCTGGCACATCGATCGGCGCCGGCGGGTCTTCCGTTCTCGAGGACCCGACTGGTAGACGCGCCCGTTGGTTACGGCGCGCCGGTCGTGTCGTGTTCTTGCTGTTTCTGGCGCTGGCTGCTGGCGATCGTTCTCGGCGGGCTTGGCCTGATGCCCGTCGCCGGCATCCCGCTCACACACGCCTTGCGGCCTTCTCAGGGGCCGCCGGTGCTTCCGAAGGTGCTCGAGCCTCGCCAGCCGACTCCGATCCGATCTCCGTCCGGCGGTGCCGGCGGCGGTCTTCAAGGCAAGCGCGCCAAGCGCTACCCGGCGCGTGGGCGCTTCGCCCGGGAAGAGCGCAACCGCGCCGGGAAAGACCAAGACGCCTGCCGGCACCAAGTCACGCGGGCATAGCCCGGTCGCGCCCGGCCACACGAAGACGACTCCAGCTGCCGGCACCACGCGTGGCAAGAGCACCACGGCACCCGGCAAGACGAAGACGACGACGACACCACTCGCACCAACAAGGGGAAGAGCACGGTGGCGCACGGCCGGACGAAGACGACCACGTCCACGACGACGACCACGACGACCGCAACACCACTCGGCCAGTTGAAGAAGCCGTAGCGATGGCCGGTCGTGAGTGGGTCAGCCGCCTGCGTGTTCCCGCGCATTGGCGCTTGCTCGGCTTCTGCTTTGTCGTCGCCGCGGTCGCGATCGTGTTCGAAGGGATCGCAACGCACACGGTCGGTGCGAGCGCCGAGCCCCACGAGGCGCTTGGCGGTCCGGCGCCGCTTGCCCACAGCAGGCCGATCCTGGTTGCGAAGGGCTCAAAGCTCGTCTCGCTCCAGCCACCGCCGGGCCGGCGGATCGCACTGACGTTCGACGACGGGCCCGATCCGCACTGGACGCCGAAGATCGCCGCGATCCTGCGCCGAGAGCATGTACCGGCGACGTTCTTCGTGATCGGCAGCGACGCGGCGCGCTATCCGGATCTCGTGCGCGTGCTCGTCCGCGACGGAAACGAGCTCGGCAATCACACCTACACACACGTCGCGCTCTCGAACGGGCCCGGCTGGCAGCGGCGGCTCCAACTCGACCTGACCGAGGCGACGATTGCGGGGATCACCGGCCACTACACGCGGCTCGTGCGACCGCCGTACTCGGCGACTCCAGACTCGGTCACGGTCCAGGACGAGCACGACCTGGCCGCGCTCGCCGGCCGCCGCTACCTGATCGTCCTCGCGAACTACGACTCGGAGGACTGGTCGCGTCCCGGTGTCGCGAAGATCGTTCGCAACGCGAGCCCGCCGGGAACGACGGGCGGAATCATCATGTTCCACGACGGCGGCGGCAATCGCAGCGAGACCGTCACCGCGCTGGCGCAGTTGATTCCGCAGCTGCGCGCGCGCGGCTTTCGGTTCGTGACGGTCTCGCAGCTCGCCGGCCTCTCGCAGAGCACGGTCGAGCCGGTCGCTCCGAAGTGGGAGACGCGCCGCGGCGAGGTCTTCGCTGCCGCTGTTCGCTTCGGCTTCGTGCTCGTCCGCGTGCTGCTGTTGCTGGTCGGCCTGGTCGGCATCCTCTTCGCCGCGCGCGTCGTGCTCGTCCTCGTCGTTCGCCGGTCACCAGTTTCGCTCGCGGAAGCGGCGCCCGCCGGCGCCTGACTACCTGCCACCGGTCGTCGTCGTCGTTCCCGCCTACAACGAGAGCGTCGGGATCGAACGCGCGGTCCGCTCGCTCGCCGACAGCGACTACCCGGACTTCGAGGTCATCGTCGTCGACGACGGCTCGACCGACGACACGGCCGACGTCGTCGAAGGACTCGAGCTCGACCGCGTGCGCCTGCTGCGCAAGGCGAACGGCGGCAAGGCGTCCGCGCTCAACGCCGGCATCGCCGCCTCATCGGCTCCCGTCGTCGTGATGGTCGACGGAGACACCGTGTTCGAGCCGGAGGCGCTCCGGCGGCTCGTGCAGCCGCTCGGCGATGCCAGCGTCGGTGCTGTGTCCGGCAACACGAAGGTCGGCAATCGCGGCGGTCTGCTCGGCCGCTGGCAGCACATCGAGTACGTCACCGGGTTCAACCTCGACCGGCGCATGTACGAAGTGCTGCAGTGCACGCCGACCGTCCCGGGCGCGATCGGCGCGTTCCGACGAGACGCGCTCGAGGAGGTGGGCGGTGTTCCCGGCGACACGCTGGCCGAGGACACCGACCTCACGCTCGCGATCGGCCTGCACCGGGCGGCGCGTGCTCTACGCCGACGATGCGCGCGCGTGGACCGAGGCGCCGTCGTCGCTCGGCGATCTGTGGCGGCAGCGCTACCGCTGGTCGTACGGAACGATGCAGGCGGTCTGGAAGCACAAGGGCGCGCTGCTCACCCGCGACCCGCGCGAGCGCCGGATCGGTCGTCTCGCGCTGCCGTACATGATCCTGTTCCAGATCCTGCTTGCCGATCGTCGCGCCGCTGATCGACCTGTTCGCGCTCTACGGGCTGCTGTTCAGCAACGCGGTGCCCGTGCTCGCGTTCTGGTTCGGGTTCAACGCGCTCCAACTCGCCCTTGCCACATTCGCGTTCAGGATGGACAAGGAGTCACTGAAGCCGCTCTGGGCCCTGCCCCTCCAGCAGTTCGTCTACCGGCAGCTCATGTACATCGTGATCATCGAGTCGACGGTCAGCGCAGTTGTCGGCGCCCGTGCACAGTGGCGCTCATCTGACCCGCACCGGCGAGGTCAGCGTGGAAGCCTCTCGGGGCTGAGATCCGCTCCGCGTCTTCTGCTCGGCGCTCCTGACGCCGACGTCTGAGCGACAATCGCTGCCTGAGGTCGATCGCCCTCATCCTTGTCGTCCTCGCCGGGGCGGTCTCGATCACGCTGCATGGCGCGGCCGGTGGACCGGACGGCGCCGCCGCTACATCGGGCCCGCTGCTCGGAGTCGTGGGCAACGTCGCGCGCTTCAAGAGCCAGACCGGTCAGGAATCTCTGGTCGACCAGGCCTTCTTCGGCTGGGGTCAGGGCGCCACCTACGGCACGCCGTTCGCCGTCTTCTTTCCGACCCTCGGCCCGATTCCGATGATCCATCTCGGCACGAAGGGTCTGAACGGCCGGGAGGCGATCACCCCGGGCGGCATCGCCTCCGGGCTCGGCGACGGCTACCTGACCGCGCTCAATCACGGGATCGCCACGTGGGGCAAGGCGATCTACATCCGCCCGATGGCGGAGATGAACAACGCGTCCAACTTCTATTCCGGCTTCACGGCGAGCGGCGCGCCGAAGGACGCAGCACATTCGCCCGCCGCCTATCGCCAGGCGTTCGCGCGCATCTACCTGATCCTGCACGGCGGTACCGCGAGCGAGATCAACGCGCGGCTGAAACAGCTCGGCCTCGCGCCGTTCAACGGCGGCGACCTTCTCCTCAACCCGTTCCCGAAGCTCCGCATCGTCTGGAGCCCGCTCGCGAGCAGCAACCCTCGCGTGGCGGGGAATGCTCCCGAGGCGTACTACCCCGGAGCGAGGTTCGTCGACGTCGAAGGCGGCGACATCTACGACGAGCAGCTGACGGACACCGCGCCCTGGCAGGGCCTCGAATCACTGTTCCAGGCTGCGCGCGGGCGCGGGAAGCCGTTCGCGGTGCCGGAGTGGGGGTTGTCGGGCGTCGACGATCCGGCGTTCGTGCGGCACATGTGCACGTTTCTGACGACGCATCGCGCAACCGAGGCGGCCCTCTACTACGAGAGCCGGCCGGGATCGTCCTTCGACCTCGACGGAAAACCGAACAGCGAAAAGGCGTACCGCGCGTGCATGGTGCCGCTGGCCGGGCCTCTACCCGCGTGGGCCGCTGCGAACGCGCCCGGCGCGGGCGCGAAGGAGATCGGACTGACGCTGACGCCGCAGCCGGCCACCGGTGCAGCCCCGCTCGCCGTTCGGCTCTCGGTCTCGGCGAAGTTGAGCGTCCCGATCGCCCACTGGCAGATCCTCTTCGGCGACGGCGCCGCTGCAGAGGGTGACGGCCCGCCTCCCGCGACGCTTGCGCACAACTACGCCCGGGACGGGATCTACCAGCCGACGCTGTTCGTCTTCCAGGCGCCGCCGTTCACCCCCGAAGACACGCCGTTCTTCGTCTCCGCGAGCGTGACCGCGGGGACCGCGGCAACGCCGCTGACCGGCTTCGTGCCGTCGCCCGCCTCCGGACACGCCCCGCTCGCCGTCTCTTTCCGGACCGACGTGAGGCTGGCGGCCAAGGTGAGCAGCTGGAAGATCGTCCTCGGCGACGGCAACACGCGCGAGGGCACCGGGACTCCGCCGCATTTCGCCGGCCACACCTACGCGAACCCGGGAACCTTCCGGGTTCTGCTGCTCCTCGACGCCGCGGGAAGCCGGTATGCCGCGACGGCCCAGGTGATCGCGGCCGGCCCCGGCGGTCCGGGCGGCGGTGGCGGGACGACGTCGACCACGACCACGACAACGACGTCGACAACACCTGCTCCGCCCGCGACCGGAACGGCGACGGGGACAGTGCTCGTGAACGGCAGGCCGTTCACCGGCGGAGTCATTCCGTACGGCTCGAAGATCGACGTCACGAAGGGCACGCTCGTCCTCAAGACCGACACGGGCACGATGCGGTTCTTCGGCGCCGGCGGCGTCCACGCCGCGTTCGTGCTCCTGCGCGGCACCGACAACAAGAAGCCGATCGTCGAGCTGCGCCTCATCGGCGGCGATTTCAGCGTTTGCCCGAAGCGCAAGAAGGCCAGCGCACGCCAATCGGCCGCGACCAGTCCGACCGTGCGCCTGCTCTGGGGAAGCGGCAAGGGGCAGTTCCGGACGAGGGGGAGGTACGCGGCTGCAACCGTTCGCGGCACGATCTGGCTGACCGCCGACCGCTGCGACGGGACATTCGTGCAGGTCAAGCGCGGGGTGATCCAGGTATCGGACATCCCGCGTACCCGGCCGGTCACACTCCGGGCTCCGAAGAGCTACCTCGCCAAGCCGTGACCCGTGCGCTGACGCTTCTCTGTGCGGCGGCCGCGCTCCTGCTCGCGGCCTCGGGGAGCTATGGCCGCAGCACGACAACGTCGACGGGAAGCGTCGAGCCGAAGGTGTCGGGCACCGACTGGGGCGATACGGCGATCGCCCTGCGGAACCAATCCGGATCCCGTTTCGTCTACGTCTGCCCGGCGAGCGGCCGGAAGGATCAGGTGTGGGGCACGCGACATCTACGCGGACAACAGCACCGTGTGCTCGGCCGCGCTGCACAACGGGTCGTTCGTGCTACGAGGACGGCGCGATCGTGACGATCGAGCACCTCCCGGGACAGGGCTTCGTACACGGGCTCGACCCAGAACGGGATCACGAGCGCGAGCCTGGCGATCGTGGCCCGGGAGCTTTCAGATCGTCAGCGCCGTGAACGGGCAGCGGCGTTGCCGGGGTGAAGATGGGAGGCGCCGGCTGGACTGCGAGTGCGTCGAGGTTCCGCGGCCAGATCGGCGTTCGGTACCGCTACATCTGCCCGGGTGGGGCGATCAACGGCACGCTCTACGGCTCGAACACCTACACCGACGACAGCTCTGTCTGCACCGCAGCGGTGTACGGCGGGCTGTTCACGCCTGCAACCGGCGGCCGCGTGACGATCCAGATCGCGGCGGGTCAGAAGCTCATACAAGTCCGCCACCAGCAACGGCGTCACGTCACGGACCTTCGGCGCGTGGCCCGGAAGCTTCACCGTCGTCGGCGCTGCGACGGTTCCGCCCGGGAGGCGGCGGCGGCAGCACGACCACGACGACGGGCGGCGGCGGCAGCGCCACGCCTCCAACCGGCACCACAACCGGAACCGTGCTCGTGAACGGCCGGCCCTTCACAAGCGGCGTGATCCCGTTCAACTCGACGGTCGACGTCACGAAGGGCGCGCTCAAGATGACGGGGAGCACCGGCACGGTCACCGTCTTCGGCGCCGGCGTCTCGTCCGTTTTCAAGCTCCTCCGCGGCACCGACAAGAAGAAGCCGATCGTCGAGATGCGTCTCGTCAAGGGCGACTTCAGCGTCTGCCCGAAGCGCAAGAAGGCGAGCGCCGCCGAGAGCACCGCCGCGACGACGACGGTGCGTCAGCTTTGGGGCCAGGGCAAGGGCCAGTTCCGCACACGAGGCAGGTACGCAGCGGCCACGGTCCGAGGCACGTACTGGCTCACCGCGCGACCGCTGCGACGGAACGCTGGTGAAGGTGAACCAGGGTGTGGTCCAGGTGAACGACCTCCCGAAGCGGACACAGGTCTCGGTGCGCGCACCGAAGTCGTATCTGGCGAAACCGTAGATGCGCGACTCGTATCGCCTCAGGCTCGGCCTCTTTCTCGGTGTCGGGATTGGAGCGGCGCTGCTCGCATTCGCGGCCGACACAGGCGGGATCCTCCGCTCGCAGGAGCTCTCCACGGTCGATCTGCGCTTCTCGACGCGCGGCACCCAGGCGCCGCCGGCCAGCGTCGTCGTCGTCGGGATCGACGACGTCAGCTTCAACGCCTTGCATCAGCGGTGGCCGTTCCCGCGCCTGTTGCACGCGAAGCTGATCGACCGCTTGCGTGTGGGCGGTGCGAAGGTGATCGCCTACGACGTCCAATTCACCGAGCCGACGGACGCGGCCGACGACAACGCGTTGATCGAGGCGGTGGCGCGCGCCGGCAACCTCGTCCTCGCGGCGACCGAGGTGAACGCGAAGGGTCAGACAGACGTGCTCGGAGGAGGCGGCCTGCTGCGCCAGATCCACGCAGTCGCCGGGAGCGCGCTGCTGCCGACGGACGGCGACGGTGTGATCCGCCGCGTCCCGTACGAGGTCAACGGCCTGACGAGCTTCGCGGTGGAGACGGCCGAGCGAGCGACCGGGAAGACGATCGATCCGTCGGCGCTCGGTGGCTCGTCGGGCTGGATCGACTACGCCGGCCCGGCGGGAACGGTGCGGACGGTCTCGTTCTCGAACGTCCTCGATGGGAAGATCCGCCCGGCGTTCTTCCACGGCAAGATCGTCGTGATCGGGCCCGTCGCCCCGTCGCTCCAGGACATCCATCCGACGTCGGCGGGCCCGCTACATGCCGGGGGCCGAGGTCGAGGCGAACGCGATCTCGACCGCGCTGCGCGGCTTCCCGCTGCAGAGCGTGCCGAGCTACGTGAACGACCTGCTGATCGTCCTCCTCGCGTTCGTCGCGCCGCTTGCGTGCATGAGGTTCTCACCGTTCCCCGCCCTGCTCGCTCGCACTCGGCGCGGGTGCACTCGTTCGCCGTCGCGTGCGCAGCTCGTCGTTCGACCAGGGCTGGATCGTCGCGTTCGTCTATCCGCTCGTCGCGCTGGCGCTGTCGGTCGTCTTCTCGATCGCGATCGGTGCTCTGCTGACGATCTTCGAGCGGGAGCGCATCCGCGACATCTTCGGCCGGTTCGTGCCCGAGCAGGTCGTCGATCAGGTGCTCGCGAAAACCGGCGACGGCGGCCGGCTCGGCGGCACGACGCGCGTCTGCACGATGATGTTCACCGACCTGCGCGGCTTCACGACGTTCTCCGAGAGCTCGCTCGGCGGAGGAGGTGATCGAGATCCTGAACCACTACTTCGGCGAGATGAGCCAGGCCGTCCTCGATCACGGCGGCACGCTCGTCTCCTACCTCGGCGACGGGATGATGGCGGTCTTCGGCGCGCCGCTCGACCAGGTCGACCACGCCGACCGCGCTCTGGCCACTGCCGAGGAGATGATTCGCGACCGCCTGCCGCGCGTGAACGCGTGGATCGCCGAACAGGGCTACGGCGACGGCTTCCGGATGGGCGTCGGGCTGAACAGCGGCCCGATCATGTCCGGCAACATCGGCTCCGAGCGCCGGCTCGAGTACACGACGATCGGCGACACGGTCAACACCGCCTCCCGGATCGAAGGCATGACCAAGGGCACGCCGTATCCGTTGTTCGTCGCCGACTCGACGAGAGCGCTTCTGCACGAGCAGCCGTCCGACCTCGTCTTCGTCGCCGAGCTCGAGTTGCGAGGGAGGAGCGAGAAGGTGAAGGTGTGGTCGCTCTCCGGCCTCGCCGTCGAGCACAGCGCGCAGTCTGCCGCAGCCCTGGCGCCGTAAGCTCGCGTCAGCTTGCGGGGTTCGCTTGGCGGGGTTAGCTGCTTGTCGAATCGGGAAGGGGCGCTACGGGAACTTATCAAGGCGATCCGCAAATCGCGGTAAGGAAGGAGGTTGTCGATGACCAAGTCCGTGGCGGATGTGATGAGCCCTGACCCCCGGGTGATCGCGCGAACGGCGGCCGTGATCGAGGCAGCGATGATCGATGGTCTCTGAGGAGGACGTCGGCTCGGTCCCCGTCGTCGAAGAGGATGGCACTCTCGCCGGCATCGTCACCGACCGAGATATCGCACTACGCGTGGTTGCGGCCGGACGCGATCCAGGGACCACGTACGTCGAAGATGTTGCGACGGCGAATCCACACCGTGCTGACGTGGACGAATCGCTCGACCATGCCTACGAACGGATGGCGACGTGGCGTATCCGGCGTTTGCCTGTCGTCGCAGACAACCGCGTCGTCGGAATGCTGGCGCAGGCGGATCTTGTGCAGGAGATGAAAGACAAGAAGGCCGGCCAGCTCGTCGAAGAGATCTCGCAACCGGGCCAGCCCTCGTACGGCAAACAGGAAACGATCGTCAACTGATCGTGAACTGAGAGGCGCCGGGTGCCGCGGAGTGTCTCGGGCGCCCGGCATGCGTCGAAACTGAGTTCGCCCGTTTAGTAAGCGGTGCCGACAAGCACCGGCCTAACCGTTTTCCGGCCAGGAACTGATCACGTGAGCGTGGCGCACCGCGTCCCAGCCGAGCGCCGTGACCACAACGTCGCTGATCCCGAACGAGTACGAGCCAGGTCGGATGCTGCCCTTCTTGTCGACGTAGTCGCAGAAGATCGTCGGTTTGCCTTGGACCGAGCTTGCGCTGCATAGGATCGACGTCCCCGGCACCTCGATCGTGTCGCCGGGGCGGACCGGAGTGACAGCGGTCTCACGAACCACGCCCGCCGGCTTGCGGGAGAACTCCGTCTTCAACGTCGTGGTCGAGACGATGTTCACCCGCCCATCTGCGGCGATCAGGGCGACGTAGCCTCCACGCTTCGGCTGGCCCGACGCGCTCGCGACGCCGCAGTCGACATACGTCAGTCCCTTCAGAGTTCCGGAGCCGCAGCGGATCTTGGAGCCGGTGAGGCCGATCGTGCCATGCAGCGGCAGTGGGACGGTTCCGAGCGACTGCCCGCCGGCCGGCGAAACCGCGAGGCCGGTCGTAATCACGCCGGCGAGGGCCAGCGCGAGCAGTTGACGACCGAGCACCGCCGTCCTCGCTTCTCGTATTGCTCTCATGTCGTCGCCCTCCCTCGTCGTCCGTCGTCGTTATGGGTAGATGCCCTGCGCGACACCGTTCTGGCCCGGGCCGGGAGTGCCGAGACCGCCGACGCCACCGGCACCGCCTGGTCCCCCTGTGCCGACCTTGATCGTGGAACTGCTTACCGTGGCGGTCGACGTGCCGACCTTGAAGATGCCGAGGCTCGGCCCGCCCTGACCGCCGCCGCCTCCGCCGCCGGTGCCGCCGTTGCCGCCACCGCCGCCGTCGCCGCCCGCACCGACTTCCGTCAGGCAGACCTTGCCTCCCCGACCGGGCGCCCCTCCTGCCCCGCCCACGCCGCCGTTTCCACCGCGGCCCCCGACGCCACCGTTGCCGGCGGTGATCGAGCTCGACTCGACGGCGAGCGTCGATGCGAAGAGGTAGATCCCGAAGGAGCCGCCGCCGCTCGAACCGCCGCCACCGAGGGTTCCGGCGGTGGCACCGCCGCCGCCGCCCCCGCCGCCGTTTCCGTTCCCATCGGCAACCAACACGCCTGCTTGGCCGCCGCCGCCGCCGCCACCACCACCGCCGTTCCCCGGCCTGCCGTTGGTGCCGTTGACGCCGTTCTGACCCGCCCACGCGGCATTCGGGGTCGCGCTCGTCCCTCCGGACCCTGTGCGACCCGGTGCGCCGTCGGCTCCCTCGTCCCCGATTCCTCCGGGACTGCCTTTGCTCCCCGTCGCTCCGCCCGCTCCACCGCGCGTCCCGCCTCCGCCCGTCGCTCCCGGAGCGCCGTCGTTACCGGTTTCGGCGTGGTTACCTCCGTTACCTCCGTCGCCGCCGGGCATGCCTGCCGGGCTCGACCCGCCGTGGCCGCCGGCGGCGCCGTTCGTGTCGTCGCACTGACCCGGCGCGCCGTCTGTGCCGGCCATCCCGTCGATGCCCGGCACCCCGTTTGCGCCGGCGGTGCCTGCGCTACCTGCGGCGGCCGTGATCGTGACGTTCTGCAGGGTGAGACTGGAGCCGTTGACGGCGCGAATCCCGTACGCGCTCGCGACTCCGGGCCCGGGGCTTCCGTTGGCGCTGACAAGCTGAATCACGACCGCCTTGCTGTCGTCGACGAGGATCGCCTCCGGGGAGCCCGCGATCACCGTCGTGTTGCCGCTCGCGCGCGACCAGTTCTTCGGGTCGTAGCCGCCGTAGATCCCCACACCGGTCTCGGCGGCGACGTGCGTGTAGCTTCCGGCCGCCACGTAGACGTCCTTGCGGCTGTTCACCGCCTGGAGAACTGCCGCCTGGATCTGCCGCATTGGCTTGTCCATCGTGCCCGGGTTCGCGTCGGTGCCGTTCGGGGAGACGAAGATCGCGTTGGCTGCCGTGCCGTCGATCCCGTCGCAGTTGGAATCGACGAAGGAGAGGTCGGGGAGGTCGGGCGCGCCCGGATGGATGCTCGCGTCGTTCGGTGCGCAGTCCTGTGCGTTGGGCGTACCGTCGCCGTCGGAGTCGGCCGGTGCGGGCGCGGTCGTCGTCGTCGTCGCCGTCGTCGTGGGAGCCACGCCGCCCCCCGCGGCGAGCACGACGACATGCCGGTGGGCGGTGCGGCAGTTGTTTCGCTCGTTTTGCTCGCGAACGGCCTGCCCCGCATCTGCGCACGCCACCAGCGAGTAGACGGTCGCACGCGCCGCGCGTGGCACCCTCAACAAGACAGACGCCCGCGAGCTCTTGTGCGCCTTCAATCTCGGCACCCGGCGGGAGCCGGCAAGCCAGCTCGCCTTCCCGGCCCTGAGGACGAAGCGCGTCAGGGACTTCGGTGCCGGTGCGCTGCCTCGATTCACGACCACCGCGACGACCTTGAACGAGCTTCCCGCCCGAACGTGCGCCGGCGGGTTACTGAGACTGCTTTCGACGAGGTCGACCTTCGGGCCTACCCGCGCACTCGCGGCCAGCGCGAATACGAGCCCCACCACAGCCAGACCCCCAATGACGGGCGGACCCCGCCGGCGCGCACCCCTGCGCCCGAACACCACGACCACACTTTGCCTCCCACCAGCCCGGATCAACCGGCCACCTCCCCCGAGGACATGGGCTGATTCACAAGCTTATTTCAAAAAAGCAGTTGCGGCTCGCGTTTCGCTTCGGGAAGCTGGGCGTCGGCAGGAACAATTCCAAGGGAGGAGCAGAGATGTATCGCTTTAGCTTCGTACGGAAACGTGGCACCGTTGTCGCCATAGCGGCCGTGTCGGCCCTGCTCGTGGTGGGCGGCGTTGCGTACGCGACCATTCCCGATTCCAACGGAGTGATCCATAGTTGCTACACGACCAAGGGCGGCAGCCTGCGCGTCATCGACACCGGGGCCGGGGAGAGCTGCAACCTGAAGGAGAGCCCACTCGACTGGAACGCGCAAGGGCCAACCGGTCCGACTGGTCCTGCCGGCTCACAAGGACCCAAGGGCGATCAGGGCCCGGCCGGGATCTCCGGGCTGGAACAGGACACGAACAGTGCCAGCATCCCGCCAGGCGGGTGGCTCGTCAACGTCGACTGTCCGACAGGAAAGCTTGCGCTCTCCGGCGGCTGGAGGTCCGCCTTCTTGGGCTTCGACGTCGAAGACAGCTCACCATACGGAAGCGACTCAGGCTGGAGCTTCGGCTTCTACAACACGAACAGTTACGCGATCACGATCACGGCCTACGTCATGTGCGCGAACGCGCAGTAAGGACCGCCGGCGAGGGGCCACGCGCCTTGTCGAAAGAGACGCAGCCCGTGCTACGACACCGAGGCGTGGCGCGGGCTGCAGGAAGCGGGAGCGACAGCCGGGTGTCGCTTGGCTAGCGTCGGCCGAGCCGGAAAGCCGAGCTTTAGGCCGAGATCGTGCGCGCCGGAATGCGCCGCCACGGAGCGAACGGGTTCGCCACGCCCTCGAGCGCCGGTGCGAGCTGGGGGAAGTGACGCAGGAGCACGTCGCGCATCTCGTTGTCCTGGATCCACCTCAGGCCCTCCGGCGTGTAGATCTCGGGTCGGAAGTCGCTTGTGAAGAAACGGTCGCTCTTCAGCCGTCGCGACGCCATCAGGATGAACACTCCGGAAGGCGGTGTCGCTGAACCCGAAGCCCTTCGGCATCGGCTCCGCGTAGCAGGCCGATCATCAGGTCGACGGCGTCGATGTCGCCGTCGTAGACAGCTCGCAGCTCCTCCTGCCAGCGCCGGTTCGGCGTCAGCTCCTCGAACGACCGCACCGGGCGCATGTGGAAGAGCTCGCGGAAGGTCGTGTAGCGCGGGACGCCGCGTTCGCGGTTCCGGATGATGTCGACCGCGCCGAGATCCATGCGGATGCCGTCGGGACGCTCGAGGTTCTGCAGGAAGTGCGGGAAGTTGTGGAGGGTGATCGCGCCAGGATTCGCGATCCCGAACGAGTAGAGCGCGTTCGCGAGCGTGACCTCGCCGAGCCGATCGCGCGCATGGAGCGCGTTCAGCTCCGGGAACGGGTGCTCGACCAGCAGGCCGTCGTCGGCGTGCGAGCGGAACGTGAACTCGTCCGGAAGCAGGGGGTGCATGCGGTAGACGGCGACGAACTCCTCGGTCAGCGAGTAGGGCACGCCGTGGTGCTCGCGCGGCGAGCCCGGGATGCCGCTGATCACCTCGTTCGTCGTCAGGCGGCCGAAGCGGCGGTGGACGCCTTCGGTCGCGAGGCCCCACCACTGGCCGAGCATCGCCCGCTGCGTCGTCGGGTGGGCGATGACGGCCGGCGTCCAGTCGACGGTGTGGATCTTCGCCATCAGCGCGGAGTTGACGAGCCGGGCGCGCTCGTAGAGCTGCTCGTCCGGCCAGGTCGGGTGCTCGGCGCGGATCCGGTCGCAGATCGCGTTGTGCTCGAGGCTGAAGAGGGTGTTCAGGATCTCGAGCCCGATCCAGTGGTTGCCGTAGACGTCGCTGAGGTCGAGGCCCTCCTGGGTGTCGTGCGGGAGCAGGCCCTCGCCGTCGATCCGCAGCTTGCCGCCCTCGAAGGCGCGGGACTTGTCGGCGAGCTCTTTCGTGCGGCCGTAGAGCTGCGAGGCGTCCCACCAGTGGCTGTCGGGGGAGACCCACGTCTGCGGCATGTTCGGCGGTGTGGACGGGTCGCGCGTCGTCCGCTGGACGGTCATCGGCCGTTCCGGCCACGGGTCGTCGTCGGCGAGCGGGACCTCGATCGGATGCTCGGGGTCATTCGCGCCGTGGCTGAACCAGTCGTGCACCTCGAACTGGAGCCACGCCGCGGCGAGGACGTTGAGCGTCGTGGCCGGGATGAAGCTCTCGCGTGTGAGCAGCTCGCGGCTGATCGTGCGCGGATTCGGCGTCATCAGCCGCGGCTCCGTCTCGGGCCACGTGTTGTCGATCGGGACGTTGCGGCCGAAGCGGTAGCCCTCCGCGCCCATCAGTGGATCGTCGACGTCGTTCCAGGTCCCGTCGAGCGTCCGGAATGAGAGGTCGCTCGGCTTGCCGGTCAGGAGCGCGTCGTCGAGGCCGGTCGACACGCTGGTCGCGAACAGGTTCTCCCGGCGGAGCTTGAGCCGCATCTGGGTCAGCGCCAGCACGCCGAGCGGCGTCGGCAGCCGGTGCCAGCCGTAGCGCCGGTCCACGCGGTGCACGAACTCGTTCAGTCCGTCGGCGACGCGTCCCATCAGAGACGATGAAAGCAGAATCGCACTCAGGTAGCGCCGCGCCGGGCTACGAGCGCGAGCACGACGTTCGCGCCGGAGATCGCAGTCGCGAGGATGGCTGCCTTGCGCGGGAGCTGGCCGGTCGCGCCCGCGAGCGCTGCGGCCGCGGTGTCGCTCATGTGTACGAGCGGCGCGACGCGCACGGCTCGCTCGCGAACTGGGCCGTTCCGGCGAAGGAGATCCAGGCCGAGCAGCATGGTGCGGACGCCGAAGAGCCGCATCACGTACAGCGCCGGCTTGTTCTGCTCGGGGTCGACGCCGACGCGTTTTGCAAAGACCTCCGGCGCGAGCAGCGCCGCTGTCCCGTTCGCGAGCCGCACACCGCCGAGGGCGACCCGAGCGACGTCGTGCAAAGCCACTCTCACGACTCCGCAGGCAGGAGGTCGCGGAAGAACGTGTTCAGCAGCCGGTCGCCCGGGTCGAAGCTGCGTCGCCGGGCCTCGAGCGCACCGAGGCGCTCGCCGAACGCCTGCTGCGTCTGCTCGGCCGTCAGGCCGCGCGTCTGATTCAGGAGCGGCCAACCGCCGTGCTCGCTCGCGAACTCGTTCCACGCGTCGAGGAAGTCCGTCCAGCCGGGCTTCCAGGTCGACACCGGGTCGATCGTCAGCACGGGCCCGTGCCACGAGTAGCTGAGCAGCGCCTCCCGGTCCTGCAGGACGCGGTAACCGACCGCGGGCATGTCCGGCCGCCAGCCGCGCTCGCGGTCGTAGCGGCGCATGAACTCGAAGAAGTCGAGGAGCGTCGGGCCGAACGTCTCCTCGGGGAACGCCCAGATGCTGGAGGTGAACGCTGTCCGGCCCGCTCGGTCCGGGTAGCGGATCATCTGGTCGGGTGGGACGGTGTTCGCGCTCCTGATCACTTTGTCGACGAGCACGTGCAACATGCTGTCGAACGCGTTCACGATCGCGTTCCGGATGCGCCGCGACGGAACGAGCTGCTCGGTCCAGTACGCAACTCCGGGCGCGATCAGGCGCCAGGTGAAGTTGCGGAGGGCCCAGATCCGGCGGTTGGCACGGCCGGTGGACGGGACGTAGCGGCGGAACTCGACCGTCACCTTGTCGATGAAGGGGAAGAGGTAGAACATCAACGAGGCGCCCTGCTCGATCAGCTCGGGCAGCCGCTCGACGAACTCGCGTCCGTCGTAGGTGCGGTGCTCGACCGCGAGCCGTTGCAGTGGCCGCGCGGCGAGCGTCACCTCGACCACGATTCCGAAGAGGCCGTAGCTCGCGCGGGCCGCCTCGAGCAGCTCGGCGTCGTCCCCGGTCAGCTCGAGCAGTTCGCCGGCTGCCGTCACGAGCTTCATCCCGAGCACGTAGGAGGAGATCTGCCCGAACTCACCCGGCATCGAAGCGTCCTTGGTCGCGCAGCAGGCGGCGCTCCCGACCGTCAAGCATCCGATCTCGGTGTTGACGTGGAGCTGAAGGCCCCGCGACTCGAGCTCGTGCGCGACGTCGACGTAGAGCGCGCCGGCCTCGACCCGGACGCGGTCCTCTCTCCACGTCGAGGATGCGATTCAGGAGGCGCATCTCGACAATCGTGCCGCCATCCGCCTCGCCGCAGTTCGCCGGCGAATGCCCGGAGCCGCGCGGGCGCACCGGCGACGGATACCGCTCCGGGTCGCGCATGACGGCGACTACCTCTTCGATCGACCGCACGGTCACGTGCGCTTGCGGGCTGGTGACGGTCGTGCGGTCCCAGCTGAAGACCTGCTCCACGCTCACGCAGGCGCCTCGCGCCTCGCGCCGGTCCTGACCACGAGCCACGAGACGAGACGCGGGAAGAGCCGCGATTGCGTGATCAGCACCCGCAGCATGAACGGCACGAATACCTCACGGCGGTCGCGCTCGACCGCCCGGACGATCGCCTCGCCGACGCGCTCGGGAGTCAGGGTCCCGGTCAGCTTCGCGATCCGCGGAATGCGCTCCTGGAAGCCGGGGTTGTGCTCGAAGTAGCCGCTCGCGACCGTGCCCGGGACGACGTTCGCGACGCGAACGCCCGTGCCTCGTAGCTCGGCGTCGAGGACGGCGGAAAGTCCGCGCATCGCCCAGCGCGCGGTCGCGTAGCCCGCGGCGCCGGGCCAGGTGACATACGCGATCGGCGAGCCGAGGTTGACGACGAAGCCGTCGCGGCGGGCCAGCATCCCCGGCAGGAACGCCCGCGTGATGTAGGCAGCGGAGAAGAAGGGCGCCGCCATCATGCGCTCGTACTCCTCGGGCGGCGTCTCCTCGAAGAAGTACGCGTGCCCGGCGCCGGCGCAGTTGACGATCACGTCCGGCACGCCGAGCTCCGCCTCGATCGCCGCGGCGCCGCGCTGGACCGCCTCGCGATCGCCGCAGTCGAGCGGCCATGTGCGCGCATCGCCGCCGGCGGAGGCGATCTCCGCGGCGATCGCGTCGAGCCGCTCGGCGCTGCGCGCCACCAGCACGACTCGCGCTCCCCGGGCGGCAAATGCCTTGGCCGCCGCCGCGCCGATGCCACTCGACGCGCCGGTGACCAGCACGGTCCTGCCGCTCACCTCCACCGCTGGACCTTACTCGCCTGCCGGTGCGGACGCACGGCCACCAGATCGCGGTCGCCGAGCAGCCACGCGACGCGCCGGCACGCAGATCGAGCGCACGAGGAACGTGTCGATCAGGACGCCGAGCGGCGACCGCGAAGCCGATCTCGAGCAGCTCGCCAGATCGGCAGCACGGTGAGCACGCTGAACGTGCCGGCGAGGATGAGCCCGGCGCTCGTGATCACCGGCCCGGTCTCGACGACCGCGCGCAGCATCCCCTCGCGCGTGCCGTGCGCTGCGGCCTCCTCGCGCGACGCGGCTCATCAGGAAGATGTTGTAGTCGGCGCCCGAGCGCGACGAGGAAGATGAAGACGATCAGCCGCAGCTCCGGGTCGACGAGGTGCTGGCCGAAGCCGTAGCGGAACGACGAGCAGCGACAGCGCCGAGCGAGCCGACGAACGAGAGCACGACGGTCGCGAGCAGGAAGAGCGGTGCGACGAGCGCGCGCAGCAGCACGATCAGCGTCAGCAGGACGACGGCGAGCACGAGCGGGCGATCACCTTCGGTGTCGCGGTTCGCACGCGCGCTTGAAGTCGACCTGCTGCGCGGTGCCGTCGCCGAGCAGCACGGTGCACGCCGGGCCGCAGGTTGCCGACGGCGCGCCGCAGCGGTCGACGCGCTCGAACGCGCGGAGGCCGTACGGGTCGTCGGTGAACGTCGCGAGAGCTCGCGCAGCGTCCGTCGCGTCGAGCGGCGCTGCGACGTCGCTCACCGCGGCGACGCCGGGACCGCCCGACGCAGGCGCGTGCACGAGCGGCGATGTCGGCGGGCGGACCGCGCCGTCGCTGCGCTCGACGAGCACCGTCGTCGGCGCGAGCGCCCCGGCCGGGAAGCGCGCTCCGCAGCGCCGTCGTAGCCCGCGCGTGCCGTCGGTCGGGTTGCGGAACTGCATGAAGCCAGTTCGGCGTGCAGGTGGTAGGCCGAGAGCCCGCCGCTCCGACGCCGAGCAGGAGCACGATCGCGAGCGAGCCAGCGCAGCCGGCCGCCGCCGCACCCGGGCGCCGAGCGCGTGCCAGAGCCCTGCCGGCGTCGTCGGCGGCTCGTCGCCCGCTGCGCGGTCGCGCGGCCAGAAGGCGCGCCGCCGAGCAGGGCGAGCAGCGCGGGCAGGAGCGTCAGGCTCGCGAGCAGCACGATCGCGACGCCGATCGCGTTCACCGGGCCGAGCGTGCGGTTCAGGCCGAGCGTGCCGGCGAGCATCGCGAGCAGCGCGGCGATGACGGTGACGCCGCTCGCGACCATCGCCGGCGCCGCGCGCGCGGCGCGCCTGCGCGACCGCCTCGGGACGTCGAGCCCGCGCGCGCAGCATGGCGCGGTAGCGGGCCGACGAGCAGCAGGCAGTAGTCGGTGCCCGCGCCGAACATCAGCACGAGCAGCAGCGACGTCGAGGTGCTGTCCACCGGCAGCCCGTGCTTCGGCGAGCAGGTAGAGCACGCCCGGCGGCGACCGAGTAGGCGATGCCCGACGACGAGCAGCGGCACGCAGCGCGAGCAGCGGCGAGCGGTAGACGGCGATCAGCAGCAGCAGCACGAGCGAGCCCGGTCGCGAGCAGCAGCTTGACGTCCGCGTCCTTGACCGCCGAGTTGAAGTCGGAGAGAAGCGCCGGCGGCCCGGTGACGTGGACGCCTCGAGCCCGCTCCCGCTCGAGCGCAGCTCGCGCAGATCGTCGATCGTCGGCTGAACGCGGAAGAGCTTCTTCGAGCCGAGCGCGACGACCGTCATCGCGACCTCGCCGTTGCGCGAGACGAGCCCCGGCGCCGCGCGCGGGCCGAACGGCGGCATCGGTCTGGACGACGAGCGGCGACCGTCGCGGCCTCGCCGTGCGTCGGCAGACGATGCGGGCCTGGTCGGCGCCCGTCAGGCCGCCCGCGTCGCCGGTAGACGAGGAGCGCGGCCGGTGGTCGCCTCCGGGAAAGCGCGTCGCGAGGAGGTGGTCCACCCGGCCGGTCTGCGACGCGGACGGCAGCACGATCTCGTCGTTCGTTACGTGCGGGAGCTTGAGGCCGAGCGGGGCGAAGACGCGACGAGGACGATCGCAGAGCGCGAGCACCGCCAGCTGCCGGCGTCGTGTCCCGACCAGTGCCGCGAAACGAGCCAACCGGACCCACCCTACTAACGAGCGCCTGGGAAGCCAAGAACCGCGCCCGGTAGATTCCCGCCGGTGAAGCGCTTCCTCCCGACCAAGGTGCACGGCGCGGTCGACTTCGCGACCTCCGGGCTCTGGTTCGTCGGCCCCGAGGTCTTCGGGATGGAGTGGGAGCCCGGCGCGACGGGATCGCGACGAAGCTGCTACGGACGCCTGGGTGCTCGTCAGCTCGATCCTGACCGACTTCGGGCCAACGACGAAGCTCGAGTACGGCGGCCTCCGAGTGATGTCGATGCGCATGCACCTGAAGACCGATCTGATCGGCTCCGCCGCCGTCGCCGCCTCGCCGTGGGTGACCGGCTCGTGGCGCCGCGGCCCGAACTACTGGGCGCCGCAACTCGGCGCCGTCGCGCTCGTCTGGCTCTCCGCCTTCACGACGAAGATCCCCGGCGAGGACGAGTAGCTCGCGAAGCGGGATTGCGACTCAGCTGGCGACGACGCAGAGTGAGACGCCCGGCAGCTTGTAGCCGCCGTTGACGGCGAACGGTGCAAACGCCTCGCGGAAACTCATCCTTCATTCGCGCTTGCTCCTCCTCGGGCGCCTCCGCCCAGGCTTTCGAGAACATGCCGCCCATCTCGCTCGACCGGCGGACGTACTCGTCCACGCTCGGATAGTCGTTGTGGACGGGCACGTCCTCCATCCGGACGTTTGCGGAACCCGGCGTTTTCGACCAGCCGGCCCAGTAGCTCCTGGTCGCCGAGCACGAACATTCCCGGTTCGCCCGGCTCCGGAGGCGGCATGTGTCCGCGCGCGACGAGGATGCGACCGGCGACGGAGATCCAGGGGTTGCGGGCGCCGCTCGACCAGACCGACAAGACGAGCCGTCCGCCGGAGCGCAGCACGCGCCTCGTCTCGGTGAGGCCCGCTGCCGGATCCGGCATGAGCATGTAGCCCCAGCGACAGAGGACACCGTCGACTGAATTATCCGGGAGCTCGATCCGCTCGGCGTCCAGGATGCGGTGCTCGACATTCGTCAGACCGAGCTCGGCGCTTCGACGGTGAGCGATTTCGGCCATCGCCGGGCTAAAGTCGCTCGAGATCAGGCGACCGCTCTCGCCAAGGATTGGTGCAATCTCGAATCCGACGTCGCCCTGGCCGGCCGCGAGCTCGAGCACCGTGTCGCCGACCTTCGGCGCGAGCTCGCGGACGAGCCATTCGGTCACGGGCGCGGCGATCTTCTCTCGTTCCTCCCGAGCGCGCTCCCAACCCGCGGCCATCGCCGCCCAGTTCTCGAGCCTGACCTGGCGCTGCTCGTCGCGGCCCACGGCACGATCGTAGACGGCCTGCTGTACATGCTCTTTGGAAGCGGGAGCGACGGGACTCGAACCCGCGACCTCCGGCGTGACAGGCCGGCGTTCTAACCAACTGAACTACGCCCCCAGGCGGAGGGCAGTGTAGCCAGGTGCCGAACAGGGCGGCATGACCACGCTCGACTGGATCATCGTCGCCTTCGCCGCCTTCACCGCGTTCAGGGGCTACCGGCGCGGGCTCGTCCGGACCGTGCTCTCGTTCGTGGGACTGGCAGCCGGCGCGGTGATCGGCGCACGCGCAGCCCCGCACTTCCTCGCCCACACGACCGCGTCGCACTACAGCGCGCTGATCGGGCTCGTCGGCGCGATCGCGGGGGCGCTGCTCTTCCGGCTGGCGGCTGTGATCGTGAGTGGAACGTTCCGCAAGGGCCTGCGGCTTGCACCGCCACTACGGACGCTCGATTCGATCGGCGGCTGCGTCGCGGGCGCAGCATCCGGTCTCGCGCTCGCGTGGGTGGTGGGGGCGGTCGCGGTGCAACTACCCGGCCACCCGAAGTGGATGCGCTACGCGCACCAGTCGAAGGTGCTGAAACGACTGAACGACATTGCCCCGCCGCGCGACGTGCTCCGCCTCCGCGCGAGCCTGCTCGAGCGTCTGCCTTAGCTGCTCGCCAGGACGTCGAGCACGCCGAGCGGTTGACGGAACGGCGCGACGACGTACACGCCCGCCGCAAGATCGCGCGCGCCGGCCATCAGCTCATGGGCGAGCTCGATTCCCACCTCGGGCGCCTTCGATCCCGCGGCGCGATAGCGCTCCTGGACGTGATCGGGCACGACGATCCCTGGCGTTTCGTTGTGGACGCGCACCGCGAGCTCGTACGACCGGATCGGCCACACGCCGACGAGCAGCGGGATCGGAGACGTGCCCCCGAGCCGGGCGAGAAACCGCTCGAGGTAGGAGAGGTCGAACAGGATCTGCGTCATCGCGAACTTCGCGCCCGCTGCGACCTTCTGCTCGAAGCGATCGTGCTCGAGATCGAGGTCGTCGGCGGACGGGTTCACCGCGACCCCCGTGAAGAACGAAGTCGGCGCGTCGATTGCACGCCGGTGGAAGTCCTCGCCGTCGTTGAAGCGCGCGATCAGCTCGACGAGCCCGATCGCGTCCACGTCGTACACGGCGCCCGTGCCGGGGTAGTCACCGGCCTCCGGTGGATCACCGGTCACGGCGAGCACGTTCCGGATCCCCTGCGCATGCGCGCCGAGCAGGATTGACTCGAGCCCGGCGATCGTCGAGTCGCGCGGTGTGAGATGCGGCACCGTTTCGATCCCCGCGCTCTGTTCGATTGCAACCGACGCGATCAGCCCACTCATGCGTGCCCGCGCCCGCGGGTTGTCGTTCACGTCGACGATCTGCGCGAGTCCAGACTCCTTGATCTTTCGCGCCGCGTCGACGAGTGCCTCGGCATTGCCGCCGAGTGGCGGATCGAGCTGCACCGACACGACGAACTCCTTTGCTGCGAGCAACCGCGCGAGCACGGTCGGCGACTCGCTCGTCGTCGAGTAGCTCGGCAGGTCGCGCTCGCGGGCCTGAACGGACACCGTCGCCTCGCGACGCTCGTCGATTGCGGCGCGGATCGCGGCGATCTGCACCGGGGTCGTCCCGCAGCAGCCGCCGATCAGCCCGGCACCGAGCGAACGCGCGCGGGCGGCGAACTCGCCGAAGTACTCGGGCGTTGCATGCGGGAACGTGACGCGTGCCCCGGCCATCGTCGCGAGGCCGACGTTCGGGAGCGCAGCGAGCACCGCTCCTCCGCCTTGCATCTCGGCGAGGGCGGTCAGCGCGGCAGCCGGCCCGCGGCCGTGGTTGGCGCCGAACGCCGCGACGCCGAGCTCGCGAAGGCGCGCGGCCGCGGCCTGGGCAGTTACTCCCGCAAGCGTCTGCGCGTCGGCGTCGAAGCTCATCAGAGCGACGATCGGCAGGCTGGACACCGTGCGAATTCCCTCAATCGCCGACTCGAGCTCGACGAGGTCGTAGAAGGTCTCGAGCATGAACAGGTCGGCGCCGCGCCCCTCGAGGATCCGTGCCTGTTCGGCGAAGATCCCGCCGACATCCTGATCGCGGGGGCCGAAGTCCCCGAGCGGCCCGAGCGCGCCGGCGATGAACACGTCCCGGCCCGAGACCTCCCTGGCCTCACGGGCGAGCTTCACGCCGGAGGAGTTGATCTGCTCCAGCTCGTCCTCGAGGAAGTGGGCGGCGAGCTTGCGGCGGTTGCCCCCGAACGTATTTGTCTCGATCAACTCGGCGCCCGCGTTGATGAAGCTCAGGTGCAGGGAAATCACCGCTTCGGGTGCCCGAAGGTTGGCCTCCTCAGGTGAGCGGAGCCGCGGCACGGCCGCCGTCAGGAGCGAGCCCATGCCGCCGTCGGCCACGATCGGCGGGCCCTCTCGGAGTCGTGTCTCGAAGCGGCCCGCCACCCGCTCAGGCTAGCGATCCATCAGTCAACCAATGCGGTCAAGCACAAGAAGGGGGATGGATCAAGTGCCGCTGTCGCAGGATGATGGGGCTTGTTCGAAGAGGCCCGATGCGGCGGGGCCTCCCGGACAAGGACAAAGGTGGGACACGGCAGCACCCCCCCGCTGCCGGTGATTTGGAACTCCCTAGCCTGGGACTGACGGCAATCACTCCTGCGGCACAGGGTTACGACGGCGGCCTCACGGCCGCCGTCGCGGTTTCCGTATCTGAAAATCCTTCAGAATTCAAGGTTCCGAATTCGCGAAACCTGATGTAGAGTCCGGCCGAGGTGAGCCGGGAGGGGGTTGACTGACCCGGCTTTGTGGTGGTCGTCCGCGTCGTCAACCAGCGGTACCCCGGAGGTCTGGCTCAGGTGCTCACGGTCGACATTTCTCTACCCGAGATCGAGGAGCTGCAGAAGCTCGTCGAAACCGGGAAGGAGAAAGGCTTTCTCACCTTCGACGAGATCGTCTCCGGGCTCGAGGAAGTCGAGCTCACCAAAGAGCAGCTCGAAGACTTCACCACATATCTGATCGATCACGGCGTCGAGCTGATGGAGGGCGAGCTCCACAAGACGCTCCCCTGGGACCAGCCGCTCGCCGAAGAAGAGAAGGCGCCGAAGCTCGACCTCTCCGTCGAGCCGTCGCTCGACTCGCTGCGCCTCTACTTGCGCGAGATCGGCAAGGTGCCGCTCCTGACCGCCGACCAGGAGGTTTACCTCGCGAAGAAGATCGAGCGCGGCGACATGAGGGCGAAGACGCAGATGATCGAGGCGAACCTTCGCCTCGTCGTCTCGATCGCCAAGGGCTACCTCGGTCGCGGGCTCTCGTTCCTCGATCTGATCCAGGAAGGCTCGCTCGGCCTGATCCGCGCGGTGGAGAAGTTCGACTATCGCAAGGGGTACAAGTTCTCGACGTATGCGACGTGGTGGATTCGCCAGGCCGTGACCCGCGCGATCGCCGACAAGGCGCGGACGATCCGGATTCCGGTGCACATGGTCGAGAAGCTGAACAAGGTCGTACACATCGAGCGCCAGCTCGTGCAGCGGCTCGGCCGCGAGCCGATGCCGGACGAGATCGCGGAGGAGCTCGAGATGTCGACCGAGGAGGTGCGCGAGATCCTGCGCATGGCGCAGCATCCGGTCAGCCTCGAGAAGCCGATCGGCGAGGAAGAGGACTCGGAGCTCGGTGACTTCGTCGAGGACGAGCAGGCCGAGTCGCCGTTCGACTCTGCCTCGCTGACGTTGCGCCGCACCGACATCGAGCAGGCGCTGTCGTCACTTCCCGAGCGCGAGCGGCGCGTGATCGAGCTGCGGTTCGGGCTCGACGGCTCCCAGCCTCGCACCCTCGAGGAAGTGGGCAAGGCCTTCGGCGTGACGCGCGAGCGCATCCGCCAGATCGAGAACAACACGCTGAAGAAGCTCGAGACCCTGCCTGAAGCGCAGGGCCTCAAAGACTGCGTCTGACCTTTACAGGTTCCTAACGGTACGTCGTCCCGGACGACGTTCGGTTAAGAAAGATGCGTTCCGAAGACTGCGTTTGTCCTTTACAGGTTCCTAACGGTACGTCGTCCCGGACGACGTTCGGTTAAGAAGACGCGTCCGCTTCGGGCTCGACGCGTTCGGCCGGGACGAAGAGCTTGCAGTGCGGGCACTTGAAGCCGCGGTAGCGCTCAGCGCCGCCGTCGAGCAGTTCGCCGGTGAACCTCTTCTTGCAGTGCGGGCAGACGATCTCGACCGGGCCCGCGTTCTCCGTCGACGACACGCCTAGCCGGCGTCGCCGACGGTGACGGACTCGATCCGCACTTCCGAGAGCGGCCGGTCCTGCACGTCCGTGTCGATCGTGCCGATCGTGTTGACGACATCCATTCCGGACGTCACCCGTCCGAACACGGTGTGGAGGCCGTCGAGCCACGGGCAGGCATCGGCGGTGACGATGAAGAACTGCGACCCGTTCGTGTTCGGCCCCGAGTTCGCCATCGCGAGTGCGCCGCGCTCGACGGGGTGCTTGTTGATCTCGTCTTCGAACTGATACCCGGGCCCGCCCATGCCGGTACCGGTTGGGTCCCCGCCCTGGATCATGAAGTTCTCGATCACGCGGTGAAAGACGACGCCGTTGTAGAAGCCGTCACGAGAGAGCTTGAGGAAATTCTCGACCGTCTTCGGGGCATCGGCGTCGAAGAGCTCGATCCCGATGTCGCCGTGATTCGTCACGAGTGTCGCGTTTGTCATTGCGACGATCGTACCCTCAGAGCCGCACCACAAGTCTCCACGTGACTATTGCAACACCCGAGTGCTGGTCATACTGTTCCTGGGCCGCTGTGGGAGGAGGCTTGCGGCCCCTCGACGACTCCCGGTGGTAACTGCATGCAGTTCATTCGAACTGGAGGGTGAGGTATGGCGAGCAAGTTGAAGATCAAGGTGAACGGTCTCGTTCATAGCGTGACCGCGAGCCTCGATACACCGCTCCTGTACGTCCTGCACAACGAGCTTCACCTGCATGGTCCCCGCTTTGGTTGCGGGCTTGCGCAGTGTGGCGCCTGTTCGGTGTTGTTGGACGGCAAGGAGATTCGTTCGTGTGTGACGCCGGTGGCCGCTGTGAGCGGCAAGGCGATTACGACGCTCGAGGGCCTGCCGGCTCTGTGGGCGAAGGAGAGAGGCACGACGGCGGCTTCGCCGGCGTTGCATCCGCTGCAGCAGGCGTGGATCGACGTTCAGGTGCCCCATTGCGGCTATTGCCAGAACGGGATGATGATCCAGGCCGCCGATCTGCTCTCGACGACGAAGAATCCGACCGAGGATCAGATCCGCACGGCGATGAACGGTCATCTGTGCCGTTGTGGCACCTATCCGCGCATCCTGACGGCGATCAAGCAGGCCGCCGCTGTGATGGCCAAGGGAGGCAAATAATGACCGGCTTCCTGCATGAAAAGGAGTTCAGCCGCAAGTCGTTCCTCAAGGGCGGCGGCGCGCTGATCGTCGGTATCTCGGTCGCAGGCGGCGCCGGCAAGGCTTCGGCCGTGACTGGGTTCGACCCCTTCGCGAGCCCCGGCCCGGCCGACCCGAACGCGGTCGACTCGTTCCTGACGATCCACGCCGACAACACGGCCTCGCTGAACTCGGGCCGGATCAACCTCGGCCAGCAGTCGACGACGGGCCTGATGCTGATTGCCGCCGAAGAGCTCGACATGGACGTCAGTCAGTTCAAGCACATCGAGTTCGACACCGGTGGAGCGACGCCGTCGCCGAACACCGGTAACACGGGCGGAAGCTCGTCGATCTCGCAGGGTGGTCCGCTCGTTCGCATGGCAGCCGCACAGGCACGCCAGGCGCTCAACGGCCTCGCTGCCACGGCGCTCGGCGTCCCGGTTGCGAGCCTGAGCGTGAGCAAGGGCGTGGTCTCGGGTGGCGGCAAGACCATCACCTACGGCCAGCTGATCGGCGACAAGCTGTTCAACGTCAAGTTCGTCGGAACGACGCTGAACACCGGACAGGCTCCGGCCAAGCCTGTGAGCGCGTACACGCAGGTCGGAATCGCACGCCCGAACCATTACGACATTCCGTCGATCGTGATGGGTACACACACGTACGCCGCGAATGTCCGCGTGCCGGGGATGCTGCACGGCCGCACTGTGCGGCCCCGTGGCCAGGGCGCCTACGGCGACGGCACCAACCCGGTGCCGCTCTCCGTCGACGCGAACTCGATCGCGCACATCGCAGGTGCTCAGATCGTCCACGTCGGCAACTTCCTTGCCGTCGTCGCACCGAAGGAGTACGACGCAATCCAGGCAGCCGCGCAGCTCAAGGTCGCGTGGTCTGACCCGCCGAAGATCGATGCGGTCGGGAACATCTGGAAGGGGATGCGTGCACGTGACGCCGCCGGCCAGGCGACAGCTCGGATTGCCGCGAACGGTCCGACGACCCCGGGACTGCCGCAGGCAGCGAGCGTCGATGCCGCGATGGCAAGTGCGGCGAAGACGTTCAGCGGGACGTTCACGCACGCCTACCAGATGCACGGGCCGATCGGCCCGAACGTTGCAGTCGCGGACGTCACGGCCAACAGCGCGATCATCTACAGCCACGTCAAGAACGGGTACGGCAACACGCGGTCACAGGTGGCCGCCGTGCTGAACTCGGCCGCTCAGACGATGAAGCTCCCGAACACGTACGACATCAGCCGGGTGCGGGTCGTCTACTACGAGGGCTCGAGCTCGTTCGGCGGCGGTGCCGCACATATCGACAACGGTGAGTGCGCGGCAGTCTGCTCGCTCGCTCTCGGCAAGCCGGTCCGCGTTCAGTGGATGCGGTGGGACGAGCACGGCTGGGACAACTACGGCCCCGCAACGCTCTGGGACGTCAAGGGCGGAATCGACGCGAACGGCAAGATCGTCGCCTGGGATGCAACCAGCACGGGGATGGCGTCGTACGCGAAGACCCCGACCGAGCAGATGACGAACCAGGCATTCAGCACGCCGGGGAACTGGGGACCCGACACCACCTACTCGGGGACGCAGTACGACATCCCGAACCGGCGGATCACCGGCAAGACCGTGTCCGTCTTGAACAACTACTTCAAGGTGAGCACGCTGCGGGCGCCGAATGCCCCGCAGACCTGCTTCGCGAACGAGCAGGTGATCGATCACCTGGCCTACCTCGCCGGGAAGGATCCGTACACGTTCCGGCTGAACAACATCAGCACGGCGCCCCTGGGCACCGGTGCCGGCGTGACGACGGGTAACCCCGGGCTGTGGCAGTGGCGTGACGCGCTCAACGCCGTTGCGAAGGCAGCGAACTGGCAGCAGAAGGTGTCGTTCTCGACGAAGCAGACCGGCGACATCCGCAAAGGCCGGGGCATCGCGATGGGCGGCTTTGCCAACTCGCAGGCTGCGAACGTGGCCGACATCGAGGTGAACGTGAAGACCGGCAAGATCGTCGCCAAGCACATGTACGTGGCGGTGGTCGCGGGCCTGATGGCCGCACCGGCGCAAGCAGAGAGCAACATGACCGGTGCCTTGGTCATGGGCACAAGTCGTGCGTTGACCGAAGAGGTCACGTTCGACTCGGGCCGGGTGACGAGCCTCGACTGGGTCTCGTACCCGATCCTCCGCTTCAAGGACCACCCGGCTGTGACGACGGTGGTCGTGCAGCGGACAGACCTGCAGTCGACCGGGAACGGCGAGCCGCCCACGGCGGCGGCCGCTGCGTCGATTGCAAACGCGTTCTTCGACGCCACAGGGGTTCGCCTCTACGAAGCGCCGATGACGCCGGCCAAGGTTCGCGCGGCCCTGAAGGCCGCGAACTTCACGGCCTAGTGAAAAACCGGGGTCAGGTCTTGCATTCGTGCACGGCCTGACCCCGATCTCTCTTTCCACCGACGCGCTCGGCGCGGACCTCCTGCCGGTCGAAGAGCTGGCCGACTGCGCGCAGACCGCGCTTGCCCGCGACGGGAAGACGGTCCTTTCCTATGGCGCCGGCGCCGGGTATACGCCGCTGCGCGAGCTGATCGGACAATGGTTCGGCGTCCACCCGTCGCGCGTGCTGCTGACGAACGGCCAGCTGCACGGGCTCACGCTGCTCGCCGGTCGCGTTGTCCCCGGGCGGTCCGTGATCGTCGAATACCCGATCTACGACCGCGCCGAGGAAGTGATCCTCAAGGCCGGCGGTTCGCTGATCGGTACGCCGGTCGACGAGCAAGGGCTCGTCACCGAAGAGCTGCAACACACCCTCGGCATGAACATGCGGCCGGCGATGGTGTTCGTCGTTCCGAGTTTTCACAACCCGACCGGCTGGTCGACGCCCGCGGCCGGGCGCAAGCGGATCGTCGAGCTCGTGATCTCGCAGAATCGCTTGCAGACGGAGCAGATCCTGCTCTTCGAGGACGACTCCTACGGGTTGACGCGGTTCGAAGGAGAGAGGCCGCCTGCCCTCTTCGACTACGCCGCCGGGCTCAGTGTCTACAGCTCGTCGTTTTCGACCACGATCGCGCCCGGTCTCCGCGTCGGCTTCCTCGTCCTCCCGGAGGCGCTCGCCGACGATCTCGGCGAGCTCGCCTCCTCGACGTACATCACGCCGTCGCTCCTCGCGCAGGCGACCGTCTTCGAGTTCATCAACCGCGGCTCCTTCGAGCCCCACCTCGTGCGGCTTCGCGATCAGCTGAAGGCTCGCCGTGACGCGATGCTCGCCGCGCTCGAGCAGCACTTTCCCGATGCGACCTGGTCCCGCCCCGAGGGTGGGTTCTTCGTCTGGCTCCGGCTTCCCGGCTACCCCGACGGGCGCGAGGTGCTGAAGCGGGCCGAAGGTGTGACCGCCCGCGACGGAACGCAGTTCGGCGCATTGTCGAGTGAGTTTCGGCTCTCGTTCGCTGCGGCGACGCCCGACGAGATCGCGACGGGCGTCGAGAGACTGGCGGCCGCGGTGTACGATCGGGTCGCCTAGTCCCATGGCACGTCGCAGCCCGCTCCTCGTCCTCTGATCGCGACGCTCTTCGTCTGGGCCGGCAGCTCCCAGGCGGCGGTATCGCAGCTGATCTACGCCTATTTCGACGTCGACGGCGGTCTGCAGTTCCGGTACGCCGACAGCTCGAGCGTCGGCAGCACGATTCCACCGGGCATGTACACAATTAATCTGAATAACAACGGCGCAGACGACGAGGGGAACGACCACATCTTTCACATCTTCGGGCCTGGCGTCGACTACAAGGCCGCCAACGTCGACACGCAGGCGACCTTCTCGGCGACCTTCCAGAGCGGCGCCACCTACACCGTTCAAGACGCTCTCAATCCGAAGATCAGCGAGACGATCGTCGCAACGACCGCGGCCAGCGCTTCGACGACCACGGTCGCGACGACGACCACCTCGACGACCACGACGAAGAAGAAGCCAACCTCGAGCGACATCGTCGGCTCCGGCATCGTCCCGTTTCGCGGGAAGCTCGCCGCAACGGTCAGCGTGGCGGGCAAGCTCGCGCTCTCGACCAAGGGCAAGCCGGTCAACACCCTCAGGGCCGGGCTGTACACGTTTATCGTGGTCGACAAGAGCGCGAAACGCGGCTTCTCGATCGAGAAGCTGAAGTCGAACGCGATCGCCCTCACCGGTGTCGGCTACAAGGGCACCCACGTGAAGACGGTCAATCTCAAGGCCGGGCAGTGGACCTTCTTCTCGCCGGGCAATCCAAAGAGCTATTTCATCGTCAACCATTAGCGTGACTGCCCGAGTCACCGCGTGTCTCGCGCTCGCCGTGCTGCTCGCCGGCTGCGGTTCGTCGAACGGGATTCCGCGCCTCACCTTCGGCTACGACACGTCGGCGCCGCTCGACTACGTCGATCGAGGCCGGATCAACCAGCCGTCGTACCCGATCGCCGTTCACGACGTCTCGTTTCGCAGCGGCAACCTCCAGATCCAGGCCTACCTGCTCCTACCGCCGGGCAAGGGACGCCGGCCCGCGGTCGTCTTCGTTCACGGCTCCGGCGGTGACCGGCGCGAGCTCCTTGCGCAGGCCGCATGGCTTGCTGCGCGGAATGTCGTCACGCTGACGATCACCGAGCCCTCGACGTCCAACCCGCCCGCGCAGGTCACGACCGAGTCCGGGTTCGTCCGGCAGGTACGAGACGTGCAGGTGCGCGACACCGTCGCCGTTCGGCGCGCCGTCGATGTGCTGCAGTCGCTGCCCGAGGTCGATCCGCAGCGGATCGGCTACCTCGGCTGGAGCGCAGGCGCAAAGACGGGCGCCTTCGTCGCCGCCTCCGATCGCCGCGTCAAGGCGCTCGTGCTTCTCTCCGCCGGCGCGGCCCAGCTCGCCGAGTTCGTCGCCAATGCCCCGGCGGCGCTGCGATCCTCGGTCCGGCAGATCCTCGGCAGCGTCGACCCGATCCGCTACATCGCCGATGCCACGCCGGGAAGCGTGTTGCTCGAGGATGGGACGAAGGACGAGGTCGTTCCGCATGCAGCCCTGCTCAACATCGTTCACGCCGCTCCGAGCGGGACGACAGTCCATTGGTACAAGGCGAAGCACGCGCTCGACAATGCCGCCTACCACGCCGCGTTCGTCTGGTTGGCAGGCAAGCTCCCGGTTGACGGGCCCAGAGTTCCAGGCGCAGTTACTGAATTAACCGGCAACCGATGAGTTTTCCGGCACTGCCGAGTCATTCATTACGATGACCGCGTTGCAAGAAGCGCCGCGCACGCTCAAGCCCGCGAATGATGAGCTCGAGCTTCGGCTCGAGGAGCATCGCCGCGAGCTCACCGGCTACTGCTACCGCATGCTCGGCTCGCCGTTCGAGGCCGAGGACGCCGTCCAGGAGACGTTGATCCGTGCCTGGCGCGCCTACGACCGCTTCGAAGGCCGGGCGGCGCTCCGTTCGTGGCTCTACCGCATCGCCACGAACGTGTGCTTCGACATGCTGAACGGCAGGGAGCGCCGGGCCCGCCCGATGGACCTCGGGCCTGCGCGCGAGCCCGTGCTCGAGAACCTGAACACCCTGCCGGAGGTGACGTGGATCCAGCCGATTCCCGACCCGGCCGACGTGGCTGTCGAGCACGACACGATCCGGCTCGCGTTCGTGGCGGCGCTTCAGCACCTGCCACCGCGCCAGCGGGCGGCACTGATCCTCTGCGAGGTCCTTCACTGGCAGGCGGCCGAAGCGGCGGAACTGCTCGATACGAGCGTTGCCTCGGTCAACAGCGCGCTCCAGCGGGCGCGCGCCCAGCTCGCGTCGACCGATCTCGGGGCCGCGTCGTCGGCGCCGGTCGACGAAAAGCTGCTTGCACGGTATGTCGAGGCGTTCGAGCGCTATGACATCGAGGCGCTCACGTCCCTGATTCAGGAGGACGCGACGCAGTCGATGCCGCCCTACGACCTGTGGCTCCGCGGCCGCGACGACATCCTCACGTGGTGGTTCGGGCCCGGCATCGGCTGCCGCGGCTCGCGGGTGATCCCGACCCGCTCGGCGAACGGCTCGCCGGCGTTCGGCCAGTACAAGCCGAGTGAGACCGGCGCCGGCTACGACCCCTGGGCGCTGCAGGTGCTCGAGCTGTCAGCGCGGCCGGGTGGTCGAGTTCACGTTCTTCCTCGACACCGAGACGCTCTTCCCCCTGTTCGGCCTGCCCGCCCGCCTCGACGCGTAGGACCTCGCACAGGCCGGCGAAGGCGATCAGCTCCTGCAGCTCGCTCGAGGCGTGCTGCAGCCTGACCTCCATCCCGAGCCGCCGGGCCGCCAGTTGCAGCCGCGCGAGCGCGTCGATCGTGTGGACATCGGGGGTAATCGCGTCGACGTCGCAAATGATCGTGCGTGGGCGCGCCGGAGGCATCTCTCTGTAGACGGCGCGGCAGTCCAATCCTCATCGGTACGGTGACCGATGAGTTCGGAGGGGTGGGCCGGTCTACCCCTTCAGAACCCGACCGACCCGAAAGGAGCAGGATCGAATGGCCCTGGAAGACCGCAGTCGCTGGCTCGCGCTCTACGTTCTCTGTCTCGGCACGCTGATGATCGTCCTCGACGTCACGATCGTGAACGTCGCGCTTCCGTCGATCAAGGACGACCTCGGCTTCACGCAAGCCTCGCTCGCGTGGGTCGTGAACGCGTATCTGCTCACCTACGGCGGCTTCCTCCTGCTCGGCGGCCGGCTCGGCGACCTCTTCGGGCACCGGCGCCTGTTCTTGCTCGGCCTCTCGCTCTTCACGGCCGCGTCGTTGTGGTGTGGGCTTTCGACGTCTGAGGGGATGCTGATCGTCGCGCGCTCGGTACAGGGAATTGGCGGCGCGATCGTGTCGGCGGTCTCGTTCGGGCTCGTAATGACCCTCTTCACCGAGCCGGCAGAGCGCGCGAAGGCGATGGGAATCGCCGGATTCGTCGCCTCCGGCGGCGGCACGATCGGCGTCCTCCTCGGCGGCGTGCTGACCGACACGCTCAACTGGCACTGGATCTTCCTCGTCAACCTGCCGATCGGCGCGATCGTCATCCTGCTCTCGCTGCGGCTGCTTCCGGCCACGCCCGGCCACGCAGCGGGAGAAAGCATCGATTTCGGCGGGGCGGTGACGGTCACCGGAGCGTTGATGCTCGCGGT
The DNA here is from genome assembly GCA_963761365.1 of uncultured Actinomycetes bacterium. GTDB lineage: Bacteria > Actinomycetota > Thermoleophilia > Gaiellales > Gaiellaceae > PALSA-600. The sequence goes on along the minus strand of CAVXHB010000010.1, from coordinate 15,710 downwards.
CTACGCGATCGTGAACGGAAACCAGGCGGGCTGGGCCTCGGGCCAGACACTCGGGATGCTCGCAGGTGCGGTTGCGCTGCTCGGTCTTTTTGCCTTCATCGAGTCAAGGGTGCGACAGCCGCTGATGCCGCTTCGGCTTTTCAAGCTGCGCAACGTCGCGACCGCGAACGGCGTCGCCGTGCTCTGGGCGGCGGGGATGTTTGCGTGGTTCTTCATGTCGGCGCTCTACCTCCAGCTCGTGCTTGGCTACACGCCGCTCCAGGTGGGGCTGGCGTTCGTGCCCTCCAACATCATCATGGGTGCGCTCTCGATCGGTGTCTCCGCGAAGCTCGTCATGCGCTACGGGATCAAAAAGCCGCTCGGCACGGGGCTCTTGGTGGCCGCCGTCGGCCTCGCGCTCTTCGCGCGTGCTCCTGTCGACGGCAACTTCGTCACGGACGTGCTGCCCAGCATGATCCTGCTCGGCTTGGGCGCGGGCATCGCCTTCAATCCGATCTTGCTCGCCGCGATGAACGACGTCGAGCCACAGGAGGCGGGACTCGCCTCGGGCTTCGTCAACACCTCGTTCATGATGGGCGGCGCGCTCGGCCTCGCCGTGCTCGCGAGCATTGCAGCGTCACGTTCCAACCATCTGCTCGCGACCGGCAGCGGCAAGCTCCCGGCGCTCCTCGGTGGCTATCACCTCGCCTTCATCGTCGGCGCCGTGTTCGCCACTGCAGCCGCCGCGCTCGGCGTCGGAGTGCTTCGCGTCGGTCAAGCACCGGCGTTCGAAGGTGAGCCCGTGTCTGCCGAGGTTTGAGCATGATTCACCTGTGAGCGCTCAGCCGCCGCCGCGAGGGCCGACTCCGCCGGCACCGGTCCCGCCGCGGTTCCGGTTCAGGTTCAGGTGGTGGCTGGTCTGGCTCGTCGGTCTGCTCGTGCTCAACTACTCGCTCGCGTCCCGCGTGACGTCAGGCGCCCGCGCGCGTGCGCGTTCCCTACAGCCCGTTCTTCATCCAACAGGTCTCGGTCGGGCACGTGGCCTCGATCACGTCGAAGGGCACCGCAGTCCAGGGCGAGTTCACCGTGGCCGAGAGCTACAACAAGTCGAAGCCGACGACGCGCTTCAAGACCGAGATCCCGGCCTTCGCAGATACGAACGCGCTCTCGAGGCTGCTGCAGCAAAAGAAGGTCGTCGTCAACGCGCAGCCGCTCGACACCGGTGCGCCGTGGTGGGAGAGCCTGCTCGTCGGCTTTGGCCCGACACTCCTCTTCGTCGGGCTGATCTTCTTTGCGGTGCGGCGGGCCGGCAGCATGCAGAACGTCCTCGGCCAGTTCGGCCGCTCGAAGGCGCGCCTGTACGAGCCAACCGGCGATCGCGTGACGTTCGCCGACGTCGCCGGAATCGACGATGCGAAGCAGGAGCTCTCCGAGGTGGTCGACTTCCTGCGCGACGCGGAGAAATACAGCAGGCTCGGCGCGCGCGTCCCGCACGGCGTCTTGCTCGCGGGGCCGCCCGGCACAGGCAAGACGTTGCTCGCGCGCGCCGTCGCCGGCGAGGCGAACGTCCCGTTCTTCTCGATTGCGGCGTCGGAGTTCGTCGAGGCGATCGTCGGCGTCGGCGCCTCGCGCGTGCGCGATCTCTTCACGAAGGCAAAAGAGGCTGCGCCCTCGATCATCTTCATCGACGAGCTCGATGCGATCGGCCGCTCGCGCACAGCGGGCGTTGCCGGCTTCAGCGGCGGCAACGACGAGCGCGAGCAGACCCTGAACCAGATCCTCACCGAGATGGACGGCTTCGACTCGTCGACCAACGTGATCGTGATCGCGGCGACGAACCGGCAGGATGTGCTCGACCAGGCGCTGCTGCGTCCGGGCCGATTCGACCGGCGGGTTTCCGTGTCGCCGCCCGACCGGAACGGGCGCGAAGCGATCCTGCGCGTGCACACGCAGGCACGTTCCGCTCGGGCCGGACGTCGATCTCGGCGGGCTCGCGTCGACGACGCCCGGCATGGTCGGTGCCGATCTTGCGAACCTCGTCAACGAGGCCGCACTGCTCGCAGCGCTTCGCGGTCACGACAAGGTGGAGGAGGCGGACTTCACCGACGCGCTCGAGCGGATCGTGCTCGGTGCGGCGCGGAAGGTGCTGATGAGCCCGGCCGACAAGCGTCGCACCGCCTACCACGAGGGTGGACACGCGATCGTCGGCATGCTCACCGAGGGAGCAGATCCCGTTCGCAAGATCTCGATCATCCCGCGCGGGCTCGCGCTCGGCGTCACGTTTTCCGCGCCCGATGCGGACCGGTTCAACTACTCCGAGCAGGAGCTGCACGCGAAGATCAAGGTCGCGGTCGGCGGCCGCGCGGCCGAGGAGATCGTTTTCGGCGATCTCACAACCGGGGCCGAGTCGGACATCCAGCAGCTCACGCAGATCGCGCGCCAGATGGTGGGACGGTGGGGGATGAGCCGGACGATCGGCACGGTCGCCGTGCTCGCCGCCGACGGTCAGGGGCCCTTCATGCCCGGCGTGTCCGAGGTCTCGGAGCAGACCCACCAGCTGATCGACGAGGAGGTGCGGCGGCTCGTCGCGGCGGCGCACGACGAGGTGATCGAGCTCCTTCGCGAGAACCGCGACAAGCTCGACTCACTCGCGAAAGCCCTGCTCGAACACGAGACGCTCGACCAGCCCGATGCGTACGCCGCCGCGGGAATCAGCCTGACGCCGGCCGAGCAGGCGCCGGTCGTCGCGTTGCAGTCGTAAGCGTCGCAGCTATATCCCCCGTTTCGGGGGAAAAACAGCGGCATTTTGCGAGCTTTCACCAGATATCTACCGAAAGTTCTCCACTTGCCCCTTGAAAATTGCTGGCCAACCATGGTTAGCTCTCCGCCGAGGGAAGTAGTTCATCAGCGGTTTCAAGGGGGAAGCGGGTCATAGTCGCAGGCACTGCAGTTGTAGTAACGCCGCCGTATCGGTACGGGCTGATCGGCCTTCGGGTCGGGAAGATCGCTCGCATCGGTGCTGCTTTCGGCTCCCTCAGCCTCCTTTACGTGTACACCGCGCCGCTCATCAGGGCGGCGTATTTGCAGCCCCCGCCGCGTGTGCATTCCCTCCACGCCCTCAACGTTGTTCCCCTCCGCTTCCCCGTACTGCGCGTTCCCTCTGCTGCTGTTCCTGCGAGTGCGCCGAAGGTGCACGCGGCCGCGCCTCCCCTCGTCTTCAAACAGCCGGCCGCGAACAAGCACGCGGCGCAATCGATCGCATCGACGCAACCGTTGACACACAAGGTTCGCGTCCCGATCGTCAAGGACAATCGCAACGTCACTCCGGCGGCACCACTGTCGTCGACCTCGGCGTCGATCTTGCCGGGAGCGTCTGGCTCTCCGCCAACATCGACAGCGCCTGCGCCACCAATCGTCACGAGCTCGGTCGGCGTTGAGCCGACCACGTTCGGCGGTGGACCGTCGACGAGCACGACCGGCTCGACGCCCATCGTCTCGAGCAGCGTCGGCATCGACCCGGCGTCGTTCCAGAACACTGCCGCTCCGCCGGTGACGAAGACACCGCCCGCAGTCGCAACGCCGACTGCGCCGTCGCCTGACGGGACCGACGCGTCGGCTGCCGCTGCAACCGGCGTCGACGCGAACGCGGCCACGGCCGTCGACCCGAACGCACCGGCAGCAGTCGACGCGACTCCCGTCGACACGACGCCCGCCGACAACACGGACGCTGCGGCAGCCTCGAGTCCCGCAGTCGACACGACAACGCCTGCTCCGCCGGCGACGACCGGCACGACGTGCACCGCGACGTCGACCGACCCGACCTGTTCGACCGGAACGACGGGGACGACCGGCACGACGTGCACGGCGACCTCGACTCCGGCCTGCACGCCCGGCACGACGACGGGCACGACCTGCACGGCCACTTCGACTCCGGCTTGCACGCCGGGCACGACGACGGGCACGACGTGCACGGCGACGTCGACCGACCCGGCCTGCACCGGCGGGACGGCAGGGACAACCTGCACGGCAACGTCGACGGATCCGGCCTGCACCGCCGGGACGGCCGGGACGACGTGCACCGTCGGAACCGCAACACCGGTTTGCACGCCCGGCACGACGACGGGCACGACGTGCACCGCGACGTCGACCGACCCGGCCTGCGTTCCCGTCGTAGCGCCGCCGGTCAACGTGACGGTCATCGACGGCCCCGCGGCAGCGCTGACGCTTACAAGCACCGTCGCGGGTACTCCGATCGCGATCGGCAACACCGTCGTCAACACCAACACGAACGCGCTCGCGATCACCGTCGACGGCGACGACGACCTACCGGACACCGACCAGCGTCAGCAGCCTCGACGTCAAGTCCGACTCGCTGATCGTCGACGTCAACCAGGGCGCGATCGCCGCGCCGGTGACCTACGACGGCCCGTCGATCGCCCTCGCAAACTCGCCGACGGCGTCGAACTGGACGATCGCGGGTGACGGCACGGGCACCGTGTCGGGCGGCGGGATCAGCTCGATCTCCTTCAAGAACACGACGTCGATCTCGGCCGGAGGCCCGAACGACACCCTGAACGGCCCCGCGGCCGACTCGACGTGGTCGATCAACGGCGTCGGCGGCGGCACCGTGGCAGGGACGACCGCCACGGGGACGACCACGACCTTCGCCGGCTTCGAGAACCTCACCGGCGCGCCCAACAACCAGGACACCTTCGACCTCGAGCCCTCGGGCGCCCTCACCGGCGTCGCCGACGGCGGTGACGGCGGTTACGACAGCCTCGTCGTCGATGGCCAGCGCGGCTCGATTGTCTCCAACCCGAGCGGTCCACACTCCGGCACCTTGGTCATCGACGGCGTGCCGTTCAACTATGACGGCCCTGCGGCAGACTCGTCGTGGACGATCAGCGGCGCGAACGCGTGGCACCGTCGCGGCACCTCGTTCGACGGTTCGAGAACCTGACCGGCGCGCCGAACAACAACGACACCTTCGCGCTCGAGCCGTGGCGCTCTGACCGGCGTCGCCGACGGCGGCGACGGCGGCTTCGACAGCCTCGTCGTCGACGGCCAGCGCGGCTCGATCGTCTCGAACCCGATCGACGCCCACTCCGGCACCCTCGTCATCGACGGCGTGCCGTTCCAGTACGCCGGCCTCGAGCCGGTCGACTCTCGGCCTCGAACGTCACGATCAACGGCGCCGACGTCGGCTTCAACGCGTTCAGCAGCAACCAGGAGGTCCTCGACAAGGACCTGATCAAGGTCGGACCCGGGCGCACCCCGGGCACGATCGAGGTCGGCGACTTCGATCCGACGGGCACCGTGAACTTCGCGCTCTCGGAGACCCACAACTTCACGATCTCCGGCACGCAGACCGTGACGATCAACGGCGGCCTCGGCATCGACACCGTCGAGTTCACCGGCAACTACCTCGTGCCGAACTCGAACCTGACGGTCAACGCCGAGCACATCAAGGTCGACCCGGGCGTGAGCGTCTGCGTCGGCGCCGCGCGAGCGCGTGCACCGTCGCCCCGACGAGCAACGGCAACATCAACTTCAACGCGGTCGACAAGGACAACGGGATCAGCGTCTTCGGCATCACGACGACGATCCCGTACCTCGGCACCGACGGGCTCGTCGACATCGGCGCCGACAAGGGCGCCTGGGACGCGGGCAAGGACTACAAGCCGGGCGACTTCGTGCTCGGCCCGGACGACCACCAGTACCGCGCGACGCGACATCTCGGCGACGCGACAGCCGCCGGCAAGCGACGGTCGCTGGGTCGCGACCGGCTCGACGATCCTGAACGGCAACGGATCAGCCTGACCGCCTTCGCCGGCAGCGTCACCGGCGACGCCGTCGGCCGCAGACGCTGACGCGGCGGCGACCTGGCGCTCGCCTCGGTCGCGGGCTTCGCCGACACCGGCACGCGTCACCGTCGACACCGGCGGTGCGACCCCGGCACCTGCTCCTACGCGACGCAGGGACATCGCCGCCAACAAGCTGAAGACACCTGAGCGGCGGCGGCTGCACCGGCTCGGTCGGCGACAGCGCGATCGTCAAGCAGGACATCGTCGAGAACGGCAGCGGCACCGGCGTCAACCACGCCGGTCTCGACCTCGAGTACCACGCGAACGTCAACGTCCACGGCGACACGCACATCACCGCCGTCGGCGACGTCACGCTCGGCGAGCACGATCGACGTCACCGCGACGCGCGAAGGCGTCGCCGGCACGGCGCCGGACAAGGGCGCCTTCGACGACGCGGCCTTCTACCAGCAAGGGCGACGTCGTCACCGACACCGACGGCAAGCGCTACGTCGCGACCTCCGACGTCGCGGCGAGCACGACGACCCGAAGGACGACACGAGCCTCCTGATCGGCAACTGGACAGAGCGCGAAGGACAGCGACTCGGCCGTCGCGGCGACCTTCGTGCTCGCGCTCAGCAAGAGCCAGCTCTCCGGGACGAGCTGCGATCACGAGTCCGGCGGCAACGTCGCGATCACCTCGAACGTCAAGACGAACGTCGCGCACGACGGCAGACGCCGAGGCTCGCCGGCTCCGGCGCCGGGATCGCGGTCGCCGTCTTCGTCACCGACTCCGAGGCGTACGTCGACAGCAAGGCCGGCGACGCCGGTCGACGGCCACGACCCTGACCGTCTCCGCCGACACCGACAACACCGCGCCGACGACGGCGAAGGCGAGCCCGAAGGGCGAGGACCCGAACGCGAACAACTCGACTCCACGAAGAACTCGACCACGAACTCGAACAGCCCGACGCAGGGCGCGAGCACGACCGTCGACGGCACGCAGACGCTCGCCGCCGCCGGCAAGCTGAAGGTCGCCTCGACCGGCGGCTTCGTCACCTCCGGCACGCTCACCACCGACGTCGGCGACTGCACCTACACGAGCCTGAGCACCGCGACGAGCAACCGGCGTTCTACTTCAACGGGCTCGGCGGCGCCTGCGCTGACCCACACGCTGACCGACAAGGCGAAGATCTTCGGCACCTCCAAGCAGACGGAGCCGCGACCGGCGGCAAGCGTCGACGGCAAGTCGAAGACCGCCGACAACGCACGGCACGCGGCAACCAGAACTTCAACGCGGCGCTCGCCGTCGTCGTCATCGTCTCGACGACGCAGGCGTACATCGCCTCGTCCGACGCGCTCGACGGTCCACAACATCAAGACCGCCGGCGCCGACGACCTCGATCCACGCCGGCTCGAAGAACGTCGCCTCGGCGACCGCCGACGCCGGCAACGTCAAGTTCTCACCCGACGCGCCGACCGCTCACGCTGCTGACGGGCGGCGGCTCGCTCGCCGACGGCACCTACTACTACAAGGTCACCGCGACCTTCGCCGACCGGCGAGAGCCTGCCGAGCGCCGAGAAGAAGGTCGACGTCGACCGGCGGCGAGCGGACACGACGAGTCATGCTCGACCTGGACGCGATCGACGGCGCGACCGGCTACAAGATCTACCGAGGCGACGCGAGCGGCGACGAGACGCTGCTCAAGACGATCACCGGCGCCGACGACGACGCTACAACGACGACAACACCGGAGCCGCCGACGACGGTACGCCGGACACGACCAAGCCGGCACGACCGACGCCGAGCTCCGGCATCGGCATCGGCGTCGCGGTCGATCGTCGGCGTCATCAACACGAAGGCCTAGCTCGCGAACAACGCGAACATCACCGCCAAGAGCGTCGACGGTCGAGACGACCGCCCCGGCCGCAGTCGAGCTTCAAGGCGAGCGCGACCTCGGGCGCCGGCGGCAGCAGCGTCGGCGTCGCGGGCTCGATCGCGGTCAACGTGGTCGTCGCGACCACGACGCTCCGACGTCGAAGGAACGACGGCCCCGGTCGCGCTGAACGGCGCCGACCTGACGCTCAACGCGACCTCGAACTACGACAGCACAGGCAGTCGCGATGGCGAAGCAGGACACCGACGGCAAGGCGAGCGGCGTCGGCGCCTCCGTCGCGGTCAACGTCGTCAACGACACGACGACCGCCGGCCTGCCCGACAACGTGACTCTGACCGGCGTCAAGAACCTGACGATCAACGCGACCAGCACCGACACGATGACGACGACCGCCGAAGGCGGCGCGGCGGCGGCGGGAAGCGTCGCGCTCTCGGCGCAGGTCGCGATCTCGATCTCGAACGTGACGACCACGGCGTCGGTCGGCAGCGGCTCGACGCCGCTCACGCTCACCGGCAAGCTCGACCGCGAACGCGATCCAGACCGCGAAGACGACGACGACGGCCAAGGGCGACACGAAGGGCGGCAACGCGGGGATCGGCCTCTCGCTCGCGCTCCTGATCGCGAACCACGACGTCGAGTCGAAGCTGAACCGCGACCTGAACGCCGGCGGCGACGTCAGCTTCGAGGCCGACGGCATCTCGACGAACGACACCGAGGCGACGGCGAGCTCCGCCGGCGCGAAGGGAAGACAGACGGGACCCAGGGTCGACCGACAGCTCCGGCAAGGACGTGAACGAGAAGGCGGACGACAACGCGAAGCCGTCGGCGAGAGCAACGACTCGAGCGGCAAGACGACCGGCAAGAAGACGCCGGACGCGAAGAGCGGCGAGAGACGGCGGCACGAAGGTGACCGTCGCGGCCGCCGTCGCGATCGGCATCGTCACCGCGCAGGCGATCTCGAAGATCGCCGACGGTGTGACGACTCGTGGCGCCGACCGGCGCAGCGAGCCTCGAAGACCACCGAGGACGCCGACTCGACCGTCAAGGCGAACGCGACCGCGGTCAAGGGCGCCACCGCCAACATCGCCGCCGCCGTCGCGATCAACCTCGTCACGATCAAGAACGAGGCGATCGTCGGCACGAACGACCTGCTCGACACGAAGGGCCTCGCGCTGAGCGCGCTCATGAACAGCGGCACCGGCGCGAACGGCAAGAACACCCTCGACACCGAGGCGACCTCGGGCGCCGGCGAGCGGCAAGGTCGGCATCGCCGGCGCGCTTGCCCTGACGATCGCCGACATCACGACGAACGCTGAGCTCTCCGACAACACGGCCCGCGGTCCCCCGGCGACAACCTGAATGGATCTGACCTCACCCTTTCCGCTGCGTCCGTCGTCGACAGCACGGCAAAGGCGAAGGCGAAGGACGACGACGCAGGGACGGTCGGCATTGGCGCAGGGGTTGCAATCAACATCGTCAATGACACGACCACCGCTTCTATCGATTCAGGTGCCACGTTCGACGCGACGTCGCAGCCGCGAACGTCACGCTGAGCGCGACGACACCGACACGATGACGACGTACTCCGAGGCCGGCGTCAAGGCCAAGGCCGGCTCCGACGTCGCGCTCACGCCGGACGTCTCGATCTCCTACCGACGGTCACTGACGAGCGCCACGATCGACGGCGACAGCTCGCAGTCGCTCACCGCGACGGGCGACGTCACGCTGACCGCGACGCAGGACACGAAGACGACGACGACCGCCAACGCGGACGCCGCCGGCGGCAACGTCGTCGATCGGCCTCGCGCTCGCGCTCGCGATCGTCGACGACGAGGTCACGGCGACGATCACTGCGCAACATCACGCGGGCGGAGCGGTCAGCCTCTCGGCGAACGGCTCGTCGGACAACGAGTCCGAGGCGATCGCCGGCGCGAGGGGCGCGCAGAGCGCGACCGACAACAAGACCGACAGCTCGACCGGCGGCGACGGCGGCGACGTCAACAAGAAGTCCGACGACCAGCTGACGAACGCGAACACCTCAGCGCAGCACCACCGGCAAGAGCTCCTCGACGAGCTCGACGCCGAGCGCCTCGACCGGCGACAAGCGGCTCGAGCAGCAGCACGAAGGTCGAGGTCGCCGCTGCCGTCGCGATCAACATCATCACGACGAAGTCGCTCGCTCTCTACGTCGGCGGCATCACGATCAACGCCGGCGGCGTCGTCAGCGCGAAGACCCTCGCCGCGACGATCGCGGACGCCTCCGCGAAGGGCGAGACGGTCGGCACCGGCACCGACGACGGCATCGGCGTCGGCGTCTCGATCAACGTCGCCGACATCACGAACGAGGCGGCGGTCGCCCAGGCATCGACGAGCGTCGACGGCGGTTCGCAGAGCCTCGTCGGCGGCACACTCAAGGTCGCCTCCACCGACGGCTTCGCGTCGAGCGGCACGCTGAAGATCGACGGGATCGCGACCGTGCAGCTACACCAGGACCGACGCGACCCACTTCGGCGTGTCCGGCATGCACCGGCACGCCCAGCGACAACGCCGCTGTCACGGCGGCGACGGAAGTGCCGACGATCAGCGGAACGGGCCTCGACATCGAGGCGCTGATGAACGACAAGAACGACGGCATCATCCGGCGCTGGGACGACACGGCGAAGGAGTGGGTGCTCGTCGACCGCGGCGACACGCTGCCGTACTCGCCGTCCGACGGCGACTTCTTCCAGCTGACGAAGGCCGCGGCGATGCAGACGCTCGTCGACGGCGCGAGCCAGGACCTCAGCCGCGGCACGCTGAAGGTGAAGTCGACGGCGGGCTTCGCCTCCGCCGGGATCGTTCACGGTCGTCGGCGGCACCGGGACCTGCACCTACACGAGCACAGACGCGACACGACTTCACGCGGCATCACCGGCTGCACCGGCACAGCCCGACGACAAGGCGATCGTCACCTCGACGACGGGCTCGACCGTCAACCTCGACCAGACGATCGACGCGACGCACACGACGCTCAACGTCGCCGACGGCACGCCGTTCGGCACGGCCGGCTACTTCACCGGCACGGGGCTCAACGGCACGTGCCAGTACACCGGCGTCAGCACCAACCAGCTCACCGGCGTCACCGGCTGCACGGGCACGGCGAAGGACGTGACGAAGCTCACCATCGTCAACGCGGCCGGCGTCTACAAGTGGGACGACGGGACGAAGAAGTGGGTCATCCAGTCGGCTCCCGGCCACGGCACTGACCTCCCGCGAGCCCGACGCGCCAACGGCAGACCTCTTCCGCCTCGCCGAGCACGAGATCATCGCCGAGGCGAACGCGGGCGCCGGGCAAGACCGACGTCGGCATCGCCGGCGCGGTCGCGATCAACATCGTCACGAACGACAAGACCGACGCGCTCGTCGAGGGCGGCGCGCAGGTCACCGCGACGCAGCGCCGACGTCACGCTCAAGACGAAGGCGAACGAGCTCGACCTCGCGAAGGCGAACAGCGAGGCCGAGGACGCGAAGAGCGCCGGCGTCGGCGCCGCCGTCGCGCTCAACGTCCTCACGTCGACCGAGACGCGTTCCGAGGTCGAGGACACCGCGGTCGTGAACGGCGGCAAGAACGTCGACGTCGAGGCGAGCTCGCGCCGCCAGACCGAGACCGAGGTCGACATGGGCGCCTCCGGCGACGACACCTCCGTCGCCCCGGGCGTCGCGCTCGTCGTCCTCGACGGCGAGAACACGACCGCCACGGCTCGGCACCGCCGGCGACCGGCCTGACGGCGACCGGGACGATCACGGTCAAGGCCGTCGCACGACGGCGACTTCTCGGCCGAGGCGAAGTCGGTCGCCGCCGGCAGCACCGCCGTCGGCGTCAGCATCGCCCTCAACATCGTCCTCAACTGGAACACGCTCGCCGAGGTCGCACGCGACGTGCACGGGCACGTCGGTCGAGATCAGCGCCGAGTCGGCGACGAACACCGAGGCGCACGCCGACGCGACGACGAAGGGCGCCGACTCGGACGACGACGACGCCGACAAGAAGAAGCAGGACCAGGTCGACAACAACCCGAACACCTCGGGCAACTCCGACACGAGCTCGATGCCGAAGGCGAGCGACAACAGCACGGGCACCGGCAAGGGCAACAGCGAGACCGGCGCGCAGGGCGGCGACTCGAACAGCGGCGGCGTCGGCGTCGCGGCCTCGATCAGCCTCAACTGGGTCGTCACGACGAACGAGGCGAAGATCGGCGACGGCGCGCACGTGACCGCGACCGACGGCGACGTGAAGCTGAGCGCCGAGAACTCGACGCAGGCGGCCGCGAAGTCGACCGGCCTCTCCGCCAGCGCCGACGGCACGCACGTCGCCGCCGCCGTCGGCGTCAACTTCGACGACATCACGAACAACGCCACCGTCGGCGTCAGACGCGGTCGTCACCGGCGACGGCGATCACGATCGAGGCCGTCAACACCGGCGACAAGACGAACCAGCTGATCGTCTGGGGCCTGGCCGGCGCCGGCGGCTCGTCGCAGAACAACGGCGGCGCCAGCGTCGCCGCGTCGATCGGCGTCGAGGTCATCTTCTTCCACACCGAGGCGTCCGTCGGCGACGGGCGCGCACCTGATCTCGAACGGCGACATCGAGGTCCACGGCGCAGAACGCGATCGGGATCCAGAACATGGCGCTCTCCGGCGCGGCCTCGGCCGGCGGCGCGGCTGTCGGCGGCGCGATCGTCGTCAACGTCTTCCCGGACGTCACGACCGAGGCGTTCATCGACTCGAACACGTCGACTCACATCACGCAGGTCGACGCGCTCGGCAAGATCGAGGTCTCGGCGAAGTCGTCGATCAAGGAAGCCGATCCGATCAAGGTGCCCGATCATCGGCACGCTGCCGGCGTTCTCCTCGGTCGCCGTGGCCGGCGGCGGCCTCGAGCGGCGGCGCCGCCGTCAGCGGCTCGGTGATCGTCGACGTGTTCTTCATCACGACGAGCGCCGACATCAACGGCGGCGACGCAGATCAACCAGCATCCAGGGCCGCCTGACGCGGCACGCCGGCGAGCCGGCGCACAGACGCTCACGGTCGAGGCGACCGACGACACGTCGCTTCACGAACATCGCCGGCGGGCTCAACTTCTCGACGGACGGCGCCGGCGTCGGCATCGGCATCGACGTCGACGTGATCGAGAAGCACGTCTCGGCGACGATCGAGCCGAACACGACGATCTCGACGCGTCGGCGGCGATCGACGTCAACGCCGACCTCGACCGAGAACTTCCACGAGCTCGCCGCTCGACGTCGGCGGCTCGAGCTCGAGCGCGGCCGTCGACGGCTCGGTCATCGTCGTCGTCCTCAACCCGTCCGAGCACCGATCGCGCGAGCGTCACCGGCACGTCCACGCGGGCGACGCCTTCGACATCAGCGCCTCCGACGCCGTCAACGACTTCCTGCTCGCGGGCGGCGCGCGCGGTCAGCACGTCCTCGGCGGGCGTCGCCGTCTCCGTGATCGTGATCGACCGCGCAGGGCACGCGTCGACGCGGGCGTCGGCGCGAGCTCCGACCTCGCAGGCGAACGGCGGCACGGGCCTGAACGGTCTCGGCGACGCAGAGCGAAGACATCGACCTGATCGCGGTCGGCGGCGCGGGCGGCGACAGCGCCGGCGTCGCGGGCTCGGTGATCGTCGACATCCAGACGAACCACACGCTCGCCCACATCGACGACGGCGTGCACGTCGGCGGCTCGAGCACGGGCGTCGCGGTCTCGGCGAACGACACGACGACCGACCTCTCGCTCGCCGGCACGATCGGCATCGGCGGCACCGCGGGCGTCGGCGTCGGCGTCGATCGTCGACGTCGTTCACCAAGGACACCGAGGCGTCGATCGGCAAGCGACGGCACGATCACACGTCTCCGGCAACGTCACGGTCGGCGCGACGTCGACCGAGACGTTCACCGAGATCTCGGTCGGCGGCGGCTTCGGCGGCACCGCGTCGGTCAACGTCCAGGCGGCCGTGCCGGTGATCAGCGTGACGACGCAAGGCCTTCGTCGCCGACGGCACGAGCCTCTCGAACGGCGCGGTCGATCACCGCCGGCGGCAGCGTCGGCGTCACGGCCGACGAGACGATGACGCTGAACGTGATCGCCGGCAACATCAGCGGCGGCGGCAGCGCGGCGGTCGGCGCCGCGGTCTCGGTGCCGGTCGTCAGCAAGGAGACGCACGCCTGGATCGGCAACTACGCGCAGGTGAAGCGCGAGCGGGCGGCGGCACCGCGATCACCGTCCGCACCGGGACGTACACGTCTGCACGGTGGACACCCGCTTCACCGCGCCGGGGACGATCAGCGGCAACACGATCACCTTCGTCGACGACCCGGGCTACAACGACGGCGAAGAGGTCATCTACGACCGCGGCGGCGGCACCTCGATCAGCGGCCTCTGCGACCAGGGCGACAAGCAGGCGAGGACTGCGGCTCCACGACCGTCGACGGCGGCGACCAGGCGCTCGCGCCTCGCACACGACCTGAACGTCGTCTCCGCGCCGGGTTCAACTCGACCGGCAGCTTCACCGTCGACGGCGTCACCGGCGTCTGCTCGTACACCGGTACGAGCGGGAACTCGTTCATCGGCATCACCGGCTGCACCGGGCACCGGCCGCCGCAGCCCAGGTCGGCGGTGGCCTCTACTACATCAAGAACGTCGGCCCGAACCAGTACCAGGTCTACGGCGACCCGGGCCTGACGATCGCCGTCTCGATCTCCGGCGGCAGCGGCGAGAACCACCGCCTCGTCCCGACCGACCAGGCCGGCGTCGCGAAGGACGCCTCGAGCCGCTTCGACCCGGGCGCCGACGTCAACTACGCGACCGGCGAGTTCACCTGCCGTACGACCTGAGTCGGCGGCAAGCGCTCAAGGACGGCGACGGGTCGTCTACAGCGCCGGCGGCGGCACGCCGATCGGCGGGCCTCGTCGACGGCGGCCAGTACTACGTCATCCTCGACGAGCGTCCGGCATCCCCGCACGCAAGGTGTTCCTGACGACGACCCACTGCGACGACAGCGACCAGCGCAGTCGACCCCGACCACTGCCGAACCGACGCTCAGGACTCCGTGACGATCACGGACCCCGGCCCGAACGCCGGCCGGTCGCACAGCATCGTCGCCGCCGGGCAGCACGCCGTCCGGCGACGCGAGCGCGACGGGCCGCGGCATCGTCGCGAGCACCGACACGCAGCTTCCGCGGCGTCGCCGTCACGGCGAACAACAGCGACAACGTCGGCGCCTTCGGCATCAGCTTCGGCTTCAGCGGCACGCGCCGCCGTCAACCTCGCCGGCGTCATCAACGTCGAGAACGATCCACACCTCGGCGCACATCGGCGACTCGGCGCAGATCAACTGCGCCCCGACTGCGCGTCACGCAGCGTGCCCGAACGCCGGCAGTCGGTCCGCGTCGCGGCCGCGAACCAGTACTACGAGATCGAGGTCGCCGCGTCGCTCGCGATCGGCGGCGACGCCGGCGTCGCCGTGCCGATCACCGTCCGCGTCGTCAACATCGACACCTACGCGTACATCGGCAGCGGCGCCACCGTGACGGCGAGGACAGGACATCTCGGTGACCGCGAACGGCCAGGAGCGGTCATCGGCGTCACCGCCGGCGCAGGCGGCGGCACGGTCGGCGTCGCCGGCACGGTCGCCGTCACCGTCGCGAACGTCCACACCTACGCGTGCACCGGCACGCCGACGACTCGCACCGCCTACAAGTGCGACGGCGGCGGCGCGACGCTCAACGCCGACAACAACGTCCTCGTCTCGGCGAGCGACACCTCGAAGTTCGTGCTGATCACGGTCGCCATCGCGGGCGGCTACGTCGGCGTCGGCCTCGCAGTCGGCGTCGCCGTGCTCAACAAAGAGGAGGCCTACCCCGGCAGCGGCGGCATCGTGAACGCGAAGGCGCTCGGAAGCACGCCGATCGCCAACCTGATTCCGGACGGAACCTTCAACGCCGGGCACTCAGAAGTACAACACGCACTCGACCTTCAACGGCCTCGCAGT
>CAVXHB010000009.1:0-490613 GCA_963761365.1 uncultured Actinomycetes bacterium | reverse complement strand
CTCGTTGCCGAGGAACTGCTCCTCCTGCTCCGGGACGGTGTCCCTGCGGAGCAGATCGCGCTCGTCGTTCCGGCTGCCGAGCGCTACCGGGCACCGCTCGAAACCGTGCTCGGCGGCTTCGGCATCCCCTACGCGCTCGAGTCGCCGCGGCGGCTCGCCGGCACGCCGCTCGGCCATGCGCTGGTCTCGCTGCTCCGCTTCGCCTGGATGGGCGGCGGACGCCGCGAGCTCTTCGCCTTCCTGCGCTCGCCCTATTCGGGCATTGCGCGCTCGAGCGTCGACTACGTCGAGGGACGGTTGCGGGGGCGCGCGATCGAGTCGCCCGACCGCGTGGTCGACGAGACGGAGAAGCTCCGGGAGGCGCCGCTCGTCGCGCTGCGCGACCTGCGCTCGGCCGGCGATCCGATCGAAGCGGTGCGGGCTCTGCTCGCCTCGATGCTCCGCTCGGCATACGGGCTCGAAGCACCGCCCGCAGGCGAGACGTCGCGACTCGACCTGCGGTGCCTCGGCAAGGCGACATCCCTGCTCGACGAGCTCGAGTTTTGGCGGCTCCAGGGCGAACAACTCGGTGTCGAAGACGTCGTCGGCGCACTCGATCGAGCCGAGGTGGGCGCACCGGCCACGGAGCCCGGGCGCATCGCCGTGCTCGACCTGCTTCGCGCGCGGACGCGTCGGTTCGACGTCGTCTTCGTGCTCGGGCTCGAGGAAGGCTCGCTGCCGGGGCGCGACCGCGGCTCGCCGTTCCTCGACGACGACCGCCGCCGCGAGCTCGGCGCACGGCTCGAACGACCCGACCGCGTCAGCCGCGATCGCTACCTGTTCTACACCGCGCTGCACACGCGCGACCTCCCGCGTCTACCTCGTTCGCGAGGCCGCGACCGACGAGGGATCGCCGCGCGAGGCGAGCCCGTTCTGGCACGACGTTGCCGCCGCCTTCGACCCCGATGACGTCGCGCGCGCGACCACGCGCCGTCGGCTCTCGCAGCTGACGTGGCCGCTCGAGACGGCACCGAGCGAACGAGAACGGGCGCGCGCGCTAGCGCGGTTGTCCGCGGATCCCGACGGTGAGGACAGCGCGCGCGCGCTCGCCGAGGCGAACGACTGGTCGCGCCGGCTCGACCGGGCGCGCAACGCGTTTCGACCGCGACACGCGGTTGCGCAACCCGGTGGTGCTCGCTGAGCTCGCCGGTCGCACAACCTTCTCCGCGACCGAGCTGGAACGCTTCATCGACTGCTCGTCGGCGTGGCTCTTCGAGCGTGTCATCAGCCCGAAGACGATCGACGCCGAGGCCGACGCGATGCTGCGCGGAAGCGTCGCGCACCAGACGCTGTACGCGTTCTACGGCGGCATCCCGAAGGAGCTCGGCTCGGACCGCGTCAGCCCCGAGAACCTGGACAAGGCGCTGTCGTTCCTCCAGCGCTGCCTCGACGACGCGCTCCGCGGGGGTGTGCGGCTCGAGCTCGCCGAGGTCGACGCTGCCGAGCTGCGCGAGGGGCTGTGGCGCGACCTCGAGCGGTTCATCACCGAGGAGGCGCAGTCCAAGGTCGGTCTGTTGCCGCGACGCTTCGAGGTCGGCTTTGGCAGCGACCGATCCGCGCCCGAGCTGCAGCGCGGGCTCGAGCTCGGCGACGGCCTCTTTCTCAGCGGCAAGATCGACCGGATCGACGTCGATCCGTTCAGCGCGCGCGGGATCGTGCAGGACTACAAGTCGGGCAAGGGCTCGCACTCGGCGCGCCAGATCGACGATGAGCGCAGGCTCCAGGTGCCGTTGTACATGCTCGTACTGCGTGACCTCGTCGGGATCGAGCCGCTCGGCGGCGTCTATCGCGCGCTGTCGGGCTCGCGCGGTGCACGAGGGATGCTGCGTGCCGAGTCGCGCGACGACCTTCCCGGCTTCGCCGATCGCGACTATCTCGACGAGCGCGCGTTCTGGGGGCAGATCGAGACCGCGCGCGATCGCGCCCGCGAGGCCGCGCAGCGGATGCGCGCCGGCGATGTGAGGCACGATCCGCGCGGCGGCGAGTGCCCATCGTGGTGCGACCTCTGGACGATGTGCCGGGTGAAGCACAGTTGATGAACGAACAGCAGCTCGCGGCGGTCGAGGCGCACGGCGAGGTCTTCGTCTCCGCGGGCGCAGGCACCGGCAAGACGCGTGTGCTCGTCGAGCGCTTCGTGCGGGCTGTGTGCGACGACGGGCTCGACGTCGAATCGGTGCTCGTGATCACCTACACGCGCAAGGCCGCCGGCGAGCTGCGCTCGCGCATCCGCGATGAGCTCACTGACGCGCGGCCGGTTCGACCTTGCGCAACAGCTCGACGGCGCGTGGATCTCGACGATCCACGGCTTCTGCGCCCGCCTCCTGCGCGCGCATCCGTTCGCCGTCGGGATCGACCCGCGCTTCCGCGAGCTCGACGAGGAGCACGGCGCGGTCCTTCGCGGCGAGGCATTCGAGCGGGCGCTCGCTGCGTTCTGCGCGACGCGCGAGCCCGAGCGGCTCCGGCTCCTCGCGACCTTTGGCAGCGACCGCCTGCGGAAGCTGCTCACGAGCGTCTACGAGACGCTGCGCTCGGCAGGCCGGCCGCTCGAGCTCGAGCTGGGGCACGAGCCGTCTCTCGAAGAGGCGCTCGCGTCGCTCCGCGATGCGGCGCAATGCCTGGTCGACGACGACGAGGCAACCGAGAACCAGAAGGCGGCCGCGGGCGCGGCGCTCGATCTGCCGTCGACACCCGAGCGGCTCGTCGAGCTGAAGGCGCTGCGCGCAAGTGGCGCGCGCGCAGCGAGCTACGAGGAGGCGCGGAAAGAAGTCATGCAGTTCGCGCTGGCCGTGCTCGCCCGGCGCGACCGTCTGCTGCTGCAGGAGCTGCTCGAGCTCTTCGCCGACGAGTACGCCGCCGGCAAGGAGCGCGAGTCGGCGCTCGACTTCGAAGACCTCCAGCTCCTCGCGCGCGACCTGCTCGCCGGCGACGAGCGCATTCGCGAGGCCGAGCAGCTGCGCTTCCGCGCGATCATGGTCGACGAGTTCCAGGACACGAACGCGCTGCAGTGCGAGCTGATCGACCTGCTCGCCGCTGGCCAGGGAGCGCGAAAGACGTGTTCTTCGTCGGCGACGAGTTCCAGTCGATCTACGGCTTCCGCCACGCCGACGTCGAGGTCTTCCGCGCAGCGGCGCGAAGCTGCGTCGCAGCGGCTGCCGCTGACCGAGAACTACCGCTCGCGGCCCGAGGTGCTCGCCGCCGTCAACTACCTGTTCGGCTCGGCGTTCGGCGACGGACTACCAGCCGCTGACGACCTCGGGCGAGTTTCCCGATCCGGTCTTCGGCCATCCGGTCGAGCTGCTCGTCACCGACAAGGAGTCGTACGCCGGCAGCGGCGTGCACTGGCGGCGCGCCGAGGCGAAGCACGTCGCGCGGCGCGTGCGCGAGCTCGTCGACGCGGGCGCCGCGACGCCGGGCGAGATCGTGCTGCTGTTCGCGGCCGGCACCGACGCCGAGTGGTACGAGGAGGAGCTGCGCGCGCTCGGGCTGCCGACGTACCGCGCGACGGGCCGCCGCTACTTCGGCCAGCAGCAGGTCGTCGACCTGCGCATGTACCTGCGCCTGCTGCGCAACCGCTACGACGACGAGGCGCTCGTCGCGGTGCTCGCCTCGCCGTTCGTCGGCGTCTCGAACGACGCGCTCGTCCTGATCCGCCGGCACACGGGACGGCGGCCGCTCTTCACCGGGCTCGAGCGCTCGCTGCCGGAGGCGCTCGACGACGCGGACGAGCGGCTGATCCGCGCGTTCAAGCAGCGCTACGAGCGGCTCGTCGCCGCCTCGGCGCGCGTCTCGCTCGAGCGGCTGTGCGAGCAGGTCGTCTCCGAGCACGACTACGACCTCGCCGTGCTCGCGCGCTGGGACGGCCAGCGCCGCTACGCGAACCTGCGCAAGCTGATGCGGCTCGCGCGCTCCTACGAGGAGCTGCGCGGCCGCGACATCGAGGGCTTCGTGCGCTTCATCCGCGACCAGGAGGCGCTCGGCGCGGCGCAGCTCGAGGCGGTCTCCGAGGAGGAGGGCGCCGACGCCGTTCGGCTGCTGACGATCCACGCCGCGAAGGGGCTCGAGTTCAAGGTGGTCGTCGTCGCCGACGCCGGCCGCGACACGGCGGCCGCCGTCGGCGACGAGATCCTCGCGCTGCCGACGGGCGCTTCGGCTTCAAGGTCGTTCGCCGACGGCGACAGCCGGTTCGAGGAGGACGCGACGCGGCCGAGGCGATCGAGCGAGCGGCTCCGCCTCTACTACGTCGCGATGACGCGCGCGATCGACCGGCTGATCGTGTCGGGCGCGGTCGGCGAGGGGCGCGAGACGCCGATCGGCTGGGTGCTCTCGCGGCTCGACTGCGAGCAGGAGCTCGCCGAGGCCGAGGAGCCGGTCGAGCTCGAGCGGGACGGACGCGACGTTCCTCGTGCGCGTCGACCGCCCGCGCTGCGGCTGTAGAGGCAGGTTGACGCCGGAGGTCGTCGTCGAGCCGGACGGCCAGCTCGCGCTGTTCGCCGAGCTGCCGACGGCGCCGGCCGCGCGCGGCTACCGGCTGCCGGAGCTCGTGCCGAGTGCCGGAGCCGCCGATCGCACCGCGTCCGGCGGCTCTCGTACTCGGCGCTCGCGCTGTTCGAGCGCTGCTCGTACCGCTACTACGCCGAGCGCGTCGCCGGGCTGCGCGAGCGGCGGCGCGCGGTCCCAGCGGGCGGCGGCGGTGGGCTTGCGGCGACGGAGATCGGCGATGCCGTGCACCGGCTGCTCGAGCTGGTCGACCTCGCGACCGCTCGCCGACTCGGTCGTGCGCACTGGTACCCGACGGTCACCGACGACGAGCTCGAGCGGATCGGCGGCCTTCGTCGAGGCCTACTGCGAGTCCGAGCTGGCGCAGCGCCTGCGCGCTCACGGGGCGCGGCCGGAGCGGCCGTTCGCGTTCGAGCACGACGGCGTGCTCCTGCACGGTCGCCTCGACGTCCTCACCGCGACGGCGCGCGGGCGCTCGTCGTCGACTACAAGACGAACGTGCTCGGCGAGCGCGACGCCCGAAGAGATCGTCGAGAGCGAGTACCGGCTGCAGCGGCTCGTGTACGCGCTCGCGTGCTTCCGCGCCGGGCGCCGAGGAGGTCGAGGTCGTCTACGCGTTCCTCGAGCGGCCCGACGCGCCGGTCTCGACGCTCTTCGCGCGCGACGACGTGCCGGAGCTCGAGGCGGAGCTGTCGGCGGCGATCGCGCGGATCGACGCAGGCGAGTTCGTGCCGACGCCGAGCGAGTTCACCTGCATGGGCTGCCCGGCGCTCGACGTCGTCTGCGCCGGGCCGCGGCTGCGAGGCGGCGGGAGCGAGTCGCCGCGGCGTGAAGCTGGTCGTCGGCGCGTCCTGATGGCAGTTCGAGCAGTCGATCCAGAAGCTCGTCGACGCGACTGCCGGACGATCGTCAGCAGCCAGATGTCGAACGTCGCGGTCGTCGTCGAGGAGGAGCCGCCGCCGGGCCAGCCGCTGCTTGGCCTCTACCAGGGCGTGCCGCTCACGCGCCGGACGCAGTTATTACGGCGGGGTGCCACCGGACAAGATCACGATCTACCGCGGCCCGCTCGAACGGCCTCGTACGGGGTGGAGTACCGAGCGCCTGCACCGCGAGGTCAAGCGCGTCGTACTGCACGAGATTGCGCATCACTTCGGCATCAGCGACGAGCGGCTGGTCGCAGCTCGACCGTGGTACCGTCGATCATGGCATTCGCGCGCACGCAGCTACGTCCACGAGGCGCGCCGCAGGGTCGGGCCGAAGCGCGAGCGGATCCGGCCGATCATCGAGCGGCTCGCGGTCGAGCACGCCGACGCCGCGATCGCGCTGCACGTTCCGACAACCCGCTCGAGCTGCTCGTCTCGGTGATGCTCTCGGCGCAGACGACCGACGTGAACGTCAACCGCGTCACGGAGAAGCTCTTCGCAGAAGTACCGCCGGCCCGAGGACTACCTCGCGGTGCCGCGGGAGGAGCTCGAGCGCGACATCTTCGAGACCGGCTTCTTCCGGCAGAAGGCGAAGTCGCTGCGCGGGACGATGCGGATCCTGATCGAGGAGCTACGACGGCGAGGTGCCGACCGACGTTCGACGACGCTGCTGCGGCTGCCCGGCGTCGCGCGCAAGACGGCGAACGTCGTCTCGGCCGAGCGCGGCGACGCGCAGGGGATCGTCGTCGACACGCACGTGCGGCGGCTCTCGCAGCGGCTCGGGCTTCACGAGGCAGGAGGATCCGGTGAAGATCGAGCGCGACCTGATGAGAGCTCGTGCCGCGCGAGGACTGGGCGCGCTTCCCGCACCTGCTGATCTGGCACGGCCGCCGCGTCTGCGACGCGCGCCGGCCGGCGTGCGAGGACTGCGTCCTGAGCGACCTCTGCCCGTCGAGCCGCGTCTAGGCAGTGCGCGCCGTACGAGGCTAGCGCGGCGTGAGCGCGACGAGCAGCCCGCCGTCGTCGTCGTAGGCCGGGAAGAAGTCGGCCGTCACGTTCTTCTCGATGCCGGCGCGCGTCCGGAGCGAGAGCTGCTGCTCGAGCTGGCGCACGCCCCATTCGCGCACGAGTCTGCGACCGGCGTCGGCGTCGGACAGCCGAGCGCCTCGACGACGTCGCGGCCCATCAGGTCGCTCCTCGCTGAAGCCGGTCAGCTCGAAGACGCCGTGGCCGGTCGCGAGCACGCGTGCCTCCTGGTCGCAGACGACGAAGCCCGTCGCCTGGCGCCGGGTAGTAGTCGTCGAGCAGCTCGAACAGGAACCCGAAGCCGCAGTGGCTGGCACGACGGCGGCTCGCTCGGTGAAGCCCTCGTGGCCGTCGTGGTCGATGCGGCGCGTCTTGCAGCGCGGGCAGATGTAGTACGGCACGCGATCCAGGGTAGCGCGGGCGCTGCTAGATCCAGCGCTTGCGGCGGAAGAAGACGAGCTGGACGATCGTCGTGACGACGATCAGGCCCCACGACCACCGTAGCCGAAGCCCCAGTGCGAGCTCCGGGATGTGGTGGAAGTTCTGGCCGTAGAGGCCGACGATGAACGTGGGGAGGAGCAGCAGCGAGGCGATCACCGTCAGCCGCTTCATCACCTCGTTCTGGTCGTTCGCGATCTTCGCCTGGAAGTAGTCGCGCACGCCGGCGACGAGGTCGCGCGAGGTCTCGAGGCCGTCGGTCGCGCGCAGCAGCTTGTCGTAGGCGTCGGCGAAGTGGAGCTCGACGTCGCGCGGGAAGAGCTCGCCGTCGTCGAGCTCGATCCGGTCGTCGACGATCTTGTGCACGGCGTCGCGCGTCGGCGAGAGCGTGCGGCGGATGTGGAGCAGGTCGTGGCGCAGCGTCGGAGATCCGGCTCGCGGATCTCGCTCGGCCGGCCAGTCCTCGACGTGGTCCTCGAGCTCGTCGATCTCGTCGTTCAGGTCGTCGATCAGGTCGAGGTAGCGCTCGGCGATCTCGTCGACGAGGCGGTACGCGATACATGCCGACCGTGCTCGCTCGGGCGGCACGCGTCCTTGGCGGGCTTCGGGTCGAACGGCTGCTCGCCCGGCGGCGTCTTCGAGACGGTGACGAGCTGCTCGGGCGTGAGGACGAAGTCGACCTCCTGGTAGTAGACGCGGTCCTCGTCCGGCACCGCGACGGCGACGAGGAGGATGCCGAAGACGTAGTTGCCGTGCGACTCGATCCGCGGCCGCGGCTCGTCGTCGTGGCACGAGCGGCGCGAGCAGCAGCTCGAGCGCCGTCGGGTGGATCGTGCGGCGGCAGGTGCGCGCGCGAGCTCCTCCGCGGTCGGGTCGAGCAGGTCGATCCAGCGCGGCCCTCGGCCACGCGCCGAGGCTAGCTGCGCGGGTCGGCTAGACGCGACGCTGGCTCGGCCTCGGGCCGCGGCGCAGCGAGCGCCGTGCCCGCGTGGCCCTCGAGCTCGGCGAGGTACCGCTCGGCGTCGAGCGCGCCCATACAGCCGGAGCCGGCGGCCGTGACCGCCTGGCGGTAGATGTGGTCCTGGACGTCGCCGACCGCGAAGACGCCGGGGATGTTCGTCTCGGTCGAGCCCGGCTTCGTGATCAGGTAGCCGTTCTCGTCGTGGTCGAGCTGGTCGAGGAAGAGCTTCGTGTTCGGGTCGTGGCCGATCGCGACGAAGAAGCCGCCGGCCTCGATCTCGCGCGTCTCGCCGGTCTCGGTGTTGCGCAGCCGCACGCCGGTGACGTGCGTGTCGCCGAGCACCTCCTCGACCGCGTACGGGCGTCAGCGAACTCGATCTTGTCGTTCGCGCGGGCGCGGTTGACCATGATCTGCGAGGCGCGGAACTCGTCGCGCCGGTGGACGAGCGTCACCTTCGTGCCGAAGCGCGTCAGGAAGAGCGCCTCCTCGAACGCGGAGTCGCCGCCGCCGACGACGACGATCGTGCTTCTCCTTGAAGAAGGCGCCGTCGCAGGTCGCGCAGGCCGAGACGCCGCGGCCCTGCAGGCGCTGCTCCGGACTCGAGCCCGAGCCAGCGCGCGCTTCGCGCCGGTGGCGACGATCACCGACTTCGCGCGGTACTCGTCCTTGTCGCACCCAGACGCGGAACGGGCGCTCGGAGAAGTCGACCTTCGTCACGTCGTCGGTGACGAACTCGGCGCCGAAGCGCTCGGCCTGGCGGCGGAAGTCCTCCATCATCTCGGGCCCATGATCCCGTCGGCGTAGCCGGGGTAGTTCTCGACGTCGCTCGTGATCATCAGCTGGCCGCCCCACTGGAAGCCCTCGATCACGAGCGGGCTTCAGGTCGGCGCGCGCCGCGTAGAGCGCCGCCGTGTAGCCGGCGGGGCCGCCGCCGATGATGATCAGCTCGCGTACGTCGTCGTTGTGCTCACATTGCCTCCTAGAAAGATCCTTGCATAGGATTAAACGACGACGCGCAGGCTCAGACGTTCCCGGGTCACGCGGCGTCGGCGTGCGCGGGCGAGTCGATGACGGTCGCAGGGAGCGGCAATGCGCGCTTGACGCGACTGAGCGACGCGGCAGCGCTCGCCCGGCGCGTCCGGGAGCTCCGCGCTCGTGTCGCAGGGCTCGGCGGCTTCGATCGCCGGGCTCGAGGACGACCTCGGAGAGCTCGATCACCTCGTCCTCGCTGGCCCGCTCGAGCTTCGTGCCGAACTTGTCGAGCCGCTTGTCGGCCTCGGCGTACTTCGTCTGGGCCCGCCCGAGATGGGTGCCGACGAGGTCGAAGTCCTCCTTGAAGCGGGCGAAGTCCTTGTCGAGCTCGGCCACGTAGGCCATCACTTCGTGGGCGTGCTCGCTCGATCCGCATCCCGCGCAGGCCGAACACGATCACCTGGAGGTGCGCGGTGAAGGTCGATGGCGAGACCGGGAACACCCGCTTGTCGTGCGCATACGGCGAGCAGGTCGCCGGTTTCGCGGCACGCGATCTCGTAGTAGACGGCTTCGACCGGCACGTACATGAACGCGAAGTCGTAGGTTCCGTCCTGCGGGCGGATGTACTTCGAGGCGATCGCGTCGATGTGGTTGCGGACGTCGCGGGCGAAGGCCTTCTCGTGCAGCTGCCGCTCGTTGTCGCCCGGTGCATCGACGATGCGGTGGTAGTTGTCGAGCGGGAACTTCGAGTCGACCGGGATCAGCTCTCCGACCCGGACGACGAGCATCGACGCGCTCTCCGGTCGGAAACGTGTGCTGCATCGTGTACGCCGCCGGGGGAAGCCGGTCGCGCAGGAGGTTCTCGAGCAGGCAGCTCGCCGAAGCCGCCGCGCGCTTTCGGCGGCCGCAGCGCCTGCTCCAGCTCTCGCGAGGTCGTTCGCGCGCGCGAGCATCTGCGCGGCGGTGCCGTCGAGCTTGCCGAGCTTCTCCACGATCTGCGGTGGTCGTCTCGCCGGTGCTTCGCTGGGTGGCGAGCAGGCGCGCTGTCGATCCCCTCCAGACGCGTGTCGACGCCACCGAGCCGGCGCTCGACGTCGGAGACGATCTGCGCCGTCGAGTCGCTACGCGTGCGGCCGAGCTCCTCGCGCAGACCAGCGAGCCGACGTACGAGCCAGACGGCGCCGCCTACGAAGAGGAGGACGACGACGGGGATGACGGCAAGGGAGGTCACGAGCCGCGGAACGCTAGGCCGTCGGACGGCGTCGGACGGCAAAAAAAATCAGCCCCGGCGAGTCCGAAGACCTACCGGAGCTGAGTGCCGGATCCAGCGAGCCCGAAGACTTACCGGATCCGACGAGAGGAAGCTATTCGGCTGCAGGCGGCGCGGTCAAATGCGTCCGAAGGCAAATTCCCGCTCGAGCGACAATTTTCATCAGCGGTCGACTACTGCCCTACTGGCCGGTTGGCGGGGAACAGCCGTTCGCCTCCGTAGGCTCTCGCGGCCGATGCACGACGCGTTCGGTCCCGGCGGCGCGCTCGCCGCGACGCTGCCCGGCTTCGAGCCGCGGCCGGAGCAGGCTGCGCTCGCGGCCGCGGTCGAGCGCGCGCTCGCGACGGGCGAGCATCTCGTCGCCGAGGCCGGCACCGGCACGGGCAAGAGCCTCGCCTACCTGATCCCGGCGCTCGAGTCGGGGCAGCGCGTCGTCGTCGCGACCGCGACGAAGGCGCTCCAGGAGCAGCTGCTCGCCCACGACGTGCCGGCCGCCGCGCGGGCGCTCGGGCGCGAGGTGCGGGTCGCCGTGCTCAAGGGCCGCCAGAACTACCTCTGCCGCAAGCAGCTCCAGAGCTTCGGGCCGATGCTCCTTCGCGACCCGCGCGACGAGGAGGCCTTCGAGGCGCTCCAGCCCTGGCTCGACCGCGACCGAGACGGGCGACCGCGCCGAGCTCGACGTCGAGCCGTCCGAGGCGCTCTGGGCCGAGCTCGCCGTCGGCTCCGACCGCTGCGCCGGCCGCCGCTGCCCGTTCCTCTCGACGTGCTTCGCCGAGGCGGCGCGAGCCCGCGCCGGCGAGGCCGAGCTCGTGATCGCGAACCACGCGCTCTACTTCGCCGATCTCGCCGCCGGCGGCGGCGTGCTGCCCGAGCACGACGCGGTCGTCTTCGACGAGGCGCACCGGCTCGAGGAGACGGCCGCGACGCTGGCTCGGCGGGCGGGTCTCGCGCGCCGGGCTGCGCCGGCTCGCCGCCGACGTCGAGCGCGCCTGCCGCGAGGCGGCCGTGGCGGCGCCCGGGCGCGCGCTCGACCGGATCGAGCGCGCCGGCGACCGCCTGCTGCGCGCGGTCGCGCCGCCGACGCGGCCGGCGCCGCCTGCGCGAGCCGCCGGCCGAGCCGAGCTGCTGCTCCTCGTCGACGCGCTCGCGGAGCTCGCCGACGAGCTGCACGGGCACGGCGAGGAGCTCGACGTGCTCGCGCGCCGCACGCTCGAGCGTCGCCGCGCAGGTCGAGGCGTGCCTCGAGCCCGACCCGCTCGAGCGGGTCGTCTGGGCCGAGCCGGACGCGGTCGCCTGGGCGCCGGTCGACGTCTCGGGCGAGCTGCGCGAGCGGCTCTGGGACGAGGGCCCGACCGCGATCCTCGTCTCGGCGACGCTGACGACCGGCGAGGACGCCCGCTTCGTCCGCCGCCGGCTCGGGCTCGACCACGCGCGCGAGCTCGTCGTCGGCTCGCCGTACGACTTCCGCGAGCAGGCGCTCCTCTACGTGCCGCGGACGCTGCCCGACCCGCGCGCGAAGGCTTCACCGAGCGCGCCGCCGACGAGGTCGCTCGCGCTGCTCGCGCTCTCCGAGGGGCGCGCGCTCGTGCTCACCTCGAGCTACCGCGCGCTCGACGTGCTCCGCGAGCGCGTCCGCGGGCGCGTTCCCTACGAGGTGCTCGTCCAGGGCGAGGCGCCGCGCGAGCGGCTGCTCGAGCGCTTCCGCGACGAGGTCGACTCGGTGCTGCTCGCGACCGTCGACCTTCTGGCAGGGCGTCGACGTCCCGGGCGAGTCGCTCTCGCTGCTCGTGATCGACAAGCTGCCGTTCTCGGCGCCGGGCGACCCGCTGCACGAGGCGCGCTGCGAGGCGGTCGAGGCCGACGGCGGCGACTGGTTCCGCGACTTCGCGCTGCCGACGGCGATGCTGCAGCTGCGGCAGGGCTTCGGCCGCCTGATCCGCGGCCACGAGCGACCGCGGCGTCGTCGCGATCCTCGACCCGCGCCTGCGCACGCGGGCCTACGGCCGCGCGTTCCTCGCCGCGCTGCCGCCGTGCCCGCTCGTCGACGACCGCGCCGCGGTCGCCGCCTTCTTCGGCGTCGAGCGCTTGCAGTGTCGTGAAGCTGAGGAGATGCCGGGGGAGGGGATCGAACCCCCACGCCCGTGAGGGCACCCGGTTTTAAGCCGAGCGCGTCTACCAGTTCCGCCACCCCGGCGCAGCGACGCGGAGCCTAGAGTAAGCGCTTGATCCAGCCGGCTTGCAGTCGCACTGCATGTGCGAGACGTGGCAGCCGCGGCAGGTCCACTTCGTCAGCATGATCCAGCGCAGGTGGATGAGCTCGATCGCGATCGCGGTGGCGAAGCAGGGGGAGGAGATCCTGGTTGCGCATGCCCCGTCAGTGTCGTCCTCGAGCGGCGGCCTCGCATGGGCCTCACGGCCCACTCCAGCCGGCTGAGGGTCCCAGGGCTACGATCCGCCCGTGGTCGAGGTCGCGCATCCCGTTCCCACGCTCGAGTGGGACACGCCGCTCTTCCGGCAGGCGCGGACGCAGCTCGAGCAGGCGCTCCTCCAGGCCGACATCCCGGACTGGGTCGCCGAGCGGCTGCGCTATCCCGAGCGCGCGGTGATCCTCACGCTGCCGGTCAAGCTCGACGACGGCACCGTCCGGTCGTTCCCGGCCTACCGCGTCCAGCACTCCTCGGTGCTCGGCCCGACGAAGGGCGGCGTCCGCTACGACGCGGAGGTCAATCTCGGCGAATGCGCGGCGCTCGCGATGTGGATGACGTGGAAGTGCGCGCTGCTGCGCCTGCCCTACGGCGGCGCGAAGGGCGGCGTTCGCTGCAGCCCACGCCAGCTCTCCGCCAGGCGAGCTCCCGCGCGTCACGCGCCGGTTCACAGCCGACCTCGCGCCGTTCATCGGCCCGGACCAGGACATCCCGGCGCCCGACATGGCGACGAACGAGCAGACGATGGCCTGGATGATGGACACCTACTCGGTGCAGAAGGGCTACGCGGTGCCCGAGATCGTGACCGGCAAGCCGATCTCGATCGGCGGCTCGCTCTTCCGGCACGAGGCGACGGGCGCCGGCGTCGTGATGGTGATCGAGCGCGCGTGCGGGCGGCTCGGCTGGGATCTCGCGAGCCTGCGCTGCGTCGTCCAGGGCTTCGGCAACGTCGGCGGGATCGCCGCGACCGAGCTGCACGAGCGGGGCGCGACCGTGATCGCCGTCTCGGACGTCTCGGGCGGCGTCCACGCAGAGGACGGGCTCGACGTCCCGACGCTGCACGAGTACGTCGCGCGAGCACGGCTCGCTCGAGGGCTTCGCGGCGGCGAGCGGATCACGAACGCCGAGCTGCTCGAGCTGCCCTGCGACGTGCTCGTGCTCGCCGCGCGCGAGGACCAGGTGACCGCTGCGAACGCCGGCAACCTGCGCTGCCGCCTGCGTCGTCGAGGGCGCGAACGGCCCGACGTCGGTCGCGGCCGACGCGATCCTCGCCGAGCGCGGCATCCCGGTGCTGCCGGACGTGCTCACGAACGCGGGCGGCGTCACCGTCTCCTACTTCGAGTGGGTGCAGGACCTCGGCCGCCTCTTCTGGGACCGCGACGAGATCCGCACCCGGCTTGCCGACAAGCTCGGCGACGCGTTCGACCGCGTCTGGGAGCTCTCCGAGCGCGACGGGCTCTCGCTGCGCGACGCGGCGCTCGTCGCCGGCATCCGCGAGGTCTCGGCCGCGCTCGAGGCGCGGGGGATCTACCCGTGACCGAAGCCACGGCCAGCTCGTCCGCGACGCGATGGTGTCCGAGCCGCTCGCGCTCGAGGCCGGACGCGACCGCGCAGGAGGCGGGCGAGGCGCTGGCGCGGCCGGAGGTGCGCGCCGTCCTCGTCACCGACGGCGGCCGGCTCGTCGGCGTCATCACCCGCAAGACGCTCGTGCGCGAGGTCGTCGCGCCCGGCCGCGACCCGCGCACGACGACGCTGCGTGAGATCGCCGAGCCGCCGAACGCGACGATCGACTCGGCGATGCCGCTCGACGAGGCGTTCGCGTTCCTCGAGGAGCAGGACCTCGAGCGCGTCCCCGTCGTCGAGAACGGCAAGCTCGTCGGCGTGCTCTCGCGCTCGGTCGTGCAGCGGCGGCTCGCCGAGGACGAGCCGCCGGACGAGCCTGAGCGAGTAGGCTAGGCGGCGACGGAAGCGGGCTCGAGCTCGGCGAGCAGCGTCGAGATCGCGTCGCGAAGCTGTTCGCGCACGTCGTCGTCGAGGAGGCGGCCGTCGGCGTCGAACTTCTCGGTCGCGTGGCCGACCGCCACCTCGACGTCGGCGACGCGCGCGCCCATCGCGGCGAGCACCTTGCGGAGCTCGGCCTGGGCCCACACGGCGCCGAACATGCCGACGCTCGAGCCGATCACCGCGACCGGCTTGTTGCGAAAAGCGTTCGTCGCGATCGGGCGCGAAGCCCAGTCGAGCGCGTTCTTGAGCGCGCCCGGAATCGACGAGTTGTACTCCGGCGTCGCGATCAGCACCGCGTCTGCGCCGGCGACGGCCTCGCGCAGCGCGGCGACCGCCGGCGGCGCCGGCTCGACGTCGTCGTCCTCGTCGTAGGGCGGCACGTCGCGCAGCCCTTCCCAGAAGACGAGCTCGACGTCGGCGGGCAGCAGCTCCGCCGCGGCCCGCAGCAACATGGTGTTGTGCGAGTCGCGGCGGAGGCTGCCCGAGATCGCGAGGATCCGCATTGTCTACGCCGCCTTGACCAGCGAGAGGTCGGCCTTCAGCGTGACGTCGTTCGAGAGTGCGATCCCGCCGTCGGGCAGCGGTGCGTTCCAGTTCGAGCCCGAACTCGGTCCGGTCGATCATCGTCTCGAGCCGAAGCCGTAGCGCTCGTTCCCGTACGGAGTCGGTGACCGGGCCGGTGATCGTGCCGGTCGAGCGTCGCGGGCTTCGTGACGCCCTTGATCGTGATCTCGCCCTCGAACTCGACCGGGCGCCGGACAGCGGTGCCGGAGAAGCTCACCTCGGGGAAGCGCTCGGCGTCGAAGAAGTCGGGCGCCTGGAGATGTGCGTAGAGGTTCTCGTCCTTCGTCTCGAGGCTCGCGATCCGGCGCCTTGCCGGCCAGCTCACCGTCGGTGAGCGTCGCCTCGAAGTCCTTGACGTCGCCGCTGAAGGTGGAGATGCCGAGGTATCCAACCTCGAACCCGACGGACGAGTGGACGCTGTCGGCCTTCCAGGTGCCGGTCGGGACTGCTGTCTGTTGTTCGATCAGGGTGCTCATTGATTTTGCCTCCGCAAAAGGTTGATTACTCAAGCACCGCGTTATAACTCGCTTTGCGGTCGCAAGTATTGCCCCGCGATTCCGTCGAGGAGGTCGCGCACGCTGAAGATGCAGCTGCTCGGCAGGCCGTAGCGGCGGAGCACCTCGCCGAACGATCACCGCTGCCCGCGACGATCACCGGCGCGCGCGC
This sequence comes from uncultured Actinomycetes bacterium, assembly GCA_963761365.1. Taxonomy (GTDB): domain Bacteria; phylum Actinomycetota; class Thermoleophilia; order Gaiellales; family Gaiellaceae; genus PALSA-600. Next base: position 475,049 of record CAVXHB010000009.1, on the reverse strand, counting down.
TCGGGGTCGAGGCCGGGCACGCGGCGGCGCTCGGCGAGCGGGAGCGCGGCAAGCCGCTCGAGCTCGCCCTCGACTGCCGGCGAGCGTCAGCTCGCCGACGAGCTCGTCGAGCTGGGCGACCGTTCCGGCGACGCCGACCGCGGCGTCGACGCTCGAGCTCGGGGAGCAGGCCGCGGGCGTACTCGGCCGCCGCGCTCGAGCTCCTCCGCCGTGCGGCGGGTCGGTATGGAGGAACCGCTCGGTCAGCCGCACCGAGCCGACGTCGAGGCTCTGCCGGAACGCGCCGGCCATCAGCTCGGTCGAGCCGCCGCCGACGTCGAGCACGAGCGTCCCGCTCGTCGACCGCGCCGACCCCGCGGCGCGTGAGCTCGCGCCTCCTCGTCGCCGGACAGCAGGCGCGTCTCGAAGCCGTACCGGCGTCTCCAGATCGCGCAGGAACTCACGCGCCGTTCGCGGCGTCGCGCACCGCGCTCGTGCGCGACCGCCAGCGTTCGCTGCGGCGCCGAGCGCGTCGATCTCCGCTGCGTAGTCCGCGAGCACGACGTGCGTACGCTCGACGGCCGCCGGCGTGAGGCGTCGGTTCGCGTCGACACCCTCGCCGAGGCGCGTGACGGTCGCGCGGCGAACGATTGCCTCGATGCGGTCACCGTCGACGTCGGCGACGAGCAGGCGGGTCGAGTTCGTGCCGATGTCGACCGCGGCGACGCGCACTACTTGCGGGGGACGAGGCCCGTCACACGGCCGACCACCGAGCGTGCCTCGCCGAACGCAGCGCTGAGCACCGCCGCGGTTGCAAGCGACTCCTGCAGCTCGCCGCGGGCGCGATCGAGCCGGCGCGGCTTCACTCGCTGTCGCCAGGCGCCGCTCGACGCCCGTCACCCGCCGCGACACGTCGCCGAGGCCGTCGAAGACGCGACGGCGGAGCCGGCGGAACGCGCGCCACGCGGCGAGGCCGCGGCTGAGCGCGAACAGCGTCGTCGCACCGACGACGACTCCGAAAACAGCGAGTGCAAGCCAGACGTAGATCGGCACGCTCCGTAGTATCGCGGTCGTGAGGAAGCTCGCCGCCCGGCACGAGGGCCTGGCGCAGATCGCGATCGCGGTCGCCGGAGTCGACACCTACGAGCTGCTTCGCCGCCTGCAGCGGCCGAACTGGCCGCTCGCGCTCGAGCACGCACGCGAGATCGTGTCGTGGGAGCGCTTCGCCCACATCGAGTGGGAGCCTGCGCTGCAGTCGGCGGTGCTCCGCGTGCCGGGGCTTCTGACGGCCCTCGACGGTTTCTACTTCGTCGGCCACTTCCTCTTCACGGGCGTGTTCTTCCTCTGGCTCTACCGCCGCTCGCGGCCGGCGTTCCGCATCTTCCGCAACGGCTTCCTGGCGACGACCGTGATCGCGCTCGTGGTGCACTGGTTCTTCCCGACGGCGCCGCCGCGGCTCGCAGACGTCGGCCTGGTGCATCGGGGCTATCGGTCTCGCGGGCCTCTCGAATCCGGTCGCCGCAGTGCCCTCGCTGCACGCGGGCTGGGCGCTCGGCGTCGGGATCGGGCGTCGTGCGCTACGCTCGGCCGCTCGGCTGGCGTGTCGCCGGCGCGCTGTATCCGTCGCTGGTCGTGCTGACGATCGTCGCCACCGGCAACCATTTCGTCCTCGACGCGTTCGCCGGAATGGCCGTCGCTTGGCGCAGGCTTTGCGGCAGCCTCAGTGCTAGAACTGGCCGCTGCGTCGCGGGGTGGAGCAGTCAGGTAGCTCGCCGGGCTCATAACCCGGAGGTCGCAGGTTCAAATCCTGCCCCCGCTATCACTCTGACGACTGGTGCGACCGGTCCCTTGGCGGGTCGCATGCTTGGCTCCTTCTCCTTCTCATCACCTCCAGGGCGGCCCACGTGGAACATCGCAATCGCGACGACAGGAACGCTCCGCCGCCCTCGACGCAAACGGCACGGGTACTTGCGTCCCATAAGGTTCGCACGGGCTCGACAACTGCGTGGGCCAAGCCCTCGAAGACGGCGAACGTCGAAGGGCCGATCGTGCCCGGCACGTACATCACGCAAAGCTTCCAACGCAACGGCGACGGAGAGTTGTTCGAGCGGAAGGTGGCGGCGGACATCATCGTCTTGCTCGACGCGATCGTCGAGAGCAAGGGCTACACGGCCAAGATCAGGGTCGATGTTTTCGACGCGATCTGGGCGCGCTACGACGCCGGTGACTACGGATCGGGCCAGGCCGGCAACGCCGTCTACGACGACATCGAGACCCTTCCGACGGTCTGGCTCGTCGACAGCGACGTCACTGCGAATCCGGCGCGGCAACTTGCCTCAACTCGTGGTCCCCAGCAGATCCAGCTCGCCACTTCTCGCTAGAAGGCGTCCGCAACCGGACTCGGGGCCACTGGCCGAGCGACCTTCTGAGGCTTTTTGGAGGCAATGACGTCCGCTTCGGCGGCCCTTCGTTCTCAGCGTCAGACCGGCATCGAACGGCGCGGGCCGAGGTCTGCGCCGAGCGCTTGCAGCCAGCCGTGGCGGAGAGGCTCGAGGAGCCGTTGCCCGAGCTCGAACGCCTCGTCGTGGCGCGAAAGCACGTTGGGTCCGAGCTCACGCGCCTCGGCCAGCACTGCCTCCTCGTCGACGCCGGTCAATCTCCCGTCGCGGACGATCCAGCGACCGCCGACGAGCACCGACCGTACGGCGGCGGTCGACGACGAGAACACGATGTGGTTGAGCGGGTCGTTGAGCGGCGTGAAGACACGGGACTCGAGGTCGAGGAGCACGAGGTCGGCACGACGACCCGGTTCGATCCGTCCGAGTGTGTCCGCCTCGCCGGCCGCTCGGGCGCCGCCGCCGGTGGCCATCTGCCATGCCTCCCGGGCGCCGAGCCATTCCTCGAAGTCGGTTTCCCAGAGCTTGTGCAGCAGGCCGGCGATCTTGAGCGTCGCGTACATGTCGTTGCCGTCGTTCGACGACATGCCGTCGGTGCCGAGCGCGACGGGATACCGGCGCGCAGGAGCTGCGGTACCGGACTGATCCCGCTGCCGAGCTTCAGGTTGGAGACGGGGTTGTGCACAACCGTCACGCCCGCGTCGGCGATCAGGTCGATGTCGTCGTTCGTCAGCCAGATTGCGTGCTCGAAGTTGACCCGCGGAGAGAGGAAACCGATCTCGTGCATGTGCTCCGGCAGCGTCCGTCCGTACAGCCGCTGGCTGGAGAGGGCTTGCATTCGCGTCTCGAGCACGTGGATGTGGATCGGCAGGTCGAGCTCGTCCGCCAGCGCCGCGCAGCCGGCGAGCATGTCGTCGGTGCAGCGCTGCGGGTCCGGACGGCGCGAGCCCGAGCGAGATCCCCTCGTCGGGGCGGTGGTGCCGCTCGATCGACCGCCGTGCGAACGCCTCCCATTCCGGCCACGAAGGCGGCCGCTCCGCGAGCAGCTGCTTGTGCAGGTCGGCGGGACATGAGCCCGAGGTCGAGAACGACCGTCTCGTAGTAGGCGCGATCGCCCATTCCGAGCACGATCAGCGCGCGCAGGCCTGCAGTCCCGGTAGGCGCGGACGACCGCATCGAGTGACTCGTCGGTGAACTCCGGCATCTCGTAGAGGAAGTCGACGACGCGTCGTTGCACCCGAGTGGAGCATCTCGATCGCACCCGAGCAGCGTGCGGACGTACACCTCGCGGGGGGTCTGCGCGGGCGCGGAGAGCGGCGGATACGAGAAGAGCATCCAGGGCTCGAGCGGGAGGTTGTCGAATCGCCCGCGGAACCAGTTCTCGTTCGAGTGGTTGTGCGCGTTGACCATCCCCGGGACGACGGCGAAGCGTGTGCAATCGATCGTCTCGCCGCCGTCCGAAGGGTCCGCCCCGACGGCCGTGATCCGGCCGTCGTCGACGGTGATGTCCGTGCGCCGGAACTCGCCGCGACCGATGTCGACGAGGCCGTTCCGCAGGACGAGGTTCATGCGCCGGGCTGTCGGCACCGAGACGATGTCGACGACGAGCGCACTCGCGATGTCCGCATCGGGAACGTACGCGGCAAAGCCGAGAACGTTGCGGATCCGGGGGACGATGCTGCGCGCCACTGCGACGCAGCGCGACGTAGACGACGCCGGCGAGCACCCACGCCTCGACCGGCACCGGGCCCCAGCCGTTCGGTGCGCTCGCATAGATCCAGCCGTTCGGGCAGATCGGCGAGGCCGATCACGCCGAAGACGACCGCAGCCAGCAACGCGATCACCGCGGGCACGTTGCAAGTGCCGGCCTCCGACCACGACGGCACCCTGGTCAGCGGGCGCGAGATCCGGAACAGGCGCGGCAGCACGAAATGGTCGACCGCCATGATCACCGTCGCGCACGGGACCGAGACGGCGAGGAAGCCCGCAACCTTGAACCAGCCGTTCAGGAAGTGGTAGTTCACGAGCCACGCCGCGAGCACGCCGCCACCGGCGACGATCAGCGCGGTGTACGGGCGGCGCCAGTGGCGCCAGCCGCCGACGAGGTTCTGGCCCGCGTTGACCGACTCGTAGTAGTTGCCGTCGTTGATCGCGAACTGGCTGAGCGTCGCAAGGATCCAGGCGAGCCAGAGCGCGCCGAAGAGCGAGTAGTGGGTGATGAACTTCACCTGCGCACCGAAGTCGGAGCTCTGGGCCAGTTGGGCCATCATCCAGCCGCCCAGTTGTGAAGAGCAGGAAGAACACTCCGCGAACAGGAAGGCGGGGAGAGGCCACCAGAAGCTGGGCTTCCCGAATCGCCAGACGTCCGGTTCGTTGCCCCACATCGCGAAGCCGATCACCGCCGTCACACCGAGCCAGAAAGGTATGGCAGCTCCCGACGGCGTGCCGCCGAGCGAGCCGGAGTCGGTCGACGCCGCTTTGATCACGAGGTACACGACCCAGAGGATGATCAGCGGTGTGACGAGGTACCGCGCGAAGACGCTGATCCCGGTGAAGCCGAGCAGGTTGTTCAGGATCATCACGCCCGCGAAGATCAGCGTGAGCGCGAGGACGTGTCCCCAGCCGTAGAGACCGTCCCAGATCTGCACCATCAGGCCGGCCTGGAAACCGACCCACCCGAGCGGGGCGGCGAGCACGAACGCCGACACGAGCCATGATCCGGCGACGCCGAAGATCGAACGCGTGAGCAGGCCGTGGGTCTGGCCGGTTCGCGAGCCGAGGTAGGCCCCGAACATCGCGTAGGCGGTGTAGAAGCCGAAGCCGAGCACCGTGATCAGTGCGACCGAGGCGAGGCTCCGGCCATCGTGCAGCTCGAAGCCGAGAAACAAGAAAGAGAAACCGGCGGCGAATGTCGTCCAGAGGCCCGTGAAATGCCACAGCGGCCGCCGACGGGTAAGCGGCACGATTCCGATCGTGCTCGTGGAATAGTCGTGCCTGATCGACTCATCGAGGACCTCGCGTTCGAACTCGAGATCCTCCCGAAGCTCCTCGACGTCGTGGACGAGCTCGTGGCCCGGGTTGTGCTGGAGACCCTTGCGACGCCTACCCATCGTCACCACCTCCTGCGAAGACCGTTTCGGGTGATCCTAAGAGTCTCTTCGGCTGCCTCCAAGCGGTAGGGACGAGAAAGGGGCAGACGCCACCACACCGATCGGGGATGGGCGGGGATCCCGCATGTGACGATCGTTCTGTATGCGGCACAATTTGGCAGTCGCGCCTACGGTCCGCGCGGCGCCGGAAGCGGATGAGTCCGGCGCCGCCCTGCGCCTGCGCGCGTTCCTCGATGCGGCGCTCGACGCCGTGGTCGCGATCGATGAAGACGGGTCGAATCACCGAGTTCAACCGCGCCGCCGAGCGGATGTTCGGTCACGTTGCCGCGGACGTGATCGGGTTGCCGATGGCCGATCTGCTGATCCCGGTCCGGCTGCGCAAGGCCCACAGGGACGGGCTCCGCGCGGCCATCGCCAGCGGGAAGAGCCCGCTGACCGGCCAGAGGCTGGAGCTGTCGGCGCTCAGGTCGGACGGAAGCGAGTTTCCGGTCGAGCTCGGAATTTCCCGGATCGAGACCGGCGGCCCGCCGGCATTCGCGGCCTTCATGCGCGACCTGAGCGACACGAGGCGAGCCGAGGCGGACCTACGTCAAGCCGAGGAGCGAAACCGCAGGCTCGTCGAGCAGCTTCCGGAGGTGACGTACATCGAGCAGCTCGACCACTCGAGCGCCTCGTACGTCAGTCCGCAGATCGAGTCGTTCGTCGGCTACACGCCCGACGAGTGGACGAGCGACCCGGGATTCTTCGGAAAAGTCCTGCACCCCGAAGACCGCGATCGCGTCCTCGCTCACTTCGAGGAGATGCACGCGACCGGGCAGCAGTCCGAGTGCGAGTACCGCCTGATCGCGCGCGACGGCAGCGTCATCTGGGTTCACGACGGGTCGGTGGTCGTGCGCGACGACGAGACAGGGCAGCCGCTGTACGCGCAGGGGTTCATGGTGGACATCAGCGACCGCAAGCAGACCGAAGAGGCGCTCCGCGAGAGCGAGCAACGCTTTCGCGACCTCGTCTCCGGGATCGATGTGATCGTGTGGGAGGCAGATCCCGAGTTCAACTTCTCGTTCGTCAGCAAGCGCGCCGAGGACATCCTCGGCTACCCGGTCGAGCGCTGGCTCGCCGGAGCCCGCATTCATCGCTTCCGTACTTGCATCCGGACGACCGGGAGCGTGTCAAGGCCGCAGATCGCGCGGTCGCCGCGAAATCAGACGACTACGAGCTCGAATACCGCGTTCTGGCCGCCGACGGACGGACGGTCTGGTTCCGGGAGATCGTCCGCGTCGAGACCGACGACCACGGACGCGCCAGCACGGCTACGTGGAGTGATGGTCGACGTGACCGGCGCAGAAACTGCGGTGACGACGCGCGCGCGGCGCTCGAGGAGCAGTTGCGACAGGCTCAGAAGATGGAGGCGGTCGGGCGGCTGGCAGGCGGCATCGCCCACGACTTCAACAATCTCCTGACGGTGATCCTGGGGTACGCCAGCCTGGCCGGAGGTCATCTCGGCGATCCTGACGCGGTGCGGTCGGATCTCGCGCAGATCCAGGCCGCGAGCGAGCAGGCGGCAGCCTTGACGCAGCAGCTGCTCGCGTTCAGCCGCCAGCAGGTCATGTCGCCGAAGGTGCTCGACCTGAACGAGGTCGTGCTCGTGATCGAGAAGCTGCTCGGACGTCTGATCGGCGAGGACATCGACCTCACAGCCGAGACAACCGTCGAGCCGCTTCCGGTCGAGGCCGACCCGGCGGCGCTAGAACAGGTTCTGATCAACCTCGCGCTCAACGCGCAGGGACGCGATGCCCGGATGGAGGCAAGCTTGACGATCGTCAGCTCGTTCCGCGAGCTCGACGAAGCGTCGGCAGCGGCGCTCGAAGGCGCGCGAGCCGGCGCGTTCGCGGTCGTCTCGGTCGCCGACACCGGTCACGGCATCGATGGTGAGACGATGCCGAATATCTTCGAGCCGTTCTTCACGACGAAGGAGGTCGGGAAGGGAACGGGGCTTGGGCTCGCCACCGTGATCGGCACCGTGCAGCAGAGCGACGGGTTCGTCACGGTCGAGAGCGAATCCGGGTCACGGCGCAACCTTCAGCGTCTACCTGCCGCTGAGCGCAGGCAGCATCGTGCCCGCAGGCACGGCTGACCGCCCGGCAGGTTCGACCGGTGGGAACGAGACGATTCTGCTCGTCGAGGATGCGCCCGTCGTGCGGGAGCTCGCGACGCGGGCGCTGGAAGGACGGGGCTATACCGTGCTCGCCGCTGCGCACCCACTCGAGGCGCTCGCCGCTCGCTCGAGACTGCCGCCTACGACCTGCTCGTGACCGACGTCGTCATGCCGCACATGCGCGGCGGAGAGCTCGCCAGACAGCTCAGTCGGGACGCGGCCCGGACCTGAAGGTGCTGTTCATGTCCGGCTACAGCGACGGCGAGGAGTTGCTGGACGGGCCGGCTACTGCATTCCTCCAGAAGCCATTCGGGCTCGACGAGCTCGCCGCGACGGTTCGTCAGCTGCTCGATTCATAAGCCTGACACTTGGTGATACCTCGGGACGCGATGTATAGTGTCCCGAGGTGAAGGCGGAGCTGCTCAAAGGCCATTTGGACTCGCTCGTGCTCGCGGCGCTCGAGGCTGAGCCCGCGCACGGCTACGGGATCATTGCCCGGCTCCGGGCTCGCAGCCGCGACGTCTTTCGGCTCGCCGAGGGAACCGTCTACCCGACGCTGCACCGGCTCGAGCGTGATGGGCTCGTGAAGAGCCGCTGGACGGCGGCCAGCGGCCGCCGCCGGCGCGTCTACCGGATCACGCGGTCGGGTCGTGAAGCGCTCGCGGTGCGGCGGCTCGAGTGGAAGCAGTTCGCGCGCGCGGTCGAGGCGGTGCTGGCTTGACCTATCTCGATCGGCTGAGAGACGAGCTCGCTCGCGTCGGCATTCGCGGCGGGCAACGTGCGCGCATCCTTGCCGAGGCCGCAGACCACATCGCGGAAGGCGGCGCGGAGGAGTTCGGCGATCCGAAGGAGCTTGCACAGCTCTTCGCCGACGAGCTCGCGACGCAGGAGACGACGCGCGCTGCCTACTTCGCGTTCGCGGCGCTCGCGCTGGCCGGCGCAGGCTTCGGGCTGGGATGGCACCAGCTCGTCTTGCGTTCGCACGGCGGAGCCGACATCACATCGGCCGCGTTCGTTCCGGTCGGAATCGTCGCGGCCTTCGCGCTGATCGCGTGCCCGCAGATCTCGTTCGCGGCCGGGTTGCTCTCGATCGTGCGCGCGCGCCGGTTGCGGAAGCTGCGCGTCGCTCCTGCCGCCGAGCTCGAGTTGCTCGCACGGCGGACGAGAACCGCGCTTGGCTTCGGTGCCGCGTCGACATTTGCGTTCTCGGTCTTCGCCGTCGACTACCACTCCACGTATCCGGGCTGGGAAGTCGTTGCCGCCGGCCTCGGCGGTCTGGCCCTCACGCTCCCACTTGCGGCTGCCGCCGCCTATGGGCGACGAGCGGCGGCGGTGCAATCGGCGGCTCCCGGGGAGGCGGGCGACATGTTCGACGACTTCCCCGTCCGCCTGCCGCGACGGCCGTGGCTTGTCTGCTTCGGGCTCACCGCAGTGTTGGCGATCCTGTTTCTCGGGGCTGCGTGGCCCGACGAGGGCCCGCGGAACGCGTTCGCCGAATCGGTGCTCGTGATCGGCTCGTTCGCGGCGCTCGGGCGCCGCCTCGGCCTCCGCCGTTAGCTGTTCGCGGCGATCGGATGGTGCACGGCGTCGTCGTCATTCGCGACGATCGTCAGCCGGCGTGCGGGGTTCTCCAGCTCTTCGAGCAGTGCGACGATCACGACCGGGTCGAACTGCGAGCCGGCGCAGCGGCGCAGCTCGTCGCGAGCCTCGTCGAAGCTGAGAGCGGGGCGGTACACGCGCTCGCTCGTCATCGCGTCGAATGAGTCGGCGGCGAAGATGATCCGCGCGCCGATCGGGATTCGCTCGCCGGCGAGGTTTGCCGGGTAGCCGTCGCCGTCCCAGCGCTCGTGGTGGTGCAGCACCCAGCTCGCAACCGGTTCGATCCCGAGCGGATCGAGCATGTTTTCGCCGATCTGCGGATGCCGCTCGAGCACCTCGCGCTCGCGCGGTGTCAATGCGCCGCGCTTGCGCAGGATCTCTTCGGGGATGGCGAGCTTGCCCAGGTCGTGCAGCTTGCCCGCCAGGCGGATCAGCTCGACCTCTTCCGGCGGCAGGTTCATGACGCGCTGCAACGGCGGCGGCGTACTCGCCGACGCGTTGCGAATGGCTGCCGACGTAGGCGTCGCGAGCGTCGACTGCACCGGCGAGCGCTGCGGCGGCCTGGAGGCGCGCCGAGCGGTCGGGGTCGGTTGCGAGCCGCTGCAGCTGCGTCATCGCAGGCATGTCCGCGCGATAGACGCGCACGCGATTCTTGCCTTCGCCCTTCGCCCAGTAGAGCGCGATGTCGCCGACGCGAACGAGCTCGCTGCGATCGACACCGTGCTGGGGGAACGTGGCGACGCCTGCCGAGAAGCTGACGGTCCCGCCGTGCTCAGTCTCCGCCGAACCGAGATCGCGCACGAGCTTGTCGCCGACGCGCCGTGCCGCCTCTTCGCCGTGACCGGGTAGCACGACGGCAAACTCGTCGCCGCCGAGCCGGAAGGCCTGCCCTGCGTCGCGGAGCCGCGTTGCGACCTGCGCAAGCACCTTGTCTCCGGTCGGGTGGCCGTAGCGGTCGTTGATCTGCTTGAAGTTGTCGAGGTCGAGCAGGATGATCGACAGCGGCAGCCTGGTCTGCTCGGCTGCGTCGATCTTCGCCTGGAGCTGCTCCTGGAAGTGGCGATGGTTGCCGAGCCCGGTCAGCGGATCGGTCTGGGCGAGCCGCATCATTCGCAGCGCATCGTGCGTCGAGCGCTGGTGCAGCGCGACGGCGACGAGCGGCCCGGCGAGTGCGACTGCCAGCAGCGGCGACTGCGTCCACAGTGCGACGAGCGCCAGGCTGACCGACGCCATGATCGCGAACGACACGGCGGTGCCGAGCAGCGAGGTCGAGAGGACGTCGCGGAATCGCTCGCGCGCCCAGCGCGCGACGATCGCGGCGATCAGCGGAATGTTGACGAGGTAGAAGGCGAACGAGCCGAGAACGACCTCGAGCAGGCGCGCGCCTACCGGCTGATGCAGTTGGAACGGCTCGGTGGCAAGTCCGGCGGCGGCCCCTGCGAGGGCATAGACCGCTCCGTTGTAGATCAGCTTGACGAGTGGGCGGTCGCTCGGCGATCTCCAGGGCGGTTCGCGTCAGGAAGCCGATGATGATCGCGGCCTCCCAGCCGAAGAGGATGCCGGAGCCGAGAATGAAGACTGCGGCCAGAGAGACGCTGCCGGCGGGCAGTCGCTCGACCGGGACCGGGTAGGCCTCGGCAAAGAGCGCTGCGACGAGCAGAACGACGATCCCCGCCGTGTCGCTGAGCGAGGGCGGGTTGATCGATGTAACCGGCGATCGCGCCGCAGAGTGCGGCGCCACCGGCGAGTGTTACTGGAAGGAAGATCGGAAGTAGCCGTAGGGTCTCCGCTTTCCCGAGACCCCAGCTGCGTCTACCTCCTGCCCGGGTCGCAGCCTCCGGCGCGTGTTCCATGGCTCGCTCGGCCTACCAGAAGAAGCCGAACGGCCCAAAACTGCCGAGCGCAGAGCTAACGGCGAGCGCCACCAGCGCGACCACCGTGAGCTTGGAATACCAATGAAGCATCGAGACCTCCGTAAACCGCAGTTACAGCCCAGAAAAGCGGGTGCTCCTGCAGCCTAGAAACTGGCTCGGGGAGCGGCTATCCCCCCTCTAGGGGATTCTCCTCGTTCAGGCTTCCCTTGTTCGAGGCACGCGAAACGCGACGCGGGCCTGAACGTGCAAAGGGCCTCGGTTTCCCGAGACCCAGAGCCACAGTTGCTTCTAAAACGGTCTGGCTACCAGAAGAAGCCGAAAGCGCCGAACGGCTTCGAGAAGGAGCCAACCGCAGAAGCAAGGACGACCGCCGTCAGGGCGAGCGTCGTGAGTTTGATCCGCCAGTGCAACATGGCCGGAGGATAGGTGCGGCTTCGGGGCCCAGCTATCCCCCGGTCGGGGGGGTCCCTGACAACTTGAACAACTTCCCCCTTTCGAGGGGGTCCGAAGCGGCCAGGGCGCTTGATTCAGGGGTCGGAGCGGCCGAACAGGACGCAACCGTTGTGCCCGCCGAGGCCCATCGCGTTCGAGAGGGCGACGTCGACCTCGACCCGACGGGCCTCGTTGGGCACGTAGTCGAGATCGCAGTCGGGATCCGGCTCCCGGTAGTTGATCGTCGGTGGCAGAACCCCGTCCCGGAGCGCGAGCACGCACATGATCGCCTCGATCGCCCCGGCCGCCCCGAAGGTGTGGCCCATCATCGACTTCGTCGAGGAGACGGCGAGCTCGTAGGCGTGCGCGCCGAACACATCCTTGATCGCCTTCGTCTCGCCTGCATCCCCGAGCGGTGTCCCGGTTCCGTGAGCGTTGATGTAGCCGACCCGGCCGGGCTCGACGCCGGCGCGTGCGAGCGCCGCGCGCATCATCGTCGCGACCCCCTCGGCTCCCGGCTCCGGCTGCGCGAGGTTGTGGGCGTCGTTGGAGGCGCCGTAGCCGAGCAGCTCGGCATAGATCTCCGCGCCGCGGCGCTCTGCGTGCTCCCAGTCCTCCAGCAGGAGCGCGCCCGCGCCCTCGGCGATCACGAAGCCGGCACGGGTCGCGTCGAATGGTCGTGAGGCGTGGGGCGGGTTCTCGTCTTCCGCGGCGAGACCGCGCATGGCGATGAAGCCGGCCAGGATCAGCGGGATGACACATGCATCGGTCCCGCCGGCGATGACCGCGTCGACGTCGCCGCGGCGGATCATCTCGGCTCCTTCGCCGGCCGCATGCGACCCGGTGGCGCAGGCCGAGACGACTGCGTAGTTCGGGCCCTTGATTCCGAGCGAGATCGCGAGCTGACCCGATGCAGTGTCGACGAGCACGTTCGGCAGGAAGCTCGGCGACACCCGGTCGTAGCCGCGATCGCGCAGTGTGTTCACCTGCTCGACGATCCCGGGGATACCGCCGATCGTCGAGCCGAAGACGATCCCGACGCGGTTCGGGTCGAAGCCGTTGAGGCCTGAGTCGTCGAGGGCCTCGCGTGCCGCGCTCATCGCAAACAGGACGTTGCGCTCGAGCTTGCGGGCCTCCTTGGCCGAGGCGACGTGCGTCGGGTCGAACCCTTTCACCTCGCCCGCGACGCGCACGGGGTACTCGCTCGCGTCGAACGCCTGGATCCAGTCGATCCCGCTCTCGCCGGCGATCGCTGCGCGCCAAGTCGACGGCGCATCGAGGCCGAGCGGCGAGACGGCGCCGACGCCGGTGACTGCCACCCGCTTCATAAGGCAACCTTAGGCGACGCTTGCGGCGCCGTGTAGAGGCTGTGCCGGCTCTGCCGGTGCAGCCGTCTTTGCCTTAGTTAGGTTGGCGCCGGTGATCCCGCGGCTCCTGCGCGAGAACGCGAACTTCCGGCGGTACTTCATCGGCCAGTCGATCTCGCTCTTCGGCGACCAGGTGTCGCTGATTGCTCTGCCGCTGACCGCGGTGCTCGTTCTCCACGCCTCCGCCGCGCAGATGGGGGCGCTGACGACGGTCTACCTCGTTCCGAACCTGCTGCTCTCGCTGCACGCGGGTGTCTGGGTCGACCGGCGCGGCCGCCGGCGGCAGACGATGCTTGCGACGGACGTCGTGCGGGCGCTGCTCACGGTCTCGATCCCAGTGGCCTATGCGCTCGGGACGCTCACCTGGGCCCAGCTCTACGTCGTCGCGTTCCTGCTCGGGTCGGCGAGCGTCTTCTTCCAGGTCGCCTACGGCGGCTTCTTCCAGGCGGTCGTGCCGCGAGAGGATTACGTCCAGGCGAACTCGCTCTTGAACGGCACCCGCGGTTTCTCGTTTCTCGCCGGCACGAGCCTGGGCGGCGTGCTCGTGCAACTGCTGCGCGGCCCCTACGCGCTGGCCGTCGACGCCGGCTCGTTCATCTGGTCGGCGGTCTTCCTCAGGCGGATCGATGTCGTCGAGCCCCCGCGGGCGGAGCCGGAATCAGGCGGCGTCACGTCCGGACTGCGGTGGATCCGGGGCAACCCGATCGTGCGCGCCGAGCTCCTCGGGGTCGCGACACTCAATCTCTTCAACTTCATGTTCTTCGCGTTGTTCATCCTCTACGCGACGCGAACGCTCGGGGTAGCTCCCGCGACGCTCGGCATCGTTCTCGGGACCGCCGCATCGGGCACGCTGCTCGCGTCGTATCTCACGGGCAAGATCGCGCGGCGAATCGGGATCGGGCCCGCATTCATCGCCGGCTGCTTCGTGTTTCCAGCGCCGCTGATCCTCGTGCCGGCAGCGTCGGGGCCGCACTGGCTCGTCGTCACGTTCCTCTTCACCGCGGAGTTTCTCTCCGGTCTTGGCTTGATGCTGCTCGACATCCTCGCCGGGACGATCATGGCGGCGGTGATTCCGGTTTCGGTGCGGTCACGCGTCCAGGGTGCGTTCCTCGTCGTGAACTACGGGGTCCGCCCGGTGGGAACCCTGCTCGGCGGCGCGCTCGGCACGGCGATCGGCCTGCGGCCCACGCTCTGGATCGCGACGGTCGGCTCGCTCGCCGGGCTGCTCTGGCTGCTGCCGTCGCCGATCCGCACTCTGCGCGACGTCCCGGAAGAGGCTGCCGCGTAAAGCAGGCGGCCGCACCGGCAGAGCCGGTACGGCCTCCAGACGGCGCCGACAAGCGTCGCCTAAGGTGCTCAGACTTGCCTGACGCACCCCACAAGTCGATTCCGTTCCCGCCGATGGAGGCAGAGCTCGTACGCGAGCTGCCCGAAGGCGAGGGCTGGCAGTACGAGCCGAAGTGGGACGGCTTTCGCGGGGTGCTCGAGAACGTGGGGGGCGAGCTTGCGCTCTGGTCGAGAAACGGCCGGCCGCTGCTGCGGTACTTCCCGGAGCTGCGCCCGCTCGGTGAGCTCCTTCCCCCGAAGACCGCTCTCGACGGCGAGGTCGTGATCGTGCGCGAAGGTGCCCTCGACTTCGACGCGATGCAGATGCGTCTACATCCGGCGGAATCGCGCATCCGCAAGCTGTCCGCAGAGATCCCCGCCCAGTACGTCGTCTTCGACGTCCTGCTCTGGGACGGCAAGCCGATCTGGAAGCAGCCGCTCGAGGAGCGTCGCGCCGAGCTCGAAGCGCGGGCGAAGGGGTTCCGGCTGTCGCCGGCCGTCCGAGACCTGAAGCAGGCGCGCGGTTGGCTCGACCGGTTCGAGGCACTCGGCCTCGACGGCGTGATCGGCAAGCGGCTCGGTGTCGCGTACCTGCCGGGCTCGCGCGAGGGCGTGGTCAAGGTGAAGGAGCACAAGACCGCCGACTGCGTCGTTGTCGGCATCCGGTGGAGCAAGAAGCAAACGGACGCGCGGGCAAAGCCCGCACGTCCTTCAGGCGGCGCCGACGAGCGGCGCCTCGGCAAGGAGGCGATCGCGACGCTCTTGCTCGGGCTCTACCGCGAAGACGGCGAGCTCGACTACGTGGGCTCGTGCGCCGTCGCCGCGTCGAAGCGCAAGGAGGTCGCGGCGCGCGTGCTGCCGCTGGTCGAGCCGGCGAAGAGCAAGACGGACGCGCGGGCAAAGCCCGCACGTCCTTCAAGCGGCGCCGACAAGCGGCGCCTTGGCGAGCGCATCTCGGAACCGAACCGCTGGGGCACCGGGGAGCTCGAGGAGGCGCGGGTGAAGCCGAAGCTCGTCGTCGAGGTGCGCTACGACAAGGTGCAGGGCTCGCGTTTCCGCCACGGCACGAAGTTCATCCGCTGGCGCGAGGACAAGGATCCGGCGTCGTGCACGTGGCGCGAGCTGCGCCCGGCCAAGAGCAAGGAGAGCGTCGAAGCTTTGTTCGCTTAATTGTTCAAGGTGCGAGCAGCTAACGGGCTCGCGCCTATCCAATTACCCGCGGTAACGGTGAGCTGGCGAGCCCGCGGGTGAGCTGGAGCACGCGGAAGCTCGCGCCGGGGGCCGAGGGCACCACTCGCGTGAAGAAGCCGCGGGGGCCGGTACGCGTGGGGCTGCCAACCGGCGTCCAGGTGCTGCCGCTCAGTTCCTCGAGCACATAGGGCTGGCTGCCGTTGCCCGGGCGGATCTGGCCCCAGAGGGTCGTCGACGTCCGGCTGTGCGACTTCACCGTCAGCGGCAGCTCGAAGGCCTGGTAGGACGGCTTCTCATCGCCTGCGGCGGTGAGGATCCCGCTCTGCCAGCGGGCGAGGTCGGGCTCGTCCTGCACGAGGTAGTTGATCAGCATGTCGACCCGCGGCTCGAGGTAGGCGCGAAGTGCCGCTTCGCTGATGTAGAGCGCCTGCTGCGCGAGGGAGACGCCGAGGAAGTTGTCGGGCGGATCGGTCTGGTAGCCGTACTCGGTCAGCCAGATCCGCTTTCCCTTGCCGAACGCGTGACCGACGTCGGCGACCAGTTGCGGCAACGTGGCCATCGTCAGCGTCGAGCAGTGGGTGCAACCGCCGGTGAAGGGCGTCTCGGCCGGGCTGAGCGGGTAGGGGTTGTGCGCGTAGGCGTCGAGCTTCGCGTGCGCCGCCCCCATTCCCTTGATCCACGCGAGCGGCGAGACCCCGCCGGTGGCCGCGCGCGGTGCGGTGACACCGCCGCCGACGAGCGCGTGGGGGAGGACGGCGTGGATTGCCTTGTACGCCGGATTGAGCAGGCGCTTCACATAGATCGACGGGCTGGTCGGCCGGAGCCAGCGGCGCTGGTTCGGCTCGTTCCAGATCAGCCAGCGCGTGACGTACGGATAGCGGTGGGCGGCGGCGGTCGCGAAGTCCGCGAACGCTGTGCCGTTCGTCGGCGCCCAGTTTGTGCCCTGGCCTCCGTTTGCCCACGAGGGCGTCGAGACGAGCGTCAAGACGGGATCGATGCCGCGCTTGTGCAAGCCCTTGAGGATCGAGTCGTACGCGTTCCACCGGTAATGGCCCTCGCTGCGCTCGACGTCGCTCCAGAGCACGTTGATGCGGACGAGATCGACGCCGAGGGACTGGAGCCGGTCGAGCCGCGCATTGAGCGTGCCCGGCCCGTACCGCAGCCAGGCGTCGTCCTGCACGCCGTAGCGGATGGACGTCGACGCAGAGGCGGACGCGGCAAGGATCGCGAACACGGCCGCGACGACGATCAAAAGGCGCACGACCAGCCTGATTCCCCGGGGCGGCACCGTTCAAACAGTAACCAGCGGTTAGTAGCAGATTTTAGGGGTCTGTAAGGGCCGTCAGCCTTGCGAACCTTGGGCCGAGCGAGGCCGACCGGCGCCACATCCCGCGCATCGGATCGCCTACCTGCTCGATCCGCTGCCGCATCGTCTCGATCGTGAACGCGGCTGGGTCGACCGTCGCAACCTCGCTCCAGTCGAGCGGAGCCGAGACCCGCGCGTCGGCGACCGGGCGCACAGAGTAGGCACAGGCGATCGTGCTGGTCGCGGGCGTTCTGCCCGAAGTCGACGAAGACGCCCTTGCGGTCGGCGACGCGCCAGGTCGTCGTCGCGACCGCCTGGTCGCCGATCCGCCGCTCGACCTCCTCGGCGAGCGCCTTCGCGAAGCGGCGCACCTCGGGGTACGGCAGTTCGGGCTTGATCGGCGTGAGGATGTGCAGGCCGGTTGCGCCCGAGGTCTTCGGGAATGACGCGAGGCCGAGCTCATCCATCACCTCCCGTACGACGAGTGCGATCTCGCGCACGTACGGCCACTGGCCGTCCGCGCTCGGGTCGAGGTCGATCAGCAGGTAGTCCGGCTTCTCGATCTCGGGCACGCGCGAATGCCACGTGTGGAGCTCGATGCAGCCGAGGTTCGCGACCCACGCGAGCGCTGCCGCGTTGTCGACCATCGCGAAGACCGTCGAGTGGCCGCTCGGGAACGACACCGGTACCTCGCCGACGTAGTCCGGGTGCTTGGCGGGCACCCGCTTCTGGTGGAAGAAGTCACCGTCGACGCCGTTCGGGTAGCGCTTCATGTGGAACGGCCGCCGCCGCAGATGGGGGAGTGCGCACTCGGCGACGTCGAGGTAGTACTGCACGAGGTCGCCCTTGGTCAGCCCGGGCACGGGGAAGAAGACCTTGTCGGGATTCGAAATCGCGACGTCATGGCGGCCGATGCGCATTCGGTAGGCTCGGAGCGTATGCGGAAGGTGCTCTGTCGTCCTGCTGCTCGCGTTATCGGCTTCGCCCGCGCTTGCCGCCAACTGCCCGACCATCCATGGGGGGCAGCTGACGGTCGGCACCGACAATCCGGCCTATCCGCCTTGGTTCGGTGGCAACCCGCCGAAAGGGTCGAAATGGAAAGTCTCCGACCCGACGAGCGGCAAAGGCTACGAGTCGGCGGTCGCCTACGCGGTCGCCAACCAGCTCGGGTTCAGGCGCAGCGCGGTGCAGTGGACGTACGTGCCTTTCAACCGGTCGTTCGCGCCCGGGTCGAAGTCGTTCGACTTCGACATCAACCAGATCTCGTACACGCCTGCGCGCGCGAAGGTCGTCACGTTCAGCAACTCGTACTACGACGTGAATCAGGCGCTCGTCGTTCTGGCGGGCTCGAAGATCGCTTCGGCGACATCGATTGCCGATCTACGCGGGTACAAGCTCGGCGCGCAGCTCGGGACGACGAGCTACGGCTACATCAAGGACACGATCAAGCCGTCGCAGCAGCCTTCGGTCTATCAACAGAACGCCGCGGCGATCCAGGCGCTGAAGAACAAGCAGATCGACGGGCTCATCGTCGACCTGCCGACTGCGTTCTACATCTCGGCGGTTCAGGTCACGAATGCGAAGGTGCGCCAGTTCCCGGCGGTTCCGGGCGGCGAGCATTTCGGCATGGTCTTCGCCAAGGGCAATGGGCTTGCCGCGTGCGTGAACACCGCGCTGTCGAAGCTAAAGGCGAACGGCACGCTGGCGCGAATCCAGCAGACGTGGCTAGCGAAGGCGACCGGCGCGCCGGTCCTGAAGTAGCGGCGCGAAGATCGAAGGTCCTCGGTACGGGCGGCGACGCCCGTAACGTCGCGATCGCGCTCGCCAGCACGGTCGTCTTCTTCGTGCTCGTCGGTGTTCGCGATCACGCACGCGCCCGGCTGGCACGAGGTGCGGCGGACGTTCTTCGACTGGGGCGAGTTCAAGGCCACGTTGCCCGAGATCTCACGGGCATTTCTGCTCAACGTGAAGATCTTCTGCATCGCCGAGGTGCTGATCCTCGTCGTTGCACTCGTCGTCGCCGTGATCCGCAGCCTGCCGGGCCCGGTGTTCTTTCCGCTACGCGCGCTCGCGATTGCGTACGCCGACTTCTTCCGCGGTGTGCCGACGATTCTCGTGATCGCGATCCTCGGGTTCGGCGCGCCCGCGCTTGCGCTCCGTGGTGTCCCGACGTCGACGACGTTCTGGGGAATCGTCGCGCTCGTGCTCGTCTACACCGCGTATGTCTCGGAGGTCTACCGCGCCGGGATCGAATCGGTACATCCGTCGCAAGAGGCGGCGGCGCGATCTCTCGGGCTCTCGCGCTGGCAGGCGATGCGGTACGTGATCCTGCCGCAAGCGGTGCGGCGCGTGATCCCACCGTTGCTCAACGACTTCATCGGCCTCCAAAAGGACACGGCGCTCGTAGGCGTGCTCGGTGCGATCGAGGCGTTCAACCAGTCGCAGATCGACGTCGACGCGACCTTCAACTTCACGCCCTATCTCGTGGCCGCGTTTCTGTTCGTGGCGATCACGATCCCACTTGCGCGGTTCACCGACTGGCTGATCCTGCGCGACCGCCGGCGTCGGCAAGCCGTGGGGATGGTATGAGGCGCCGCTTGACGGCGCCGACTTCAGGACGTGCGGGCTTTGCCCGTGCGTCCGTCTGCGTTGCCGACCCTGAACGCTTACTTGAGGTTCCAGCATGACGGCGCTCGAGCTGCATGGGGTGCGGAAATCGTTCGGACGGGTCGAGGTGCTGCGCGGAGTCGACCTCGTCGTCGAGGACCACGAAGTGATCTGCTTGATCGGAGCCTCGGGCTCGGGCAAGTCGACGCTGCTTCGCTGCGTGAACCTGGTCGAGCCGATCAACGCGGGGCGGATCGTGGTCGAAGGGCAGGACGTCACGGCGCGCAGCGTCGATGTGAACAGCGTTCGCCGTCGCATCGGGATCGTCTTCCAGGCGTTCAACCTGTTCCCACACATGAGCGTGCTTCGCAACGTCACGCTCGGTCCGCGTGCGGTGCTCGGGCTCTCGCGCGCCGACGCGGACGTGCGAGCCCGCGAGTTGCTCGCGCGCTTCGGCCTTGCCGACAAAGCCGGCGACTACCCCGACCGGCTCTCGGGCGGGCAGCAGCAGCGCGTCGCAATCGTGCGCGCGCTCGCGATGGACCCCGACCTGATGTTGCTCGACGAAGTGACGAGCGCGCTCGACCCGGAGCTCGTCGCCGAGGTGCTCGAGGTGATCCGCGAGCTTGCCGCGGCGGGGATGACGATGGTGATCGCCACGCACGAGATGGGCTTCGCGCGCGAGATCGCCGATCGCGTCTGCTTCCTCGACGACGGCGTCATCCTCGAGCAGGGCCCGCCCGATCAGATGTTCTCGGCGCCACGCGAGCCTCGAACCCAGCAGTTTCTGGCACGCATCGTCGCCGCCAGGCGGATGTAATCTGAGGAGATGCTCGATCCACTGGCGCGCACCGACGTCACGCTGGAGCCGCTTGACGATTTCGTCGTCATCCAGCCGCTCGAGGATTCGGAGACGGCGACCGGCCTGATCGTGCCGATCAACGAGGCTGCGCAGTGCCTGACCGGGATCATCGTTGCGGTTGGCCCCGAAGTGACTGCGATCGAGCCGGGCGACAAGGTGCTCTACCCGCGCGAGGCCGGCTTCGAGGTTCGGCTTGTGCGCTCGGCGCATCGTGTCCGGGTCGTGAAGCGCGAAGACCTGATCGCACGCGTGCACGACTAGCGGTCGCTACCCTGCGAGGCCGCGGAGAGGTGTCCGAGCGGTCTAAGGAGCGCGACTGGAAATCGCGTATGTGCTGAAAGGTGCATCGAGGGTTCAAATCCCTCCCTCTCCGCCTTAACACCCCGGTCTATAACACGAGCGCGCTAAGAGGTGAGACGCACGATCTTCTGCCACTCCTCGGTGATCGCCGAGACCTCGGCGACGGCGATCGAAATTCGGGGGAGGCACTCTTCGACCATGGTTAGCGCCCGGGGATCCGTTGGATCACCGAACGCGACCTGGACAGTCTTGTCACTCAGCATGCGGACAGGAATTGCGATAGCCGCCCTGCCGATTTCGGCCGGCATCAGCCGAGTTATCAGGCGATCGACCCCGACCCCAGGGATGTTGATGTACGGGACCGCGAGCTGCTCGGAAAGCGTTCGTGCCAGCTCGGGCTCGTAGATCAGCTTCTCGCGCAGAAGGATGACGCCGAGCAGCGCGTTAGCTACGTGCGCTTCCTGGAGCGCCCACGTAAGCTGGCCCCGGTCGATGTAGCCCTTCTCGATCAGGAGCTCGCCGAGACGTGGGCGCGCCGTATCCGCAGTGCGCGCCAGCGGCAATGCCTCGGATGGATCCTGAGCTGGTGTGGTTAGGTGGCTGGTCGTCATTTGCGCGATGAGCCCGGCAACTTCGGAGATCGTCTCTGCATCGTCACTCTTACGAGTCATCGACACGCCTCAAGTGAGGGATAGCGGCGTGGCACCAAGGTTCGAGCGCGACCTGTTCCCTGCCGCCGCTGGAAGGGCCAAAACTCCCATGAATACGGGATTGTTGGCCTCTGGAGCGGAGGGGAGGGATTGAACCCTCGGCCGACCGAACCGCCGGACCGAGCTGGGTTGGCGATTGCGGCGCGTCGGTGCCGTCGGCGATCATGGCGGCGTGGTATCCACGGAGCCGCTCGATAGCAAGCCGTTCGAGAGCTTCCGGCGTGTTGTCCTTGGAGACGCGGAGCTGCAGGCGCGGCTGCGCTCGATTCCGGACTGGCCCGGCGTTCGTCGATGGCGGCCGTCGAGGCGGCGGCCGAGCGCGGGATCGCAGTTGACCGAGGAGGACGTCCTCGCCGCGCGCGACGAGTCGCGGCGCTCGTGGCTCGAGCGGTGGGTCTGAGCGCCGCGCCTCGTCGCTCGACGGCTGGACGCCGATCCGCGTGCACTGGCGCGACGAGCCGGTCGTCGAGTGGTGCTGGACTGGACGGCCTCGCGTTCAGCGATCCCGTTCTTCGTCGCAGACGGTCGAGCGCGCGCTCCGCACGCCGTTCAGCCTGCTCTTCCGGCGCGAGACGCCGATCGACGTGCTCGACGACGCTCGAGCCCGGGCTCGAGCCGAACGGCTTCGTGTTCCACGTCTCGCGTTGCGGCTCGACGCTCGTCTCGCGGATGCTCGCCGCGGTGCCGCGGAACCTCGTGCTCTCCGAGCCGCTCCCGGTCGACCACGTCCTGCGCGCGCCGCGCGGCCGAGGACGACCGGGTCCGCTGGCTGCGCGGGATCGTCTCGGCGCTCGGTCGCCCGCGGCGCGGCGACGAGCGGGCGTACGTCCTGAAGCTCGACGCCTGGAGCGCGTGCAGCCTCGGCACCGTGCGTCGCGCCTTCCCGGACGTGCCGTGGGTCTTCCTCTTCCGCGAGCCGGTGCAGGTGCTCGCCTCGCACTTCCGCCAGCGCGGCGCGCACATGGTGCCGGGCGCGATCGACCCGGAGCTGTTCGGGCTCGACCCGGGAGTCGATCGCGCAGATGCCGCCCGAGGAGTACTGCGCCCGCGTGCTCGCCGCGATCTGCCGCTCCGCGCTCGAGCACCGCGACGAGCAGGCGCTCTTCGTCGACTACCGCGAGCTGCCCGGAGCCGCTCGTCGACCGGATCCTCGGCGCGTTCGGGCTCGAGTGCGACGCGGCCGAGCGTGCGCGGATGGAGGAGCTGACCGCCTTCGACGCGAAGAACCCGCACGCTCTTCTTCTCGGCCGACGGCGAGGCGAAGGAGCGCGAGGCGTCGCCCGCGCTGCGCGCGGCGGCCGACCGCTGGGTGCGGCCGCTCTACGAGGAGCTGCTCGCGTGCTGAGCTGCATCCGGCTGCCGCTGCGGTTCGACCCGCTGGCCGCTGCAGGCCGACGTCGCGGCGCTCCCGGCCGAGGACTGGGTCCCGCACTTCAACACGAGCTACTACGACGGGCGACTGGAGCGGCGTCGCGCTCCGCTCGGTCGGCGGCGTCGCCCGGCAGCTCTACCCCGACCCGAACCCGAAGGGCGTCCTGGGAGGACACCGAGATCCTCGCGCGCTGCCCGGCGCTCGCCGCCGCCGTCGACGCGTTCGAGTGCGAGAAGCTCTCGGTGCGCCTGCTGCGGCTCGGGCCCGGGCGCGAGCGTGCGCGAGCACACCGACTACAACCTCGGCTACGACGACGGCGAGATCCGCATCCACGTGCCCGGTGCTGACGAATCCCGACGCCGGTCTTCGAGCTCGAGGGCCGCGCCGGTCGACGATGCAGCCGGGCGAGAGCTGGTACCTCGACTTCAACCTCCGCCACCGCGTCGCGAACGGCGGCGACGACGCCGCGCGTCCACCTCGTGATCGACTGCGTCGTGAACGACTGGGTCAGCCGGACGCTCGCGGCGGGCGAGCCCGGCTGACCGGCCGCTCGATCGACGACGTAGACCGCGTCCTCCGCCGACGACGACGAACCCGAGCCTCGCGCAGAACGCGAGCGACGGCGCGTTCGTCGCGCTCGACGGTGACGCGCACCGGCACGCCCCGCCGGTCGGCCTCGGCGAACACCTCGCCGACGATCTGCGTGCCGATCCCGCTGCGGCGGTGCTCCGGCAGCAGCGTCAGGTCGACGAAGACGCACGCGTCCGGCGGCCAGGCGACCCAGAGCGCGGCCGACCGGGCCGCCCGTCGAGCAGGATCAGCTCGTGCGCGGAGTCGGGGAAGCGCGCCTCCCACTCGCGCCGCTGAGCGCGGAACTGGAGGTCGAGGAACGCCTCGCGCGCCGCGTCGTCCCAGCCCGGCGACGTCGGGCCGCGTCGTCGCGAAGAGCTCCCGCAGGAACGCCTCGTCGGCGGCGGCGGCCGCGTCGCCGCTCGAGCATCAGTTCCGCGACGGGGAAGATGCCCTGCGAGGGCGATGATGTAGTTGATCGCCAGGAACGGCTGGCGGTTCTCGTGCGGCTGGTTGCCGCCGGCGGCCGAGGTCGGCGCCGAGCGCCGAGCCGTCGGTCGTCGTGCGCGTAGACGCCGCCCCGCGCGGGACGGCGTTGTTCGGCCGGTTCGTGCTCTCCTCGCCGTTCGTGGCCGGCTGGAGTGCGGTGCTGCGGGCATCTGGCTGGCGCTCAGGGTGACGCTCTCGACGCCGCCGGTCTCGCCCTCGGTGTAGCTCGAGAGCCCCGGGCCCTGGCCGAAGTGGATCGGCACGCGGCCGCGCAGGTCGGGCAGCGCGAACGTCGTCTGCCCGTTGCCGCCGTACGTCGTGCCGAGCAGCGAGAAGAGCGCCGTGTTCTGGTTGATCGGCAGGATCTGCCCGTTGCACATCGGCCCAGCCCTTCGGGGCGAAGTTGCCGCCGAAGATGATGATCGAGCCGAGAAACGGTTCAGCCATGGGGTCCTCCTACGTCGCGATCCGGTTGATGACTGCCTCGAGATTGAGGCCCTTGACGCCGCGTCCGACCGGGCTGAGGAAGAGCTCGAACGTCCCGAGCGACGGGTGCTCGAGGCGGTAGATGCCGCCGTCGACGCCCGCTCGTGCGATGCCCCCGGAAGAGCAGCGAGAACGACTCGCCGGCGCCGGGCCGCTGTCGTCGCCTCGATCAGCTTCACGCGCAGCGTGCGCGCGCCGGGACGGTGGAGCGGAAGTCGGTGCCGACGAGCGGCACGTAGGTCTCGCGGCGCGAGGTACGCAGGCGCCGCCGCTCGGCTTGCCGATGCCCGGAGCCGTCGCGCGACGCCGCTGCCGTGCGCCGCCGGCGAGCGCGCGTCCGGCGCCGCCGCTCCCGACGACGAGCGCCGCGACGGCACCGGCCTTGATCAGTCCGCCGCGGGTGAGCCCGCGGCTCTCGATGTGCTCGTCCATCACGTCGCGAGCTTCGCCGACCACGAGACGTGACGCAGCAGGCCGGTGGCGTTGGTGAGTCCGACCGCGATCATGTCGCCGGCGGCGACCGTCGCCGTGTCGGTGCCGTCGATGCAGGCGTTCGTCGCCGGCGGCGATCGAGCAGGTGACGCTCGTCGCGGCGCCGTTCACGAAGAGCGTGAAGACGACGGTGCCGGCGGCCGGCGACGTCAGGTGTCCGCGGAATCCGGAGATCGTCCCGCCGGCCGGAACCTGGGAGCCGGCGCCGACGACGGTCGAGGCGAGGTTCTGCTCGCCGCCGATCCGATGAAGCCTGCGGTGTCGGCCGGGTCGACGAAGGTGACGACGCCCGAGATCACGGTCGGGCCGCCGGGCCGGTCCGGCAGGGCCGGCCGGGCCGGTGGCGCCAGCGGGCGCCAGCTGGGCCCGCGGGGCCGGTCGCACCCGTGGCGCCCGTGTCGCCCTTCGACCCCGTCGGGCCGGTGGCGCCCGTGGCGCCGGTGTCGCCCTTCAACCCCATCGGGCCTGTCGGGCCCGTCGCACCGGCTGGGCCTGTTGCACCGGTTGCGCCGGTGTCACCCTTCAACCCCATCGGGCCTGTCGGGCCCGTCGCACCGGCTGGGCCTGTTGCACCGGTTGCCCCGGTGTCACCCTTCGACCCCGTCGGGCCCGTCGGGCCCGACGGGCCGGCTGGGCCCGTTGCACCGGCCGGGCCCGTCGCACCGGCCGGGCCTGTCGCACCGGTTGCGCCCGTGGCGCCCTGCTGGTTCCAGCTGATCTCGGTCTCCGTGCCCTTGCACTTGTCACCGGCCTGCTTGTCGATCACGCGGAGACTGCCCTGCGCCGATGTGTAACAGCCGGTGATCACGCCGCCGGGCGAGCTCGGAATGCTCGCGATCGCAGCGCCGACCGAACCGGCGACGACCGCCGTCAGTACGCTCGACGTGATGGCCGTCGAAAGGCGCGATCCAAACACACGATCCGCTACCGACTTCACGAGACTCCCTTCTCGTCCTCGGCATCCTCCGATAAAAACTGTGTCGCATATTCGACCACTCCGGAGCTCCTGTCAATGCAATGCCCCGCCGGCATCCGGAAGCCCGTGACTCGGAGCGGACGCGTCGGTCCGCCCCGAGATTCGTTTTGAGCTGAACGGAGGGGAGAGGATTTGAACCTCCGAACCGCTTGCACGGTTAACGGTTTTCGAGACCGCCGCATTCGACCGCTCTGCCACCCCTCCGAGCGGAGAAGGAGGGATTCGAACCCTCGAGGCAGGGATTACCCCACCTAACGCCTTAGCAGGGCGCCGCCTTCAGCCACTCGGCCACTTCTCCGGGCGAGACGCATGGTAACGACTACGGCGAAGAGGTGAGAAACGCGACCAGGTCGGCGACCTGTTTCGGCGTCAGCCCTAGCGGCGGCATCGCACTCGGCTTTGCGAAACCCGGCGCGATGTACGCGTTCGGATCGTTCACCGAGGTCTCGATGAACTGGTCTTCGGGTTGACCGGCGCCGGCGGCCTCCGTCTTCAGCTTGTCGAGGTCGGGACCGACCTTGCCGGTCGCGGCGGCCGGCTTGAACGTGTGGCAGGCGGCGCAGCCTTTCGACGCGAAGATCGCCTTGCCCGCTGTTGGATCGCCGGCCGCGGCGGTCGTCGTCGTCGTACCGCCCTCTTTGGCCTTCGCCTCGCGGCCGAATACGAGCACCGCACCCATCATCGCCACGAAGAAGGCGGCACAGATCACCAGGTACAGGTTGCGACGGCGCCCGGGGAAGTTCGGATACCGGCTCGGCAAGACGAACGACGAGACGAGTGCGAAGATGATGAACAGCGCGCCGGTTGTGGCCAGCCCGATCTGATGGCCTGTCGAAAGGGCGAACAGCATCGCGCGCGGAACCTAGCGCACGGGCTAGTCGAGTGCGGCAGTACCGGGCGCGGAGTCCCCGGCGTCCTGTTCGAGAGGCGTCGGTCGCGCTGGGGTGAGGTAGAGCCCCTCGTAGAGGAGAGCGGCGATCGCGCCGCCGGCGATCGGGCCGACGTACCAGACCCAGAAGTGCGACCAGTGGTTGGCGACGAGCTGTGGCCCGAACGCGCGGGCCGGGTTCACCGCGGCACCCGTGAGGCCGAAGCCCATCAACACGTCCAGCGTGATCGTGAGGCCGATCGCGAGACCTGCAACCTGCTTGAAGTTGTTGCGCGCGTCGATGACGGTTGCAAACACGACCCAGACGAGGAAGAAGGTGAGAACCGCCTCGATCGCGACTCCCTGGCCCGCACTGACATGTCCATTGGCAGCGCTGGACAGAAGGCCCGGGGCGCCCAGATGCGTGGGGGTTTGAATCGGGGCCGGGATCACCCACTTGAGCAGAAGCGCGGCCAGCGCTGCCGCCCCAAGCTGGATCAGCAGGTACCACGCGGCAAGCGTGATCGAAATCCTTCTGGTCAGCGCAAACGCGATTGTGATTGCCGGGTTGAAGAATCCGCCCGAGATCATCCCGACCGACGTGACCATCACCGCGATCACCAGGCCGTTCGCGAGTGCCGTGCCGACGAGGTCGCCGTAGATCACTGCACCGGCGCCGACGAAGATCAGCGCGAACGTGCCGACGAACTCGGCTACGCCCCGACGCAGATAATCACCCGCCAACACTCGTGGCGCGAGCTTACGAGCAGGATCGGACGGAACCACTGCAAGAAAAGGGGCTACCGTGCGTCTTAGAAGGGGATGGCGGGGGTCGCGACCTTTACGGGCGCGTTTGGAGCTGACCAGGCCGAACGGCTGCTTTGGCGTGCCGGTTTCGGCCCGCGGCCGGGTGAAGCGGCGGCGCTGGCCGCGAAAGGCCTGGACAGTGCCGTCAGCTCGCTGACGCAGCCCGGCCGAGAGGAGCTCGTCGGTCCGAGCCCGACCGACGACAAGGGCCATCCATTGTCGCCGTTCGACGCGTGGGGGCACGACCACTGCTGGTGGCTCGACCGGATGGTGCGAACCTCGACGCCGCTCGTCGAGCGGATGACGCTCGTCTGGCACGACTGGTTTGCAACCTCGAACGACGGCGTTGGTTCGCAGCGGCTGATGATCAATCAGAACCAGCTCTTCCGCGCGAACGCGCTCGGCAACTTCTCGAAGCTGCTGACATCGGTCACGCACGACCCGGCGATGCTCCTCTGGCTGAACGGCACCGAGAATCGCAAGGACGCGCCGAACGAGAACTACGCGCGCGAGATGATGGAGCTCTTCACGCTTGGCGCCGACCGCCGCGCGTACACCGAGCGCGACGTGCGGGAGCAGGCGCGTTCGCTGACCGGCTGGGACAACAACTGGAGCAAACGGCGCGGCGACTTCAACTTCCACTTCGACGCGAAGCAGCACGACGACGGGGCGAAGCTCGTATTCGGCAAGCGTGGCGACTTCTCGTGGGCGGACGCCTGTACCGCGTGCGTGTCGCATCGTCTCCATCCGTCCTTCTTCGTGACGAAGCTCTGGTCGTACTTCGTTCCGACTCCGCCCGATCCGGCAACTCTCGCCGGGCTCGAGGCGCTGTACGCCGACCGCGAGGTGCAACCGGTCGTCGACGCGATCCTCCGCCACCCGGATCTCTACGAAGGTGAGCGGATGGTGAAGCCGCCGGTCGTGCACGTCGCCGGATTGATGCGCCGGATCGGCGCGCGGATCGACACGACCGACTGGGCGTGGATCGGTCAGATCGCAGGCCAGCAACTCTTCTACCCGCCGAACGTCGGCGGCTGGGACGACACGCGCTGGCTCGACACGGCGACCTTCCGTGGCCGCTGGACGGCCGTCACACGCATCCTCGAGCACCGCGCGCTCAATCCCGACCATCCGCCCCGCAATCAGCCGGGCGACCCGAACGCGCTGATCGACCGGGCGCTTGCTTTCTGGAACAACCCGGTGCTGACCGACCCGACGCGTCACCTGCTCGTCCACTTCGCGACCGGCGCGATGGCGTCTGCGAAGGCCGACTGGGAGCGCAAGGCCTATCCCGTGCTGATCGAGAACGCGCTGCGCCAGCTGATCGCCGTGTCCCCCGACCTCCAGACCGCGTGACGCACCGTTACCTCCACGTTCCCGGTTCCCGACGCAGACGGACGCACGGGCAAAGCCCGCACGTCCTGATGTCGGCACCGACAAGCGGTGCCTCGTAGTGGCCTGCTGCGACGACGCTGCGCTGCGGCCACCTTCCGCCGGAAGCGAGCTCTCGCGCCGCGCATTCCTCGCGCGCTCGCTCGGCCTGGCGTTGACGGTCTACGGGGCCGGCAGGCTGAACGTGTTCGACGACGGGATCGCCGCGGCCGCAAGCGGTTCGCAGGGCCGCGTGCTCGTGAGCGTTTTCCTCGAAGGCGGGGCGGATGCGCTCTCGTTGCTCTATCCCTCGGGCGACCCGCTGTACCGCAAGCTTCGCCCGCAGCTTGCGTTGTCGGGAGGTACGCCGTTCACCGAAGACGACCGTCTCGTCTGGCACCCCTCGCTCGACCCGCTCGCGCAACTGCACGCCGAGGGCAAGGTGACCGTCCTCCCGGCGATCGGTTACGACCATCCCGACCAGTCGCATTTCACCTCGCGTCATTTCTGGGAGGTCGGAGCGACGGAGACCGGCCTGCAGACCGGCTGGCTCGGGCGCTACCTCGATCACGTGGGAACGATGGACAACCCGCTGCAGGGCGTGTCGATCACCGGGCAGCTCCAGCCGGCACTGGCGACGAGCCGCGTGCCGGTCGCGGCGATCGACGGGCCGGGGCAGTACGACTTCTGGACGCAGGGCGTGTGGAACGTCGTCGAGGACCACATGCTGAACACCCTCGGCGCTTTTGGTTCGCTCGCCTCACGCGACCCGGCGATGCGTCAGGTGGCGGATGTCGCTGCTCAGTCCAACCAGCTCCGCCGCCAGCTGCTTCCGTTCGCCGACAAGACGAAACTCGTTTCGCCTGTCGTATACCCCGCCGTCGACGACGACTTCCCGAAGCGGCTGTCCGGGCTCGCGGCCATGATCGGCGCCGGGCTGCCGCTGCACTGTGTGGCGCTCCAGGCCGCCGGCGAATACGACACGCACTCGGGGCAGGCCACGCCGCTTGCAACGGCGCTCGGCACGACCGCGTCGTCGCTGCTCGCATTCCAGAGAGACCTCGAAGCGCGCGGCGTCGCCGACCGCGTCCTGACGCTCGTGTGGTCGGAGTTTGGGCGGCGTGCGGAGGAGAACGGCTCGGGCGGCACCGACCACGGTGCGGCCGGCGCGGCGTTCCTGATCGGGTCACGCGTCGCCGGGAAGATGGTCGGCGAGTTTCCCGGTCTGAAGTCGGGGCTCGACGGCGACGGCAATCTGAAGCCGACTGCCGACTTCCGCGGCCTCTACTCATCCTTGCTCGAGCAGTGGCTGCACACCGACGCCGCGGCGATCGTCCCGAACGCGCACCACTTCGCGCGGCCGCAGCTCATCCGCGCCTAACCGGAAGAGAGACGGCAACGTTAGGCTGGCTGCATGCCGCTGGCCAACCTGTATTCCTGGATCCACTGGCCGACACATGGCGGTTACAACTTCGTCAGCGGGCCGCTTGCGGACATCACGCTGGTCACGGCGTTCGCAGGCACGCTCTACCTGTTCCTCCGCAAGCACAACTGCCACGTTCGCCACTGCTGGCGGCTGGCATGGCACCCTCATCCCGGCCACGGCCATCCGGTCTGCAAGAAACACCACCCCGATGGGCACGGCCTGCCTGCCTAAAACAAGGAGGTCACATGGCGACGCTCACCGAAAAGCAACGCTCGTTCATTCGCGACAACCCGTTTCCCGCCGTCGTCACGACACTCCGGAAGGACGGCACCCCTCACTCGACCGTGATCTGGATCGACGAGCGCGACGGAGATCTTCTCTTCAACACCGCCGAAGGGCGGGCAAAGCCGCGCGAGCTGCGTGAAGATCCGCGCGTTTCCGTGACGATGGTCGACCCGAGCGACATGTATCGGTGGATCTCGGTCACCGGCCGCGCCGAACTGACGACCGAGGGCGCCCGCGAGACGATCGACAAGCTCTCGAAGAAGTACCTCGGTAAGGACGAGTACCCCTGGTACCAGGGCGAGCAACGCGTGGATGTTCGGATCAAGCCCGAGAAGGTCGATACCTACGGGCTCGACTAGTGGCGGTGCAGGTAACCGTCTGCGACGTCGGGCCGCGCGACGGGCTTCAGAACGAGTCGGTGTCGTTGACGCCCGCGGTACGGGCTGACCTCGTCTCCCGCCTCGCCTCGACCGGATTGCCGCGGATCGAGGCCGTGTCGTTCGTGCGCGACGAGCTCGTGCCCCAGATGGCAGGCGCGGAGGAGGTTGTCGCATCCGCCGATCACGGCAAGGCCGAGCTCTGCGGGCTCGTGCTGAACGAGCGCGGGTACGAGCGCTTTGCCGCGACCTCGCTTGACCGGCTCAACTGCACGCTTGCGGCAACCGACGCGTTCAACCGACGCAACGCGAACGCGTCGCTGGAGGAAGCGATCGAGCGCGTGCAGTCGATGCTCGCGCGCGCGCAGAAGCCGACCACGGTGACGGTGTCCTGCGCATTCGGCTGCCCGTTCGAGGGCGAAGTCGATCCCGGTGTTGTCGCCGACCTCTGCGAACGCTTCGACGCCGACGAGCTCGTTCTCGCCGACACGATCGGAGTCGCGACCCCGCGCCGCGTCCGCCGCCTGACGGAGCGTGTCGCGATCCTCGGCAAACCGGTCGGGTTCCACGGCCACAACACGCGTAACACGGGCTACGCGGCGGCCTGGGCGGCGCTCGACGGCGGCGCGACCGTGCTCGACGCATCGGTCGGCGGGCTCGGCGGCTGCCCGTTCTCGCCGAATGCGACCGGGAACGTCGCCACCGAGGATCTCGTCTGGCAGCTCGAGCGCGACGGCGTCGAGACGGGCGTCGACGTCGAAGCCGTTGCCGAGATCGCGCGCTGGCTTGCAGGCTTGCTCGGTCACGAGCTCGACGGGTACCTTCATCGCGCGGCACGCTGGCCGTGCCGATGTGGGACACGCTCTTTCACGCGCTCGCGGACGCACCCCAGGCGTACGTCATTCTCTTCGCGCTGGCCGCGCTCGATGCCGTCTTTCCGCTGCTGCCGAGCGAGACGGCTCTGATCCTTGCGGGCGTGCTCTGCGTGGAGGGGCCGCACCTATCGCTCGGCTGGGTGCTCACGTCGGCCGCCGCGGGCGCGTTCGTCGGTGACTCGAGCTCATATGCGATCGGCCGCTTCGTCGGACATCCGCTGCGGCGGCGTTTCTTCGACGGGCGGCGCGCCCGCAAGGTGATGGAGTGGGCGCGCGCGCAACTCGAGCTGCGCGGAGGCATGCTGATCGTGGTCGCGCGCTTCGTCCCCGGCGGCCGCACCGCAACCACGCTCACCTGCGGCATGACCCGTTTCCCCTTTCCGCGTTTCGCCGCGTTCGCCCTTGCCGCCGCCGTGATGTGGTCGGTGTACGGGGGCCTGCTCGGCTACCTCGGCGGCCGTCTCTTTCACGACAAGCCGTGGGCGGCGCTGCTCGTCGCCTTTGGGATCGCCAGTGCGATCGCTGGTGCGAGTGAGGCGTGGCGTCGGTACCGGGGGGATACGGTGGCGCGGTGAACCGTCTCGCGAACGAAACGAGTCCGTACCTCTTGCAGCACGCGGGGAATCCGGTCGACTGGTACCCGTGGGGCCAGGAGGCGCTCGAGCGTGCACGCGCGGAGGACAAGCCGATCCTGCTCTCGATCGGGTATTCCGCATGCCACTGGTGCCATGTGATGGAGCGCGAATCGTTCGAGAACGCCGAGACAGCGGCGCTGATGAACGAGCTCTTCGTGAACATCAAGGTCGATCGCGAAGAGCGACCCGATCTCGACTCGATCTACATGGACGCGATCGTCGCGATGACCGGCAGCGGCGGCTGGCCGATGACCGTGTTCCTGACGCCGGCAGGCGAGCCGTTCACCGGCGGCACGTACTTTCCGCCGCAGGCGCAGCACGGTCTGCCTGGTTTTCGCGACGTGCTCCGCGGGGTGGCGGCGAGCTGGCGCGACAAGCGCGACAAGGTCGGCGAGCACGCGCAGCAGCTCGTCGAGCACCTGCGCAGCGCGGCGCAGATGAAGCCGGTCGAGGGCGAGCTCGGCGAGGAGATCGTCTCGATGGTCTTCGAGTCGCTCGTGATGGGCTTCGACCAGCAGTGGGGTGGTTGGGGCCGCGCGCCGAAGTTCCCGCCTGCACCCGACGCTCGAGTTCCTGCTGCGGCACGACGAGCGAACGATGACGGAGCGCACGCTCGACGCGATGGCGGCCGGCGGCATGTACGACCTGATCGGCGGCGGCTTCCACCGCTACTCGGTCGACCAGAAGTGGCTCGTGCCGCACTTCGAAAAGATGCTGTACGACAACGCACAGCTCGCCTCCTGCTACCTGCACGGATTCGCCGTGCACGGCAAGGAGCGCTACCGCGCGGTCGTGGAGGAGACGATCGACTACATGCTGCGCGAGCTCTCCCTCGATGGTGGCGGCTTCGCGTCGGCGCAGGACGCCGACACCGACGGCGTCGAGGGGCTGACGTTCACCTGGAAACGCTCGGAGGATGTGCCCGACCACCTGCTTCACCTCTTCGAGCGCGACCGTTTCATCGTGCGCGGCGAGCTCGACGCCGAGACGCGTGCACGGTTGTTCGCGGAGCGCGAACAGCGCCCGAAGCCGATGCGCGACGACAAGGCCGTTGCTGCCTGGAACGGCCTCGCGCTGGCGGCTCTTGCCGAATGCGGACGGGCGCTCGACCGTGCGGACTGGCTCGACGCGGCGCGGCGCCTCGGCGAGTTCCTGCTCGGCCCGCTCTCGACGAGCGACGGACGGCTGCACCGCACGTGGCGTGACGGCGTCGCGCAAGGGAACCGGCTACCTGGATGACTACGCCGACGTGGCGAACGGGCTCTACGAGTTGCACGTCGCGACGGGTGAGCTGCGCTGGCTCGAAGAGTCGAACCGGCTGGCGCGGCTCGCGATCGACCTGTTTGCCGACGACGAGCTCGGCGGCTTCTTCTCGACGCCGGTCGACGGCGAGAAGCTCGTCGCGCGCAAGAAGGACCTCGACGACCATCCTGCGCCGAGCGGGAACTCGATGCTCGCCTATGTGCTGCTCCGCCTATCGCGCATCTACGGTGACGACGAGCTCGAGCGTCGCGCGGTTTCGGTGTTGCGCCTGCTGCACAACGCGATGGCACGGGCGCCCTCTGCGTTCGGCTGGGCGCTCGTTGCGCTCGACCTTCATCTCTCGATCCCGCACGAGCTGGCAATCGTCGGGCCGCACGACTCCGACGTCGCCCGCGCGGCGCTGGCGCGCTGGGACCCGCGCGCGGTGGTCGCGTTCGGGCCGGCCGAGGACGTGCCGCTGCTCCAGGGCAAGGAGCTCGTCGACGGAAAGCCGGCCGTCTACGTGTGCGAGCGGTTCGCCTGCCGGGCACCGGTGACGGACCCGGCAGGCTTCGCCGTCATTACCTGACCGTCGTCTTCGTGCGCTCGATCGTGTTCGTGTCAGACGCAACGGCCGCTTCGCGCTCGGCGGCCATCGGCTCGTCTGCGGCTGCGCGATTGAAGAGCGGCAGTCGACGCCTGTGCATCACCGGTGCAGCGGCAACCGACTCGCGCTTGCGTCCGATCATCCGCGGCTCGAGCATGTAGCCGAACACGAGCCCGATTGCGAACGCGAGTACACCATCGAACGTGGCGATGTCATGGACGACGCTACCGATCCCGATATCGCCGCTCCAGCGGCTGACGTGGTCGCGGAACCAATTGGCGTGTGGCTCTGCGTAGACCAAGACCCACCCGGCACACACCATCACGGGCAGGAAATTGAGCAACAGCATCGCCGGCGGGTTGCCGCCCGACCCGCGCAGCTGCGCGAGGCCGAGCAGGAGACCGCATCCGATCACGATCCCGAGCGCCGCCCAGTAGCCGCCCGTGTTGTGCATGTTGAACTGCGCGGCGAGCCAGAGGAGAAAACCGGCTGCGGCGGCCGCGAGCAGTGTCATCAGGGCGCGATTCCAATTGTTCATGTTGATCCCTCCGCGGTTCGCGGGTACGTATGCCGGTAGAACCGCCGATCAGGCCGCTTAGGTGCGGCGGCTCAGAAGGATCTGGCTTTCCGGCTGCGAATCCCTTCAATCCGTGCGTGCGAGGGGGATCCTCGGGGTGACGCTGGCGTTTTGGGCAGGCGCAGCGGTTGGCCCCGCCCAAGCCGGCCCACAGCAAGCGGGAGTGCAGGTCGCCCTCCGAGCGCTTGGGTTCTATCTCGGCCCGATCGACGGCGTCATCGGCCCGCAAACCGCAACTGCGGTGCGCCTGGCACAGGGTCAGTTCGGGCTGCCGGTCACCGGCACGATCGACGCCCGCACGCGTCGCTCGCTCGGGCCGCTCGGCCGCCCGCTGCTCGGCGACCGGACGATCCAGCGCGGCGATTTCGGCCTCGATGTCGCCGCCGTCCAGTTCCTCTTGAGCGAGCGCGGCCTTTACCGCGGCGCGCTCGATGGATATCTCGGCGCGAGGACGGAGCGGGCGGTGCGTCGCTTCCAGCGAAGTCACAAGCTCGTTGCCGACGGTGTCGTGGGCCCGCGCACGGAACGGGCGCTCGTGCGGCCGCATGAGGCTGCCGTCATTGCGGACGCGGGAAGTGCGGCGACGCCGGCTGAGGTTCGCGACCGTCTCGATGCGTGGGCAATCCGCCTGGGCGTTTCGACCCGCCTTGTTCGCGCGCTCGCCTGGATGGAGTCGGGGTTCCAGCCGCGCGTCGTCTCGAGTGTCGGCGCGCGCGGGGTTCTCCAAACGCTGCCCTCGACGCGCCAGTTCGTGGAGGACGTGCTGCTCGGCCGCCGCGTGCCGTCTACCCTGGACGGCGACATCGAGGTCGGCGTTCTCTATCTGCGCCACTTGCTGCAACGCTTCGGAGGTGACGAGCGGCTGGCCCTCGCCGCCTGGTACGAAGGCGAGCAAGCCGTGCGGCAAATCGGTCTGTATGCGGAGACCAAGCTGTTCGTCTCCGACGTGCTCTCGCTGCAGACTCGCATCTGAGCCATACGATCTCCGGATGGATCTTCTCGGGCGCCCTCTGGACGACCTGATGGCGGAAGCCCGTGCCGTTCGGAACCACACGCGCGGGCGCCTCGTCACGTACAGCCCAAAGGTCTTCATTCCACTGACGAAGCTCTGCCGTGACGTCTGCCATTACTGCACGTTTGCAAAGCCGCCGCGGCGCGGCGAGCGTGCGTACATGACGCTCGACGAAGTGCTCGAGGTCGCGCGTGCGGGTGAGGCGGCGGGATGCCGCGAGGCGCTGTTCACCCTCGGCGACAAGCCGGAGCTGCGATACCGCGCGGCGCGGGATGAGCTGGCGGCGATGGGCTTCGGTTCGACGGTCGAGTATCTGGCCGAAGCCGCGTGCGCTGTGCTCGAAGAGACGTCACTTCTACCGCACCTCAATCCGGGCGTGCTCACGCGCGAAGACTTCGCTGCGTTGCGAGGCGTATCCGCATCGATGGGGTTGATGCTGGAGACGACGTCGGAGCGGCTGTCGGGGCGGGGCGGACCGCACTTCGGCTCGCCCGACAAGCTGCCGGCGGCGCGCTTGGAGACCCTGCGCCTCGCCGGTGAGGCGCGCGTGCCGTTCACAACCGGGATCCTGATCGGGATCGGTGAAACGCGGGCCGAGCGGATCGAGGCGTTGCAGGCGATTGCTTCGGCCGGGCCTCAGGTGCAGGAGGTGATCGTCCAGAACTTCCGCGCCAAGCCGGACACGCGGATGGCGGCAGCGCCCGAGCCGCCACTCGACGAGCTGCTCTGGACGCTCGCGGTCGCGCGCCTGCTCCTGCCGCCCGAGGTCGCTCTGCAGGCGCCGCCGAATCTGAGCGAGGACTTTGCCAGGCTGCTCGATGCCGGCATCGATGACTGGGGCGGCGTGTCTCCGGTCACGATCGATCACGTCAATCCTGAGGCGCCCTGGCCGGAGATCGACGCGCTGCGGTCGGCATGCGCGAGCCGCGGGCTCGAGCTGGCGCCGCGACTCACCGTCTACCCCGGTTTCGTCGACTCGGAATGGGTCGACCCACGCGTCCTGCCGAAGGTGATGCGCGCCTCCGATTCGCTCGGGCTTGCGCGCGAGGACCGGTGGGCGACGGGGGAGCGCGGCGAGGTGCCGTTCCTCGTCTCGCGCGACGCGTTGCCGCTCGGCACCGTCCGCGAGCTCGGCGAGGACGAGATCGAGCGGCTGTTTCGCGCACGCGGCGAAGAGCGTCAGCGTGTGTTCGCAGCGGCGGACGCCGTGCGGCGCGAGCTGAACGGCGACGTCGTCACCTACGTCGTCACGCGCAACGTGCAGTACACGAACGTCTGCTATTTCCGCTGCGGCTTCTGCGCCTTTTCGAAGGGGAAGCTGGCGGCGAACCTGCGGGGTGAGCCCTATCTCGTTCCGCATCCGGAGATCGTGCGACGCGCGGCCGAGGCGTGGGAGCGCGGTGCGACCGAGATCTGCCTCCAGGGGGGGATTCATCCTGCCTTCAACGGCGACTACTACGCCTCCGTCGTGCGCGCGATCAAGGACGCGGTGCCGGAGCTGCACATCCACGCGTTCAGCGCCCTCGAGATCTGGCAGGGTGCAGCAACCCTGGGCGTTGCGTTGCCCGAATACCTGGCGCGCTTGCGCGAAGAAGGGCTCGCCTCACTCCCGGGCACGGCAGCAGAGGTGCTCGACGATCACGTCCGCGCGATCATCTGCCCCGACAAGATCACGACCGCCCAGTGGCTCGAGGTGCACGAGACCGCACATGAGGTCGGATTGCGCTCGAACAACACGATCATGTTCGGTCACGTCGATGGGCCCCGGAACTGGGCACGTCATCTCGTCGCGGTCCGCGAGCTGCAGAAACGAACAGGTGGTTTCACCGAATTCGTGCCGCTCCCGTTCGTGCACATGGAGGCGCCGATCTACGTGAAGGGGCGCGCGCGGCCCGGGCCGACATTCGGCGAGCTGCTGCTGATGCATGCGGTCGGGCGGCTTGCGCTGCATCCATGGATCGAGAACGTGCAGGCCTCGTGGGTGAAGGCGGGGCCGGCGGGTGTCGTCGAGGCCCTGCGCGCCGGGGTGAACGACCTCGGCGGGACGCTGATGAACGAGTCGATTTCGCGGGCCGCAGGTTCTGCGTGGGGGCAGGAGCTGGCGCCCGAGCAGATGGAGGCGCTGATCCGGCATGCTGGTCGCGTGCCGCGGCAGCGCACGACGTTGTACGGTGAGCCGCCGGCCGGGCAGGTGGCGCGGTCATTCGGCGCAGCCCCGCTCGCGCAGACGTCAAATCCGCACGTGAACGAGGCGCGGCTCGAGCGGCCGCGCCGCCTCGTGCGCGCGGGAGCGGTCGGTTGAGATGATTGATGCCATGCTCTCGCGTGTCCGGCTGCGCGATCTGGCCGGGCTGGGCCGCTCCCGGCCGGCCCGGCCCGGCGGAGCCGGGCCCCGCCGGCCGTCCGCTTCGCGACGCCGCACCGGCACCGATGGCGCTGCCATCGCCGCCGGCACGTCGCCGCGCCCCAGCGCGCCCAGCTCACGCCCCGGAACAGACGATTTCATGGCATCAATCATCTAGTGGAATACCGGATGCTTGCCGGCACGGGTGTGAGGGTGAGCCCGCTTTGTCTCGGCGCGATGATGTTCGGGAGTTGGGGCAACACGGACGAGGCTGAGTCGATTCGGATCATCCATCGAGCTCTCGACTCCGGAATCAACTTCGTCGACACGGCAGACGTCTACTCCCGCGGTCAGTCGGAAGAGATCGTCGGGAGGGCGCTCAAAGGCCGCCGTGACCAGATCGTGCTCGCGACCAAGGTGCACGGCGAAATGGGCGACGACCCGAACGAGCGCGGCAATTCGCGCCGCTGGATCATTCAGGAGTGCGACGCGAGCCTCCGTCGGCTCGGAACGGACTGGATCGACCTCTACCAGGTGCATCGCTGGGACGAAGACACGGACCACGACGAGACGCTCGGCGCCCTCACCGACCTCGTGCGGGCGGGGAAAGTCCGGTACATCGGCTCGTCGACGTACCCTCCCAGCGAGATCGTTGCGGCGCAGTGGGTGGCGGAGAAACGAGGACACGCACGCTTCGTCTGCGAGCAGCCGCCGTACTCGATCCTGGTCCGCGGGGTCGAGACCGAGGTGCTGCCTGTCCTACAACAGCACGGGCTCGGAGCGATCACGTGGAGCCCGCTCGCCGGAGGCTGGCTCACCGGTCGCTGGCGGCAGGGCAAGGAGGCGCCGCAAAGCACGCGCGCCGAGCGCCTGCCGCAGCGCTACGACCTCTCGCTGCCCGGGAACCAGCGCAAGCTCGAGGCCGCCGAGGCGTTGGCTCAACTGGCGGACGACGCAGGGATGACGTTGATCCAGATGGCGATCGCGTTCGTGCTCAACCATCCAGCGGTGACGTCGGCGATCATCGGTCCGCGAACGATGGAGCAGCTCGAAAGCCAACTCGGCGCAGACACCGTGCAACTGGACGACGCGCTGCTCGACCGGATCGACGCCATCGTTCCGCCGGGAACAGACTTCAGCTTTGCGGACGCGGGGTGGACACCCGGGTCGATTGCGGACGCGACCAGACGTCGACGCTGAGAGTCAGCTCAGCTTTCGAGGGCGAGCAGATCGTCGATCGTCTCGCGCTTGCGGATGATCCGCGCCTTGCCGTCTGCGACGAGCACTGCGGCCGGACGTGGCACGGCGTTGTACGAAGAGCTCATCGCGAGCGTGTACGCGCCCGTCACGGGAACCGCGAGGATGTCGCCGCGGTGCGGCTCGGGCAGGTCGACGCGCTCGATCAGCACGTCCCCGGACTCGCAATGCTTGCCGGCGACGGCGTACACGTCGGTTGCCGGTTCGTCGACGCGATTTGCAAGGACGGCGGTGTAGCGCGCGCCGTAAAGCGCGGGGCGCGGGTTGTCGGACATGCCCCCGTCGACGGCGACGTAGGTCGTCGCCGACGCGACGCGTTTGACCGAGCCGACGGTGTAGAGCGTCACGCCCGCACGCGCGACGAGTGAGCGGCCCGGCTCGAGGATCACTTGCGGAGCGGGCAGCTGCTGCAACGTGAACGAGCGCTCGAGCTCGCCCAGAACGCTGCCGACGAACTGCTCGATGGAGAGCTCGGGCTCGTCGGGTGCCGTGCGCTCTCCGAGGCCGCCGCCGAGATCGACCATGCGCGGGTACCAGCCCGTTTCGCTGCGCGCTCGTGCCGCAAACGTCGCAAGCCAGTCGACCGTCTGGAGGGCTGCATCCAGATCGAGTAGCTGAGACCCGATGTGGACGTGCAGGCCTTCGATGTCCTGCGCCTGCTTCAGCGCGTCGATCACGTCGTTGGCCGGTAGCCCGAACTTGGAGCCGTGATGCGCGGTTCGGACCGCCGTGTGCGTGTTCGCCTCGATTCCCGGCGTGAAGCGGATCAGCGTGCGTGTGACCCCGGCCTCGCGCGCGCGCGCGATCTCTTCCAGTGAGTCGACGACGACGAGCGCGTCGAGCTTCGCCGCCGCCGTGAGCTCTTGATCCGACTTGTTGTTGCCGTGGACGACGAGCCGGTCGCCGGAGATGCCGGCGGCCTGGGCGAATCGGAGCTCGCCAAGAGTGGAGACGTCGGCGCCGATGCCTGCCTCGGCGAGCAGGCGGAGGATCGCGACGTTCGGGAATGCCTTCGTCCCGTAGACGATGAACGCCTCCGGCGCGGCTGTTCGGTAGGCCCGCGCCTGGGCGCGCACCGTCGCCTCGTCGTAGACGACGAGGGGCGAGCCGAACTCCCGGACGAGGTCGGACGCGGCGAGGCCGCCGATCGAGAGCCTGCCCGCGTCGGCGGTCGCGGTGTCCGGGAAGAGCCCGGTGCCGAGCCCGACCCCGGGAGGCTGCTGCTCGGTTACGGGCTCGGTGTCCGTCACGCGCCGATTCTGCCTGTAGGAGCCTGTGGACGAAGAGTTGCGGGATCGTTCCGCTTCGGTCACAGACATGTGACAGCTTTCCGGATAGCCTCGTCGGCATCGGGGAGGGAGGTGGGGTTCCCGCGTATGACGCGTGTACATAAAGAACGCGCACTGGCCTGCAGCGGGGGCGGCCGCTAGACTTGGAGATGCAGTGAACAGCCTCCTTCGTTAACCCAGGAAGCGACCGCGGCCCTGCCGCGCCGGCTTCCCCACGGCCTCTCTCGCGAGAGGCTTTTTCGTCTTTAAGGGCCCAAATGGACACATACGACCCCCACGAAATCGAGCGCAAGTGGCAGCAGGTCTGGGAAGAGGCCCGCGCCTTCGCGGTCGACGACCCTGCGCCCGGGGCCGACGACGACCGCCACTTCTACATGCTCGAGATGCTGCCGTACCCCTCCGGCAACGGCCTGCACATGGGTCACGTCCTGAACTACACCCTGGGCGACGTCGTCACCCATTTCCGCCGGCGCACCGGCCACACGGTGCTGCGGCCGATGGGGTTCGACTCGTTCGGGCTACCGGCCGAGAACGCCGCGATCCGCGAGGGCGGCCACCCGCGCGAGATCACCGAGCGGAACATCGCGTCGATCCGGACGCCAGATGCGCCGGATCGGCTGGGCGATCGACTGGGACCGCGAGGTCTCGGCGCACGAGCCGTCCTTCTACCGGTGGACGCAGTGGCTGTTCCTGCAGTTCTTCGAGCACGGGCTCGCATACCGCAAGGCGGCGCCGGTCAACTGGTGCCCGGTCGACCAGGTCGTGCTGTCGAACGAGCACGTCGATCGACGGCCGCTGCTGAGCGTTGCGGCGCACCGGTCGAGACCCGGAACATGGAGCAGTGGTTCTTCAAGATCACGGAGTACGCCGACGCATTGCTCGACGATCTGGCGACGATCGACTGGCCGCAAGCGCACGAAGAAGATCCAGAGCGACTGGATCGGCCGCTCCGAAGGAGCCGAGGTCCTGTTCCGGGTCGACGAGCTCGACCTCGACATCCCGGTCTTCACGACGCGGCCCGGACACGTTGTTCGGCGCGACGTTCTTCGTGCTCGCGCCCGAGTCGCCCGCTGGTCGACCAGCTGGTCGACGGCACCGACCGTGCCGATGAGGTGCGTGCATATGCGCGCATTGCCGGCGCACGCTCGACCGTCGAGCGTGAGACGCGCGAGAAGACCGGTGTCTTCACCGGCCGTCACGTGACCAACCCGGTCAACGGTGAGCTGCTCCCGATCTGGGTCGCCGACTACGTGCTGATGGAGTACGGCACCGGCGCGATCATGGCGGTGCCCGCCCACGACGAGCGCGACCGCGAGTTCGCCGAGAAGTTCGACCTGCCGATCGTCCCGGTGATCGACGACGACGGGAAGCTGATCGCGTCAGGCGCAGTTCGACGGCCTGCCGTGGCAGGAGGCGAAGGGCGCGATCGTCGACTGGCTCGGCGAGCGCGGACGCGGCAAGCCGTCGATCAACTACCGGCTGCGCGACTGGAGCTTCTCGCGTCAGCGCTACTGGGGCTGCCCGATCCCGATCATCTACTGCGATGACTGCGGCCTCGTGCCGGTGCCCGAGGACGAGCTGCCGGTGCTCCTGCCGGACATCGACAACTACCAGCCGAAGGGCGTGCCGCCGCTCGCTTCGAACACGGACTGGATCAACGTCGCCTGCCCGAAGTGCGGCGGCACCGGCCGGCGCGAGGCGGAGACGATGGACACGTTCGTCGACTCGTCGTGGTACTTCCTGCGCTACTGCGACCCGCACAACGACCAGGCGGCGTTCGAGCGGCGGCTCGTCGACTACTGGATGCCGATCGATCAGTACATCGGCGGGATCGACCACGCCAAGGGGCACCTGCTCTATTCGCGCTTCTTCGTCAAGGCGATGAACGACTTCGGCTTGCTCGGTTTCCGTGAGCCGTTCCAGCGGCTGTTCCATCAGGGCTGGGTGACGCAGGGCGGCTCACGCATGT
This sequence comes from uncultured Actinomycetes bacterium, assembly GCA_963761365.1. Lineage (GTDB taxonomy): Bacteria > Actinomycetota > Thermoleophilia > Gaiellales > Gaiellaceae > PALSA-600. The sequence continues at coordinate 432,509 of CAVXHB010000009.1, read as the reverse complement.
CGAAGTCGAAAGGCAACGCGACCGGGCCCGACACGGTGCTCGAGCTGTTCGGCGCCGACGCGGCGCGCCTGGCAATCCTGTTCTTCGGCCCCGCCGACCAAACGATGGAGTGGACCGACGACGTCGCCGACGGCATGCGACGCTTCGTGGCCCGCGTCTGGCGGCTGGTGCTCGCCGCGGCCGACCGGCCCAGGTGGGACGGCGAGCAGACGCCGCTCGCGCGGAAAGCGCACGAGACGATCGCGCGCGTCACCGACGACATCGACCGCCGCTTCGTCTTCAACACTCCGATCGCGGCGATGATGGAGCTCGTCAACGACTTGTCGCGGGCACCCGAGGATCCCGCTGCGCGGTTCGCGGCAGAGACCGTCGTCACGCTGATTCAACCGTACGCACCTCACATCGCCGAAGAGCTGTGGTCGCGGCTGGGAGGCGAGCGTCTGTGGATCGAGCCGTGGCCGAAGGCCGACGAGGCCTTCCTCCAGCGGGACACCGTCGTGCTGGTGCTGCAGGTGAACGGCAAGGTGCGCGATCGCATCGAGGTGCCGCCGGGCCTGCCCGAGGACGAGTTGATCGCGCGTGCGAAGGCATCCGAGAAGGTGCAGGCGCATCTGAACGGAAAAGAGCCGCGCGCGTTCGTCGTGCCCGACAAGCTCGTCAACCTCGTCGTCTAGAGCCGCGCCGCGGGCGTGCCCGCCTGTGGACGAAGTTTTTCTCTCTTTTCGCAAAGTCGTCACAGACACGTGACAGCTTTACCGGCACGCTCCATGTGTGCCGCCATTCACACTCACGCGAAGTCGAGCGCTCCTGCTCGTCGTCTGCGCACTCGCGATTGTGCTCGCCGCGAGTCGACTCCTTCGGGCCGCCCCGTCGCAGCCGGTCCCGCAGCTCATCCGCGCACCTGCAACTCCATCCCCGCGGACGGCGTCTGCTCACCTGCTCGTGGTGGACGTCGCCGGGGCGGTGCGCCGGGCCGGCCTCTACCGGCTGCCCCAGGGCTCTCGCATCGCCGACGCAATCGCCCGCGCAGGCGGCGCGACCCGACACGCCGACACGAATCTCGTCAACCTCGCCGCGCCGCTCGCCGACGGCGAGCAGGTACTCGTTCCGGCACGAGGAGTCGTTGAGGCGGGTGGGGTCGGCGAGGCGGGTGGGACCGGGCCCGCATCGCCGTCGGCTCCCGTCGACCTCAACTCGGCAACTGCCGAGCAGCTCGACGCGCTTCCGGGTGTCGGCCCCGTCACCGCGCAGAAGATCATCGACTACCGGCAGGCGCATGGGCCGTTCACCTCGGTCGATGAGCTCGACGCGATCCCGGGTATCGGACCTGCGCGCATCGACAACCTCCGTGGGCTGGTCGTCCCGTGACCTGGGTGCGGGTGCCCGCACACGTTCTGGCGGCGTCGCTCTGCCTCGGGCTGGCGCTTGCGAACGTCGGCCGCGTGCACACCGTCGCGCTGGGCGGCTCGCTGCTCGCGGCAACGGCCCTCGCCGCGGTCGAACCGCCGGCGTTGCGCCTCGCCTGCGCCGCTCTCGTCCTCGTCGCGCTCGGATGGTGGTGGGCGAGCGCCCGGCTCGACGCACTCGACGTCAGCCCGCTCACGGCCGACGTCGGCCGGGCAGGGGACGCAATCGTCGTCGTCACCTCGACGCCGCGGCAAGCGCAGTTCGTCGTGCGCGCCCAAGGACGCGTGCGCAGCTTCGCGGGACGACCGATCGACGAACCGGTACAGCTGGAGCTTCCACTCGGGCGTTCGCCGCCTCAAGGCGCGATCCTGGATGCGCTCGCCCTCGTGCGCGAGCCACTCGGGCCGTCCCACGGGTTCGATGAGCGCACGTGGCTGCGCCGCCACGGCGTGCACGTGGTGCTCAGGCTGGACGCGTGGCACCAGATCGGTGCACGCGGCGGGCTTGGTGGGCTCGCCGATCGCATCCGCACGCGGCTCGAGCGCTCGATCGCGCCCCGGCTGACGGGAGAACGGCGCGCGGTCCTCGACGGGATCGTCCTCGGCGACGACACAGCCCTCTCGAGTGGCCTGCGGCAGGACTTCCGCGCTTCCGGGCTGTACCACATCCTCGCCGTCTCGGGCCAAAACGTGGTGCTCATCGCCGCGGGCGTGCTCGCGCTCGCGTGGCTCCTCGGGGTCGGGCGCTGGGCAGGCGAGCTCGGCGCGCTCGCGGCGATCGGCGCCTACGTCCTCGCCGTCGGGCCACAACCGTCGGTGATTCGCGCAGGCGTCGCGGGCGCACTCGCTTCGCTCGCCTGGCTGACCGGGCGAATGCGCGACGCGTGGCAGGCGCTGTTGCTCGGGGCGATCGCGCTGCTTGCGTGGAACCCGTACTTCATCTATCGACGCCGGTTTCCAACTCTCGTTCGCCGCGGTCGCTGCGATCTTCACTGTTGCCCCGCGTCTTGCGCGCCCCGCTCGAGCGGCTGCCCTTGCCGCGCACCGTCCGCTTCGGGATCGCAGTCTCGCTCGCCTGCAGCCTCGTCACCGCACCCGTGCTCTGGCTCCAGTTCGGCTACCTGCCGATTCTCGGCGTGGTTGCGAACGCGCTTGCGGAGCCCGCGATGCCGATCCTGCTGGCCCTCGCGTTCGCGACGGCCGGTCTCGATCTGGTCTCGCCGCCGGCGGCTGCCGTGCTCGCGTGGCTCGACGGCTGGGTGGCGGCGTACATCGCGTTGTGCGCACGCGCGATCGGGTCGCTTCCGTTCGCTCAGGTGAGCAGCTTGCGAGGGCTCGCGGCGCTCGTCGGCGGGCTCCTCGCGGCCGCTTATGCTTGGCGGCGATGGCCGACGAACTGAAGCCCGCCTACCTGCTTGCCGGCAGCGACCGGCCGAAGATCGACCGCGCGCTCGAGCGGCTGAGGCGACGCTTCAGCCCGGATGCCCTCGAGCTGCTGTCCGCTGCCGACGTGCTCGGGGACGACGTTGTCGCAACCTGCAATGCGCTTGGGCTGTTCGCGGATGAGGGCCGGCTGATCGTCGTCGATGGAGTCGAAGAGTGGAAAGCCGCCGACGCGAAAGCGATCGCCACCTATCTGAAGGCGCCGGCGCCCGGCGACGACGCTCGCGCTCGTCGGCGGTGAGCTGAAGAAAGACGCGCCGATCGCCAAGGCAGTCGCCGCGACCGGAGAGGTCCTGCTGTGGGACGTGCCGAAGAAAGGCCAGCAGCGGTGGGCGATGGAACAGTTCCAGGTGCACGGCGTGAAGGCCGATCCGGAAGCGTGCCGCGCCCTCGTCGAGCTCGTGGGCGAGGATCTCTACGAGCTCGCGGCGGAGATCGACAAGCTCGCAACGTGGGCGGGAGGCGAGCGCGTGACCGTCGAGAACGTCGAGCAGCTCGTCACCGCGCGCGCCGAGGCAACGAACTTCGCGCTGACCGACGCATGGGGCGCGCGCAACGTCGCCGGTGTGCTCCACGCAACCGAGTCGATGCTCGAGCGCAGCGGCGATCCACGTGCGAAGACGATTCCGCGGTTGGTCGGCATCCTCACGAGCCACATCTCACGGATCCAGGAATGCCAGACGCTCGAGTCGCGCGGCGTCTCCGCGAAGGACGCTGCCGTGCAGATGAAGCGCAACCCCTACTACGTCGGCAAGCTCTACGCGCAGGCGCGAAACTTCAACGCCGACGAGCTTCGCGACGTCACCGTTCGCCTCTCGCTGCTCGACCATGCGCTCAAGGGTGGCTCGCGCCTGGCACCCGAGCTCGAGCTCGAGCGAGCGCTCGTCGAGATCACGAAGCCGCGCGAGTAGCTGAGAGCTAGCGAGCGCGGCGAGAAGAGCCGCGCGGCCTGCGACTTCTTGCGCGCGGCGGTATTGCGATGAAGCGCGCCGCGCGAGACGGCCGTGTCGATCCACTTGACGAGATTGCGGTGCTCGGTGTCGGCGGCTGACTTGTCGCCGCCTTCGACCGCGACAGCGAGACGCTTCGTGAGCGTCTTGATCGTGGAGCGGTAGCGCAGGTTCTCGAGCCGCTCCTCGGCAGCGGTCCGGATCCTCTTCTTTTGCTGTCTGATGTTCGCCATGGCGTGAAAACGCCCGCAACCGCGGGCTCGAAGATGGTAGCAAGAGCGTGGCCGAGCCGCCGCGTATCGTCCTGCGCAGTGGACGTTGAGCCGACCGCGCCGCCTGACGACCTCGGCCGCCGCCGGCTCGCCTGGTCGACCGCGATCTTCTCGCTCGCCACCGGGCATCTCGCGCGTGCTCGGCCTCGTCCGCGAGATCGTCGCCAAGAACTACTTCGGCGTCAACGGCCCGGTGAACGCGTTCAACATCGCGTTCCTCGTCCCCAATACGATCCGGGCTCTCGTCGCCGACGCGGCGCTCTCATCGGCCTTCGTCCCGGTGTTCAGCGACCTGATCGAGAAAGGCGAGCGCAAGCGCGCATGGCGGGTCGCATCGTCGCTCTTCTGGCTGACGCTCCTCGGGCTCGGCGGCGTGACGGCGCTCTTCATTCTCGTCGCGCCCTGGGTGATGCCGCCGCTCTACCCGGATTACCACCCGCTGCTGATCGGTCTTTCGCAAGTGCTCTTCCCGGTCGTCGCCCTGCTCGGCGTCTCCGGGATCGTCGTCGGGATCCTCAACACCTACGACGAGTTCTCGATCCCGGCGCTCACACCGGTCGCGTGGAACCTCGTGATCATCGCCGGCCTCGTCTTCGGCATCCCGCACGTGCACGGCACCGACCACAAGCTCTACGTGTACGCAGCGTCGATTCTCGCCGGGACGGTCGTGCAGGTGCTGCTGCCGATCCCCTGGCTGCGCGGGCGCGACGGCCGGCTGCAGATGGTGATCGACTGGCGCGACCCGGCCGTCAAGCAGGTGTTCAAGCTGATGCTGCCCGTGACGCTCGGGCTCGGCTTGATCAACATCAACGCACTGGTCGACGGCGTGATCGGTGGCTGGCTGATCAGCAAGAACGCGCCGGCGACGATCGACGCCGCATTTCGCATCTACATGCTCCCGCAGGGCGTGTTTTCCGTCGCGGTTGCGACCGTGCTCTTTCCGTCGCTCGCGCGCCTCGCGGCGCGGCGCGACCTGGACGGCTTCCGCAGCACGGCCGCGCTCGGGCTTCGGCAGATCGCGTTCCTGCTCGTGCCCGCGAGCATCGTCAGCGCAGTGCTCGCCGAGCCGCTGACGCGGCTCATCTACCAGCGCGGCGCATTCACGGCCGACCAGACGCCCGTCGTCGCATCCTGTCTCGCCGCGCTCACGCTCGGGCTCACGTTCAACGGAACGATGCTGATGCTGAACCGCGCATTCTTCAGCCTCCAGGACAACTGGGTGCCGACCGTGATCGCGCTCGGCAACCTCTTCTTCAACGCGATCCTCGATGTCGCATTCTCGCCGCTTGGCACGTGGGGAATCCCGCTCGCGACATCGCTCGTCAACATCGCCGGCACGGCGGCCCTGCTCTTCGTGCTGCGGCGAAGGCTCGGCCGCATCGACTTCGCCGAGATCTCGAGCGCCTTCATGCGCGTCTTCCTCGCGGCCGCCTTCGCCGGTGCGGCGGCGTTCGCCGTCTGGAAGCCGATCGACTCGGCAGCCGGCCGTGCGCTTTGGGGGCAGCTTGCCTCGGTCGTGCCGGCGCTCGTCGCCGCCACGCTCGTCTACTTCGCAGCCTGCCGGGCGCTGAAAGTGCGCGAGTTGCAGGCGCTACTCTCCTTGCGAGGCCTTCTTCGCCGGGCCTGACAACCCATGGACCAAAAACACATCCGCAACTTCTCGATCATCGCGCACATCGACCATGGCAAGTCGACGCTCGCCGATCGCATCCTCGAGCTCACGCACGCGGTCTCCGCGCGCGACATGCGCGCGCAGGTGCTCGATTCGATGGACCTCGAGCGGGAGCGTGGGATCACGATCAAGGCGCAGGCCGTCCGCGTCGAGTGGAAGGGCCATCAGCTCAACCTGATCGACACACCGGGCCATGTCGACTTCACCTACGAGGTGTCGCGCTCGCTCCAGGCGTGCGAGGGCGCGCTCCTCGTCGTCGACGCGGCGCAGGGGATCGAGGCGCAGACGCTCGCCAACGCCTACCTCGCGCTCGAGAACAACCTCGAGATCGTCCCCGTCGTGAACAAGATCGATCTGCCACAGGCCGATCCCGAGGGTGCCTCGCGCCAGCTCGCCGAGCTGATCGGTGAGGATCCCGCGCGCGTCCTGCCGATCTCGGCGAAGACCGGGCAGGGGGTGGAGGACGTCCTCGACGCGATCATCGAGCGGATCCCGCCACCGGCCGGCGACGTGGACGCGCCGCCGCGCGCGCTGATCTTCGACTCGTCCTACGACCAGTACCGCGGCGTCGTCGCGTTCGTGCGCGTCGTCGACGGCGTCTTCCGCCGCGCGATGGAGCTGCGGACGATGGCGCTCAACACACGCTTCGAGGCGCAGGAGATCGGAGCGATGAATCCGGTGATGCGGCCGCTCGGGTCGCTCTCGGCGGGAGAGGTCGGCTACGTGATCACGGGCCTGAAGGACGTGTCGGAGCTCCGCGTCGGCGACACGCTCACCGCCGCCCACCACGGCGCCGCTGAACCGCTGCCCGGGTACAAGGAGGTCAAGCCGATGGTCTTCGCCGGGCTCTTCCCGACGGACTCGGACGACTACCCGGAGCTCCGCGACGCGCTCGAGAAGCTGAAGCTGAGCGATGCGTCACTGTTCTACGAGCCGGAGACGTCGCTGGCGCTCGGCTTCGGCTTCCGCTGCGGTTTCCTCGGACTGCTGCACATGGAGATCGTGCGCGAGCGGCTCGAGCGCGAGTTCGATCTCGACCTGCTCGTGACCGCGCCGAACGTCGCCTACCGCGTGCTGCCCCAGAACGTCCCCGAGTGGACCGAGGTGCACAACCCGTCCGACATGCCGGACGCGGTCGACGAGGTCGAAGAGCCGTACATCAAGGCCTCGGTGATCGTCCCGAAGGAATACGTCGGCGCGGTGATGGAGCTCTGCAACGACCGGCGCGGCAGCTTCGACCACATGGAGTACCTCGCGGAGGACCGCGTGCATCTCACCTACGAGCTGCCGCTCGCCGAGATCGTGCTCGACTTCTACGACGCGCTCAAGTCGCGCACGCGCGGCTACGCGAGCTTCGACTACGACTACATCGGCTTCCGCAAGGGCACGCTCGTGCGGGTCGACATCCTCGTCGGCGGCGACCCGGTCGACGCGCTGTCGCTGATCATCCACCGCGAGTTCGCCTACGAACGCGGGCGCCTGCTCGTCGAGAAGCTGCGCGAGGAGATCCCGCGCCAGATGTTCGACGTCGCGATCCAGGCGGCGATCGGCTCGCGCGTGATCGCCCGCGAGACCGTGAAGGCGAGGCGCAAGGACGTGATCGCGAAGTGCTACGGCGGCGACATCTCCCGCAAGCGCAAGCTGCTCGAGAAGCAGAAGGCAGGCAAGAAGCGGATGAAGCGCGTCGGCGCGGTCGACGTGCCGCAGGAGGCGTTCCTCGCCGTGCTCAACCTCGGGGAGAGCAAAAAGTCGTGAGGCGACGCTTGTCGGCGCCGACTTCAGGACGTGCGGGCTTTGCCCGTGCGTCCGTCTGCGTCGCTGACCCGAAGCGCATGCTCGAGGCACTCGCGTGAGCGGCGCCCGCCATCTCTACGTTCACCTGCCGTTCTGCGCGCACCGCTGCGGCTACTGCGACTTCGTCACCGCCGTCGGCCGGCGCGGCGATCACGCCGGGTACGTCGATGCGCTGCTCGCCGAGCTCGAGCTCGAACGCGACCTGCTTTCACCTGAGCTCGAGACGGTCTTCCTCGGCGGCGGCACGCCGACGTTCACCGAACCCGCGGCGCTCGAGCGTTTGCTCGCGGCGCTGCCGCGGGCCGGCGAGGTGACGGTCGAGGCGAACCCGGAAACCGTCACGCGCCGAGCTGGCGCAGCTGCTCCGCCGAAACGGCGTCAACCGTGTGTCGCTCGGCGCTCAGACCTTCAACCGAAGACTGCTCGACGTGCTCGAACGGGCTGCCGGTCCCGATGACGTCCGTCGCGCATTTCAACTCCTGCGCGACGCCGGCTTCGACAACGTCTCGCTCGATCTGATCTACGGCATCCCCGGCCAGAGCGTCGCCGACCTCGAGCGCGATCTGGCCGAGGCGCTCGCGCTCGAGCCGGAGCACATCTCTGCCTACGAGCTCGAAGCCAAGCCGGGCACCCGCTTCACGCACGCCCACGGAGTGGAGCTCGAGCGCCAGGCCGAAGCGATGGAGTCGTACTTCGAGCTCGTCGTCGCAACGCTGACGCAGGCCGGCTACCGCTGGTACGAGACGGCGAACTTCTGCCGCACAGACGATCGCGACCTTCGCTCCGGTCACAACCTCGGCTACTGGCTCGCACACGACTACCTCGGGATCGGCATCGGCGCGGTCAGCACGATCGGCAGCAGCCGCTGGCGCAACGCGCCCTCGCTCGGGGGCTACACGTCCGCGCTCGCGGAGGGCCGGCGGCCGCCGCGCGAGCCGGAGGAGCTTGCCGCCGGCCTGAAAGAGACCGAGCGCGTGATGCTCGGGCTCCGGCTCGACCAGCCGCTGCCGCTCGCGGAGATCGAGCACGCGCTCGATCCGGCCGGGCTCGAGCGGCTCGAGCGGCTTGGCCTCGCCCGGCGAGACGGCCAGCTGCTCACGCTCACCGACCGCGGCCGCTTCCTCGGCGACGCGGTCACCGCGGACCTGCTCGCGTAACCGGTCCGTACCATGGAGTGAGATGAACGCACAGCTCACCGAGCGCCAGAGGCTGCTGCTCGTCCGTGTCGTCGAGGAGTACGTCGCCAGCCGCCAGCCGGTCGGCTCGAAGACGCTCGTCCAGATCGACGCGCTCTCGGTATCTCCCTCGACGGTGCGCGCCGAGCTCGCCGAGCTCGAGCGGCTCGGCCTGCTCACGCACCCGCACACCTCCGCGGGCCGGATCCCGACCGAGACCGGGCTACCGGATCTACGTCGCCGGCCTGCTCGTCACAGCCGGAGGCGCGGCCGGCGGACTTTCCGCTCGGTCTCGACGATGCCCGTGCCGAGGTCGACGAGGCGTTGCAGGTGACGACCGAGATGCTCTCGCAGGTCACGCGGCTGCTGGCCCTCGTCTCGGCGCCGCCGCTCCGGGCCGCGATGGTGCGTCACGTCGACGTGCTGCAGCTGCAACCGTCGCTCGTGATGGTGGTCGTGATCACGTCGACCGGCGGAGTCAGCTCGCGTCGCTACTCGTTCGCGAGCCCGGTTGACGCGGGCCTCGTCATGTGGGCAGGCGACTACCTGCGGGAGCGCGTGATCGGCGTGCGGCTTCGGTCGCACGTGCTCGCGAAGGCCTTCGCCGAGCCTGGGCTCTCGCCGGGCGAGCGAGCGTTTCTGGAGACGATCCGCGGCGCTTTCGACGATGTCGAGGAGGAGCGGCAGCTGTATGTCGGCGGCGCGGCCGGCCTGCTCGACGACCTGCGCTCGGAGGAGATCGGCGCGTACCGCAGCCTGATCGACGCGCTCGAGAAGCGCGCTGCTCTGCTCGACGTGCTCGCACAGTCATTCGGTCACGACCGGCCGTTCGCCCGAGTCGGCGACGAGCTCGAATCCTCGGGCCTGCACGACCTCGCACTCGTCGGCGCGACGTACGGCTACGCGAACAACACCCTTGGAGCAGTCAGCCTGCTCGGGCCGCTGCGAATGGACTACGAAAAGGCGCTTCGCTCCGTGCGCTCGGCGGCACACGAGCTCTCGCGCTTCGTCGCCGAGGTCTACTCGGAGGAATAGTGGCGACGAGCGACCATGACTACTACGAGCTGCTCGGCGTCGCGCGTGACGCCGACGAGCAGGAGATCAAGAAGGCATTCCGCGTGCTCGCGCGCCGCCTCCATCCCGACGTCTCCGAGGAGGCGGATGCCGAAGTCCGCTTCCGCGAGGTCTCCGAAGCCTACGAGGTGCTCTCGAACAGCGAGACCCGCCAGCTCTACGATCGCTACGGCCACGCCGGACTGCGCTCGGGCGGCTTCACGCCAAGGCATTTCGATCTCGGTGACATCGGCGATCTCTTCTCGGCGTTCTTCGGCGACGACCTCTTCGGTGGCGGCATGCGTGGCGGCGCGGCTCGCGGCGGCGATCTCGCCGCCGAGATCCAGATCGACCTCGCGGAGGCCGCCAGCGGCAAGACCGTGAGCGTGCCCGTGCAGGTCGCGGTGCCATGCGACACCTGCGGCGGCGACGGCGTCGAGCCCGGCACGGACGTCTCGACCTGTCCGCGCTGCGGCGGCAGCGGCCAGCTCCGGCAGATGGCCCGCAGCGTGTTCGGCGAGTTCGTTCACACCTCGACGTGCCCGCAGTGCCGTGGCTCCGGCCGCATCGTCGAGCATCCGTGCAAGACGTGCGACGGCGCGGGGCGCACCCTCGACGAGCGGGCGCTCGACGTCGAGGTTCCCGCCGGGCATCCACGACGGGCAGCGGATCCGCCTCTCGGGCGAAGGGCACGCCGGTGCGCTCGGCGGTCGCGCGGGCGATCTCTACGTGCTTGTCCGCATTCGCCCCGACGAGCGATTCGTGCGGGAAGGAAACGATCTCTTCTCCCAGGTCGATCTGACGATCGTGCAGGCGGCGCTCGGCGCGACGATCCCGGTCGAGACGCTCGATGGCCCGGTCGACCTGCAGTTCGAGCCGGGTACCCAACCGGGCGAGGTACGCGTCCTGCGCGCAAAGGGCATGCCCGTTCTCCAGGGCTTCGGGAGTGGCGACCAGCGTGTGCTCGTGAACGTCACCGTCCCGCGCCGGCTCAGCGATGAACAGCGCAAGCTGCTCCAGGAATTCGAGCGTCTGAGTGACGCCGATACCTACAACCCCGATGAGGGGTTCATCGACAAGCTGAAGAGCGCGTTCCGCTGATCCGCGCGGCGGTCACCGCCCCGCGCGAGGAGCTGGAGATGTTGCGCGCGCGCTTTCTCGAGCTCGCGCCGGACGGATTCGAGGAGACGGAGCACGGCGCCGAGGTCGAGCTCGCCGCCTACGGCGAGGCCGCGGCGCGCGTGGTCGCTGCGTTTCCCGACGCCGTCGTTTGCGACGTCGAGCCGGGCTGGGAGGAACGGTGGCGGGAGTTCCACCGCCCCGTGCGCGTGGGGCCGCTCTGGATCGGCCCGCCGTGGGAGCTGCCGGACGGAAACGCGATCGCCGTCGTCGTCGATCCCGGGCGCGCTTTCGGCACGGGTGCGCACGCGACGACGCGCTTGTGTCTCGAGTTTCTGCTCGCGCAGGGGCCCGGCAGCGTGCTCGATGTCGGCTGCGGCTCGGGCGTGCTCGCGATCGCTGCGGCCAAGCTCGGACATGGGCCGGTGATCGGGGTCGACATCGACGAGGCGGCGATCGAGGCGACGCATGCGAACGCCGCCGTGAACGGAGTCGAGATCGACGCTCGCAGGCTGGACGCGGCCGAAGGGCGGTTGCCGCCGGCCGACCTCGCTCTCGCCAACATCGCGCTCGGACCGGTGGAGGCGCTCGGCGGGCGCCTCGAGGTCGAGCGCGCGATCACGTCGGGGTACCTCGCGGCCGACGAGCCGCAGCTCGCGGGCTTCCGGCACACCGGGCGCAGGGAGCTCGACGGCTGGGCCGCCGACCTGTTCGAACGCCGCTGACTCGCCTGCCAGTCGGTGGCCGCAGTACGATCCCGCGCGTGTCGCGCTTTAGCGTCGATTTTCTCGGTTGCAAGGTCTCGCACGTCGATGCGCACGAGATCCGCGAACGCCTGCTCGCCGACGGCCACACGGCCGTCCCGGCCACCGGTCGCGCCGACGTCGCGGTGATCAGCACCTGCTGCGTGACGAACGAGGCGCTCGCCAAGAGCCGTAAGGCCGCCGCCCGGGCCGCGCGCACCCACCGCCAGCGTGTACGTCACCGGCTGCGGCGCGAACCTTGCCGGCGAGGGGCTTCGCCGGCTTGCCCGCCAACGTCACCGTCGTCGACCGGGTCGCCGAGGAAACGCCCGCGTTCATTGCGGGAGAGCTCGGGAAGATCGGCTGCATCGGCGCTGTCGCGCCGGTCGACCGAGTCCGCGCGTTCGTGAAGATCCAGGACGGCTGCTCCTTCTCGTGCGGCTTCTGCGTGATCCCGCTCGTGCGTGGCTCCTCGCGCAGTCGTCGCGCCGAGGCGGTTCTTCGCGATATCCGCCGCCGCGTCGAGCAGGGCCAGCGCGAAGTCGTGCTCACGGGGATCAATCTCGGCTGCTTCCGCGACCGCGATGCGGGCTACGACCTGGCGCGTCTCGTCCGCGAGGCGGGTGCGACGCCCGGGCCTCGCGCGCCTGCGGCTCTCGTCGATCGAGCTCAATCACGTCGATGACGCGCTGATCGCCGCGCTGCGCGAGACGCCGACGATCGCGAAGCATCTGCACGTCCCGCTTCAGTCCGGTGACGACGCCGTTCTCCGCGCGATGCGGCGGCGCTACACGACCGCCACCTACCTGCGGAAGCTCGAGCCGCTCGCCGCCGAGTTCAACCTGACGAGCGACGTGATCGTCGGATCGCCGGCCGAGGACGAGCGCGCGTTCGAGCGCACGCTTCGCACCGTCGAGCGCGCCGGGCTCTCGAAGGTGCACGTGTTCCCGTACTCGCCGCGTCCCGGCACGGCGACCGAGGACGATGATCCGGTCCGCCCGGCCGCGAAGAAGGAGCGGAGCGCGCGGCTGCGCGCGCTCTCGCACGAGCTCGAACAGCGCCGCTGGCACACGAAGCTCGGCGCGCGCGACCTCGTGCTCGTCGATCGGCCGGGTCGCGGCTACGGCGACGACTACTCGCCCTTCCTCATCGACGCGCCGGTCGGAGAGCTCGTTCAGGTGCGCGCGCATGCGATCAGCGCGGAGGGCATCGTTGCCGTCGCCGCGTGACGACTGTCTCTTCTGCAGCATCGTCCGCGCAGGGCACGTATGTCGCGCAAGGCGAACGGTTTCGTTGCGATCGAAGACATCAACCCGCAGGCCGAGGTGCATCTGCTTGATCATTCCGGAGCGGCACGTCGACAGCTTCCGCGAGATCGGCGAGTTTCCGGCGCGCGAGGCGAAGCGCATGCTCGAGTTCGTCGCCGACACCGCCCGCGAGGTCGGCCTGACCGACTACCGGGTGCAGGTCAACGTCGGCCCGAGCGCGGGCCAGACGATCTTCCATCTGCACTGGCACGTCCTCGGCGGCGCGCCCAACGCCGACATGCCCGCAGCACGCCGAGACCGCCGTGGAGGTCATGTGAGCCTCGTCGAGCAGCTCGAAGGCGAAGTGAAGGACGCGATGCTCGCGCGTGACGCAACGCGCCGCGATGCCCTGCGCCTGATCCTGAACAGTCTCCGCTGCGCCGAGAAGGATCTCCAGCGGCCGCTGTCCGGCGACGAAGAGCTGCAGGTGCTCCAGCGCGAGCGCAAGCGGCGGATCGAGGCGGCCGAGGCGTTCCGTAGCGGTGGGCGTGAAGAGCAGGCAGCGCAGGAAGAGACCGAGCTCGCGATCCTCGAGGAGTTCATGCCGGCAGCCGCTCTCCGAGGAGGAGCTCGAGCGGATCGTGGACGACGCGATCGCCGAGACCGGCGCCACGAACCTGCGCGACATGGGTCGCGTGATGGCAGACGTGATGCCGCAGGTGGCCGGCCGCGCCGACGGCTCCTTCGTCGGGCAGCTCGTGCGCGAGAAGCTCGCGTAAGGGGCACGACCTCGGCGGTGGCCCGGCCGCCAAACCCGCGACCCTGGGACGCGCGAACCCCCGCGCTGACCGGATGCGCGTAATGCACTAACCCGTCTGCTGGTTGTCGACGGTAAAGGTCGTCTCCTGCGGCGGCGTCGGGAAACCGCCTTCGATGCCTTCGGACATGCTCGACATCAGTTTCTCGTCGCGGAAGCGTTCCCGACTCTCCTGCGCTTCATGAATCGCGACGATCGTCCAGCCCTCGGCGGACGGCCCGGCGGCGTGGAAGATCTGCCCCTCCGGGAGGCTTCCGTCGGCCGGATGGACCGCCGCGATCCGACGCCTCGTACTGCTCCTTCGTCCCTCCCGAAAACTGATGCACGATGCCGTACGCCATCTGATGCTCCCTTCGTTGACGGAACTACACCTCTCGGCACGACTATCTAACACGCACCGTCAGGGCCGGGGCTGTTGCACCGAATCCTCGAGGCCTTCAGCCGTGTCCTCAGAGGGACCTCCTACACTGACTGCCGATGCAGGAAGTTCTCGACGTCTCGAACGCCGTCGCCGCCGAGCTGGCGGGGATGGGCGACGGCGTGCTCGACACGCTGCGCGAACGGCTCGCCTGCACGATTCGCCTCCGCGGCAACCAGCTCACGCTCGAAGGCGACGACCAGCAGGTCCACGAGGCCCGCGAGGTGATCGACGAGCTCGTCGAGCTCGTCGAAGGCGGCCACCAGATCGGCTCGCACACGGTCGACGCCGTGCTCGGCGCGCTCGACGCCGACCAGGACGTGCGCGCCGTCTTCGACGACGTCGTCTGGCGGCACCGCGGCAAGCAGATCGCGCCGAAGACGGTGACGCAGAAGGCGTACGTCGACGCGATCCGCAAGGGCACGATCACCTTCGGGATCGGTCCTGCCGGCACCGGCAAGACGTACCTCGCGATGGCGCTCGCGGTCGCCGCGCTGCACGAGCGGCAGGTGTCGCGGATCATCCTCACGCGACCGGCCGTCGAGGCGGGCGAGCGGCTCGGCTTCCTGCCCGGCGACATGCTCGCGAAGGTCGATCCGTACCTGCGGCCGCTCTTCGACGCGCTCTACGACATGATGGATCTCGAGCGCGCCAACACGTACATGGAGCGCGGCACGATCGAAGTGGCGCCCCTCGCCTTCATGCGCGGCCGTACCTTGAATGACAGCTTCATCATCCTCGACGAGGCGCAGAACACCTCGCCCGAGCAGATGCAGATGTTCCTGACGCGGCTCGGGTTCGGCTCGAAGGTCGTCGTCACCGGCGACATCACGCAGGTCGACCTGCCGCGCGACCAGGCCTCGGGCCTGATCCAGGTGCAGGACATCCTCAGCGGGCATCGATTCGATTGCCTTCATCCGCTTCGGACACCAGGACGTCGTCCGCCACAAACTCGTGCAACGGATCGTCGAGGCCTACCGGGAGCACGCCGAGGAGACCGGTACCGAGCGGAAAAAGTAGTGCTCGCCGTTGAAGTGGACAACCGGAGTGGGATGGAGGTCGACGAGGCCGCGGCCGTCGAGCTTGCGCGCGCCGTCCTACGCGCGGAGGGGATCGCGGACGGCGAGCTTGGGCTCGCCTTCGTCGGGCCGGAGGAGATGCGCGCGCTCAAGCGCGACCATCTCGGGATCGACGAAGCGACCGACGTTCTCTCGTTTCCGATCGACGGCCGCGACGAGCTGCCCGAGGGATTGCCGCGCGCCCTCGGCGACGTGGTCCTCTGCCCGCAGGTCGTGGGTGACGAGTGGCGGGCTCCTTTGACCCACGGTCTCCTGCACCTGCTCGGCTACGACCACGGCGCAGCGATGGAGCAACGCGAGAAGGAGCTCGCTTGAGTAGCCAGCGCACGCCGACGATCTTCGATTCGTTCAACTACGCCTTCGAAGGCTTGATTCACGTCCTGCGCACGCAGCGCAACATGCGCGTGCATTTCGCTGCAGCGGCGCTCGTTCTCGTGATCGCGCTGGTCGTGAACGTCTCGAAGATCGAGCTGATCGCATTGCTGATCTCGATCGTGTTCGTGCTGGTCGCTGAGATGGTGAACACGGCAATCGAAGGCGCGATCGACGTGGCGACGAGCTCGTTCGACCCGATGGCGAAGCTCGCGAAGGACATCGCCGCGGGCGCCGTTCTGCTCGCGACGATCAACGCCATTGCCGTTGGCTACCTCGTGTTCTCGGGGAAGGTCGCGGGCCGGTCCGCACGCCTGCTCGACCGCGTGCGCGACGCGCCCGCCGAGCTGACGGTGGTTGCACTCGTGGTTACGGTGATCGTCGTGATCTCGCTCAAGGCCTGGACGGGCAGCGGAACACCACTGCGCGGCGGCCTCCCGTCCGGGCACGCGGCCCTGGCGTTCGGCGCATGGATCGCCGCGACATACGCCGCCGGCCAGGACCATCGGTTCCTCGTCTCGTCGATTGCGTTTGTGATGGCGCTCCTCGTCGCCCAGACGCGGATCGAGTCCGGCGTGCACTCATCGCTCGAAGTGCTCCTCGGCGGCCTGATCGGCTCACTGACCACCCTCGTCCTGTTTCAACTCGCCGCATGAGCGTTGATCTCGTTGAGAAGGCGGAAGCGGCTGCCGCCCGCGCCTACGCGCCGTATTCGAACTACCTCGTGGGCGCTGTCGTCCGTGCCCGCGACGGGCGCGAGTTCACCGGGGTGAACGTCGAGAACGCCGCCTATCCGCTCGGCGTCTGCGCCGAGAAGAGCGCGATCGTCGCAGCCGTTGCGGCGGGTTGCCGTCCCGGCGACCTCGACGCAATCGGGATCACCGCCTCTCCCTGCGGCGGCTGCCGGCAATGGCTGCACGAGTTTCGGTTCGACGAGGTCAGCTACCGAGGCGCCGACGGTGAGATCCGCACGACCACGCCGGCCGAGCTTCTGCCCGACACGTGGGACCTACCCGCATGAAGTCCGGTTTCGTTGCCGTTGCCGGGCGCCCGAACGTCGGCAAGTCGACGCTCGTGAACGCGCTGACGGAGGCGAAGGTGGCGATCGTCTCCCGCGTCCCGCACACGACACGCCACCGCATCCGCGGTGTGTGGACGGGAGACGACGCCCAACTCGTGCTCGTCGACCTGCCCGGCTGGCAGAAGCCGATCGACCCGATGACCCAGCGCATGCAGGACCGCGTCCAGCAGACGATGGCAGACGATCTCGACGTGGTGCTCCTCGTGCTGAGCGCTCGCGAGCGGATCGGAACCGGCGACCGCTTCGTTGCCCGCACCGTCTTCGGGCTCGGGGTACCGGTGGTGATCGTCGTCAACAAAGTCGACCGTCTGAAGGCGAGCCACATCGCGACGCAGATGAAGACGGCGGCGGAGCTCGGCGACTTTCACGCTCTGCATCCCGTCAGCGCGAAAACCGGCGACGGGATCGACGAGTTGCGCGCGGATCTCGTCTCGCTGCTACCGGAGGGGCCGCAGTACTACCCGGCCGGCGAGGTCACCGACATGTCACTCGAGGCGCGGATCGCCGAGCTCGTGCGCGAGCAGGCCTTGCGCTTGACCAAAGAAGAAGTCCCGCACGCGCTGATGGCCGAGCTGATCGAGATCGACGAGCGCCGCGTGCACATTCGCCTCTACACCGAGACGGAGAGCCAGAAGCAGATCCTGATCGGCAAGGGCGGCCAGATGGTCCGTGAGATCGGTCGCATGGCACGGCCGGGGATCGAGCAGCTGCTCGGACATCAGATCTATCTCGAGCTTCAGGTGAAGGCGGCGCCGAAGTGGCGCCGCAACGAAACGATGCTCGAACGACTCGGGCTCTAAGGCGTCGCTCGTCGACGCTAAAGCCCCGGCTTGCCGGCGAGTCTACGGTTACCCGCCGATCTTGTAGCCCTTGTTCGAGATCGCCGTCGACGCGGTCTGGATCTCCGTCAGGCCCTTGAGTGTCGGGACGGAGGCAAGCGCGGTCATCGTCCCCGCTCGAAGGCTCTTGATCACCGGATCGAGCTCGTCGGCGAAGTCGCGTACAGCCTTGACCAGCTGGCCATGCTGGGTCTTGATCGCGTCGGGCGGCGTGATCGCCGCCAGCCTGTCCGCAGCGCTGCGGAGGTCGGTCTGCACCTTCGCAAGCGCCGTCGCCGCCGTCGCGGCGGTCTTCGCCGCGCCGAGCGTGTTCAGCGAGGTGCTCAGGCTCTGGCCGATCACCTTCATCTGACTGACGTACGCGGCCTTTGACGGCGCCGGGCCTGACGCCGTGGTGGTCGTCGTCGCCGTGGTCGTGTGGTTGTGGTCGACGTGGTGCGTCGTGGTCGTGCTCGTCGTCGTGCCCCCGCCGCCACCACCGCCGCAGCCGGCCGCGAGCAGCAGAACTGCCGCTCCAACTGCCAGCGCGAGGAACAATTTGGCGCCTGCCATCCGGGAGACCCTACACTCGAACGCAATGGCTCAGGCACCTGCACTGCCGACGGGCTTCGAACTGCCGCTCAAGCAGCGGCTGCCCAGGGTCGGCGCAATCGACCAGGTCGCGATCGAGGCCCGCGCCGGCGAGCTCGCGAAGCGCAGCATCAAGCGGGAATCGAAGGTGTGGGCGCTCGAGCTCGCGATTCGCTGCGTCGACCTGACGACGCTCGAAGGGCAGGACACGCCCGGCAAGGTCGCGGCACTCTGCTCGAAGGCGCTGCGGCCCGATCCCTCCGACCCGAATGTGCCGTCGGTGGCGGCTGTCTGCGTCTATCCGAATCTCGTTGCCGTTGCGAAGGAGCGCCTGGCCGGCTCGACGGTCAAGGTCGCCTCGGTCGCGACGGCGTTCCCCTCGGGGCAGAGCCCGCTCGACGTGAAGTTGCGCGACGTCGAGGACGCCGTCGCGATGGGTGCCGACGAGGTTGACATGGTGATCGACCGCGGCGCGTTCCTCTCGGGCCGCTACGCACAGGTGTACGACGAGATCTGCCGGGTCAAAGAGGCGTGCGGCGACGCGCACCTGAAGGTGATCCTCGAGGTGGCCGAGCTCGGCACCTACGACAACGTCCGCCGCGCGTCCCTCCTTGCGATGGCCGCCGGGCCCGACTTCATCAAGACCTCGACCGGCAAGCTTCCGGGCGCAGCCACGTTGCCGGTGCACCTGGTCATGCTCGAAGCGATCCGTGACGTCTACGAAGAGACGGGCAGACGGGTCGGCATGAAGCCTGCCGGCGGCATCCGCGCCTCGAAGAACGCGATCCAGTACCTGGTGCAGGTACACGAGACGCTCGGGCCCGACTGGCTCACACCCGACCTCTACCGGATCGGCGCGTCGTCCTTGGTGAACGACATCCTGATGCAGCTCCGCAAGGAGAAGACCGGGGCGTACCAGTCGAAGGACTACTTCACGAATGACTGAGATCTCCAAACGCGGCAAGAACGTTCCCGTCCCGCACGAATGGACGTACGCGCCTGCGCCCGAGTCGCGCGAGATCGTGCAGCTCCGCGAGCGCTACGGGATCTACGTCGGCGGCGAATGGCTCGAGCCGGCGGAGAGCTACGACACGATCTCGCCGGCGACCGAGGAGGTGCTCGCGCAGATCGGGCAGGCGAGCGAGGCCGACGTCGGCTCTGCGGTCGCGGCGGCCCGCGGCGCATTCGAAAACGGCTGGTCGACGCTGCCGGGCAGCGAGCGCGCGAAGTACCTGTTCCGGATCGCGCGCATCCTCCAGGAGCGCTCGCGTGAGTTCGCGGTGCTCGAGTCGCTGAACGGCGGCAAGCCGATCAAGGAGTCTCGCGACGTCGACGTCCCGCTTGCGGCCGCGCACTTCTTCTACTACGCCGGCTGGGCCGACAAGCTCGAGTACGCGTTCCCGAACCGCAAGCCGCGCCCGCTCGGCGTTGCAGGGCAGATCATCCCGTGGAACTTCCCGCTGCTGATGCTCGCGTGGAAGATCGCGCCGGCGCTCGCGGCAGGAAACACCGTCGTGCTCAAGCCCGCCGAGACGACGCCGCTCACCGCGCTCCTCTTCTGCGATGTGATCCGGCAGGCAGCGCTGCCGCCCGGCGTCGTCAACATCGTCACCGGCGACGGCCGCACGGGCGCCGCACTCGTGGATGCCGCCGTCGACAAGATCGCGTTCACCGGCTCGACCGAAGTCGGCAAGGCGATTCAGCGCCGGCTCGCCGGCACCGGCAAGAAGGTCACGCTCGAGCTGGGCGGCAAGGCCGCGAACATCATCTTCGACGACGCGGCGCTCGACCAGGCGGTCGAGGGAATCGTCAACGGCATCTACTTCAACCAGGGCCACGTTTGCTGTGCAGGCTCGCGGCTCTTCGTGCAGGAGTCGATCCTCGAGCCCGTGATCGACAAGTTGAAGCGGCGGATGGCGACCTTGCGCGTCGGCGATCCGCTCGACAAGAACACCGATGTCGGCGCGATCAACTCGCGGGCGCAGCTCGAGAAGATCGAGGAGCTCGTCGCCGCGGGCAAGGATGAGGGCGCCGAGATCTACCAGCCGCCGTGCCGCCTACCCGAGAAGGGCTACTGGTTCGCGCCGACCGTGTTCACGAACGTGGCGCAGAGCTACCGGATTGCGCAGGAGGAGATCTTCGGCCCGGTGTTGAGCGTGCTCACCTTCCGCACACCCGAAGAGGCGATCGAGAAAGCGAACAACACGCCGTACGGACTGTCGGCCGGCGTGTGGACGGAAAAGGGCTCGCGCATCCTCTGGATGGCCGAGCGCCTGCGCGCGGGTGTCGTGTGGGCGAACACGTACAACCGCTTCGACCCCGCGAGCCCGTTCGGCGGTTACAAGGAGTCCGGCTTTGGTCGTGAAGGCGGGCTCCACGGGCTCGAGCCGTACCTCACGTTCGAGTGATCGACGTCCGCACGGCGAAACCCGGCGACGATCGTGCGCTCGCGACGCTCGACCGCGCGACCTGGACGACGCTCACGAGCCCTGCCCCGCCGCCGCCCGAGCCGGACTGGTCGTTTCTGAACGAGAAGGTCGACATCCGTGACGTGCTCGTCGCCGAGCTCGACGGCGAGGTCGCCGGCTACGTCCGGCTTGGGCGCGTCTTCCCGATCGCCGCGAGCGACCACGTGCTGATGATCACCGGCATCTCCGTCGACCCGGCCTGCCAGCGGCGCGGCGTCGGCCGGGCGTTGCTGGACGCGGCTGTGGTCGAGGCACGGGCGCGGGGCGCGCGGCGGCTGACGCTGCGCGTGCTCGCGCACAACGAGGCAGCGGTTCGGCTCTACGAGCAGGCCGGCTTCGTCGTCGAGGGCGTGCTGAAAGGTGAGTTCTTCCTCGACGGGAACTACGTGGACGACATGCTGATGGCGCTCGACCTCACCAACTAGAACGCGAGCGATCCCTGTGCACGCTTGGCGCAACTCGTGTGACAGATCCCGTGCATGTGTTCGCTCGTTCCGACAGGCTCGATCATGACGATCGATGTCTCGCCGTTCGGGTCCTTCACAGAAAACTCGACTTCGGCATTGCAGAACCAGCAGGGCTGGCGCACGATGCCGTCCGGACCGGCCTCGAGCTTGAACCGGTTCGTCGCGACGCGCTCCTCCGGCTTGACTGCGAGATCGAGCATTTTCAGGCGATCCTTGAGGCCCATCCGACCCGTATCCTGACGGAATGGCCAGGCTTCCGGTCAAGAAGACGTACAAGCTCTACATCGGCGGCGCGTTTCCGCGTTCCGAGTCCGGCCGCACCTACGAGGCCGAGGGGCAGAACGTCGCACGAGCGTCGCGGAAGGACTTGCGCGACGCGGTCGTCGCCGCGCGTGGCGCACAGCCGAAGTGGGCGGGAGCCACCGCTTACAACCGCGGGCAGGTGCTGTACCGGATCGCAGAGATGATGGAGGCCCGCACCGCCGAGTTCGCCGAGCTCACCGGCGGCACCGACGAGGTCGAGCGTGCAATCGACCGCTGGGTCTGGTACGCGGGATTCGCCGACAAGCTGGCACAGACGCTCGGCTCGGCCAATGCCGTCGCCGGTCCCTACTTCAACTTCACGGTGCCGGAACCGACCGGCGTCGTCGGGATCGTCGCGCCGGACGAGCCGCCGCTGCTCGGGCTTGTGTCACGAATCGCACCCGCGCTCGTCGGCGGCAACGCCGTCGTCGTACTCGCGTCCGAGACGCAGCCGCTCGCAGCGGTGGAGCTCGCCGAGGTGCTCGCGACGAGCGATGTGCCGGGCGGTGTCGTCAACCTTCTGACCGGCTACCGCGCGGAGCTCGCGCCGTGGCTCGCCTCGCACATGGACGTGAACGCGATCGACCTGACCGGCGCCGACGGGCTGAGCGCCGAGCTCGAGCAGGCCGCCGCCGAGAACGTGAAGCGCGTCGTCCACGGCTCGGCCGACTCGCAGAGCCTCTGGGAGATCTCGGCGTTCCTCGAGCTGAAGACCGTCTGGCATCCGATCGGGATGTAGTTGAAGGTCGAGATCCTGGGCTCGGGCGGCGCGGTGACGATCCCGCGGCCCGGTTGCAGCTGCCGCGTCTGCGTCGAGGCACGAGAGAAGGGAGCGCCGTACGCGCGCACCGGCCCGAGCGTCTTCGTCCATGGGCCCGACGTGCTGATCGACACGCCCGAGGAGTCGAAGCAGCAGCTCAACCGCTCGCAGGTGACGCGGATCGGCGCCGGCCTGTACTCGCACTGGCACCCCGACCACACCGCCGGGCGTCGTGTCTGGGAGGCGCGGAACTTCGATTTTCGATCGTGGCCGCCGCGCTACGAGACGACACCCGTCTACATCCCCGAACGTGTCTGGGCTGACTTCGAGGCCAACTACGGCCTGGCCGATCAGTTCCGCTTCCTGGAGCGCCAGGGCACGGTGACGATTCACCTGCTTGCCGAGCGTGAGCCGTTCGAGCTCGACGGCGTGCGAGTCACTCCGGTTCCGCTCGACGCCGAGAACGCGCACGCGTTCCTGTTCGAAGGAGACGGCAAGCGAGTGCTCGTTGCGATGGATGAGACGCACGGCTGGACACCGCCCGATCTCGGCCGGCTCGACCTCGCAGTTCTGCCGGTCGGCGTGTTCGAGCACCATCCCTACACCGGCGAACGGCTGATCCCGGAGGAGTTCTGCAAGCCGCCGGTCAAGAAGACGCGCTACGCGACGGCGCTGGCGATGGCTCGGGCGCTCGGAGCGGGCCGGACGGTGCTCTCGCACGTCGAAGAGATGGACCGGATGTCGCACGACGAGCTCGTCCAGCTCGGCGCTGCAGACGGCTGGGAGCCTGCCTTCGACGGCCTAATGGTGGAGGTGTAGCTACGCTGGGCCGGCACGTGCCTGGGTCACGACGTCTGAGTCAGCGCATCTCGGAAGGTGACGGGATCGCGATCATCGCGCGCGTGGGCGACGTCGAATCCGCGCGGGCTGCGGAGGCCGGCGGCGCCAAGGCGATTGCGGTCGATCGCGCTGTCGCCGGAATCCGCGAGTCGACGTCGCTGCCCGTGCTCTGGCTCGGCGAAGGGGCGCCGGTCGACGCCGACGCCGTCGCAACGCGGCACGGGCGAGATGTCGCCGAAGAGCTCGAGGCCGTTCACGACGTGCGAAACGAGGACGAGCTCGAGGCAGCGCTCGAAGACCATGATCCGCAGATCTTCCTGCTGTCAGCGCGTGAGGGTGGCGACGACGACGATCCGCTCGACCTGGTGCTCGAGCTGCTGCCGGACGTGCCGGCCGGGAAGCTTGCGATCGCCGACGTCGACGTGGCGAGCCGGGACGAGGTGATCGCGCTGGAGCGGGCGGGCTTCGACGCCGTGCTGGCGGTGGGCGCGGTTGGCGATCTCGTCGGCGCCGCCCCTCCGGACGTTTAACTGTCCGATCTGGCCGGTCGCGTCTACGATGATCTGCCGTGAGGTTGCTCCCGCTTGCAGGGCTTTCGGTCGCGCTCGCGCTGTTTGCCGCCGGGTGCGGCGGCAGCGCCGGCAACCCGCTCGCGAAGCCGCCGACTGCCAAACAGGCGCCGAAGCCGCATTGCGCGCATCTGGCCGGCTGGCAGAGCCTTGCGAACCGGATCGCCGCGCCCGTCTACTGCCCCGGCTGGCTGCCCGACCCGCTCACCTCGCAGATCGGCGGCAAGTGGAACAACATCAACTCGGTCAGTCCTGACCGCAGCTATCTCGAGAGCTTCGTCTGGCAGGAAACGGAGGCGGGCATCAATGGCGCCGGCGGTGAGCTCCATGTGAACCTGCGCGGCTATCCCGGCCACGCGAAGATCCCGACCTGCCCGACCGGCGCCGGCAACAGCTACCCGGAGCCGTGCTTCGCCGACGCGCGCGCAAAGGTGCATGAGAACGGGATCGACGCGACGCTGTACACCGTCAACCAGGGCGCCGACCAGTGGCACTACGCGTTGGCGTGGCACCACAACGGTTCTCTCTACACGCTGTCGGAGCATCTCGCGCCGCCGCTCGATGCCAAGAAGCTCGTGCGCTATCTGCGCCTCGAGCTGCGCTCGCTCGTGCTGATCCAGCCCGCGACGTGAAACTCACCCGCCGAGGGTTTCTGGCCGGCAGCGCCGCGACCGCGCTGGGCGCCACCGGGATCTACGAGCTCGTCGATCGCATTGCCGGCAACGGCCCAAGCCGGCCGGCGGGGCGGCTGCGGCCGGAGCAACACCTGCTCGACGGGGTTCGCATCGTGCACCAGGACAAGATCGAAGTGCTCGTGCCGCCGCTCCACCATCGGGTCGTGACCGCGCGCCTCACCGTCGATCCGGCGGATCTCGGCGATGCACAGGCATCACTCGAGCACGTGCTCGCAGGCCTCGAGGCCGACTACGTCCCTTCGCCCGCGGGCCTCGGCGTCACCGTCGCCTGGGGTTTGCCGTACTTCGACCGCTTCGTGCCCGACGCTGCGCGCAAGACCATCCCGCACGATCGCCGCGCGGCAAAGTCGGCGCTGCTGCCGGCGCGGCGCTTTCCCAGTGACCCCAGCGAAACACGCCTCGAGGAGAACGACGTCGCGATCCTCTTGCGGAGCGATGTCAAGGCTCACATCGACGACGCCCTCGCGCGCCTCCAAAAAGCGTCGCTGCTGCACATCACGAGCACGCGCAGCGGCTTTGCCGGGGGTGGCTTCGACGGCGGCACGTCGCTGCCCAAGCAGATGGCGACGGCCGCAGGGGTGGGGGGTGCCGACCTGATTCCCGACAACTCGGAGCTCTTCCTCGGGTTCACCTCGACGCAGCGCGCAGGAATGGGGCCGGGAAAGATCGCGAACTTCGAGACGCTCGGCTTCGTCGACCTCCGCGGCAGCGATTACTTCGCGCAAGGCACGCACATGCATCTCTCGCATGTGGAAGAGGACCTCGAGGCGTGGTACGTGAACTTCGACTTCGACGAGCGCGTGACGACGGCGTTCCGGCCGAACCTGCGCGTGCGCGATGGTGCGCAAACGGTCGAGCAGGGCCCGAAGCAGGCGCAGTCGGTGGCCGACGTGCGCCGCGACTACAAGCGCACCGGTCGCATCGGCCACAGCGCCTCGATCCAAACCACCTCTCGGCTCACCGAGGACGCGGTTGGGCCCGACGGGACGCGCTACCCGAAAGGATCCGCGATCCCGATTCGCGCCGACTTCAACACGCTCGACAACCCGTTCGAGTTCTCCGACCGCCCGGGCGAGCTCCAGCAGGGCCCCGCCGCCGGCATTCACTTCCTCGTGTTCAACCCCTCGAGCGACGACTTCCACCGCAACCGGCTGGCGATGGACGGCGTGCTTCCGGACGGACGAATTCCGTTTCCGCCGCGCGACCGAAATCAGGGGTTCAACTCGATCCTCCGCACGACGCATCGCCAGAACTTCCTCGTGCCGCCTCGGCGTCACCGCAGCTTCCCCCTCGCTGGGCTTTAGGAGTAGCCTGAACGCATGCTTGCGAGGCTCGTGCGCATCATCCGGATGAAGCTGTACTTCCGCAAACGGCGCTAGCTGTGCAGATCGCGGAGGGAATCGTGATGGGCGTCTTCGTCCTGCTGATCGCCGTGTTCGTCGCCGGCCTGTTCATCTGGGCGGCGAAGAAGGACGGCGAGGAGGACATCGCGTTGCAGAAGCGGCTCGGGATTCGGCGCAAGACGCGCCTCGGCCGCTAGGCGGCTGTCCGTTTCCGCCGATGCGAAGTGTCGCAATCGTGCCTAGAATTCCCCTGCAAGCGGCGGTGGTGGAACCGGTATACATAGCGGCCTCAAAAGGCGCCGTCCTTCGGGGCATGTGGGTTCGAATCCCACCCGCCGCATCAAATGCGACCAGTAAACGACGTTGCTCGGGTACGAGATCTCGCACGCTTGGGGCTCAACGAGTCGCAAATCGCGCCGGGGTCGCCCTGTGCGGTGTGCGGGCACGCGTTGCATGATTTCGGCTCGTTGCCAAGTCGAGCGTACGCCTATCTGCTGGGGATCTATCTCGGCGACGGAATGATTTCGCGTGTTGGGCGGTGCTTCGCGCTGCGCGTCTACATGGATAGTCGCTATGCGATGGTCATCGCCGAGGTCGTGGATGCAATGCGGGCCGTGATGCCTGCGAACCTGGCGAGCGTCTATCCGCGTCAACCTCACAACGTGTCGTGATCCACTTCGTACTCCAAGGCGTGGCCATGTCTTTTCCCGCAGCATGGTCCTGGCCCAAAGCACGAGCGTAAGATCGAGCTGGCCGCCGTGGCAGGAGGCGATCGTCGACCGCGAGCCGGAGCAGTTCATTCGCGGCTTGATCCATTCCGACGGCTGCCGAGTGACGAACCGCGTCGACGATCAGGGGCAAGCGAGTACGCCTACCCGCGGTACTTCTTCACCCAGGTCTCGAAGGACATCCAGGAGCCTCTTCTGCCGCAGCTGCGAACAGCTCGGAATCGAGTACGGCTTCTGCTCGCCGCGGGAAGGACGTCACGATCCACCGAAGGGAGAGCGTGGCCCGCCTGGACGCCTTTGTTGGCCCCAAGTCGTAACTCGCCTGGCGCTTCTAACTTGAAAAGAAGGTGGCAGACGCGGATACTCGCGCGTGCGCTGTGGCCGCCGACGCCTCGACACCTGTCCTGACTCGCCTGGCCGCGCGCCGCCCTGGCGTCATCAGCTCGCTCGGCCTCGTGTTCGTCGCGCTGCTCGTTTTCTGGCTCGCCGTCAACTTCACCAAGGGGCCGAGTTACTTCGTCGAGGTCTTCCTGATCGGCCTCGCAACCGGCTGCGTGTACGCGCTCGTCGCGCTCGGCTACACACTCGTCTACGGCATCCTCGAGCTGATCAACTTCGCCCACGGCGACGTCTTCATGCTCGGCGGGATGATCGCCGTTTCGTTCGCGACGTTGTTCGGCCTCACGGCTGGTTCCGCAGCGCTTTGGCCGCTCGTGATCGTGGTGATGCTGATCGCGATGGTCTGCTGCGGCGCGATCAACGCGACGATCGAGTTCATCGCGTACAAGCCGTTGCGCCACGCACCGCGACTCGCACCGCTGATCACCGCGATCGGCGTCAGCTTCATCCTCGAGGACATCGGCCTCGCCTGGAAAGGGCCGAATTACGTCAACTTCCCCGACGTCATGCCTCGGTCGGACGCATTCGCGTTCTACGGCGTCGACGTCACCTGGAACAAGCTGATCGTCCTGCTGATCACCGTGCCGGTGCTGATGGTCCTCCTCTGGCTCGTGCAGAAGACACGGCAGGGGAAGGCAATGCGCGCCGTTGCCCAGGACAAGGACGCGGCCGCGATCATGGGAATCGACGTCAACCGGACGATCTCGTTCACGTTCCTGATCGCCGGTGGCCTAGCCGGCGCGGCGGGTCTCTTGTACGCGCTCTACGTCACGACCGTCCGCTTCGACCAGGGCTTCCAACTCGGACTGATCGCGTTCACCTCCGCCGTCCTCGGGGGGATCGGGAACCTGCCGGGCGCTGTGCTCGGCGCGATCCTGATCGGCTGCATCCAGGCATTCAACGAAGGGTTGCTCTGGCATGCGCCGGGCTCCGACTGGACCGAGTCGATCGTCTTCGCGATCTTGATCCTGATCCTCGTGTTCCGCCCGGAGGGCCTGCTCGGCGAACGAACGCCAGAGGGGGGTTAGCTCGTGCCCGGCGAGGAGATCGGGCTCCGGAACCAGCTTCGCGCGCGCTGGCGCGCGTTGCCGCAGGACCAGCGCTGGGCCATCACCGTCGCGCTGCAAATCTTGCTCGCGATCGTGTTCTTCTTCATGGATCACGCGCTTGGTTATGCGACGCTGGTGATCGCGGCGCTCCTTTGGTTGCGGAAGCTGTCCACGCTGCCGCGCCTCGTTGTCGAGGGCGCGCTGATCGTCGCGCTTGCGTACCCGGAGCCTTCGCTCGCAATCGCCCTCGCGATTGTGTTTGCGCGTCTTCTGGGCGCCGAGCTCATACCGCCGCTGGCTGCTGCCGGTCGCTGCGCTACTCACCGCCGTCGCCTATCCGTTCTTCTTCGACCGGATGTTCACGATTCCGGTCTTCGGCCCGTTCCCCGACATCGCCACCGGCGTCTACATGGTCGTGTTCATCATGATGGCCGTCGGCCTGAACATGGTCGTCGGCTACGCGGGTCTGCTCGACCTCGGCTACGTCGCGTTCTATGCGACCGGCGCGTACACGACGGCCTGGTTTGCATCACTCCAGTTCCCACACCGGACGATCCACTTCGGCGCGATCGGGCTCTTTCCATCGAATCTGCCGGGGATCCACATCACGATCTGGCTGCTGCTGCCGCTGGCAGGCATCTTCACGGCGCTCTGCGGGATCCTGATCGGCCTGCCGACACTGCGGTTGCGCGGCGACTACCTCGCGATCGTGACGCTCGGCTTCGGCGAGATCCTGCCTCAGGTCGCCAAGAACGGACAATCGCTCTTCGGGTTCAACCTGACGAACGGCCCAAACGGGATCACGCCGCTCGACTCGCCGGGCTTCGGCAACCACCTCTCGAGCTGGACCGGCGGCTTCCTCCCGTCCAACTACCTCACCTGCTGCAAGGCCCATCTCCTCGGACACACGGTTACGTCGGCCGACGTCTTCTTCTGGACGGCGCTCGTGTTGCTGATCTTCACGGTGTTCTGCTCGATCCGTCTGCGGGACTCTCGCCTCGGGCGCGCATGGGTCGCGATTCGCGAAGACGAGACTGCCGCCGCCGCGATGGGCATTCCGCTGATGCGGACGAAGACGTGGGCGTATGCGAGTGGTGCGTTCTTCGGCGGGCTCGCAGGCGCGTACTACGCGGCCTTCAAGAGCGCAACCTTCCCCGGGGACTTCTTCTTCAACATCTCGGTGTTCATCCTCTGCATGGTCATTCTCGGCGGGATGGGGAACATCTGGGGGGTGATGATCGGTGCGGCCTTCCTCGCCTATTTGAACCAGGAAGGCCTTGCGAACACCGGCGCATGGATCAATACGAACATCCATTTCTTCGGTCACCATCCGAACATCGACGTCCCGCTCTACGCCTCCGGTATCTACGGGGCGATCATCCTGATCGTGATGCTGTTTCGACCTGAAGGGCTTCTTCCGTCCCGTCGCGTCGCGGCGGAGCTCCATGAGGGTGTGCACGACGAACCGCTCTACGACGCAACCCACGCCGGATGACAGACAACGACAACGTCCTCGTCGCGGCAGGCCTGCGGAAGGAGTTCGGAGGCCTGGTTGCGGTCAACAACGTCGACTTCGCAGTTCCGCGCGGCAAGGTGGTCTCCCTCATCGGCCCGAACGGAGCCGGCAAGACGACGTTCTTCAACATGCTCACGGGTGTCTACAAGCCGACTGCCGGCACGGTCACGTTTCTCGGCGAGGACGTCACCGGCAAGCCGCCGCACGCGATCACTGCGCGAGGCGTCGGCCGCACGTTCCAGAACATCCGTCTGTTCCAGAACATGACCGCACTCGAGAACGTCCTCGTCGGCATGCACGCCCGCCTGAAGGCGAACATGTTCGTTTCGATCCTGCGGACGCCCGGTGTCAAGCGCGAAGAGGCGCAGGCGCGCGAGCGCGCGCGGGAGCTCCTGAGCTTTTGCAGTCTTACACGCCCCGACGAGGCCGCTCGCAACCTGCCCTACGGCGACCAACGTCGACTCGAGGTCGCACGCGCGCTCGCAACGGAGCCGACGCTGCTCCTGCTCGACGAGCCGACCGCCGGCATGAACCCGGGCGAGTCGGCCGACTTCACGGGCTTCGTCGGCCGGTTGCGCGACGAGCAGAAACTGACGGTGCTGATGATCGAGCACGACATGCGCGTCGTGATGGGCATCTCCGACCGCGTCTCGGTGCTCGACTACGGCGAGAAGATCGCCGAGGGGACGCCGCGCGAGGTGCAGCAACACGAGCGCGTGATCGAGGCGTACCTCGGCAAGGCCGCCGTCGAAGACATGAAACGGCAGGGGCTCGCATGAGTGCGAACGGCTCGCCGCTGATCCTCGAGCTGCACGACGTTCACACCTACTACGGGTCGATTCATGCGCTCAAGGGGATCTCGCTCGAGGTGCGGGAGGGCGAGATCGTCACGTTGCTCGGGGCGAACGGCGCCGGCAAGACGACGACGCTTCGCTCGATCAACGGCCTCAACCGTGCGCGCCAGGGCTCGATCCGCTTCCAGGGTCGCGACATCACCGAGACGCCCGCCCACGAGATCGTCAAGCGAGGGATTGCGCAGTCGCCGGAGGGTCGGCGCCTGTTCCCGCGGATGACCGTGACCGAGAACCTCGAGATGGGCGCGTTCCAGCGGAAGGACCGCGCCGGGATCAAGGAGGACATGGACCGCGTCTTCGAGCTCTTCCCGCGGCTGCAGGAGCGGCGAAGCCAGAAGGCGGGGACGATGTCGGGCGGCGAGCAGCAGATGTGCGCGATCGGCCGGGCGTTGATGGCGCGGCCGAAGCTGCTGCTGCTCGACGAGCCGTCGCTCGGGCTTGCGCCGATTTTCGTCGAGCGCATCTTCGAGATCGTCACGACGATCAACGAGCAAGGCACCTCGATCCTGCTCGTCGAGCAGAACGCGTTGATGGCGCTCGACCACGCGAGCCGCGGCTACGTGATGGAGACCGGCAAGATCGTGCTCGCCGACACCGCGGCGGCGCTGAAGACGA
The DNA here is from genome assembly GCA_963761365.1 of uncultured Actinomycetes bacterium. Lineage (GTDB taxonomy): Bacteria > Actinomycetota > Thermoleophilia > Gaiellales > Gaiellaceae > PALSA-600. The sequence continues at coordinate 401,853 of CAVXHB010000009.1, read as the reverse complement.
ACGAGCAGGTTCGCAAGACGTACCTCGGCGAGACTTAAGTCGCGCCGCGCCGGCGGGACGGGTGCGGTGAGGTCGCGCTGCGCCTCCACGCCGGGTTGGTAGAAGCGCTGCGCGATCGCCGTCGGCACGATCGCCGACAGCACGACGACGCCGACGAGCAGCGAGAACTGCGTGCGGTCGATGATGTGCGCGTTCAGCCCGTACAGCGCGCTGATCGTCCCGAACGTCAGACCCGTGCTCATCAGCAGAGTCGTGAACGTCGCGTGCGGCGAGCAGAAGCGGCGCGCGAGCGGATAGACGCCCGCGAGCTTGGGCGCCATCTTCCCGGCGAAGAGCAGGCCGAGCACACCGAGGTTTCCCCAGAGCGCCGACGCGGAGATGCTCATGCCGCCCTTCAGGAAGAAGAACGGCGTCAGGAACGCGAACGCGACGACCCGCATCCGCTTCTGCTCCTCGATGTGCTGCACGTAGTGGGTCGACATCACCAGCCCGAGCACGAACGCGGGCAGCACGGCTTGCGAGTTGGCGCGCGCCGCCGAGCCACATCAGCAGGAACAGCGACGCGAACACGAGCTTGATCTCCGGCTCGATCACGCGGTTGCCGTAGCGGCCGAAGAACCACGGCGCGATCCGCGGCAGGCCGACGATCAGCGCGACCGAGACGACGGCGAACGGGACGATCCAGAGGCGTCGGCTTGATGAAGAGGATCGACAGCGCGGTCACCGTGCCCAGGTCGGTGACGAACGTGGCGGACATGATCCGCTTGCCGACGATCGACTGGTTGAGGCCGGTCTCGACGAGCACCGCGTACACGACGGCGAGGCTCGTGGTCGAGAGCGCGATCCCGGCGATCTCGGCCTGGCGGTGGTTCCAGCCGAGCCCGTAGTACGCGAGCAGGCCGACGACGGCGAACGGCGCGACGAACGAGACGAAGCCGATCGAGACCGAGGCCTTCCACTCACGGCGGAGCTGCGGCACGTCGACCTCGGCGCCGGCGAGGAACGTGAGCACGACGCTCGCGAACGTGCCGATGAAGCTCAGCCAGCTCGGGACGTCGATGTGAAGGGCGTTGCCGACGACGAAGCCGGCGAAGCAGCTCGATCAGCGCGACCGAGAGCCCGAGCTCGACCGAGACCGTCGATGCGGCGAGCACGACTGCCGGCAAGAACAGCTGCTACTGCGATGTCGCTCATTGCTCTACCTCCGTGATCGAAGAACGTTCGGGGTAGAGGCCATCAGCGGTATCACCGCGGTTGGGCGCGAGCCTCATCGCGCTGCAGCGCCGTCACTCTACCCTGAGTCACCGCCGACGAGCAGCGGGAAATAGGGCGGCGAGAGCAGGAAGCCGATCCGCTCGGCTCCGGCGCTGCGCGCCATTCCGAGCGCGGCACCGACTCCATGGACGGGAACGAAGCCGAGCTGCCGCGCGGCCGGCGCGTCGCGGCAGCCCGCGACGAGCACCGACGCGAGCCGCGAAACGCTCGCATCACACGCGCTCCAGGCCTGGAACGGCTCCAGTGGATGCACCGAACGGCCCGCCCTGTAGTCGGCAAGCGCGCGCTCGTCTCTTGCAGCAGCGCGCTCGGCGTGGCCCAGCGCACGCGGGTCCCGCGCCGTTCGCGGGTCGGCGAACAGTGCGCGATAGGGCGTCTGCCCCGGAGCCGGAAAGCGGCGCTGGAAGTCGTGCAGCAGGATCGCCGTTCCGCCCGGACTGGACCGGGAAACCGCTTCGCCACGACCGGAGCGCCAGTCCGAGCCCGAGGTAGGCGGCTGCCAGCGGGTTCGGGCGAGCTCGCGGGATGAACGCCGTCGTCGGTGGGATCCCGATCACGATCGCGTCGAGCGGTTCGTCGAGTCGTGTGCCCTTGAACTCGATGGCCCGGAGCAACGCTTCGCTGTGCGCGGCTGACGGCCTGCCGCCGAACACCGCCGCCGCGGTCAGCTCGCGCGGCACGCGCTCGATCAACCGCGCGCGCATCGGCGCAGGCAATGCTCCAAGACCCGCGGCGCAGCTTCGACCGTGCGAGCCGCTCGAGGATGTCCTCTTCGTACGGATAGCCGCCGAAGACATGTGGGAGGTTCAGCGCCAGCGAAACGCCGAAGACGGGCACGCGCGCTGCGAGCAGGCGCTCGATGTCGACCGCCAGCTCCCAGCCGTTCGAGCCCGCTGTCTCGAGTAGCGATGTCGCGCCGCCGGCGCGCATCGACCGCGGCTGAGGCGCAGCGCAGGAGCGACGCCGGCCCACCGGTGACGACCGTCTCTGCGGCGGTAACCGTCACGATGAGGTCGGTTTCGACCAGCGCGCGCGCCACTCGCAGCGCGACGTTGCCGGAAGATCCGAGCTCGATCAGGTCTTCGGCTTCGGTGTCGTGGACGATCACCTGTCCGCGGAAGCGCCGCCGGAAGTCGGCGCGGAAGAGGAGGCCGATCTCGCGCGGCGACAGCCGCTGATGGAGTCCCGTGGCGACGACGATCGTCAGCCGCTGCACGCCGAATCGCGTGAGCTCGGCAATGACCGCGGCGATCGCTTCCTGGCGCGGGTCGGCCGAGGACGATGGAATGGGCAGATGCGGTGGCTCGATCACCAGCGTCGCGGTGCCGCCGCGCGTCACGAGCCGCTCGAGCGGCGCGCCTGTGAGCGGGAAGCGGAGAGCTTCGCGCACCGCCGCCCCGACATCGACGATCGCGGTGCCAGGGGCGGGGGGCCGCAGGACGACACCGTCGCTCGGTACGTCGACGACCGCGATCCGCGTGCCCGAAAGAAGCGGGACCCGCTGCACTACGTACGTCGCGCGGCCGCTGCGGTCGCTCCGAGCGCAACGAAAATGCCGCCGGTGACGTAACGCTTGATCTGCCGCGCGCGCCGGCTGCCGCGGATCCGGTCTGCGAACGCCGCCGCGACAACGGCATAGGTGCTGTCGGAAACGACTGCGATCGCGACGAACACGGTCCCCAGCACCGCCGCCTGCAGCGAGACCGGCCCGCGGGCGGGATCGACGAACTGGGGCAGAAAGGCCAGGAAGAAGAGCGCCGTCTTCGGGTTGAGCACGTTCACGACCGCGCCCTGCACGAACAGGCGATGGGTGGCCGGCTGCTCTTGCTCGGCGGTCTCCTCGCCACCGCGCCCGGCCAGCCGCCAGAGACCGAGTGCGATCAGATAGGCGGCGCCGGCGAGCTTGACCACGGTGAAGGCCGAGGCCGACGAGGCGATCAGCGCCGACAGGCCGGCGGTCGCCGCGGCGACGTGCACGAGCCCACCACCGGCGATCCCGAGTGCGGAGACGAGCCCGGCGCTTCGCCCCTTGTCGATGCTCTGCGTGACGACGTAGGTGACGGCCGGCCCGGGCACGACGATCAGCGCCAGCGCTGCGGCGCAGAACAGTGCGAACGTCGTACCCGTCGGCACCGCGCAACCGTACACTCGAAGCATCTCCCCCAAAACGCTCACCGGAGAGGAACTGCAGCTCGACGACGCGCCCGCGCGCGACTCCGAGCTCTTCCTCGTCGACGGCAACAACCTCGCCTACCGCGCCTTCTTCGCCCTCCCGGAGGAGCTGGCGACGAGTGACGGCCAGCCGACGAACGCCCTGCTCGGCTTCACGAACATGCTGTTCAAGCTCCTGGCCGACTACCGGCCGAAAGGGCGTCGCCGTCGCCTGGGACTCGAGGCCGGTCCATCGTGCGGCGGTGGCCGAGGCCGCTGACGTTGTCTACAAGGAGGGGCGTAAGGCCATGCCGGATCTGCTCCGCGAGCAGTTCCCGCATTTCCGGCCGATCGTCGAGGCGTTCGGCTACCGCAATCTCGAGTTCGAGGGCTGGGAGGCCGACGACGTGATCGCGACGCTCGCGTCCCTCGCCGACGCGGCTGGGATCAAGACCTGCGTCGTTTCCACGGACCGGGATGCATTCCAGCTCTGCTCGGAGAACGTCACGTTGATGATGACGCCACGCGGCGTCGCCGACGTGAACGTGTACACGCCGGAGCGGGTCGAGGCTCGCTACGGCGTCCGGCCCGACCAGGTCCCCGACTTCATCGGCCTCAAAGGGGATACGTCCGACAACATCCCCGGGGTCCCCGGCATCGGCGACAAGACCGCCGGCCAGCTGATCGGCCAGTACGGCTCGCTGGAGGCCGTGATCGAGCACGCGTCCGAGCTCTCACCTGCGCGCGCAAAGAACATCGCCGAGCATGCCGACCAGGCACGCGTGTCGAAGGAGCTTGCGACGATGCGGCGCGACCTCGACCTCGGCTGCGATCCCGGCCGATCTCGTGCTGGCTCCTCCGGACCGCTCGCAGTTGAAGGAGATCTTCCGCCGATTCGAGTTTCGCAACCTGCTGAACCGCGTCGACGAGCTCGACGTCGCCGTCCCCGCCGCGCCGATGAAGGTGACCGGGACGGAGGTCGAGTGGCGCGAGGGGGAGCTTCGCTTCGACGGCCGCGTCGGTTACGCGGCGTCGGGCAACCGCGGCGCGATCGCAACCGTCGACGGAGTGGTCGTCGGGCCGAGGCCCAGCAACGTCGCAGGCGAGTTGATCGTGCACGACGCGAAGACGCTCGGTGTCGACGCGGCCGACGACACGCTGCTCGCGGCGTACCTGATCGAGCCCGGCCGCTCGACCTACGAGCTGAGCGATCTGGCGGCTGAGTACGGCTTCGAGCTCGTGCCATCGCCGTCCACGGAAGAGGACACTGCTGCGCTCGTCCGCGCCGCCGAGCTGCCACGGCGCTTGATCGACCTGTTGCTCGACCGGCTCGAGGAGCGTCGGCTGACGAGCCTCTACCGCAGCGTCGAGTTACCTCTCACCGGCGTGCTGGCCGACATGGAACGGGCGGGCGTGAAGATCGACACCTACCGCATGGGCGAGATCACCGCGCGGCTCGCTGAGCGTGTCGCCGAGCTGGAGGCCCGCGCGTATGAGCTCGCGGGCGAGGAGTTCATGCTCGGTTCGACGCAGCAGGTCGCGCGCATCCTGTTCGAGAAGCTCGAGCTGACGTCGGGCCGCAAGGGGAAGACCGGGTATTCGACGGATGCGCGCGTGTTGCGGTCGATCCGCGGCGATCACGAGCTCGTCCCGGTGATCGAGGAGTGGCGTGAGCTCTCGAAGCTGCTGAACACCTACCTCGGCCCGCTGCCGACGCTGATCGACGAGAGCACAGGGCGCCTGCACACCACGATCAACCAGACGGTTGCCTCGACCGGCCGGCTCTCGACGACGAGCCCGAATCTCCAGTCGATTCCGATTCGGACCGATCTCGGCAAGGAGATCCGGTCTGCGTTCATCGCGGAAGAGGGCGCAAAGCTGCTTTCGGCCGACTACTCGCAGATCGAGTTGCGGATCCTCGCGCACGTTTCCGGAGAGCCGAAGCTGCGCGAGGCGTTCGAGCGCGGCGAGGACATCCACCGGACGACCGCAGCGGAGGTGCTCGGCAAGGATCCCGCGACGCTCACGACCGGCGAGCGGTCGATCGCGAAGATGATCAACTTCGGCATCGTCTACGGAATCTCCGCGTTCGGGCTTTCCGAGAACCTCGAGATTCCGCGGGACGAGGCGCAGGCCTACATCGACGCGTACCTCGCGCGCTTCCCGCACGTTCAGGACTTCATCGCGCGCACGATCGAGCAGGCGAAGCGTGACGGCTACGTCACCTCGCTCCTCGGCCGCCGCCGCCCGGTGCCGGAAATCCGGGCCGGCAACCGCCAGACCAGGTCGCTCGGGGAGCGGTTGGCGGTGAATTTCGTCATGCAGGGCTCGAACGCGGACATCATCAAGGTGGCGATGATCCGGATCCACCGGCGCCTGCGCGAGGAAGGCAGGGCCGCCAGGATGGTGCTCCAGGTACACGACGAGCTGCTGCTCGAGGTGCCTGACAACGAGGTCTCAGCGATCAAGGAGCTCGTGCGGGGCGAGATGTGCGGTGCCTACGAGCTCGACCCGCCGCTCGCCGTTGACGTCGGTGTGGCGAGAACTGGGCTGAAGCCGAAAACCTGAGCCCGCCGCTCGGGAAGTCGGCGAGGTCGGGCTATACTGCCCGGCGCTTTGGTCACCAAGGATCTGATGACAGCTGAACCGGGAGTCTGGGTCGAGGGCCCCGACGGTGAGCTCGTACCCGATTACGAGTCGACCTTCCCTGAGATCAACGAGGGCGAGGTCGTCCACGGCACCGTCGTCCGCGTCGACAAGGACGAGGTTCTCGTCGACATCGGCTACAAGTCGGAGGGCGTGATTCCGGTCGCCGAGCTCTCGATCCGGCGGTCGGTCAATCCCGCCGACGAGGTCTCGCTCGGGGACGAGATCGATGCGCTCGTGCTCACGAAGGAAGACGCCGACGGCCGGCTGATCCTCTCGAAGAAGCGCGCCCGGTTCGAGCTCGCGTGGAAGAACATCGAGCGCGCGGCGGAGTCCGGCGATCCGGTCGACGGCCGCGTGATCGAGGTCGTCAAGGGCGGCTTGATCCTCGACCTCGGCGTACGCGGCTTCCTGCCCGCGTCGCTCGTCGACATCCGCCGCGTGCAGGACCTCGACGAGTTCCTCGGTCAAGAGCTGCGCTGCAAGGTGATCGAGCTGAACCGCTCGCGCAACAACGTCGTGCTTTCGCGCCGCGCCGTGCTCGAGGAAGAGCGCAAGGAGCAGCGGCAGCAGATCCTCGACAAGCTCCAGCCGGGCGCCGTCGTCGAAGGCCAGATCTCGAACATCGTCGATTTCGGCGCCTTCGTCGATCTCGACGGCATGGACGGGCTGATCCACATCTCCGAGCTCTCGTGGTCGCACGTGAACCACCCCGCCGAGGTGCTGGAGATCGGTCAAACGGTGCAGGTGAAGGTGCTCGACATCGACCGCGACCGGCAGCGCATCTCGCTCGGCCTCAAGCAGACGCAGAACGACCCGTGGCAGCAGGTGCTCGACAAGTACAAGGAAGGCGACGTCGTCGAAGGACGCGTGACGAAGGTCGTCACGTTCGGCGCCTTCGTCGAGATCCTGCCGGGCGTCGAGGGGCTCGTCCACATTTCCGAGCTCGCCGCGCATCACGTCGAGAATCCGCGCGAAGTCGTTGCGCAGGGCCAGGCGGTCAACGTGAAGATCATCGAGGTGGACGGTGAGCGCCGGCGGCTCTCGCTCTCGATCAAGCGGATCGAGGAAGACGACGTGGTTCAGCCACGCGCCGACGGTGGCGAATCGGTGCACCTGACGCCGCAGCTCGACATCGTCGAGGACATCTCCGACGAGACTGCTCCGGAAGCCCTTGCCGAGCTGAACGTCGAACCGCCCGCAGACGTGGAACCGTCCGCAGACGTGGAACCGCCCGCGGATGAACCGCCCGCAGAAGAGCAGCCGGCGGAGCCCGCCGAGTAGCGATCGTGACGCGGCCGGTCGCCGTCGCGCTGACCGGCGGCATCGGGGCAGGCAAGAGTGAGGCACTGGCCGCCTTTGCGCGGCACGGAGCCGCAACGCTTTCCGCCGACGAGCTCGTCCACCGGCTGATCGCGGAGGACGGCCGCGTGCGCGCGGCCCTCGAAGAACGGCTCGGCACGACCGACCGCTCCGGAATCGCCAAGCAGTGTCTTCGCCGATCCGGAGTCGCTCGCGTGGCTCGAGAGCCTGCTGCATCCGCGCGTGCGGGAGGGATACGACGCCTGGCTCGCACGCGTCGAAGCGCCGGTTGCAGTGGTCGAGATCCCGCTGCTCTACGAGACAGGCGCCGAGGACCGGTTCGACAAGGTGGTTGTCGTCACCGCGCCGCTCCACGTGCGCCGCACGCGATCTGCCCTCGCCGGCGCGGAACGCGAGCAGCGACTCCTGCCCGACGAGGAGAAAGTGGCGAAGGCCGACTACGCCTACGAGAACTCGGGCTCGCTCGAGGATCTCGACCGTTTCGTCGCCTCCGTCCTGGAGGACGTCACGTGAGGCGTGTGGTCGTCGGGGCGCTGCTCGTCGTCCTCGTCGGCTGCGGTGTGTCGCTCTATGTGATCGTCTCGCAGCCGCAGTGGTTCGAGCGCCTGCGCTATCCGCTTCATTACTCGGAGTACGTGCGCGTGCATGCGCGAGAGAACAGCCTCGACCCAGCGCTGCTCGCGGCCGTGATCTACCAGGAATCGAAGTTCGACGCCGGCGCGAAGTCGTCCTCGGGGGCGATCGGCCTGATGCAGCTGACGCCTGCCACGGCGAAAGGGATCGCGATCCGAACCGGCGGCTCGCGCTTCCACACGAGTGATCTCCTCGACCCGGAGATCAACATTCGCTACGGCGCCTGGTACCTCGCCAACCTCTTTCGCAAGTACGGCAACGAGCGGCTCGTGCTCGCCGCCTACAACGCGGGGCAGGGAAACGTCGACAAGTGGCGCGCGGCAGGGCAGCCGATCGAGTTTTCGGAGACACGAGCCTACGTCGCGCGGGTGGAGCATCTGAAACACGTCTACAGCGCCGCGTGGCACTCGGCGTTGTACGGGTGACCGGTGGTCCGGCCCGCAGTTGCCGCGGATGTCGAAGGGATCGTGGCGGTCTTCGAGCCGTCGTTTGCAACGCTCGATTTCCTGCCCCTCCTGCACACGCACGATGAGCACCTCGCGTACTTCGGCCGAGGCATTGTCGAGGGTGAGTCTAGTTCACGAGCAGACGGGATCGACGGCTTCGCGCTCTGGACGGGCGACGTGCTCAGCCATCTCTACGTCGCACCGGAGGCCTTCGGCCGAGGCGTCGGCTCAACGTTGTTCGCCGAGGCGAAGCGGCGGAGGCCGGGGGGCTTCACGTTCTGGGTTTTTCAGCAGAACGAGCGGGCACGCAGCTTCTATGAGCGCCGCGGTTGTACCGCCATCCGCTTCACCGACGGCGCCGCACAACGAGGAGCGGACGCCGGACGTGCTGTACGAGTGGCGTCCTCAATACCATTCTGGGGATGCGTGTCTCGGCGAAGGCGGACTATGCGATCCGTGCGACGGTCGAGCTCGCCGCCGCGGGCGGCGGCCCGCTGAAGGCGGAACGCATCGCGCAAGCGCAGGAAATTCCGATCAAGTTCCTCGAAAACATCATGGCCGACCTGCGCCAGGCCGGGCTCGTGCGCAGCCAGCGCGGGACGGAGGGCGGCTACTGGCTTGCCCGGCCGGCCGAGGAGATCAACCTCGCGCAGGTGGTCCGGGCAGTCGAGGGACCTCTCGCTAACGTGCGTGGGCGCCGGTCCGAAGAGGTCGAGTTCAGCGGCACCGCGGCGCCGTTGCGCGAGGTATGGATCGCAGTTCGTGCAAGCCTTCGCGCGGTACTCGAGTCCGTCACGCTTGCCGACGTCGCGCGCGGCGAGCTACCCGACGCCGTCGCCGGCCTGACGAGCGACGCCGACGCCTGGTTGCCCCACTAACACGATGCGCCCACCTCGTCTGCGAGCGAGAGGTCGGCGAGAAGCACACCACCCTTGCGTGTGAGCATCCAGGTGTCGGCGCCCCTCTGGTCGCCGGGGATGGTCGAGCTCACCGGCGTCGCCAGGCGCACCTCCGCGAATCCATGTGCGGGCACGCAGACGTCGACTCGCTCCGAGACACTGTTGGTGCCGTTCGCATCAGCGTGCAGCGAGCCCCCGGTCCAGGTAATCGTGAAGCTGCGTCTGGAGACCTGAATCGGCGCTCGGACCTGAAGGGTGAGCGTTCGCGTCACCGCGTGCTCTTGTCCCGGCGTCGCGAATACCCGAATGCGTGCGGCCGTTCCGGGTCGTGTCCAGCCGTCGTCGTAGAGGTCGTAGGTCAGCCAGTCGGTGCGCCACGGAGACGCAGCCTGAATCAGCATGACGTCGGGGCGCTGGATCATGACCGTTCCCGAAATCCGGAAGCGGGTCTCGTTCACGCTCTGAACGACGTACGGCGTCAGCGTCGCAGTCGCGGCTCCTGTGCTCTGGTCGAACTGCAACGGGTTGTTCGGAAACCAGATGACGGCATCGTCGTAGACGTCCGGCGTCGGATAGTGGATGTCGAAGCGAATCGACTTGTTCCAGAACTCGAGATCGCGCCAGAACTTCTGCGTCACGAGAAACGCAGTGCTGACCGGGTACGGCACCTCGGTCACACGAGCGTTGGTCCCAACGGCTCGGTCGAGCCAGTCGAGGATCCCGCTTTCCGAACGCGTGAGCGGCCGGACTGCGTGGCCGTCCCGCGAGAACAGCTTCACGAACGTGTACGCCGTGTCCGCCGGCAGCGCAACGAGCAGAACGGCGGCGAGCACCACGGTGAGGGTGGCAGGGCGAACGAGACGGTCGGCGACGACGAACAGCGCCGCGAGAGCAACCGTCGCAACGACCAGGATCGTGCTGGCGCCGCTCTTGCCGCCGCCGATGTCGGCGATCGGCTTGTACAGCGTCGCGATCGGCGAGTCCGTGCTCAACGGAAATTGGCCCGACCAGAGGAAGTCCTGCTGGAGATGGGTGGCGAAGCCGATGGCGACGAGGACGACCGGGGCAATCAGCGACCAGCGCGGTCGGCGCCGGTCGAGCAGCGCGCAGAGAGACGCGAGGAACAGGAGCGGCACGAGGTAGTAGAGGTAGCGGTCGATCACGAAGTTGCCGATGTGCAAGTCCCAGGCCGTGATCTCGACGACGAAGAGCGTGACGGCGGTGCTGCCGATGCAGGCAAATGCCCGAAGCGCCTGAGTTGCGGTGGGCAATACGGTATTCGCCACCAGCCACGCGCTCCCGACGAGGAAGGGGAGGATCCCGATCCCAAAAGCCAAATCGGCGAGATGGCCGGTGATCGGCCCTGCGGTGCCACGCGGCACGATGTGTCCGGACGCCTGACTGGCGTAGACGCTCACGCGCAGGATGTTGTGGCCTGTCGCGTTCGCAATGATGACGATTGACCCGAGCGTTGCGTAAAAGCACAGCAGCAGCGGATGTCCGCGGGCAGCTTCGCGCAGAGCACGCCACGGATGCGTGCGGTCGCCGGCGACGTGAAAGAGAAGCAGGGCGACCAGCAGGACCGCGGCGAGCAGGATGAACTGCGTTCGCGCGAAGAACGCGAGTGCGAGCCCGAGCAGGGCGAGCAGGTCGTTCTTGATCGACGGGGCCGTCAGAGTGCGATGCATCCCGAGGATCGCCCACATGAAGGCGGGAAACGCCGCGACCTCGGTCAGCAGGGTTGTCGAGTAGATGATCCACGGGGTGCAGACCGTGAGCACCGCGATCAGATACGCGGGCCAGCGCCGACCGGTGACGCGCCGTGCAAGCAGGAACCCCGGAATGCAGGCGGAGCTCATCAGCCACGCGTTGAAGATGTGCGCGTTGACGAGATCCCCGGGGACGTAGCCATGGAGGAACCAGGGCGAAATCAGGACCGGGTAGAGCTGGGCGAGGCTTCGGATGACGTCGCCGTGAAGTCGAGGCAGGATTGAGTGCGTCTGCCCGACGCTGATCGCGAGTCGCTCGTAGACGAGCTCGTCGGTCATGGCGTTCCAGTCGGTGACCCGAGCGGTGATCAGCGAAAGGATCGACGCCAGCGCGAGCCAGAGGCCGACGAGCCCAAGCTCGAGGCCGAGGATCGACCGGGAGAGGGTGCGCGCGACGACCGGCCGACGCTAGCTGAACGTCGTCTGCCTTGTCGGGCGAACGTAGACGATCTGGCCGCGCGCGAGCTCGAGCCGCTCCGCGTCGTCCCGAGTGAGCTGCACCGAGAGCGGCTCACCGTCCTCACGAACGACCTCGACGCGTACCTCGAAGCCGAGGTGAATGATCCGCTCGATCATCGCCTCGCGCGTCGAGCCGTTCGGCTCGAGCGTCAGCTCCAGATCGTGTGGGCGGACGAAGGCGTCGCCGAGTCGATTCGCCTGCCCGACGAACGTCATCACGAATTCGTTCGCCGGCCGCTCGTATAGCTCGCGCGGCCCGGCAATCTGCTCGATGCGACCGCGGTTCATCACCACGACCTCGTCGGCGACCTCCATCGCCTCCTCCTGGTCGTGCGTGACGATCACCGTCGTCGTGTGCGTTTCGTCGTGCAGCCGGCGCAGCCACACGCGCAGTTCCGTGCGCACGCGCGCGTCGAGCGCACCGAACGGCTCGTCGAGCAGCAGCACCTCGAGGATCGACCGCGAGCGCCCGCGCAAGGCCCATTCGCTGGCGCTGGCCGCCGGACAGCTGTGACGGATACCGCTTGGCGAGCCCCTCGAGCTGGACGAGCTCGAGCAGCTCGGTCACCCGCGCCTGGATCTCGGCCTTCGGCCGCTTGCGGATCGAAAGGCCGAACGCGATGTTGTCCCACACGGTCATGTGCTTGAACGCTGCGTAATGCTGGAAGACGAAGCCGACGCCGCGATCTTGCGGCGCGCGGCTCGTCACGTCGAGGCCCGAGATCGACACCGAGCCGGCATCCGGGCGCTCGAGCCCGGCGATGATCCGAAGCAGCGTCGATTTGCCGCTGCCGCTCGGGCCGAGCAGCGCCGTGAGCGCTCCACCGTGCACCTCCACCGACACATCGTCGAGCGCGACGAACTCCCCGAACTGCTTGCTCACATTCGAGACGACGATCGACATCAGGCAGCCACTCCTTCCCGCGGCCGCAGCATCGTCATCGCGACGAGCACGACAACCGCGATCGCGGCCAGCGCGAGTGAGATCCCGTATGCCCCGGCGAGGTTGAAATTCTCGTACTGATCCTGCACTCGCAGAGTCGCGGTCTCGGTCTTGCCTTCGATCCGGCCGGAGACGACGGCCACTGCTCCGTACTCGCCCAGGCTGCGCGCCGTGGTGAGAACGACGCCGTAGATGACTGCCCAGCGAATTGCGGGCAATGTCACTCGCCAGAAGGTCTGCCAGCCGGAAGCACCGAGGGTGTGTGCCGCCTGTTCCTGCTCTTCACCGATCTCGCGCAGCGTGGGGACGACCTCGCGCGCGACGAACGGCATCGAGACGAACACGGTTGCGAGCACCATCGAAGGCAGTGCGAACAGGATTTGGATCCCGTGGTGCGAGAAGAAGCCGTAGAGCCAGCCGCCGCGGCCATAGAGCAGGAAGAGAGACAACCCGACCACAACCGGCGAGAGCGCGAGCGGCAGGTCGACGAAGGCGTTGACGAGCCCTTTGCCGGGAAAGCGCCGCCGGACGATTGCCAATGCGCAGACGATCCCGAAGACCGTGTTCAGCGGCACCGAGATCGCCGCGATGATCAGTGTCAGCTTGAACGCATGCACCGTCAGCGGATCGCTGATCGTCGTCCAGAAGTTCCCGAAGCCGTGCTCGAACGTGCGCCAGAAGACCAACGAGAGCGGGCCGCGAGCCAGCACGACCGCGAGGTAGCCGAAGCGCCCCGACCGACGCGCGCGAAGCCCGACTCGCTACGCCTACGCTCGTGCCTCGTCGCGAGCCGCCGCAGCCCGCCGACGGCGAGCAGGACGGCAAAGGAGATCGTCAGCAGCACCACTGCGACTGCCGCTGCCCCGGCACGGTCGCCTGACTGGATGTGGTTGAAGACGAACACCGATGCCACCTCGGTGTGGAACGGACGATTGCCCGAGATGATCACGACAGCTCCGATCTCGCCGGTCGCGCGCGCGAAGGCGAGCGTCACGCCTGAGAGGATCCCGGGCAGGATCGCCGGCAGGACGATTCGCCGGAACACGGTCCGATCGTGCGCGCCCAGCGACCGTGCGGCGTCCTCCATCTCGACGTCCAGCTCGTGCAGGACCGGCTGCACCGTCCGCACCACGAAGGGCAGAGTCACGAACAGCAGTGCGAGGAAGATCGCGGTGCGCGTGAATGCGACGTCGACGGCGACGGGAGAGTGGGGGCCGTAGAGCGCAAGCAGCACGAGGCCGGCGACGATCGTCGGTAGGGCGAACGGAAGGTCGATCAGCGCGTTCACGACTGCCTTGCCCCGGAACTCGTCCCGCACGAGCACCCAGGCAGTCACCGTCCCGAGCACCGCGTTGACGAGCGCGGCCGCAACGGCAAGGCCGAGTGTGAGCTCGAGCGCGGCGACGGATTCGCCGCTCGACACGACTGCCCAAAAGCTGCCGCGGGTGGAGGCCCAGAGGAGCGCCGCGATCGGCAGGCAGACGACGACCGAAAGAAAGGCCGTGACAAAGCCGAGGGAGAGCGCACTCCCGGCGCTCCCCCTCGGAACGAACTTCGGAACTGCGAGGCTGCTAGCCGCCAACCGCCCTCTCGATCTGCGCCATCAGCCCGTTGTTGGGGTCGAACCATTTCTTGTCAGCCGCGCGCCAGCCGCCGATCGTCTTGTCGTCGATCGTGAAAACACCCGGCCGCGCGGGATACTTCGAGGCGTACTTCTTCGCGATCGCCGGATCGACGGGGCGGAAGCCGTTCTGCGCGAAGAGATCCTGCGCAACCGCGCCCTTGGTGAAGCGGATGAACTTCTGCGCGGTGTCTTTGTTCGAGCTGCCCTTGAGCACGGCAATCGGCAGCTGGATCAGCATCGTCTGGCGCGGGATCACGTACTGGATGTCCTGGCCCGCCGCGCGGGATGCGAGCGCCTCGCTCTCGTAGGTGAGGAGCACGTCGCCCTTGCCGGCGAGGAATGTGTTGGTGGCGTTGCGCCCCGACGTGTCTTGTGACACGACATGTGAGAAGAGCTGCTGCACGTACGCCGTTGCCTGCTTGTCGGTCTTACCGAGATGGCGCTGCGCGTCGTAGGCGGCCATCACGTTCCACTTCGCCGAGCCTGAGCTGAACGGGTTCGGGGTGACAACCTGCACGCCCGGCTTGATCAGGTCGCTCCAGCCCTTGATGTGCTTCGGGTTGCCGTTCCGCACCGCGAAGACGACGACGGTGTCCGCGGCGATTCCGTCGTAGGACTGCCGGCTCCAGTTCTGGTCGACGAGGCCTGCGTCGACGAGCAGGTTGACGTCGTCGCCGGTGGACAGGAAGACGACGTCGGCGTTGAGGCCGGCTGCCACCGCCTTTGCCTGGTCGGTCGAGGCGCCGTAGGACTGCGTGAAGGAGACCCCGCTGCCGTCGGGCGTGGCCTGCCAGGCCTGGATGATCTTCCCCATCACCGTCTTCGGGGTCGAGTACGCGACGAGGTTGATCGAGCCCTGAGGCCGTGGCGCTCGCGGCCCAAGCAAGCGCTGCGATGAGCGAACAAAGAACAATCTGTAGGCGAATGCTGGGCATGGGCTCCTTTCGTCCACGTTGTCCACCGGGTTTGTGGACAAGACTATGCATGAGCAAACCTGATACGTCAAATAAGAACTGTCGGCTTGCGTCGTGGCCGCCGAGGGCGTAGCGTCGGCGGCGCAGTGAACGCGACCGACGGCGTCGCTGCGGCACCGGGCCCGAGGGCGCTTGCCCAGGCGCGCAAGTTCGTGGGCGTCAGGGAGCATCCGCCGGGGTCGAACCGGACTCCCTTCGGTCGCTGGTTCGGCGCCGACGGCGAGCCATGGTGCGCGATCTTCCTCTCCTACTGCTTCAAGGTCGGTGCGGGAATCGTTCTGTGCGGCGGCACCGGTGGCACGGGGGTGACGGCGAACGGCTGCGCCTACGTGCCAACGTTGGAGGGCTGGCTGCGCGACACCGGCCAGTGGCTCGATCCCGGACGGCCCCGACCGGGCGACATCGTCGTCTTCAACTGGGACGGCGGCGAGGCCGACCACGCCGGGATCGTGGAGCACGATCTCGGTGACGGGCGCTTCAGTTCGATCGAGGGCAACAGCGACGATCAGGTCGCCCGTCGCGAACATTCGACCGGCGACGTCGAGGGTTTTGGGCGGATTCGGCCCTACATCGATGCCGAGCTACCCGAGCTACAATTGTGGGAGCAATGAGCACCGTCGCCACTCGCAATCGACTCGAGGCCTGGGTTTCGTTCCTGCGCGCGCATGCCGCGATCACGCGCCAGCTGAATGCCGATCTCCTGAACGCGCACGGGTTGACGCTCAGCGACTACGAGGTTCTCCTGCGCCTCTCGAGCGCCGAGGACCAGATGATGCGGCGGGTCGATCTCGCCGAAAGCGTGATCCTCACCGCCTCGGGAATCACGCGCCTGCTCGACGGGCTCGAGCGCGCGGGCTTTGTCGAAAAAGCGTCGTGCGCATCAGATGCCCGTGTCTCCTATGCGAAGCTGACAGCCGCCGGCCGGCGGAAGCTGGGCGAGGCCGCCGAAACCCACCTCACGGGAATCGAGGAGTTGTTCACCGGTCGCTTCGCCGCGTCGGAGCTCGACAAGCTGGCCGAGCGCTGCTCGCGCGCTTGCCGCTGACCGCGCAGGACTGCGGCAGCGAAAGCTGCTCTCCGTAATGCGTCCGCGGCCGGTCTACTGGAAGCCGCGGTACCCGACGCGTGTCATGCGCGAGCGCGCCTGGGCGAAAGGGGCGCTGCCCCGCACGCCCGTCGCTTCTTTCGCGGTTGCGGGCGCGGCTGCGCGGACAGCGTCTCTCGTAAGGGCGACGTAAGGCTTTGCCCGCGAAATCGGGGCCAGGCCTTCATTTCCGCAGATCGGCGACTGTTGATGGGTTTGGCTTCTGCGCAATGCCCCCATAAGGAGAGGAGTAAGCGCAAACGACCCAAGGAGACCGATATGAGGACTTTCCGCTGGCTCGGCCTCCCGGCCGCAGCGGCGCTCGCAGTGACGCTGTTCGCAGTCTCGGCCGGGATCGGCTCAGCCCGAACAGCAGTAGCGCCCAACAACACCTCTCCTCCGACGATCTCGGGGAAGGCGCAGGTTGGCGAGCTCCTGACCGCCGACAACGGCACGTGGGCCGGAACGGCCCCGATCACCTACGCCTATCAATGGCGTGTCTGTAACGACACGGGCGGTGCCTGCCACGACATCACCGGCGCCACCGGCACCGAGTACACGGCGAAGGCAGGCGATCAGGGCAACACGCTGCGTATCCAGGTGACCGGCAAGAACGCCGACGGCACCGACGTCGGCACGTCGGTCCCGACGGCGACGATCGCCGCCGCTGGTTCGGCCACCCCGGCGCCGACCGGAACGGGCTGTACGAAGCTCGCTGCGGGTGCAACTGCCGCAGACGTTGCCGACGTCAGCTCGCCGGCCCGTCTGCAGATCGACCAGATGCAGGCGAGCCCGAGCGTGATCACGCGCGGTACCGGCGCATTCACGGTCAAGTTCCACGTCTCGTCGACATGCGGTGATCCCGTCAAGGGCGCCCAGATCTATGCGACCGGCGTCCCGTACGGGATGATCTCGTCACCCGGCCTGCAGACGACTGACGGCACCGGCTGGGTCACACTGCAGTTCACGACGAAGGCGGGCTTCCCCGCTTCGGCTCATCAGCAGCTGCTGGTGATGTTCGTGCGGGCGACCAAGCCGGGCGAGAACGTTCTCGCCGGCATCTCGACGCGTCGCCTCGTCTCGTTCCGTGTGAACCTGCACGGGTAACCGAGCTCGAGCATACGCACCCTCCGAAGGGCCGCCGCGAGGCGGCCCTTCGCCTTTTTCCCTGCTCCGACCGCATCTCGTGCTACCTTGATTGCACGGGACGGCAATGGGCCGGCCCGGGAGATTTCGCTCTCGTTCCTCCTTCGGGTGTTTCGAGGTCAGAAATCTCGAACCCGAAAACAAGGAGTCGAACAGTTGTCAGAGTCATTTCGCGCGCTCGGCGTGAGCGAGGCTGTCCAGCAGGTCCTCGCCGGTCGCGGCATCGAAACCCCGTTCCCTATTCAATCTCTCGTCCTGCCGGAAGCACTGACGGGACGTGACATTCTCGCCAAGGCGCCCACGGGCTCCGGCAAGACGCTCGCCTTCGGCATTCCGATCGTCGAGCGCACATCCGTGTCGGAAGGTGCGCCGGCTGCGCTCGTGCTCGTGCCCACACGCGAGCTTGCTTCTCAGGTCGCCGAAGAGCTCGCCCGCATCGGCGCCGCGAAGAAACTTCGCGTCGCTGCGGTCTACGGCGGTGCGCCGCTTCCGTCCCAGGCAAAGCGCGCCAAGGATGCACACATCCTCGTCGCGACGCCCGGACGGCTCCAGGATCTGATCGAGCGCAGGCTCGTCGCGCTCGACAAGGTGCGGATCCTCGTCCTCGACGAGGCCGACCGCATGCTCGACATGGGCTTCAAGCCGCAGGTCGAGCGGATCGTCCGCAAGCTTTCGGCCGAGCGCCAGACCATGCTGTTCTCGGCGACGCTCGACGGCGAGGTCGCCGATCTCGCCCGCGCATACACGCGCGATCCGGGTCGCTTCCAGTCCGAGCTGCCGTGCATCGATACCGGCGACGGAGTCGTCGAGCACGCGTTCGTCTCGGTGACCGCGGCCGACAAGATCGACCGGCTGATCGAACTGCTCGACGCCGACCGGGGTCTCGCGCTCGTGTTCGTGCGGACGAAGCGCGGTGCGGGGCGGCTCGCCGACAAGCTCGACCGTCGTGGCGTCTCGGCGATCGCAATGCACGGTGACATGACGCAGAGTGCGCGCGAGCGTGCGCTCTCACACTTTCGCTCGGGCAAGGTGACGACACTCGTCGCCACCGACGTCGCTGCGCGCGGCCTCGATCTGGACGAGATCAGTCACGTGATCAACTTCGATCCGCCCGAAGACGGCAAGGGCTACACGCACCGCGTCGGCCGCACCGGTCGGGCCGGACGCGGTGGGCAAGGGATCACGCTCGTGCTTCCCGAGCAGGAGGGTGACGTCAGCCGCGTCGCCGCCGGCCTCGGGCACAACGAGCAGTTCGAAAGCACGGGGATGCGGAAGGCACCGGCGAAGCTGCTCTACACGAGCCGCCGCGGCCGTCGCTCACGCTGGTAGTAGTTCGGAGGAGTCGGCTAACGCCGGCCGGCGTGCACGTGATGGTTCGCCGTGTACATGCACGTCTCGCTGCTGCAGATCCACTGGCGCTGGGGAATGATCACCTTGACGGGATCGGATTCCCGGCGCCGCCGCGCGAGGCTCTCGTGGAGCGTCAGCGGTGACTTGCACTGCGGGCACTTTGGGGTGCTGGTCGTAGCCACCCCTGAAGTCTAGCCCGAGTCGGCTCTGCGGGGCCGATTGAGGCGTCATGCCCCTTGGAGTGACGGGCCCCGGAGCCTGACCCGGGGATCGAAGGCGGCATAGGCCAGATCGACGATCAGATTCAGGAGCATGATCGCCAGCGCCAGGAAGACGACGATGCCCGCGGTGAGGGAGAGATCGTGCTGGAGGATCGACCGGCGAAGCATGCCGCCGAGCCCAGGCAGGCCGAACGCCGACTCGACGAAGATCACACCGCCCAGCGCGACTCCCATGTTCATCCCGAGCATGGTCATGAACGATGGCATCACGTTCTTCAGAACGTGCCCGCGCACGACGCGGATGTTGCCGGCGCCCTTTGCGCGCGCAGTGCGCACGTAATCCTGGCCGAGCTCGTCGATCACGAAGGCGCGGAACATGATCATGTAGACCGCCGCATTCAGCAGTCCGAAGATCAGCCACGGCAGCAGCAGGTGGTCAGTCCATTGCACGGGGCCGCCGCAGTTCGTCGTCGGCGAAAAGAGATCGCAGTAGCCGTTGTTCGGGAAGATGTGCCAGTGCTCGCCGAAGAGGAAGCCGGACATCAAGCCGAGCCAGACGGGGTGCGAGCAGAGCCCGATCAGCACGAGCACCGTCAGCCCTCTGTCCAGGAGCGATCGCGGCCGCAGCGCAGACACGGCGCCGAGGGGAATCGCGATCAGCAGCCACACGAGCAGACCGCCGAGCACGAGCGAGAGCGTGACGGGGGCGGCCCGGAAGACGCGCGTGGTCACAGCCTCGCGGTCGGCGTACGAGCGGCCGAGGTCGCCGTGCCGCACGAGCTTCCAGACGTAGTGCGCGTAGGCGTGCGGCAGCGAGCTCGAGCGGTACGGGTCGCGGTTGATGCGTCCGCCGTTCCCGGTCGGGAAGGCGAAGAACGCCACGAAGACGAACAGCGTGATTGCAAAGAAGAGCGCGACGGACGAAGCCAGCCTGGTGACCAGATACCGCGCCACCACCAGAGCCTAATGCTTCGGTAGGGCTACTCCGTTGCCCGACGGGAATGGAGCGTATCGGGATCGAACCGATGACCTCCGCCTTGCAAAGGCGGCGCTCTCCCAGCTGAGCTAACGCCCCGTGCCGCGGAATGTAGCGCCGCTCAACGGCGCACGGGCCAGCCCGTACGCCGAAGCGGCGCGGCGCTACGCCGCGCGCGAGAGCCGCTCGTCGTGCCGGGCGCGCTGGATGATCAGCGTCGCGGTCGCCGAAGCGGATCGTGGCCCGCGCTGCGCGCTGCTCGTCCCAGAGCGTCGGCGATCTCGCTCGTCGAGCCGCTGATGCTCCGCCGGAGCTCGGCATCATGGCCGCTCCGAGAGGCGCGTGGAGCACGTCCGCCCGCCGGTCGGAGAGCCGGTCGATGTCCTGTCTTGATCTCTGTCCAGGTCGCATAGTCCTCATAACGATCGTCCCAACGTCGGGATTCCCAAACCAACCTGGGATTCCCGTGAGAATCCTTAAACTTCGCTAGTCGTAACCGAGCTCCTCGAGCCGGTCCTCGTCGATCCCGAAGTAGTGGGCGAGCTCGTGGAGGACGGTGATCCGGATCTCCCGCTCGAGCTCGGCCGGGTCGGGGAATGACTCGACGAGCGGCCGGCGGAAGATCGTGATCTTGTCGGGCATGTATTCGTCGCGACTCCCAGAGCCCGAGCAGGTCGGGATCGTCCGGGTCCTGTTCCTCGACCACGACCGCCACGTTCTCGAGTGCCGCGCGCGAGCTCCGGCGGCAGCGAGTCGAGCGCCCGCCGGACGTGCTCCTCGAAGGGCAGTCGTGCGCTTCACCAGCCGGCGCCAGCGGCTTTCTGAGCGCCAGGGGTCGTACGGCCGCGAGGCCGAACACGAACCCGCGCGACGTGGGCGAAGAACGCGACGCCGCCGCCGGCCGGCCGGATGGGTGACGGAGAAGCCGCCCTCCCAGAGCTGGAGGACGAACCAGAAGCCGAGGAAGAGGAAGGCCGGCACGCGGGATCGAGGAAGAAGCCGACGAGCGAGTCAGCACGCTCGCCCGCGGCAGGAGCACGAGGTAGGCGCCGAGCACGCCGCGATCGCGCCGCTCGCGCCGAGGTTCGGCACGCTCGCCGCCGCCGCGCCGGCGTAGTGGAGCGTGACGAAGGTCTGGGCGGCCGTCGCGACGAGCCCGGAGGCGAGGTAGAAGACCAGGAACCGCACCCGGCCGAGCGCGTCCTCGACGTTGTTGCCGAAGATCCAGAGGAACAGCATGTTCCCGAGGATGTGCAGCCAGCTCGCGTGCATGAACATCGAGGTGAAGGCGCCTCTCCCACGCGGGCAGGTGGTCGTGGGCGGCCGGCCCGAGGCACGGGCCCCTGGACGGTGCACGGGTAGTAGGCGTACGGTCGATCGCCGAGGCGCGGGCGTGCAGCTCCCAGAACCAGACGGCGAAGTTCGCCGCGATCAGGCCGACCGTCACGACCGGGAAGCGCCGCGTCGGGCACGTTGTCGTGCAGCGGCAGCACCGGCCGATCCTACGCGCTTAACGCGTTCACAACGCTTTGCTCGCCGACAAGGGCGGTCGTCCAGACCGCCCTTCTTTTAGGCTCATGCGGTGGGCGGACTCTCGACCCCGCTGCTCGTCGTCGTCTTCATCGTCGGCGGCGGCGGCGACGTGGCTCGCGGGCACCTTCCTGTCGAAGTCGACCGACTCGCTCGACACTCGCTTCGGCCTCGGCGAGGCGCTCGGCGGCCTGATCCTGCTCGCGATCACCGGCAGCTTGCCGGAGATCGCGATCACCGCATCGGCAGCGCTCTCGGGCCACCTCGACCTCGCCGTCGGCAACCTGATCGGCGGGGTCGCGATCCAGACGCTCGTGCTCGTGATCCTCGACTTCGCAGCGGGGCCGCGACGCCCGCTCTCGTTCATGGTCGGCTCGCTCGTGCCGGTGATCGAGGCGCTGATGGTGATCGTCGTGCTCGTCGACCGCGCTCGCCGGTGCTGCGCTCCCGAGCTCGACCAATCTCTTCGGCGCGAGCCCGACCTCGTACGCGGTTGTGATCCTCTGGGTGGTGGGCGTGTGGATCGTGAACCGCGTGCGCATGAACCCCGGTTGGGTGGGCGAGGCGCCCGAGGCGACGCCCGGGTCGCCGCGACCACCGCGAGCCGCATCCGTCGGGCGAGCATCCCTACGCGAAGGCGAGCACGACGACGGTGATGATGATCTTCCTCGCCGGCGCGCGTCGTCACGCTGGGCGCAGGCGTCGCGCTCCAGGAGTCCGGGTCACTGCTCGCGAGCCGGATGGGCCTCCAGGGTGCGATCTTCGGTGCGACGTTCCTCGCGCTCGCAACCGCGCTTCCGGAGATCTCGAGCGGGATCGCCGCGGTACGGCTCGGCGACATCCAGCTCGCGGTCGGCGACATCCTCGGCGGCAACTCGTTCCAGATCACGCTCTTTCTCCTCGCCGACCTGCTCGCGGGCACGCCGGTGATCGTGGCCGCGCATCACTCCGACGTCTGGCTCGGCGGGCTCGGTCTGCTGATGAGCGGCATCGCGGCGGCCGCGATCATCGCCCGTCCGAAACAGACGTTCCTCTGGCTCGGGGTCGACTCGATCGCGCTGGTCGTGATCTACGCGGTCGGGATCGTCTTCCTGACCCGGTTCACGCGCGCTGGCATGCATGGCTACCGTACGTCGGCCGAGTAGCGCTGCCTCAGCGTCTGAGCACCTTCTGGACGCGCTCGGCGACCGCTGCCATCTCGAGCGTCGCGCCGGTGACATCACGCAGCAGCGCGTCGGCAGTCGGGCCCTGGCCGAGCGCCCACAACTCGCGCAGAAGACTGCCGGCTTCGCGTCGCGCGAACCAGTCGTTTCCGAACTCGCTGCGCAGGAAATCGCGCAGCTGCGCCTCGAACGCCCACGAACGGAGGTAACCGATGACGTAGAACGAGCCGTCGATGTCGGACAGGTAGTTCTCGGGTGCGGCCGGGAAGCGGTAGGCCTCGGCCAGCAGCTCCGCGTACCGCGGCCGCATCGCCGCCGGATCGTCTGACTGGAAGAACTCGATCTCGTACAGGAGCTTCGCGCTGTAGCGGCGCACGAAGTAGAGGAGCGACGCTGCGCCCTCGTTCGCGATCTGCGGTGCCTGGGGCACGTCGAGCCGGCGATTGAGCCAGGCGGGCTCAGTGACGAGATGCTGCATCAGCATCGCCCAGCCTTCCGTGACGGCCATGTCTCCGAAACGCTTCGCCTCCATCGGCAGGTCGCGCGAGGTGTGCGCGTAGTGCTCGGTGTGCCCGGCCTCGTGGAACAGCGCCTCCCAGTCGTCGCGGCCGCCGATCGGCTGGATCACGAGCATCACCTTGTCGGGCACCTCGATCGGCGAGCAGAAGGCGCGCGGGCTCTTGGCCGGGCGCTGCTCGAGGTCGAGATGCACATTCTTCTGCGAGCGCAAGTCGATGCCGAGGTCGCTCAGCGTTGCCTCGAGCGCAGGCAGCATCGCGTCTGACGAGAAGGCCTTGTCCCACTCCGGTGCGCGGAAGAGGCGCGGTACGTCCCATGCTCGTGCGTCGCCGAGGCCGATCCCGAGCCGCTCGCGGAAAAGCCGGTCGCCGGTCTCTTCCCAGAGTCGCTCGGTCGCATCCAGGAGGTCTGTGCATTGCGCTGCGAGGTCATCGAGGCGAAAGCCGAACCGCTTGTACAGCTCGTAGTAGTTCGGGGCGTCGAGCTTCGAGACCGCGTCGCGATCGATCAGCGCCGCCTCGAGGTACACGGGATTCAAATGCTCGTCGGTGAGGCGCAGCCGGGTTTCCTCGAGCCGTTGCCGGCGGTCGCGATCGGCCTCGTTCGCGATCACCGGGCGCAACATCCGAAACGGGATCTGCTCGCCGTCGACCGTCGCTTCGAGCTCCGCCTCGACCTGCGCGAGCTTCTCCTGGTGGGAGCGTGTCAGGTTGCCGAGGAATCCCTCGCAGGCAAACCGCCAGAGCTCGCTGGGCGCGCCCTCGAGGCGCTTCGCTGTCTCGAGCTGCGTCAGGTCCTCGTGTCGCGCATAGATCTGCTCCAGCTCGAGCGTGTCCTTCAACCCCGCGAAGTGGAGGTAGTACTCCTCGTCGAGCTCAGCGACGAAGCGGTCGGCCGAGTGGCGGAAGGCGTCGAGCTCGCGCGTGGTGAGGGTGTCGGTCGCCACTCCTCTCGTAGGATAGGGCCGTGGAAGAGCTCAAGCTTCAAACCGAGCGCAAAACCCAGTTGATCGACATCACCGACCGGGTGCGCGGGGCCCTGAACGGCGGGACCGGGTCGGCGCTCCTCGTGTACGTGCCCCATACGACCGCCGCGGTGACGATCAACGAGAAGATCGACCCGGTGCTCGTCGAGGACCTCGAGCGTGCGTTCGAGCAGGTCGTGGGCGACGACTGGGGCTGGCGTCACGACGACAAGGACGGGCCGAATGGCCCCTCCCACGGCCGCGCGTCGGTGGCAGGGTCGCAGGTGCTGATCCCGCTCCGCGACGGTGCGCTTGCGCTCGGCACCTATCAGGCGATCTTCCTGTGCGAGTTCGACGGGCCGAAAGCCCGTTCGGTGTACGTCAGTGTCCTTCAGTGACTGAATGGCTGTTGCATTCGCTGCGCGTGCTCGCGTAGTGTCGCTCCACATGGTCAGGTTGGTTGCTGCAGTGGCGCTTGGCGCTTTCGTACTCGCGGCCGCAGGGTGCGGCGGAGGCTCCTCGACGACCACGACGACGACAACGACGACCGAAGCGACTGCGACGACTGCCACCACGACCACTACCGCCACCACCACGGGCGCGGCGGGCGCGCTCGGCACCCTGCTGACGTCGCAGAACTGCCGCAATCTCCTCGGCCTCTCTACGAGCTTCAGCAAGGCGATCGCCGGCGCCGCCTCTGGCGCCGACCTCCAGAAGACGGAGGCGCTGATGAAGCAGTTTGCCGACCAGACTCCCGCCGACATCCGGCCTGACTTCGAAGTGCTGGCGGCCGTCTACGCGAAGTACGCCGAGGCGCTGAAAGGCGTCGACCTGACGTCGGGAAAGGCTCCGAGCGCCGATGTGATCGCGCGGCTGCAGAAGCTCTCGACCCAGATCGACCAGGCGAAGCTGGCCACGGCGAGCGCGCACATCGGGGCCTGGGTCCAGAAGAACTGCACGAACGGCTAGACATCGACCCGCTCTTCGAGCTGCGGCTGCGCACGGCGCGGCTCGAGCTACGGCTGCCGACCGACGACGAGATCGTCGCAGCTTGCACGGCTCGCCGAGCAAGGTGTTCATCCGTCCGACTTCATGCCATTCGTCGTCGCGTGGACGGACGGCATCGGTACCGCCTCGTTCGTCGACGACTTCGTGGCGTACCACGTTGGAGCGCGCGAGAGCTGGCGCCCGGAGCAGTGGCGGCTCAACTTCGCTGTCTGGTCGGGGGATGAGCTGATCGGAACGCAGGGCCTGGAGGCTGAGAATTTCGCGACGACCCGCGTCGCGCAGACGGGCTCGTGGCTCGGACAGCGATTCCAGGGGAGCGGTTACGGCACCGAAATGCGGGCGGCGGTGCTCGATCTGCTCTTTCGTGGGCTCGGCGGCAAGGT
This sequence comes from uncultured Actinomycetes bacterium, assembly GCA_963761365.1. Classification (GTDB taxonomy): domain Bacteria; phylum Actinomycetota; class Thermoleophilia; order Gaiellales; family Gaiellaceae; genus PALSA-600. Next base: position 376,367 of record CAVXHB010000009.1, on the reverse strand, counting down.
CGCGACTGTCGGGAGCGATCGAGGGGAACATCGCATCTGCACGCGTCTCCGAGAAGCTCGGGTACGAGTCCGCCGGGGAAGGGTTCGTGGCGCCGCGTGAAGTGCCCGTCCGTGAGCAAAGATTCCGCCTGACGCGCGAACGTGGGAGGGACACGACCGAATCGCGGTCGAGATCGACGGCCTCGAAGCCTGCCTGCCGCTCTTCGGCCTATAGCCTCGAAGCGTGCCTGCGCCGCCTGTCACGCGCGATGAGGAGCTCGAGCTCCAGATCGACTCGCTCGCCTTCGGCGGGAACGGTGTCGCGCGGCTGGACGGCTTCGTCGTCTTCGTGCGCGCCGGGTTTCCCGGTGACACCGTGCGCGCACGCATCACGAAGGTGCAGCGCCGTCACGCCGAGGCGGTCACGACCGAGGTGCTCACGGCCGGCCCGGCGCGCGTCGAGGCTCCGTGTGCGCACTATCCGGCGTGCGGCGGTTGCCGCTTCCAGGATCTCGCCTACGAGGCGCAGCTCGAGGCGAAACACGCGTGGGTCGCCGATTCGCTGCAGCGCATCGCCGGGATCGCCGAGCCGCCGCTCGAGCCGATCGTCGGCGCGGTCGAGCAGTTCCACTACCGCAACAAGATGGAGTACTCGTTCGCGCCCGGGGACGACGGCCCGACGCTCGGCCTCCATCGCGCCGGCCGCTGGGACGAGGTGCTCGGGATCGAGCGCTGCTGGCTGACGACCGACGTCGGCAACCGGATCCGCAACACCATGCATGCATGGGCGCGCGAGGAGCGCCTCCCTGCCTACGACCAGGGAACGCATGAGGGTTATCTCCGTCATCTCGTCATCCGCGAAGGCGTGAACACCGGCCAGGCGCTCGTCCAGCTCGTCACGCATGAGCGCGAGCGCTTCGACCGCGAGCGGCTGATCGAGGTGCTGACCGCCGTTCCCGAAGTGAAGTCGATTCACTGGTCGATCAACGACACGCAGGCCGAGGTGACGAACCTGCCGAGCGTGCTCCTCTGGGGCGAGGAGGCGATCGAGGAGGAGCTTGGCGGGCTGCGCTTCCGGATCCGGCCGAACGCGTTCCTGCAGACGAACACGCGCATGGCCGAGCGGCTCTACGCAGCTCGCGCGCGACGCGGCGGGCCTGACGGGAAGCGAGACCGTCTACGACCTCTACTGCGGCATCGGCACGATCGGCCTCTCGCTTGCCCGCGACGCGCTTGACGGTGTGGGGGATCGAGATCTCCGAGGAGTCGGTCGCCTGCGCGATCGAGAACGCGGAGCTGAACGCGATCGGCAACGCGGCGTTCTTCGCCGGCAACGTCGGCCAGGTGCTGAGCGAGCTACGGGAACGTGCGGGTGAGCCGGACGTCGTGATCGTCGATCCGCCGCGTGCCGGGCTCGCCGGCAAGGCGCTCAAGCGACTCGGCGAGCTCGCCGCGCCGCGTGTCGTCTACGTCTCGTGCAACCCGACGACGCTCGCCGGCGACACGAAGCGCCTGCGTCGAGGAGTACGGCTACCGGCTTGCTGCGCACGACGCCCGTCGACATGTTCCCGCACACGCCGCACGTCGAGTCGGTGTCACTCCTGGAGCACGGGCTCGCGGCTTCAGACGTAGGCCGCCGCCACAGCAGGTCCGCGTTCGGCACGAGGAAGCCGAGCGAGATCCCCGGCAGTGCGGGGAGGCCGTCGACCGTCCACCAGGTGGCCAGGATCATCGTCAGCCCGAGCCCGACCAGCAGCCCGACGAACGTCCACCACGGCCGCAGCCCGAAGCGCACGCTCGCGCCGAGAAACACGGCGAAGAAGAGGACGTCGGGCAGGCCGAGCCGCGCCGCGCCGCCTCCGGGCACCTCGAAGGCGACCGAGAGCGAGCTGAATACGTGCGGGTGACCCTGGGTGATCGTCTTCGTCGGCCCGCGCCAGACCGAGTAGGCGTCGACCCACGGAATCAGCAACGCGACGAGCACGACCCAGGAGACTGCTTCGAAGAACGCGAGGAACCCCCAGCCGAGCAGCGTCAGCGCGGCGAGCTTGCAGAAGTTCGAGCCGACCGGAAAGTCGAGCTTCGACAGCGCAACCGCGAGCCAGCACGAAGCCGACGCCGGCCGGAATCAACAGCCGGGACTTGCCAAATGGGCAGCGCAAGCCAGACGAGCAGGAAACACGCCGGCATGATCACGAACGCGATCAGCAGGATCGCGGGCCACAGCCGAGCCGCGCGAGGTGCGGCGCAAGCTCGTACCAGCGCCGACGAGCGCGGCGAGAGCCCTAGTAGGGCGGCTAGCGCGGCCCACCAGTCGCCGATCGGCTTGAAAGCGTTCCAGATATTTTGTCTTCGCGGCTTGCTCGTCGAGTGACGAGTCGATGTCGGGCACGGACAGTGCGTCGATCGTCGGGGTGAAGCGCTGGAGCTCACCCAGCCTCGCCTCGAGTGGCTGTGAGAGTGGAAACTCGAGGCTGTTGACGAACTCGAGCGCATCCTCGCCCATGACCACGACGAGCTTCGGCTGCACGATCCGCAGCTCCCGCTTCAGCCAGCCGCGGCAGACCTCCTCGTCGGCGCCGGCGAACTTGACGCAGTTCGTGCCGAAGACCTCGCGCGGGTCGACCTTCAGCCGCTCGAGCGAGCGCTTGAGCGCATGGCCTGCGCGGCCGTGGAACGCAACTCCCTCCTGAAGCTCCTGCGCCTGCGGCCCGTACTTGAGCAGGAAGATCGTTCCGAGCGGATGCCCGGTCGGCTGCGCGACGGGGCTTCCACCCGCCGCTTCGGCGACCTCGTGCTCGAGGCGGAGAATCTCCTTGATCGCCTTGTCGAGGTACCGCTGATAGATCTCGTCTGTCGTCACGGCGGCGGTCACGGGCAGCAAGGGTCCTTCTGGCCTACCGCACTTTTTCCTTGACCTGGGCCATCCACTTGAGGCCCTGGAGGTAGGCAAGCGACTTCGGGCGCCGCAAAATCTCGGCGCTTCGGAGTGAGATCAGGAATTCCTCCGGGTCGCGGAACGCGCGCATGCGCACCGCGCCGGTGCCGACGCCCTGCAGCACATGGGCGTCAGAGCCGGCACCCATGGTCAGGTCGTACTTGCGCGCGAAGCGCAGCGCTTCGTCGTTCTGCGCATCGAAGAGAAGGCGCGCGTTGTAGACCTCGAAGACGTCGATGTCGGCGAGATGGCGGTGAAGCGTCGCAGGGTTGGGAATCGTGTGCATGCGGTCGAACGGATGCGGCACGTACACGAGCCCGCCCTGCTCGCGAATCGCGGCGACGGTGTCGGCGAACGGGAGCCCGCGTGGGATCTCGCGTTCGAGGAACAGGCCGATCACCTCGCCCTGATCGGAGGACTTCACCTCCTCGCCGGGGATGACGACGAGATCGCGTCCGCGTGCTGCGTCCACCGTCTCCAGCGCGCCGCCGAAGACGTTGTGGTCGGTGATCGCGATCGCGCCGAGACCCTCGGCTTCGGCGTGGTCGACGAGCTCGGCGGGATCGACAGTGCAGTCGAACGACCACGAGGTGTGCATGTGGAGGTCGGCGATGATCCACGGCCGATCCCCGAGCGGATCGGTGAGCGGGCGCCGAGGCTTGCGGCGACGGGTGAGACTCGCATAGAGCTTGTCGAGCGCTTCGGCGACGTCGGCGAACGTTTGCCCCGCGGCTTCCGCGCGCGCGCGCTCTTGCTCGCGTGAGCGAAGCTGAGCGTCCTCCGCCAGTCGTGCGGTTGCTGCGGCGGCGAGCTCCGGCTGCTCCTCGATCCCCGGCGGCCCGGCAATCGCGCAGCCCGCCGCCTTTGCTTCGAGCAGCACGCGCGCGAGGCCTTCGATCCCCGGCACGAAGATCTCCGCTCCGTCGAGGAGCGGCGCACGCGACGCGCCGTCGCGCGCAGTGCGCACGTGCACGCGCGCGGCCAGATCGCGTGGAATCGCCGGTCGAGCGTCGAGCGGTGTCGTCCGCAGCAGGATTGCCTCCCATCCCGGCAGCTCGCGCAGAACGCGGATGACGGAGCGGCCGACCGCGCGTTCGTTGGGCCGAAGCTCGACGACGATCGTCTTGCGCTTGCGAGCGGCCGTGTGCAAGGCCGGATCGAACCCCGGTGAGATCAGGTGGTAGTCGCCGGGGAAGCGCTCGGCGGCCGCATCGCGGGCGCGTTCCGAGAGCGCCACGAGCGCATCCAGGCGTCCGAGGAGCTTCTCGCGCTGCGTGCGCGCGGGCGGATACGTGAGCCGGTCCGGAGAGACGAACGTTGCGACGGTGAGTGCGGCGGCGTCGCGCAGCGCCAGGTACGAGAGTGACGGCAGGCCTGGCTCGAAGCCGTGCACGACGTCGTACCCGCCCTGCGCGAGCGCGAGCGCCAGGTTGGCGCGTACGCCGACCGGAACACCCATCTGCGACCGCCGCGACACCGGCACCGCCGGCCCGACGGCGATCACGCCTGACGGCTCTGCGTGTCTCAGGAGCACCCGTCGTCCGGCGAGCAGGTCGGCGCCTCGGGTCGAGGGCGCGAGCACGGTGACCGCGTGCCCCCGTTCGCGCAGCGCTTCGGCGATGCCCGAGACGTGCTCGTTCACGTCGTGGGGCTGCGACCACGCAAACGGCGTCACGAGGCAAATCCGCACCCTTGGACCCTAGCGCCGAAGCGGCGGTGCGTCGCGGAGCGCGATAGCGGCTGACGCGAGGACAAGCGCGCAGAGGATTGCCGCGGCCTCGACCCGGTTGGGGCCTGCCCAGACGATCACATTCTTGACGAGCTCGCGGACGAGAAGCGAATCGCCGCGATGATAGGCAGCCACGAGGATCTGCCGCCAAACGGTGCCGGGATACGAATAGACGTTCATCCACGTGAGCATCAGCACGGTCGACGCCACGATCGACGCGGCCGCGAGCAGCACCGTCACGCGCCGCATGCGCTCGAATGCCAACGGCAGCCCGAGCGCAAGGAACGGAAGGGCCGGAATGACGTAGCGCGGGCCCGGTGAGACGCCCCCATACGGATTGAAGTAGCCGCATTCGGCGAAGAAGAAGGCAGCTGCGACGAGCGGCGCACACGACCGCCTCGACTTTCACGCCGCGACGCCAGAGCAGGTAGAGGCCAATTGCCGCGGCGAGCAGCACGGGCGATGTGGTGAGCAGCCCACGGTCGCCGACCAGCACGAGCCGCGTCGAGTGCAGATTCGGGGCGTGCGTCCCGAGCAGACCACTCGTCTGCTCGCCTCGGGAACCGGCTGTCGTCGTAGTTCAGCGCGGTGTGCCAAGGCGCTCCGAAGGCAGCCCAGTCGTAGGCGGCGAGCAGGACTCGCGCCAGGCACGACGCCGGCGGCGAACCGTCCGAGCGTACGCCGGCCGCGCCAGAGCGGCGTAGATCCCCAGGATGAGCGACGATCGCCGCCGCCTGGTATTCGACGAAGCACGGCAAGTCCCGCTGCGAGGCCCGCCGCCAAGGGTCGGCGACTCCACAGGAGAACGAATGCGCCGAAGCCGAAAGCCCCGGCCGTCAGCGTGGTCGAAGTTCGCGGCCGCAAACGACGAGGCGAGCGTGCCGAAGGCGAAGGTGACGAGCGTCAGCCCGCCGAGCCGGGGTGCAATCCCCTCGGCGACGCGGCCGACGAGGAACGCACAGACGAGAAAGGCCGATACCGCTCGAGAGCACGCGCACGATCCAGAGCGTCGCAGGTCCTCCCAGTGCCATCTTGAGGGCAGAGGAAGTCCGCGTCGCTTCGGCCGCCGGCACTTCGAGCACGGACATTCCCGGCGCCTTGTTCGCGTAGTAGATGGCCGCCGGTACAGGGCTTTGTCGACCGAGTTGCCGATGCAGCCGTCGATCGTCAGGCGTGCCGTGCACGAGCGCGTGAGTGAGGCAGAGCCGCGAAGCATCTTGCGAGTTGAGTCGCCGTAGACGGGCGACAGTGCGACGACGCCGACGAGTACCAGCAACAGCAGCTCGTGGCGCGGCTTGCGCCACGGGAGCTCGGTCGGCCGGCAGCCGCCGCGACCCTACAGCGCAGCTCGAAGGCGGGCGCTCAACGTTGGCGACGCCGACGGACGTCACGGGCAAGGCCCGTCGTCCTGGATGGTCGGCGCCGACTAAGCGTCGCCGTGTCGTCTTCGCCGGCTTCTTGGCCGGCCTTGCGCCGGTACTTCTCGATGAACTCCTCGCTCTGCTCGTAGGCCTCGTCGTCGACGATCTGCTTCGGCGGCGACTTCATCAGGTACGCGCTCGGGCCTTCGAGCGCGCCGGCGACGCCGTTGTTCAGCGCGAGCTTCGCGAGCCGGACCGCGTCGATCACGATCCCGGCCGAGTTCGGCGAGTCCCAGACCTCGAGCTTGAGCTCGATGTTCAGCGGCACGTCGCCGAAGGACGAGCCCTCCATGCGGATGTAGGCCCACTTGCGGTCGGTCAGCCACGGCACGTAGTCGGACGGGCCGACGTGGACGTTCCCCGCGCCGAGGTCGTAGTCGAGCATCGAGGTGACGGCGTTCGTCTTCGAGATCTTCTTCGACTCGAGCCGCTCGCGCTCGAGCATGTTCAGGAAGTCGGAGTTGCCGCCGACGTTCAGCTGCATCGTCTTGTCGAGGTGGACGCCGCGCTCGCGGAAGAGCGACGTGAGCACGCGGTGCGTGATCGTTGCGCCGACCTGCGACTTGATGTCGTCGCCGATGATCGGGCAGCCTGCCTGCTCGAAGCGGCGCTGCCAGTACGGCTCGCGCGCGATGAAGACCGGCATGCAGTTCACCATCGCGCAGCCGGCCTCGAGGATCTGCTCGGCGTACCACTTGGTCGCCTCCTCCGAGCCGACCGGCAGGTAGTTGACGACGACGTCGACGTTGCGCTCCTTGAGGATCCCGACGACGTCGTCGGTCTCGCCCGGGCGCCTTCTCGACGACCTGGGAGAGGTACTTGCCGATCCCGTCGTGGGTCATGCCGCGCGAGACCTTCACGCCGGTCTTGCCGACCTCGGCGAACTTGATCGTGTTGTTCGGGTGCGCCCACATCGCGTCGGCGAGGTCCTCGCCGACCTTGCCCTTGACGACGTCGAACGCGGCGACGAACTCGATGTCGCGGATGTGGTACCCGCCGAGGTTCACGTGCATCAGGCCGGGGACGAACTGGTCGTCCGACGGCGTCCTTGTAGTACTCGACGCCCTGGAGGAGCGAGTTGGCGCAGTTGCCGACGCCGATGATCGCGACGCGGACCTTGTCCTCGTCGCGGACGTGCGCCGTTGGCCGAGCCGTTTGCTTTACTCACTTCGAAGCCTCCAAGAGTTGACGTGCGGACGTGAAGGACGCGCTGGACGACCGTGACCCACGCGGTCACGGTGAGCAGTGCGATCGCCCAGGGCAGCACGCCCCACGGTGCGAGGACGAGGCCGGCGGTGATCACGACGACGCGCTCGGCGCGCGAGCCGATGCCGACGTCGCCGCGGAGGCCCGAGCGCCTCGGCGCGGGCGCGGGTGTACGAGACGAGAAACGAGCCGGCGACCGCGGCCATCGCGACCGCGACGAAGACGTCCCGGCCGTGGCGCGCGAAGACGTAGGCGATCGCGGTGAGCATGAAGCCCTCGCTGACGCGGTCGGTCGTCGAGTCGAGGAAGGCGCCGAACGGCGTCGTCTTGCCGCCGGCGCGGGCGAGTGCGCCGTCGAGGATGTCGAGGATCGAGCCGACGACGAAGACGAGGGCCGCGAGCCAGTAGAACGACGAGGTCGTTGCGGTCCTCGAAGAGCACGAGGATCGACGCGGCCACGCACAGCAGCGACGCCGGTCGCCGTGAGCGCGTTCGGCGTCACGCGCGTGCGGGCGAGACCGGAGATCGAGCGCGTGGCGAGCGTTGCGCGCGACCGGTCGTGTAGCCCTGCTTGATCGCCGCGGCTCTGCTCACGCGGCACCGTACCAGCGCCGTGTCGCATCGACCCCGTTTCCTCGATAGACGGCGGTCTACGCTCGTTGAACGGCGGCGACACGCCGGACGGACGGTCCGGTAGACGATCGCCATCGCGATCAGCGCGACGCCGACGCCGGCCACGCAGTCGAGCCAGAAGTGGTTGCCGGTCGCCATCACGGCGAACCAGACCCAGGCCGGCCAGACGACCCAGAAGAGCCTTCGCCCACCAGTGCCGGCAGACGAGCGCGAGCACGACGCCGACGATCAGCGAGTCGGCGGCGTGCAGGCTCGGCATCGCGGCGTACGGATTCGCGGCGAGTGAAACGAGGCCGTCGCGGTGCGCGTCGTCGAAGCCGAGCCCGAGCAGCCGCGGCGGCGCCGTCGGCATGAACACGTAGCCGAACAGCCCGAGCACGTTCGCGAGCAGCACGCGTGTTGCGGAAGCGCGTGAATGCCGTCGTGCCGCCGGATGTAGACCCAGAGCAGCGCGAGCCCGAGCACCGTGAACTCGGAGTTCCAGTACGTCCACGAGACGAGCGAGGGCGAGCCAGTGGCGCTGGTCGACGAACTGCTGGAAGGTCAGCTCGTACAGCCGGTGGGTGAAGTGCGTCTCGAACTTGACGACCCGCAAGCCGTTTGCGAATGCCCGCTCAGGATGCCGATCGGCGACGCCGCGGGCGAGCTGGTAGGCGAACAGGAAGCCGAACCAGATCGCGAGCTGCTGCCCGAGACCTCTCCATCCATGCGGCAAATGACGCCGCCCAGCTGCGACTACGGTTGACACCGAACCGCATTCTAACCGGCCCCTGCGGACAGGCCAAAATAAGGCGCTCTCCGGCCCTTCCAGACAGGCGAAGGGCCACCCGGAGGCGGCCCTTCGCGTCACCCGAAGATCTGAGCGTCGGCTCAGTGCTCGTGAGCCATCGCGATGATGTCTTCTCGCGAGTACTTGCCGACCTGTTCCGGGTGGTCGGTCTCGATGTGGGCCTGGACGTTCTCGACCAGTGCGTCGTCGGTATCGCCTTCGATGTTGACGCCGCACGGACAGTGGACGACCTTCACGTGAGCCTCCTGGGTCGCGGGACGAACAGGAGGTTACTGCGTGCGACCCGAACGCTACGTCTCCTCCGGCTCAGCGGTCTCCTCGCACTCCAGGCAGATCCATTCGCCGACACGCGAATCCCGCGCGCTCAGCTCGGCCGGCACCATCGTCACGCCGCAGCGTGGACAGATCGGCGGACGATCGTCGTTCATGCCCGCGGTAACTCGAGTCATTCCGAATCTGGTGACGGCGAGCCTTCGGCGTTCAGGTCGGCAACCGCCGCGGTGAACTCAACGAGCGTCAAGCGATGAAGCGCCCCGCACGCGGACCGAATGGCCGCCGCGTTTCTGGGCGTCACGGCGTCACTCGCCCAAAACTTCTCAGCTGCGCGCCCAACGAGGCTGCCGAGCACCGTTTTGGTGAAGTCCTCCAGCTCAGCCTCGGACGGAGAGGCGAGCAAATTGCTCGTGTGGAGCTCCTGGGCGAGGGTGTGCGGCGTCCAATACGCAGCATCGTGCTTCACCGCGAGCAGCACGAACTGAGTCGTACTTCCCGTTTGCACGCCCTCGGACATGCTGGTCAAGGTACCTAGAGCGCCGAGTTCTGTCTTTAGGCCTTCGCGGCGGCAAGCAGCGCGCCGTGCAGCGACTGAATGAAGGAGTCCGAGATGTTCGTCGCACCCGAGATCGTCTCGATCTTCGCGCTCTGGAGCTGAAGCACCTGCATCTGGAGAAGCGGCAGCGCCTTGTCGTTGATGAAGACGGAGCGGGCCGTGTGCTGCGGCCAGATCGGCCAGGTCACGGCGAGGATCTTGAACTTCGCGCTGCCCGGAACCTTTGAGATCTTCAGGTCGACCTGGAGCGGTCCCCACTTACCATGCTTGTAGCGATCAGACGACGACGGGGCACTCGACAGTCGACCCTTTGACGATCTTCGTGACGGTGGCGCGCTGCCTGGTCGCCTTGTGCCACGCCGTCGCCCAGGCGTTGACGGTGGGCAGGGAGAGCACGAAGGAGCAGGCAATGACCGCTAGCACGCGTTTCGCCACGAAGGAGAACGTACCGGAGCCGGCGGCCTTCTCTACCGGAAGGTGCTACCTCATGGCTCGATGGGTCTCAACTCCAAGATTCCGAAGTTCGCGCCTGGGTTCTTGGAAGCAACCTCGAGCGCCTCATCGAGGTCGGCGCATTCGAGGATGTTGAATCCGGCGATGTGGACGGCCTGCTCGGCGACCGGCCCGTCGCCGACCATCAGCTCGCCCGCTCGACTCCGAATCGTCCTGCTGTCCGTGAGCGGGCCGAGCACGTGCCCTTCGAGGCGGACACCACGGGCGTCCATCTCTTCACACCAGGCCGCCACCGCGGCCGGGATCGCCGCCCTCTGCTCAGGTTCGAGCTGGATACTTGGGTCGCGGTACGTAAACAGCATGAACTTCATCGCGGCACGAATGTCTATCGGGTGGCCGCTAGGCGTACCACTGGAGGCCGTTCTTCGGGAAGGCGGGCGTGCCCGTGTAGCAGGCGCCCACAGCCGGTCTGCCCTTCGCGTCATCCACGGCGGAGCACTTGAACCCCGTCGGGCCATTCTTGAGCACAACCTTCACGCCGGGTTTTCCGTGATCGGCGAGAAGCTTCACCAGCCACGGCTTCGCCTTCGCGCAGGTCACGTTGCCGATCACACTCCACTCGGGCTTCAGTCCCGAGGTCGAGAAGGTTTTGCAGACCGCAGCCGTCCCAGTCGCGCGTGCGCCCGTCGCGGCGCCGGCTCCGAAAATCGTGAGGACAGCGGTCCCAACGACGACAGCAGCGATGCGAGCACGGTGAGCAATCACAAGGCCCTCCTCTTTCGGTGGCGACCGAGCGCTCGATCGTACTCCCGCCGGCGAACGGTGACAAGGATGCGGAAGCCAGTCGCAATCGCGTGCGTTGCGGAAGACCTCCGAGCGCCGGGATGCGGCGATTTCATTCTCTGTGCGCTGGCGTCAGTGCGCTTGGCTCGGCGACAATGCTTACGCCAGATCGCGACCAACCGGCCGCCGGATCGCTACCCGCCGATGTAGGACATCTCGACCCTGGGCTCGTCGAGCGCCGGGTCGAGCGTGTTCTGCGAGCGAAGCTCGGAGTAGCGGTCACCGCGGACGCGCCAGATCTCGGCGAGCTTGGCCGCGAGGTCGTCGTCGCTTGCGCCCGAACGGATCAACGCGCGCAGGTCGTGGCCGCGCACGGCGAACAAGCAGGTGTAGAGCTTGCCCTCGGCCGAAAGGCGCGAGCGCGAGCAGTCGCCGCAGAACGGCTGGGTGACCGAGGCGATGATCCCGATCTCGCCCTTGCCATCCTGGTAGCGCCAGCGCTTCGCGACTTCGCCGCGGTAATTCGCGTCGGCCGCTTCGATCGGGAACTCCGCGTTGATCAGCGACCGAATCTCGGCGGCGGGCACGACGTCGTCCATCCGCCAGCCGTTCGTCGCGCCGACATCCATGTACTCGATGAAGCGAAGGATGTGCGGGGTGCCGCGGAAGTGCTTCGCCATCGGCACGATCTGCTTCTCGTTGACGCCGCGCTTGACGACACAGTTCACCTTCACCGGCAGCCCGGCGGCGCGTGCGGCCTCGATCCCCTCGAGCACGCGGTCGACCGGGAAGTCGACGTCGTTCATCGCCCGGAAGGTGGCGTCGTCCATCGCGTCGAGGCTGACCGTGATGCGGGCGAGGCCGGCGTCCTTCAGCGCTTGCGCTTTACGCGGCAGGAGCGACGCGTTCGTGGTGAGCGTCACCTCGGCATCGAGCTCCGCGAGCATCGAGATCAACTGCTCGAGATCGCGCCGCACGAGCGGCTCGCCGCCGGTGAGCCGAAGCTTCTTGACACCGAGGCCGACCGCCACCCGTGCAAGGCGCGTGATCTCCTCGAAATCGAGCAGCTCCTTGCGGTCGAGGAAGCGGTAATCGTGGCCGAAGACCTCCTTCGGCATGCAATAGGTGCACCGAAAGTTGCACCTGTCGGTGACCGAGATGCGTAGGTCGTGAAGGGGGCGTCCGAAGACGTCGACCAATTGCTCCATCCAGGACTAATGGTATCCCATTGTCCGGCTCGGTTGTCACGCCCGCCGGATGCTCCAGACCGCTTGAATCGGGCGATGCCCGCCCTTTTTGCCCTGGTTGCCGTGACCGCGGTCTGGGGGGTCACCTTCGTCCAGGTCAAGGACGCGGTCGCAATCTACCCGTTGCTCCCGTTTTTGGCTCTCCGCTTCGGAATTGCCTCGGTGACGCTTGCGCCCGGGGCGCGCCGGATTCAGGGCCTCGGGCGGGGCGGGCTCGGGGCGGCGGCGCTCGCGGGCGGGTTGCTGGCCGTGGGGTACGTCCTCCAGACGTTCGGGCTCCAGCGCACGAGCGTCTCGAGCGCCGGCTTCGTCACCGGGATGTACGTCGTCCTGACACCGCTGATTGCCCTCGTGCTCTTTCGTCTCCGCGTCGGCGCGACCGCCTGGGTGGGAGTCGCGCTTGCGACCGGCGGGCTCGCGATGCTGGCCGGAGTCCACGGCGGGTCGGCCGGCGGCGACCTGCTCGTGCTCGCGGCGGCAGCCGTGTATTCGCTGCAGATCGTGCTGATGGAGCGCTACGCGCCGCGGTACGACGCAATCGCGTTCACGCTCGTCGAGATGGTGGTCGCGTTTGCCGGGCTCTCGCTCGCGGCGATTCCAACTGCGGCCGTGCCCCACGGGTGGACCGTCTGGGGCGCGCTGCTCGTGACGGGCATCTTCGCGAGCGCGCTCGGCTTTCTCGTCCAGACCTGGGCGCAGCGCCAGACGAGCGCAACGCGAACAGCGCTCGTCTTCACGCTCGAGCCGGTCTGGGCGGCGATCTTCGGCTACACGCTCGCCGGCGACCGGCTCGGTGCGCTCGGGTGGGGCGGCTGCGCCGTGATCATGGCCGGGATCGTGCTCGCGGAGCCCGCAGCGGCCCAGACGCTCGTCCGCCTGCTGCGCCGGCCCTGGCCCGCGTGACGGTCATCCTCCTCTGTCTCGTCTCGGCCGCTTCCTTCGGTGCGATGGCCGTCGCAATTCGGTTCGGGCTGGCGGGCGGCAGTGCGCCCGGCGCGGCGCTGGCAATGCTCACGTGGGGCACGACGATTGCGGTCGTCGCCGCACTGCCGCAGCACGATTTCCACCGCTCGTGGCAGTTCTTCCTCGCGGGATTCCTCGCGCCCGGTTGCTCGCAGGTGCTGTTCACGCTCTCGGTGCGCGAGGCCGGTCCGTCGCGAACGTCGGTGACCGTGGGCGCCGCGCCGCTTGTCGCGGTCGCAATCGCGCTCGTCTTCCTGGGCGAGCCGGTGCGCACGTTGCTCGTCCTCGGCGCCGTCGCGATCGTCGGCGGCGGTGTCCTGCTCGCGGCCGAGCGCGACCGGCCCGAGCACGTTCGCGCGATCGCGCTCTTGTTCGCGGTCGGCGCGATGGTCTTCTTTGCGGTTCGCGACGACATCATCCGCGCCCTCCATGCGCACGCGAACCCGGAAGCGGCTGCGGCGGCGACGTTTCTCGGCGGTTTGCTCGTGACGCTCGTCTGGGCCCGCCGGCCGCCGACGCCGCGGGAGCTTCGCCGCCTCGCGCCCGCGGGCATCCTCTTCGCGCTCTCCTACATCTGCCTGTTCGAGGCCTACTTCCGCGGTCGCGTGTCTGTCGTCTCGCCACTCGTTGCGACCGAGTCGCTCTGGGCCGTCGGCCTCTCGGCGCTGCTGCTCCGCCACGAACAGGTGGGGGCGAGGCTGGCATTCGGCGCCCTGCTCGTCGTCGGAGGCGGCGTGCTGATCGGGATCGGCCGCTAGCGGCCAGGCCGGTCAAATATCTGCTATAACGAGGCTTAGATTTTCTCAGTTCAACCACAAAAGGGAGACACACAGACTCATGGCAAAGACGATCGGCATCGACCTCGGCACGACGAACTCGTGCATGGCCGTCCTCGAGGGCGGCGAGCCGACCGTCATTCCGAACGCCGAGGGCGGCCGGACGACCCCGTCCGTCGTCGGGTTCGCGAAGGACGGTCAGCGGCTCGTCGGCTCTCCGGCGCGGCGCCAGCAGGTGACCAACCCGCAGAACACGATTTTCTCGATCAAGCGCTTCATGGGCCGGAAGTTCGACGAGGTCTCGGAGGAGATGAAGATCGTCCCCTACGAGGTCGTCAAGGGCCCGAACGACGACGTACGCGTGAAGGCCGACGGCAAGGAGTACGCGCCGCCGGAGATCAGCGCGATGATCCTCCAGAAGCTGAAGACGGACGCCGAGGCCTATCTCGGCGAGTCGGTGACCGAGGCGGTCATCACCGTCCCGGCGTATTTCAACAACGCTCAGCGCGAGGCGACGAAGGACGCCGGCCAGATCGCCGGCCTGAACGTCCTGCGCATCGTCAACGAGCCGACCGCGGCCGCGCTCGCCTACGGCCTCGACAAGGAAGGCGCCGACCAGACGATTCTCGTCTTCGACCTCGGCGGCGGCACGTTCGACGTGTCGGTGCTCGAGCTCGGCGACGGTGTGTTCGAGGTCAAGTCCACCGCCGGTGACAACCACCTCGGCGGCGACAACTTCGACAAGGCGATCGTCGACTGGATGGTCGCCGAGTTCAAGCGCGACCAGGGAGTCGACCTCAGCGTCGATCCGATGGCGCTCCAGCGTCTCTACGAGACGGCCGAGAAGGCCAAGATCGAGCTCAGCTCGACGATGACGACGCAGATCAACCTTCCGTTCATCACCGCGACACAGGACGGCCCGAAGCACCTCGATCTGCAACTGACGCGCGCAAAGCTCGAAGAGCTCACCCACGACCTGCTCGAGCGCACGGTCGGCCCGACCAAGCAGTCGCTCACCGACGCCGGTCTCGAGGCCGCGAAGATCGACCACGTGATTCTCGTCGGCGGCATGACACGCATGCCCGCCGTGCAGGCGAAGGTCAAGGAGCTGATCGGCAAGGACCCGCACAAGGGCGTCAACCCGGACGAGGTTGTCGCCGTCGGCGCTGCGATCCAGGCCGGCGTGCTCAAGGGCGAGGTCAAGGACGTGCTGCTCCTCGACGTGACGCCGCTCTCGCTCGGGATCGAGACGAAGGGCGGTGTGTTCAACGCGCTGATCGAGCGGAACACGACGATCCCGACCCGCAAGTCGCAGATCTACACCACGGCCGAGAACAACCAGCCGTCGGTCGAGATCCACGTGCTGCAGGGCGAGTCCGAGATGGCGATGTACAACAAGACCCTCGGCAAGTTCCAGCTGGTCGGTATTCCGCCGGCGCCGCAGGGGATGCCGCAGATCGAGGTCGCCTTCGACATCGATGCGAACGGGATCATCAACGTCTCCGCGAAGGATCTCGGCACGAACAACGAGCAGCAGATCAAGATCGAGGGCGGCTCGGGCCTCTCCGAGTCCGAGGTGCAGGAGATGATCAAGAACGCCGAGACTCACGCCGACGAGGCGCGCACGCTGCGCGAGCTCGTCGACGCGCGTAACGGTGCGGAGGCGCTCGCCTACCAGACCGAGAAGTCGCTGGCAGAGCACCGCGACAAGCTGGACGAGTCGGTCGCCTCGACGGTCGAGGGCCGGATCATGGAGCTCCGCGGCGTGCTCGAGTCGAGCGACGTCGCCGAGATCAAGGCGAAGTCCGATGCGCTGCAGGAGGCATGGACGGAGGCCGCTTCCGCGATCTACGCGCAGGCGTCCGCAGCGGGGCCGAGTGGCGGCGGTGACGGCGACGGCGCGGCGCCCGACGATGAGGTGATCGAAGACGCCGACTACGAGGTCGTCGACGACGAGGCAAAGACCAAGTAATGGACGAGCCCGTCGAGCAGCAACACGAAGTCGACGAGCTCGAGCAACTGGCGAAGGAGCGCGACGAGTATCTCGACGCGCTCCAACGTCTGAAGGCCGAGTTCGAGAACTACAGAAAGCGCGTGGCGCGCGATCAGGGGAACCTGGTCGCGCGTGCCTCCGAGCGGCTGGTCAAACAGCTGCTGCCCATACTCGACGATCTCGAGCGTGCGCTCGTCGCCGCGAGCGAGCACGAGGAGGCGCAGCTCGAGGAAGGCGTCGAGCTCGTGCACCGCGCGCTCGCCGACGCGCTCGCGCGGGAAGGCCTGGTCGAAGTCGACACGGAGGGCGACTTCGACCCGCACACGCAGGAGGCGCTGCTCGCACAGCCATCCGACGCGAAGGAAGGCGCCGTCATCGAGGTGCTGCAGAAGGGCTACAAGCTCGGCGACCACGTGCTGCGGCCGGCGCGCGTCGTCGTGTCATCGGGGCCCGTGAGTAACCAGGAGCCGTAGGCTTGGCGAGCTCGCTCTACGAGTCGCTCGGCGTTCCGAAGAACGCGTCGGCTGACGACCTGAAGAAGGCCTACCGCAAGCTCGTCCGCCAGTACCACCCGGACAAGAATCCGGGTGACGCCGCCGCCGAAACGCGCTTCAAGGAGATTCAGCACGCCTACGACGTGCTGTCGGACCCGGTCAAGCGGAAGCAGTACGACACCTTCGGCTCAGGCAACGGCCGGCAGGGGCCGACGACGGTCGACTTCGGCGATTTCGACCTCGGTGACATCTTCGGTGGGCTCTTCGGCGGCGGGCGCGGGCGTGGCCAAACACAAACGCAACGCGGCCAGCGCGGTGCGGACGTCGAGGTGGAGGTGCGCATCTCGTTCGAGGACTCGCTGAAGGGATTCCAGACCGTCGTGCCCGTCAGCCTCGAGCTCGCCTGCCACACCTGTCACGGCACGGGAGCCGCGCCGGGTACCGCGCCGAAGCGCTGTCCGAACTGCAACGGCACCGGCATGGTCGCAACGTCGCAGGGACTGTTCGCGTTGCAGCAGCCCTGCCCGGTCTGCCGCGGCAACGGCACGATCGTCGAGACGCCGTGCCCGACTTGCAAGGGCACCGGCAGGGAGCGGCGGACGAAGCGCTACACCGTGCGCATCCCCGCGGGCGTCAAGGACGGGACGAAGATCAAGCTGAAGGGCAAGGGCGAGGCCGGCTATGGCGGCGCGCCCGCCGGCGATCTGTTCGTCGTCACGCGCGTCGAGCAGTCGAAGCTCTACGAGCGGCGCGGCGACGATCTGATCCTCGATGTCCCGGTCGCCTTCGACGAGGCTGCGCTCGGCGCCGAGGTCGAGATTCCGACGCCCGACGGTCGCGTCTCGCTGAAGGTGCCGTCGGGGTCGCAGGACGGGAAGATGCTCCGGGTGAAAGGCCGCGGCGCGCCGAAGCTGAAGGGCGAGGGCCGCGGTGACTTGCTCGCCCGCGTTCGCGTCCAGGTGCCGTCGAAGCTGACAAAGGGCGAGCGCGAGGCACTCGAGGGACTGCGCAAGGCCCACAAGTCGAATCCGAGAGACAGGCTGTTCGACTGATGAACGAGCGCGATCGCATGCTCGCCGAAGGGCCGCGTGTCGCCCCGGAACCGCCGACGGCGGACGGCTTCGCGCCGATCGACTCTCCAGCGCCGCCGGCGTCACCGGCACCGAGGGCGCGCACGAATCGCAACGCGCAGGTGCCGCGAGGGTTGCTGCGGCTATTGCCGATCGGCATCTTCGCTTTGGTTCTCGCCGCGAATGCGGGCGCCGGCAAGTACGCGATCTGGGTGATCGTTCCGGTTGTGATCGCCATCACCGTGATTCAGCAGGTGCGAAAGGGGAGAAAGTGATGGACGACCGGCCGCGGTACATGATCAGCGTCGCCGCCGAGCTCGTCGGCATGCATCCGCAGACGTTGCGCATCTACGAACAGAAGGGGCTCGTCCAGCCAAAGCGCACTGCAGGCAATACCCGGCTCTACTCGGAGCTCGACATCGAACGGCTGCAGCTGATTCAGCAGCTCACGACCGAGATCGGCCTCAACCTCGCCGGCGTCGAGCAGGTGATGCGCCTTCAGGACGAGCTGCTGCGAATGCGCGCGCGGATCGACCGGATGGAGGCCGACATGCGCGAGGCGATCGACCAGGTGCACAAGCACTACCGTCGCGACCTCGTCCTCTATCGCCCGGCACAGCCCCCCGTGAAGAAAGAGCGGAGCTAGATGGACTTCAACAAGCTGACGATCAAGAGCCAGGAGGCGATCGCAGGCGCCCAGGAGCTGGCGCGCAGGCGCGGCAACCCCGAGATCTATCCCGAGCACCTCTTGCTGTCGCTGCTCGACCAGGAGCTCTTCGCCGACTGGCAGGGGCTGCGCGCCGACGCCGAGCAGAAGCTCGCCGCGCGTCCGACCGCAAGCGGCTCGCAGGCGATGCCGCAGACCTCGACCGCGTTCGCAAAGGTGCTCGATCGCGCCGACGAGGAGCGCGCAAAGCTCGAAGACGACTACGTCTCGACCGAGCATCTCTTCCTCGCGCTGCAGCCGGTCCCGCGCGAGGAGATCCTCGCCTGGATCAAGCAGATTCGCGGCGGCCAGCGCGTCACCTCGCAGGATCCGGAGGGCAGCTACCAGGCGCTTGCGAAGTTCGGCCGCGACCTGACGGAGGCAGCGGAGCAGGGGAAGCTCGATCCGGTGATCGGCCGCGACGAGGAGATTCGCCGCGTGATCCAGATCCTCTCGCGGCGCACGAAGAACAACCCGGTGCTGATCGGTGAGCCCGGCGTCGGCAAGACCGCGATCGTCGAAGGGCTCGCGCAACGTGTGGTTGCCGGTGATGTGCCAGAAGGGTTGAAGGACCGCCGCGTGTGGGCGCTCGACATCGGTTCGCTGCTCGCAGGGTCGAAGTATCGCGGCGAGTTCGAGGAGCGCCTGAAGGCCGTGCTCACGGAGATCAAGACGAGCGAGGGGCGCGTCGTCCTCTTCATCGACGAGCTCCACACGATCGTCGGTGCCGGCGCCGCCGAGGGTGCCGTCGATGCGGCCAATCTCCTGAAGCCGATGCTCGCGCGCGGAGAGCTCCGCTGTATCGGCGCAACAACGCTCGACGAGTACCGCAAGCACATCGAAAAGGACGCGGCGCTCGAGCGGCGCTTTGCGCCGGTGCTCGTCGGCGAGCCGAGCGTCGAGGACACGATCGCGATCCTGCGCGGCCTCAAGGAGCGCTACGAGGCGCATCACGGCGTGCGCATCCGCGACGCCGCGCTCGTGGCCGCGGCCGTCTTGTCGAACCGCTACATCGCAGACCGCTTCCTGCCCGACAAGGCGATCGACCTCGTCGACGAGGCCGCCTCGCGTCTGCGGATGGAGATCGATTCGTCGCCGATCGAGCTCGACGAAGCGAACCGCCGTGTGATGCAGCTCGAGATCGAGCTCGCCGCGATG
The DNA here is from genome assembly GCA_963761365.1 of uncultured Actinomycetes bacterium. GTDB lineage: Bacteria > Actinomycetota > Thermoleophilia > Gaiellales > Gaiellaceae > PALSA-600. The sequence goes on along the minus strand of CAVXHB010000009.1, from coordinate 357,199 downwards.
GCGAAGGAGTCGAAGCAGGTGCGGGAGCCGGTCGAGCGTGCACATGCCGAGGCGAAGGAGGAGCGCGACGCGCTCGCCGCACGCTGGGCGAAGGAAAAGGAAGCGCTGGAGAAGATCAAGGAGGCGACGCGCCGGATCGACGAGGTGCGGATGGAGGCCGAGCGCGCCGAACGCGAGGGCAACCTCCAGCGCGTCGCCGAGATCCGGTACGGCGAGATCCCGGAGCTCGAGCGGGAGCTCGCGGAGCGCAAGGCCCCCGAGAACCCGATGGTCAAGGAAGAGGTCGACGAGGACGACATCGCCTCGGTCGTCGCGCGCTGGACCGGGATTCCGGTCGACCGCCTGCTAGAAGGCGAGACGCAAAAGCTGATCCACATCGAAGAGCGGCTGCACGACCGCGTGATCGGACAGGAGGAAGCGGTTTCCGCTGTCGCGAATGCGCTGCGCCGTGCACGCACCGGCCTGCAGGACCCGAACCGCCCGATCGGCTCGTTCGTGTTTCTCGGTCCCACCGGCGTGGGCAAGACCGAGCTCGCCCGCGCGCTCGCAGAGTTCATGTTCGACGACGAGCACGCGATGGTGCGCCTCGACATGAGCGAATACCAGGAGCGGCACACAGTCTCACGGCTCGTGGGCGCACCGCCGGGTTACGTCGGCTACGAGGAGGGCGGTCAGCTCACCGAAGCGGTGCGGCGGCGGCCGTACTCAGTCGTGCTGCTCGACGAGATCGAGAAGGCACACGCCGAGGTCTTCGACGTGCTGCTGCAGATCCTCGACGACGGACGCCTCACCGACGGGCAGGGCCGCACTGTCGACTTCCGCAACACCGTGATCATCATGACGTCGAACGTCAGGAGTGCCGAGTCGCTCCGCGAGCATTTCCGGCCCGAGTTCCTGAACCGGATCGACGAGATCGTCGAGTTCAAGGCGCTCTCCCGCGAGCAGCTGACCGAGATCGTCGAGCTGCAGCTCGCGCGCTTGCGGCAGCGGCTCGCCGACCGCGAGCTCTCACTCGAGCTGACGGACGCCGCGAAGGAGGCGCTCGCCGAAGCGGGCTGGGACCCGGCCTACGGCGCGCGGCCGCTCAAGCGCGCGATTCAGCGCCTGCTCGAGAACCCGCTTGCGCTGCGCCTGCTCGAAGGCGAGTTCGTCGCGGGCGACGTCATTCGCGTCGACGCGCAGCATGGCGACCTGGTGTTCACCAAGGCGGAGGCCACAGCGGCCGCGGCCGTTTGAGGCACTTGTCGTTTGGTTGAACCCGCGCGACACTTCAGTCGTGTGGCGACGAGCCGAACCTGAGCCGGAGCCGACTGAAGATCAACGCTTGCTTCTCGATCTTGCAGCAGCAGTAATGCGCGCCAACGCTAAACTGAATCGGATCCTTCGATCATTGGGAGAAGACGATGGCGAAGAGGAAACTTACCCCTGAGGAACTCGCCGCTGAGAGGGCGCTCGATCGGGAAGCGACGGAGCGCCTTGCCGCGTCGATCGAGCGTTACGAGCGCTGGGCGCTGGACCAGGCTCGGAAGCGCCAGCGCTTGAATCGCCTCTCGCTCGGGCTGCTCGGCCGCCACTAGCCGTTCGTCGCACGCGGGCTCGCGGTCGCGGCGACCGTGAAGTCCACTGCGATCTTGTTACAGCTCGACGTCGTCGAGGTATTCCGCCTGGCCGGTGACCGGCGGTGCGCCGTACGCGAAGACGACAACCTCGGCGTCGCTCTCGTTGCGCATCTGCAGGCCCGTGCCCGGCGAGACGGTGACGACCGACTGCGGGGCCAGGTCGAACCGCTCGGGCGGGTCGCCGAGCAGCATCGTCAACGTCCCCGCGAGCACGACGAAGACCTCCTCCTGGGCACCTTCGAGATGCCGGCGCCCGCGGGTCTGCGGCGGATACCGCCAGATCCGTGCGCGCGACTGCTCGAGTGCACCCGCAGAGGTCAGGTCGGCCACGCGACGGATCTGCCCATCCTGGTTCGGGCGGTCTTCCCAGACCGCGTCGCCAGGCCGGATCACGCAAAAGCCCACGGCGACGATCTTCTCACACGACTACCGACTACCGTCTCACCGTGCTGCTGATCGCTGCGACCGAGCGTGAGCTGGTCGGCCTGGACGGATTCGTGTGCGGTGTCGGCCCCGTTGAAGCTGCGCTCGCAACCGCGCATCGCCTTGCCGAACGCACTCCGAGCGGTGTGCTCCATATCGGCATCGCCGGCGCGAGCAAGCTCGAGCCCCCGCTACTCGTGATCGGGTCAGCGGCGGTCTACTGCGACGTGATCGATCCTGCTTCGGTGTTCCCGCGGGTCGAGCGGGTCGAGCCGGATGCAACGCTGCTTGCCGCGGCGCGCCGTGCGTTGCCCGAGGCGCACGTGCTGCCGATCGCAACGTGCGGCAAGGTCGGCGCCGGCACGGACTGCGAGGTCGAGGCGATGGAAGGCTTCGGCGTGTTGCGCGCCTGCGCGCTCGCAGGCGTCCCGGCCGTCGAGGTGCGCGCGATCTCGAACACGGTGAATGAATCCGATCGCAGTCGCTGGCAGATCGACGAGGCACTCGAGCTGCTCGCCGTCGCCGTTCCCCGCGTGCTCGAGGCGATCAATGCGTGACCTTCCTCCGCCGCTACCGCCCGAGCAGCGAACGATCGGGCAGCTGATCGCGGAGTCGATCCGCGCCTACGGGCAGAGCTTCTGGCGCTGCCTGCCGCTTGGCATCCCACTCGCGGCCGGCGACCAGCTCAGCGCCCACCACGGCCACACACCGCAGCTGCTGATCTTCTTGGCGCTGACGCCGTTCTTCGTCGCCGCCTACGTGTGGGCCTGTCGGATCGTCCTCGCCGTGCCTCCCACGCGCACTGCGGTCGCACTCGCCGTGCTCATCTACCTGCCGTTTCCGGTGCTCCGCGCGCTGTACCTGATCCCGGGGCTCGCCTGGTTTGCGTTCATCGGCCTGGCAGTGCCGGCGGCGATGGTCGCGCGCACCGGCCTTCGCGACTCGCTGGTCCGCGGCCGTCAGCTCGGGCTCGCCGACTACGTGCACGCGCTCGGCTCGTTGTGCGCGCTCGTCGTGGTCGTCGGGGTCGCTGCGAACGTGCTCGGAGGGCTTCTGCGCAGCCAGAGCGATACCGGTCTCCGCATCGCCGTGTTCCTGTCCGATCTCGTCCTCAGCCCGCTCCTCTACCTCGGCGCGGCGCTCCTATACGTCGACCAGGCTGCGAGACTAATGTCCCGGCAGAATGCCGGTCTTCATCCTGCTCTCGACCCTGACCCAGCAGGGCATCCAGACGCTCAAGTCGAACCCTGAGCGCCTCCGGCAGGTGAACCAGGACATCGAGGAGCTCGGCGCCCGGGTGCTCCACCAGTGGGCGACCCTGGGTGAGTTCGACTTCGTCAACGTGGTCGAGGCACCCGACATCGCCACGATCGCGAAGGTGTCCGTCGCGCTCGCCGCCCGCGGCTCGACCCGGATCGAGACCCTGCCCGCGCTCGACATCGAGGAGTTCCTGGCCACCTTGTCCTGATTGGACGGTTGTCAACGAGCAAAAACAGGAGTAGAAAGAGTCCCTTGCGCGATTCTCGCATCGACGACTACGCGCGCCTGCTCGTCGAGCGGTCGGTCGGCGTTCAGCCCGGGTGGGAGGTGCTGATCCGGTCGACGCCGCTTGCGCGGCCGCTGGTCGAAGCCGTCACCGAGCAGATCGCGCGCCTCGGTGCCTATCCCTTGCTGCACCTCGCGTGGGAGCCGACGAGCGGCCCGTTCGCACGCCACGCACCGCTCGACCTGCTGCGCGTGCCACCGCCGTCGATGACCTATGTCTGGGAGAACTGCGACGCGTTCATCATGATCTCGGCGCCCGAGAACACACGCGAAGGCAGCGACCTCTCCGAGGAGCGTCGGCAGGCGCTGCAGGAGCGCAGCACGAAGTTCCGCGAGCGGCAGATGTCGATGAAGGTGCCGTGGGTCGTCTGCGAGTTCCCGGTGCACGCAACCGCGCAGGAAGCCGGGATGACGCTCGACGAGTACACCGAGTTCATCTTCGGCGCCGTCCTGCTCGACTGGGATGCCGAGGCGGCGAAGATGCAGTGCATCGCGAAGGTGTTCGACGCCGCCGAGGAGATCCGGATCGTCGGCGAGGAGACCGACCTCACGCTCTCGCTCGCCGGACGTTCCGGCGCGATCGATGACGGGCACATCAACATGCCGGGCGGCGAGGTCTTCTACTCGCCGATCGAGGACTCGGTCGAGGGGAAGGTGACGTTCTCGGAGTTTCCCGCCGTGTACTACGGGCACGAGGTCGAAGGGGCGCAGTTCGTGTTCGAGCACGGGCGCATCGTCGAGGCGACGGCACGCAGCGGCGAGGCGTTCCTGCTGCGCACGCTCGACACCGACGACGGCGCGCGGCGGCTCGGCGAGCTCGGGATCGGCTGCAACCCCGGCATCCAGCGCTTCACGAAGAACGTCGGCTTCGACGAGAAGATCGACGGCACGATCCATCTCGCGATCGGCAACTCGTACACATCCACCGGCGGCAAGAACGTCAGCAGGATCCACTGGGACATCGTCAAGGACCTGCGCCGGGGCGGGAAGCTCTACGCCGACGGGCAGCTCGTGCAAGAAGACGGGCGCTGGCGGCTCTGATCACCTTCGGGGCTAACGAGTGATCCGAAGCACGCCGCTTGGAGTGTGTGTCCAGGGTTGACCCCAGGAGACGCTCGCAAAGAAGTCGCCGCCCTTCATACACGTCGGACATGAGAATGCGGTTGTGTACTCGCCTGGCGCCACGTGGGGCACGCGGAAGCGGATTGAGAGGAAGCATGTCCAGATTCTCGCACTCTGGCCCTCGCTGGCGGAATGTCGCTCGGCTGGGCGAGCGTTTCGGATGACAGTCCGAGCGCGGGGATTGGCGATTTCAAGTGTCTGACACCGTCGGTGTCAGACACTGCGTTCTCTGCGCGCTCGGCTGCGTCAGCGTTTGCGAATGAATCCTGAAGGTACAGTTCGGAACAGTGGACAGCGACGTGATGTGCTGAGCTACCCGAAGGCCCGCCTTACGGCGGGCCTTCGTTTTGTCCATGGACCCGGAGGGCCGGATTCGAACCGGCATCTCCGTCGTGGACAGCGACGCGCTCTACCAATTGAGCTACCTCCGGGCCGTGCCCGAGGTGTAGCGCCGCGCTGACTCGGACGCAAGATGTCCGAAAAGGGCAGTCTGGCGTCAGTGAACTCGGCTGCGCGAGCGTTCATACGCCGGACTCACTCCACAGGTTGAATACATGGCATGCACGGGCTCGCCGTCTTCCTCGGAGTTGCGATCGTCGTCACCCTGACGCCGGGGCCGGCGACCGCAATGGTCGTTCGCAGTGCGCTCCGCGGTGGGCGCCGCTCGGCGCTGCTGACCACGCTCGGCAACTCGGTCGGAGTGCTGGCGTGGGGCGTTGCGTCCGCGGTCGGCGTCTCCGCGTTGATCGCGGCGTCAGAGGTTGCGTTCCTCGTCCTGAAGGTCGGCGGCGCGATCGTGCTCGTGTGGCTCGGTGTGCAGTCGTTTCGCCGCAGCCGTCGCGGTGAACCGGCTACGGAGCGGGGCGGGGACGTTTGGTCGCCGCGCGCGTTTCGCGACGGCCTCGTCACGTGTCTTGCGAACCCGAAGCTGGCGATCTTCTTCGTCGCCCTTTTCCCGCAGTTCCTCGAGCGCGGGCACTCGAACATGACGACGGGGCTCGCGATGGCGGGTCTGATCGTCTTGCTCGACCTCGTCTGGTACTCGGTGCTCGCGCTCGCGGTAACGCGGCTGCGCCGGCTGTTCGTCGATGGGCCGTGGCAGCACCGGCTCGAGCGCGTCACCGGCAGCGTGATGGTCGGCCTCGGCCTGCGCCTCGCCCTCGAGTCGCGCTAGATCGCCTTGTAGAAGTAGGTCGTGTCGCACGGCCGCCCGTCCGGGTAAAGCGCATACCCGGGGATGACACCGACCGTCGTCCAGCCCATGCGCGCATACAGGCGCGCGGCGTCGCCTTCCGTGACGGCATCGAGCACGAGCAGGCTCTTGCCTTCCGCGCGCGCTTCCCCCTCCGCTTGCTCCATCAGCAGTTGCGCAATCCCGCGCCTGCGTGCGGAGCGATGGACGAGGAGCTTCGCGATCTCGCCGCGGTGCGGCTGATTCGGCGGCAGCGCGAGGATCACTTGCACGGTACCGACCAACTCGCCGTCGGCGAACGCACCGAGGACGAGCCGGCGGCCCTGCTCCGCCTCGGCGGCCCACGCATCGAACACCGCCCGAGCTTCGCTGTGCGGAAACGGGGCCATGAAGCTGACCGACGCGCCGCCCGCAACGCAATCGGCCAGCACACCCGCGAGCGCGTCGAGCTGCGCGTGGAGCTCGGTTCCCTTCAGACGACGAATCTCGATCATCCGAGCGCGGAGCCGTACACCTCGTAGCGCACGGAGTCGACCGGCCCAGGCCGCCTGCGATCCGGGTCGGCGGCGCGACGCTCCGCGATCGCTTCGAACAGCGCGTCCGCAGCTGCCTCGTCGTCGAACACCATCACCGACAGCCGCTCGCCGCTCTCCGGGTTGACGAGCCAGACTCCGCGCACGCCCTCCGCCGCCTCCGCCAGCGGAACCACTTCCTCCTGCACGTGCTCGATCCCGGCCTTCATGTCGCTCGGGTTGTCCTCGAATCTCACGACCAACGCATACATCTGCCACCCCTTTCCCGTTGAACCACCATCACGCCGCTGCCACTTCGCCCGCGAGCCGCGCATTCCCGATCACGAGCTCGCGGTTCGCGCGCAACGTGCGCCCGCCGCTCTCGCGGTGCAGGAACGATAGGACGAACGGCGTCACCGCCTGCCCGCGCACGCCCTCGGCGTCTGCCGCCGCAAGCGCGCGTTCGATCAGCGGCTCGACATCGTCGAGGCTCTCGTCCGGCGGGCGCACGAGCAGCAGCCCGTCGCCACCGAGCTCCCAGTGAGACGCCGCAATGCGCGATGCCTCCTGCGCCGATTCCACGCGTGCCGAGACCGGTGGCCCGCCCTGTGCCGAGTAGAAGAGCGGCACCGTATTCGTGCGGTAGCCGAGGACGGGCACGCCGAGCGTCTCGAGCAACTCGGCCGTGGCGGGCACGTCGAGGAGTGACTTCACGCCGGCCGAGACGACCAGCACCTGAGCCTGCGCGAGCGTCTGCAGATCCGCCGACACGTCGGGCGGTGTCGGCCAGCCTCGATGCACGCCGCCCAGCCCGCCCGTGGCCAAGGTCGAGATCCCGGCGGCCTTGCATACCGAGAGCGTGCCGCCGACCGTTGTCGCGCCGATTGCCCGCTGAACGGCCGCGGCGGCAAGGTCGCGCGGCCCGACCTTGCGCGCGGATGCGTCGAAACGGGCGAGCTCGTCCTCCGTCAGCCCGACGACGATCTCGCCGTCGAGTACCCCGACCGTCGCAGGCACCGCGCCGCCCTCACGAACCGCGCGCTCTGCAGCAAGCCCGACCTCGACGCCCTCGCCGGCCGGGAAGCCGTGCGCAATCAGGGTTGTTTCGAGTGCGACGACCACGGAGGCCTCGCGTACTTCGGCCGCGATCCGGATCACGGCATCGCCCCGAGCTTCGCGCAACAGCGTGCGGCCGCCTCGAGCCCGAGCTCGACGCCGCCGACGAGATAGCCGGCCGCAAGTGCGTCGCCCGCGCCGGTCGTGTCGACCACCTCCGTCGTGACGGCGGCGTGCTGCTCGCCGCCGGCGATCACGCCTTCTGCCCCTTGCTTCACGATCCAGTCCGTCGCCAACTCCCCGAAGGTATCGCGCTCGCGCTCACCCGCGAAGACGATATCCGGCGCAAGTGCGCGCACGCGCGTGCGAAATGCGTCGTCGATCGAGCTCCAGGTGGAGAGATCCACCGACACGCGCGCGCCGCATCCGCGCGCGAGCTCGGAGGCTCGCGCGGCGGCCGACGCGATCGGCTCGCGGTGCAGCGAGTAGCCGGAGATGTGGAGCACGTCGCAGTCGAACCACCCGGCGTCGAGCTCGTCCGCGGAGAGATCCGGCGCCGAACCGCGATCAGAGGCCATCGTCCGCTCGCCGCCCGCAGCGATCGACACGACGACGCCTGTGCGTCCCTGGACCGGCCCGGTCACATCGACACCGTATGCGCGCAGCTCCGCACCGACGAGCTCGCCCGCAGCGTCGTTCCCGCGCTTGCCGACGAACCGCGCCGACCCGCCCAGCGCCGCCACCCATGCGGCGACGTTCGCGGCCTGGCCACCTGCGCCCACGAGCGTCGTCGCCGGGCGATCGTCCCCGGTCACCAGCGACTCGCCTGTCCGCACGATCACGTCCAGCAACAGGTCGCCGAGAGTCGTCACACGCATCGTAGGATGGTGTCATGGCCGATGTGAGCCGTCGCAGGCGTCTGCGCTCGTTTGCGCTCGGCGGCGTCATCGGTGCGGCCGGCACGATTGCGACCGTGCGGCGGTTGCGCCATCCATCGCGGCGCCCGCGCGACGCACAGGCCGGGCTCGCTGCGTTCGAGGACGCACCGTGCTTCCTCGAGGTGATCGAGCGTGAGGCGCAGAGCTACCGTGAGGGCGGCGAGATCGCGGGGGACCGGCCGACCGAGTAGGTGTGGCTCATGAAGTGCGCCGCGCCGATCATCCTGAGACTGAGCGGTCGGTCGGTGCGCGGGTCGACGCGCAGCCGGTACCACGCGCGAAGCTGTGGGTCGTAGAAGGTGAGCGAGCCCCGCCCGATCGAGTACGCATTGCGCGCCTGCGCGCCCCAGTATGTGCGCGGAACGCGGATTTGCGATTGCGGAGACGGTTTCCAGTTGCCGCCGGGCGCGCGGTCCCAGCGCCGTGAGCCGATCACGATCCCCTCGGTGCCGGTGACGCCGGGCTGGCTCGCCGCGACGATCTTGTAGGCGAACCGGTTCGGTGTGCGCTCGTGAAAGACCGTCACCGCAAAGCTGCCGGGCGACGACGAGAGCCGTTCGTCGATCGTCAGCTCCGGCAGCGAGTCGTAGACCTCCGTCGCGCGCCGAAGCTCGGCCGCGGCAGAGCGAAGGCGCTCGGGGACGATGAACACGATGGGCTCTCCGGCGACCGATACCGCCACCGTCCGTCCCGCCGGCGCGGTGAAACAACCACGGCCGCACTGTGCTGCTGCGTGACCTTCGATCTGAACCGGCAAGCCCACCGCACCGCCGTCCGGGCCGACGACAGTGATCGTTGCGACGCCGGCCCGCCATGCGAACCCGACGGCGAGCTTTCCCACCTGCGCGGCGTCGACGTAGGCGCCGAGCGGTGGCGCCGGCGGTGGTAGCGGGACATTCGACGGGGTCGTGCGCACCGTCGAGACACGCGCGCGTCCCGGCTGCAGATCGGTCAGTGCGCCAACCGCGACAGCGAGCCCGGTGAGCAGTGCGAGTTGAACGAGCAACAGCCGCCGCCGCGCGATCCAAACGAGCGCGAGCAGCACTGCGAACACGGCTGTCTTCACGATCAGCGTTCGCCCGTAGCTCGTCGTCCACACCTGCGAGATCGAGGAGAGCTCGGTGACAGCGCGCGCGGCGCCGCCGAGCGCAACGAGGCCGACTGCGGGGAGCGCGTACGTCGAGAACCGCTTGATGCTCCCCGTGCGCGCGAGTGCGAGCGACGCGACGCCGCCGAGCCACACCGCCGCGCCGCCGAGATGCAGCAGGTCTGCGGCCGGAGCGATCACGGCGGGCTGGTCGTGGTCGAGCGCATGGCCCGCGAGCGTGGGGCAGACGAACAGCGCGGCGGCGGCCGCCCACACGAGGTAGCGCAACCGCGCTTCGAGCGGTGCGAGCGCCGAGGCGGCCGCTCCGATCCCTGCTGCGACGGCAGCGACGATCATGAAGCGTTCGAATCGCGTTCCGCCTGCGCTCGTCACATGGATCAGGGCGTCGGAACCTGCGAACGCGATCAAGAAGCAGCCGAACAGAAGATGGGCCTGACGCCGCGGCAGGTCGCCCCCGAGAATCGCCAGCGAGAAGAAGGCCGCGCCGGCCGCGCCGAGCACACCGAGCAGGAAAAGGGTTCGCATCAAGACCCGCTGCCACGTCACGTAGCCCCGGGTCGTGAGCGCGGCTGTCGGCTGCGCGGCAGTGCGCCCGAGCCCGAACACGATCACGCCTTCCTGCTCGTGGCCGTCGTCGGAGACGACGCTCCAGCGCACGGTGTAGTCACCGTCCGCAAGGCCGCTGCGCAGTGGGATCACGAGCCGGTTTCCGGGCGCGGTGCGCGGAGCCCCGCCGAGCACGTTTGTGCCGTCGTTGCGGATTGCAGCGTTCCGCGGACCGACGCGCACCGTGCTGTCGAACGTCACGGAGACCTCGCGCGGCGCGGCCAGGAGGATCGCGCCGTTCGGCGGCTCGGTGTGGAGGGGGATCGCGTGGGCGGCCGCCTGTTGCGCTACGACCAGAGCCAGTGCAGCGACGACGAGAAGCCGGCGGGCCACAAAGAACGACGGTAGCCGCTGCTAGCTTTGGGTCGATGCCGATCTACGAGTACAAGTGCCCGAACGGGCATCTGTTCGAGGTGTTTCACGGCATGAGCGAGCCCGGTCCGTCGATCTGCGAGGTGTGCGGCGCCTCGCCGCTCGTGAAGGTGCTGTTCCCGGTCGCGGTCCACTACAAGGGCTCGGGCTTCTACTCGACCGACTACGGCCGCGGCAAGCGCAAAGGCAGCGGCGATTCGTCGTCGTCGGATGGCGGCGGTTCATCGGAGAGCGGTGGCGGGTCGTCGGAGAGCGGTGGTTCTTCGTCGGACAGTGGTGGTTCTTCGTCCGACAGCGGCTCCTCGGGGTCGGACTCCTCATCGAGCAGTCCTTCCTCCGACTAACGGCAAACTGCCCTCAGGGCGAAAGCGTGATGAGCGAACTGTTCGTAACGCTCGAGGCCGCCTACGCACACGGACGTGCGGACTTCGTCCGCGCGTCCTCACACGGCGCGGCTACGCCGCGCCTAAGGAATCTGCCGGCCGCGCGCGCAGCCCGGCCCGAACGTCGAGGTCGGCAGTTGCGGCGCGGAGCGGCCGAGGAACATCGCGATCGCCAGCGGGTTGTCCTCGCTCGGTGCGCCGGTGCCGCCCGCGCCGAGGTCGGCGCCGAGCCGGCAATGGAGCGCGTTCGCGGTCGACGAGCGGAACTTCACCCAGCCGAGCTCGATCAGCTGCGCACGTCGAGAGATCGGTGGTGATCGGCTTCACCCACGACCCGGCGTTGAAGGGCGCGCCGATCAGCGTCCCCAACGAGGTGAACTTCGAGAGCGTTGCCTGGATCACCGCCTGCTGGCGCGAGGCGCGGAAGAAGTCCGACGACTCGCGCGGGTTGAGCAGGTTCTCGCGAACGCGTGAATAGATCAGCGCCTGCTGGCCGTTCATGTGCTGGGGGCCCTTGTGGAAGCGCCAGCCCTGCCACTGCTGGCAGCGCGTCGCGGTCTTGTAGGGGCAGTCGAACCGGTTCGAGCGAACGGCGTCGGGAACGTCGACGGTGATTCCGCCGAGCGCGTCGATCAGCCCCTTGAACGATGCGAAGTTCACCTCGATCACGTGGTTGATCTGGAGGCCGGTCAGGTCGCGCACCGTCTTGATCGCGAGCGGGATGCCGCCGCTCTGCATCGCGAAGTTGATCTTGGCGTTGCCGACGCCCGGAATCGGCACGACGATGTCGCGCGGGATCGAGAGATAGGCGATGCGGTGATGCGACGGATCGGCGCGCACGAGCATGATCGAGTCGGAGTGGTTGTCGCCGGTTCGCCCGGCGATCGGCGCGTTGTCGGTTCCGAGCACGAGGATGTCGTCGCATGCGAGAGCAGCAGCCCGTTCTGCTTGTGTCAGCGCGGCGTGCGCGCGTCGGTCGAGACGCTTGTTCGCGTCACTGACGCCGCTCGAGAGCGCGAAGTAGCTCGCGACCGACCAGACGACGAAGAGCACGATCAGATCCCGAGCGAGTCCGAAGACGATCAAGCGCCGCCACGGCGGCCTCTTCGGCAGGCGGAACCGGAGCCCGCCGGGCCCGCGAAGACGCGGCCGCTTGCCGCCGCCGGCGATGCGAGCCCGCGACGTCGGCCCGGTCTTGCTCGCACGCGCGGGTGCTGACGGCACCTTGCCCTTGATGCGTCCGCCCTTGTAGACGCGGTAGGGCTTTTCGTCCGGGGCCATCCGGCGAAGTAGGGTACCCGGCGGCATGAGCCGGCAAGCCGCGTGATCGGTGTCGACCTCGGCGGGACGAAGATCCTGGCGGGGGTCGTCGATGCCGACGGCCGGGTGCGAGCGCACGCTCGAGGTGGCGACGCCGACGGCTTCGCAGGCCGAGCTCGTCGACGCGCTCGTGGAGGTGGTCGAGGAGTTGCGGACGCCGGACGTGGTGGCGGTCGGGTTCTGCCTGCCGACGCGCATCGACCAGGCGACCGGGCTTGCGATCGGCGCGGTCAACATCCCGCTGCACCGGCTCTCGCTGCCCGACGAGCTGGCCCTCGGCGTCGGCCTACCCGTCGGCGCCGTCAACGACGGCAGCGGCGCAGCGCTCGCGGAGCTGCAGGCTCGGCGCAGGACGCGGCGCCTCGAACCTCGTCATGCTCACGCTCGGGACTGGGGTCGGCGGCGGAGTCGTGATCGACGGCGAGCTGTACCACGGCTGGGCCGAGCTCGGCCACATCGTGATCGTCGACGACGGCGAGCCGTGCGGCGGTGCCTGCACCGGTCGCGGGCACGTCGAGGCCGTACTGCTCGGGAAGCGCCGCCGACCGGGTCGCCCGGCGAGGTGCTCGGTCCGGACGCAACCGCACACGACCTCGTCGGCACAGCGGCATCCCGCGCTGGCGCAGATCGGCCATCACCTCGGTGCAGCGATCGGCTCGCTGGTCAACGTCTTCGACCCGGAGATCGTCGTGATCGGCGGCGGGTTCGGGCTCGCGGCCGGTGAGCTGCTACTCGGCCCCGCGCGCGTGACGATCCTGCGCGAGGCGCTCGCTCCGGCCGGCGCCACCGTGCAGGTCGCGCTCGCCGAGCTCGGCACCGAAGCGGGAATGGTCGGTGCGGCGCTCGTCGGGTTCGAGGCCGTGTCTTGACGCTTGCGGTCTGCGCGACGCCGATCGGCAACCTCGACGACGTGACGCTGCGTGTGCTTGCCGAGCTCCGCGAAGCCGATCTTGTACTCGCCGAGGACACGCGTCACACGCGCGGCCTGCTGCAGCGTCACGGAATCGAAGCGAAGCTCCTCTCCTACCACGAGCACAACGAGGCCTCGCGCGTGGCGGAGCTCCTGCCGCGAATCGTCGCCGGCGAGCGGATCGCGCTCGTGTCGGACGCGGGGCTGCCGGGGATCTCCGATCCGGGCGCGCGTTTGGTGCGGGCGGCGCTCGACGCGGGTGTTGCGGTGACGGTTCTGCCCGGAGCCTCGGCGGTCGAGACGGCGCTCGTCGCAAGCGGCCTCGTGTCGGAGCGCTACGCGTTCGTCGGCTTCCTGCCGCGGCGTGCGGCGGAGCTCGCCGGCTCTGTGGGCGGAGCTCGCCGGCTGGCGCTGGCCGGTGGTCGCGTTCGAGTCGCCGCAGCGGCTGGGTGCGTCACTGCGCTCGCTGGCGGCGGTGACGCCGGAGCGCGACGTCGTCGTGTGCCGCGAGCTGACGAAGAAGTTCGAAGAGGTCGTGCGCGGAACTGCTTCGTCGCTCGCGGAGCGCTACGCGGAGCCGCCGAAGGGCGAGATCACGATCGTGCTCGGGCCGGCCGAGTTGGCGCCGCCCGGGGCGGAGGCAGGTGCGGCGGCGGTGGCCGAGCTGGTTGCGGCGGGAACGCCGCGCAAGGTCGCCGTCGAGGTCGTGTCGCGACTGACGGACATGTCTCGCAACGATCTCTACCGCGGTTCTCTGTGACAACTTTGTAACCTTTTTTGACAACCCGGCGCTTCGTTTCTACCGTGGACGAACAAACGTTCTCCAACCCGACAACGAGGTTCGCCATGCGCCGACTCCTACTCGTGCTGTTCGCTGCGCTCGCCGCTGTGCCGGCCGCGCACGCGTGGACCTGGCCCACCGACGGCCAGGTGCTGCAACCGTTCATATTCGATCCGTCGAATCCGTATGCCGCGGGCCAGCATCGGGGCATCGATCTCGGCGGCAGCCCGGGCGACGCGGTCCGCGCGCCGAGGGCGGGCGTCGTCTCATTCGCGGGCACGGTGCCCGGCAGCGGCAAGTCGGTGACGATCGAGACCGCGGACGGATGGTCCGTGACGCTCACGCATCTGGGCGCGATCTCCGCCAAGAAGGACGCTGTCGTCGCCGAAGGCGACGCCGTCGGTGCCGTCGGCGACCCCGGCGTCGGCGAAGCGCCGCTCGTGCAACTCGGCATCCGCAAGTCGACCGACCCCCAGGGGTACGTCGATCCGCTCGGCCTGCTGCCGCCGCGGGCGGCTGCACCGACGGCTCCGGTGCCCGAGCCGCAGCCGGCCGCCGCCCGCGCCACCAGCGCCCGCGCCGGTCGCGTCCGCGCCGGTTGCGCCCGCGCCGGCGGCGCCGGCACCCGTGCGCCGATGCACCGGCTCCGCCGTCGGTCGGCGGTGCCGGCGCCGCCGTTGCTCCGCCTGAGCTGCCCGCGCCGGCTGCCGATCGCGTCGCAGCCGTGGTGTCGGCCCCCGTGGCGCCGCCGGTCACGCCGCGCCCCGCTGCGGAGCCTGCGCCTGCACCGGCGTCCGCTCCTGCGCCTGCGCCGCGCCTGCGCCTGCGCCGGTGCCCGCTGCCGCGATCCCGGTGCCGGCGGCACCCCGTGTCGTCGAGCTGCCGGCGTCTCAGCCAACGCAACCCGAGACGCACGATCCGCAGCGCCCGCCCGACGCAGTCGAACGCCTCTTCGTGGCCGCAGCGCGGTCGACCCACCCGGCCGCGTCCGAACCGGCGCCGCGATCGACCTCCCGGCCGACTCCGGCCCGCTCGGCGAGTGTGCCGGGTCCCGCACCCGCGGTCACGCACGTATCAGCCCGTGCGCAACGACCGCTCACGCTCGAGCTCCTCGCCGGGTTGCTTGCTCTGCTCACGGTCGTCCTCACGACGCTGTCGCGGCGCGCGGGCAGCGCGAGACCCGCTCGTATGATTGACGACAGTGCGCTACTACCTGACAACGCCGATCTACTACGTGAACAGCACGCCGCACATCGGGCACGCCTACACGACCTGCGCGGCCGACATCCTCGTTCGGCATCAAAAGCAGCGCGGCGACGAGACGTTCTTCCTCACGGGCGTCGACGAGCACGCGACGAAGGTCTTTCGCGTCGCCGCAGGAGCAGGGGATGTCGCCGCAGGACTACGTCGACTCGATCGCACCCCAGTGGCGGGACCTCGCGCCGCGCCTGAACGCCCACCCGGACTTCTTCATCCGCACGAGCGATGAGGGCCACAAGCAGTTCGTCCGCGAGTTCCTCCAGCGGATCTACGACAACGGCGATGTCTACGAGAACGTCTACGCGGGTCTCTACTGCGTCGGCTGCGAGGAGTTCAAGGCCGAGTCGGAGCTCATCGACGGCAAGTGCCCGATCCACGGCACCGTTCCCGAGTGGATCGAGGAGAAGAACTACTTCTTCCGGCTCTCCGCCTACCAGGACCGCCTGCTCGAGCTCTACGACGCGCGGCCCGACTTCGTCCTGCCGCAGTTCCGCTTCAACGAGGCGCGCAGCTTCATCGCAGGCGGCCTTCAGGACTTCTCGATCAGCCGCGCGGGCCAGCCCTGGGGGATTCCGCTCCCCTGGGACGAGAGCCAGGTCGCCTACGTCTGGGCCGACGCGCTCGTCAACTACCTGAGCGCACTCACCTACGCGCGGCCGGGCGAGGACCTGCGTGCCGGTGTTCTGGCCGGAGGTGCGCCACCTGATGGCGAAGGACATCCTGCGCTTCCACTGCGTCTACTGGCCGGCGATGCTGATGGCCGCGGGGTACGACGTGCCGAAGCAGATCTTCGTGCACGGCTACCTGCTGCTCGACGACAAGAAGATCTCGAAGTCGCTCGGCAACGTCATCGACCCGCTCGAGCTGATCGACGTCTACGGCGCCGACGCCGTGCGCTACTGGTGTGCGCGCGCGGTCTCGTTCGGTCAGGACGGCACGCGCGTCGATCGAGGGCCTGCACGAGCGCTACGAGCGCGAGCTCGGCAACGACCTCGGCAACCTGCTCTCGCGCACGACGGCGATGATCGCGCGCTACCGCGACGGCCGGCTCGATTCCCGCGCCGGGCGACAACGACGAGCTTCGCGCGACGATCGACGACGCTTCGCGCCGAGGTGGCAGCCGACCTCGACCGCTTCGACATCACCGCCGCGATCGACCGGATCTGGGTCCTCGTCCGGCGGCTCAACCAGTACGTGACCGAGCGCACGCCGTGGGAGCTCGCGAAGGACGAAGCGCGCGCGGCCGAGCTCGACGCGTCCTCTACGACCTCGCCGACGGGCTGCGCGTCGTCGCGATCGCCGCTCGCGTCGTACCTGCCCGGAGACGGCGCCGCGCATCCTCGAGGCGCTTGGCCAACCGGCCGACCTCGCCTGGGAGCGGGTCGCGTACGGCCGGCTCGAGCCGGCAACGAAGGGATCGACGCCGCGCCGCCGCTCTTCCCGCGCGTCGATGCGCCCGCCGCGGCCGCGTCGTGATCGACACCCATGCGCACCTCGATCCCGCGCGAGGCGCCGGCGGTGCTCGCGCGTGCCCGCGAGGCCGGCGTCGACCGCGTGATCGCGATCGCGACGACGGTCGCGCAGGCGGCCGAGACGCTCGCGATCGCCGAAGCAGCACGACGGCGTCTACGCGTGCCTCGGCATCCATCCGCACGAGGCCGGCTCCGACGCCGGCGATCTCGACGAGCTCCGCCGGCTGCTCGCGCACGAGCGTGCGGTCGCAGTGGGCGAGACCGGCCTCGACTACTTCCGCGACTACGCCCCGCACGACGCGCAGCGCGCGCTCTTCGAGCGGCAGCTCGCGCTCGCCGCCGAGCTCGGCAAGCCGGTCGTGATCCACACGCGTGCGGCCGACGACGACACGCTCGCGGCGCTTGCGAGACTTCGACGGGCACGGTCGTCCTCCACTGCTTCTCCTCGCCGGCGCTGCTCGAGCCGGCCCTCGAGCGCGGCTGGTACGTCTCGTTCGCCGGCAACGTCACCTATCCGAAGGCGCCGCGAGCTGCGCGAGGCCGCCGCCCGTGTGCCGCGCGACCGGCTCCTGGCCGAGACCGACAGTCCGTACCTCGCGCCGCAACCCGTTCGCGGCGGCCGCAACGAGCCGGCGTTCGTCATGCACACGCTCGCCGCGCTCGCGGAGGCCCGCGGCGAGGATGCCGCCGAGCTCGGCGCCCAGATCGACGCCAACGCGACCGCGGCCTTCGGTCTGTGAACGTCGTTCCGAAGAAGGGCCTCGGCCAGCACTTCCTCGTCGACGAGAACATCCTCGGCGTGATCGACGGCCTCGCCGACCTCGCAGCCGGACGACGTCGTGCTCGAGATCGGTCCCGGCCTCGGCGTGCTCACGTGGTACCTCGCCGACCGCGTCGCGCACGTGCACGCCGTCGAGCTCGACCGCAGTCGCTCGAGCCGCGAGCTGCGCGAGATCTCGAACACGACCCTGCACTGGGGCGACGCGCTCGACGCTCGACCTCGCCGCGCTCGAGCCGCCTCCGACGAAGCTCGTCGCCAACCTTCCGTACAACGTCGCCACGCCGATCGTCGTCGAGAGCCTCGACCGCTGGCCGGGGATCGCGTCGTGGTGCGTGATGGTGCAGCGCGAAGTGGCCGACCGCTTCTTCGCCTCGCCGAGCACGAAGGCGTACGGCGCAGTGTCCGTCCTGATCCAGCTCGTCACCGAGCGCACCGGCTTCCACGGCGTCTCGCGCGAGGTCTTCCGGCCCCGGCCGAACGTCGACTCGGCGCTCGTCGCGTTTCGCCGCACCGCACCCGGCGTTCCGCCAGGCGTGAAGCAGGTCGTCGAGGGTGCCTTCGCGCACCGTCGCAAGACGCTTGCCAACTCGCTCGCGCTCGCCGGTGTCGACGACGCGTGAACAGGCAGCGGCGGCACTCGGGTCGATCGGCCGCGACACTGCGATCCGCGCCGAGGCGCTGGCAGCCGCCGGAGTTCGTCGCGCTCGCCAACGCGCTCGCGTGAACGCGCACGCGAAGATCAACCTCGCGCTCGTCGTCGGCCCGACGCGAGCCGACGGCAAGCACGAGGTCGTGACCGTGCTTGCAGCGGCTCGAGCTGGCAGATGAGCTCACGCTCGAATCCGCCGAATGCGCTCGCAGTCGCCGGGTTCGACGGCGACACGATCGTGCGTGCGCGCGCTCGACGTCGCTCGCGGCCGAGGCGCGGCGTCGAACCGCGCTGGCGCGCGCGCATCGAGAAGCGGATCCCGGTCGCCGCCGGTCTCGGCGGCGGCAGCTCCGACGCGGCCACCGCGCTCCGGCTCGCGAACGAGATGCTCGCCGGACCCGCTCACCGATGCGCAGCTGCACACGCTCGCCGCCGCCCTCGGCGCGGACGTGCCGTTCTTCCTCACGCTCGGCCCACAGCTCGGCACCGGCGACGGCTCGACGCTCGAGCCGATCGAACTGCCGCAGGACTACACCGTCGTGCTCTTGCTCCCGCACGGCGCGGCGAAGGAGTCGACCGCCGCGGTCTACGCCGCCTTCGATCGCGAGAGCCGGGCTTCGACGAAGCGCTGCTGCCGAGCTCCGCCGTGCCCTCGAGGCGGGCGACCTCGCGCGCGCTGCCCGCCAACGACCTCGCCTCGTCGCGGTTCGCGGTCGAGCTTGCCGATCTCGGTGCGTTCCGCGCCGACGTCAGCGGGGCGGGCCCGGCCGTCTACGGCCTCTTCCGGGACGCCGCTGCGGCCAAGCGCGCCGCGGCGATGCTCGAACCCGCCGGGCGTACCTGGATTACCAGACCGTCGTGGTAAGTTGGATGCGGTGACGAGTCCAGGCACGTCCCTCCGCCACAACCGGATCAAGATCGCACTCTGGGTCGCGGTCGCCGAAGGGCTCCTCACGCTCGTCGGCGTCATCCCGCATTGGCTGGTGTATGGCCTCGCGGTCGTTGCGATTGCGTTCTGGGCCGCCGCCGGGCGCAACTACAAGTCGAACCTCGCGCGCCAGCTTTCCTGGATCTTCGCCACATCGCAGGCGGTCGGCCGTTTTGGTGCCGATCGTCTGGTTCGTCGCGAAGTGGGCGGCGATCACCGCAATCGCGGTCGTGGCCGTCGTCGCGCTGGTCTATCTGTTCACCGAGCGCGACCACGGCGATCACACGGTCTCGCAGTAGACTCGGCCCGCAGTGGGGCGTAGCCAAGCGGTAAGGCAGCGGGTTTTGGTCCCGCGATCCCAGGTTCGAATCCTGGCGCCCCAGCCATTCAATCCGTGACCGACAAGCCGCTTGCAGCCGTCGTCATGGCCGCGGGACTCGGGACGCGGATGCGCTCCGCGTTGCCGAAGCACCTGCACCCGCTGCTCGGGCGCAGGCTCGTCGACTGGGTGATCCTCGCCGCGCAGGCAAGCGGAGCCGACCGGGTCGTCGTCGTCACCTCGCCGGACGCGCGCGACGCTTTCGACGGGCTCGAGGTTGCGGTGCAGGAACAGCCGCTCGGCACCGGTGACGCCGTTCGTGCCGCGCGCGCCGCGCTCGACGGCTTCGACGGCGACGTGCTCGTCCTGAACGGCGATGTTCCCGGCCTCACGCCGGAGCTCCTGCGCGCTCTGGTCGAGACGCACCGCGGCGAAGGTGCGGCGGCCACCGTGCTTTCGTTCGAGCCGCCGACGTCGCGTTCGTACGGCCGGATCGTGCGCGACGCCAAAGGCCGCCTCGAGAAGATCGTCGAGGCCGGCGACGCATCGCCCGACGAGCTCGCGCTCGGCGAGGTGAACTCCGGCATCTACGTCTTTCAGGCGGCGAAGCTCTGGCCCGCGCTCGAGCGGCTCGAGCCGCACAACGCGCAGGGTGAGCTCTACGTCACCGACACGCTGGGCTTCCTCGTCGGCGACGGCGACCCGGTTGTCGTGCATGTCGCGGCCGACCCGTTCGAGGTCGAGGGGATCAACACGCGGGTCGAGTTCGCGGCCGCCGCCGCCGCGGCTGCGCGACCGGATCAACGAGGGTCACATGCTCGCCGGGGTGACGATCGTCGATCCGGCGACGACCTGGATCGAAGCGGACGTCGAGATCGAGCCGGACGTCACAATCCATCCATTCGTCGTACCTCCGCGGCAGCACGAGCGTGGCAACCGGTGCCGAGATCCATGCACACACGGTTGCGACCGACGTCGAGATCGGAATCGGAGCGGTCGTGGGCCCGTTCTGTTACCTTCGTCCTGGAACGGTCCTCGAGGCGGATTCGAAGGCGGGAACCTTCGTGGAGATCAAGAACTCACGCATCGGGCCGAACGCCAAGGTCCCTCACCTCTCCTACATTGGCGATGCCGAGGTCGGCGAGGACACAAACATCGGCGCAGGCGCGATTACGGCCAACTTTCCGCATAAAACGGCGCCGAAAGGGAAGACGAAGATCGGCAAGAACGTCAGGACCGGAGTCCAGAATGCTTTCGTCGCCCCCGTGGAGGTCGGTGACGGAGCATGGACTGCAGCCGGATCGGTGATCACGAGAGATGTCCCCGAGGATGCGCTCGCAGTAGCGCGCGCCCGCCAGGAGAACAAGGAGGGGTATGCAGCTCGACACAGGGACGACTGAGCTGGTTCTTCCCGGTCTCGATCCGGCGTCGACGTTGAGCGAGCCGCAGCCCGGGCACTGGATCGAGCGCGGTCCGCAGAAGCGGCTGATGGTGTTCGCCGGCCGCTCGCACCCGGAGCTCGCCAAGCGGATCGTCGAGCAGCTCGGCGTCGAGCTCGGCGCGGTGACGCTGGAGACGTTCGCGAACGGTGAGACCTACTGCCGCTACGACGAGTCGATCCGCGGCTCCGACCTCTTCATCGTCCAGACCGAATGCGAGCCGATCGACCGCAACCTGATGGAGCTCTTCCTGATGATCCAGGCGGCGCGGCTCGGTTCGGCGAAACGGATCACTGCCGTCATGCCCCTGTTCCCCTACGCGCGCCAGGACCGGAAGGCAAAGCCGCGCGAGCCGATCTCCGCGCGCTTCGTCGCCGATGCGCTGCAGATCGCCGGCGCCGACCGGATCCTGACGATGGACCTGCACGCCGGCCAGATTCAGGGCTTCTTCACGATCCCCGTCGACCACATGACGGCGCTGCCGCTCTTCGCCCGGCACTTCCGTGACCTCGGCCTGCACGGCGACGGGGTCATCTCGGTGTCTCCGGATGCCGGGCGCGCCAAGCAGGCGGTGCGCTTTGCGGAGATGATCGACGCCGAGTTCGCGATCATGCACAAGTCGCGGCCGAACCACGACATCGCCTCCGTCACGGAGATCGCCGGCCGCGTCAACGGCAAGCGGGCGATCCTCGGCGATGACGTGATCATGACCGGCGGCACGATGATGGCGAACGTCCGGGCGCTCGAGGAGCACGGCGCAACCGAAGTCTGGCTGTTCGCCACGCACGGCCTCTTCTGTGGCGACGCACTCGAGCACTTCGCCAATTCCGACGCGATCAAGGGCATCGTCGTCACCGACACGGTGCCGATCGACCCGATCACGAAGCCCGAGAAGCTGACGGTTCTGCCCGTCTCAGGCCTGCTAGCCGAGACGATCATGAACGTCTTCGCCGACGATTCCGTCTCGGCGATCTTCGGCGGCGAAAACCAGCTCTTCTAGCCGACGCGCCAGCTTCGGGCGTGAGGTCGCTCGCGCAATCCAGCGTTTTCCCCTCTGGTTGGCAAAGAGCCGACGGCTGCGCTCAGTGTCAGACACAGGCGTACGATTCCACGGAGCAGGCGTAGACCATGACCGAGAGGAGCAACGTGAGTCCTTCAGTTGTCGAATCAGCTCGGATCAAGCGCCGCGAGCTCATCGCCGCCCTGCTCGGCGCGTCCGCCTCGGCCGGGGTGCTGCTTACCTCGGCTGCCGCGGCGACAGCACCCACGGCCAGGGCATGCCCGTCTTCGACGGTCGTCAACAAGGCACTCGGAACGCATGTCAGAACGGCCGTCGCCAGCCATTACCTCACCTACTCCAAGACCTGCACATATCCAGGCGGCCTCGGCCTGACGAAGATCACGTTCCAGACGGACACATCCTCGACGTTCGCGTCCAGCGAGAAGGCGGCCGAAGCTGCGCTCGGCGCCAAGCTGATCCACAAGCTCAATCTGAGTCATGGAGCCTGGACGACCAACCAGGGCGATCTCTATGTCTTCGACGGCCACGAGACGATCAAGATCCTGGCGCCCGGGACAGCGACGGCCAGGCTCGAAGCCTTCGTCAAGACGCTGCTCTAACGGGCATGCATCACCGGCGCCGCTCGTTCTACGGAAGGGGCGCGTGCCGCGCGCAGACATCGAGCAGAGGGAGGAACACATTTGTCCGGCTACACGATCGTCAACCTGAAGGAGATCGAAAACGGAGCCGCCGAGGGAGGCTCGACGCTCGAGGCCCGCTTCGCCCGAAGCCACCTCGACTCGGAGCACATCGGCGTCAGCCATTTCCGCTACGCGCCCGATCGGCGCAGCGCGAAGGGTCACAGCCACAAGACGCAGGAAGAGGTGTACGTCGTGCTCGGCGGCTCAGGGCGGGTCAAGCTCGACGACGAGCAGTTCGACCTCCGTCAATGGGATGTCGTTCGCGTCGCGCCCGCGACGTTCCGCGGTTTTGCAGCCGGCCCCGACGGGCTCGAGCTGCTCGCGATCGGTTCCGACCGGCCCGAGGGAGGGGACGGTGTGATGGCGGACGACGATTGGTGGGGCGACTGACGCGCATGACCTGACCTCGCGGGAGTCCCGCTACAATCCCGGGCCGTGGCTGGAGAGCGCTTCAAGATCGCCGTCAAAGAGCGGACCAAGCTCGGCTCCGCCGAGTCGCGCCGCCTGCGCCGGGAAGGCCTGATTCCGGGCGTCCTCTACGGCAAGACGAAGCCGATCGCGATCGCCGTCGGCGAGCGCGAGCTGCGCGCCGCGCTGACGACCAAGGCCGGCAGCCACGCCGTGCTCGACGTCGCGATCGACGGCGTCGGAGAGCACTCGGCGATCCTCAAGGAGTACCAGCGCGACAAGGTCCGCGGCAACATCACGCACATCGATCTTCAGGAAGTGCGCCTCGACCAGCCGATTCACGCGGCGGTCGTGATCACGCTGCACGGTGAGCCCGTCGGGGTGAAGGAGGGCGGCGTGCTCTCGCAGGTGACGAACGAGGTGCACGTCGAGGCGCTGCCGCTCGAAGTCCCTCAGCACCTCGAGGCCGACGTCTCCGAGCTGCGCATCGGCGACGCGGTGCGGATCAGCGAGCTTCGGTTCCCGGCAGGCGTCACTCTGCTCGACGATCCTGAAACCGTGATCGCCACGGTGACGGTGCCGACGCGTGAGGTCGAGCCCGAGGTCGTCGAGGGCGAAGAGGGCGTCGAGGGCGAGGAGCTGGAGGAAGGCGCCGAAGGTGCTGCACCCGAAGCCGGCGAAGAGACGGCCGAGGGC
The DNA here is from genome assembly GCA_963761365.1 of uncultured Actinomycetes bacterium. Classification (GTDB taxonomy): domain Bacteria; phylum Actinomycetota; class Thermoleophilia; order Gaiellales; family Gaiellaceae; genus PALSA-600. The sequence continues at coordinate 333,659 of CAVXHB010000009.1, read as the reverse complement.
TCCGAGCCGCAGGAGTAGCCGGTGCGTTTACCGTGGCGGCGGGGGGAGAGTGCCTCGTCGCTCGATCTGCTCGTCGCAGGGCTCGGCAATCCCGGTCGCGAGTACCAGCGCAACCGCCACAACGTCGGACACATGGTCGTCGACGAGCTCGCGCGGCGCCACGACGGCGCGTGGCGCTCCAAGTTCTCCGGGCAGCTCGCCGAGGTGCGGATCGACGGGCACAAGGTCGCGCTGCTCAAGCCCGAGACCTACATGAACGACTCCGGCCGCTCGGTCAAGGCAGCCGTCCAGTTCTTCAAGCTCGAGCCCGGCGCGATCCTCGTGGTGCACGACGACAGCGATCTCGAGCCGGGCCGGCTGCAGGCGCGCCTGGGCGGGGGCCTGGCCGGCCACAACGGCCTGCGGTCGATCGCGCAGCACCTCGGCACACCGGAGTTCATGCGGCTGCGGGTCGGAGTGGGACGCCCCGGCCGTGGCGACCGGCGCGATCTGGCCGACTACGTGCTCGCCGACTTCGAGCCGGACGAGGACCCCGCGGCGATCGTCACCCGGGCTGCCGAGGCGGTCGAAACGCTCGACACCGACGGGCTCGACGCCGCCCAGCGGCAGTTCAATTAGTCACCCGTAAGCGGTATTCGTTTGTAAATTGTTGCCTCGCGGCGTTCGGCACTTGCTGCCGCGCCAGCCCCCGCCACCCGGTCGGATCGGCCCTTCCGACCTAGAGGAGGGGGCCAGACGGTCCCATTGACGCCGTCCGGGGCAGCTGGTTCCCTGCGGTCTGCCCAACGACAACACGGCGCGCTCTATGCCGCCGGCTGACGCCGAAGGGGGATTTCTCATGGCCGCTCAACTGCGACTCATCCTGCTCATTTTCACGCTGGCATATGCGCTCGTGTTCGGTCCCGCCGGCGTCTTCGCCCACGGCACGAAGCTGCATCGACACAAGGCGTTCCGCGTCAAGGCGCTCCGTGCGGGCTGGTTCCGCGACAAGGAGCTCGCCGTCCCGCCGCTCGGCACGCGCGCCGCCGACTATGCGAAGCGCTTCATCGGTGTTCCCTACCGCTGGGGCGGCAGCTCGCCGAGCGGCTTCGACTGCTCAGGCCTCGTCCGTTTCGTCTATCAGCGCTTCGGGATCAACCTGCCCCACAGCTCCTACGGGGACTTCGACCTCGGTCGGCGCGTCCCCCGCGGGGCACTCAAGCCCGGCGACCTCGTCTTCTTCAGCGGTGTCGGCCACGTCGGCATGTACATCGGCAACAACCGCTTCATCCACGCGCCGCACAGCGGCACGACCGTTCAGGTCTCGTCGATGTCCGACCACGGCAGCTACGACGGCGCCCGACGGATCGTGTCCGGCGCGAAGCGGCTTCTGCTGCACGGCTAGTACTGTGACGTCCCCCCGGGGGCGACTCCCGGGCGTTCGTCATGGACCGTCCGATCCTCTATCCGCTCGTCGAGCGCCTGCGCGCAGATGCCCGCCTGCCCGCGTTTGCGGCGGCGCTGCCGGCGCGGGCGCGCGTGTCCGAGCCGGCGCTGCCGCTCCTGCTCGCCGCGTTGCACGAAGAGGCCGGCCGCGGGCTCTGCGTTCTCCTGCCCGAAGACGCCGACGCGCGCGACGTCGCCGAGGCCGCCGCCTGGTTCATCGGCGAGGAACGCGTCGGGCTGCTGCCCTCCCGCGGCGTTCGCTGGAGCTCGGGGCTCGAGCCGCCGCCGCACCTCGTCGGCGAGCGTGCGCGTGCGCTCGAGCTGCTCGAGGCCGGCGGGCTCGTCTGCGCCTCGGCGCTCGCGCTCGCCGAGCCCGTCCCGCCGCCGGCCGTTCGGCCCGCCGCGCTGCGCGTCGCGCCGGGAGATGAACCGGGGATCGACGCGCTTGCCGAATCGCTCGCGCTCGCGGGCTACGAGCGCGTCGACCGCGTCGAGGAGCGCGGCCACTTCGCCGTGCGCGGCGGGATCGTCGACGTCTTCCCGACGACGGGCCGAGAGCCACTTCGGATCGAGCTCTTCGGCGACGAGATCGAGGGCATCCGCGCGTTCTCGCCGTTCACCCAGCGCGCGCTGCGCGACATCGACGACGCGGTGATCTACCCAGCCGCGGAGCGCCGCGGCGACCGCGTCGAGGTGACGCTTCCCGACGACGGCAAGCCGGCCATCCCCACAGACCTCGTCCCGATTCTCGATCGCGCGCCCGACCTCGTCTGGCAGCCGGACGACGTGCGCCAGGTGTGGGCGGACGAGGGCATGCAACCGCTGTCGCTCGACGGCGTGTCCGAGCTCGATCCGCTGCCCGCAGGGCCAGCAGTTCTCGTTCGACGCGCAGCGCCCCGCGCTCTCGGCGCGCGGGCTCTCCGAGGCCGAGAACGAGCTCAGCGGCCTGCTGCGGCAGGGCCTGGACGTGATCGTCGCCTTCGCTCACCGCGGAGAAGCCGAGCGCCAGCGCCACCTCGTCAAGCGCGTCGAGCCGGCGATGGAAGGGATGAGCGGCCTCGTCTTCGCGGTTGCGCCCGCGCGGCGCGGCTTCGTCTGGCGCGACCTCGGCGTCGCGCTGCTGCCCGACACGCAGGTGTTCCGCCGCCGCGCGCCGCGCGCGACCGCGCCCGTCCGGACGCGCGCTCGTCGAGCTTCTCCGATCTGCGCACCGGCGACTACGTCGTGCACGAAGACCACGGCGTCGCCCAGCTGCTCGGCTTCGAGACGAAGGAGGTGGCCGGAGTCACGCGCGACTACCTGCTGCTCGGCTTCCGCGGCGAGGACCGCGTCTTCGTCCCGCACGAGCAGATCGGCAAGGTCTCGCGCTACATCGGCGCCGACTCGCGTGCGCCCGACGCTCTCGAAGCTCGGCGGCAAGGCCTGGGACAACCTGAAGAACCGCGCGCGCCAGCACCTGCGCGAGATGGCGGGCGAGCTGCTCCAGCTCTACGCGCAGCGACAGACCAGGCCGGGGGTCGCCTACGACATGGACCAGGAGTGGCTCGAGCGGCTCGAGGCCGAGTTCCCGTACCGCGAGACCGAGGACCAGGCGCGCGCGATCGAAGCGGTGAAGGAGGACCTCGAGGCGCCGCATCCGATGGACCGGCTCGTCTGCGGCGACGTCGGCTTCGGCAAGACCGAGGTCGCGCTCCGGGCGGCGTTCGCCGTCGCCGTCGCCGGCAAGCAGGTGCTGATGCTCGTCCCGACGACCGTGCTCGCCCAGCAGCACTGGAACACGTTCCGCGACCGCTACCGCGACTTTCCCGTTCGCGTCGAGATGGTCTCGCGCTTTCGCAAGCCGGCCGACATCAAGCGCGTGCTCGCCGAGTTCGGCGAAGGCAAGGTCGACGTCCTGATCGGCACGCATCGGATCCTCTCGCGCGACGTGATCCCGAAGGATCTCGGCCTCGTCGTCGTCGACGAGGAGCAGCGCTTCGGCGTCGCGCAGAAGGAGCTGCTGCGCCAGCTGCGGCTCGAGGTCGACGTGCTCGCGCTCTCGGCGACGCCGATCCCGCGCACGCTGCACATGTCGCTCGCCGGGCTGCGCGACATCTCGGTGATCGAGACGCCGCCGGAGGGCCGCCGGCCGATCCGCACGTACGTCGGCGAGTACGACGAGCAGCTCGATCACGCAGGCGCTCGAGCGCGAGCTCGAGCGCGGCGGGCAGGCGTTCTACCTGCACAACCGCGTCGAGACGATCGACGAGGCGGCCGAGAAGATCCGGCAGCTCGTCCCGAGGGCGCGCGTGCTCGTCGCGCACGGGCAGATGACGGAGCGCGAGCTCGAGGACAAGATGATCGCGTTCCTCGCGGGCGACGCCGACGTGCTCGTCTCGACGACGATCATCGAGTCCGGGCCTCGACATCCCGCAGGCGAACACGCTGATCGTCGAGCGCGCCGACGCGCTCGGGCTCGCGCAGCTCTACCAGATCCGCGGTCGCGTCGGCCGCCGCGACGTGCCCGCGCACGCGTACCTCTTCTATCCGGACGCGACCGAGCTGACCGCCGAGGCGCGCGCGCGGCTCGCGACGCTCGCCGACCACACCGAGCTCGGCGCCGGGCTTCGCGATCGCGATGCGCGACCTCGAGATCCGCGGCGCCGGCGACCTGCTCGGCGCCGAGCAGTCGGGCCACGTCGCGGCGCTCGGCTTCGAGCTCTACGTCGAGATGCTGCACGAGATCGATCGCCGAGCTGACCGGGCAGCGCCGCCTGGCCGCGCGGCCGGTGCGCGTCGACGCGCGCGTCGACGCCTACGTGCCGGCGACCTACATCGCCGTCGGAGGCGCTCAAGATCGACCTGCACCGCCGGCTCGCGCTCGTCGAGGACGAGGACGAGCTGCACGAGCTCCAGGTCGCGACCGAGGACCGCTACGGGCCGCTGCCCGAGCCGGTCGAGAACCTGTTCGCGATCCAGGAGGCGAAGCTGAAGCTCGCCGTGCTCGGCGCCGACTACCTCGTCTTCCGGAGCGGGCGGGCGACGGTCGGGCCGGTCGTCCTCGGCTCGTCCGAGCTGCGCGAGCTGCGCGAGCGGATCGACACCGCCGTCTACACGACTGCGCAAGCGCGAAGTGTCGCTTCGCGACGATCGATCTGGCGGGGGCGCTTGAGACTGGTCGATGCTATGCTGGCGGCGCGTCAGGCGGCATGAGCCGGCGCACCTTATGAAGCTCCGTTACCTCGCTCCTCGCGCTTCCGCTCGTCGCTGATCCTGGCCGCCGGTTGTGGCGGCGGTGGCAGCGCCGCGCTCGAGTCGAGCGACGTCGCCGTCGTCGGCGGCCAGCACGTCACCAAGTCGCAGTTCGACCAGTCGATGAAGCAGCAGCGGCTGCAGCCTGAAGCGCCAGGGCCAGACGTTCCCGACGGCCGGCTCGACCGCAGTTCTCGGCGCTCAAGAACCAGGTGCTTGCGGTCCTCGTCCAGAACGCCGAGTTCGAGGACGAGGCCGCGAAGCTCGGCGTCACCGTCAGCGCGAAGGACATCCAGACGCAGCTCGACCTGATCAAGAAGCAGTACTTCGGCGGCAGCGAGGCGAAGTACCAGGCGCAGCTCAAGCAGCAGGGCTACGACCGACGCCGAGGTGCGCGACCAGATCCGGGGCCAGCTTCTCTCGCAGCGGCTCTTCGACAAGATCACGGCGAACGTGACGGCGAGCGACAAGGACGTCCAGGCCTACTACGTCGCGCACAAGAGCCAGTACGTGACCACGGCGTCGCGCGACGTGCGCTACATCCTCGTCGGCAAGAACAAGCAGTCGCTCGCGCAGTCGCTCTACACGCAGCTCAAGGGCGCTCCGGACAGCAAGTGGTGCGCGCTCGCCAAGAAGTACTCGCAGGACCCGTCTTCGAAGGACACCTGCGGCAAGGCCACCTTCAAGAAGGGCCAGACGGTTCCCGAGTTCGACAAGCTCGCTGTTCTCGCTGCCGACGAAGAGGCGTCGGCGTCGGTGAACAGCGCGCAGTACGGCTGGTTCGTGCTTCAGCCGACCGCCGCAGCCAAGCCTGCGGGTACGTCGACGAGGCGAGCGTCGCCGACGACGATCCAGCGCGCAGCTCGAACAGCAGGACCGCAACCAGCAGATGATCGGACTGGGTGAGCGAAGATCACGAAGCAGTTACTGCAACGGCGGCAAGATCAAGTACCAGGTGGGCTACCAGCCCAACCCGGACCCGTGCACGTCGCTCGCGACCGCGACGAACACGACCACCACGTAGGTGGCGCTCTCGAACGCGCTGCTCGAGCTCCAGGAGCTGACCGAGCGGCTGCGGCGCGACTGTCCGTGGGACCGCGAGCAGACGGCGAAGACGATCGTCCCGCACACGCTCGAAGAGGCATACGAAGTTGCCGACGCTGCGCTCGCCGCCGACGACGAGAAGCTCCTCGGCGAGCTCGGCGATCTGCTGTTCCAGGTCTACTTCCTCGCGCTGCTGCTCGACGAGCGCGGAGCGGGCGACCTCGAGACGGTCGCACGGTCGATCCACGCGAAGCTCGTCGCGCGGCATCCGCACGTGTTCGGCGACGTCGAGGCGAAGACGCCGGGCGCGTGCGCGAGAATTGGGAGCGCCTGAAGGTCGAGCAGGAGCAGCGTGAAGGTGTCTTCCACGACGTTCCCGAGTCGCTGCCGTCGCTTCTGCATGCGCGGAAGGTGCAGCGCCGTGCCGCCGCAGCCGGGTTCGACTGGCCGGATCTCGAGGGACCGCTCGCAAAGGTCGCAGAGGAGATCGAGGAGCTACGGGCCGAGCTCGAGCGTGCGGGTGCACCTGCGCCCGAGACCGAGCCTGATCCGGCGGTCGCGGCCGAGCTCGGCGATGTGCTGTTCACGATCGTGAACGTCGCACGGCGCGTCAATGTCGATCCCGAGCTGGCGCTTCGCCAGACGACGCAGCGCTTCGTCCGCCGGATCGAGGAAGCCCAGCAGCTCGCCGCGGCGCGGGGCGAGGAGTGGACGGCGCTCGACCTCGAGGCGCAGGATCGCTACTACGAGGAAGCGAAATCAAGCGGTGTGAGCAAGATCGCCGCCGTCCACGGCCGTGCCGTTCTCGACTCGCGGGGCAATCCGACCGTCGAGGTCGACGTCCGGCTCGAATCCGGAGCGCTCGGCCGCGCCGCGGTGCCCTCGGGTGCCTCGACCGGCGTGCACGAGGCTGTCGAGCTTCGCGACGGCGGCGCCGCCTGGGGCGGCAAGGGCGTCGTCGAAGGCGGTTGCGAACGTGAACGGCGAGCTCGCCGGCGCAGTCGTGCGGCCGCGACGCGCGCGACCAGGCGGGGCTCGACGCGGCGCTGATCGACCTCGACGGAACGCCGAACAAGGGCCGGCTCGGCGCGAACGCCATTCTCGGCGTGTCGCTCGCGACGGCGAAGGCGGTCGCCGCCGAAGACGGCGTCTCGCTCTATCGATCGCTCGGCGGAGACGAGGCGGTGACCTTGCCCGTGCCGATGCTCAACGTGATCAACGGCGGCGCGCATGCCGCAGAACTCGATCGACCTCCAGGAGTTCATGCTCGTCCCGGCCGGCGCGCGAATCGTTCGCCGATGCGCTCCGAATCGGCTCGGAGGTCTACCACGCGCTGCGCGGCGTTGCTGCACGAGCAAGGGTTCGCGACCGCCGTCGGTGACGAGGGCGGTTTCGCGCCCGATCTGCCTTCGAGCGAGACGGCGATCGAGGCGATCCTCCTGGCCGCCGACCGGGCCGGGCACAGCGAACGCGTCGCGATCGCGCTCGACCCGGCGATGAGCGAGCTCTATCGCGACGGCGTCTACCGCTTCGAAGGGAAGGAGGTCGGCTCGCGCGAGCTGCCGCAGTACTGGGCAAGCCTGCTCGACCGCTATCCGATCGTCTCGATCGAGGACGGCGCCGCGGAGGACGACTGGGACGCCTGGGCGGCGATGACGCGTGAGCTCGGTGACCGCGTGCAGCTCGTCGGCGACGACCTCTTCGTCACGAATCCCGTGCGCCTGCGCCGCGGGCATCGACGAGAGCGTCGCGAACTCGATCCTGATCAAGGTCAATCAGATCGGGACGCTCACCGAGACGGAGGCGGCGATCAGTCTCGCTCACGAGGCCGGCTATACGGCGGTGATCTCACACCGGTCCGGCGAGACCGAGGATGCGACGATCGCCGACCTCGCGGTCGCGACGAACGCCGGGCAGATCAAGACCGGCGCGCCCGCCCGCTCGGAACGCGTCGCGAAGTACAACCAGCTGCTCCGGATCGAGGAGGAGCTCGGCGACCGGGCGGTCTGGCCCGGCTGGTCCGCGTTCCCACGCGGCAGCGCGATCGGCGCCGGCCCAGGTCGGCTCGGTGGCTGATGGCCGGCGAGTCGGCGCGAACGAAGATCGTCGCGACGATCGGTCCCGGAACCTCGTCGCACGAGATGGTGCGTGCACTCGCGCAAGCGGGCATGGACGCCGCGCGGCTGAACTTCTCGCACGGCACGCAGCAGGATCACGCGATCCGCGCCGGGATCGTCGCGCGCCGTGCAGGCCGAGCTCAAACGGCCGCTCGCGCTGATCGCCGACCTCCAGGGACCGAAGCTCCGCATCGGCGAGCTCGCGGCGCCGCGCGTGCTCGCGACCGGCGACCTCGTCGTCATTGCGGGCGAAGATGTCGCTCAGCCGGGCGACCTGCCCGTCGGGCCATCGGTGATCAGCCAGGTGCTCTCACCCGGCAACGACGTGCTGATCGACGACGGGCTCGTTCGCCTGACCGTCGATCGCGTCGACAAGGGCCGGGCGACCTGCACCGTGATCGTCGGCGGCGAGGTGAGAGGTCACAAAGGCGTCAACCTGCCCGGTGTCCCGATTCCGATCCCGTCGCTGACGCCCAAGGATCTCGACGATCTCGAGTTTGCGCTCGCGCTCGGCGTCGACTACATCGCCCTCTCGTTCGTGCGCGAGGCGAAGGACATTCGCGAGTTGCGCGAGATCATCGACCGCCACGGCTCCCAGGCGCGGGTGATCGCCAAGATCGAGAAGGCCGAGGCGGTCGAGGTGCTCGACGACGTCCTGGACGTCGCCGACGCAGTGATGGTGGCGCGTGGCGATCTCGGCGTCGAGATGGGCGCCGCGAAGGTGCCGCTGCTGCAGAAGCGCATCATCCTGCGCTCGCTCGAAGCGGGTAAGCCGGTGATCACGGCGACGCAGATGCTCGAGTCGATGATCGAGCATGCCGAGCCGACGCGGGCGGAAGCGAGCGATGTCGCAAACGCGATCCTCGACGGGACCTCTGCGCTGATGCTGTCGGGCGAGACGGCGATCGGCTCGCATCCGATCGAATCCATCCGGACGATGGACGAGATCGCGCTCGCGGTCGAGCCGTCGATCAACTACCGGCACCAGACGCCCGTGCTGGGCGATGAGCGCGCGTTCGGCATCGCGATGTCGAACGCCGCCTGCGATCTCGCCGAAACGCTCGGCGCCAAGGCGATCCTCGTCCCGACCTTCTCGGGGCGCACCGCCTCGGCGGTCGCGCGGCTGCGCCCGCACTGGCCGATCATCGGGCTCTCGCACAACCAGACCTCGGTGCAGCAGATGGCGCTCGAGTGGGGCGTGATCCCGATCCTGTTCCCGGAGGCGAGGAACGTCGAGGATCTCTGGGACCGGGCCGTCGAAGCCGCTCGCCGCGAGGGGCTCGTCGACACCGGCGATCTCGTCGTGCTCACGGCCGGCACTGCCGTGAACATGCCCGGCACGCACCAACGTGATCAAGGTCGAGATCGCCTGAAGGCGCAGAAGGAGCCGGCCGCGGCGGCGCGAAGTCGGGTCCCGATGCTCCGGCCCACACGGTTGCTCGCGCTCGGCGGGCTTGTCCTGATCGCGCTCTTCTACTGGAAGCCGCTGCGGACCTACGAGCACACGCGCGGCGTCCTCGACCGGCGCCAGGCCGACGTGTCGCGCCTGCAACAGCAGCAGCGGACACTCGAGCATCAGCTCGCGACCGTCGGCACGGGTGACGGCCTCATCCGCGAGGCGCGCAAGCTCGGGCTCGTCAAGCCCGGAGAGCAGCTCTTCATCGTCAAGGGGATTGCTGCGTGGCGGAAGCACCACTAGGGGCGCCGCCCCACTAATCTCGAGCACGATGTCCGATCTCGAGATCGTCGAGCGCCAGCTCGGCCGTGCGCCGCGCGCGTTTCGGCGCGTGACGGTGAGGTGCCCGTTCGGGCGGCCGGCCGTGACCGAGCAGGCTCCCTTCGACGTCGACGGCACGCCGTTTCCGACGCAGTTCTGGCTGACGTGCTCGCACCTCGCAACACAGGTTGCGCGACTCGAGGCGGCGGGCGGCGTCGAGCGCTGGTCGGCCGCCGCTCTCGCCGACCCTGACCTCCGGTCGAGTCTCGGTCGCGCCCACGCAGAGCAGCGAAAGCTCCGCCCGGAGCTGCCGGGTGGGGTCGGCGGCGCCGGACGGACAGGCAGCCTCAAATGCCTGCATGCGCACGCGGCGTTCGCGCTCGCCCGGCCGGGCTACACGCTCGGCGACGAGATCCTCGCCGAGGCCGCACCGCTCTGGCCGGAGGAGCACTGCTGCACGCACCTATGATCGACGCCAGCGCCGTGGATGTGCAACTCGCACGCCAGCATTGGGAGGACGGCCGGCGCCGGATCGAGCAGGCGCGGTCGAACGCACCCGCGTACGCGCGGTTGAACGCGCAGGTCGAGCTCGTCGCGAATGAGCTTCGCAAGCGGGTCGGGCAGACGTTCACGCTCGACGAGCTTGCCGCCGCGTACGACCGCGCCGAGGACTGGGCGCGCGACCTCCTGCACGACGCCCGCGACGAGGACGCGCCGCCGCCGGAGACGACGACGATCACCGACGCGGCGTTTCACCGCTACGCGCGCGGCGCCCGCGACTACGCTCCGTGAGCGCGCGCCGTGGTCCTTCGATCCGGCGTCGCCTGGTTGCCTTGGCTCTGCTCGGCGTGGCCTTCGTGGTCGGGATCGGGGTCGGGGAGGCCCTCCACGACCAGCCGGACCTGGGCGGCAACCAGACCCTCGTCCGTACCCTTCAGCCCGTCCCGATCACCCCAATTCCAGCGAAAACCGTGACGATTACGACAACTGTTCCCTAGTCAGGTTTCAGATAGGCGGAGCTTTGGGTAGGTTCGGGCCGTGAGCAGCAACGCAGAGACCTGCCGCAAACCGCCGCCCCGCGACCGGTGAGCCCGAATGGCTGACGCTCGGGCAGGCGGCGAAGTTCCTCGGTGTCGCCCAATCGACGATCCGAAAGTGGTCCGACCAGGGCCGGGTCCCGGCCTTCTACACCCCGGGTGGTCACCGCCGCTATCGCCGCCGCGACCTCGAGACGTTCGTCGACCGGTCCGGTCCGGCAGGGAGGACGGGCGGGCCGCTCGTGCTCGTGGTCGACGACGATGTTCGCCTCCGCGAGTACATGCGCGTCAACCTCGAGATCGAGGGCTACACCGTCCGCGAGTCCGAAAACGCAGACCAGGCACTCGAGGCGATCGCCAGCGAGGCGCCCGACCTCGTCCTGCTCGACGTCGTGATGCCGGGCATCGACGGCTGGCAGCTCCTGCAGAAGCTGCAAGAGCTGCACGGGTCGATCCCGGTGATCATGTTCAGCGGCAAGGTCGACGAGCGCACGGCGGCCGAGGCGAAGGAGCGCGGCGCACACGGCTTCGTCGGGAAGCCCTTTGACCCCCAGGAACTGCTGAATCGAGCAAAGGCTCTCGTACCCGTTTAGCTCCAGCAGTTCCGATCTGAGGACGCGCCGGCAAAGCCGGCACGTCCGTATGCGTAGGCGGCCGCGCAGCGTTCCAGACAGTTCGCGCACCGCGAATCCGACCCTACCGAGGCAGCGGTTTTCGTTCCTTGTGCTTGCCGACGCCGTCGGCGTCGATGTTGTCAGAGCTCTTCGGCGGCTCGCAGTAATCCGCCGGCGATCACGCCGAGCGCCGCGAGCAGGCTGATCCACAAGCCGATCCCGCGACCGTCGGCGGGCAGGACGGAGTCGGGGATCGAGATCACACGGATCAGCACGAACACCGTCGCAAGCGCGCCGAGCGCGAGGACGACGAGGCTTTCGGGCACGGAGGCGGGCAGCCCCATCCCCGTCTCGCGCAGCACGACGATCGCCAGCGTCGCAAAGCCGATGAAGAAGATGAGCTTGCCGAGCACGCCCGTGTGCCAGCCGATCACCGCGATCTTGACGCCGACTCCCGAGCCGGCGTACCAGTCCATGAACGAGGAGAGGGCGAGCACGAGGCCCGCGAGCCAGGTGATGCGGTCGCCCGCTCCCCAGAGGCCCTCGGGGGCCTGTCGCACGATCCGAGCCGGAGGCGGTTCAGGGCCTGGATCGCCCGGGTCGCCGAAGAAGTCTGGGGTTTGCACGCGCCCTAGTATGGGCCATCGGGGTGGACGTCGTTTTTCGGGCGGCTAGATCCCGAAGGTCGTCTGAACCTGGTGCCAGGCGGTCAGAGCGACGACGACGGTCAGGAACGCGAGCAGGGCGAGGACGAGCCAGAAGCGTGCGTTCGAATTGCGGGCGGCGTTGACGCGCGCGTAGCGGGCGCGCCTGCGTGCACGCTCACGGAGGTAGGCATGCTCGATCGCAGCCGGGTCGAGCGAGGGCTCGTCTTGCTCGATCGCTCTCAGATGCCGCTCAGGATGGGCCACGAGTGGGATTCTAGTCGGCCTGCCCGCCGCGCTCGTCATACTTGCCGGAAATGGTGGTCGAAGCCAAGCGGCTGCCGTTCGAGAGCCTCGCACGAGTCGCAGAGCGGCTTGCCACGGGCATCTCCCTCGCCGAGGCCCTCGAGCTGCTCGCCGGCGCCGCCGAGGAGATGACCGGGGCCGACCTCGCCGTCGTTCGCGTGCTCGACGACGAGGAGGACGTGCTCGTGGCGCGCGCGGTCGCGCCTGCCGGCTCGCTGCTCGCCGCCGAGGTCTCCGGGTCGAGGGTCGAGCCTGAGTACGAGGTGGCCTCCCGGCGGCTGCTCGTCCCCGCGCGCGTCGGCGGAACTGTCGTCGGCGCGATCGAGTTGATCCGGCTCGAGGGTGAGTTCGATCAGTCCGCAGCCGCGCTCGCCGGGCTGATCGCAGCGCAGCTCGCACTCGCCTTGACGCTGCTGCCCGGAAGCCGCCCACGGGCGAGCAGTGAGGCGCGGCTGGCGGGCCTCGCGCGGGCAGGCGAGGCGCTTGCGGCAGGTGCCGAGCTGGAGCGCGCCGCGCGCCAGGCGGTCAGGGAGGCGAAGGAGGCGACGGGCGCCGAGCAGGCCGCGATCTGGCAATCGGCGGGAGACGGGCTCGAGCTCGTCGCCTCGGCTGGGATCTGGGACAGCGGCGTGGCCGAACGTGCGCGGACGCTTGCGCTCGAGGTGCGCTCGGTCTGGCGTCCGCTGGTCGTCGAGGACGACCCGGTCGACTCGAGCTTCATGGTTTCGATCCGGCTCGGCGAGCCTGCCTTCGGCGTGCTTCAGCTTCGGTATGCCGGTGAGCCCACGACAGCCGAGCTCGATGCCCTGGCGGCGTTTGCGGCCCGGGTTGCGCACGCCTTGCGTCTCGGCACGCACGCACGCGATGTCGAGCTCGAGCTCGAGCGTACGCGTGCCCTTCTCTCGGTCGTGGCCGAGGCGATCGCGCGACTCTCGCTCGCCCATACGCTCGAGACGTCCGTCGAGCGGATCGCAGCGCTGCTCGGAATCGACGGCGTCGGGATCTATCTGCTGGAAGAGCAACGTCTGCAGAGCGCGGCCGGACGTGGTCTCGCGCCGGGCCACGAGAACATCGCCCAGGTGCTGCTTGCGCTTGCGACCGGGCCTCTACGCGCGCGGGAGACGATCGAGGTGCGGCCGGGCGAGGGCCGCAGCGACCGGCCGCTCGCTCGAGCCGCGCGCGTGCTTTCGGCGGCCGGGGTCGAATCCGCGCTCGCCGTTCCGCTGCGCGTCCACGACGAGACGATCGGCCTCCTGATCGCCTTCCCCGGAGCCCGGCGCGCGACCGAGGGTGAACGGAGCCTGCTCGCCGCGCTCGCCGCCCAGCTGGCGGTCGCCGTGCAGAACGCGCGCCTCCACGAGGAGGCAAAGGAGCTCGGCGAGGCGCTGAGCTCGGTGCTCGCGTCGGAGCGAGCAGGCCGCTCGTCGCCTGCGGGCGCTCTACGAGATCTCGAACACGTTCACGAGCAGCCTCTCCCTCGAGGCAACGCTGCAGGCCGTGACCGAGACGATCGTGCATGTGCTCGGGATCGATGCCGCGGTGATCCGTGTCCCGGATGAGCGCGGCGACGCGCTCGTGCCGAGCGGTGTCCACGTCGCCGACGGAAGGCTCGCCGACGCGGTTCGCACGATCCTCGACCGGCCGCAACCGCACTGGCATCTGACCCAGCCGCTCAAGCTGACGAGGATGTCGCGAAGCGCGTCGGCGGTGCGCAGCGCTGCTCGCGCCGTTCCTGGCCAAAGGCTCCACCGCCGTCGTGATCCCGATCTCGACCCAGACCGAGCTGCTCGCGCACCTGACGATCCTGTCGCTCGACCCCGCCACGCCGATCTCGCCGGAGACGATGACCACGGCGACGACGATCGCCGCGCAGGCCGCGCTCGCGATCGACAACGCGCGGCTGTATCAGCAGCAAAAGCAATTCGCCGAGACGATTCAGCGCGCGCTGCTGCCGGGGACGAGGCCCGACGTGAAGGGGCTCGACGTCGGGGCCGTCTATGAATCTGCGGCTCGCCTCGATGTCGGCGGCGATGTCTACGACTTTCTCGAGCTCGGCGACGGACGGCTGGCCGTGGTGATCGGCGACGTCACCGGGCACGGCGTCGAAGCGACCGCCGACATGGCGATGGCGAAGTTCGTCTTCAGGTCGATTGCGCGCGAACACTCCGAGCCGGGCGACTTCCTCGCGCATGCCAACGAAGTGATCGCGGGTGAGATCGGGCTCGGCAACTTCATCACGATGGTGTACCTCGCTCTCGATTCGCGAGGCCGCGTCACCGTCGCAAGCGCGGGACATCCTGCGCCGCGTCTCGTCATGGCGGACGGCACGGTCGAGCCGCTCACCTGCCGTGGTCTTGCCCTCGGAATCGAAGGTGGGCAGGTGTACGAGCAGGTCGAGGCCAAGCTGCCCGCCGGCGCGGCGGTCGTTCTCTACACCGACGGCGTGATCGAGGCGCGTTCCGGCAGCGAGCTCTACGGCGAAGAGCGGCTCGACGCGTGTCTGGCCGAACGCGCCCAGCTGCCGGCGCAGGCGCTGGCCGCGGCCGTTCTCGCCGACTGTCGCGCATTCGCCGGCGGCGAGCTTCGTGACGACTGCGCAATCGTCGTCGCCCGCAAGACGTGACGCTGCCCGTCCGGCGTGATGGCCGACCGCTTGTGATCGGCCATCGCGGTGCGCCGAAGCTTGCACCGGAGAACACACTCGCCTCGTTCGAGGCTGCCGTTGCAGCGGGAGCCGATCTCGTCGAGTTCGACGTCGGGCGCGATCTGCGGATCGGCCACTCCGAGCGCGAGCGGCCGGCGGAGGAGGCACGCCTGGGAGACGTGCTTGCGCTCCTCCGTGACCTCGGCGCCGGAATGCACGTCGACCTCAAGTGCGTCGGGATCGAGCAGGCTGTCGTCGACGAGGCGCGCCGCTGCGGGGTGGAGGACCGGGTCGTGATCTCGACGACCTGGGGACGCTCGCTCCGGCGGCTTGCCGCGATCGCTCCCGGCATTCCCCGGGCGCTCGGGTATCCGCGTGACCGTCTCGGCGCCTCGACCCTGACCTGGCCTCGGTTCGTCACGTCGCCCGCGGCCGCGGCCGCGCGAGCGATCGTGCCCGCCCGCATCCCGTTGCTGCTCTCCGCGTCCCGGGCGAACGTGCTCTCGCTGCACCGTGCATTTGCCTCAGACCGCGTCGTCGAGGCCGTCCACGCCCGTGGTGCCGCCATTCTCGTGTGGACGGTGAACGATCCGGCCGCCGTCGAGCGGTTCGCGGCTCTCGGGGTCGACGGGATCGTCACCGACGATCCAGGAATGGCCCTGCAAACCCTGGCTAGACTGAAGACGCTGTGATGCGAGGTCTCTTTGCCGCAGTCTTCCTGCTCGGCCTCGCGACGGCGGCGCCGGCAACGGCTGCGACCCCGAAGCTCCTGCCCGCCCGCGTCCATGTCGCCGGGGTGAAGGTCGGCGGGCTGCGTTCGGCGGCGGCCACCCGTGCCGTCGAGCAGGCATTCGCGAGCCCATTGACGATCCGGATCGACAAGCGCACGTTCCAGCTCCGCCCTGCGCGGCTCGCGACCGCCTACGTGGACGGTGCGATTCGCCGGGCTGCCGTCTCTGCGCCCGGCACGCGCGTCCCGCTCGTGATCGCGGTGCGCGGAGCGGCTGTACGCGACGTCGTCGATCGCGTTGCCCAGCAGGTTCGGCACCGGGCGGCGACGGGGCCGCTTGCTCTCAGTCTTCGCGACGGGAAGCCGTACGTGGCGCCGAACGCCTATGGGCGTACGCTCGACACCGCCAACGTGCTCCAGCACGTCGTGCACGCGCTCGCGACGAACCAGCGCACGCCACTGCGGTTTGCGACGAAGACCGTCCAGCCGAGGGCACTCGCCTCGGTGTCCGCGTCGGTGATCGTGATCAACCGCGCCAAGAACCTGCTGTCCCTCTACCACGGGACCAGCCTCTTCCGGCAGTTCCACGTCGCCACCGGCCAGGCGGCGTACCCGACACCTGCCGGCCGCTTCGACATCGTCGTCAAGTGGAAGAACCCGTGGTGGTATCCGCCGCCGGACCCGTGGGCGGCCGGCGAGAAGCCGACTCCACCCGGGCCCGGCAATCCACTCGGCACGCGCTGGATGGGGCTCTCGGCGCCCGGCGTCGGCATTCATGGCACGCCCGAGCCGGAGAGCATCGGCTACAGCGAGTCGCACGGGTGCATCCGGATGCTCATTCCGCAGGCCGAGTGGCTGTTCGACCACGTCGACGTCGGCACGACCGTCTTCATCACCTGATGCGCCGCGTCGCTCAATCAGCCGCAGTGACCGTCGTCCTGGCTCTCCTCGTCGTGCTCATCTGGGACTGGGCGCATCAGGGCGCAGGCAAGGTGACGGCCGGCCAGATCGCGCCGCTCTGGACGAAGAGCCGCGTCGACACGACGGGCACCCTGAGCCTCGCCTCGTTGCGCGGCAAGGTCGTCGTGCTCAACTTCTGGCAGTCCTACTGCGCGCCGTGTACGCATGAAGCGCGACTGCTCGCCGACACGTCGAGAAGCTGGTCGGGCAAAGGCGTCGTCTTCGTCGGTGTCGACGAGCAGGATCTGCGCGGGCCGGCGCTCAAGTTCATGCGCCGCTTCGACATCACCTATCCGATCGTCGCCGACGACCTCGCGCTGACCGGTCACTACGGCGTCACCGGTTACCCGGAGACCTTCTTCATCGACCGGCGCGGCCGCGTCGTGTCGCCTCACATCATCGGCCCGGCGACGCAGAAGATGCTCGAGGACGGCATCAACCGAGCGCTCGGAAAGTGAAGCTGCTGGCAGTCGCCGTTGGGGTGGCGGCGCTCGCATTCGCCGCGCCCGCGTTCGCAAATGAGCAGCATCCGACGCAGGGCGAGCTCGAATCCGAGCTCGTCTGTCCGCAATGCCATGAGCCGCTCGACGAGTCGAACTCGCCGATCGCCCAGCAGATGAAGCTGTACATCCGCAAGCACATCGCGCTGGGGTGGACGAAGAGCCGCATCGTCAACACGCTCGAGGGACCGCCGAACAACCTGGGGCCGTCGATCCTCGGCGTGCCGCGCACGCACGGCTTCGACCTGATCGCGTGGATTCTGCCGATCGGCGGCATCGCAATCGGCGCACTTGCGCTCGCCGGCGGCGCGTGGGCGTGGTCGCGCAACAAGCCGGGGCCGCTTGCGCCGGTCGGCCCGTCACTCGATCCCTTGCTCGAGCGCCGCGTCGACGACGAGCTCGCGCGTTACGACCACTGATGGGCGAGAAAATTCCGGTCGCGTTCCTTGCCGGGCTCGCGTCCGTGATCACGCCCTGTGTGTTGCCACTCGTTCCGGGATACCTCTCGGCGGTGTCGGCCGTCGAGGTGACGCGACTCGCCGAGCGTGGGGCGGGGCGGCGCGTGGTGCTTGCGAGCCTCCCGTTCATCGCCGGGTTCACCGTCGTCTTCGTCGCGCTCGGCGCGGCGGCGGCCGCAATCGCCGGCGTCGTCGCGAAGACGACGCAGACCGAGATCGCGGGATTTGCGCTCGTCGTGATCGGCCTGGCCTTCATCGGCCTCTTGCCGATGCCGGAGC
Source organism: uncultured Actinomycetes bacterium (assembly GCA_963761365.1). Taxonomy (GTDB): domain Bacteria; phylum Actinomycetota; class Thermoleophilia; order Gaiellales; family Gaiellaceae; genus PALSA-600. Next base: position 315,953 of record CAVXHB010000009.1, on the reverse strand, counting down.
GGGCCGTGGCGCCCGGGCTGCTGCTGATTGCCCGCCGCCGCGGCTCCGGCGTACTGCTCGGCGGAGCCTTCGCCATCTGCGCGGCGCCGTGCATCGGCACGGTGCTCGCCTCGGTCCTCGTGCTCGCGAGCTCGACCGGGACGATCGCGCGCGGCATCGTCTTGCTGTTTGCATACTCGCTCGGCCTCGGCGCGGCATTCGTGCTCGCGGGCGTTGCGTTCGCGCATGCGATGCGCGCGTTTCGCTGGGTGCGCACGCACTATGACGCACTGCGCTACGTGTCAGGCACCACCCTCGTCGCGCTCGGGCTGCTGCTCTTCTTCCATCGCGACTGGTGGCTGCGCATCGCGGTCGACCAGCTGCTCTCGAAGGTCGGGCTCGGCACGTACTAGAGCGGCGAGCAGGCGTTCGACGTCGAGCCCGCGGTGGGTAGGCGCGTATGGCTCGAGCCGCCGCAGGCCTTTGCTGCGCTGCCGCTCGGCGCCGATCGCGCGCCCGCGGCCGGACTGGTAGGCAAACACCACGGCATGAACCAGCCCCTGGAAGAAATCGCGCTCGTCGGCGACCGCCGAGCGCCACGCGAGCTCGAAGGCCTCGTGCGCGGCGAAGTACTCGCCTGCGCGCGCGAGCTCGAGCCCGCGCTTGTATTCCGCGGTGACGCTGTTATCGTGACTGGCAGGCATGGCGACGATCCTGCTTGTAGGGGTCGACCTCTTCCTCCGCGGCAAGCTGGAGGGACTCCTTCCCGACCACCGGTTCGTCTCGGTGGAGGGAGTCGACCCGCCCGATCTCGTGATTGCCGACATCGCGCGAATCGATCCGAACGACGTCGCCGACAACTTTCCGGATGTGCCGCTGCTCGGCTTCACGAACCACACCGACACCGATGGCCTGCGTCGCGCGCATGCCGCGGGATTCGATCAGGTCGTCGCGAAATCTGCGCTGTTCGAGCGGACCGAGGAGCTGGTAGGAGGCCTGATCACCTCGGTAGAGTAATTCGCGATGACGTACGTGATCGCGGAGCCGTGCATCGACATCAAGGACAAGTCGTGCGTCGACGTCTGCCCGGTCGATTGCATCCACGAAGCGGCGCGGATGCTCGTGATCGACCCTGAGGAATGCATCGACTGTGGCGCCTGCGAGCCGGAATGCCCGGTCGAAGCGATCTTCCCGGAGGATGCGCTGCCGGAGAAGTGGGAGCCGTTCGTGCGCATCAATGCCGCCTTCAACGAGGGGATGGAGACCGTCAACACCCTCGCCGAGGCGTACGCGACGGAGAACAACGTTCAAAACTGATACGTCTGCGTCGGCGGCTAGCCCTTGCCGATCGTGTAAACACATGCTCGAGTCGTCAGCCGGGAAGGGCGACAAACCGATGCTCGTCACGACGAGCCCCGTTTCCACCTCGGTGCCCACGACCGGCGGCTCGCCTTCGAGCTCTTTCAGCGTGTAGCCGGTCGGCGACCAGACGAGGAGGAGATAGCCGCGCGCCCCGCTGCCGTTCTCATCCGCCATCGCTGGGTACGTTAGCGCTGCGCCGTATAGGCAGGCAGCGTGACACGAACGTCGGTGCCGCCGTCGCCGGCGCTGACGTCGATCAGCCCATGCACCTGACGCACGCGTTCCTCGATCGCCTCGAGCGAGCGCAGGCGGCGCTCGGGGTCGGCGTCGTCCGAGACGGACACCTCGACGCCGCCCTCCGCGGTCCGAGACACGGCAACGCCGATGCGCGTTGGCGGCCCCCGGCGCACCGACTGGTCGATCAGCTCGCGGATGATCGTGTAGAGGGCGACCTTCGAGGCCTCGCCGAGATCCTCCGCACCGTCGATTGCGAGGTCGAAACGCAGGCTGTGCGTCGTACCGACCTGAGCGGCGAGCGCCTCGAGCGCCGGCACGAATCCCTGGTCGCGGAGGATCACGGGCTCGAGGACGAACGAGAGGTCTCGAAGCTCGCGGATCGTCTCGCGATGGCGCTCGAGCGCCTTGGCGATGATCGCGCTGGCCTCGTCGGTGTTGCCGGCGGCGATCGAGTGCACCGCCGCATCGAGCATCAGCGCGATTCCCGAGAGTTGCTGCACGGGGCCGTCGTGCAAGAAGAGCGCGATGCGGCGCCGCTCGTCCTGCTCGGCGGCGACCAACCGCTCGACGCGCTCGTCCATGCTCTAGTCGATGATCGCTTCGCGCAGCGCGATCGCCACCGCATGCGTGCGCGTGTCCGCCTCGAGCTTCGTGAGGATGTGGCGCACGTGGCTCTTGACCGTCTCCTGGGAGATGAAGAGCTTCTCGGCGACATCCGCGTTCGACATTCCATCGGCGAGCAGCTGGAGGATCTCGCGCTCGCGCGCGGTGAGCATCTCGCCCTGGTCCCGCGCAGCAAGAAACTCGGGCATGAGCGCCGGGTCGACGTACGCCTCGCCCTCGGCCACCTTCTCGATCGCGCGCACGAGCGTGCTGTGCGGTGCCTCCTTGAGGATGTAACCCTTTGCGCCCGACTCGAACCCGCGCGTGAGCAGCGAGCGCTCGGAGTAGGCGGTGAAGATCAACACCTTCGCCTCGGGATCCTGGTCGAGCAGCAGGCGGGTGGCTTCGAGCCCGTCCATCCCGGGCATACGGACGTCCATGATGATCACGTCCGGCTTGCGGCGCAGCGAGAGCTCGACGGCGGCTGCTCCGTCGGCGGCTTCTCCGACGACACGGATGTGGGGAGCACGCGAGAGCGACAGCCGCAGGCCCTCGCGTACCACCTCGTGATCGTCGACGATCAGGGCTGTGATCTCGTCAGGCACCGCCGCAGTCTACGGGGCGCCCAGCAAATTGAGCTGTTCGGGCTCCGGCGGCGGCTTCAGCCTGATCCGCCGCCGGTCTCGGATGCCATGCTCGCGTGCGAGCGCTCGCACGGTCTGGCGCACCGGTTCGGTCTCGGGGCGGGGGAGATATGCGCGCCGGTTGTAGAGCGTCTCGTACTCGGGGAGCAGCTCAGGCCAGTCCCGGGCGAGGCACTCGAGGAAGTGCTCGCGCGTTCCCGGCTTGAGGTAGAGCACGTTTGCCCACACGCCGCAGGCGCCCGCATCGCGCGCAGCACGGACGACGTCGGCGAGTTGCTCCGGGCGGTCGGAGATGCCCGGGAGGATCGGCGCCAGTCCGACCGAGGCCCGGACGCCGGCGTCCACGAGCCGCGTGAGCGCGCGCAGGCGCTGGCGCGGCGGCGCAGTGCCGGGCTCCGTTCGGCGCCATACCTCGAGATCGAGTGTCGGCACGGAGAACGTGACCGACACGTCGGCCCGCCGCGAAGCCTCGGCGAGCACGTCGACGTCGCGCACGATCAACGGCCCGCGCGTGATGATCGCGAACGGGTTGCGGGCGGCGCTGAGCGCTTCGAGGCAGGAGCGCGTCAGCCGGTAGCGGCCCTCGGCCGGCTGGTACGGATCCGTCGCCGCGCCGATCGCAACGCCCTCACGGCGTCCAGGAGGGCCGTGCAAGCTCGCGCCGCAAGACCTCGGCGATGTTCACCTTGACGCGAATCGAGGTTCCGTAGCGCGCGTCGGCAGGCCGGTCGGCACGCAACTCGAAGGCCCGCACGTAACAGAAGGTGCAACGGTGGACGCACCCCATGTACGGATTGAGCGACCAGCGGAACGCCATCCCCTTGACGCGGTTCATGGCTACCTTGCAGGGCTCCTCGCGGTACTCGGTTCCCACTCAAGGATGATAGAACATACGTTCGATGACCGGTAGCTCCGCTAGGGTCCTGGCCCGAGCGACGGACGGATGACCCTTTTTCTCGAGCTCCTGGCTCTTGCGGGCCTGATCCTCCTCAACGCGTTCTTCGTGGCAGCCGAGTACGGCCTCGTTACCTCGCGCCGCACGCGGATCCGTGAGCTCGGGCGCGAGGGCAACCGCCGCGCGCGCGCCGTCCTGAAGATCACGAGCGACCCGCCGCGTTTCATCGCGGCGATGCAGCTCGGCGTCACGATCGCGAGCCTGGCAATCGGCGCTCTCGGCGAGCAGGTGCTCGCGAACCGCTTCGACGCGGTGATGGCGAGCGTCCTGGCGGTTGCCCTCGCCCTCCTGATCGTCACCTTCCTGCACGTGGTGATCGGCGAGCTGGTGCCGAAGGGAATCGCGCTTGGCCACCCCGAGGGCGTCGCGCTCGCGGTGTCGACTCCGGTGCGGCTGTTCTTCACGGTGCTCGGGCCGTTGATCTGGCTGCTCGAGCGCTCGACCGAATTCGTCCTGCGCCTGCTCGGGCAGGAGCCGCCGGGCGCCGACCATGAAGCGCACTCCGAGGTCGAGCTGCGGATGCTGCTCGTCAGCTCGGCGGAAGGCGGCGAGATCGAGCGGGGCGAGCAGGAGATGGTCACCAGGGTCTTCGACTTCGCCGACAAGCAGGTGTCGAGCGTGATGGTCGCCGCGGCCCGAGGTGGTCGCGCTCTCGATCGACATGCCGCCCGAGGAAGCGCTCCAGACGGTGCTCGACTCGCCGTACACCCGCTATCCGGTGTACCGGGGCACGATCGACGACATCGTCGGCATCCTCCACATTCGCAACCTGATCGAGGCGATGTACAACCGGGAGCTCGCCTCGATCACGCTGGAGGAGATCCTGCGTCCGGCGATGATGGTGCCCGAGACGAAGGATCTCGCCGCGCTGCTCGCCGAGTTCAGGCGCACGCAGCAGCACATGGCGATCGTGATCAACGAGTACGGGACGATGGAGGGGATCGTCACGCTCGAGGATCTCGTCGAGGAGATCGTCGGCGAGATCGAAGACGAGTTCGACGTGCCCGAGGAGGAGGTCGAGCGCGTCGACGAGGACACGATCCGCATCGACGGCACCTTCAACATCGACGACTTCAACCAGCAGTTCGCGGTCGAGCTTCCGGTCGAGGATTACCACACGGTCGGCGGCTTCGTCTTCGGCGCGCTCGGCCGGCCGGCCGAGCCGGGTGACGAGGTGACCCACGACGGGATGGTCTTCCGCGTCGACTCGGTCGAAGGCCAGCGGATCGAGCGCCTGACCGTCACCTTCGGCTGGCGCCACCCGCGCGAAGAGCACGAAGTCGAGAACTAGTCGCGATACGTGATCGGCTCGCGCCGGCCGCTGTCCGAGGAGCGGACGATCGCGTCACACACCTCGGCGGCGCGGTAGCCGTCCTCGAAGGTCGCGCCGTGCGGGCCGACCTCGTGCTTGCCGGTGATCGCCTCGAGGAAGTGGTGCAGCTCGTTCACGAACGTGTCGCCCCAGCCGATGATGTGGCCGGGCGGCCACCAGTGCTCCCAGAACGGATGGTTCGCCTCGGTGACGAGCACGGTCTTGAAGCCGCGTGCGCGGTCACCGTCGGCCTTGAAGACCTGCAGCTCGTTCAGGCGTTCCATGTCGAAGTAGAGCGAGCCCTTCGTGCCGTTGATCTCCCACTGGAAGGCGTTGCGGCGTCCGAGCGCCAGGCGGGTCGACTCGATCGTGCCGACTGCGCCGTTTTCGAATTCGACCGCGGCCTCGATCGCATCGTCGACCTTGCGGCCCGGCAGGAACGTCTTCACGAGCGCCGACACGGTCGCGATCTCGCCGACGAGGTAGCGGCTGAGGTCGACGACGTGCGCGCCGAGATCGCCGAGCGCACCTGACCCCGCCTCGTCCGGATGGAACCGCCAGGTGTCGAGCGAGGGATCGTCACCCCAGTCCTGGAGGTAGCGGCCGCGGAAATGCCGGATGTCGCCGAGCTCACCGGCATCGATCAGCTCGCGCGCCAGTCGCACCGCCGGCACGAAGCGATAGTTGAACGCGCACATGTGCTTCACGCCGGTTGCCGCCACCTCCTGCCAGATCCGGTGGCTCTCTTCGGCGTCGCGGCCGAGCGGCTTCTCGCAGACGACGTGCTTGCCCGCCTGGGCGGCGAGGATCGTCGGCTCGGCGTGCACCGAGTTCGGCCCGCCGTTGTCGAACAGGCCGACCGACGGGTCGGCGATCAGGTCGTGCCAATCCGTCGTCCAGTGCTCGTAGCCGTAGCGCTCCGCCGCCTCGCGGACGGCCTCCTCGTTGCGGCCGGCGATCAGGGCGAGCCGCGGCATCAGCGGCGGCGGCCACGTCATGTACGCGATCTTGCGGAAGGCGTTCGAGTGCGCCTTGCCCATGAAGGCGTACCCGAGCATCCCTACCCCGATCTCTTCCGTCACGGCGCGAGATACTACGCACATAACGACCTGGGGAATCATCTCGACCGCCGACATCAACGCGAAGCTGATCCCGGGCGCGCAGGCTTCGCCGCGGGTCGATCTGATCGCCGTCGCAAGCCGCGACCAGCGGCGGGCCGACGACTACGCGAAGGAGTGGGGGATCGAGCGCGCCTACGGCTCCTACGACGCGCTGCTCGCAGACGCGGATGTGGAAGCCGTCTACATCTCGCTGCCGAACACGATGCATTGCGACTGGTCGATCCGCGCCCTCGAGGCGGGCAAGCACGTGCTCTGCGAGAAGCCGATGTCACGTCATCCGGAGGAGGTCGAGGCCGCGTTCGACGCGGCCGACCGCGCCGGGCGGCATCTCTCCGAGGCGTTCATGTATCGGCACAACCCACAGACCAAGCGCCTGCGCCAGTTGATCGAGGAGGGCGCCGTGGGGGATGTCCGGCTGATTCGCTCCGCGTTCAGCTACTCGCTCTACGACGCCGACAACATTCGGCTGCGCACCGATGTGGAAGGCGGCTCCCTGATGGATGTCGGCTGCTACTGCGTCAGCGGTTCACGGACCGCCGCCGGCAGGGAGCCGGTCTCGGTCTTCGGCCAGGCGTGGTTCGGTGAGACCGGCACCGACTGGGTCTTCAACGGCTCGATGCGGTTCGCCGACGATCTGCTCGCGACCTTCGATTGCGGCACGGCGATGCCGGAGCGCGACGAGCTCGAGGTGATCGGCAGCGAGGGCTCGCTCTTCCTCGACGACCCGTGGCACTGCAACGTGCCGGTGATCGAGGTTCGCCGAGCCGGCGAGGTCGAGCGGATCGAGCTGACGCGCGAGGATTCCTACCGGCTCGAGCTCGAGAACGTCAGCGACGCGATCGACGGGCGCGCGGAGCTGCTGCTCGGCCGCGACGATGCGGTCGGTCAGGCGCGCACGCTGGAGGCGCTCCATCGTTCGGCGGAGAGCGGCGAGGCGGTCCGGCTCTGACCGACGGTGAGGCGCGGGAGCGGGCGGCCGCGATGCTTGCGGACGCCGGGATCGTGCTCACCGCGGCCGAACGTGACGCGATCGAGGTGGCCGACTTCGGCCTCGGCCAGCTCGAGCAGATCGGGCTGCAACTCGTCGTCTACGTGAACACCGATCGTGTCTGCGCGAAGGAGCTCGTCCTCTTTGCCGGTCAGATGTGCCCCGAGCACCGGCATCCACCGGTGGGTGACGAGCCGGGGAAGGAAGAGACGTTTCGCTGCCGGACGGGCTCGGTTCGCCTGTGGGTGGACGGGCACGGCGAAATGGTGCTGCGCCCCGGCGAGCAGTTCACGATCCCGCCGGACACGCTGCACTGGTTCCAGGCGGGCGACGACGGCGCGATCGTCTCCGAGTTCTCGACGCGAAGCCGCGACGACGCCGACGTTTTCACCGATCCGCGGATCAGGCGGTAGGACACTCGCGCAGCCGTGTGCACTTGCGCTTGGTGTGGTCTAGGGGAATTCGTCGGCCATGGTGATAGCGCGGCGCGCCAGCGCAGCTTGCGGACGAGGCCTCTGAGGAGTTGTACTTAGCTGCATGCGTGCCGTCTTCGCCCTTGCCGTGCTGCTCCTGTTCGGAGCCGGGTGCGGACACTCCGCGTCGACCTTGGACTACGTCGCGCTTGGTGACTCGATCCCTGCGGGCACAGGGGACAGTGGAGGAAGGAGCTTCGTCTACGACTACGCGCGGTACATCGAGCAGGACGTCGGTGCCAGGGTCACGGTGCACAACCTCGGCACGAACGGTCTGACTGCCCGTGGCCTGTTAGAGCAGCTGCGGCACGACGGAGCGGTTCGAAGACTCGTCGAGAACGCAGACGTTGTGACGATCTCGTTGGCTTGAACGACCTCGTCACTCCACTCGGCTACCCGCCGAAAGCCTGTGGCGGAAGCGACGACCAGGCGTGCTTCCGGTCGGCTCTTGCGTCATTCGAGTCAGCGTGGAATGCGGTCCTCGCGATGTCTTGGTGCTCCGGGCGAACCGGCCGACGCTTATCCGCGTGACCAACGACTACAACGCGTTTGCGGACGCGCAAGCCCGAATGAGGTTCGGCACGGCGAGGATCAAGGTCTTTAATCGGTACCTTCGCCTGTTTAACGCCTACCGGTGTGCGTCTGCGCGGAAGCACCGAATGGCTGCGCCGATGTGGGACGAGCCTTCAACGGCCCGCGCACCGACGCGAGCGCATACACGAAAGGCCTCATCGGCGACGACGGGCATCCATCAAGCGAGGACACCGGTTGATCGCCCGGAGGCTGCGTGCCCTCGGCTACGCATCACTTCACACATAGCTTGCTGGCCAAGCGTGCGCTCAGGCGTCATTCGCGAACACTCGCGCAGCCAAGCGCACTGACGCCGGCGCACAGAGAACGCAGTGTCTGACACCGACGGTGTCAGACACTTGAAATCGCCTATCCCCGCGCTCCCGAGGCCAGTGCACATGAAGCGCCGACCTCGCTCGAAAGTTCGGTCGAGGGTTGCTTGCGAAAAAGGGCACAAGAAATCCGGCGGATCGGAGTCTCATCTACTAGAAGGAATGCGGCCTTCGTAATCCGCTCCCTACGGAGGTGGCCAGGCAATGATCGACGCGATCGTCACGGTACTTGTGGTGCTTGCGATCTTTGGCGTCGTCGCCTCGCTGCTCGCCGTGTACGTCTGGCGTGTCGACCCCCACCAGTTCGCGGTGTGGAAAGCCGCAGTGCGGTCAAAGGGCGAAGGTCGGAACGCATCGGCGCCCCGATTCGGTGGTTGGCGGGTCGAAGTCGTCAGCCGACCCGTCACGCCTGTCGCGGCAATGCCGCCCGTTCCCGCTGCAGGCAAGTCGGCGGCCGACCGGCTGGAGTATTGGGTCGAGGAGGGGTCCTAGGCAACGCCGAGTCGCTCGGAAGCAAGCTCGGTCCCCTTGATCCGCGCGCGGATCTTCGCGAATGCCGTTTCACGTGCAGTCGAGCCGTCATCAGCAAATGGTGAGAAGCCGCAGTCGTCGGTCGTTCCGAGCTGAGCGACGGGAATGTGTTTCGCAGCGAGCGAGGATGCGATCGCGGACCTGTTCCGCGGTTTCCACTTCCGGATCGATCGGATCTGTGACGCCGACGAACACGCGCTGGCCGGATCTCAGGTTCGCCGCCACCGCCTCGAGCACCGCTTCCGGGTCGGCCTCGCCGGCGAGCTCGAGATAGAACGCGCCGGCGTGAAGCTCGAACAGGAGCGGCAGCAGCTGCGCGTAGTCGACGTCGGCGCTGTGTGTCGAGTCGTGGTCGCCGCCAGGACAGCTGTGGACGCCGATCCGGCGGTCTCGCTCGTCAGCCGTGAACCGGTCGAGTACCCGGTTGTTCAGGTCGACGAAACTGCGGAGTAGTCCGCCGGACGGGTCGAGCTTCAGTGAGAGCCTCGCTTCCGTGAAGTCGATCTGGACGTTGTACGCACCGGCGTCGAGACAGCCGCGGATGTCGGCCTCGGCCTCGTCGACGAGATCGTCGAGGAACGCCTCGCGCGAATAGCCGTCGATGCCGTCGGCCGGATAGAGCAGGCTCAGCGCCGACGCGGAGATCACCGCCTGCTTCAGCGGTCGCGTCGTCATCTTCTGAGCCGCGACCAGATACGAATCGGCGTGCGTTCGATACCGGAAGGGACCGGCGGTCAAGACCGGCAGCTGGCGGGTGTGCCCGTCCGCGAACGGAATCACGACACCGTCGGCGGCGAGCGTCTCGAGGCCGGCGATCGGATAGGTCGCGAAGCTCGGCTTGCGCTGCTCGCCGTCGGTGATCACCGGCGAGCCGGTCGCCTCGAACTCGGTAATCGTGCTGCGCACCGCGTCGATCGAAGAGTGCGTCGAGCTCGGCCTCGGAGATGCTCGCCCGCGGCCGCTTGCTGCATGCCTGCGAGCAGCTCGGCCGGCCTCGGGATGCTGCCGATCGGCTCGGTTGGGATCGCCACCCGCGGGAGGCTAACGTTTCTCGATCGCCTGCAGCGCGTAACCGCCCTCGAGCATCGCCGGCGCGCGCTGCGTGAAGGACTCCCACTCGGGCACGTCCCAGCCGAGCGAGTCGGCGAGGCGCACGATCATGTTGAACAGCGCGCACACCATCGTCGCGTCGCGCAGATGCCTGATCGGAGACACCGGCAGCGCGGGCCGCGTCGGCATCGGCACGGCCCGATCTCCTCTGGGCGCAGCGTCAGCTTCTCCAGGAAGACGAGCGTTGCTTTCAGCTCTGGGCTGAGCGGCGCCGACCGCCAGTCCGCAACGACCGCCTGCCAGACCTCCTCACCGAGCGCGTGCGACGCAACTGCGCCGTGGGAATTCGTTCAGAACGGGCACTGGTTGAGCAGCGACGTGAACCCGGCGAACAGCTCACGTTCACCGGCGCTCCATTCCGAATGGCCGCGCATGACGGGGTCGAGCGACCTGCGAGAACGGCAGTCCGAACAGCTCGGGGCGGTACATCAGCGTCTTCACGACGCCGAGCGGCTCGCGACCCGAGCGCTCGCGGATCTGATCGAGCGCGGCCGCTTCGTTCGGCCCGTGCCCGCTGTCGACGACTTCGAGCCTCAACCGATCGCCTCCAGCCCGCGGTCGAGCCGCCGCAGGCCCTCGCCGATCGCCGCGACGACGGTCTGCTCGAAGATCTCGTCCTCGGAGAGACCGGCGGCTTTGAGCGCATCGACGTCGTCGTCGGTCACCGTGTACGCACCGGTACGCACCTTGTCCAGGTACGGCGCCATCACCATCGGCGACTGCGGGAATGAGGTCGCTGTTGTGCGAAGTTGCTCGAGAGGCTCGGTCATAGCCGATTCACCCTAGACCAGCTGCCGCGATCGCGCGCCGCGCGAGCTGCTCGTCCACCTCGCCTGGCAGCCCGCTGACGCCGACCGCACCGATCCGCGTCTCGCCGTCGAACACCGCGACGCCGCCGCGGAAGAACGTGAAGAACGGATCGAAGCTCGCTCGCTCGACGGCGTCGTCCTTGACCTTCTCGGCGAGCTCGCCCGTCGAGCGGGCGTCGCTGCGGGCTGCCGTGTAGGCCTTCCGCTGGGCGTTCAGACGGGTGTCCGGCGCAGCCCCGTCCATCGTCGCCGCCGCCACGATCTCGCCGTGGCTGTCGGCCACGAACACCGAAACGGGGCTTGGAGCCTCGGCCACGACGAAGTTGACGATCTCGAGAGCGCTCTGGAGCTTCATCGCGCGCCAGCATACGATGACACCCGTGGCAGCGATCGCCGCACCCGCTTCCGGCGGCCCGACGCTCACGATCCGCGGCACGCCGTATCCGGTGCTGCTGCCGAAGCTGTCCGACGCGCGGCTTCATCTCGCCGCGGTGATCATCTCGCTCCAGGTGCTCGGCCAGGTGGCCTTCGGGTTCAACCTGTCGATCGCCCAGATCCTGATCTCGCTCGGCACGTGCGCCGTGCTCGAGATGTCGATTGCGTTTCGTCAGCAGCGGGTGATCATGTGGCCCGCGAGCGCGATGCTGACCGGCAACGGCGTCGCCTTCGTCCTGCGCGTGCCCGCGACGCGCCACGGCGACTGGTGGAGCACGCAGGGCTGGTGGATCTTCGCCGGAACCGCCGCGGTGTCGCTGCTCTCGAAGCACGTGATCCGGATCAAGGGCCGGCACGTGTTCAACCCGTCGAACTTCGGGCTCGTCCTCTGTTTTCTCGTTCTGGGCTCGAGCCGCGCCGAGCCGCTCTTCTTCTGGTGGGCGCCGCTGTCGGCGTGGATGGTGCTCGCGCTCTGCATCATCGTCACCGGCGGGCTCGTGATCCTGGCCCGCCTTGGCCTCCTCGCGATCGCGGTCGCCTTCTGGGTCTCGTTCGCGGTCGGCCTCGGCGTGCTGGCCGCGACCGGCCACGCGATGAGCGCGCGCTGGCACCTCGGCCCGCTGAGCGGCGCGGCGTTCTGGTGGACGCTCGTCTCCTCGCCCGAGATCCTCGTGTTCCTCTTCTTCATGATCACCGACCCGAAGACGATCCCGGCCGGGCGGCGCGCGCGGCTTGCCTATGCGGTGTCGATCGGGCTCCTCGCCGTGCTCCTGATCGCGCCGGCGCGGTCCGAGTTCTGGAGCAAGGTCGCCGTGCTGGGCTCGCTCGTGATCGTGTGCGCCGCCATGCCGGTCCTCGAGCGGCTGCGGCGCCCGCGGCTTGCGCGGGCGTCGGGTCGGCCTCCTCGCGGCGGCCGGTCTCGCGGCGTACGTCGGCGCGCTCGTCGTGGCAGGCGTGCCGGCACGCTCGGCCGCGGCCGTGCCGGTCGCCGCAGGCGCGGGGCCGCTGCCGGCGATCGAGATTCTCCCGTCGCGCGGCGTGTCGACCGCGCTCAACCGCACGACGGCGCGTGCAATCACGTGGGATCTGGTCTCGAGCCTCGGCATCACCCCCGCGAAGGGCGACCGCGCGCGCGTGTGGCTCGAGCCCGGTCCCGGGCAAGACCCGCCGCTCGCCGTCGTCGAGCTCTCGAGCGGCGGACGGCTCGCGACGTTCAAGCTGAAGCAGGCGGGCGCCCGCTGGGCGATCGACCGGAGCAACGGGCGAGCTCCAGCCGGTTGCGCAACTGCCGGTCGTTGCGCCGCTCCCCGGCTTCGGGCTCGAGTCGGTCGGCCCGAAGGTCGGCCTGAACTTCCAGCAGGGCTCATTCCGGTTCGGCGTCACGGGCGACACGCCGGCGATGATGGGCGGCGGAGTCTGCTGGCTCGACTACAACAACGACGGCTGGCTCGACCTCTTCGCCGTCAACAACTACACCGACGCTCAGTACGCGGACTGGCTGGATCACGGCGGGCCGCCGACGGGTCGGCTCTTCCGCAACGACCACGGCAGGTTCGTGAACGTGACGAAGGCCGCTCACGTGGGATTGCCGACGCGCGGCGAGGGTTGTGTCGCCGCGGATTTCAACGGAGACGGCTACACCGACCTCTTCGTCACGACCGCGACCGACGACCAGCTGTTCTGGAACAACGGCAACGGCACGTTCACCGAGGGCGCGCGCAAGGCGGGAGTCGTGTCGTTCGGCTGGCACGCCGGCGCCGCAGTCACCGACGTGAACGGCGACGGGCGGCCCGACCTCTTCGTCGCTGGTTACACCGACCTCCAGCATCCGATCCCCACCTCGCTGAAGGGCTTCCCCGGCAACTACCACAGGCGTTCCGAACGAGCTCTTCTTGAATCTCGGTCACCGGCATTTCCGCAACGTCACGAAGCTCGCCGGGCTCGACGATCATCCGAACGACCACAGCCTCGGCGCCGTGTTCCTCGACGTGAACGGCGACGGGCGCCCTGATCTCTACGTCGCGAACGACGAGGATCCGAACCGGCTCTACCTGAACGAGCGCGGAGGCCCGCTCGGCTTCCGCTTCGTCGAGGTCGGCAAGGCGTTCGGCGTCGCCGACACGAACGCCGGCATGGGCGTCGCCGCAACCGACTGGAACGGCGACGGCCGGGCCGACCTCTTCGTCACCAACTCGCGCGGTCAGGGGAACGCGGCGTTCAGCACGCGCGGCGAGGGCTTCGACAACGCGCGCGCGATCTTCGGCCCGGCGTTCGGAACGAACCCGACGGGATGGGGCGACTCGTGGATCGACCTGCGAAACGACGGGAAGCTCGACCTTGTCGTCACGAACGGCGGCATCCCGGTGACCAACGTGCAACCGCGACGCGGCGCCGGTGCAGGTGCTGGCGCCGAAGGGGAAGCGCTACGTCGACACGGGGCTGCTTCGCGCGATCCGCGTGAACGGCCGCGGGCTCGCCGCCGCGGACTACGACAACAACGGCCGCGTCGGCTTCGCCGTCGGCACGGTCGGTGGGAAGCTCCTGCTCTTCCGCAACACGTCGAAGGTCGGCCACTGGCTCGAGGTGAACGTGGCGCCATTCTCGCCGGGCGCCGTCGTCACGCTCGTGGACAAGAGCGGGCGGCAGGTGCGCGAGGTGCAGGCGGGTTCGAGTTACCTGTCGTCCGAGGACCCGCGAGTCCACTTCGGGCTCGGCAAGGCGACGGTCGCGACCGAGCTGATCGTCCGCTACCCGGACGGCACCGTGAAGCGGCTGCGCAACGTACGCGCCGACCGGATCCTCACGATCCGGAAGTAGTGTCGGATCTGTCGCGCGCTATTCTTGTCGTGGACGTCCGGAGAGCAAAACGACTAGCGCCCGGTCTTCGCCTGGCGCCGGCGCGCGACCGTGTCGAGCGTGACGGCGAAGAGCAGGATCGAGCCGGTCGTGATGTAGATCACGCCGGGCTGGAAGCCGAAGATGTAGAGGCCGTTCTCGATCGTCGAGATCACGGCCGCGCCGAGTACGGCGCTGCGCACCTCGCCGCGGCCGCCGAACAGGCTCGTGCCGCCGATCACCGCTGCCGCGATCGCATCGAGCAGCAGCGTGCCGCCGCCCTGGTCCGGCGCGGCCGAGCGGACGTTCGCCGCGAGCAGAATGCCGCCGACTCCCGCCATGAAGCCCGAGATCGCGAACACGATGATGCGAATGCGCGGGACGTTGATGCCGGCGCGACGCGCCGCCTCCGGGTTGCCGCCGACCGCGTAGACGTGACGGCCGAATGTCGTGCGCTTGGTGATGTACGTCCAGCAGGAGCAGGAAGAAGACGATCTCGAGTCCGGCCAGCGGAACGCCGCGATCGTGGTTGCAGATCGCCACCGCGAGCGCTGCGATCGCGGGTACGCCGATCGTCTTCGCGGCGAGGAGGTACGGGTGGCGAATCGCGACGCCGTGGCTGCGCTTGCTCAGCACGCCGAAGGCGACGCTGCCGACGTAGGCCACGCTGAGCAGTCCCCAGATCAGCCAGCCGGCGAGATTCGAGAAGAAGTACGACTCGGTGTAGTTGACCCAGCGGTTGTCGATGATGATCGGGCCGCCGGCGCCGAGCGTGACCTGGATCACGCCTTGCCAGGCGAGCAATCCGGCGAGCGTGACCACGAATGCCGGCACGCCGATCAGAGCGACGAACGAACCCTGGAACGCCCCGATCACCGTGGCGAGCGCGACGGCGGCGATGATCGGCAGGATGCCCGGCAGCACGTGGCCGCTCCCGGACTTCTGGAGCTCGGCGACGATGACGCCGGCCAAGCCGCTCAGGTAGGCGATCGAAAGATCGATCTCGCCGAGGAGCAGCACGAAGACGACGCCGAAGGCGAGCATCGTCGTGCCCGCCATCTGGGTGATGATGTTGTTGAAGTTGACGGCGGTGAAGAAGTTCTGCGCCGTGAAGGCGAAGACGATCACGATGATCGTCAGGCCGGCGATCACCGGCGCGCTGCCGAGATTCCCGCCCTTGATGTTCTCCCAGAGCCTGGTGCCGAAGCTCTCCTCGGGCTCGGCGACCTCGAACGCGGGGGCGGCGTCCGTCGTCATGATGTTGCGGTCGACGGGATCCCGGAAACCTTCGTCGGCTTGCCTGCCGTGATCGCGTGGACGACCTCGTCCTCCGTCACCTGCGTCCGCGTGAACAGGCCGGCGTTGCGCCCGAGCCGCAGCACGGTGATGCGATCGGCGACCGCGAAGACGTCGTGGAGGTTGTGCGAGATCAAGACGACCGCGAGGCCCTGCTCGCCGAGCCGCTTGACGAGCGCGAGCACCTGCTCGGTCTGCGCGACCCCGAGCGCCGCGGTCGGCTCGTCGAGGATGACGAGCTTCGAGTTCCACATCACCGCGCGCGCGACCGCGACCGACTGGCGCTGCCCGCCCGAGAGCGTGGCCACCTGCTGGCGGATCGAGCGGATCGTCGTGACACGCAGAGACTTCAATGTCTCGGCGGTGCGCTGCTCCATCACCGGCTCCCGAAGCACCTGGATGATGCTGTGCGCCTCGCGCCCGAGGTACATGTTCTGGACGACGTCGAGGTTGTCGCAGAGCGCGAGGTCCTGGTAGACGACCTCGATCCCGAGTTTGGCAGCCTCCTTCGGGCCGGAGATGTGAACGTGGTTGCCTTCGAAGTAGATCTCGCCCTCGTCGACCGCGTGGATGCCGGCCACGGATTTGATCAGCGTCGACTTGCCCGCGCCGTTGTCACCGACGAGCGCCATCACCTCACCGCGCCTCACCTCGAGATCGACGTCCGTGAGCGCCTGCACGGAGCCGAAGGACTTTGAGATGCCGCGAAGCTCGAGGACTGGGGGTTCGGCAGTCAAGGTGGCGACCTCTGTTCCTAGCACGATGGGGCGCCCCGTGGGGCGCCCCATCGCTGAGTTACGGATGACGAGCTAGCAGTACTTCGTGTACGAACCGGTGCAGACGTCGCTCTTCTTGATGAAGCCCGACTTGTAGATCTGCGTCCAGTTCGACTTGGTCAGCGCGACCGGCGGGATGATGTACGCCGGCTCCTTGGCCTTGCCGTTCGGGACGGTGCCCGTCGTCTTCAACGCCTGCCCCTTGAGCAGCGCAACCGCTTCTGCGGCGGCCGCCTTCGCGAGCACGCGGGTGTCCTTCCAGACGGTCATCGACTGCCAGCCGGAGATGATGTACTGCAGCCCCTGCGGCGTCGCATCCTGTCCGGAGACCGGGATCGGTCCGATGCCGTGAGCCTTCTCCTGCGCGATCACCGAACTGGCGATGCCGTCGTTTGCGGCTGCAACGGCGTCGATCTTGTTGCCCGTCTTCACGAGCATCTGAGCGAAGATCGTCGCCGCCTTCTGGTTGTCCCAGCCGGGCACGAACTGATCAGGGCCCTTCTTGAATGTGCCGTTCGCGTACAGCGGCTTGAGAACGGAGTCGTACCCGCCCTTGAACAGGAACGAGTTCGCGTCCGTGCTGCCGCCGTTCAGTTCGGCGACGACCGGATGCTGCGAGTACTTCCCGTTTGCCTTCAGGCCGTTGACGATGCCCTGGCCCTGAAGCACGCCGACTGCGCGGCCGTCGAACGAGACGTAGATCGAGGCAACGCCGCCGACAACCTGGCGGTCGTAGTCGATCGACGGGACGCCCTTGGCCTTGGCCGTCTTCTCGATCGCCGATGCGGAGCCCGCGTCGAGTGCGACCTCGATCAGAACCTTGGCGCCGGCGCCGAGGCACTGGTTGGCCTGTGACGTCTGTGTCTGTGCGTCGTCGTTGGCGTTGAAGAACTGCGCCGTGACGCCTGCCGCCTTGAGCGCTGCCTTGAGTGCCGGAGTGTCGTAGTGCACCCACCGGATCGACGTCGCGGTGTCCGGCAGCAGAACGCAGACCTGGCCACCCGCCTGCGTGCGTCCGTACGCCGGCCCCGGCGCGACGCGACGATGGCCGTTGCGACCACCGCGGCGAACACCAACGCCGTCGACCTAGGAACGAATTTCCCTCACTTCCCATCTCCTTGTTTGGTTTCTCTCTCGAGACTCTGTGAGGAGCCCGCTGTGCATGCCTACGCGCCGTTGCTCCCACGCGCCGAACCCCAGCGAACTACTTACGGTTGCAAGAAATCTCTCCCACCCGAGCCTTTCCGTCAAGTGGCTTCGGTCCCAGTCGATGACCGGTTAGGCTCAAGCCCATGAAAACGAGCCTCGGAATCTGGGCCTTCGGGTCGATGGCGACCCGTTTTGTCCCTGGTGGTTACCAGCCGCAATGGGCCGGCGAGCCGACAGCCGCCAAGGTTGGACGGGCGGTCGAGGGGCTCGGGGACCTGATCGACGGCTACGAGTTCCACTACCCCCAGGAGCTCTCCGCTGACAACCTCGAGGCCGTCCGCGCCGAGCTCGGCGGCCACGACATCTACTGCATGGCGACCGGCCTCCACCTCGACCCGCTCTTCGGCAAGGGTGGCCTGTCCTCGCCCGACGACGCCGTGCGCGCCGAGGCAATCCGCCGGACAAAGGAGGCGCTCGACTTCGCCGCCGAGGTGAAGGCCCACTTCATCATCTGGCCGGGAATCGAGGGCTACAACTACCCGTTTCAGACGCCCTACCGCGAGACGTGGGCGCGGTTCCTCGACGGGATCGGCGAGGCTGCGCAGCACGCAAAGGAGCGCGGCGTGACGATCTTCCTCGAGCACAAGAACTCCGAGCCCGCGATGAAGATCCTGATGCGGAACATCGGTATGACGCTGCACGTGATCCACACGTTGCGCCGGCAGGGTCTCGACAACGTGCAGGTCAACATGGACTGGCAGCACCTGATCATGAACGGCGAGAACCTCGCGGAATACGCCGCGCTGCTCGCAGCCGAGGGCGTCCTCGGCCACCTGCACGCCAACTCGGGTTGGGGGACGTTCGACGACGACAACATGGTCGGCGCGACAGCGTTCATGGAGACGCTCGAGCTCGCGGTCGAGCTCCGGCGGTGCGGCTACGGCGAAAAGGGCGAGCGACTCGGCTTCGACCTCTATCCGTACACCGAGGACGCGGTCGCCGCGGTGCGGCGCAGCGTCGTGCAGTGGCGCTTCATCGACGGCGTCGCCGGACGGCTGGACGGCGCGGAGCTTGCCGAGGCTCAGTCGCGCAAGGACGCCGTTCGGGCGTACGAGCTCGTGTACGCCGCGCTCGGCGCGTGACAACGGTCCTCATCGGCCTCGACGTCGGCACGACCAGCGTCAAGGGGATCGCGATCGACCCCGACGGCAAGGTCCTCGCGGAGGTGGAGGAGGGGTATCCGCTCTCGACGCCGCAGCCGGGCTGGGCCGAGCAGGACCCGCACGACTGGTGGCGGGCCGCGCAGGCCGTGCTGGCCGCGCTGCCGGAAGGCGCGATTGGCTTCGCCGGCCAGATGCACGGGCTCGTCGCGCTCGATTCGGCGGGCGAGGTGCTGCGACCCGCGATCCTCTGGAACGACACGCGCACGGGCGCCGAGTGCCGCGAGATCGAGGAGCGCATCGGCTTCGCGCGCCTGGTCGAGCTGACCGGGAACCGCGCGCTCGCCGGCTTCACCGCACCGAAGCTGCTGTGGCTGCGCCATCACGAGCCCGCCGTCTACGAGCGGATCGCTCACATCCTGCTACCGAAGGACTACGTCCGCTACCGCCTCGAGGGAGAGCTTGCGATTGACGCGGCAGATGCTTCGGGGACACTGCTGTTCGACGTTGGCCGGCGTACGTGGTCGGAGGAGGTGTGCCGCGCGCTCGACGTGCCGCTCGAATGGCTGCCGGCGGCGCACGAGTCGACCGAGGTCGGTGGAGCGGGCGACCAGGCAGCGGGAGCGCTCGGCGTCGGCGTCGACCGGCCGGGCCCCGTGTCGATCGTGCTCGGTACATCGGGCGTCGTCTTCGCTGCGCTTCCGTCGTATGTCTCCGATCCGCAGGCGCGGCTGCACGTCTTCTGCCACGCCGTCCCCGGGCGCTGGCACGCCATGGGCGTGATGCTTTCCGCCGCCGGGTCGTTCGGGTGGTTGCGGAGCGTGCTGGGGGCGGAATCGGGGTCGCTCGACGACGCCGCAGCCGCGTGGGAGCCGGGCGTCGAGGGACTGTTCTTCGCGCCCTACCTGGCGGGCGAGCGCACACCGCACTCCGATCCCGACATCCGCGGTGCGTTCACCGGCCTGTCGCTTCGCCACGACCGCGGCGCGCTCGCGCGTGGCGTGATGGAGGGCGTCGCGTACGGTCTGCGCGACTCGCTCGAGCTCTTGCGCGAGCTCGGCTGCCGGCCGGAGCTCGGCCGCATCTCGGGCGGAGGCTCTCGCAGCCGGTCTGTGGTGCGAGATCACCGCGTCCGTGCTCGGCCTGCCGCTGGAGCACACGGCGTCGGAGGCAGGCGCGGCGTTCGGGGCGGCGATGCTCGCGGGCGTCCGCTCGGGCGTCTTCGCCGATGCAGGCCGAAGCGGTTGCGCGGTGCGTGCGCGTGACCGACCGGATCGAGCCGAATCCCGCCTGGCAGGCCGTCTACGAGGATGGGTACGCTCGCTTCCGGACGCTCTATCCGGCATTGCGAACTCTGGAGTGACGTTGAGGCTGCAGCACGTCTCGATCGCGATTCCGCCGGACGGCGCCGAGCAGGCGCGCGCGTTCTACGCCGGCGTGCTCGGGCTGGAGGAGCGCGACGTGCTGCCGAAGCTCGATCCGTCGCGGTTCATCTGGTTCCGCGTCGGCGGCGATTGCGAGCTGCACCTGATGCTGATGGACGAGCCGCCGCCGGAGAGCGCGCACTTCTGTTTGGCGGTCGACGGCGATCTCGACGAGCTGCGCGCGAAGCTCGAGGCTGCAGGTGTGGCGACGAGCGACAGCACCGAGCTCGTCGGCAGGCCGCGGTTCACCTGCCGCGACCCGTTCGGCAACCTGATCGAGCTTGCGCGAGTGGGCTAACCGAGCTCGAGCTCTTCGACCGACTCGCGCGTGATCCGCCACGCGCGCAGCTCGTCGAGCTTCACCCCGTAGATCAGGAATGTCCGGCCGCCCCAGAGGCCGGACAGCTCCTGGTCGGTGCGCGACGGCTTCGGCTCCGTCTCCGGATGGGAGTGGAACACGGCGAGCTCGTAGCCGTCGTCCTCGAGAAACCAGATCTCGGGGTCGATCTCGAGCTCGTAGCGGTACGGCGAGGCGAGCCGGTTGATGCCGCGGACGTATCGCTCGGCGACGCCGTCGCGGAACACGATCAAACCGCAGCATTCGTTCGGCGCCTCCTCGCGTCCGTGCGCACGCAGCTCCTCACGGATCGGCCCGGGGATTACCACCACAGCGTGCGCTCCATCGACTCCTCGACGTCCACGGCGCTCCAGAACTCCGCCGAGAGGTACTTCCAGCCGCCGTCGGCAAGGACGGCGACGACGGTCGAGCCCTCAGGCAGCTCTTCGGCGATCTTTCGCGCCACGTGCACGACGGCACCGGCGGAGACACCGGCGAAGATGCCCTCGCGCTCGAGCAGCGCATGCACGGCGACGACCGACTCCGCGTTCGAGACGAGGATCTTGCGGTCGAGCTTCGTGACGTCGAGGATCGGCGGCACGTAGCCGTCGTCGAGCGAGCGCAGCCCCATCACCGGGTCACCCGGCAGCGGCTCGGCGGCGGCGACGATCACGCCGGGAAAGGCTTCGCGCACCCGCGCGCCCGTGCCCATCAGCGTGCCGCCCGTGCCGAGACCGGCGACGAGCGCATCGACGCGTGGCAGGTCGCGCACGATCTCGGCGCCCGTGCCTTCGTAGTGCGCGCGCGGGTTCGCCTCGTTCGCGTACTGGAAGAGCATCACGTACCGGTCGTCGGCCGCCGCCAGCTCCTGCGCGAGCCGAACGGCGCCGTTCGAGCCTTCGTTCGCAGGCGAGTCGACGATCGTCGCGCCGTAGAGCTCCAGCACGAGCCGCCGTTCGGGCGTCGCGTTCGCCGGCATCACGCACGTGAGCTTGTAGCCGCGAAGCTTGGCGACGAGTGCGAGCGAGATCCCCGTGTTCCCAGAGGTCGGCTCGAGCAACTCCTGTCCCGGTGCCAGGTCGGCAGCGTCGACCATCGCCAGCGCGATCCGGTCCTTGATCGAGCCGGTCGGGTTCTGGCCCTCGAGCTTCGCGTAGATCGTCCGTCCCGCCGGCGACAGCTGCCGCAACGCGACGAGCGGGGTGTTACCGATCAGGTCGAGGAGGTTCTCAGCGATCAACTGCAGTGCCACCGGCCATCGCCGGCAGGAGAACAACGGTCGCGCCTTCGCGCACCGGCGCGTCCAGGCCGCCGCTCGTGCGCACGTCCTCGCCGTCGACGTAGACGTTCACATACGGACGAATTTCCTCGCCGTCGTAGATCTTCTCGCCGAGCTCCGGCAGGCGCGCGACGAGATCCTCGAGCAACTCGCGCACTGTCGCGCCCGATGCTTCGACCTCGCGGGCGCCGCCCGCCTCCTCACGCAGGACCGGCGGCACTCTGACCACGCTCATCGCGTGCAGAACTCGACGTAGTCGACGTACTCGGTGATGGTTGGATGCTCACCGCAGACCGGGCAGTCGGGATTGCGCTTGATGCGCATCTCGTCGAACTCCGTCGTCAGCGCGTCGAAGAGCAACAGCCGCCCGATCAGCGGCTCGCCGATGCCAAGCGCGAGCTTGAGTGCCTCATTCGTTTGCAGGGATCCAATGATCCCCGGCAGCACGCCGAGCACTCCGCCCTCCGAGCAGGACGGTGCGAGCTCGGGCGGCGGGGGAGCGGGGAAGAGGCAGCGGTAACACGGGCCCTCACCCGACTTGAAGACGCTGACCTGGCCCTCGAACCGGTAGATCGAGCCGTAGACGACCGGGATCCCGCGCCAGACACACGCATCGTTCAGGAGGTAGCGGGTCGGGAAGTTGTCGGTGCCGTCGACGACGATCTCCCAGCCGTCGTCGAGGATCCGGTCGATGTTCTCGGAGGTGAGCCGCTCGCGGTAGGTCGTGACCTGGACGTCCGGGTTGAGCGCCTCGATCGTCCGCTTCGCGCTGTCGACCTTCGGCGTGCCGAGCGTGTTCAGCGAGTGGACGATCTGGCGCTGCAGATTGGACTCGTCGACGATGTCGGCGTCGACGATCCCGATGTGCCCGACGCCGGCCGCCGCGAGGTAGAGCGCTGCGGGCGAGCCGAGGCCGCCCGCGCCGAGCAGCAGGATCTTCGAGTCGAGCAGCTTCAGCTGGCCTTCCTCGCCGATCTCGGGAATCAAGATGTGGCGCGAGTAGCGCGCGCGCTTTTCGGGCGAGAGCGAGGTCGGGAGCTTGATCTCATAGCCGTTGCGCTTCCAGTCGGTGAAGCCGCCGGCGAGGGAGACGGGATGCTCGTAGCCGAGCTCGGCGAGCGTCTTCGCCGCGAAGGCCGACCGCTCACCCGAGGCGCAGTAGAGAACGACGGGCACAGAGTGATCGGGCGCGCGACTTTCGATCCGGGACTCGAGGCTGCCGCGCGGAATGTGGATCGCGCCGGGGATATGCCCCTCGTCCCACTCGTCGTGGCGACGGACATCGACCCAGACCGCGCCCTCGAGCGCCTGGGCTTCGGCGGCGTCGACCTCGCGGATCTCCGCCTTCGTCTTTTCGAGGATTTCCCTGTAGGTCGCCATTGCTTCAAAAACGATAGTAGCGCCAGAGGGTATTCCCGCTACCGTCCGGGAAGCCTTGTCGTCCCGTCTCGAGCTCGTAATTACCGTCGCCGCCGTGGCCTTGGCGGCTGCCGGCGCCGTGGTCGCGATCACCCTTGCGACGCGGGATCACCCGGCGAGCCTGCACCCACTGGCAGGCAAGCCCCCGGTGCCGGCCAGCGTGCCCGGCCCGGAGGGGGCTGCGATCCGACAGGCGTTTGTCCAGTGGCCAAAGGGAAGCCTGGACACCCTCGTTCGGCTCGGGCAGGACCACCCGAAGAGCCCCATCGTGCAGCTCTATCTCGGGCTCGGCCTGCTCTACGCCGGCTACGACCGCGAAGCCGAGACGGCACTCGTCCAGGTGACGAAGAAAGGCATCGGCTACGACACGCCGTGGGAGGTTGCCGCGCAGAACGTCCTTCACCCGCAGTTCTTCACCGATAACCCGGTGTTCACGCCCGTGCGCCCGAACGCGCTGCTGTCGGAGGGCTCGCAGCTCCAGGCACAGGGTCATCAGCACTCGGCCGAGCGCTTGTATCTCGAGGCGGCGCGGCGCGCGCCGAACGACGATCAGGCGCAGGTGGCCGCTGCGGTCGGGCGCTTCGACAAGGACGACCTCACCCCATCGTTCTCGCACCTCGGCCCGCTGACCCAGCGTTTCCCAAAGAGCCAGGTCGTCCGCTACTACCTCGGGCTTCTCCTTGCCTGGACGGCGCAGGGCAAAGGCGCGGTCGCGCAGTTCCAGCGAGTCGTCTTGCTCGGTCCGAACACGGGGCTCGGCCGCAGTGCCCAGGCCTTCATCGACCGGGTGCGCGCGAGTGGGACCGGCAGTGCGAAGAAATGAGCCGGACGGCCCATACGTCCGTCCGACCCGGCTGTAACAGTTCCGCATCCGCAAGGCCCCGGGATCGGGGCAGCGACTGGGGGAGACACGAGCTTGGCTGAGGACGACGCGATGCCGATCTTCGACGAAGTGGAGCCGGAGGTCGCGGTCGACGAGCTCGAAGCGGAAGACGACGCCGAGGCGGAAGTGCACCCGCTCGACGGGTCGGCCTTCGACGAGCACGAAGCGGTCGAGATCGTGGAGATCACCACCGACTCGCTCCAGCTCTTCCTGAAGGACATCGGCAAGGTCGACCTGCTCACGGCCGCTCAGGAGGTCGAGCTCGCGAAGCGCATCGAACGCGGCGATCATCGCGCGAAGCAGGAGATGGTCGAGGCGAACCTGCGTCTTGTCGTCTCGATCGCGAAGCGCTACAGAAACCAAGGTCTGCCGTTCCTCGACCTGATCCAGGAAGGCACGATCGGCCTGGTTCGCGCCGCGGAGAAGTTCGACTACCGCAAGGGATTCAAGTTCTCAACCTATGCGACGTGGTGGATCCGCCAGGCTGTGGCTCGCGCGCTCGCCGACAAGGGCCGCACGATCCGGATGCCGGTCCACGTGGTCGAGAAGCTGAACAAGATTCTCCGGACCGAGCGCAAGCTTCGCGCCGAGCAGGGGCGGGAGCCGACCTCCGGCGACATCGCCGCCGAGCTCGAGATGCCGATCGAGGAAGTCGAGCAGATCCGCCGCACCTCGCAGACCCCGGTGTCGCTCGAGAAGCCCGTCGGCGACGACGACGAGTCCGAGTTCGGGCACTTCATCGAGGACGACTCGGAGCCGCTGCCGGATGAGCGGGCAGCGTTGACGCTGCGCAACGAGACACTCGCCCGGGCGCTCCTGACGCTCGGCGAGCGAGAGCGCCGCGTGCTCGAGCTTCGCTTTGGCCTCAACGGCGAGTCGCCGCGCACGCTCGACGAGGTCGGCCGCGCGTTCAACGTCACGCGCGAGCGGATCCGGCAGATCGAAAATCAGTCGTTGAAGAAGCTGCGGTCTCTGACCGAGTCGCAGAAGCTCCGCGACGTCGCCTGATCCCTCGCTAGGCTCCGCCGCGATGACCGCCGACTGGTTCGACGAGCTCGCCGAGTTCCTCCGCATCCCCTCGATCAGCGCAGATCCGTCGCACGCGGGAGATGTGAAGGCGGCAGGGGATTGGGTCTGCAACTTCATCCGCGAGGGCGGCGGGCAGGCCGAGCTCGTCGACTGGCACGGACAGCCGCTCGCAATCGGCGAGATCCGCGCCTCGAGTGGAAACGGCGCGCCGACCATCCTGTGTTACGGGCACTTCGACGTGCAGCCGCCCGACCCGCTCGAGCTCTGGGAAAGCGATCCGTTCGAGCCGGAGATTCGCGACGGCAATCTCTACGCACGTGGAGCAGCCGACGACAAGGGTCAGCTCTACATGCTGCTCGCAGCTGCGCGGGAGCTCGCGCGGGCCGGCGAGCTGCCGGTCAACGTGCGCTTCACCTGCGACGGTGAGGAGGAGACCGGGGGTCATTCGATCGTCGAATTCATCGAGGCCGACGAGCGCGGCGCCGACGCGGCTGTCATCTTCGACGGCGGCATGATCCGCCGTGACGTGCCGTGCTTCAACGTTGCGGTGCGCGGGATGAACTATTTGCACGTCACGCTTCGCACCGGCGAGCGCGACCTGCACTCTGGGGTGTACGGCGGCGCAGCCTTGAACGCGGCACACGCGATGATCCAGACGCTTTCCGCGCTCGTCGCCCGCGACGGCCGGCTCGTCGAGCCGCTGCGCGAAGGGATCGTCCCTCCGACCGAGGAGGAGCTTGCCGGCTGGCGCGAGCTGCCGCCGGGCGCGAGCGAGCTCGCCGACCAGGGCGCGCGGCCGATGGATGCGAAGGCGGCCGAGGAGTTCTATCTCCGCACGTTCGCCGAGCCCACGTTCGAGGTGAACGGCATCGAGAGCGGCTCGCCGCATCTGCAGAAGACTGTGCTGCCCGTCGTCGCCGTCGCGAACGTGTCGACGCGACTTGTCGCCGACCAGGATCCCGACCAGATCGCAGCGACCGTGGAACGATTACTTCGTGCGGCTGCACCGGAAGGCGCAGAGCTCGAAATCGAGCGGCTGAGCTCGTCGCCGCCGGGGCTCGTGCCGCCAGACGCGCGCGCGATCAAGCTCGGCCAGGACGCGTTCGAGCGCGTCGTCGGACGCCGTCCGGTGCTCATCCGCACCGGTGGGACGATCCCGCTCGTGCCCGCGCTCTCGGCGAAGGAGATACCGGCGATCGTCACCGGCTTCCTGCTTCCGGACGGCCAGATCCACTCGCCGAACGAACGCCTCGTCGCCGACTACGTTCCGCTCGGGATCGCGACGGCCCGCGAGCTGTTCCGCGAGCTGGCAGCGCTCTAGCGCCACCAGCCCGCGGTCGGTCCGGAGTTACGCCTCGGGTGCAGGTGCCGGCTCGTGGTCGCCGACGTGCGCGGCCGGAGTTGCCTCGACCTGCGCAAGCGTGTCAGCGCGAGGCGCACGAATGCGAACGGTGATCCGGTCGCCTGCCTTGAGCTGTGATGGGCCGATCACCGTCGGCACGCGGCCCTGCCAGAGCAGGAAGATCGTGCCGTCGTCATAGGTGAACGACTGGTCGAGCGACTGGCCGAGCATCGCCTGGAGCGCCTTCCAGTTGCCGCTCGTCACGTGCAGCGCGATGTGGCCGCCCGACTGCGGGCCGGAGACGTTGCCGACGAAGAGCCAGAGCGGCCGGCCGCCGTTCGGAGCGGCCCGGTCAGCCACCACTGCGGCTTGCTGAGCTTCGATCTGCTGCAGCGACGAATCGTGCGGTGCACGGATGCGAACCGTGACGAAGTCGCCCTGCTGGAGGTCGGCGGTCGTGCCAACGTGCGGAACGCCGTGCGACCAGATCAGCACCCTCGGTGCCGGAGCCGAGCGTGAACACCTGGTTCTGGCTCGCCCCGATCAATGCGCGGAGCGCCGGCTTGTTGCCGGTCTCGACCTGCACCGAAACGCTGCCGGCGTTCGGGCCGGGCGCTGCGAGCAGTTCGCCGCTGAATGTGAAGAGCTGGCCGTGGTCGCGGTTGGCGGCTGCGGCGCCGCCGAGCGAAGCGCATGCGAGTACGGCGGCGGCGAGAGCGAACATGAGACGGTGTTTCATCGGAACCCCCCTGTTCATTCGTTCGATGTGGGTAGTTATGCCCCGGCGGAGTGAGGGTTCCGTGGTGGCTACGTCAAATGCACGCAAAATCTCCCACCGTGTGACCTGGATCAGCGCCAAGGCGGCGGGTTGTGCACCCACCGGCCGCCGACCATCGTCGCCACGACCTCGGCGTCGAGGTCGTCCCACGGATCGCGGTCGAGCACAACCAGATCGGCGGCGTAGCCGGGAAGCAGCTTGCCCGCGGCGCCGCTCGTCGCCGGCGAGCCACGCCGGTGTGAGACAGGTCGCCTCGAACGCCTGCTGCACCGTCAACGCCTGCTCGGGGTGCCAGGGCCCACGCTCGTCGATCGTGCGCCGCACGCCTGCCCTCACACCCGCAAGAGGATCGAGCTCTTCGATCGGCGCATCGGAGCCATTCGCGACGACGGCGCCGGAATCCCACAACGAGCGGTATGCATATGCACCGTCGATCTCGCCGGCCCACCAGCGGTCGGCAAGATCACGGTCGGAGGGAGCATGTGAGAACTGCACCGATGCGGCGACGCCGAGTGTGGCGAACCTGCCGATGTCCTCCGGCGCGAGCAGCTGCGCGTGCTCGATCCGTTGGCGCAGACCGAGTGGCGCCCACACGTCGCGTGTGGATTCGAATGCATCGAGCGCTTCGCGGTTGGCGCGATCGCCGATCGCGTGCACGGAAACGGGAAAGCCGGCGGCTGCTGCGCGCCGCACGACCTCGGCAAGCTCTTCGCCGCTTGTGATTCGCACACCGGAGCCGTCGAGTCGCCACGCCGTCTGCGAGCCGAGCGTGCCGTCCATGAACATCTTCAGATAGCCGACGCGCAGCATCGGGCTACCGAAGCCGGACGTGATTCCGAGCGAGCGCAACTCGTCGACCCGCTCGCCGGGAAGCGATTGCCAGACGCGCAGCGTCAGCGATCCGGCAGTCTCGAGCCGTTGCCAGAGCCGCAGCGCGCCGAGCCAGCCGTCCTTGTCGTGCACCGCGGTGACGCCGCGCGCGGCCGCCAGCTTCAGCCCGGCCCGCATGGCCGTGACGTACTCGTCGTCGGGAACGATCAGGTGGCGCTCCTTGAAGCGCCACGCCGCCTCTTCGCGCAGCACGCCGGTTGGCTCGCCGCGGTCGTCTCGCTCGACGACACCGCCTGCGACCTCGAGGTCCCCGTCGGCAAGGGCGAGCGCCGCCGAGTTGAGCCACAGCGAGTGGTAGTCCTTCGCCAGCAATGCCGCCGGCGTGCCGCCGGTCACGGTGTCGAGGCGCTCCTTGGCAGGCTGCTCCGCCCACTCGGCGCTTCGCCAGCCGAAGCCGCGGATCGTCCGGCCGGGATCGCGTGCCGCGCCGCTCACGCGGGCGATTGCCTCATCGAGTGAAGCGCAGCCGTCCAGCTTGATCTCGCTCTGGGCGACCGCCCAGGTTGGGAAGTGAACGTGCGCGTCGTTGAAGCCGGGCAGCACGACCCGGCCGCCAAGGTCGACCACATCGGGAGATGCGAGTGCGAGCTCGTGCACGCCGACGCCCCCGGCGATTCGCTCGCCGGCGATTGCGAGCGCGCGCTGGGTCGGCAACTGCGGGTCCATCGTGCGGATCAGGCCGTTCTCGAGGATCACGGATTGGAATCTAGACTCCTTGGCGTGCCGCACGACCCGTTGACGGCAGAGCAGCGTGAGATCCAGGAGCTCGTGCGCACGCTCGCTCGGGAGCGGATCGGGCCGCGTGCTGCGGAGATCGACAGGACGGCGGAGTTTCCCTGGGACGTCGTCGAGCTCTTTCGCGAGAACGGCCTGTTCGGCTTGATGTTCGATGAGGAGCACGGCGGTGTCGGTGCGAGCGCGCTGATGACGCTTGTCGCGATCGAAGAGGTCGCGAAGGTGTGCGCGACGAGCGCGTTGATCCTCGCCGTGCAGGAGCTCGGTGCGCTCGGGATCAAGCTCGCGGGGAGCGACGAGCAGAAGCAGCGGTTTCTGCCCAAGCTCGCGTCGGGGGAGTGGCTGGCCGCGTACGCGCTGACCGAGGCAGACTCAGGGTCTGACAGCGCGGCAATGCGGAGCGAGGCCCGCCGCGACGGTGACGACTACATCCTCAACGGCACGAAGCGGTTCATCACGAACGCGGGCGTCGCCCACCTGTACGTCTTCTTTGCGAAGACCGATCCGGCCGGCGGCCACGACGGGATCAGCGCCTTCGTCGTCGAGGCGGACACGCCCGGTTTCCAGGTGGGCCGGATCGAGCCGAAGATGGGGATCAAGGGCTCGACAACGGGTGAGCTGCTGCTCGACGACTGCCGCGTGCCGGCCGCGAACAGGCTCGGTGACGAGGGTGAGGGCTTTCCGCTGGCAATGCGGATCCTCGACCGCTCCCGGCCCGGGATCGCCGCACAGGGCGCTCGGGCTCGCGCAAGGAGCGACCGACTACGCGCTCGCCTACGCCAAGGAGCGCGAGACGTTCGGCGAGTCGATCGCAAAGCACCAGCTGATCGCGGGGATGCTCGCCGACATGGAGACGAAGTGCGCCGCGGCCCGGACGCTGCTCTACCGCTGCGCGCAGGTGATCGATTCCGGTGACGAGTCCGAGCTGACGAAACTGTCCGCGATCACGAAGCTCTTCTGCACCGACGTCGCCATGGAAGTGACCACCGACGCGGTGCAGGTGCTCGGAGGGTACGGCTACATCCAGGAGTATCCGGTCGAGCGGATGATGCGCGACGCGAAAATCACCCAGATCTACGAGGGCACCAACCAGATTCAACGACTCGTGATCGCCCGCGAAATGCTGCGCGATTGAGCAAGGTCGAGCTCAGCAGCGCGGACCGTGTCCTCTTCCCCGACGACGGGATCACGAAGGGCGACCTCTTCGACTACTACGCCGCGGTTGCGCCGGCAATCGTGCCTCATCTGCGCGACCGGCCGTTCACGATGAAGCGCTGGCGGGAAGGGTTGCCGGGCGGCAGCTTCTTCCAGAAGCAGGCGCCGAAGGGAATGCCCGACTGGATCCCGCGGCGCACCTTCCAGACCTGGCCGCGCGAGGGTGGGTCGCGGATGGTCGACTTTCCACTCGTCAACTCGGCCGACGCGCTGCTCTGGATGGTGCAGATGCACTGCATCGACATGAACGCGTGGTACTCGCGCGTCGACAAGCCGGACCGCCCTGACTTCGTTCTGTTCGACCTCGACCCGCCGGACGACGGATTCGCGCTCGCCATTCGCGTCGCGCATCTGATTCGGGCTGCACTCGAGGAGCTCGAGCTCGAGTCGTTTGTGAAGACGAGCGGCGCCGACGGCATCCACGTCCTCGTCCCGATCGCGCGGCGCCAGGGCTTCGACGAGACGTACGAGTTCGCGGAGCTGCTCTCACGCAAGCTCGAGACCGAGCATCCGGGCGAGGTGACGACCGAGTGGCTGAAGAAGAAGCGCAGCGGCGTGCTCGTCGATCACCGGCAGAACGGCCACGGCAAGACGATCGCCTCGGTCTACTCCGTGCGGCCCAAGCCGGGCGCGCCGGTCTCGACGCCGCTGCACTGGGACGAGCTGACGAAGGACGTGCGGCCGCGCGACTTCACGATGCGAGTCGCGCTGGATCGCGTCGAGCAGCACGGCGACCTCTTCGAGCCGGTGCTCCGAGGCGGCCAGGCGCTCGGCCCCGCTCTGCGTGAACTTCGCCGCGCGATGTGATTTGCTAACGCGGCATTTTGACCTCGAGGCGAGACGAGAGGGGGAGATTGGTGCGGCGGGTTCTGTACGTGCTGGTGGCTGCGGCTGCGCTGGCGCTGGTAGCGGGGTGCGGCGGCAAGAAAAGTGCCCAGACGTTCACCGTGGACGTCGACGGACACAACGGCAATGCGAACGAGGCATTCATCGCGTATTTCCCGAACACGGTCACGGTCCATCCGGGAGACACGGTCGTCTTCGACAACAAGGGCAACGGGGAGCCGCACACGGCGACGCTCGGGACGCTGGTCGATCCCGCGGTGGTCAGGCTTCGACAAGCTCACGCCTGCGCAACTGCAGTCTGGTCAGGTCCGCCGAAAGCGCTTCTGGCGCTCGACGCGAAGATTCCGCAGCTCCTGCCGCAGGGCCCCGGCGACGCGATCCAGTCGTCGGCGAACCCGTGCGTCGGTGCGACGGGGCGCCGCCGGGCAAGGCGGCGTGTCCGGCACAGAGACCCGCAGCCTGACTTCGACGGGACGCAGAGCTTCTACAACAGCGGCTGGCTCGACTCGAAGGCCAAGTTCACCGTCAAGCTCTCGAAGTCGACGGCGCCCGGGCACCTACCACTTCATGTGCCTGCTCCATCGTGAGGGGATGACAGGGAAGATCGTCGTCGTGCCGTCGAGCACGTCGGTTGCGAGCCCGGCGATCAGTATGCGGCCGGCCAGAAGGAGCTCGCCGCGGTATCGAGAGCAAGCTTGTGTCGGCCGTCACGGCCGAGCGTCAAGGCAAGGCGCCGATTCCCGGCTCACCCTGCCGGCGGCGAACCACGTCGTGCTCGCGGGCTCGGGTAGCGAGAACGCGCAAGACGCCGAGATCACGGAAGTTCGGTCCGAAAGAAGATCAAGATTCCGGTCGGCGGCATCGGTGACGTGGTCGATCGTCGGCCCGCACTCGATCACGTTCAACTCCGACAAGACGAACGACGACATCCGTTCCGTTGCGCCGGACGGCAGCGTCCACATCAATGCGAAGGCGATCGCGCCCGCGAATGCGCCGGGCGAGCCGCCGCCGAGTAACAACGGGCCGGCGAACGGCTCGGCGAACGGCCCGCCGACTTCAAGGTTGTCGCCACGAAGAGCTGGGACGGAACCGGCTTCCTGAACACCGGCGTCTTCTCGAACTCGTTCGGGCCACCGCTGATCGAGGGCTACACGATCACCTTTACGAAGGCCGGCACGTACAAGTACCTCTGCACCGTGCACGACGACATGACGGGTGAGGTCGACGTCGGTTAGTCAGCGTTGGGCCGCGGCGGCGCTTGCCGCCGCGGCCCTCATCGTCACCGGGTGCGGTGGCCAGAAGGCGACGTCGGGCGAGTCCGCGACGAGCCTGCGTGGGCTCGTGCCGCAGCCGCTACCGCCGAAACCGAGCTTCACGCTCACCGACACCGCCGGCCGGCCGTTCAGTTTCGCGGCACGGACGCGTGGCAAGCTCACGTATCTCTACTTCGGCTACACGCATTGCCCGGACGCATGCCCGGCGACGATGGATGAGATCGCCTACGCGCTGAAGCGTCAGCCGGCGTCGGTAGACCGGCGCGTCGAGGTGGTCTTCGTCACAGTCGATCCGCGCCGCGACACGCGTGCGGTGCTTCGCACCTGGCTCAACCATTTCAACAGATCGTTCGTCGGCCTGACCGGGAGCGAGCAGCAGATCGAGGCGGCCGAGAGTGCTGCCGGCGTTCCGTACGTTCCCGGGAAGGTGACAACTCACAGCAGCCTCGTGCTGCCCTACAGCCCGGGCGGTCTTGCGCACGTCGTCTACACGCAGGGGTTCAAGCCCGACGACTATGCGCACGATCTGCCGCTGTTACTCCAGTACTAGACCGTGATCGTGCCGGGCGGCGGGCTGGGTGTAGGCGAAGGCACGGACTTTCCGCTGCCTGGGCCGCGCAGCGACACGGTCAGCTTGCCGCCGCTCGAATACGTGAGCGAGATCTGGGTCGTCGGCGCGCAGCCGGTGCACGTTTGCGTAGAGATCCCGAACCCCAGCACGCCCGGCACGCTGATCGACTTGTTGTGAATCACCTGTTCGGCTACCTGCCGCGCCGCGGCGCGAGCCTTCGTGCAGGACAGCCCATCGGCGGTCAGCCGAAGGAGCTTGTAACCGCCGGCATGAGCGAGGACACCGCGTGTGTTACACGCGGTAGCGGCAGCGGTGCGCGATTCCGCGGGGGAGCTGAACGCCAAGACCAGCATCGCGACAGCTCCCATAACCCCGAACTTCCGACCCACGCCAGAAATTCTAGCGTCATGACGAAAGGACTCGGCTACCGGTTTGTTAAGCGGTCGGCTCGACGATCGTGAGCGTGTTTCCGCCCGGGTCGCGGAGCCGGAACATCGGCGGCACGGGCGCTCCCCAGCGCGCGATCTCCGGGTCGACGTCGACACCGGCGGCCTTGAGTGCCGCGTGATCGGCCTCGATGTCACTGGTCGAGAGGATGATGCCGGTGTCGACGGCAGTCGGGCCGCCCTCCATCGGCGGGGTGAGCGCGATCGCCGTCGAGCCCCCGGCGGGGCCGACCTCGATCCACCGCATCTTCCCGTCGGCGAACGTCTCGTCGCTCCGCAGCTCGAAACCGAGCGTCCCAACGTAGAACTCGACTGCACGATCCTGGTCGCTCGCCGGGACGGCAACGCGACCCACTTCGGTGATGTGCAACTTGCCGGACATGCTGTCTCCTTTGATCCGTAGGGGTGGTCACAGCTCAGACCGCAGGTCGCCCCGAAACTCATCGCGCCGAGCTCTTCCGGCCCGTTGCTATTGCATTGCCGTCGGCGTATTGTCATCCAGCCATGCGCCGATCGTCCCTGGTCGTCATGCTCGTCCTGGCCGCTGCCGTCATCCTCCCCGGGGGCGGGCTGGCGGCTCGTGACGGCACCGACCTGCCCTTCATGGCGTCGATGAGCGGTCAAGGCACCGTAAACCTCGTAACGGGTCAGGGTCATAACCAGCTGATTGTGCGCGCCAGCCATTTCGGGTTGGGGACCCTCGAGGAGTTCTCGCAGATCGTCCCGATCGCGCCCGGCACGTACGCTTCTTTCGGCGCCTTGACGCTCACGGCCGCAGACGGGGATCAGATGTTCGGCGGGGCCACGGGAACCGGAATCACGACAGACGGTGTGCATTTCACCTTCACGCTGCACGCAGTCTTCAGCAGCGGTACCGGGCGATTCGCCGACGCCAGCCTCGCCTACGACGTCACCGTTCACAGCACGATCGTTTCCGTCGTCGGTGCAACCGCCACGAGCGAGCTCGAGGCGACCGCGGTCGGACGCCTGAGCAACTGACCACGGCGAACCCGCTGCCCTACGACGTGCCGGTGTTGGCCTTCAGCGCAGCCTTGCGCGCACGCTTGGCCGCCTGGTACTCCAGAAGCGCCTGCGGAGAGTCGATGTCGCCGAGGCAGGCATGGTCAGGCGCGAGTGGTGCTGCGACCTCGACCCCGAACCGCCTCGCCAGCACTGCCGCAAGCCCGGTCACCTTCATCGGCCCGAAGCCGGGGAGCGCGCCGATCCGTTGCTTCAAGTCGTCGGTGTCGCTCGCTTCCCGCCAGATCCGCGACGCATCGCCGTCGTACTCCTCGGCGACGACCGCCGCGAGCTCGCGCACACGCGACGCCATCGAACCGGGGAAACGATGGATCGCGGGCTTCTCGCGGAACGCGGGCTCGAGGTCGAGCGCTGACAGCTTCTTCGGGTCGAGCGTCCCGAGCCGCTGCTTCAGCACGTACGGACCGGCGAACGCCTTCTGCACGGGTACCTGCTGGTCGATCGCGAAGCCGACGAGCAGCGCAAACGGATCGTCCGCAAGCAGCGAGCACGCCGCGGGATCATCGGTGAACCACAACGGCTGCGACATGGGCCGATAGTACCCTGGGGTGGTGGAGCCACTGGCCGGTTTCTCGCCCGCAACGCGACTCTGGTTCGAGCGCACCTTCGAGGCGCCGACTCCGGCGCAGGAGCTCGGCTGGCCCGCGATCGCAACCGGCGAGCACGTGCTGATCCAGGCTCCGACCGGATCGGGGAAGACGCTCACCGCCTTCCTCTCGGCGATCGACCGCTTGACCGCGAACCCCGGCAACGGGCTCCGCGTCCTCTATGTCTCGCCGCTCAAGGCATTGAACTACGACATCGAGCGCAACCTGCGCGGCCCGCTCGCGGGGCTCGATTCGAAGCTGCGGGTCGGGATCCGCACCGGCGACACCTCCGCGAAGGAGCGGCGCGAGCTCGTCAAGCATCCGCCCGACATCCTGATCACGACACCCGAGTCGCTCTTCCTGATGCTCACGTCCGCGGCGCGGGAGACGCTGCGCGGCGTCGAGACCGTGATCGTCGATGAGGTGCACGCGATCGCCGGCTCCAAGCGCGGCGCGCACCTCGCGCTTTCGCTCGAGCGCCTCCAATCGCTCGCGACCAACCCGATCCAGAGGATCGGGCTCTCGGCGACGCAACGCCCGCTCGAGGAGATCGGCCGCTTCGTCTCCGGCAACAGGCCGATCCGGCTGGTCGATGCCGGCACGCGCAAGCCGCTCGACCTCCAGGTGGTCGTTCCCGTCGAGGACATGCGCGAGCCCGGTGAGTACCAGTCGCATCTGGCCCTCGATCTACCCCGAGCTGCTGAAGCTCGTCGAGGCGCACCGCTCGACGATCGTCTTCGTCAACAACCGCCGTCTCGCCGAGCGCCTCGCGCTGCGCCTGAACGAGCTGGCAGAGAAAGAAATCGCCCGAGCGCACCACGGCAGCCTCGCGCGCGAACAGCGAACGCTGATCGAAGAGGACCTGAAGGCGGGGCGGATCCCGTGTCTCGTCGCCACGTCGTCGCTCGAGCTCGGGATCGACATGGGCGCGGTCGATCTGGTCATCCAGGTGGAGTCGCCGAAGTCGGTCGCGCGCGGGCTGCAGCGGATCGGCCGCGCCGGCCACGAGCTGAATGCCGTCTCGAAGGGGCGCATCTTCCCGAAGTTCCGGGCCGACCTGCTCGAGTCCGCGGTGGTGGCGCGCGCCATGCGCGCGGGCGAGATCGAGGAGACGCAGATCCCGCGCAACCCGCTCGATGTCCTCGCCCAGCAGATCGTCGCCATCGCCGTCGACGAGGAGATCACCGTCGACGACCTGCACGATCTCGTCCGCCGCGCCTATCCGTTCGCGGAGCTCTCGCGCTCGCAGCTCGAGAACGTCCTCGACATGCTCGCCGGCCGCTACCCGTCGGACGAGTTCGCCGAGTTGCGCCCGCGCATCGTCTGGGATCGCACCGGGGGAGTGATCCGCGCACGCGACGGAGCGCGCGGGCTCGTCGTGACGAACGCCGGCACGATTCCCGACCGAGGTCTGTTCGGTGTCTTCCTGGTCAACGGCGGCGGACGCGTGGGCGAGCTCGACGAGGAGATGGTCTACGAAGCGCGTACCGGCGACACGTTCCTGCTCGGCGCGTCCACCTGGCGGATCGAGGAGATCACGCGCGATCGCGTGATCGTCTCACCGGCACCGGGTCTGCCCGGCGCGGTTCCGTTCTGGAAGGGCGAGGGCGTCGGCCGCCCGTACGAGCTCGGCCAGAAGATCGGCGCAGCGTCACGCGAGCTTTCTGCGCTCGGTGACGAGGCCGCCCTCGCGCGCATCGAAAGCGACTACCTGCTCGACGAGATCGCCGCTCGCAACCTGCTCACGTTCCTGCGCGACCAGGCCGACGCGACCGGCGCGGTTCCATCGGACCGCACGATCGTGATCGAGCGCTTTCGCGACGAGATCGGCGACTGGCGCGTTTGCATCCTCACACCGTTCGGCGGGCGCGTCCACGCGCCGTGGGCGATGGCGATCGCTGCGCGCGTGCGCGAATCGCTCGGCGTCTCGGTGCAGTCGATCTGGTCGGACGACGGGATTGCGCTCCACTTCCCCGACGCCGATGTGCCGCCGACGGCGTCGGAGCTGCTGATCGAGCCCGGCGAGATCGAAGACCTCGTTGTCGCCGAGCTGGGTGACACTGCACTCTTCGGGGCTCGTTTCCGCGAGAACGCTTCCCGTTCTCTGCTGATCCCGCGTCGGCGTCCCGGCGAACGCACGCCACTCTGGCAGCAGCGGCTGAAGGCACAGTCGCTCCTCCAGGTCGCGCGGCGCTACGGCTCGTTCCCGGTCGTGCTCGAGACCTACCGTGAATGTCTCCAGGACGTGTTCGACCTGCCTGCGCTCCGCACGGTTCTCACCGGGATCCAGACGCGGCAGCTCGATCTCGTCGAGGTCGAGACGGGCACCGCCTCGCCGTTTTCGAGCTCATTGCTCTTCGACTACGTCGCGACCTACATGTACGAAGACGACACGCCTCCGGCCGAGCGCCGCGCGCAGGCGCTGTCGCTCGACCGCGACCTGCTGCGGGAGCTGCTCGGCCAGGACGAGCTGCGCGATCTGCTCGACGCCGATGCGCTCGAAGAGGTCGAGCGGCAGCTCCGCGGCCGGCCGCGTACACCGGACGAGCTGCACGATCAGCTGCGTCTCCGCGGCGACCTCCGGGCCGGGGAGTACGACGACGCATTCGCGAAGGCCCTCATCGATCAGCGCCGCGCGGTGCATGTTCGGATTGCGGGCGAGCAGCGCCTGATCGCCGCCGAGGATGCGGGGCGCTACCGCGACGGGCTCGGCGTGATGCCGCCGGCGGGCCTGCCGGACGTGTTCCTCGAGGGCGGCCCAGAATCGTTGCGGCAGCTCGTGCTGCGGTTTGCGAAAGGCCGCGGGCCGTTCACGACCGCCGAGCTGGATGAGCGATTCGGACGTCGCGCTTGGCGATGTGCTCGCCGAGCTCGAGCGTGAGGAGCTGCTGATCCGCGGTGAGTTGCGTCCCGGTGGAACGGAGCGTGAATGGTGCGATCCAGATGTGTTGCGACGGCTGCGGCGTGCCTCGCTCGCAGCGCTGCGCAAGGAAGTCGAGCCCGTCGAGCAGGAAGCCCTTGCCCGTTTCCTGCCGTCGTGGAACGGGATCGATCGCAGAGCGTCGCTGCGCGAAGCGCTCGTCCCACTGCAGGCGCTGCCGCTGCCGGTCTCGCTGTGGGAAAGCGAGGTGCTACCGCGGCGTGTGCCGGGCTACCGCCCGGAGCAGCTCGATGCGCTGTGCGCCACGGGCGAGGTCGTCTGGGTGGGGGCGGGGTCCGACCGCGTCGCGCTCTACTTCCGTGAAGACGCGGCTGCGCTCGGGCAAGTACCTGCGACGCCACGGCCGGAAGGCGATCCGCACGATCGAATCCGCTCGGCGTTCGAGCGGGGCGCGCTCTTCTGGTTCGACCTGCTTGCCGAGACCGGGCTCACCGATGAGGAAGCGCTCCCGGCGCTGTGGGACCTCGTGTGGGCCGGCGAGGTGACGAACGACGCCTGGACGCCGCTGCGCGCAGGCCGCCGTTACGGCGTCCCGAAGGCTGAACGGCGACCGCGGCGTTTCTCCCGGGCGCGGGCGACGGTGGTCACCGCCACGCAGGGCCGCTGGTCGCGCACCGAGCGGCTCTTCGCCGGACAGCTCGAGCGGCGCGCGCTCGCAGAACTGCTGCTCGAGCGGCACGGTGTGATCACGCGCGACGCCGTCCGCGCCGAGGGAATCCCCGGCGGTTACGGCGCCGTCTACGGCGAGCTCCGTGCGCTCGAGACGCTCGGGCTCTGCCGGCGCGGCTACTTCGTCGAAGGGCTCGGCGGGGCTCAGTTCGCGCTCGGCGGCGCGGTCGAGCGTCTCCGCGAGCTGCGCGAGCGCGGAGAAGATCCGCGTGCGTCCGTGCTGGCAGCAGCAGATCCCGCACAGGCGTATGGCGCGGCGCTGCCGTGGCCCAAACGCGCGGGCGGACGGGCTGCACGCGTTGCCGGTGCACATGTCGTTCTCCTCGGCGGCGAGCCCGTCCTCTACGTCGAGCGCGGCGGCCGCTCGCTGCTGCCGCTTCGCGATCCGGACGACACGTGGATGCGCCCAGCCCTTGCGGCGCTCGTCGCGCACGTGAAGGCCGGCGGCGCGAAGCGACTGGCGATCGAACGCTTCGACGGCGAGCCTGTGACAGAGAGCGAGGCGATGCCGCTGCTCGTCGATGCAGGGTTCCTGGCCGGGCCGCGGCGCGCAGTCCTTCGGCCCTAGCTCAACGCGCGTGCTTTACGCACGCGACGAACCTGGATCAGGTACAGCGGGAGCGCGACGGCGAGGAAAAGAAAGACAGCGCTAGCCCACGCAGACGGGTGCTTGATCTTGTTTCGCTCGGCGTGGAAGAAGACGGCGGTGCCTGCGCCCGCGGCCACCGCGAAGGCTGCCAGGAACTGCGCAGTCGTCGGGTGCCCCACCTAGATCACCCACGGGACGAACCGGCGTGGCGTCGCGGCGCGATAGTCCGGGTACTCGGGATACCGCTCGGCGAGCCACAGCTCCTCCCGTCGCGACTTGAGCTCGAACAGACCGGCCAGCAGCGCAGTCGGCACGAGCACGAGCGGTGAACGCCACAACGACACCCCCAGCGCGAAGACGACGATGCCGCCGTACACCGGATGCCGCACCTGGCTGTAGATCCCGTCGCGGCGTAGGACTGCATGCTCGAGCGGCAGTGGGAACGGCGTGAATGCACTCCCGAGCCCACGAACGCCAAGCGCGAACAGAACCGCCCCGCACGCCTCGAGGCCAATGCCGGCGGCTCGCAGCCCTGACTCGGCTGCTTCAGGCCACCCGGGGCCGAGGAGCGCACAGGCTGCGAGTACGACGAACATCAGGGACTGCAAGACGACCCAGCCCACACCTCGCGGGCCGAGCGCCGGCACGTTTGTGCGCGGGAGAGGCGGCAGGCTTTGAGTCTACGGCGAGGTCGGTGGGCGGGCGTTGCGAGGCCCGCCCACCGAGGTGACGTCAGGCGACCGGTGCTTCCCAGTCGTCTTCCGCCGAGATCGCTCCGTCGAGGTACGTCCACTGAATCTTCTGGAACGTGAACGAGACCGTCTCGGTCTGACCGTCGTGCTCGAGCTCGGAACATGAGGCGTTCGTCAACTCGATTCTCGTCGCGGGCGTCGTGCCGCCCGGCGCGTCGAGATCGATCACGACCGAGGTCAGGTTCTCGTTCGTGACACACGCGTTGTAGAAAAGCGGCGAGGTCGCATCGATCTCCTTCGTGATCGTCAGCGGCTTGTGCATCCGCTTCCCGGTCGGCAGGCCGCTCGCGGGATCACGCGGCGAGACGACGCCTTCGGTGAAACCGCTGAAGTCGATCGACGTCGAGGTGCCGTTGTGGAAATGCCCTTGCTTCTGTCCTGTGACCGAGAACTGTCCGATCACCGGATTGGCGACCGTCTGTGTCTCGCCGGGAGGTCCTTGCGGTCCCTGAGCACCGGCCGGCCCTTGTGGCCCCTGTGCCCCGGTTTCGCCGGCTGGTCCCTGCGGCCCGGTGATCGACCAGTGCAGAGGCGACTCGTTCTTCTTGCACGAATCGGCTCCGGTCACCGTCAGCACTCTGAGTTGGCCGTCGTTGTTCACGCAGCCGTTGATCTGGTTCGAGTCGCCACCGGCCGCCCACCCGAGCGTGACGCCGAGACCACCGGCGAGCGCGACTCCGATCACGACGGCCACGAGCTTTCCCCTGTTCATCCCTTTCCTTTCGTTTGACGCCAGTCCACCGATCGTAGGTTGGCTCGCCCGTCGTTCCTATAACCGGGAAAGGTGACAATCGCCTGGCAGGTAGGAGACGATCCACGCGCCGCGTATTGACCTCTGTGGCGATCCTTCGGGCACCGCACCTGTACCAATGCCTGCGTGCGTTCTGCCTGGCTGCCTTCTCGGTCGAGCGCGGTGCGGAGCTGCCGTTTGCGTTCGAGGAGCATCCGACGCAGAACGGGCCGTCGCTCTACGAGTACCGGCCGCTCGTGCGCGGCTTCATCGATGACCAGGCGCCGACGCTTCGCCGCCTTCCAGATACCCGAAACGCGATCGACGACTTGCGCCGCGAGCCCGCTGCCTCGATGTTCGCGCACGCGCACTCTGGAGTGGGGTCGACCGCAGACGATGCGCTCTTCCGCACGATTCTCCTGCCGATGCTCGCCGCCGTAGCCGAACGGTGCGGAGGGTTCGATTGGAACGACGAGGCGTTCGACTCCTCATACGCGGAGATCGAGCGCTCGCTGTTCGGCACCGCGCGCTCGTACGCCGCGGTCGCACCGCTCATCGGCCTCTCGGCGGGAAAGGTGGTCGAGCTCGGCGGTGACATCCGCATGCGCCCGCTCGTCCCGGGGGAGGTGTCGTCGCTCTGGCCCGAGGCACGCGGGCTGATGCCGCCCGAGTTCGGCCGGGATGTCGACCGGATGTGCGTGCTCGAGCTGGCACGTGAGCTCGACGCGGCTGACGGTGAGCCGCCTGATGCTGCGGGCGAGCTCGCAGACGCGGTCAGCGCCCTTCGGCTTGCGACTGCCGGCGCGATCGCAGCCGGCCCCGTCGTCTTCGAACGGCTCGATTTTCGTCCGCTGCGCATCTCGCCGCTGCTGCCGATCGCCGCAACTCAGCCTCGCGGCGAGGCGACCCGGCTCGACTCGTTGCGGGGACGGCTCGCTGCCGACCTTCGCCAGCGGCTGACGCTCGCGGATGAGGATCGCGCGCTTGCCGAGTCACTCGACCGCTGGGAGCTCTCACTCTTCGCCGAGGAGCCGTTCCGCTCCGGTCAGGTCCGCGATGCCTTGACGGCGCTGCTCGGCGGGGAACAGGGCGCCTGGGCGGCGGCGATGCGAGCAGCGGTTCTGCTCGGCGAGGACACGAAGGACCGAGCGGAGTTGCTGGACGAGCTTCTCGCCGACCACGCCGGCCACCGTGCGCGAGATGCGGTCCGCCGCATCCTGGTCGAGACGTTGCTGCACGGCAGTCGCGCCGAGCTCGTTCGAAGCCTCGACGAGACTCTGCTCGGACTTCGACCCCGCCCCGCCACCGTGCTCGCGGCGTAACCGGCCGCTGTGGACAAAGAGTCACGCTCTTTTCGCTGAGGCGTCACAGACACGTCGCACGTAGGTCGCTAGCGTTGTCTGCGTGGACGAAGCGACGCACGTACTGAAGAGGCTCGAGCGAATCGAGTCGCTCGACCGAGGCCGTGCGTCGATGCCGGTGCTACTCGGCGAGCTGCGGGCACTCGTCCGCGAGGCAGAGGCGTGGGCCCGTCTCGAGGGCGATGAACGGGCCCGGTCTGCCGTCACCCGACTTCGGGACGAGGCGGAAGGAATGGGCTGAAGCAACCCGAAGAAGCTGGCTCATGGCCCTCGCCCGCCTTGTTCCACGGCCGAATGCTCGCTCGACCCCCAAAGGCAAGGGGAAGGGCACGGCTCACCTCCAGGTGATCGCGTTCGCGAACCAGAAGGGTGGCGTCGCCAAGACCACGACGACCTTGAATCTCGGCGTCGCGCTCGTCGAACAGGGATTGCGCGTCCTTTGCATCGATCTCGACCCGCAGGGCAACCTGACGATGTCGCAGGGGCTGAACCCGGACACGATCGAGCGCTCGATGTTCGACGTGCTCGTTCACCGGCTGCCGATCGAGGAAGTGATTGCGCCTCGCGAGGTCGACCTGGCGGTTTCGTCGATCGACCTCGCCGGTGCGGAGCTCGCACTTTCGAGCCAGATCGGACGGGAGCGAGCGCTCCAGAAGGCGATCGAGCCGATCCGCGGCCTCTACGACTACATCCTCATCGATACGCCACCGTCGCTCGGGCTCTTGACGATCAACGCGTTCGTCGCCGCGACCGGAGTGATCGTCCCGGTCCAGACCGAATATCTGTCCCTGCGCGGGCTCGTGCAACTGGAGAACACGCTTCAGATGGTGCGCGAGAACCTGAACCCGCAGGTCGAGATCATGGGGATCGTGCCGACGATGTACGACAAGCGGTTGACGCACTCCCGCGAAGCGGACGAGATCCTGCGCGAGAGCTTCGGCGACCTCGTCTATCGCACGAGGATCCGCAAGACCGTGCGCTACGCTGAAGCACCGGTGAAAGGTTTGTCAGTCCTCGCGTACGAGCCGGCCGGCGAGGCGGCCCAGATGTACCGCGATTTGGCGAAGGAGGTCCTCAGTGGCGAGAAAACGCGCAAGCATGCGTGAAGGCCCGCTCGCCGAGCTGTTCCGGGCGACCGA
The DNA here is from genome assembly GCA_963761365.1 of uncultured Actinomycetes bacterium. Classification (GTDB taxonomy): domain Bacteria; phylum Actinomycetota; class Thermoleophilia; order Gaiellales; family Gaiellaceae; genus PALSA-600. The sequence continues at coordinate 272,998 of CAVXHB010000009.1, read as the reverse complement.
GGCCGCGCAGCGGCGTGAGCGCGGCGAGGAAGTCGCCGAGCCTGTCGCGGCGACGCCGTCCCCCGCGCCTGCACCGCCGATCGAGGAGCCCTACGTGCCGCACGAGCACCGTGAGCCCGAGCCGGAGCAAGAGCGGCCCGCGACGCGCTGGCTCGAGCCGGTTCCCGACAACCCCGCTCGGCTCGAGCGAGCCCGCGACACAGCGTCGTACCTTGCGGTAATTCGCGTCGTCGGCGTGGGCGGCGCCGGGCTGAACGCACTCGACCGGATGATGGACGCCGGGATCACGCAGGTCGACTTCATCGCGGTCAACACCGACATTCAGCAGCTTCAGATGAGCGACGCACCGGTCAAGGTTCACATCGGCAGCGAAATCACAGAGGGTCTCGGCTCCGGCTCCGACCCGGAGATCGGCCGTCGCGCCGGCGAGGAGAGCTACGACCAGCTCAAGCGCGCTCTGCGCGGGTCGGACATGGTCTTCGTCACGGCCGGTGAAGGTGGCGGCACGGGCTCAGGCGCCGCACCGGTGGTCGCGCGGATTGCGCGCGAGGTCGGTGCGCTCACCGTCGGGATCGTCACGACGCCGTTCGGCTTCGAGGGGAGCCGCCGGATGAAGCAGGCCGAGTCGGGTGTGGAGCAATTGCGCCAGGCATGCGACACCGTGATCGTGATCCCGAATGACCGGCTGCTCGAGGTGCTCGACAAGACGACTTCGATGCTCGACGCCTTCCGGATCGCCGACGACGTCCTGCGCCAGGGGGTCCAGGGCATCTGCGACCTGATCACGAATCCGGGGCTGATCAACCTGGACTTCGCCGATGTGCGCACGATCATGAAGGACGCAGGCTCCGCGTTGATGGGCATCGGCTACGCGACCGGAGAAAACCGCGCACGCGAAGCGGCCGAGCGCGCGCTCAAGAGCCCGCTGATCGACAACGAGCTCGTTGCAGCTCGCGGCATTCTGCTCTCGATCGCGGGCGGTGACGACCTGTCGCTGTACGAGGTGAACGAGGCCGCGGAGGCAGTCCGCGCGTCGGCCACCGACGACACCAACATCATCTTCGGCGCCACGATCGACGAGCGGTTGACGGGCCAGATCTGGATCACCGTGATCGCGACCGGTCTCGGCGGCCCCAAGCGGCGCAGTCTTGTTGCCGCCGGCACGCGCGGCGGCGACGTGCTCGAGCCGCCCTCGTTCCTGGGGTAGCCGGCGCGCCGCGGAGGGCTACGCTCTCGCGCATGAAAGGGGCGGTCGCGGCGGGGCATCCACTGACCGCCCAGGCAGGCGCGAGGGCGCTCACAGAAGGCGGGAACGCCGTCGATGCCTGCATCGCAGCTGCATTCGCCTCGGCCGTAACGGAAAGCCCGCTGACGAGCCCGGGTGCGGGCGGCTTCATGCTCGTCCATCGCGCCCGCGACGGCGTGACGCGGCTCGCCGATTTCTTTGTCGCGGCTCCCGGCCTGGGACTGCGCCGCCATCGCCAAGGTGAAATGCAGGTCGTCGACGTCGGATTCGGCGAAACGACCACGCAGCCGTTTCGAATCGGGCCCGCATCGTGTGCCGTCCCCGGTGCCGTTGCCGGGCTCGAAGCGGCGCACCGCGCATTCGGCAAGCTGCCATGGAGCGAGCTGCTCACGCCTGCTGCGGAGCTTGCGCGTGGAGGGATCGAGCTCTCACGCCCGCAGGCGCATCTGCACGCGCTGCTCGACCCGATCCTGCGCGCTGGTGAGGAAGGGCGGCGGCTCTACAGCCGCCCGAACGGCGAGCGCCTCGTGGCCGGCGACATGCTGCGGCTGCCGGAGCTCGCGGACACCCTCGAGGCGATCGCCCGTCGCGGCGCGGCGGCCGTCTACGGCGGCGAACGGGCGCGAGCGATCGTCGCCACGGTGCAAGACGGGGGAGGGGAGCTGACCCTCGACGACCTCAAGCGCTACCGGGTCGTCTGGCGTCGCCCGGTGCGGACGGCATTTCGTGGGCACGAGTTCGTGTCGAATCCGCCGCCCTCCTCGGGCGGGGTGCTGATCGCCTACGGGCTCGCGCTGATGGAGCGCTTGCCTGACACGGCGGCAGGCAGCGCAGAGGCGATCGCCGAGCTCGCCGAGGTGATGCGCGAGCAGGTGCGGGCTCGTGGCGGCCGTTTCTCGAGTGACCTCCATCGCGGCGGGCTGGCCGCTCGATTGCTCGATCCAGCACACCTCCGCGCCGCCCGCGCGCGCATCACCCGTCACCTCGGCGGCGCACACGGCGTCGAGCTCGCGTCGGTCGGCGGGACAACGCACGTCTCCGTGATCGACGCCGAGGGCAACGCCGCGTCTCTTTCGATGTCGACCGGCTCCGGTTCGGGCGTGATCGTCCCGGGCACCGGCATCTACATGAACAACATGCTCGGCGAGTACGACCTCGTCTCGGGGCGGACCAGTGCCGCCGGGAAGGCGGTTGACGAGCATGATGGCGCCGTCGATCGCGCTCGACCGAGAGGGACGGCCTCGTCTCGTCGTCGGTAGCGCCGGCTCGGCTCGGCTGCGCGGCGCGATCATGCAGATCGTGGTGAACGTGCTCGAGCACGAGCTCTCCGTCGAGGACGCGATCAGCGCTCCGCGTGTTCACTTCGACGATCCGCACGTCCACTGCGAGGGCGGGCACGAGACGAGCGAGCTCGAACGGCTCGAGCGCCTCGGCTATGACGTTGTGCGCTGGCGTCGCCGTAACCTGTTCTTCGGGGGCGCCGCAGCAGTCGAGGTGCGGGCCGACGGGTCATCCGCCGCGGCCGGCGATCCGCGGCGGGGCGGCGCCGGCGTCGTCGTCGAATGACGGTTCGCGTTCGTCCCGCCGAGCCTCACGATACGGACGGAGATCGTCGCGCTCGCGCGCGCCGTCTCGGCCGAGCCGGAGGGATGGCTCCTCGTCCGATTCACGCTGGCGAAGCGCCGCCGAAGAACGTCGGTACATCCGCGCAGTCCGCCGCCACGCCGATGCAGTCTTGCTCGTCGCCGAGGTGGACGGAGTGCTGGCGGGCCGGCTGTCGACTCGCGCGAGATCCCCACCCGTCGAGCGCGCACGTCGCCGACCTGGGGTTGATGGTCGACGCCGCGTACCGTCGGCGCGGCGTCGGCACCGCATTGCTCGACGCGGCGGACGAATGGGCGAGATCCGCGGGGGTGACGAAGCTCGAGCTGCACGTCTTCCCGCACAACACGCCCGCGATCGCTCTCTACGACCGGCACGGCTACGAACGTGAGGGATACCGGCGTCGTCATTACCGGCGCCCCGGCGGCGAGCTCGTCGACACGATCCTGATGTCGAAGCTGTTGGTCTAGTGCCGCGGTCTAGTGCCCGCGGTCGAACGGCGTCACCTTGCCGTTCCCGTGCGCGCGCTGGCGCAACTCCTTCTCGATGATCAGCGCCTCGAGCGCATGCTCGAGTAGTACGGCGAGCCGCGCGAAGCGCTGTCGCGGCGAGGTGAGCTCGAGCAGCTCTTGCTTGTTCACCGCGCTGAAGTCGACGCGCGCGACCAGCTCGAAAGCGAACAGCGGCGAATCGCGATCGGGTGGGTCGCCCGGCGTTCCGACCGTCTCCTTGATCTGCAGGTACGTCGCTTGTGCCCGGTCGACGTCGTCGGGGTCGGGAGGGTCTTCCTCGTCGGTGACCTCCTCGACCGTTGCGGTCGCAAACGGGCGCTGGTGGTCGACTTCGAGCACGCGAAACCGGTCGCCACCCTCGACGACGATGTGCATCCGTCCGTCGGGGAGCACCTCGAGGACCTCGGAGATCGCTGCACGGGTGCCGACGTGGTGCATGTCGCCGCTGCCTCGCATCAGCACGATCCCAAACTCCTCGTCCCGCTCCAGGCACTCGCCGATCAGCTCCTTGTAGCGCTCCTCGAAGATGTTCAGCGGTATGCGCTCCGTCGGCATCAGGACGAGATCGAGTGGAAACAGGCCGAGCTGGGTCATGCCCAGAAGCCTAAGGGCAGTGGCCCGGTAGGTTTCGTGTCATGAGCGATCCTGGTGCGCAGCTCTTCCGGCCCGCGGTTTCCGAGCTGACGCCGTACCAGCCGGGAAAGCCCGTCGAGGACGTCCAACGCGAGTTGGGCCTCGACCGCGTCGTCAAGCTTGCATCGAACGAAGGGCCGTTTTCGCCGTTCCCGGGCGCGCTGGACGCGATGACGCGCGCTGCGCGTCGACCTCAACCGCTACCCCGACGGCGGTATCTACCGTCTGCACGAGGCGCTCGCCGCGCGCCATGGTGTCGCCTTCGAGCAGGTCGCGATCGGCGCAGGGGCGGACGGCTGCCTCGACATGCTCAGCCAGGCGACGCTCGACCCAGGCGACGAGATCGTGTGTGGCTGGCCGTCGTTCCCGAGCTATGTGATCTATGCGCTCAAGCAGGGTGCAACGCCGGTGCTCGTGCCGCTGCGCGACCATCGCTACGACCTCGATGCGCTCCTCGCCGCAGTCACGCCGCGAACGAAGCTCGTCTACATCTGCAATCCGAACAACCCGACGGGCACGATGAACACGAAGGCCGAGCTCGACAGCTTCTTCGCGAACGTCCCCGCGCACGTCCTCACCGTCGTCGATCAGGCGTATTTCGAGTACATCGACCACGCCGACTATCCGGACGCGATCGAGGCGTACGTCAAGGCCGGCAGCCGTGCTGTCGTGCTGCGCACGTTCTCGAAGATCTACGGCCTCGCCGGGCTTCGAGTCGGCTACGCCGTAGGCCCGCGTGATGTCTGCGCGGCGATGGCGAAGGTGCGGCGGCCGTTCGACGTGACGACGCAGGCTCAGGTTGCCGCGCTCGCCAGTCTCGACGATTCCGCCGAGATCGCGCGCCGCCGTGCGCTCAACGCCGAAGGGCTCGCCCGGCTTGCCGCGATCCTGCGCGACCACGGGCTCGAGCCGGCGGACGGAGCCGTGGGCAACTTCCTCTACGTCGAGGTCGGCGAGGACGCCCCGCGCCTCTACGACGCACTCCTGCATGAAGGCGTGATCGTCCGTCCGCTCGCCGGTTTCGGCGCGCCGACTGCGATCCGGATCTCGGTCGGCACACCGGAGGAGAATGAGTTCTTCGCTGCCGCGCTCGAGCGCGTACTCGCCCGCGCCTAGATCTTGCGTACGCCGTCGCCCGGCCGAACGGCGCCGGCCTTGACGACGCGGGCGTTCAAGCCGCGCAACCGAAGCGTCCGCCCAGCGGGAGAGTTCACGAAGCGGACCGCATCCGATCCGAACCGGCTGCTGAACTTCGCGCAGCCCGTGTGCGGCGTTTCGCTGATCTCGAGCACGACGGAGCCGATCTCGAGCTGCGTGCCGGGCGGCAAGTTCTGGATGCTGAGGTCGAGGTCGACATAGAGCTGGTCTCCTGCGAGCGGCCAGCGTTCGCGATCTCCTGCGACAAGTGCAGCGACACGCGCATTCATCAATGTCACCTGCGATGCGGGGTCTTTTCCCGAGTGCCAGCGGTCGCCGACGAGCCCCTCTTCGGTGTCGAAGAGCCCCTCGTCGAGCACCTCGCGCTCTCCCTCGGCAGGCCGCCGCACGATCAGCTCGACACGACCCGTGTCTGACGGCGAGCGCTGGGTCTCGTCGAACCCGGCGGCGAGTGTGTCTGCGTCGGCGATCAGCATCGCGTCCGAAAGATTAGACGTCGTCCGCTTCCTCTTCCAGTTGCGAGGCATGGGAGGCCACCCATGCCGCGATCATCGGCTCCGAGGTTCCGATCGAGGCGTCGTCGTGGCCGATCGCTGCCGTGATCGCCTCGAGCGCCGTTGCCCCCTCACACCGGTTGCCGTTGCAGGTCGCGGTCCACCGGCCGTCCTCGTGCTCGACCGCAAGTTCGCGCCCATCAGGGGTATAGGTCTGCCACGCCGCCGCCACAGCTTCTCAACGTAGTAGGCCCTTTCCGCCCGCTCCTGTCAACCCGAGTCAATAGGGTTCGGGCGTGGCCGGGCACCTGACCCCGCGGTTTGGCTTGCTCCGCCACAGCCGGTTCCGGCTGCTGTTTCTCGCGACGTTCGGCTCGGGCTTCGGCACCTGGCTGGCGGTGATTGCCCTTCAGGTCGACGTCTACGACCGCACGCATTCCGGCTGGTGGGTCGGGGCGCTCCTCGTCGTCAACATCCTGCCCTCCGTCTTCCTCGGCCTGCTCCTTGGCCCGGTCGTCGACCGGCTCTCGAGGAAGGGCCTGATGATCGCCTCCGACATCGGCCGGCTCGGCGTGTTCGCGGCACTGCCCTTCACGAGCTCGGCAACGGCAACTGTTGCGCTCGCCGCCGTTGCGGGAATCGGGAACGCGTTCTTCCGGCCGGCCGTCCTTGCGGGGCTGCCAAATCTGATCGCCGACGAGGAGCTGCCGTCTGCGAACGCGTTGCTGCAACTCGTCGAATGGACGACGACTGCCGCCGGGCCAATCGCGGGCGGCGCGATCGTCGCCGCCTGGGGCCCGCATCTCGCCTACTGGGTCAACGCCGGGACATTCGCGTTCTCGGCGATGCTCGTCGCTGCGATTCCCGGCCGCCTGCTCCAGTCGGACCGGCCGATCGGCCACGGGCACTGGGCCGATCTCGCCGAGGGCTACAGAGCCGTCCGCCGCTCAGCCGCGCTGATGTGCGTCCTGATCGCCTGGTCGACCGTGATGCTCGCGAGTGGGTTCATCAACGTCGCCGAGGTCTTCCTCGCCAAGCAGTCGTACAGCGCGGGTGATTTCGGCTTCGGCCTGCTCTGGACCGGCACCGGCATCGGCCTCGTGATCGGCGGGCTCGCAGCATCAGAGCTGATCAAACGTGACCTCAGCGCGTCCTACGTCCGGTTTCTCCTGTTTTTCTCGGTCGGGATCGCGGGTGCGGCGGTCGCACCGGACGTCTGGATCGGCGCGGCCGCAATGGTCGTCGCGGGAGTCGGCAACGGCGCTGCGGTCGTCGGCAACATCACGTTTGTCCAGCGGGGCGCGCCCGATCAGATTCGCGGCCGCGCGTTCACGTTGCTGATGAGCGTCAACTACGCGGTGCTCGGGATCGCGTTCGTCGCGGCCGGGCCGGTGACGAACGCGATCGGCGCCCGCTGGGCCTATGGATTCGCGTCGGGCACAATCGCCTTTGCAGCCGGTCTCGCCTGGTACCTCACACGCGGTGTTGCCGTCGAGCCACAGCAGACACTCGCGTGAGCGACCTCGACACCAATGAGATCGTCGACGGCGTCCGCAGCGGCGATACGCGCGCCCTCGCGCGCGCGATCACCCTGGTCGAGAACGGCGACCCCGCGTCGTACGAAATCGTGCGAGAGCTCTACCCGCAGACGGGTCATGCCCACGCGGTCGGCATCACGGGCCCGCCCGGCGTCGGGAAGTCGAGCCTGATCGCGGCACTCGTCACGCGTGCGCGTGCGATGGGGAAGCCGGTCGGAGTGATCTCGGTCGACCCGTCGAGCCCGTTCACCCAGGGCGCCCTCCTCGGCGACCGGATTCGCCTCACCGACCACTTCCTCGACCCGGGCGTCTACATCCGCTCGATGGGCACGCGCGGCCACGTCGGCGGGCTTGCCGAGGCGACGCTGCAGGCGCTCCTGCTGCTCGACGCCTCCGGGAAGGACGTCGTCTTCCTGGAGACGGTGGGCACCGGCCAGAGCGACGTCGGCGTGCTTTCGATCGCAGACACGGTCGTACTCGCGCTGCAGCCCGGCTCCGGCGATTCGGTACAGGCGCTGAAGGCCGGGATCATGGAGATCCCGGATGTGATCGCCGTCAACAAGGCCGACAGCCCGCTCGCTCGCAGGACGGCCGCCGACGTGCGGCAGGTACTCGCGCTCGGCCCGGCGGATGCGCCGAAGCCGCCGATCATCCTCACAGACGCGTTGAGCGGCTCAGGGATCGACGAGCTCTGGGCGGCGATCCAAGCCCATGCCGCCGCACCCGGCCTCGAGGAGCGTCGTCGCCGCAACCTCGCCGCCGAGGTCTTCGCCGTGGCGTCGGCCCGCGCGCGTCGCCATCTCGAAGCGGCCGTCACCGGGGACCCGGAGCTCACCCGCCTGCTCGAGCAGGTGCAGCAGCGGCAGCTCGACCCGCTCACCGCTGTGCGTACGATCCTTCGCGAGGTCTTCCACCTTGGCAACCAGGACAGCACCGACACTCACTGACATCGAGGCCGCGCGCGAGCGGATCGGCAAGCACGCGCGCGTGACTCCGGTCTACACGTCCGCGTCGCTCTCGCTCGAGATCGGCCGCGACCTCATGCTCAAAGCGGAGAACCTTCAGCGCACGGGCTCGTTCAAGATTCGCGGGGCCGTCAACAAGCTCTCGACGCTGTCGCCCGAGGAACGCGCCGCCGGCGTGGTTGCCGCAAGCGCGGGCAACCACGGGCAGGCAGTCGCGTGGGCCGCGCGTGAGCTCGGCATCCACGCGACGATCTTCATGCCGCAGGACGCGCCGATGGCAAAGGTCGAGCCGACCAAGGGCTACGGCGCCGAGGAGGTGCTCGTGGGCGTCGGTTTCGAAGACGCGATGGCTGCGGCGATGCAGCGAGTCGAGGAGACCGGCGCGACGTTCATCCACGCATTCGAGGACGAGCGCGTGATCGCCGGCCAGGGGACGATCGGACTGGAGCTCGCGGAGCAGGTGCCGGACGTCGAGACGGTGCTGATCCCCGTCGGCGGCGGTGGGCTCGCGGCCGGCATCTCGATCGCACTGCGCGCGAAGCGGCCGAGCATGCGCCTGATCGGTGTCGAGGTGCGCCGCGGCGGCTACACGATCGCCGACGGGATCGCGGTCAAGCAGCCGGGCGAGCTGACGATGGGGATCCTCAGCGAGACGCTCGACGAGATCGTCGAGGTGTCCGACGAGGAGATCAGCGAAGCGATCGCGTTGCTGCTCGAGCGCTCGAAGCTGCTCGTGGAGGGTGCCGGCGCCGTCGGGGTCGCAGCGCTCCTCACCCGCAAGGTCCGGCGGCACGGGCTCGGTGTGCGCGCTCCTCTCCGGCGGGAACATCGATCCGACGCTGCTGCTGTCGGTGCTACGCCACGGCCTCACCGTTGCCGGACGCTACCTCGTGCTGCGCAGTCGGCTGCCCGACCGGCCCGGCGAGCTGATCCATTTCCTGAGTGATCGTCGCCGCAACGCGCGCGAACATCGTCGCGATCGAGCATCGCCGCGAGGGCGTCGCGCTCGAGGTCGCCGATACGGGGATCGAGCTGACAGTCGTCACCCGCAACGAGCAGCACTGCCTAGGCGTGATCGCCGCGCTCGAGGCGAACGGCTACCCCGTCGAGCGCCAGCGATCGTAGTTCTGCTCAGCCGACCACCGCGCGCGCGTCGAAGCCGTGGCGTGCGAGCAGGCTCGTGGCAAGCATCGCGCGCGCACCGCTTGCGCAGATCGAGTAGACGGGCCGCGAGCGATCGAGCTCGCCCGGCGGCGCGGCGCGCAGGAGCCGGTAGGGGATCCTCGGCCAGCCGGCTCTCAGGGCCTTCGCCGGGCTCGCGCACGTCGAGCACCTGCTCGTCGTGATCGAGCAGCTCGAGCTCCCGCTGCCGTGACGCGTGTGCGTCGTCTCCGTCCCGCCGCCGAGGACGAAGCCGCGCTGCTCGAAGAGCCCGACCGCCGTGAGCAACCGCGATGCCTCGTCCGCATCGGCTTCCGATTGCGCATGCACGATGATCGGCTCGGCCGGATCGAGCACGAATGCAGCTTCGGGTCGCAAATGAGCCCCCGTCGAGCGCGACGCTGATCGCACCCGGACGATGGCCGGCGGCGAACACGTCGATCGGGCGGACGTCGAGTACAAGCGTCTCATCCGGCGCATCGAGCTCGGTGAGCGCCGGCCGCGCGCCCACCCACGGGCCGCGGTTCAATGCGACCACGCGCTCGGTGGTCGGCGGCTTCGGCGTCGTCAGCGAGGCCGACTCCTCGACGAACTCGTGGAGATTGCTGTGGAGCGCGTGGTTCGTTTGCTTCTCGAGGCCGATCGAGCTCGAATGCGCCTCGCTCATGTGGATGCCGCAGAGCGAGCCCGCGACGTGGCCCGGATAGACAGCCATCGCATCGGGCAGCATCGCGAGGCGCTCCAGCGAGTGGTGGAGGTCGGTGGCGCCCTGGCGAGCTTCGATTGCGAGATCGGGCCGCGCGGCGTCGCCGACGAACAGCGAGTCGCCGGTCAGCACGAGCTCGCCGTCGACGACGAACGCGCAATGCTCGGGACGGTGGCCCGGCGTATGCACGCACGTCGATCACGACCGAGCCGGCAGCAGTGTCATTCCGTCCTCGAGCGGCTCGAACGGATACTCGGGGTGCCCGAGCGGATGGATCGAGACGGGGAGGCCGTGCTCGAGCGCGAAGCGCCCGTGGCCGGAAAGGTGGTCTGCGTGCGTGTGTGTCTCGAGCACGCGCACGATCCGCACGCCCTCTTGGTCGGCGGCCTCCAGGTACTGCTCGATCGCGAACGCAGGGTCGACGACGACTGCTTCCCCGGCATCGCCGATCAGGTACGACGCGCAGCCGAGATCCTCGTCGACGAACTGCCGAAAAATCATGATGGCAATCCAAGATGGCGCGCGATCACCATGCGCTGCACCTCGTTCGTGCCCTCGCCGATCTCGAGGATCTTCTGATCGCGGTAGAGCCGCGAGATCGGATACTCGTCCATGAAGCCGTAGCCGCCGTGGATCTGCAGCGCCCAGTTGGCAGCGCGGTGCGAGAGCTCGCCGGAGTAGAGCTTCGCCATCGCGGCGGTTTGCGCGAAGTCGCGGCCCTGGTCCTTCTCCCACGCTGCGCGATAGAGAAGCAGTCGCGCCGCCTCGATCTCGGTGGCGATGTCGACGAGCTTTTGCTGCACGGCCTGGAAGGATGCAATCGGCTTGCCGAACTGCTTGCGCTCCTTGGCATACGCGGACGCGAGGTCGTAGCAGCCCTGCGCGAGCCCGACGCCCATCGCCGCGACCGAGATGCGCCCGCCGTCGAGGATCTCGAGAAACTGCTTGAGACCCTCACCGCGAGGGCCGAGCAGATTGGCCTTCGGGAACGCGCACGCCCTGGAACGAGAGCTCACGTGTGTCGGACGCGCGCCAGCCGAGCTTCTGCATCGGCGCCGAGATCACGTAGCCGGGAGTCCCGTTCGGGACGATCAGCGCAGAGATCTCGCCGTCGCCGGTGCGCGCCGTGATCACGACGCACGCGGTGATGTCGGTGCCGGCGTTCGTGATGAAGATCTTCGAGCCGTCGATCACCCATTCGCCGTCTTCGAGCCGCGCCGTCGTCTGTGTCGCACCGGCATCGGAGCCTGCGCCCGGCTCGGTCAGGCCAAAGGCTGCGAGCTTGCGTCCGGACGCGAGCTCGGGGAGCCATTCCCGTTTCTGCTCCTCGCTGCCGAACAGGTAGATCGGCAGTGTGCCGAGCGAGTGGTGAGCGGCGACCGTGATCGCGACCGAGGAGTCGATGCGCGTCAGCTCCTCGATCGCGATCGCGTAGGAGAGGACGTCGGTGCCGGCGCCGCCGTATTCCTCCGGGATCGTCATCCCGAGCAGGCCGAGCTCGGCCAGCTCGGCGACGATCTCGTAGGGGAAGCGGTGCTCACGATCGAGCTCCTCGGCGACCGGCGCCACCTTCTCGAGCGCGAACTGGCGCACCGTGTCGCGAAGCAGTTCGTGCTCCGGCTGAGAGGTCGAAATCCATCCGCCGGAGGGTATAAGCGCTAGGTTGGGTGCCGTGGAGGTGCGCGCGTTCTTCGCAGGCCTCGGGACGCGCGTCGACCCGGCCGAGGCTTGCCGGGATCGATCAGACCTTCCGGTTCGAGATCGAGGGCGAGGGGACGTGGCACGTCGCCGTGCGCGACGGGAAGGTCACCGTCACCGAAGGCGGCGAAGCGCCGGCGGACGCGACGATCGCCACGTCCGGCGATGTCTTCGAGCGCATCGTCTCCGGTGAGCAGAACCCGGCGATGGCCTACATGAGCGGCAAGGTGAAGGTCGACGGCGACCTCGGCGCAGTGATGAAGTTGCAGAGGCTCTTCTCGTGATCGAAAGGTACGAGATCTTTAGCTCTCGTACCGTCTACTCAGACAGCTCGACGAGCACGGTCCCGGCTGCGACTCGGTCGCCTTCGGCGACGTGCACGGCGTTCACGGTTGCGGCGTACGGCGCGACGAGCGGCGTCTCCATCTTCATCGCCTCGAGCACGACGAGCGGCTGGCGCGGTGCGACCTCGTCGCCCGCCGCGACGAGCACACGGATCACCGTGCCCGGCATCGGCGCGGTGATCGTCGACGACTCCTGGCCTGCTCCGGGCCCATGCGCGGCCGCGAGATCCGGCGGTGGTGCGGGCGGGGGAGAGGGCAGGTTGAGGCGAAACGGCCTGCGCCACGGGGCAGGCGGCAGCGGCGTCGGACGGGTCGAGCGGCGGATGCTCGATCAGGAACGCCGTCGTCGTCTCGCCTGCGCGCAGCGCGGGATGGGCGACGAGCCAGCGCAGGAACGGCAGGTTCGTCGTCACGCCTTCGACCTCGGTCTCGGCAAGCGCGGCGCTCAAACGGTCGAGCGCGTCGTCACGCGTGACGCCGTGCGCGATCAGCTTCGCGATCATCGGGTCGTAGGCGGTGCCGACCTCGTCGCCCTCCTCGACGCCCGCATCGACGCGGATGCCCGTCGGCAGTCGCAGCCGCGTCGATCCGGCCGGCCTGCGGCAGGAAGCTGCGCGGATCCTCGGCGTAGAGCCGCACCTCGACCGCATGACCACGAGGCTTGAGCGTGGTACCACGCAGCGGCTCGCCGTGCGCGATCCGGAGCTGCTGTTCGACGAGGTCGATGCCGGTGACCGCCTCGGTGACGGGATGCTCGACCTGGATGCGCCCGTTCAGCTCGAGGAAGAAGAAGTCGCGGCCCTCGAGCACGAACTCCGCCGTGCCGGCGTTCACGTAGCCGACCGCTTGCGCGAACCGGATCGCAGCGTCGCTCATGCGCGCGCGCAGATCGGGGTCGAGCGCGATCGACGGCGTTTCCTCGAGCACCTTCTGGTGGCGGCGCTGCACCGAGCACTCGCGCTCGCCGAGTGCGACACGGTGCCGTGCCTGTCGGCGAGCAGCTGGATCTCGACGTGGCGCGGCCGCTCCAGGTAGCGCTCGATAGAGCAGGCGGTCGTCGCCGAACGCGGTGCGCGCCTCGCGCTGCGCTGCCTCGACCGCCTCGTCGAGCTCGGCCGCCGAGCGCACGACCCGCATGCCGCGGCCGCCGCCGCCCGCGGCTGCCTTCACCAGCAGCGGGTAGCCGAGCTCGCTCGGCTCGCCGTCGGGGACGACGGGAACGCCGGCCTCGCGGGCGATGCGTTTCGCCTCGAGCTTGTCGCCGCCGGCGCGCAGTGCGTCCGGCGGGCGGCCCGATCCAGATGAGACCGGCCGCGTCCACCGCCTCGGCGAAGTCGGCGCTCTCGGCGAGAAAGCCGTACCCCGGGTGAATCGCGTCGGCGCCGCTCGCCTTCGCGGCGCGGATGTGCTCCTCCGAATAGAGGTACGAGCGCGATCGCGACCGTCTCGTCGGCCGAGCGCGCATGCAGCGAGCCGGCGTCGTCGGGCGCGACCGACCGCGACCGTCGCGATTCCCATTCGCTTCGCCGTGCGGAAGACGCGCAGCGCGATCTCGCCGCGATTCGCTACGAGGAGCTTCTGAATCGCCATAGCCCGGCAAGGGTAAGGAGCGCGACGCCCGCAAGCGTCAGGTACGGCACTGCGTCCGAGGTCGCCTGCGGCGACGGCGCCGCCGAGCGCCGCGCCGCATGCTCTGCCCGGGCGCCCAGGCGAGGTTGACCAGCGCGAAGGCGTAGCCGTAGTCGAGCCCGCGCTCCTCGGCCGTGTGTGTGAGCATCGTCATCCCCGGCGTGTAGAAGGCGCCGAAGGCGAGCCCGCCGCAGACGATCAACGCGGCGAGCAGGTAGCGGGAGTGCGCCGCCCACGGCAAGAGCGACGCGACGATCACCGTGCCGACCAGCGCGACCCGGATCGGGACCAGCGGCCCGCGGCGGTCGGAGACGCGGCCGATCAGCACGTTGTTCCCGGTCTCGAGCGCGCCGGTGAACAGCCAGATCGCGCCGATCCCGACCGCGCCGACGCCGAGCGCCGACAGCCGCAGCGGCGCGAGCACGCCGAGCGTGCCGAAGAGCAGCGCCGGGAGGACGACGAACCAGACGCCGAGCAGCACCCGGCGGTCGCGGACGGCGCGCATCAGCGCGCCGAGCGGCTGGGGCTGCTCGGGCGGCTCGCCGGCGTGGCTGCCGCCCACACCGCGAGGCCGAGCGACGCGGCGGCGACGGCGCCGAACGTCCAGCCGGTGCCGGCGATCGAGGCGATACCGCCGAGCACAGGCCCGAGCAGCGCGCCGCCGACGGCGACGGCGAACGCCTGGCCGATCAACGCCCCGCGGCGCCCGGCCGGCGCCGCCGCGACGAGCCACGCGAGCGCGCCCGTCCACGAGAACGCGCTCGCGAGTCCCTGGCAGAAGCGTGCGAGGTCGAGCTCCCACGCTGTCCCGGCGAAGCCGAAGAGCGCCGTCGTGAGCGCGACCACGGTCAGGCCGGCGAGCACGGTCGGCTTGACGCCGAGCCGGGCCGCGACGATCCCGCTCGGGAATCGAGCCGACGAGCGCACCGAGCGGATAGGCCGCCGCGAGCAGCCCGGCGCCTGCCTTTGCCGAGCCCGAGCCGGTGCGCGTAGTGCGGCAGGAGCGGCGTCAGCGCCGCGAAGAAGAGCGTGTCGACGAGGACGATCGCGCCCGTGAGCAGCAGAATGCGCCGCAACGCGCGCTTACTTCGTCGTGCAGGAAGAGAGGCCGCCGTGAATCGCGCGCACGTACACCGCGTTCGTGACGGTGGCCACGTCGCTATCGAGCTTCGAGACCGACTCGGCGCCGACCTCGAGCACATCGAGGTACACGTTGCCGCACCTCGACACTTCGTGGAGGCTGGGGAGGCCGCTGCTCGTTCCCGCCTCCGCCTTGAGCTTGATTCCTTGCGGCGCAGATTCGATCTTGCACTTGCTGCAGGCATGTGTCCATGCAACCGTGGCGTTTGCAGTGCTGGAATACACGTACACGGTTATGACCACGTTGATCGGGGCCGTCTTCGTTCCCTTCTCGAAGAGCGCGCCCACTCCGTTCTTGTAGCCGGTCCGAAGCGCGGTGGGCGGTGTCTTCGCAGGCTTGAAGAGAACAAGTGTCGTGAAGCCGATTTCCTTCTGGCCTGGCATCAGCGCCTGCGACTTGCCCGGGTAGATCTTCGCGGCCGCTATTCCCGTCAGCATGAGGAACGCGATGATCGCCGTAGCGGCAACAAACCGAGTCATGACTTCCATGACGGTAGCCGCTTTTCCAGGAATGCCCGCAGGCCTTCCTGCCCCTCGTCGCCGGCGCGCATTTCAGCAGCGATCCGCGCGAGCTCCTCGCCGCCGGCGGGCTGATCGCGCAGGAGCCGCTTGGCGGCCCGCGTTGCCTGCGGCCCCGACTGCAGCAACTCCGAGACGATGCTTGCGACGGCGCCATCGAGGTCGTCGGCGAGCTCGTGGACGAGCCCGATGTGGAGCGCGCTCGCGGCGTCGAAGCGCTCGCCGGTGAGAACGTAGCGACGCGCCTGCGCGCCGATCTTCGCATGTACGAACGGTGAGATCACGGCCGGGATGATCCCGAGCCGAACCTCGGTGAACCCGAAGACCGCATCCGTGCCGGCGACCGCGATGTCCGCGCAAGCGACGAGGCCGGAGCCGCCGCCGAGCGCGTATCCCTGCACGCGGGCGATCACCGGAGCCGGGCAGGCGTCGACGGCCGCCAGCATTCGGTAGAGCCGAAGCGCATCCGCGACGTTTTCGTCGAAGGTCAGGTCGATCGATGCTCGCTGCCACTCGACGTCGGCACCGGCACAGAAGCTCGGGCCCGTCACCGGCAAGCACGACGACGCGTGCGTCGCCGACGTCGGCAAACGCATCGTGCAGCGCGGCGATCAACGCAGCGTCGAACGCATTTCGGCGCTCGGGGCGAGCAAGCGTCACGCGCAGCACCGGTCCGTCGCGTTCGACCCTGAGCACGAGTCGAGCCTACCGTTAAGCTCGACGATGAATGATCAGCGGAGCATTTGCAGCGGCACTGACGCCGCTTCGCGATGGGGGCGGCGCACTCGACGAGGCGGCGTTCGCGCCGTACGTCGGCTTTCTCGCGGACGGCGGCGTGGACGGGATCCTCGCGTGCGGAACGACGGGGGAGGGGATCTTGCTCTCGCTCGAGGAGCGCCGCCGCGCCGCGGAGCTCTTCCTGGCAGCTGCGCGCGATCGCGCGCTCGCAGTCGCGGTGCACTGCGGCGCGCAGACGACCGCGGATACGGCCGTCCTCGCTGCGCATGCTGCCGAGTCGGGCGCCGACGCCGTTGCGGTGATCGCGCCGCCGTACTTCGCGCTCGACGACCACGCGCTCGAGGCGCATTTCGTGGCGACGGCGGCAGCGTGCGCGCCTCTGCCGTTCTACCTCTACGAGTTTGCAGCGCGCAGCGGGTACGCCGTTCCGGTGGAGATGGTCGAGCGCCTGCGCGAGCGTGTCTCGAATCTCCGCGGGCTGAAGGTCTCCGACAAGCCGTGGGAGAAGGTCGAGCCGTACCTGATCGACGGCCTGGACATCTTTGTCGGAGCCGAAGCCCTCGTGGCGCAAGGCCTGGCACACGGTGCCGCCGGAGCCGTCTCCGGGCTCGCAGCGGTCTACCCCGAGGTGGTCGCGGCGCTCGTGCGCGAGCCAACGTCCGAGCACACGGCCGAGGCCGAGCGGCTGCGTTCGGAGCTCGAGCGCTTCCCGTTCCATGCTGCTGCAAAGGTTGTCGCTGCACGGCGCGGCGTGCCAATCAGGCCCGACGTGCGGGCACCGCTGCGCGTGTTGACCGATGCCGAGCTGACGGAGCTCGCACTGCCGTGATCGTCGTTGCCGGCGCGGGCGCGATCGGCGCGAGCGTCGCGTACCACCTCGCGCTCCTCGGTGCGCGGGACGTTGTCCTCTGCGACCGCGGCGAGGTTGCCGGGGGTGCGACCTCGAAGGCGATGGGCGGTGTTCGCCAGCAGTTCTCGACGACCGCCGAAGTGCGGCTCGCACAGGAGTCGATTACGTTCTTCGAGCAGCTCGGCCCGCCGTACTTCCACCAGGTCGGCTACCTGTTCGTCGCCACGACGGCGGCAGGCCTCCAGCGGCTCGAGCAGAGGATGGAACTGCAGCGATCACTCGGCGTCCCGGTCGAACGAGCCGATGTTCCCGACGGCGTCTACGGACGCGACGTCGCCGGCGCGGTCGCGTGCTGGTCGGACGGTGTTGCCGATCCTCCGGCAGTCACCCGCGAGCTGGTGCGACGCGCAGTCGAGCTCGGCGTGCGCCTGGAGGAGGGCGTCGATGCGCGCGATCTCGACCGCGACGTGCTCGTCGTCTGCTGCGGTCCCCACTCGGCGGAGCTCGCGCCCGAGCTGCCGGTTCGGCCACTCTGCCGCCAGCTGCTCGAAACGAGTGCGCTCGAGCTCGACGAGCGCCTGCCGATGGTCGTCGAAGAGGAGACCGGTTTCCACTTTCGCCGGCGCGCTGACCGGCTGATCCTGGCGATGAGCGACGCGGAACCGCGCTGGAGCTTCGAGGTCGCGGTCGACGACTCGGTGTACGCCGACCGGCTCGAGCGGCTCGCGCATCGCTTCCCGGCGGCAGCCGGCGCGACCGTCGAAGGCGCGTGGGCGGGCCTCTACGACATGACGCCGGACGCGCACCCGATCATCGGCCCGATCGGCGACGGAATCTACGCCGCCTGCGGCTTCTCAGGTCACGGCTTCATGCAGTCGCCTGCGGTGGGTAAAGCCCTCGCCGAGGAAATCGTGCTCGGCCGTTCCTCGCTCGACCTGACGCCCTACCGGGTCGAACGCTTCGCCGGGGGCGCAGCCTTCCCGGAGACGCTCGTTCTGTGAGCTCAAGGCGCCTGGCCACCGCGTTCGAGACCGCCCTGATCGCCGGTGGATTCGTCGTGCTGTTTGCGCTGCTGCCCCACGCGCTCTTTTCGACTGACGACCAGACGCGCTTCGACGACATCGAGCAGCTGCTCCAGCACGGTCATCTGACCGCGAGTCATTTCTCGCTCGTGATGCCGATCACATCGGCGCCGTTTCTCCTGCTCGGCAAGGTGCTCGGGTCGCCCGAGTGGTGGGCCGCGCGTTTCAACGTGATCGTCGTCGCAGTCGGGACGCTGATCGTCTTTCGCCTGCTTCGCGGGCGCGCCGATCTCTCACTCGTACGGATCGCAGTGCTCGTGCTCTGCTTCGCGTCCTTCCTCACGAGCGCGCTGCGCGGGTACGGCGCCGAGACCTTCTCGGCGACGTTGGTGGCAGTCGGGATCGTCGCGCTCGTGACCGGCCGCCGCGTCGGCGGGTGGGCGGCAATCGTGATCGGGGTGGTGAACACGCCGCCTGCGCTGATCGGCCTCGCCCTCATCGCCGGTGCCGAGTTGCTGCGGACGAAACGGCTGCGATGTCTCGCACCGCTCGTGGCCGCGGTGGCGGCGATCATGCTCGAGTCGTGGATCCGCCGCGGTGGCCCGCTGGTCACCGGCTACCACGGCGACCACGGCGTGAAGACGATCCTTCCCTACTCGGGTCGGCCCGGCTTCAGCTATCCGCTGCTCTTCGGCATCGCCTCGATCCTGTTTTCGTTCGGGCGCGGCCTGCTCTTCTACATGCCCGGGTTGCTGCTCTGGTTCGGCGTTGAAACGCGACGGCTGGCCCAGAGCTGCCGTTCGACGATCGTCTTGATGCTGCTCTTCGTTGCCGGGCTCGTGCTCGTGTACGCAAAGTGGTGGGCGTGGTACGGGGGCTTCTCGTGGGGCCCGCGGTTCTTTACCTTCGCTGCCATCCCCGCGTCGCTGTTGATCGCCGTTCGCCTTCAGCGCCCGAGCGCGTCCATCCTCTCCGCGGGAGTCACGGTCGTCGTGCTGGCGGCCTCGGCCTGGGTGAGCATCGCGGGCGCTGTCGCCGACCTCAACTGGTTCGCCACATTCTGCGACCAGAACGGCTATACGCTCGAATCGATGTGCTGGTACACCCCAGAGCTCAGCGGGATCGGGCGGCCGCTGGTGCAGTTCCCGGCGTTGACTCTCTCGACCGCGGTCGTGGTCGGCTACTGCACGCTCGTCTTCGCGTATCTGGCGGCCCGACCGTCCATCACCCTTTTCCGCGATTTGTCCACGTCTCTCCGGCCGGCGCTCGCACGGACACGACCGGTTTCCGGTTCACGAGCTTCCAGGCGACCGTGAGATCGCCGTTGGGTGTCGGCACCGTCCCGGACGCTGAAGTAACGGTCCTGCCCGGGTGGGGATCGACGATGAACGTTGCGAAGCCGGGGCTCGTCGGCCTCACGCCGAGGACATAGCTCGTCAGCGCAGGAGCTGCGCCGCTCGACCAGCCGTGATCCCACGACGGATCGGCGCTTTTCGGGCCGTCGCCCCACGGGCCGATGTCTTCCCACATCGTCAACTCCGGGCCGTGCGCGAGCATGAATCCCCACTCGCGGCGGATCAAGTCGATCGCCGAGGTGTCGAGCCCGGCACGGAAGCGGGCGAGCAATTCGAAGTAGCCGATGAACGGGAAGACACGGTCCTTCGCATTCGATCCCCAGACCGACGGGTAATCCCACGTGTTGTTGTCGGCGATCGTGTTTCCGTACGGCCTCGAGTTCACGTGTGAGAGATAGTTGAGCGCGGATGTCGCTCTTGCCGGCGCGGTGAGGCCGGCGAGGATCGCGAAGACATTGCCGTCCTCCGGATGGACGACCGGTCCGGTTGGCGAGTCGACGTACGCGCCGGCTTTCGGGTCCCAGAACGTCGCGTTGAACGGCGTGGCGATTGCAGCAGCGCGCGCGCTCCACGTGCGGGCATTCGACGTGTTCCCGATCCAGGTCGCGATCTGCGCTGCGCGCTCGAGTGCAAGCGCGTAGCCCGCGTTGAAATACGCAATGAGCGTGCCCTGTCGCCGGATGGAGGCGTAGTCGCTCGCTCCGAGATCGTTGACGACCAGGCCGTCGCTTCGCGCCTTCGACGGATACCACCCGTCCATCAGTGCGACGAGATTCGGCCAGACCTGGGCTGCCAGCGTGCGATCGCCGGTATAGAGCACGTAGTCGTAGAGGCACTCGACCCAGTACGACTCATAGTCGAAGAGCACGTCGTCACCTCCCGCGAGCGGACTCGCCGGAATCGCCCCGTCGCTGTGCTGGTTGGCGGCGAACCAGTCGAGCTCGTTCCTGATCGCGGTTCTCGCCGAAGCGGTCGAGACGAGGAGCGTCATCCCCGTGACCGCCTCGTCGCCGATGTAGGGGCAGCGGTCTCTGGTGCTGCCGTCGAGGATCACGACCGGCTCGTCGATCGCGCAGGGGTCGCCGGCGGAGTCGACGGTGAGTGGGCCGGGCGCGAGCATGTCCGTCGCGGTCTTGACGGAGGCCGCCCAGATCCGGTTCAGCAACGGATCGCTCGAGGTGAACGAGCCATCGGCCATTGCCGCAGGTGTGCAGGCGAGCGTTGCGGCGGCGACGACCGTTGCGCCGAACGTCTTCACATGCGAAAGACGCCGAACACCGTCTCCGGGATCGGCGCGTTCAAGGCGGCGGAGATCCCGAGCGCGAGCACGCTGCGGGTGTCCAGCGGGTCGATGATCCCGTCGTCCCAGAGGCGGGCGGTCGAGTAGTACGGATTGCCCTCGGCCTCGTACTTGGCACGGATCTCGTCCTCGTCCGCGTCACCGACCATCGCCAGCACGGTCGCCGCCTGCTCTCCGCCCATCACCGAGATGCGGGCGTTCGGCCACATCCAGAGCTGGCGCGGCGAATACGCCCGCCCGCACATGCCGTAGTTCCCGGCGCCGAAGGAGCCGCCGATCACAACCGTGAACTTCGGCACCTCCGCGCACGCGACCGCGGTGACGAGCTTCGCGCCGTCGCGCGCAATCCCACCCGCTTCGTACTCCTTGCCGACCATGAAGCCGGTGATGTTCTGCAGGAACACGAGCGGCACCTTGCGCTTGCACGCGAGCTCGATGAAGTGGGCGCCCTTCTGCGACGACTCGGCGAAGAGCACGCCGTTCGAGGCGATGATCCCGACCGGATACCCCTCGATCCGCGCCCAGCCGCAGATCGAGTGTCTCCCCGTACAGCGCCTTGAACTCGTCGAAGCGCGAGCCGTCGACGATTCGCGCGATCACCTCGCGTGGATCGAGCTGCGTACGATGGTCGTCGGGGATGAGGCCGTACAGCTCGTCCGGGTCTGCGACCGGGGCCTCGGGGCCGGCGAGCTCCCACGGTGGTTCCGGCCGTCGCCCGTGCGTATCGGCGACGATCCGCCGCGCGATCGCGAGTGCATGTTCGTCCGAGGTCGCGTAGTGGTCTGCGACCCCCGATTGCCGGGTGTGGACGTCGGCGCCGCCGAGCTCCTCCGCGGTCACGTCCTGGCCGGTCGCTGCCTTCACGAGCGGCGGGCCGCCGATGAAGATCGTGCCCGTTCCGCGCACGATCACGGTCTCGTCGCTCATCGCGGGGACGTACGCGCCGCCCGCTGTGCACGAGCCCATCACGACGGCGATCTGCGGGATCCCGAGCGCCGACATCCGCGCCTGGTTGAAGAAAATCCGTCCGAAGTGATCCCGGTCGGGAAAGACCTCGGCCTGCAGCGGCAGATACGCGCCCCCGGAGTCGACGAGGTAGATGCACGGGAGCCGGTTCTGCTCGGCCACCTCTTGCATGCGCAGATGCTTCTTGACCGTCAGCGGGAAATACGACCCGCCCTTGACGGTGGCGTCGTTGGCGACGATCGCGCACTCACGGCCTTCGACGACACCCACGCCTGTCACCACGCCGGCCGATGGAGCCTCGCCGTCGTACATCTCCCAGGCCGCGAGCGCACCCAACTCGAGGAACGCGGAGCCGGGGTCGAGCAGGAGATCGATCCGCTCTCGTGCGAGGAGCTTGCCGCGGGAACGGTGGCGCTCGACCGAGCGCTCGCCGCCGCCGCGCGCTACCAGCCCGGCGCGTTCGCGAAGCTCATCGACCAGCGCCTGCATGCGCGCTCGGCGCCGCTCGAACTCGTCCGTCCGCTCAACTTGCGACTCGAGCAGCGCCACGGCTGGATCCTAGTACCTCTTCACCGCGTTCCATGAGCACTTTCTCGACGTGCGAGTACAGCTCTGCGAGGTCGAACGGCTTCTGCAGGAAGGTCGACCGCTCATCGAGGGTGATCCCCGTTGCCGGATAGCCGGAGACGTAGATCGTGTCGAAGGAGCTTCCGACCGCCGACCGGATTCGTTCGACCAGCTCGCCGCCGCTGAGACCGGGCATGACCACATCGGTGATCAGGAAGTCGAAGACGCCTCCGTCCTCGACGTAGGCGAGCGCGTCGGACGGCACAGGCTTGGCGATCACGGTGTAGCCCTCTTCCTCGAGCCCGGCGGCGAGCAGCTCGCGGACGACCCGTTCGTCTTCGACGAGCAGGATCGTCGCGGTTGCCTCGTGTGCGGCCGGTGTGTGCGTCGGCAGAGGCTCTGCGACACCCGGCGCCGATGCGGGCAGCGTGATCGTGAACGTCGTTCCGCGACCGATCGCGCTGTCGACCTCGATCGATCCTCCGCCCTCGGTGACGATGCCGTAGGCGCTCGCGAGCCCGAGCCCGGTGCCATGCCCGACTACCTTTGTGGTGAAGAACGGCTCGAACACGTGTGGCTTGACGTCGTCGGGGATGCCGGCGCCGGTGTCCTCGGCCAGCAGCTGCACCTGATCCGGCCCGGCAAGGCGCGTGCGGATCGTCAGCACGCCGCCGTTCGGCATCGCGTCGCGTGCGTTCGTGCCGAGGTTGAGCAGGACCTGCTCGAGCTGTGCACCGTCTCCGGTCACCCACGCCGGTTCGTGCAAGTCGAGCTCGATCGCGACTGACGGCTCGATCAGCCGGCGCAGGAGCTTGGTTGCTCCGCGGGCGACGGCGTTCAGATCGACGGCCTCGACGCGTCGTTCGCGCCGGCGGGCGAAGAAGAGCAGCTGCTCGGTGAGCACTCGTGCACGCGCAGTCGATTCCTCGATCTCCTCCAGATCATGTCTGAGGATGGCGTCGTCCTCAGGAACGCGCTGGAGCGCGAGCGACGCATAACCGCCGATTCCCATCAGCAGGTTGTTGAAGTCGTGCGCGATCCCGCCGGCGAGCTGGCCGATCGCCTCCAGCTTCTGCGACTGCCGGAGCTCCTCTTCGAGCTTGTTTCGGCTGGTGACGTCGCGAACATGTCCGAGCCCGCCGACAACTCGGCGTTTACCGTCGAAGAGAGGCGCGTAGACGACGTCGATGGCGCGGCCGCCCGACTGGACGGACACGTTCCGAAGCTCCGAACGGTCGCCAAGCAACGCAACCTTCCGCGCTGCGTGGGCGCCGTCGATCAGCCCCTCGGGTGTCTCCTCAGGAAGGAGCCCGATCACGTCGGCCCGCGCGAGCCCGGTGAGCTCCTCGGTCGTCCGGTTCCAGATCGCGTAGCGGCCATCCAGGTCGTACGCGAAGATCCCGTCGGGGCTGCTCTCGATCACGCTCTCGGCTAGAGCTCGTGCGCTCGCCGCTGTGGCGTTCGAGCGAACGAGTCGCCAGAAGAGCAGACCGGAGATGATCGCCGCCAGGAGCACGGCGGTGATCGCTGCGCTGTCGGCGGTCAGCTCTGCGCGGTTCGCCCGGTGGCCGAGGTTCGCCACGGTTACCGCGAGTGAGCCCCGGTTGTGGACCGTGCGCGGGAGCGTCTGCGTGGTGGCGACGCCGCGCTGCAGGTCGAGAATCGCAATCTGGGCGTCTCTCGCCGCCTCGGCGTGCGTACGCAGGTCGACGCAGGCCCCGATCGTCGCTCCCGCGAGGGCGAGCCCGACGGCTGCCAGCACTGCCACACGCCGCGGTCGTGCAGTGCGAAAAGCTTCTTTCATGCCACGAGAAGAATCGCTCGGCGGCGCTCGTGTGCCCATCCCCGCTACGGCGCGGGTGGTTCCCGAAAAGGGGGTTACCTGCGGTCAACTATCGTGCCACAGGCCATGTGCTTCGAGCTCGACTCCATGCCACCGGTGCCCGCGATCGCAGGCGCTGCGGTCTCGCACGACGATCTCGAGCTCGAGGCGTCGGACGGCAACAGCTTTGCCGCTTTCCATGCGACCCCGGATGAGCCGACCGGGATCGGCGTCGTGATCCTTCCCGACGTGCGCGGCCTCTACCGCTTCTACGAGGAGCTTGCGCTCCGCTTCGCCGAGCTCGGCCACACCGCGGTCGCGATCGACTACTTCGGCCGCACCGCCGGCGTTGCCAAGCGTGGGGAGGACTTTTCCTACCGCGAGCATGTCGACCAGGCGACGCAGCAAGGGGTTCAGGCCGACATTCGCGCGGCGGTCGACTTCCTGCGCTCGCCCGAGGGCGGCGGCTGCCGCGCGATCTTCACGGTCGGGTTCTGTTACGGCGGCTCGAACTCGTGGAACGCCGCCGCCTCAGGCCACGGGCTTGCCGGTGCGGTCGGCTTCTACGGCCGTCCGGGCCGGGTGGAGAACGTCGCCGAGATCGCGGCACCGATTCTCGCGCTGATGGGAGGGGCCGACGAGGCGATCCCGCGCGCGGAGGTGGAGGCCTTCGACCGCGCGCTTGCCGAGGCCGGAGTCGAGCATGAGGTGAAGATCTACGACGGCGCGCCCCACAGCTTCTTCGACCGGCGCTTCGAGGAACATGCCGACGCGTCGGCCGATGCGTGGACACGGACGCTCGGCGTTTCTAGAGAAGTACTCGTAACGAACTAAGCGCGCGGGGTCGAGAATCAGCGCCGCGCCGCCGGTTTGGAGCGCCGTCAGCGAGTACGTGAACATGTGCGGCAGCGTCAGCTTGTCGATCGTCGCCGACTCGCCGGTGTCGGACGACGTCGGCAGGGGCGGGGTGACGAGCGGGAGTGTCTTCGTGAGCGGCTGGCTCAGCTGGTCCTTGAGGTCGTCCTTGCGCAGATAGAGGATCTGGCTCACGGTCGCGCCCGGCGCCGGCGTCATGAAGGCCGCGATTGTGTCGATCGCCGGCTCGAACTTGAAGGTGTAGAGCGCGATCTCGAGCGCCTCGCGCCGTACCAGCCGGCCGCGCTCCTGGGTCGGCGTTCCGGTGGCGATCGAGCAGTGGGCGCCGAGCCCGCAGAACGTGTAGTTCTCGGTCTTGGTCGTCGTGTAGACCTGGATTCCCGTATTGCTCTGCGGTGCCTGGCGGACGGCGACGGCGCTGATCGCGATCTTCTGCGTGCCGCTCGTCACCTCCGGCTTACTCGGGATCACGGCGACAAGTTGACCTTCCTTCTCGCCAAGGCGGTAGCGGGGGGCGACGTGGTCGGCGATCTGCGCCGCGACCTTTTGCGTCGTCCCCGGCGTCGGCTTCCAGGTCGACCAGGACGGACCGGCATGGTGGCCCGGCTGAATCACGAGCACGATCAGGCCGGTGAGCGCTGCTGCGAAGACGACGCCGAGACCGGCGTAGGCAAGCGCGAACCGCATCGTGAACCGTTTGGGCTCGTTCAGGGTCAAGCTCAGGGGGCGACGGGCGCCGTCTCCTTGGCCGGGGTCACGGGGTGACGGTCCTTGGTGGCACGGGAGCGTCGGTCATGCGTGCATTCCCCGCATCGGCTTGTCGCGATCCTGCTCGTCAGGTGACCAGACAAGGATCTGCGGCCAGATCTTCTCGTCCGTCCAATCGATCTCCGGCTTCACGAAGTGCTGTGCGTCGAGCAGACGCACGAGGTCGTCGCCGTAGATCTCTTTCTTCTCGATCACGGCGTCGGCGACGTTCTCGATCTTGTCCCTGTTCGTCTCGATCAAGTTGTACGCCGTGACGAATGCCTGGCCGATGAGCTGCGCTGCGTACATCCGCTTGCGTGGGTCGCTCAGGACCGACGCCGTCGGGTCGCCTTGCATCCCCCCGGCTTGCCGGTTGAGCAGGCGTAGTCCGATGTCCTCGAAGCGCTTCATCACGCGAGCGCGGCTCTCTTCCTCGTTCTCGTCGGCGAACGTCTTGCCATGCAGGTCGATCGGAAGCGGCGACATGCCCGAGGCGCCGACCATGTCGGCTGCCACCCAGGTTGTCGACTGGAGATCTCCGCCGACACCGTTCGAGTTCTCACCGTAGAACGCGAACTCGGCCGCCATCGCTCCGACGAACCAGATCAACTCGCCGAACATCTTGCTCTGGAACCTGCCGAAGCGCTCCTCTTTCTCGAAGACGTGATGGTGGCCGAGCGAACCGGCGCGCATCTTGATCGAGATCCGGCTCGACTCGAGGTCGGGGCGGTAGACGTGGGCGGTCGCCGCATGCCCGGCTTCGTGGATCGCCGTCGCACGCGCGTCTGCGTCGTGGTAGGTGACGTTGATCGCCGAGCCGGACTCGATCACGGTCATCGAGTCGACGAGGTCCTCCCAGGTGAAGAATGCGCGGCCGGTGTGATGTGCGTTCGTCAGCGCCATCGAGCAGATCTGGTCGATATCCGCCGGTGAATAGCCATTCGTGATGCGCGCGATCTCGTCGCGGCGCGCGGGGGTGTCGAGGTCGGGATCGTGCGCGACCTTGTCCAGGTACAGATCGAAGATATCGACGCGGTCGTCCTTGGTCGGCGTTCGGAACCAGACGTGGCGGCCCATCCGGCCCGGCCTGGTCAGTGCCGGGTCGAGTCGATCGATCGGGACGTTGGTCGCGCCGATGAAATAGATCTGGTTGCCGGTCGGACGCGCAACCGGCATGCGGAGCGAGACGGTGCCCTTGTCCAGTGCGTGGCGCCACATGCGGATCCCCGAGTAGATGAGCAGCACGTCGAGGCCGACGTAGAACAGGCTCCAGTACGTGGATCCGGAGGTCAACGCGTGCCAAAGCGGCGAACCGCCGGCGAGCCTCATCAAGGCATCGAACAACAGGAACGACGCACCGAGTGCGAGAACGACAGCGAGGGCGCGTCCCCAGTTCCTGCCGACGCGGCGCGGGACGATGTAGATCGCGTCGAGGATCGAGTTGACCTTGCTCGTGAACGAACGGCGGAAGAACGGCGGGTTGTCGACACCGTCCATGGTGACGAGGAGCTGGTTGAGGGCGAGCCCTCCGCCCATGCCGCCCATGCCCGGGAACATGCCCTGGTTCACGATCCGGGCAGCGCGGCTGAACCAGCTCGGATACGGCGCACGGGGCTCCGGCGCCCGCTGGCGGAACATGTGCTCGCGCCACGCCTCGTTCTCGCAGATCAAGTCGCCGCTCGGATTGATCGCGCCCCAGGGCCCGAAGAACTCGGGCGTCGAACTGCTCGTGCGTCATCCGACCGCCGGCGGCGCCACCGAGCGCCTGGCGGCGCATGCCGACTGCGTCGATCTCGTCGATGAAGACGATGCACTGGCCGCCCCACTTGCTGGCGAGCTTCTTCGCCTTGCGGGCGAGGAAGCGCACGATGATCGCGTCGATGCCGATGAAGGTCTGGGCAAAGCCCGAGCCCGGGATCGAGACGAACGGCGAGTTGAACCCAGTCGCGATTGCCTTGGCCATCATCGTCTTGCCGGTGCCGGGCGCTCCGTGGAAGAGGAGGCCGCGCTCGCGCTTGCCGCCGGCGCCTCTCGAAGACCTCGCCGGACTGCCAGAGCGTGACGATGCGGCGGATCTCTTCCTTCGCCTCGGCCTGGCCGCGGACGTGGTCGAGCTTGACGCCCCACTCGGCGTCGCCGGGCTCGTAGCCACGAATCTGGGAGATGCCCATCAGCAGCATCGGGCCCATGAAGATCAGGAAGTTGAAGATGAAGAAGAAGAACACCTGGATGAGCAGGGCAAGGTTGCTCTTGAGCGCCTTGAGATGCGTCCAGAAAGCGGTGAGGGTTCCGAACCAGCTGAGGTTCGCGCCCGGCGCGGCCTTCCAGAGCTGGTACAGGTAGATGGCGGTGACGAGGCCGCCGAGCCGGATCACGAACCACTTGACGAACCAGCGCCACGTCCAGGCGCGGCGCCTGTTGACGATGTCCTCTTCGCGGAGGCGCGCGTCGTCGGTGCCGAAGAGGCTCGGCCACGGGAGCGCCTTGCGGACGAGCAGATCGACGAGGCCGCGGAAGATCACGACGACGACGAACGTGACGAACAGGGCCTTGCCGACGCTCCAGCCGTTGTGGTGGTGGAACCAGTAGTAGACCGACGGGCTCGTCAGGATCGCGACGAGCGTCGCGAACCGCGTCAGCCGACGCAGCTCCCTGGTGAGGATCGCGTGTGACTCAGTGAGAGAGTCCGTGGGGTTCGGAACCGGGCTCGTGACCTGAGGCAGGGGCGCAGGGACGCTCGCCATTGGTTCTTACAGTACCCGCGATCTTCCCGGAAGGGTAGGGGGCGCCTGGCCGCTTAGGAAACTCTTACCCGCCTTGCCCACCCTGGGGGGTGCTACCTTGTCGATCGATGGGCCTCGTTTCTCCCATGCATCTGCTCTTCCTCGGTCTGCTCGCAGTGATCATCTTCGGCCCGCAGCGGCTACCCGAGATCGGCCGTTCGATCGGGAACAGCATGCGTGAGTTCAAGGACTCGGTCAGCGGCATCACCGACATTCAGGATGCCGTCCACGGCATCAACGAGGTCCGCTCGGCGGCGACCCCTTCGAATCTCGCGGGTGCCTTCGTCCCCGGCGTGAAGGACATGCAGGAAACCGTTGCGGCGACGAAGAGCCTTGCCAACCCGCTGGCCGTCGACGAGAGCGCGGCCCCCGCGGCCGAGCTCTCACCAAAGTCTTAACCTCGATTTACGTTCTTCTGTTCTGCTTCGACACATGAAGAGCTGGCTGCTGATCTCGACGGTTGTGCTCGCGGCGGCGTTCGCGGCCGCGACCGCCGGCGCTTCCGGCGTCGACGTCAGCTCGAACTGGTCCGGCTATGCCGTGACCGGCGCCGGATCCACGGCGAACACGGCCGTCACCTCGATGAGCTTCACCGACGTCACCGCGACCTGGACGCAGCCGGCCGCAACGTGCACCCCGGGCCGCACGACCTCAGCCGCGATCTGGGTCGGCCTCGGTGGGTACACGGTCGGTTCGAACTCGCTCGAGCAAACGGGAACCTCAGCCGACTGTGACAGCAACGGCCGGGCGACGTACTACGCCTGGTACGAGCTCGTCCCCGCGGACTCGGTGACGATCAAGCTGAAGATCTTTCCCGGCGACACGGTCACCTCGAGCGTTCTGGTCAAAAGCACCGACGTCCTCGTTCAGGTGAAGAACCGCACGCGCCACACCGTGTTCACCAAGCACCTGCCAATGGCTTCCCCCGACCTGACCTCCGCGGAGTGGATCGCCGAAGCACCGTCTGCGTGCTCGGCCTCCTTCTGCCGGACGATCCCGCTGACGAACTTCGGGTCGGTCACGTTCTCGAAGGTCGCGGCGCTCGGTAATGGTCAAGGCGGCACCCTCACCGGGGCAGGGTGGGATTTGACTCCGATTCAGCTCGTCCCGCACGCCCATCGGGTCTTCGGTGACGTCAACGGTTCGTCGAGCTCGAGCGCGGGCGCGAACCCGGTGGGCGTCTCGGCCGACGGCAGCTCGTTCTCCGTGAACTGGGTTGCGAACGCGACCGCCGCCGCGACGGCGTAACCGGGTTCTAGCCTAGGACGGCGAGTGCCGCGGCAGTCGCCTTGGCGATCGTTTCGGGCGAATACGACGACCTCGGAGGCTGCTCACACGCGACCGCCCCCGGCTTGCCCTTGTCGCCCACGAAGATGTCCGAATTGGTGACCGCGGACTTGTGCTTGCCCGCCTGGCAGGTGCGCGTCTTGGGCTTGCCCGAATCGCTGGGAGCGAGTGAGACGTAGCCGCCGCGAAGAGCACTCGAGACGCCGAACCCACCCGTGACGGCGGCTGCCGGCGCAGCTCCGACGAGGGCTGCGAGAGCGGTGGCGAGAGCGACGCGCATCTTCTCAGTGTAAAGCAGGGGCGACAGGACTCGAACCTGCGACCTACGGTTTTGGAGACCGCCGCTCTACCAACTGAGCTACGCCCCTATCAGTCAAAGTCTAACCTTGCCGCTCGTCGCGCTCTTCACGGCTCTCACCCTCGCCTTCACCGGCATCGCGGTCGCCTCGGCGGTCGCAGGTGGCCTCCGGGCCTGGGTGATTGCGGGCGCAGCGGCAGCGATTGCCTCCTGGATGGCCTCGATGGCCCTGGCCGCGCTGAGGAGAACGCGGCGCTAGCTCGTATTCTCTTTCCGTGGCCGCTGAGGTAGACACCCGGAGCATCTGGCTGGAGTACCGGCGCACGAACGACAAGGTGCTGCGGGACAAGCTGATCGTCATGTACTCCCCGCTCGTCAAGTACGTCGCCGGGCGCCTTGGCTCGGGCCTGCCCGCCCACGTCGACGAGGGCGACCTCGTCTCGTACGGATTGCTCGGCCTGATCGGCGCGATCGAGCGCTTTGACCTCGACCGCGACATCAAGTTCGAGACCTACGCCATCGCCCGCATCCGCGGCGCGATCATCGACGAGCTCCGCGCCCTCGACTGGGTGCCCCGCTCGGTGCGTTCGCGTGCGCGCGAGATCGAGCGTGCGATTGCCGGCCTGGAGGCGAAGCTCGGCCGCGCGCCCACCGACGAGGAGATCTCCGCCAAGGTCGGGATCTCGGTCGAGGAGCTGGAGGATTCGCTCACCGACATTGCACGCTCCTCGATTGCCGCCCTCGACGAGCTGTGGTCGACCTCGGGCGAGGGCGACCAGGTCTCGCTGCTCGACACGCTCGAGGATCCCGAGAGCATCCGGCCGGCCGAGGCGCTCGACGAAACAGAGCTGCGCGAGATCCTCGGCGACGCGATCGCGCGGCTGCCCGAGCGCGAGAAGCTCGTGATCACCCTCTACTACTACGAGGAGCTGACCCTGCGCGAGATCGGGGAGGTGCTCGGCGTCACCGAGTCGCGGATCTCGCAGCTGCACACGAAGGCGATCCTCCGTCTGAAGGCCGACTCGCCGGAGCGGTCGCGCGGGCCTGAGGCGAGCTTTAGGATTCACCTCAGCCCACGAGACCAGGAGGAGCTGAGGCATGCAAGAGCCCGGGAAGATCCGCAACGTCGCCGTCGTCGGCCATCGCGGGACGGGCAAGACGTCGCTGGTGGAGGCGATGCTCTTCCAGGCCGGGGCGATCAACCGCCTTGGCACCGTCGAGGCCGGCACGACGGTCTGCGACTGGGACGAGGATGAACAGCGCCGGCAGATGTCCCTCGCTGCGTCGCTTGCGCACCTCGACTGGCAGGGCCGGAAGATCAACCTGATCGACACCCCCGGCGACTCGGGCTTTCAAGCGGACACGATCACGAGCCTGCGCGTCGTCGAAGGCGCGCTCGTCGTCGTCTCGGCCGTGATGGGTGTGGAGGTGAACACGGCGCGTGCGTGGAACCGCTCCGAGGAGCTCGAGCTCTCGCGCGTCGTCTTCGTGAACATGCTCGACCGTGAGCGCGCCGACTTCTTCCGCACGCTCGCCGCGTTGCAGGAGCAGCTCTCCGCGAGCTGCGTCGCGATTCAGCTGCCGATCGGCGTCGAGCACGAGCTGACGGGCGTCGTCGACCTGCTGCACAACTGCGCGTACATGGATCCGAGTGGCGCGCGCGAGGGTGACCCGGTCGCGATCCCCGACTCGATGGCCGCGCAGGCCGCGGAGTACCGCGAGAAGCTGCTCGACGCGGTCGTCGAGACGGACGAGGCGTTGATGGAGCGCTATCTCGGCGGCGAGGAGCTCGACCCGGCCGACGTCGCCGCCGCGCTCAAGACCGCGGTCACGAACGACGCGCTGTATCCGGTTGCCTGCGGAGTTGCGACGAAGAATCTCGGCACGCACGCATTGCTCGACCTGCTGGTCGAAGGCGTTCCGTCGCCGGCGCGCAAGCCGTCGCCGATCGCGGCGGGCGGCGGCACGACTGCGTTCATCTTCAAGACGGTCGCCGATCCATTCGCCGGCCGCATCAACGCCTTCCGCGTGTACAGCGGCACGGTCGCCGCGGACTCGACCCTCGTGAACACGCGCGACCACGCGAAGGAGCGCCTCGGCGGCCTGATGATCCTGCAGGGCAAGGATCACGAGAAGTCCGACGGCTTCGGTACCGGCGACCTCGGCGCAGTGGCGAAGCTGAAGGACGTGCAGACCGGCGACGTGCTCGCGGACACCGAGCGCGTGATCGACCTGCCGCCGCTCGAGTTTCCCGAGCCGGTGATGAGCTTCGCGGTGACGCCGAAGACCAAGGGCGACGAAGACAAGGTCGCGCAAGCGCTCCGGCGCCTCCACGAGGAGGATCCGACGCTGCAGTTGCGGCGTGACCCGCAGACCGGCGAGCAGCTTCTGTCGGGGATGAGCCAGGTGCATGTCGAGGTCGCGGTCGGCCGGCTGAAGAGCCGCTTCGGCACCGAGGTCGAGCTGCACCAGCCGCGCGTGCCGTACGTCGAGACGATCAAAGGCGAGGCGCGCGCGCAGGGGCGCTACAAGAAGCAGACCGGCGGCCGTGGCCAGTTCGGCGACTGCGTGATCGAGATCGAGCCGATCGAGGGTCACATCGGCTACGAGTTCATCGACAAGATCGTCGGCGGTGTGATTCCCCAGGGCTTCCGTCCCGCGGTCGACAAGGGGATTCAGGAGACGATGGCGCGCGGTGAGCTTGCGGGTGCGCCGATTCAGGGCGTGCGGGTGCGGCTGGTGGACGGCAGCTATCACTCCGTCGACTCATCGGAGATGGCGTTCAAGGTCGCCGGCTCGATGGCGTTCAAGTCGGCGTACGAGAAGGCGCAGCCGGTGCTGCTCGAGCCGATCATGCATGTCGAGGTGACCGTTCCCGACGAAGCCGTGGGCGGGGTCAACGGCGACCTGAACCAGCGGCGCGGGCGCCTCCATGGGATGGAGCCGAAGGGCGGGATGACGACGATCCGGGCGGAGGTCCCGATGGCTGAGGTACTGACCTACTCCGCAGTCGCTCACCTCGATGACCGGCGGCCGCGGCGATTACCACATGGAATTCCTTCGCTACGAAGAGGTTCCGGCGCACATCGCGCAGAAGCTGATCGAGGCCGCCAAGAAGGACAAAGAGGCAGTTCCAGCCTGATTAGCAGGCGTTTCGCGTCTGTAATCGGTACTCTCGGAGCCGTGCGGGTTACCAAAGTCAGCACCGATCGCCGCTGCGCAGTCTGCGAGCGCACGCTCCTGATGGGGGAACGTGCCGTGCGCTTTTCCCCCAACGGCGGCGACGGGTTCGTCGACGTCTGCCCACTTTGCCAGGACACGGCGCAGGAGTACGGCTGGGTGAAGGAGGGCTCGCCGACGACGCCGACGATCGCGCCCGACCGCAAGCGCAGCCGGTTCTCGCTGAGCGGATTCCTCGGCGTGCGCACAGCCGCGGAGGCTCCGATTGCGAGCGAGCCGATCCTGCGCCGCCTCTCCGAGGCCGAGCTCGCGATCGTCGAGGCGGCCGACCGGTTCAACTCGTCGCAGTACCGGCGCACGGTCGGTGGCATTGCCAAGAGCCTCGGCCTCCCGAGCGTCTCGATCGTTCCGCTTTCCGGCGTCACCGCAGACGTCGTCGTCACGATCGCCTGGGAGATCTCCTGGTACCAGTACCGGATCACGGCCGACTCGTCGCCTGTCCGGCTCGCCGAGCGTGGCCATGATCCGGCCGAGCTCGAGGGCTCGTTCACCGAATGGAACGCGCACATGGAGGAAGACGGCAGGGTCGTTCCGGACATTGCGCGGCTGTGATCGCGCAGTCAAACTAGGTCGATGATCTACTGCGTCATCCCGAGAGAGCTCGAAGGCGAGCTGTACGACAAGCTCGTCGCGTACTACGACGGGAACCCGAACGTGTCGGTGATCGTCGATCGCCGCGAGTACAACCCCGACCGGCGCAACAAGCTGACGGGCGCAGAGTTCAAGGAACGGCGCCTCACACGCGACCGCCGCCGTTCGCGCGTCACGGGGACATTCCCCGAGACCGACGCCCCCGAGTAACCTCCGCCGCATGGCGGCTGAGACGTTCGAATCGGTTTCGCCCGCGACCGGCGAGGTGATGGGCACGCTGCCGCGGTCGACCGTGGCCGACGTCGATCGCGCGGTGCAGAAGGCGAAGGCGGCGTTCGAGGACTGGCACCTCGTGCCGGCACCTGATCGCGGCAACATCCTTTTTCGCTTCGCCGAGATTCTTCGCGCGCACAAGGCCGAGTTGACGGAGCTGATGACGCGCGAGATGGGCAAGGTCAAGGCCGAGGCGGGCGGCGATGTCCAGGAAGCGATCGACATGAGCTACTACATGGGCGGCGAGGGGCGGCGCCTCTTCGGTCAGACGACGCCGAGTGAGCTGCGCGACAAATTCATGATGAGCGTGCGGATGCCTATAGGGGTCGTCGGTGCGATCACACCTTGGAACTTCCCGATCGCGATCCCGGCCTGGAAGCTCTGCCCGGCGCTCGTCTGCGGTAACACCGTCGTGATCAAGCCCGCCGAGGACACACCGCTCCTGGCGGAGCGCTTCGTCGAGCTGCTGGCCGAGGCGGGCGTGCCGGACGGTGTCGTGAACATCGTGCAGGGCTTCGGTGAGGAGGCGGGCGACGCCCTCGTTCGCCATCCCGACGTGCCGGTGATCACGTTCACGGGGTCCCGCGAGACGGGGATCGCGGTGACGAAGGCTGCAGCCGATCGGCTCAAGCACGTACATCTCGAGCTCGGTGGGAAAAACGCGATCATCGTCATGGACGACGCCGACGTCGACCTGGCGATCGAGGGGATCGTGTGGTCTGCCTTCGGTACGACCGGACAGCGCTGCACCGCGGCGTCGCGCGTGATCGTCCACAAGGCGGTCTACGGCGAGCTGCAGTCGAAGCTCGTGGCCGCCGCCGAGCGGCTGCGGCTCGGGCCGGGGTGGGAGGATGACACCGACGTTGGGCCGTTGATCAACCGTGCTGCGCTCGACAAGGTGCACTCCTACACCGAGATCGGCAAGAGCGAGGGCGCCAAGCTGCTGACGGGCGGCGAGCCCGAGGGGAACGGAGGAGGCTTCTACTACCGGCCCACCGTGTTCGCCGACGTCGATTCGGGGATGCGAATCGCGCAGGAGGAGATCTTCGGCCCCACGACGGCGCTGATCCCGGTCGAGAGCTTCGAGGAGGCGGTCGCTGCTGCGAACTCCGTCCGCTACGGCCTGTCGTCGTCGATCTACACGAGCGACGTCAACCGTGCCTTCCGGGCGATGCGCGACCTCCAGTCGGGGATCACGTACGTCAACGCGGGCACGACCGGCGCCGAGGTGCATCTCCCGTTCGGCGGGACCAAGGAGACGGGCAACGGCCACCGCGAAGCGGGGCAGGCGGCGCTCGACGTGTTCACCGAGTGGAAGTCGATCTACGTCGACTACTCCGGCAAGTTGCAGCGAGCGCAAATAGACAACGCGTAGCGCTTTCCCAGGTTCAGCTCAGCGTTTTCCCAGCCGGCGCCGCTTTCCTGGGAGGCATGACAACTGCACTGTTTGCCAACTTGACCGGCGCGATCGCAATCGTCGCCTTGCTCGCCGCTGTGTGCCGGGGCGCTTTCGTGGTCGCCTCGTCCAGCCAGCGGTAGAGGAAGACGAAGACCGCGACCGACAACGGGAGCGAGCCGATCGCCAGCATCAGCCCGCCGGCGATCTGCTTGCTGCGCCAGCGAGGGATAGGCCGGGTAGAGCGGCGCGGGCGCAAACGCGAGCACGAGCGCAAGCACCCAGCCCGTCGCGAGGCCGGCCAGGGCATATCCGGCGGCCTGGAGCTCGTTCAGCCGTGCGTGGAGCGGCGGCGAGTCGAGAATCGGAATCCAGAAGAGCGTGCCCGCGACGAGGAAGGTCGCGTGTTCGAGGTAGTGGACGGCCTCGCTCCGAAGCGTCAGATCGTAGAGCCATGGCACGTGCCAGACCGCGAGGTCGATGTTCAGCAGCAGGAAGGCGGGCCACGGCGAGATCAGCCGGCGCAGCCGCATCGCCCTCGGCGCGACACGCCGCCGCGCCCTGAGCGGCAGCACGCGCCAGAAGAACGTCCAGGGTGCGGCCAGCATCAGCAACGGTGGCACGAACCCCATCAGCACGATGTGCTGGAGCATGTGTGCGGCCAGCGACCGGTCGGCGATCCGGTCAAACGGCGTACAGAGCGCGAGCCCGATCAGAACGAGCGCGGCGGCGAACGCGGCCTGCCGCCACCCGCCGCGGCGATGCGCGAGCCTTCGGGTTCCCCTCACGTACAGCTGTGCCGCGACGATCAGGCCTGCCGCGAGAACCGCCTGGCTCACGTCAGCGCGCGGATGTCGGCGGCGACCTGCGTCGGGACGAAGGGGAAGAGGTAGGCAGCGCGCTGATCGCCGCGCTTGTCGATCACGTACAGCGCGAGCGTGTGCAGCACGTCTCCTGGCTTGCGCTTGACGGCGATCGAATACGACCGCCACACCGGCCGCAGCTGCGCGGGCGTGCCGAGCAGCCAATGCCAATCGAATGACCAACGCTCTTTCTGAGCGAAGGCGTCAACGCTCCACGCGGCGTCGCCCCACGGGTCGGCGCTGACGACGACGAGCGGAACGTGCACGCGCCGCTCGATCTTCGCGAGGAGTGCGCCCTCGATCGGGCACTCGCTGTGACAGCGCGAGTCGAGGAAGGTCAGCAGCACGGTGTGGCCGCGGAGCGACGCGAGTGAGACGGTTCGGCCGAGCTGGTCCGGCAGCGCGAACGCGGGCGCCGGCTTGTCGCTCCAGGTTGCCTGCGCGTGAAGTGCCGTCGCGGTTCCTGTATTGCGCTGCGCCAGGGCAACGCCGATGCCGACGCACGCGCCGAGGAGCGCAGCGCGCGAGCACGACTCAGCTTCATCGGGCCTTCCGGACGACGAACACCCACCACGCGAGGATCACGAGCAGCAGCAGCGAGCGGAACGACCAGCGTCAGCACTGCTCCCGGCAGCTCGACGTCGTTCATTGCACGATGAAGAGGAGGACGAAGGCGACGATCTCGACCAGCCCGAGCATCGTCCAGACGAGCGATGAAGCCTCGACGTCGGCTGCGACGTTCCCGCGAGCCGCCGACCCGCCGAGCGCTTCGCCGACGCGAGCATCGCCTCGAGCCAGAGCAGCGCGCCGAGCGCGAAGATCGTGAAGAAGCCGGTCCAGCCGAGATAGACGCTCGCGTAGCCGCCGTCGCCCGGTCCGAAGCCGAGCGCCGTGTACTGCCAGCACTGGACGCCGACCGCGACGAGGCCGAGCGCGAGCGCAGCCCAGCCGGCGCGAGCCACGACGCCGCTGCTCCGGCGCCGCATCGCCGAGCCGCGAGCGAGCGCCGACGCTCGCGAGCACGCAGACGAGGATGACGATGCCGGCCGTGAGCGCGGGGTGGACGTGATGGCCGGGCTTGCCGCCGCCCCAGAGCCCGTTGTTGTCGAGCGCGCGCAGGTAGAAGAACGCGAAGAGGAACGCGACGAAGAAGAACGCGGTCGCCGCGGCCGCGCAGATACGAGCCGACCGTGATGACGCGCGCCTCGACCTCGGGCGGCTCGACGGGGATCGCGGCGATGACGGGTTCGCGCTCATGCTCAGCGCCTGCCGCCGGCGCGGGCGCCGAGCCGCGCGACCGGCGGCGCGCCCTCGACGCCGTAGTCGTACGGGCTGCCGGTGATCACCGGGATCCGGTCGAAGTTGTGCGAGCGGCACCGGCGTCGGCACCTGCCACTCGAGCCCGCGCGACGTGCCACGGGTTCTCGGCTGGCGGGGTTGCGCACGAAGACGAGCGAGTAGATCAGGTTGGCGACGAAGATGAGCATCGACGCGCCGAGTGACGAACGCCGAGGCGGAGACGAAGTCGTTCAGCGTCTGCAGGCTCGGCGCGTACGTCGAGACGCGGCGCGGCTGGTCGAGGAAGCCGGCGGCGAACAGCGGGAAGAACGTCAGGTTGAAGAAGACGAACGATCCGCCAGAAGTGGATCTTGCGCGAGCCGCTCGTTGAGCGTGACGCCGGTCATCTTCGGCAGCCAGTAGTAGGTCGCGCGCGAAGAACGCGAAGACGAGCCCGCCCATGATCGTGTAGTGGAAGTGCGCCATCACGAAGTAACGAGCCGTGCGTCGTCACGTCGCTCGGCACGTCGGAGAGGAAGACGCCCGACAGCCCGCCGATCAGGAAGTTGAAGAAGAACGCGAGCGCGAACAGCATCGGCACCGTGAAGCGGATCCGCCCGCGCCAGAGCGTGCCCATCGCGTTCAGGAAGATGAAGCCGGTCGGGATCGAGATCAGCTCCGTCGTCAGCATGTAGAAGGGCCGCAGCGTCGCGTTGATCCCGCTCGACGAAGAGGTGGTGCTGCCAGACGAAGAAGCTGAGCAAGCGTGACGCCGAGCATGCCCGACGACCGCGAGCCGGTAGCCCCAAAGCGGCTTGCGCGCGAACACCGGCAGGATCTCGAGCACGATCCCGAAGCCGGGCAGGGCGAGGATGTACACCTCGGGGTGCCCGAAGAACCAGAACAGGTTCTCGTAGAGGTACGGGCTGCCGCCGCCGCTCGCGAGGAAGAAGGACGTGTTCGCG
The DNA here is from genome assembly GCA_963761365.1 of uncultured Actinomycetes bacterium. Taxonomy (GTDB): domain Bacteria; phylum Actinomycetota; class Thermoleophilia; order Gaiellales; family Gaiellaceae; genus PALSA-600. The sequence goes on along the minus strand of CAVXHB010000009.1, from coordinate 234,436 downwards.
GCCCGGTCGAGCATCTCCATCAGCAGCGCCGCGATCAGCACCGGTGAGGCGAGCACCATCAGGATCGACGTCGAGAGCACGCCCCAGACGAAGATCGGCAGGCGCGCCCCAGGTCATGCCCGGGCGCGCGCATGGTCAGGATCGTCGCCATGCAGGTTGAGGCCGTTCAGGCAGAGCGAGATCGCCGATCAGCATGAACGCCCAGATGTAGGAGTCCATCCCGGCGCGCGCCTCGTCGGCGAGCGGCGCGTAGCCCGTCCACCCGGTCGGGAAGCCGTTCCACGCGATCGCCGACAGCAGGACGAGCCCGGCGAGCGGCGTCAGCCAGAACGTCAGCGCCTCGATGCGCGGGAACGCCATCCGCCGCGCGCCGATCATCAGCGGGACGAAGTAGTTGCCGAACGGCCCCAGGATGAAGGCCGACGTCATCATGATCATCATCGTTCCGTGCAGGCCGACGAGCGACAGGTACTGGCCCGCCGGCCACGCCTGCTCGTTCGGCGTCAGCAGCTCGGTCCGGATCAGCATCGCGTTCAGCCCGCCGATGAAGAAGAACGTGCCGACGCCGAAGAAGTACTGGATGCCGATCACCTTGTGATCGGTCGAGAGCCGGAAGTAGCGCGCCGATGCCGCTGGTCTCCTCGTGCGGCAGCGACGGCGGGCCGGCCGAGCAGACGCGCGCGAGCGGATAGTTGAAGAAGCCGAGCCCGGCGAGCCAGCCGATCGTCGCCGAACAGGAAGCCCATGAAGACGCCGACGTCGTTCTGGTCGGTGCCGATCAGGTAGTCCTTGCCGACCGCGATCTGCCCGCCGATGTAGGCGCCGAGGAAGAAGCCGCCGACGCCGAGCGCGACGGCGGTGAGCACGTTGAAGCCGAACAGCCCCCGGAACGGCGGCCGGTCAGCAGGTGGAGCTCGCGCGGAGTCCATCAGCCCGCCCTCCGGAGCGGCTCCGGGTAGTAGACGCTTGGCGTACGGCGGCAGGTAGCTTCAGGTTCGCCTGCTCGGCGCCTTGCTGCGCTCGCGATCCAGCGCGGCGAACGCCGCCGGCGTGACGACCTGCCCGGTCTGGTACATGTGGCCGTGCCAGAGGCCGCAGAGCTCGGCGCAGCGGATCGAGAACGTACCCGAGCTTGCGCGGGTGGACGAAGGCGATGTTGTCGGCGCCCGGGACCGCGTCGGCCTTCACGCCGAGCTGGTAGGCCCAGAACGAGTGCGTGACGTCGAGCGAGGTGACGTGCAGCTCGACGTCGCGTGCCGACCGGGAGCTCGAGGTGGTCGGTCTCGAGGTCGCCGTACGACGGGAAGCGATAGGTCCAGTTCCACTGCTGGCCGATCACCTGCACCTGGAGCGCGTGCTTGTAGCCCTTCGGCAGCGCGATCGGGTTCGGCCCCTGGCCGCCGCCGGCGCCGTGCGCGCTGACGATCAGCGTGTAGCTCCCCCACGCCGCGAGGCCGATCACGATCGCGCTCGTCAGCGACCAGCCAGACGGTCTGCGTCGGGCCGTGCCCGTAGATCGGCGCGCCGTCGCTCGATGCGCGCCGTCGCGCGCCCGGAAGACGACCAGCGAGTAGCCGAAGTACGACGGCGAGCGAGCGAGGACGATCGGCGCCATCAGCGCGGTCATGCACGATGTTCGCGTCGCGTCTGGTCCGCGCGCCTCGGTGCTCATCGTGCCCGGGCGGCAGGTGCGGCCCGAGCACGAGCGACGATCAGCGGCACCGCGATCGCGGATCAGGACGAGCCAGATCGCGAAGATCGATGCCGTGCTCGGGACGGCTCGCCGGCGTCGCGTCATGCGACCACGTTGCAGGTAGCCGTCCATGTAGCCGACGCTCTGCATCGGCCCGCCGAAGCCGAGGATGAACCCGGCCGCGCAGGGGACGAAGCACTGCCAGCGGTAGGTGCCGGCCTTGCCCGTGCGGAACGTGAACGTGATCGTCGTGTGCGCCTCCGCGAGCGTGCACGGCGCGACGCTGCACTGGTTCTTCGCGTCGTCGGCGACGCCCTTGAGCGGGACGCTCACGCCGAGGTCGGGAATCGCGAACGTGTGCGAGGCGAGGTCGGGGTCGAGCGTCGGCGACGGCTTGCCGTCGACCGACATCTCGCCGACGATCCCGCGCGGCCCACCCCAGTAGGGATTGCGCAGCCCGGTCGCGGTGTCGAACTGGTAGATCGTCATCCTCACGAGCGAGTTCGCCGGCACGGTCAGCACGGTGCTGTGCTGCCATTTGCCCTGCGGGTTGCGCGCGAGGTACGAGACCCAGTCGGGGTGCGGGCCGAAGCCGATCGAGGCGACGGTCTGCAGCGTCAGGCTCGCCGCGCGGCGCGTGCCGGATGCGGCGACGGCCGGCGGCCTGCACCATCAGGTAGGAGACGACGTAATAGGCGATCAGCGCCGCGCTGAGCGCGATGCCCGTTGCCACAGCCACGACTTTTGCGGTGACGCTCGTCGGACCACTCCCCCCGCCTGCCGGTGTTTCGCGGTGGGAGTCTGACAAGTTTCTTCTAGGCTCGACGCCATGAACCGCAAGCTTGTCGTGTTCGTCCCCGGCGAGGCCCTCGAGGCCGTCCGCGACGCGCTCTTCGCGGCCGGTGCGGGGCGGATCGGCGACTACGAGCGCTGCTCGTGGTACGCGGAGGGAACGGGCACGTTCCGCGCGCTGCCCGGCGCCAGTCCCACGATCGGCGAGGTGGGGGAGGAGGAGCGCGTGCCCGAGCTCCGGCTCGAAACAGTGTTCCCGGAAGAACGCCAAGAGGCGATCGTCGCGGCGCTGCGGAGCGCGCATCCGTACGAGGAGCCGGCCTTCGACATCTACCTCCTCGCGTGAAGGCAACCTTGTACACCGACGGCGGCTCGCGCGGCAATCCCGGCCCGGCTGCATTCGCCTATGTGCTCGAGGCGGGCGACGGCACCGTGCTCGCGTCCCACGGCGAGACGATCGGCGTGGCCACGAACAACGTCGCCGAATACCGCGGACTCGTCGCCGGTCTCGCGAAGGCGGTCGAGCTGGCAGTGCCGCGAGATCGAGGTCGTCTCCGACTCGGAGCTCCTCGTCAAGCAGATGCGAGGCGAGTACAAGGTGAAGAACGAGGCGTTGCGCGACCTCTCGCTCCAGGCCACCCGTCTCGCCCGGCAACTCGACAAGGTCGAGTACCGGCACGTGCGTCGAGCCCACAATGAGCTAGCGGACTCGCTGGTGAACGAAGCACTGGATTCTGGCTAAACTTCCGGGTACGCGGATGTAGCTCAGTTGGCTAGAGCGTCTGCTTGCCATGCAGAAGGTCGAGAGTTCGAGTCTCTTCATCCGCTCTCTGGAAAGCCCCGGCAACGGGGCTTTTCTTTTTGACACTGTACGACCGTGCTCGGGCGTGCCGTCGTTGCGCTTTCGATCGCAGCGCTCGCTGTGCCGCCGGCGCTCGCGGGAGGTGCGCCACACTGGAATGCCTGGCTCTGCGGGCCGCACGCGAGCTTCGACTGGTGCAGCATCCGCCTGACGACGACGGTCGTCCACGCGGACGGATCGCGCACGTTCACGAATCCGAGCGTGCCCCGCAACCCGCCCGTCGACTGCTTCTACGTCTATCCCACGGTCAGCACGGAGCGGCGCGGCAACTCCGACCTTCGCATCACGAACGAAGTGAAGGTGGTCGCCGTGATGGAAGCCGGCGAGTTCGAGCAGGTCTGCCGCGTGATCGCACCCATGTACCACCAGGTGACCGGCTACGCGGGCAGCCCTGGCATCCCGCAGGGGAGCTACAAGCTGGAATACCACGATGTACTCGCCGCCTGGCACGACTACCTCGCCCACGACAACCACGGGCGCGGCGTCGTCCTGATCGGCCACTCGGAGGGAAGCTTCCTGCTCGAAGATCTTCTCCGCGACCACTACGCCGAAGTGAAGAAGGTGCTCGTGTCGGCGATCCTCGTTGGCGGCAACGTCCAGATGGTTCACGATCACTTCGGCGCGATTCCGGCCTGCCGTTCGCTCACCCAGACGGGCTGCATCGCCGGCTGGTCGACGTGGGGCCATACGCCGCCGAAGGACGCCCGGTTCGAACGGGTCTCCGATCCGTCTCAGCACATCCTCTGCGTCAACCCCGCCGCCCCGGCAGGCGGCAGCGCCCCGATCACCCCGCTCTTCACGATCTACAGCGCATACGGGATCGTCACGCACCCGCTGAAACCCGCCGTGAAGACGATCTGGATCTCGTTCCCCGATCTCTACACAGCCCGCTGTGTGGAACAGGGACAACGTGCGTGGCTCCTCGTCACCAGGATCGACCACCCCGGTGACACACGGGAGCGGGTGACGGACACCGGCCGGCCATTGTGGGGCTACCACGGCGCCGACCTGAACATTGCGCTGACCCAGGCCGTGGCGCTTGTCCGTAGCGAGATCCGCGCGTACGTCGCGTCGCACTAGGGCAGCCGTCGTTTGGAGTCGGGCAGGTTCGGAGACATTCCTCCTGGAAGCTCGCTCCCGACCAAGGAGGTAGGCGATGTTGATGTTGCTGCTGCTCGTTCTGCTCGTTCTCGCGATCGCAGGTGGGATAGTCATTTCGAAATTCCTGTTCCTGCTTCTCGTCGCCGTGCTGATCGTGGCGGTGCTCAGCAGGCGCAGCAGCGGATCGTCGATCTAGACCTTCCGCCAGGACGACCTCGGCCGAGATCGGCTACGTTGCGAGCCTGCCTGCGGTGCTCGTCGTTAGTTGCTCCCCAAGTGGGCTTCTTGCGGTCCGGCGTTGCGCCGCGGCACTTATAGGGGGGATCTGAATGAAACGGAAATACCAGCTTTTCTGCGGTCTCGTGGCGGCGCTCGCCGTCACGACGGCGCTCGTCTCTGCGGCGAGTGCAGTCACCTCGACGGTCGTCTACAACAACATCCCGAGCCCGCAGCCCGGGAACCTGCCGAGCGTTTCCTTCGAAGCAACCGGCACGAGCGAGTTCGGCGGCCAGGTCCAGCTCGCAGGCACGCAGCGGACGAATCCGACGGTGACGGTTCTCATGAGCAGCTGGGGCTGCCAGACCGGCCACTGGACTTCAGGTGACTGCGCAGACCACGTCAGGAGCGACCTTCTCGGAGCCGATCACGCTCAATCTCTACAACGTCGGTGCCGGCAATGCGGTGGGGTCGCTGATCACCACCACCACGCAGACCTTCGCATCCCGTACCGGCCCTCGGCGGCAACGTCCGTCCTGCGGCGACGGCGAGATGGTCTGATGGCATCGCGTGTTTCAACGGCTACGCGACACCTGTCAGCTTCGACCTGACCGGCGTTACGCTGCCGAGCAACGTCATCGTTTCGGTGGCTTACAACACGACCGATTACGGATACGCGCCGACCGGCCCCTCGTCGTGCTCCGCGACGCCGGCAGGTTGCGGCTACGACTCGCTGAACGTGGCGGTCACCGGTCCGCCGACGACGGGCTCAGACCCGGCGCCGACGACCGCGTACCAGGACACGTCGTACGACTCGTGTACGAACGGCGCCATTCATCCGTTCGGCCTTGACACAGGCTGCTGGGGCGGCGCTCAGCCGGCGATCACGATTGCGGCCAGTGCGCCTGCGGTCGGCCCGCCGACCAATAAGGACCAGTGCAAGGGCGACGGTTGGAAGAGCTTCAACAACCCGTCCTTCGCCAACCAGGGCGCGTGCGTGAGCTACGTGGTCAATCAGTAGACCGCGGTCGCCGCGGCGACTGTTCGAGGTACGAAGCGGCGGGGGCGAAAGCTCCCGCCGCTCGTTTTTGAGGGCCGTAAAGGCCCATAGGTGCAGCGCTTTACTTTTTGAAGCGCTACAGACATCGGCCGTTTATTGGAGTACCATCCCGCCGCGGGTGTCCACGACCGAACGTCCTGAATTCGTCCCGGCAGGCGCTGGGCTTGCGGCGACGATCGCCCAAGAGACCCACGGCGAGCTCGGCGATCCCGCCGCGGTCGCGGTTCGTGCGCGCGGCTACTGGGAGCAGGTGTGGATCCGTTTCCGCCGCGACAAGGTCGCGATCACGGGCGGCGTCTTCATCATCGTGCTCGTCTTCGCCGCATTCGCCGGCGCGCCGATCGCCTCGTGGCTGCTCGGGCACGGCCCGAACGACCTCTTCACCGCGGGCGGTGTCAATCAGACGACATTGCTGCCCGTTGGCCCCTGGTCTCACATCTCGACCGCTCCGTACGCGGGGGCCGCCGGACACTGGGGCACGACGCTCTTCATCCTCGGCGCCGACGGAACGACCGGACGTGACGAGTTCCTGCGCCTGCTCTACGGCGCGCAGGTCTCGCTCGAGATCGCCTGCATCGCGACGATCGTCGGGATGATGATCGGCGTGACGCTGGGCGCGATCGCCGGCTACTTCGGCGGCTGGATCGACACGATCATCTCGCGCCTGACCGAGCTCGTGATGGCGTTCCCGCTGCTGCTCTTCGCGATCGCGCTCGGCAGCACGATCGGGCCGCGGCTCAACGACGTCACGCTCGGCTTCCTCGGCAACGGCGTGCTCTCGCTCGTTGTCGTGATCAGCATCTTCTCGTGGTTCTACCCGGCCCGGATCATCAGGGCGCAGGTGCTCTCGCTGCGCGAGAAGGAGTTCATCGAGGCGGCACGCATGGTCGGTGCCAGCGACCTGCGGATCATCAAGTCGCACCTGCTGCCGCACCTGGTGGCGCCGATCATCGTCTACTCGACGCTGGTCTTCGCCCAGAACATCCTGTTCGAGGCGGGTCTCTCGTACCTCGGGCGTCGGGAGTCCAGCTGCCGACCGCGAGCTGGGGCAACCTGCTCGCCGCCGCGCCGACGTTCTACCTCACCCAGCCCTGGTTGATGCTCTGGCCCGGCCTGGCGGTGCTGATGACGACGCTTGGCCTTCAACCTGCTCGGCGACGGTCTTCGGGACGCCTTTGATCCCCGGTCGTCCCGATGACTACTAACAAACAGCCTCTGCGCTTCGTTTCAGGCGGAGGAGGAATGGTTATCCGCCCGAACCGGGATGTCACCGTTCGGGCCCAAGAGGAGGAGTCAATGTCAAGAAAGGTATGGCTGGGGGTCGCGATGCTTGCGACCGGAGTTACCTTGCTCGTTGCGGCCGGCTTTGCCGCCGGTGCGACGAGCGGCGTGAAGTCCGCGCACAGCAAGACAGGCCTCGCGATGAACCTCGACATGTCGAACAGCGATTTCGACTATCTCGATCCAGCGCTGGCCTACTTGAACGTGTCGTGGCAGATGCGGTACCTCACGGACTGCAAGCTGCTCAACTACCCGGACAAGGGCGCTCCCCAAGGGACCGTGCTTCAGCCGGAAGCTGCTGACTTCCCCGTGATCTCGAAGGGCGGCACGGTTTACACCTTCACGATCAAGTCGAATGCGGGCGGCTGCAAGTTCAACACGGGTGAGGCGGTAACTGCGCAGAGCTTTGCGGACGCGATCAACCGCGACCTGAACCCGCCGATGCAGTCGCCGGCAGTGCAGTTCCTCGAGCGACATCGTCGGTGCAAGCGATGTTGCGGCAGGAAAGGCGACCACCGCTTCGGGCGTCGTGGCCAACGGCAACAAGCTCACGATCACGCTGACCAAGCCGGCGTGCCGACTTCCTCGGCCGGATCACGATGCCGTTCTTCGCGGCGATCCCGCACGGCATGCCGATCAACCCGAAGGGCGAGACGTCATTCGCCTCGGCGGGTCCGTACTACCTGAAGAACTGGACGCAGGGCCGCTCGGCCGAGTTCGACCTCAACCCGAACTACAAGGGCACGAGGCCGCGCAACGTCAGCCGGTTCAACATCACGATCGGCACCGACCAGAGCCAGGCGTTCCTTCAGGTCAAGTCGGGTCAGATCGACGACGACCTCGCAGGGCCGCCGCCGGCAGAGAAGGCGGGGCTGCTCAGCGCAGGGCTGCTGAACAAGCAGTTCTTCGTCAATCCGCTGGCATCGACGACCTATGTCGCCCTGAACACGTCACGGCCGCTCTTCGGCAACGTGAAGGCGCGCCAGGCCGTCAACTTCGCCGTCGACCGGCACGCAATGCTCGCGCAGTTCGGCGTGCTCGCCGGCAAGAAGGACGACCAGTTCATGGCCGCGGCGGTTCCGGGCTACAAGAACGTCCCCATCTACCCGCTGAACGCTCCGAACAACACGAAGGCGAAGAGCCTGTACTCGGGCGGCGGGAATGCGACGATCTATGTCCGCAACAGGTCGTACCAGATCTCTCAGGGTCAGATCCTGCAGTACAACCTGAAGCAGATCGGAATCAACGCCGACGTCCAGCCGTTCACGGCCGCCGTCTTCTACACCAAGGCCGGAACGAAGGGTGAGCCGTTCGATGCAGCGATCGGGGCTTGGGGCTGGGACTACCCGGACCCGTACGACTTCCTGAACGTGTTCTTCGACGGCAACAACATCCACGATACGAACAACAACAACCTGTCGTACTTCAACGACGCGTCGATCAACAAGCAGCTCGAGAAGGCCGCGTCGCTCTCCGGGGACACCCGGTACACGACGTACGGCAATCTCGACATCACGATCGCCAAGAACTACGCACCGATGGCGAACCTGTACCACCCGACGTTCGCCGACTACCTGGCGACGCGGATGGATCCGTCGTGCTACGTCTTCATGCCGATCTACGGCGTGCAGGACCTGGCCACGGAGTGTTTCAAGTAGGAGCGCAGCAAGGGGCGGCTTCGGCCGCCCCTTCTGTTCTTTGACTGGCACATGACCCGGTACGTCATTCGCCGAATCCTCTGGGCCGGCGTCTTGATGGTCGCGGTCACGCTCGTCAGCTACGTGATCTTCTTCGCGATCCCGACTGACCCCGCGAGGCTCGTCGCCGGCAAGGCTGCGCGGCCGATCGACATCCAGCGCGCGCGTCACTATCTCCGACTGGACAAGCCTCGCTGGTACCAGTACGGGGCCTTTCTCGGTCGGCTCACCGGACTTCGCTGGAACCGCCAGCACAACACGTTCTGGAACATCGAGTTCAAGGGGCCGTCACTCGGCCAGTCGTTCGCAACGCGCCAGGACGTGAACCAGATCGTCGGACACGCGGCGCCGGTGACGGCATCGCTCGTCTTCGGCGGCGCGCTGATGTGGATGCTGATCGCGCTGCCGCTCGGCATCCTCTCCGCCCTTCGGCCGAGGTCGTTACTCGACCGAATAGCGATGATTTTCGTCCTCGTCGGGATCTCCGCGCACCCGGTCTGGATCGGGCTGATCTTCTCGTTCGTGTTCGGCTACAAGCTCGGCTGGACGCCGATCACCGGCTACTGCAACGCGATCAATCCGGTCACTTCGTGCGGCGGTCCGGCGCAGTGGGCATTCCACATGATCCTGCCGTGGTGCACGTTCGCGCTCCTGTTCGCGGCGTTGTACACGCGGATGATCCGCGCAAACGTGACCGAAGCGCTCAACGAGGACTACGTGCGCACGGCGCGCGCCAAGGGGGCGCCGGAGTGGCAGGTCATGCGCTCGCACGTGCTGCGCAACGCGTTGCTCCCGGTCGTGACGATGCTCGGCATGGACATCAGCATCTCGCTCGGAGGCGCCGTCTTCACCGAGAGTGTCTACAGCCTGCCCGGGCTCGGCCACACGCTCGTTCAGAGTCTCGACTCGGTCGATTTGCCGGTGATGATCGGGATCGTCGTCTTTGCGACGGTGTGCATCATCCTGCTCAACCTGATCGTCGACCTCTTATACGCGGTGATCGACCCGAGAATCACGACTCGCCTGATGGCCCTCCTCGAGGTTCAGGACCTCCAGACGTACTTCCGCACCGACGACGGCGTCGTAAAGGCCGTCGACGGCGTCAGCTTCTCGATCGAGAAGGGACAGACGCTGGGCATCGTCGGCGAGTCCGGCTCGGGCAAGAGCGTGACCTGCCTGACGATCATGGGCTTGAACTCGAAGCGCAACACGGTCACGACCGGCCAGGCGCTCTTCAACGGGGAGGACCTGCTCAAGGCGAACAGTCGCCGGCTTCGCGAGATCCGCGGCAACGACATCGCGATGATCTTCCAGGATCCGATGACGTCGCTGAACCCGGTGCACACGATCGGCAAGCAGCTCGCCGAGGCGGTCCTGCTCCACCAGGACGTCAGTCACGCGCAGGCGCGCGCCCGTTCGCTCGAGCTGCTGAAGGCGGTCGGCATTCCGCGCGCCGAGCGGCGGATCGACGACTACCCGCATCAGTTCTCAGGCGGCATGCGCCAGCGCGTGATGATCGCGATGGCGCTGATCAACAACCCCGACTTGCTGATCGCCGACGAGCCGACCACCGCGCTCGACGTGACGACGCAGGCCCAGATCCTGAAGTTGATCGACACGCTGCAAAAGGAGTTCGGGAGCGCGGTGATCATGATCACGCACGATCTCGGCGTCGTCGCCGAGACCGCCGACGACGTCGTCGTCATGTACGCGGCCAAGGTCGCGGAGCACGCGCCGGTCGACGACCTCTTCAGCCATCCGAGCCACCCCTACACCTGGGGCCTGCTCGGCTCGCTCCCGCGGATCGGAGTCGATGTCGATCGGCTGACGCAGATCCCGGGCTCGCCGCCGTCGTTGCTCAATCCGCCCGCCGGCTGCCGGTTCCACCCGCGTTGCGAGTTCGTGATGAGCGTCTGCCGCACGGCCCTGCCCGAGCTACGCCCCGTTCCGGATCACCCCGCGCACCTCGACGCGTGCCATCTCGACGACGCGACGAAGGACCGCGAGGCGGCGATGCTGCTCCAGCGGATGCTGGTGGAGACGTAGTCATGGCGAGAGGCGAAGAGCTACTCGTCGTCGAGAACGTGAAGAAGCACTTCCCGGTGACGCGCGGGATCATCTTCCAGAAGGAGATCGCCTCGGTGAAGGCGGTCGACGGCGTCTCGCTCACGCTGAACGAGGGCGAGACGCTCGGCATCGTCGGGGAGTCCGGCTGCGGCAAGTCGACGCTCGCGCGCTGCCTCGTCCGGCTGCTCGATCCAACCGGCGGAAAGATCGTCTTCCGGGGCCGCGACATCACGCATCTCTCCCGGGCGGACATGCGCCCGATCAGGCGCGAGATGATGATGGTGTTCCAGGATCCGTACGCATCGCTGAACGGCCGCAAGCGCGTCGGCTTCATCGTCGCCGAGGCGCTGCAGGTGCACGGGATGGGCACCGAGGCCGAGATCAAGCGGCGGGTGCAGGAGCTGCTCGAGGTGGTCGGGCTCTCGCCCGAGCACTACAACCGGTTCCCGCACGAGTTCTCCGGCGGCCAGCGCCAGCGCATCGGGATCGCGCGCGCGCTCGCGGTCAACCCCAAGCTGATCGTGTGCGACGAGCCGGTGTCGGCGCTCGACGTGTCAGTGCAGGCGCAGATTCTGAACCTGCTCAAGGACTTGCAGGGGGAGTTCGGGCTGACCTACATCTTCATCGCCCACGACCTGAACGTGATCCGTCACATCTCCGACCGCGTCATGGTCATGTATCTCGGTCACGCCGTTGAAACGGCGACGCGCGAGCAGCTCTACCGGGAGCCGCGCCATCCCTACACCGGCGCTCTCCTCTCGGCGGTGCCAATTGCCTCGCCGAAGGCGGGCCGTGATCGCCAACAGCTCGTGCTCGAGGGCGACGTGCCGAATCCGATCAACCCGCCGTCGGGGTGCTGGTTCCATCCGCGTTGCCCGCGGTTTCATCCGGGGCACTGCGACGTCGAGGAGCCGCCGTTCTCCCAGTTCGGCCACGGCCACGCTGCTGCGTGTCACTACCCGCTCGAGCGCTGGCCGATGACGCCGGCGGAGATCAGCTCGCAGCACGCCGCCGTCGCGGGGTAAGGAGTGAGTGCTGCGCTTCGTGCAGCGGCGCGCCGGTTCTTGACGCTCCTGGCCGGGATTGCCGCGGTCACCACCGTCGTCTCGCTCCTGCTCGGCCTTGCCCTCGGGAGCGGTGTTCACCGCTCCGTCTCGGTGGGCTTCTACGTCGCCGGCTCGTTCTTGCTGATCGCAGGCTTCTTCATCGGCAACCGCGGGCCGGCGCGGTTGAAGGGGGAGGAGCACGGCGGGTTGCTCGGCCCGCGGCGGGTGCGCTGGGCGACACGGGAGGAGCGGGTGCTGACACTGAACGAGTCGGCAATCCTCGTCAGCATCGGCTTCGTGCTGATCGTGATCGCGACGTTCGTCGAGTGAGCTAGCCGCTGGGGATCTTGGGTGCCCCGAAGGGAGCCCAGTAATCGACGAGCCAGTGGCGGCTCTTGCCGGTTCCGAAGGCATGCAGCCCGAGATGGAAGAGCTGCGGCTTCGTCGTCATCCCCGGCCGGGGGTTGAGCAGGATCAACAGCAGCAGGCTGTTCTTGTAGGAGTACTCGATCTTCACCGCCGCGGGCTTGCTCACGTCGGCCGGATAGGGCACGACCGGGATTGCGCCGCTCAGCCAGCGCTTGAGCGTGAAATCCTCCCGCAGCGCGGGCGCGGTCAGCCGCCACGAGGCCGCGAGGTTCTTCCGGACCACGGCGGTCCGGATGAACTCCTCGCCGACGAGCTTCGCCGCGTGTTCGACCGGCACGGTCTTCTCGACGACCGGGACCTGAACCTTGCCGGGGGGTGCGATCGGCGGCGCCACGTTGGGGCTCGTCCAGACGGTGGTGACGATCGCGGCAGTGATGCCGGCCACGAGCACGGGAGTCGCGATCCACAGCAGCTTGCGCTGGAAGCGGGGCGAGGAAAACCGGGAAGCGAACGCACTCATGGGACGGGAATACTGTAGCCGGGAATGCTGCCGTCTTTCGTCACTTCGTACGTCTGAAGCCTGGATCACGAGGCCCGGGTGGCCTCATCGCTCCGGGCCTACGCGCTCGCCGCTCAGGCGCCGCGCGGCTCGTTCCTGCGCTCGATCTGGGCGTCGATCTCCGCCCCGAAGAGGAGGGCGAGCGCGCTCAGCCAGAGCCACGTGAGCATCACGATCACCGCAGACAGCGAGCCCCAGGTCTTGTCGTAGGAGCCGAACTTGGCGGTGTAGACGGCGAAGAGACCCGAGGCCGCGAGCCACACCACGACGGAGACGACCGCGCCTGGCGTGACCAGCTGCCAGCGCCGCTCCTCGGAGGCCAGGTTGGGGCCGAGGTAGAGCATGATCGTGAACGCGGCCAGCAGCCCGATCACGAGGATCGGCCACTGCAGCACCCACCAGAGATACCCGACGAGGTGCGGCGCTCCGATCGCGAAGCCGACGAGCTTTTCGAGTTGCGGCCCGAAGATCAGGAGCGTGGCGATGAGCAGGAACGCGAAGGCGATGCAAGCGGCCATCATCAGCGCGACCTTCCGCTTCTCGACGAAGCCGCGTGTGTCGTCGCAGCCGTACGCGATGTTCAGGGCCGTCATGTAGCCGGTCATCGCGCCGGTCGTCGACCACACGGCAAGGATGAGCCCCACGACAGTCATGACGACCGCCGTCGATGGGCGCTGGTTGAGACGTTGGAGGCTGTCGCCGAGGAGTTGAGTCGCCTGCGCGGGCATGACATGCCCGAATGACTGGATCAGGCTCGTGATCGCCTGCGGCCCCGCGATCAGGGTGAACAGGCCGACAACGACGAGCAGCACGGATGGAATTGCGAAGAAGGACGAGTACGCGAGGGCTGACGCGAACATCAGCATGTTGTGGTCGAGCATGTTTCTGCCGGCTCGCTCGAGAGTTGCGATATGCGCCTGCTGCAGGAGTTTCATCCAGTGGAGAACGAATTACCCACCTCGATCGGTGCGACCGATCTGAATCAGCTCCTCCCGGGCGTGGTCGACCTGCAGCGTCGTGTGGTCGATGGCGAACCGCTCGGCGACGAGCGCTTCGAGCTCACGCCGGATCGCGTGACAGTCGGCCTCGGCCGCGACGAGCACGTGCGCGGACAGTGCCGGAAAGCCGGAGCCGATCTCCCACACGTGTAGGTCGTGTACTTCTGCGACGTTCGGGTAGCTCGCCATTTCGAGCCCGACCTCTTCGACGCTGACGCTGGCAGGAGCCATCTCGAGCAGCACCCGGCCCGACGCACGGAGGAGCTGGACGGCGGCGCGAAGGGTGATCGCCGCGACGGCCAGCGCCGCGATCCCGTCGGCGCGACCGAAGCCCGTGATGAGGATGACGGCACCTGCAGCTGCGGTGGCGATGAATGCGAAGAGGTCGGTGACGAGATGCTGAAACGAGCCTTCGATGTTGAGCGAGCTCCGGTCGGCGCGCGCGAGCTCGCGCGTTGCCAGCAGGTTCACGACGATGCCGACGGCGGCGACGATCACGATCGTCAGGCCGTTCGGGCTCGGAGGAGTCACCAGTCTTTGGATCGCGCCGTAGACGATCAGCGCGGAAAGCACGAGCAGCATCGCGCCGTTCGCCTGCGCCGAGAGTGCTTCGAGCCGCCGAAGACCGAAGGTGACATTGCCGCCGGCCGGGCGTCGGACGAGCCTGATCACCGCGAGCGAGAGGAGGAGCGCACCGGCGTCGGTGAGCATGTGCGCCGCGTCGGAGAGCAGGACCAGCGAATGGGCGAGAATGCCGGCGACGATCTCCGCCACCATGAAGCTGACGATCAGCCCGAGCCCGCGGGCGAGGCGTTTCGCGTCGGCATCCTCGGCGATGCCGTGCGAGTGGCCTGCGTGGCTCATTTCTCGGTTGACGGTGCCTGGTAGCCCGGGTTGGTCGTGATCTCGCCGCAGGTCGGGCAGAAAATGCCGCCGCCGAGCATCAGTGCTCCGGCCGCTCCGCAGGCCGGGCAGCTCTTGGTCTGCGCTGCGCGCAGCCACGCCGCTTCATCGGCCGACAACTCCTCTTTATCCTCGGTCACGGTTCGAGCGTACCGCGGAGGTGGTTGCGGTGGAGGACTTCGAGCGCATCGCCGAGGTTGCCCGAGGTGAGGGCATCCTTGTGCAGGAAGCCGGTCGCCCCGGCCTCCTCGGCACGGGCGACATCCGCGTACTCGTCAGAGCCCGTGTAGATGACGACGTGCTGGGTCGCGTTCAGCGAGCGAATCAGACGGGTCGCCTCGAGGCCGTCGCAACCGGGCATTGCGAGGTCCATCACCACGATGTCGGGCCGGTGCTCACTCGCAAGCTCGACTGCCTCGTCGCCTGTTCGAGCCCGCCCGACCTGAGTGAAGCGCTCGTCCTCGCGCAGCAGCGACTCGATCAGCTCGGCCAGCCGATCATCGTCTTCCGCAACGACCACGCGCAGCGGGGGGACCTGCACACCAAGAGCGTGACACATCGCGTCCCTACCATGCGCCGGTGATCCTCGACGGCCACAACGACCTGGTGCTGCGGGCCTGGCAGGGCGAGACACCGCGCCACATCGATCTCGCGACCGCCGCGGCCACCGGGTTCGCGGGCGGCTTCTTCGCACTCTACGTCCCGGGTGCCGAGCGGCTGGTGGAACCACGGCGGGCGCCGTACGCACTTCCGCTCGACGATCCGATTCCGACCGAAGAGGCCGCGCGCATCGCTGACGAGCTCGCCGTCATCCTCGAAGGGCTCGGGCTCCCGATCGCGCGGCGGGCGAGCGACTTCGTGCCGGGACAGATCACCGCGATCATGCACCTCGAGGGCGCCGACCCGCTCGCGCCCGATCTCTCGGATCTCGAGCGCTGGTACGAACGCGGCCTGCGGTCGATCGGGATCGTCTGGTCGCGGCCGAATGCGTTCGCCGAGGGTGTGCCGTTCCGTTTTCCGTCATCGCCCGACACGGGCCCCGGCCTGACCGACGCAGGGCGAAAGCTCGTGCATGCCTGCAACCGCCTCGGCATCCTCGTCGATCTCTCGCATTTGAACGAGGCGGGATTCTGGCACGTTGCGTCGCTTGCGCTGGCGCCGCTCGTTGCGACCCATTCGAACGCACACGCGCTCTGCGCGTCGACGCGGAATCTCACCGACGATCAGCTCGAGGCGATCGGCAAGTCCGGTGGGGTCGTCGGGATCAACTTCGGCGTGGCTTTTCTGCGCGCGGACGGCGCCAACGATCCGGCTACGCCGATCGAGACGATCGTCCACCATGTCGAATACATCGCGTCGCGGATCGGTGTCGAGCACGTGGCGTTCGGCTCCGACTTCGAGGGCGCGACGCTGCCGGACGAGCTCGGCGGCGCGGCCGGGCTGCCGCGTCTCGTCGAGCTCCTGCGCGCGCGGTTCGGCGATGAGGACATCGCGAAGATCACCCACGGAAATTGGCTCCGCGTGCTCGATCAGACCTGGCGGCCGTGGGGGCGCTACTTCGCAGCCGCCGGCGACGAGCCGCGCCCGACGTTGCTCGATGCGGTTGCGCGATTCTCCGCGCCCGGCCTGGCCGTCGATCTCGGCTGCGGCGCCGGTCGCGACACGGCCGAGCTGCTGCGCCAAGGCTGGCGCGTCGTCGCGATCGACCGCGAGCCCGAGGCACTCGAGCGGCTGCACACGCTCGCCGGCCCGGATTCGCGGCAGCTCGAGTCGCGGCTGGCCCGGTTCGAGCAGGCGGCCTGGCCTGCCTGCGATCTCGTCAACGCGAGCTTCGCGCTGCCGTTTTGCCCGCCCGAGTCGTTCCCGGCGGTCTGGCGCCGGATCGTCGAGTCGTTGCCGCCTGGCGGACGCTTCTGCGGCCAGCTCTTCGGTGAGCACGACGACTGGGCGGGGTCGGGCGTCGTCGTGCACACGCGGGCAGAGGTCGACGAGCTCCTCGCCCCGTTCGAGGTGGAGCGGCTCGACGTGTTCGACGACGAAGGGACGACCGCGGTCGGCACACGCAAGCACTGGCACCTCTACCACCTCGTAGCGAGGAAACTGTAGGGATGCGCCTTCGCCATGTCGGAAGCTCCGGGCTCGTCGTGTCCGTCGTCGGGCTCGGTTGCAACAACTTCGGCTGGCGGCTCGATAAAGAGGGTGCGCGCGCGGTCGTCGACGCAGCGCTCGGTTCCGGGATCACGCTGTTCGACACAGCCGAGATGTACGGCGACGGCGACAGCGAGCTCTTCCTCGGACGTGCGCTTGCAGGACGGCGCGACCACGCGGTGATCGCGACGAAGTTCGGCTGGGACCCGGACACGAAGCCGCCGGGCGGCTCGGCCGAGTACATCCGGCGCGCGATCGACGGCTCGCTCGAGCGGCTCGGAACCGACTACGTCGACCTCTACCAGTACCACCGCCCAGACGGAGTCACCCCGATCGAAGAGACGCTCGGCGCGCTCGACGAGCTCGTGCGCGCGGGCAAGGTGCGGCACATCGGCTCCTCGAACTTTTCGGCCGCGCAGGTGCGCGAGGCGGATGCCGTCGCACGTGCACATGGCTTTGAGCGGTTCGTCTCGGCACAGAACGAGTACTCGTTGCTCGTTCGCGAGCCGGAGGACGAGCTCGTGCCGGCGCTCGAGGAACTCGAGCTCGGGTTGATCCCGTACTTCCCGCTTGCGCGGGGGATGCTGACGGGCAAGGTTCGGCGGGATACGCCGCCACCGCCGGGGACACGGCTCGCCGATCAGGGGCTCGGGCTCGCCGGTGGGCGCGAGGTGAGGGACGCCGACTGGGACCGGCTCGAACGGAACGAGGCATTTGCGGCGGCGCGCGGATTGTCATTGCTGGACGTCGCAATCGGCGGCCTGGCGGCGATGCCGACGGTCGCGTCGGTGATCGCCGGGGCGACGTCGCCGGAGCAGGTGCGCCAGAACGCGGCTGCGGGAGAGTGGGAGCCGTCCGCCGTTGAGCTGGCAGAACTGCGCGCGCTGTGAGCGAGGCCTTCGACGAGTGGCAGGAGCTGGCGCCGCGGTGGGAGCGCGGGCGTGAGTTGCTCTGGGACTCGACGCGCGCGGTGAGCGAATGGCTCGTCGACCGGCTCGACCCGAAGCCCGGCCAGACGATCCTCGACGTTGCGGCGGGCACGGGGGAGACCGGCTTTCTCGCCGCCGCCCGTCTCGGCGAGGGTGGACGCCTGATCTCGAGTGACCTCTCGCCGAACATGCTCGAGGCCGCACAGCGCGTCGCCGGCCTCTTCGGCGTGACAAACGCCGAGTTCCGTGTCCTCGACGCCGAGCGGCTCGATCTCCCGGACGCGAGCATCGACGGTGTGGTCTCGCGGTTCGGGTACATCCTGAAAGGCGATCCGCCGCCCTCGCTCGCCGAGATCAGACGCGTGCTGCGCGACGGCGGCCGGCTCGCATTCGCAGTTTGGGCCGAGCGCGCGCAGAACCGTTGGATGACCGTTCCGGCTGCGGTGATGGTCGAGCGCGGACATCTTGGGGCGCCGACCCACGAGCAAACGCACTTGTCGGAGAAGCGAAACGCGCTCACGATCCGCCGCTTGCTCGACGACGCCGGCTTCGGCGATGCGGAGGTGGAGGAGATGCCGGTCGGCTACCGCTTCGCGAACGCGGAGGAGCTGTGGTTCTTCGTCAGCGAGCTGCGTGGGCCGATCGCACTCGCGCTTTCGGAGCTCGACGACGACGAGCGCCGCGCCGTGCGTGAGGAGATCGAGCGGCGCGCCGACCGCTCGGGTGCAGGATTCGAGTTGACCGGCGTCAGCTTGAACGTCGTTACGGCCTAGCTACGATGAGCGCCGCCCGGGCGCCTTGGCCGAGTGGTTAGGCAGCGGCCTGCAAAGCCGTTTACAGCAGTTCGAATCTGCTAGGCGCCTCTCTCAGTCCCGGCCGAAGAGCGAGCTCTCGAGCACGTAGAAGCCGGCGATCGCTGCGAACAATGCGATCGCGGTGTGCGGGCTCCAGAGTGCGACGAGCGTTGCGCCGCCGTAGATGAACGATCCCGGCAGGAATGCGCGCGAGATGCCGGTGATCGTGCGCTGCGGCGCCGAGTCCGCGATCAGCCGCCGGCCGATCGCCGCGTAGAACCAGAACAGCGCAAAGCAGATCGCGGTGGCGGTCATCGTCAGCCCGTAGGTGAGCGCGGCTGCGCGAACGCCGTCGTCGTGAAGGTGCTCGGCGATCAGCTTCGTCGGGAAGGGAACGAACGCGATGCACGCGAGCAAGCGCGATGTTGATGAAGAGCCAGCGCCGGTCGGTGCGGTCGATCACCTGCAGGCACGCGTGGTGGTTGACCCACATGATCCCGATCGTCACGAACGAGACCGCGTAGGCAGCGTACTGGGGCCAGTGGTGCTCGAGTGCGGCGCCGAGGCCGCCGCCCGGGGCATCGGCCGAGACGTCGATGATCAGCAGCGTCGCGGCAATTGCGAACACGCCGTCCGCGAACGTCTCCAGCCTCGCCGTGCTCACGGCATTTAGTCTCCGTGCCGTGGCGGACAGCGGTATCACGACGGTCTGGCTCGACAACCCGCCGATGAATGCCGTCGGCCCGGCGATCGCGGAGGCGATCACGAGTGCGCTCGACGGGCTCGACGAGTCGACGCGTGTCGTGGTCCTGCGCGGCAAGGGCGACCGCGCGTTTTCGGCCGGCGCCGACATCGCCGGCTTCAAGGATTCCGACGGCGGCGCCCGCTCGATCCAGCAGCTCGCCGACCGGATCGAGGCCGCGCCGGTCCCGGTGGTCGCGGCGATTCACGGCTACTGCCTGGGCGGCGGCCTCGAGCTCGCACTCGCATGCGACCTCCGCATTGCCCACCGCGGCGCGCAACTGGGCTTCCCCGAGGTGAACCTCGGTCTGCTGCCCGGCGGCGGCGGCACGCAGCGCGCGCCGCGCCTCGTCGGGCCGGGGCGGGCGAAGTGGCTGATCATGTCGGGAGAGCGGATCCCGGCGGAGCAGGCCGAACGCTGGGGGCTCGTCGAGCTCGTCGTCGACGATCTCGATGCCGGGATCGAGCAGGTCGCCGGCAAGCTCGCGCAGCAGAGCCCGCAGGCGCTGCGCGAGATCAAGCAGCTCCTGCTTGCGACGCGCGACGAGCGCAGCGACGAGTCTGAGTCGGCCGCGTTTGCCCGCGCGCTCGCCTCCGAGGACGGGCGCGAAGGCGTCGCCGCGTTCCTCGAGAAGCGCGAGCCGAAGTGGACCGGTCGCTAACCGACGATCGAGTCGATTGCCGCTACGGCGTACACGAGCTCCATCCGGTCGCCGGTGCCGTTCTTGCAGGTGTGGCTGTTGATTGCGAGGTGGCGGCGCCGGTGCTCGTCCGGCAGGGCGGTGCGGTTCGAGGGCGGCGGGCGTGGCACGGTTGGAAGTGCGATCCCGTACTGGTTTTTGAACTGCAGGTCGCCGTCGTCGCCGAGCTTGACCGAGTAGCCGCGTTCGTGCACGAGCCGATGGTGGCGCCGGCAGAGTGAGATGAGGTTGTCGAGGTTCGTCTCGCCGCCTTGGCTCCAGTGCTGCACGTGGTGGGCATCGACGAAGCGTGTTCGCTCGCAGCCGGGGAAGCGGCAGCCGCGGTCGCGTGTTGCGAGCGCGCGTCGAAGCGCCGGTGAGACCGTGCGCCGTTTTCGGCCGAGCGAGAGCAGCTCGCCGTCGCGCTCGTGCACGTCGAGCAGCGAGGCGTCGCAGGCCAGCCGCCGAGCCGTCTCGGCGGCAAGCGGCTGCCCGTCGGCGAGCTCACAGCGCCCGTCCGCGTCGTCTTGGAGCGTGCGCGCATCGACATGAACAACGACCTGGTAGCGCTCAGCGCCGCTCCGATTCGAATCCGCCTTCGCCAGCGCGAGATCTGCCACGGCCGCGAGCGCCTCCGCGTTCGAGACAGGCTCTTCGCGCGGCGGCGCCGCAGGGGAGGAGCCCTCGCGGAGCGCGGTCTTGCCTGACTCGAGCGCGCGTAGGAGCAGCACGCCTTCGTCGGCGGCGAGCAGGCCGCGCAGCGCCAGCGACCCGTGCTCGGTCCAGTGGTAGTTGAGAAACTCTTGCTCTTGCTGCTCGCAGGCCTCCTCGGCGGTGAGCCGGCGGTAGGCGGCGACCGAACGCTCGAGCTGCGAGGCGGTCATCACCTCGGCGAGCTCGAGCAGCTTCGCCTCGTTCTCGGCATCGGCGACGCGCACGAGCGAGCTCGACTTTGGCGTAGGAGATCTCGCCGCGGGCGAACGCCGCATGGATCAGCGGCAGCTCGTCCAGCCGCTTGGCGATCCGCTCGTGCGCGCGCGCCTGCCGCGGCAGCAACGAGCAGCGCCACGCCAGCCAGGCGGCGAAGGTCGTGCCCTCACCTGCCCAATCCAATCGCCGCTCGCACTCAGCCGCAAGCTCGAGCAGCCGGCAAACACCGGCATCGACATGCGCGGCGTGCTCGCTCAGCGCCTGCTCGAGCTGCTCGTTCGTCAGCGACGTGGGGGCTTCTACGAACATACGTTCGTAGAGTAAACCACCCATCGGACGACATCAGTTGAGTTTCGGATCGAACGGCATCGTCGCGATCAACGCGAACTTGCCGCCCTTGCGGTGCAGCACCGTGCGCCAGAGCTCGTCGGGGTCGGGCGCGAAAACATCGTCGGGATCGGCAGGCACGACGATCCACGAGCTTTCATCGAGCTCGTCCTCGAGCTGCTCCGGCCCCCAGCCCGAGTAGCCGGCGAAGACGCGGGCCCGTGTCAGCTCGAGCTCGTCGAGCTCCGTCCCGGCTTCCATGAACGCGATCCGCCCGATGATCGGCGAGTCGGGCTCTTCCTCGTGCTCGACGAGTACGACGACCGCCTCCGGCTGCACCGGTCCGCCGACGTACACGTACTCACCGGCGCCGGGCAGGTCGGCGAGCTCGGTCAGCGCATCCTCGACGCGCACCTCGGAAGGCCGCGAGAGGACAAGCCCCATCGCACCTTCCTCGTCGTGATGGGTGATCAACACCACCGTGCGACGGAAGTTCGGGTCGTTGAGCTGGGGTGCCGAGATCAGCAGGTGTCCTTGAAGCGACTCCACCGCCGTCACCCTACGCTGAGGGCGGCGACACCGGCCACTGCGACGCCGACGCCCGCGAGCTGGAGCGGCGTCAGCCGCTCGTCGAGGAAGACGTAGGCGAGCACCACGGTCATCACCGGATAGAGCGAGCCGAGCACGGACACGAGCGCCAGCAGCCCGTGGCCGCTCGCGAGTGCGAACAGCGCATTGGCGGAGACGTCGCAGAGGCCGACTGCGGCGACCGGCAGCAGCGCCCGGCGCCCGAGCCGTAGCGGCGCGCGCAACACGAGCGCGAGCACGAGCAGACAGCGTGAGTGAACCGACCCGCGCGCCGACGAGGGTCGAGAGCGCCGTGCCCTCGCGGCTGCCGAGCCCGAGGAAGTACGTGAAGAGGCCGAGCGCGGATGCGGCCACCGCCGCGAGCGCGACCGCATGCGCCCGCTCGCGCGCGGCGGCGCGCCGCTCTTCCGCCGAAGCGAGCACGGCACCTGCAAGCGCGACTCCCGCCCCGGCGAGTGCGATCGTCGAGGGCCGCTCGCCGGTGGCGATCGAGATCGCGAACGGCACGACCGCGCCGCAGGCGACGATCGGCGAGACGATGCTCATCGTGCCAACGGCGAGCGCGCGGTAGAACGCCGCCAGGCCGGCGCCGCCGCCGGCTCCGGCGGCCAGGCCGATTGCGAACGAGCGGCCGTCGAGGTGGGCTCCGCGGGCGGCGAAGACGATCAGCAGCGCGGCGAACCCGGCTGTCTGGGACACGACTGTGACAGCGACGGTGGAGAGCCGCCGTGAGACGAGGCCGCCGCCGAAGTCCGCGATCCCCCAGGTGACCGAGGAGGCAAGCGCGAGCAGGACTGCGAGGCCGGACACCGTGCGGAGATACCATTTCCGCCGATGGAGCCGCTACGGATCGGTGTTCTCGCCGTGCAGGGAAACTTCCGCGAGCACGTGGCGATGCTGCGCGGGCTCGGCGCCGACGTGGTGGAAGTGCGGTTGCCGGAGCAACTCGAAGGCGTCGACGGCCTGGTGATTCCCGGGGGCGAGTCGACCGCGTTCATCCGGTTGATGCACCTCTACGGCCTGGACGAAGCGCTCCGCGCGTTCGACCGGCCCGTATTCGGAACCTGCGCGGGCATGATCGTGCTCGACCGAAACCATCTCGGCCTGATCGACCTCGCCGTTCGCCGAAACGCATTCGGCCGGCAGGTGGCGTCGTTCGAAGCCGACATCGAGCTGCCGGGCGATCCGCGTCCGCTGCGCGCCGTGTTCATCCGCGCGCCGTGGATCGAGGACGCCGGCCCGGAAGTGGAGGTGCTCGCCGAGTTCGACGGTCATCCGGTGCTCGCCCGCGAGGGCCGCTTTCTCGTCGCGTCGTTCCATCCGGAGCTGACCGACGACACGCGGCTTCATGAGCTGTTCTTGAAGGAGGTGTCGCTTGTCAGGACATAGCAAGTGGTCGTCGATCAAGCACAAGAAGGGCGCGGCCGATGCGAAGCGCGGCAAGCTCTTCACCAAGCTCGCGCGCTCGATCATCGTCGCTGCCAAGGAGGGCGGGAGCGACCCGGCGAACAACGCCGCGCTCCAGAACGCGGTCGACAAGGCGCGGTCGTACTCGATGCCGAAGGACAACATCGAGCGCGCGATCGCGAAGGGAGCCGGCGAGGGTGCCGACGGCTCGGCGTACGAGACGGTGATCTACGAGGGCTACGGCCCGGAGGGCGTCGCCGTGCTCGTCGAGGCGCTGACCGACAACCGCAACCGCACCGCCGCCGAGATGCGGCATGCGTTCACGAAGTTCGGCGGCGCGTTAGGTGCGACCGGCGCCGTCGCGTGGCAGTTCGAGCGGCGCGGCGTCGTTGTCGTGGTGGCTGCGGGAGTCGACGAGGAGGAGCTCTTCATGGCCGCAGCCGACGCCGGTGCCGAGGACCTCGAGCAGGACGGCGACGTCTTCCAGGTGACGAGCGCGCCCGAGAATCTCACGGCCGTGCGCACCGCGATCGAGGGTGCCGGGTTCGCCGTCGAATCCGCCGAGCTCTCGATGATCCCGAAGACGACGGTTGCCGTTGAGAGCGAGTCCGCCGCGAAGACCGTGATGCGGCTGATCGAGGCGCTCGAGGACGACGACGACGTCCAGGAGGTCTACGCGAACTTCGACATCCCCGAGCAAGTGCTCGAGGCCGTCGTTTCCTAGCGCAGGAGGTTCGCACCCGCCGCAAGCCACAGCCGCGCGCGGTTGACGTTCGGGCCATCGGGTGCGAGAGCGACGGTCTCCAATTGCAGTTCGGTCATGACCAGCAATGCGCGCCGGGGATCCGACTCTGAGAGGGCCTCTTCGATTCGTTCCGCGAGTCGGGCGGGCTTGACTGCGAGTGACGCGGCACGTGCGGCGAGACGCTTGTGTGTCGGCTGCCAAACCCGGTTGAGTGCGTAAACAATGCGGAGGACGCGCGAGGCGTCATCAAGCATCCGCTCGATGCGCGCGAGTTGCTCGCCGGGCCGGGCCAGAGTCAGCAACCCGGCAGGCGCAAAGCCACCCCAGGTCAGAGCAGCTTCCTCGATCCGCGTGGCCGCGAGCTCGTCCGGATAGTTGCTCAGGCGCGCCTGCCACCGCGACAGTGAACCGGACGTCCGCAGAGCTACACCGTTCGCGATCGCGTCAGCGGCCGGCGACATCTCGCCGAGGAAGATCGCGTCGATGGAGGACTCGGCGTACTCCCGCGGCCACCAGATGAGCTCGAGCGGAACTCCCTCCCGGACGCCGGAGACGCGCTGCGTTTGTGTGCCCTGCGCGCCCCAGGTATCGAGCTCCTCGAGGCCGGCAGCCCGAGCGTGCTCGAAGCAAACCGCCAGTTCAAGTGGCTCCGGCGTGACGATCAGCATCTCGATGTCGGAGACCTCATCGGCAACCCCGCGTGAAACGCTGCCGGTAAGAACTGCCTCCTCCACCGCCTCGACCGGGAGTGCGTCAACGACGCGTTGGGCGAGCTCCTGCAACTGCCGGCTCCGCTCGTTCGGCACGAGTGAAGTATTCCGGAACGCCTTCGCGCCGACGGACCCGGATGCGCGCGCTTCCAGGGCCCACCCAGGACTGAAGGCTCAGCGCGAGCCGCTCGGCCTCCGCGCGTGTCTCGGTCGAGACGATCACGGCCTGCCAGCGGCGGACGGCGCTGCGGTCGTCTGCCTGTAGGCGAAGCGCAAGCTCCTTCGCATCTGCGCGAGAACGGCATGGGATCCGTACCAACACGCGAGTCTTCATTTCCGGTCTCCTGTCTCGGTTTCGATCGCCCAGCGCGACCGCGTACGAAGAAGAGGAGGAACGCCCGCCGGAAATACATGCCTGAACTGGCCCCCCAATTTGGCTTCGGGCTCCCAAACGGGCACACTCCTTGTCGTCGTGCGTCCCAGGTTGCTCTCGATCCTTTTCGCGCTCTTGGCATTCGCCCCAGGTGCGCACGCCGCGAACCCCAGGGCGGTGACGATCACGGCCTCAGCCGTGCCCTGGCTGGTCGTCGGCAGTCACCTTCGAATCACCGGCACGGTGAAGCCGAGCCCGGCCGGAGTCGGGATCACGCTCCAGGAGCAGCATGACGGCGGCTGGCACTCGCTCGCCGACAAGACGGTCGGTGCGAGCGGCGATTTCTCGTTCATCACTCACCCGAACCGAGTGGGCGCCAAGGCCTATCGCGTCGTCACCACGAAGGGAACGAACTTTGCCGGGGCCTCCGCGCGTGTGCCCGTCCGGGTGCTCCACTGGACCTATCTCGGAGACAACCAGGCCTTCTATTACGTCAATCCGATCGCGGGCGACTTGAGCACCCAGCCGATCGCGTCGAACGGCGTTCACTACGAGCACCCGATCAGCCTCGACCCCGGTTGTTACAACTCGTGGGGCGGAAGCGCCTGGATCGACTATCCGCTCCAACGCCAGTACGAGCGGTTCACCGCCACCGTCGGTGTCGGCGACGCCGTCCCCACCACCATGACGTTGACCTACACGCTGATCGGCGCCGGCAAGAAGCTCGCGTCGGGGAGTGTCGTGGCCGGACAATCGACGAAGATCAACGTGTCCGTCGAGGGGGTCTACCGGCTTCGGTTCATGATCAACGTCCCGGACCCGACCAATTCCGCCGGGTGCAGCCCGACCTTTCCGCAGGTTGTGTTCGGCGACGCGCAACTTCTCGGGCCGTAAGCCTTGGCACTCGAGAAACCGAAGATCGAGAAACCCGAGGGTGATATACCTTTCGATCTTGGCATAGAGGAGATCGTTGTCGGAGATGGAGACGAGGCGGTCTCAGGCAGCAAGGTCGCAGTGCACTACGTCGGTGTTTCCTTCTCGACGGGTGACGAGTTCGATGCGTCGTGGAATCGGAACGAGGCTTTCAAGTTCAAGCTCGGCGCCGGCAACGTCATTCCCGGCTGGGACGCGGGCGTGGTCGGCATGAAGGTCGGCGGCCGTCGTAAGCTGACGATCCCGTCGGCGATGGCGTACGGAGCGCGCGGCGCCGGCGGCGTGATCAAGCCGCACGAGCCGCTCGTGTTCGTCGTCGATCTGCTTTCGGTCGACTAGAAGGAACGTCCGGGCCGATCCCTAACCTCTCCACGTGAAGGTTCTCGGCATCGATCCAGGGACGGCTGCTTGCGGTTACGGGATCGTCCACGTAAGCGAAGGGCGCCTCAGGGCCATCTGCCACGGGTGGTGGCACACCGAGGCGTCGTCGCGCACGGAGGACAGGCTGCTCACGATCTTCGCCGGGGTGCAGGAGCTGATTGCAAGCCACGCCCCGGAAGTCGTCGCCCTGGAAGAGTCGTACGTCGGCGCAGACGCCCGCATCGCGCTCTCCGTCGGGCAAGCGCGGGGCGCCGTGCTCGTCGCGGCGGCGTCCGTCGGCGTCGCGTGTGTCGAATACGCACCGGCCAGCGTCAAGCAGGCTGTCTGCGGCTACGGCCGTGCCGACAAGGGGCAGATGCAGCGGATGGTGAAGGCAATCCTCGGCCTGCCCGAGCCGCCGAAGCCGCATCATGCTGCCGACGCGCTCGCCGTCGCCATCTGCCACGCGCTCGCGCCCGTCGCCCTGCTCGAGGCGATCGCGCGATGATCTCGCGTTTGCGCGGAACGGTTGCGGCACGCACGGCCGCCGGCCTTGTCCTCGATGTTGGCGGCGTCGGCTATCTGCTCGCCGCAACCCCGCGTGTGACCGCACGCGTCGGGGAGGAGGCGACGGTCGACACCTACCTCGTCGTTCGCGAGGATGCGCTCCAGCTCTACGGCTTCGCCTCCACCGACGAGCGCGAGTTGTTCGAGCTGCTGCTCGGCGTCTCGGGGGTCGGGCCGAAGGTCGCGCTTGCGATCGTCTCCGGATCCACGCCCGTCGAGCTGCGCCGTGCAATTGCCCGCGACGACACCGCCCGCTTCGAGGCGATCCCCGGCATCGGCCGCAAGACCGCGCAACGCGTGATCATGGAGCTGAAGGAGAAGCTCGCGGCCTACGGCCTCCAGGATCATGCCCACCCTGGAGGCGTTCTTGCACGCGACGCGCTCGTCGAGCTCGGGTGGTCGCTGCTCGACGCAGAGCGCGCGCTCGCCGACGTCGACGAGTCACTCACCGTGGAAGAGCAAGTGCGGTCCGCGTTGAAGAGAGCGGCATGACCGAGAGCGTGCTGACGACGGTCGTCTACGACGGGACCGAGGAGGAGCTCGAGGTCTCGCTCCGCCCGCAGACCCTCGCCGAGTTCGTCGGGCAGGAGCGCGTCAAGGAGCAGCTCGCGATCGCGCTCGACGCGGCGAAAGCCCGCGGCGAGGCGCTCGACCACGTGCTGCTCGCCGGCCCGCCGGGTCTCGGCAAGACGTCGCTCGCGCAGATCATCCGCCGCGAGCTCGGCGTCGGCATCCGCCAGGTGGCAGGCCCTGCACTCGAGCGCAAGGGCGACATCGCGGCGATCCTCACGGCCCTGGAGCCGCGCGACGTGCTGTTCGTCGACGAGATCCACCGCCTGAACCGCACGATCGAGGAGATCCTCTACCCGGCGCTCGAGGACTTCCGGCTCGACATCGTCGTCGGTCAGGGCCCGGCCGCGCGCACGCTCACGCTCGACCTGCCGCCGTTCACGCTGATCGGCGCGACCACCCGGACCGGTCTGCTGACGACGCCGCTTCGCGACCGCTTCGGCCTCACGTTTCGCCTCGACCACTACACGCGCGAGGAGCTCGCCGCGATCGTGCGCCGCAGCGCGCGCATTCTCGGCGTCGAGGTCGCCGACGATGCCGCCGATGAGATCGCGCGCCGCGCTCGCGGCACGCCGCGCATCGCAAACCGCATCCTGCGCCGCGTCCGCGACGTCGCAGAAGTGCGTCACGCCGGGATCGTGACGAACGAGATCGCCGAAGAGGCGCTCGATCTGCTCGAGGTCGACGAGGCCGGTCTCGAGCGGTTCGACCGCGATCTGCTGCGCGCCGTGGTCGAGAAGTTCGGCGGCGGCCCCGTCGGTCTGTCGACGCTCGCGATCACGCTCGGTGAGGAGGCCGAGACGATCGAGGACGTCTACGAGCCCTATCTGCTCCAGCTCGGCTTCCTGCAGCGCACGCCGCGCGGGCGAATCGTCACCGACCTCGGCCGCAAGCACGTCGGCGAGCTTTCCGCCGGGGCCGACCCTTTTCTAGGCAGCACTACACTCCGACCCATGTCCGATGACGTGTTCGTCTTGCGGCGCGTTGCACCAGGCCGCTTCGTGCACCTCGGTGGGAAGGGCCGCGGTGAGGGCTGGGCCGGGATCGTCGAGGCGACGCTCGACGAGGACGCTGCCGTCGCCGAGGCGCTGAGAACCGACAAGCCCGTCCGCGTCGGGTCGGTCGAGCGAGCTGCGCGCGTCTTCGGGCCGTACTACGCCCGCGAGGCGGCGATCGTGCCGCTGACGCAGGACACGATCGTCGTGATCGGCGCGCCGAACGGCGGCCTCGAGCGCGACGACGACAAGCTTCTCGCGGAGGCGAGAACGGCAGACGAATCGCTCGAACCCGCCGGGCAGGGAAAGCAACTGGCCGACGAGCTCGAGCTGCTCGAGGCGGTGCGCGCGGCGGTCGCGGTCACGCCGTCGCCGCTCGAGGATGCGATGGTGGCGCTCGCCGGCATCGCGGCGGAGGCACTGTCGTGCGAGCTCGGCCTCCTCTACCTCGCCGACGGCGACCGGCTCGGAGTCGCCGAGCGTGGCTGGGCGCTCGCAGTGCCGCGCGACGAGGTCGTCACGTCGCTGCGGAACGTGCTCGCACATGGCGCCTTCCCGTTCTGCGTGCAGGACGCGCACACGGCGCCGCCGCCGGGAACGATCGCGAAGGACAAGGGCATCCGTTCGTACTACCTGCTCGAGCTGACCGGGCTCGCGCGCGGCGTCCTGCTCGTCGCGCACACCGACGCGGCGCCGCGCGGCTTCACGCTGCTCTGCCGCCGGCTCGGCGCGCGTGTCGCGGAAGTCGCCTCGACCGTGCTCGGCGTCGGGCTCACGCGGGAGTGGACCGCGGCAGAGGCTGTTCGCCTTCAGACCGTGTTCGCCGAGCTCGAGCGCTGAGCGCGACGAGCGAGCGGCGCAACGAACAGCGCCATCACGTCGAACCAGACGTAGCCGGAGGCGACACCCGACGGCGGATTGCCGTCCGGAATCCCGAGGCCCGGTAGCGAGGGCGCCCAGCGCCAGGTTCCGATCGCGGTCCCGTACAGCTCGAGCGAGGCGACAACGAGAAACACGCTCGCGTACAGCGCGCGGTTGCGCGAGCGCCAGAGGAAGACGAGCAGCAGCGGCACGCCGACGGCGCCGGCGACGTCGCGTCGCGGCAGAACGGTCGAGCCCGAGCACGCCCCACGTCGCGGCGGCGATCGACGCCGCCACCACGAGTGCGCGCGTGTGCCGTCGCAGTGCGACCGAGAACGAAAGCCCGGTGAGGTAGACGAGCCCGTGCGCGGGCGGTACGAAGAGGGGCAGGTTGTGCAGCCGGTAGCGATAGACGCCCCAGAGGATCGAGCCGGTGAGCTCGCCGACCGTGGCGAAGCAGACGACGCCGATCAGCTGCGCTCGCTGGACCGGTGTCGAGAGCAGACGCAGGCCGGCGGCGAGCAGGACGATCCACGTGAGCGCGCCGAGTGCGAGCTGCTCGTGGAAGGAGGCGAAGTGGTCGGCGGCGAGGAGCGCAGCGAGGTAGGCAGCGACCGCCGCCGCGGCGCTACCCGCTGGTACTGCAGCTCGTGCCACGACGGGACCGGCGCGAGCTCGAGGAGCGGCCGGCCGCCGTCGGGATGCTGGTAGGCGAACTCGGCGTCGCTGTCGTCCCAGACGATCTCGAGCGCGCCGCGCTTCACCTGATGGTCGAGCCAGGCGCCGCGGAAGACGAGCTTGCGCAGCCAGTAGACGAGCGACTCGCCGCCGACGAGCGCCACGCGCTCCCAGTTGCGGGAGAGGTAGCGGCCGAGGCGCGACTCGGGCTCGTCGATCACTCCCTGCGCCGCGAGAGCGACGAGGTCGGCGGTCTCCTCGTCGTCGAGCTCGTTCGCCTCGACGAGCCCGAGCTTGACCGCAGCCGCGACGACGCGCTGCTCGAAGTCGAACGCGTTGAAGCTGAAGCGGTAGCCGAGAAACTCGACGATGTAGTCGTCCCCGGAGGTGTAGTTCGTATCTGCCATCGGTCCGCCCTCAGGATAACTACGCGTTTCGGGGCTACGTGCTCGCCACCGCCCCCCACTGGCAGCGCCTGGTCGTGCTGGCGCCGGTGTTCGTGATCGGCGTCGGCATCTTCCTCGGCGTCGGGATCCTGCTCGTGCGGCGCGTTCGTGCAGTCGGTCCGCGAAAGCGGCCACAAACGGCTGATCTTCGCGGGCCTCGGCGTGTTCGTCGTGCGCCGTCGTCGTGCTGACGTATCTCGGGGTCTCGCTGCCTAGAGAATGACGACCGGCGTGCCGACGGCGACGCGCTGGAAGAGCCACTCGGCGTCGGGGACGTGCATGCGGATGCAGCCGTGCGAGAGCGAGTAGCCGATCGACGTGTCCGCGTCGGTGCCGTGGATGCCGACGCCGGGCGCTGACAATCCCATCCAGCGGGTACCGAGCGGATTCGACGGGCCCGGGGGCACCGGCTTCAGGCCTTTCGCCCACGCGTCGTAGGTCGGCGGGTACCACCACGGGTTGAGCTCCTTCTGCACGATCCGGAAGAGACCCGACGGGGTCGGATAGATCGCCTGGCCGGTTGCGACCGGGAACTTCCGCAGGAGCTTCGTGGTCGAGTAGAGAGCGCAGCGTGTTGGTCGAGCGGTCGACGACGATCACCGGCCCGATGTTCGCGGCCGTTCGCTGCGGCGCCACGGCCTGCATCAGCAGCACGAGCGGCCGCCGCGCGCCGGTCGCGAGTTGCTGCGCGAGCGCCGCGGTCAACGTCGACTGCTCGACAGCGAGGCCGACCTTTCCGTCGCGGATCACCGGCCCGGCCGCTGTTGCGCCGACCACGGCGGCGGGCCGCGCCGGCACGGTTGTACCGATGCGCGAGCCCGGCGACGTATTTCGCGACGGCGTCTTTGGAGTAGTCGACGTGCAGAGCGATGCGACTGTGAGCGCGCGCCGAGAGCGCGGAGCGCAGGGCAACCTCGATGTGGGCTTTCGCGCCGAGTTGCTGCGGCGTGACGGTCAGCACCTCGCCGCGGTAGACGATTGCGATCGGCCGGTCGAGCGCATGCCTCGATCCGCCGGCGCGCCGGGTCGAGTGACAGGCCGCCGAGGTGCGCACCGAAGACGCGGACGCCCGGCGCGATCGTCTGGAGCCGCTCCGCGGCCGGGGCCGCGGTGCAGGCGATGCCCGCTGCGAACAGCGAAGCGACGGCGATTCTGCACAACGGGCTACGGATTCTAGACATATGCAGGGAAAAAGCGCAGAGCGCCGTCCGGCCTTCTCCGTACCCTCGACTGTCCGATGGAAAACGCCACCTGGACGATATCGCCGCATGCCCGCCGAGACGCCGTTCTCGCGCTCGCGGAGGAGCTCGGCGATCAGCCGTACGGCCGCTTCTGTGCTCGTCCGGCGGGGCTACGGCGAGCCGGCCGCCGCCCGCGCGTTCCTCGTCGGCGCGCTCCCCGGCCACGACCCCTTCGCGCTCGGCGACATGTCGGCGGCGGTCGACGCGATCCGCGCCGCTGTGGCCCGTGGCGCCCGGATCTGCGTCCACGGCGACTACGACGCAGACGGCATCTGCGCGACCGCGCTCGCGGTCTTCCTGCTGCGGGAGCTCGGCGCCGACCCGGTCTGGCACCTGCCGTCCCGCTTCGAGGAGGGCTACGGCGTGAGCAGCCAGACGCTCGCGCGTTTGGCAAGTGAGGTGGACATGGTGCTCACCGTGGACTGTGGGATCACGGCCGTCGAGGAGGTCGCTGCCGGCAAGGGACTTGGCCTCGAGTTCGTCGTCACCGATCACCACCGGCCCGGCGAGCAGTTCCCGGACTGCCCGGTCGTCGCAACGCTCAAGGGCGAGTATCCGTTTGCGGGCCTCTGCGGCACCGCCGTCGTGTGGAAGCTCGCCGAGGCACTGCTCGGCCCCGATCACGCATTTCTCGACCGCCACCTCGACGTCGTCGCGCTCGCGACCGTCGCCGACATCGTGCCGCTCGTCGACGAGAGCCGCGCGCTGGCGCTCGCGGGCCTGCGGCGGCTCGCGCAGACACAGAAGCCCGGGCTGCGCGCGCTGATGCGGGTCGCCGGTGTCGATCCCGCTGCGTGCGACGAGGGCGCGATCGGTTTCAGGCTCGCGCCGCGGATCAACGCCGCCGGCCGGCTCGGCCATCCGGAAGCGGCGCTCTCCCTGCTGCTCAGCGACGACGCCGACGAGGCGCGCAAGCTGGCCGAGCAGCTCGAGGACCTGAACCGCGAACGTCAGATCGTCGAGGAGCGGATCCTCCGCGCGGCGATCGACGAGATCGAGTCGTGGCCGGCCGCGCGCCGCACCCACCGCGGCTACGTCGTTGCCGGCGCCGACTGGCACGAAGGCGTGATCGGCATCGTCGCCTCGCGGCTCGTCGAGCGCTACGGGCGCCCCGTCGTGCTGATCGCCGGCACGAAGGGCTCGGGACGTGCTCCCGGCTCGTTCGACCTTCACGGCGCGCTGGCCGCCTGCGCGGAGCACCTCGAGCGTTTCGGCGGTCACCGCGCCGCGGCCGGCCTCACCATCCGCACCGACAACATCGACGCGTTTGCGAAGGCGTTCGCGGCGCACGCCGACGCACTTCTCTCCGACGACGACTTGAAGCCGGAGGTTGCGATCGACGCGATCGTCGCGGGCAGGGAGCTCGGCCTCGCGCTCTGCGAGGAGCTTCGCCGGCTCGCTCCGTTCGGGCTCGGCAATCCGGGCGTGACGCTGCTCGTCGACGACTGCGAGCTCGCCGAGCTCAACACCGTCGGCGAGGGCAAGCACCTTCGCTTCCGCGTGCGACAGCGTGGGCGGGATGCGGGCTCCGCGATTGCGTTCGGCCTGGGCTCGCAGCTCGACCGCTTCCGGCGCGTCGGCCGCTACGACGTCGCGTTCCGGCTGCAGGAGAACCGCTGGAACGGAACCGTCTCGCCGCAGCTCGTCGTGCGGCGGATCTTCGACGCTGCGGAGCGCTTCGAGGAGCTGCGCGGCTGGCTTGCGGAGGAGTGGGGGCGTGAGGAAGCTGTGCGCTCGCCCGAGGCCCGCGCGATCTTCGCCGAGCTCGAGCTGGTGGCCGGCGAGCGGCGGAGCCTGCTCGAGTCGGAGTCGTTCCGGCGGCTGCTCGACGCGCCGCCACTTGCGCGCGCGGCGTAGCTGATCGATGGTCTCGAGGTTGGGCTGCAACTGCCGGAGGTCGAACGGACCGTCCGGTGGCCGGAGCTGCTCGCGATCGCGCAGACAGCGGAGGCCCGCGGCTTTGCCTCGGTGTGGGTCGGCGATCACATGCTCTACCGCGGCGATGGTCGCGATGAGCGCGGCCCCTGGGACGCGTGGGCGCTGCTCGCCGCGATCGCGGCGTCGACGGAGCGAGTCAAGCTCGGCCCGCTCGTCGCGTCGACCGCGTTTCACCCGCCGGGCCTGATCGCCCGCATGGCCGCGACGATCGACGAGGTGTCGCGCGGTCGCTTCGTGCTCGGCCTCGGTGCGGGCTGGAACGAAGCTCGAGTTTCGAGCGTTCGGACATTCCGTTCGACCACCGCGTTGCGCGCTTCGAGGAGGCGTTCGAAATCATCCGCCGGCTGGTCGCGGGTGAGCGAGTGACGTTCGAAGGGCGCTACCACCGTGTCGAGGACGCAGTGGTCTTGCCGCCACCCGCGCGACGAATCCCCCTGATGGTCGGAACGCAAGGGCCTCGCATCCTCAGCGCCACGCTGCCGCATGTGGACGCCTGGAACTGCTGGTACTCGTGGTACGGAAACACCGCCGACGGGTTCGCAACGCTGAGCGCGAAGGTCGACGGGCGCATGCGTCGCAGCGCATGCGTGCTGGTCAGCGTCGGAGGCGGGGCGGGCGAGCGCGCGTTCGAAGCCGAAGCCCCGCCGGTTGACGGACGCAACCTGAGGCGGCATCTGCAGGAGCTGGCCGATGCGGGCGCGGACGAGGCGATCCTCGTTCTCGATCCGATCGACGAGCGCTCGGTCGCAACCGTCGCCGAGCTGCTCTGACCGCGTCTACGCGCGGGCCAGCACCGCAAGCATCTGGGCGACGCGGCGGAGCTTTCTGAGCTGTCGGCGGCGACGGAGCATGGGCAACACGTTTTCGGCGGTAGAACGCCTTCCCTGCGGGATAGATACCGGCAAACCGCCTGGCTACACTGGGTGTGTGGCAGTACTCGAACGACACCAGGACCTCGTCGACGAGCTGCTGGCCGAGGTCGAGGGGTACAAGCCGGACGCCGACCGCGAGCTGCTGACGCGGGCGTTCGACTTTGCGGCGCGCGCCCACGACGGCCAGGTGCGGCGGTCCGGCCAGGAGTTCATCTACCACCCGTGGGGCGCGGCCAAGATCCTCGCCGGCCTGCAGCTCGACGAGCCGATCCTCGCCGCCGCGCTGCTCCACGACACCGTCGAGGACACCGGGATCGAGATCGACGACATTCGCAGCGAGTTCGGCGAGGAGATCGCGAAGCTCGTCGAGGGTGTGACGAAGCTGACGCGCGTGCAGTTCCAGAGTCGCGAGCATGCGGAGGCGGAGAACTACCGCAAGCTGATCCTGGCGATGGCGGAGGACCTGCGGGTGATCCTGATCAAGCTCGCCGACCGGCTGCACAACCTGCGCACGATCGAGTACATGGGCAAGCAGACGCAGGTGCGCAAGGCGCGCGAGACGCTCGACGTCTACGCGCCGCTCGCACACCGGCTCGGTATTCACGCGCTCAAGTGGGAGCTCGAGGACCTCGCGTTCGAGACGTTGCACCCGCGCAAGTACGAGGAGATCAAGCAGATGGTCGCCGAGCGCCGCACCGATCGCGAGGAGCACGTGCGCGAGGCGTCGATGGTGCTCCAGGCCGAGCTCGAGAAGGTCGACATTCCGGCCGAGATCTCGGGCCGCGCGAAGCACTTCTATTCGATCTACGACAAGATGGCGAAGAAGGGCCGCGAGTTCAACGAGATCTACGAC
Organism: uncultured Actinomycetes bacterium; assembly: GCA_963761365.1. GTDB lineage: Bacteria > Actinomycetota > Thermoleophilia > Gaiellales > Gaiellaceae > PALSA-600. The sequence goes on along the minus strand of CAVXHB010000009.1, from coordinate 199,106 downwards.
CTGACGGCGATGCGCGTGATCGTCGAGCGCGACGGCGACGAGGGAACGCGCGACTGCTACGGCGCGCTCGGCCTGATCCATTCGCTCTGGAAGCCGATGCCCGGCCGGTTCAAGGACTACATCGCGATGCCGAAGTTCAACGGCTACCGCGCGCTGCACACGACGGTGATCGGGCCGCAGGGCCGGCCGCTCGAGATCCAGGTCCGCACCCGCGACATGCACGAGACCGCCGAGTACGGCGTCGCCGCGCACTGGCTCTACAAGGGCCGCAAGAAGAAGCGCGACGACGAGTGGACGACGTGGGTGAAGCAGCTGATGGACGCCGGCACGACCGACGAGGCCGATCCGCGCGAGTTCATGAAGAGCTTCCGCACCGATCTCTTCGACGACGAGGTGCACGTCTTCACGCCGAAGGGCCAGGTGAAGACGCTGCCGGCCGGCTCGACGCCGATCGACTTCGCCTACGCGGTCCACACCGACGTCGGCCACCACACCGTCGGCGCGAAGGTGAACGGGCGGATCGTTCCCTTCCACTACAAGCTGCAGAACGGCGACTTCGTCGAGATCCTCACCTCGAAGCAGGGCCGCGGGCCGTCGCGCGACTGGATGGCGGTGGCGAAGAGCTCGCGCGGCGCGGAACAAGATCCGCCAGTGGTTCTCACGCGAGACGCGCGAGGAGCAGGAGCAGAAGGGCCGCGATGCGCTCGAGTATGCGCTCAAGCAGCAGAACCTGCCCTACGCGAAGCTGCGCGGCTCGTCGGTGCTCGCGCAGGTGATCCGCGACTCGGGCTTCAAGAAGGCCGAGGACTTCTACGTCGCGCTCGGGTCGGGGAAGCTCCAGTCCGGCGCGACCGTCAACAAGGTGATCCAGCGCCTCAAGACCGACCAGGTCGTCGAGGAGGCGCCGGTCGTCACGAAGGCGCCGAAGGAGCGCAACGCCGTTTCGGGCAGCGACATCGGCATCGTCGTCGAGGGCGTCGAGGACGTGCTCGTGCGGCTCGCCAAGTGCTGCACGCCGGTGCCCGGCGACCCGATCGTCGGCTACATCTCGCTCGGGCGCGGGATCACGATCCATCGCGAGGACTGCCCGAACGTGAAGGCGCTGAAGCGGCAACCGGAGCGGTTCACGCCGGTCGAGTGGGACGGCGGCGGCACGAAGTCGTTCCGCGTCCAGATCGCGGTGTCGTCGTGGGACCGCCCGCGGCTCCTCGAGGACGTTGCGCGGACGTTCGCCGAGCACGGCGCGAACATCGTCTCCTACGGCGGCGTGGTCGAGGATCAGCTCGCGAAGAACTGGTACACGGTCGAGATCGGCGACGTCGAAGTCGCTGCGTTCGCTGATGAACTCGCTGCGCGGCGTCGACTCGGTCTTCGACGCGTTCCGCGTCACGCCGAACTAGCGGCGAACACTCACGGCTCCCACGGGATGCCGCCGGTGTCCCAGCCGACGAGGCAGTACTCGGCAATCGAAGCGGCGACACGCTCGAGGAGCGCAGTGTCGGTGCAGCCGTCGGCGACGAGCTCGGCAACACGCGTCCCGTTGTAGACGACCGGGATCTGGAGACGCAGGCCGGGGTCGGGCTCGCCTGCTTCCGGGCCGTGACGAGCGTGTCGCCTTCGACGAAGAGGATCGCCGCCCAGCTACAGCCGTCCTCCTCGACGAGCTCGCGGACGACGTCGCGGAGGATGTCGTCGACGTTCATGCCTCGAACGCGGCCACCTGCTCGCGAAACGAGTCGGGCACCGGGACCGGGCGCCGGCCGGCGAGCTCGATCAGCACGAGCGTCTGCTTCGCCGTCGCCATCAGCACGTCGTCGTCGGCCCGGTACGCGGCGTGGTCGTAGGTCACGCTCGTCGTCCCGATCCGCTCGACGCGGACGAAGACCTCGAGCAGGTCGTCGAAGCGGGCGGGGGCGTGGTACTCGACGGTCGAGGCGCGCATCGCGAACTCGGCCGCGGAGCTCGAGGTGCCCGAGGTGGCGGTGGTACTCGGTGCGCGCGAGGTCGAAGTACGGCATGTAGCGGCCGTAGTAGACGACGCCTTGCGCATCGGTGTCCGAGAACCCGACGCGCGTGTAGGCCGCGTACCGAAACGGCGGCTTGCGGTCGGTCTCGTGCCCGAGCTCGATCACTCGCGGATGACGCCGAGCACCTCGTCGCGCTTGCGCTCCATCAGCTCCTCGCGAGAGCGCTTCGAGGTTCAGCCGCAGCAGCGGCTCGGTGTTCGACGGGCGCACGTTGAAGTGCCAGTCGTCGGCCTCGACCGAGAGCCCGTCGAGATGCGACACCTTCCCCGCCGGGCCGAACCGCTCCTTCAGCTCCTGCAGCTTCAGCGCGACGTCCGCGACCGGCGTGTTGATCTCGCCCGTGAGGAAGTAGTGCTCGCGAAACGGCGCGAGGAGCTTCGACAGCTTCTGCCCGCGCGTCGAGATCAGCTCGAGCATCAGCAGGAACGGGATCACGCCCGAGTCGGCCTGCGAGAAGTCGCGGAAGTAGTAGTGCGCCGACACCTCGCCGGCGAAGACCGCGTCCTCGTCGCGCATCCGCTGCTTGATGAACGAATGGCCGACGCGGTTGATCAGCGGGATGCCGCCCGCGCGCTTGATCGTCTCGGGCACCGCCCAGGAGGCGCGCACGTCGTAGATCACCTTGCCGCCGGGCTCCTTCTCGAGAATCGTCTCGGCGAACAGCGCGGTCGTGAAGTCGCCGGGGACGAACTCGCCCGTGTCGTCGACGAAGAAGCAGCGGTCGGCGTCGCCGTCGTAGGCGACGCCGAAGTCGGCGCCCTCCTCGCGCATCTTCTCGACGATGAACTCGCGGTTCTCGGGCAGCAGCGGATTCGGCTCGTGGTTCGGGAACGAACCGTCGGGCTCGAAGTAGCAGCGCACGACCTCGACCTGCGGCAGCCGCTCGAGCACCGGCGGCAGCATCGCGCCGGCCATCCCGTTCGCCGCGTCGACGACGACCCGCAGCGGTCGAGATCGCCTCGACGTCGACGAACGAGAGCACGCGGTCGACGAAGCCGTCCCAGATGTCCTCCGTCGCGATCTCGCCGCGCTTGGCGTCGCGCCACTCGCCTTGCACCGCCCGGTCGCGCACGTCGAAGAGCCCCGACTCGACTCCGACCGGCAGCGCCCCGCGCCGCACGATCTTCATCCCGGTGTACTCGCTTCGGGTTGTGCGAGGCCGTCACGGTCACGCCGCCGTCGAGCCCGAGCTCGCCGACCGCGAAATAGAGCATCTCGGTGCCGACCATGCCGATGTCGACGACATCGGCGCCGCCGTCGGCCGCGCCCTCGATCAGCGCTGCGGCCATCGACGGCGACGAGAGCCGCATGTCGCGGCCGACGGCGATCCGGCGCGGCTCGAACTGCTCGACGTACGCGCGCCCGACCGCGTAGGCGCCCTGCTCGTCGAGCTCGGACGGATAGAGCCCGCGCACGTCGTACGCCTTGAAGGCAGCCGGGTCGAGCACTACCGCGTGAAGACCCGCTGGGCCTGCTTCTGCCACACCGCGATGCCGGGGCCGTCGAGCACGTTGCAGCCGCCCGCCTGCACGTCCTCCGGCATCGAGGCGTAGAAGCGATCGGCGATCAGCTGGAGGTTCTCGTCGGTCTCGGCGATCAGCTCGAAGCCGGCCGCGAGCTGCTCGTACGGGTTCTTGAAGTCCTCCGTGATCTCCGTCAGGCCGACGTATGCCGCCGTGATCACCGCGATCGGCTTGCAGAAGTCGATCACCTCCTGCGCGAACTCGTGCGGCACCTTTTCCGGCGGCGTATCGAGCAGCTTGTGCTTGACGCTCACCGTTGGATCCTACGCGCCGAGAATGGCGCGGATCGCTTGCGACGAATCCTCGTCCGGCGATTCCGAGATCACGGTCGCCGGGCGCTCGAACCGCGCCAACGCCTCGGCGAGCGGCTCGGCGCGCAACGTCCCTTCGCCGTAGGGCAGGTGCTTCGTCTCGTTGCGGTTGGCGTACTGGATGTCCGAGAAGTGGATGTGGAACGGCGCGCCCGGCTCGCAGCACGGCATCCACCTTCGTCGAGCGCCTCCGCGAACGGCTCGACGCGACGTGAACGCACCGTCGGAGGTCGCATGCATGTGGGCGAAGTCGAGCACGGGGCGGACCCAGCCGAGGCGGCGAGAGATCTCGACGACGTCGTCGGCCGACCCGAAGTCGCGCACGCGACCCATCACCTCGATCCCGAACGGCACCGCGCGATCCTTTCCCTCCAGCCGCTCGCGCAACTCGCCGAGCTGCTCGCACACCGAGTCGATCGTCTCCTCGCGCGTGCGGCCAAGCAGGAAGCCGGGATGGAACACGACCACCTCGGCACCCGCCGCCTTCGCGATTCCGGCGGAGTGGTCGAGCATGCCCACCGCCATGTTCAGCTTCTTGCCGCGCTCCGCATGGCCCATGAAGCCGGCGATCGGCGCGTGCACGGAGAGGACGATGTCGTTGTTCGCGCGCCAGCTCGCCGAACCGGGCGGCGAAGTCGTAGTCCATCCAGAACCGCACGGCAAAGTCGATCTCGCAGGCGGAGTAGCCGCGCTCGAGCAGCGTCTCGATCGCCGCCTCCGGGCTCTCCTGTGAAGGGACGCGCGCGGGGCCGAAATGCAGGGGTTTTGCCAATACGCGCGAGCGTTCCATCCCGACGGTTCCGGCCATCGCAGCGTCGGCTACGGCTGCGTTCGCAGCGCGGCGCCGCCGCTCACGGGTTGCAGTTATTTCGGCGGGTACACCGTCCCGCTGACGTACGCGCGGCTGCCGATGCATATCCGGCTCAATCACGTTCCTTCCCGAACGGCGGCCGTGGGTCTTCAGCTCGCGCTCCGTGACGCGCACAACTACCGGGTGCGCGTTGCCGCCGTCAAAGCGGTAGTGAGCCCGAGTGGCGCCGCGACGGTGAGAAATCTGCCGCCGGTGACCTCTGCGGACGGCGTTGCGCCTCGACCTCGTTCCCCACGGTGGGCTGCCGAAGGACTTCCGGCTGATCCTCACCGTGACGGACGCCGGAGGGCACGCGCTGGCGATCAGTATCTTCCGCTGCAGCGACCTGAATTTACCCAAATTCCGGGGTTGTTGAGTCCGTCCGACCGCCTTTCTACCCTCTTCGCATGGCTTCCCGCCCCTCACGGATCGACCTGCTCGAGCTCGACATCGACCTCCGCCTGGCCGACCTCTGGCGCGAGGCCGCAGGCATCTCCGAATGGAGCCTCGACGTCGTTGCCGCGTTCATGCGTGCGGCCTATGGCAAAGGGTATTGCGATGCCTTAACAGAGGACAATCCCGGCTCACTTTGCGCCGATCACGGCTACCGGGTGCCGCAGCGGAAGCTCGCGCCGGTCGAGCGCGCCTAGAACCGGCTTCGTTCTCGGGCTAGACTGATCCCGTGGCCAGAGGAGGTTCTACGCGCAGCCCGGCGAGGCTGGTGGTCGCACTCGCGGTCGCCGGAGTCCTCGCGGTGTTCCTGCTCTACACGGCGCTCGGCGGCAATTCCACGCCGCTGCTCCAGCCGAGCAACCTCGCCGGCCACACCGGCACGATCTCTCTGACCGGCAAGGTCCGCGGCCCCGTGAACGGTGACGCCAAGAGCACCGGCGGCCTTCAGTTCGGCCTCCACAACATCAACGGTGCGAGCACGGTCGTGCCGATCGCCTTCCACGGCTCGGTACCCGACCTGTTCAAGGTCGGCCGCGACGTCAACCTGACAGGCCAGCTCGACGCGAACGGCACCTTCGTCGCGACCCAGATGACGACGAAGTGCCCGAGCAAGTACACCGCGACGCCCTATAAGGCTTAGTGGTCACTCCGGCGAGTAGCGGCACCCCCTGTCCGGCTGCAAACCTTCGCATTGCCGCGTCCTCAGTCGCGCCCGTACCTCCTGGTACGAGCGCTCCCTGCGTCCTTGCACTGCTCGGTTTTCGCGCGGCCAGAGGGCACCGGACTCACCGGAGTAACCACTAGTGGCCGACCTCGGTAGGGCGGCCCTGGTCGTCAGCCTCGGGCTGACGCTCTATGCATTCATCGGCGGCACGATCGGTGCGCTGCAGAAGCGCCGCCGGCTCTCCGATTCGGCGCGAAACGCGCTCGTTGCCGCGTTCGGCTCGACGCTCGTTGCCGCCGCCGTGCTCGCGATCGCGCTCGTCCATCACGACTTCAGCTTCGTCTACGTCTACAGCCATACGAGCAAGGGCCTCGGGACGATCTACGCGCTCTCGGCCTTCTGGGGCGGCCAGGAGGGCTCGCTGCTTCTGTGGTTGCTCGTCTTGAGTGGCTACGGCGCTCTGGCGGCGGTGCTCAACCGCCGCCTGCTGCGCGACCTGATCGACTGGGTCGTGCCCGTGATCGCCGGCATTGCCTCGTTCTTCGCGCTGATCCTCGTCGCCGTCGCGAGCCCGTTCCAGACGCAGGTTCGCGCACTCGACGGGCTCGGCCTCACCCCGAGCCTGCAGAACCCGTACATGGTCGCGCACCCGCCGATGCTCTACCTCGGCTACGTCGGGCTGACGGTCCCGTTTGCGTTCGCGGCCGCGGCGATGCTCTCCGGGCACACCGACGAGCGCTGGATCGTCGCGACGCGGCGCTGGACACTCGTGGCCTGGATGTTCCTCGGCTTCGGCCAGCTGCTCGGCGCCCACTGGGCCTACGTCGAGGTCGGCTGGGGCGGCTACTACGCCTGGGACCCGGTCGAGAACGCCGCGCTGATGCCGTGGCTCGTCGCGACCGCGTTCCTCCATTCGGTGATGGTCCAGGAACGCAAGGGGATGCTGAAGGTCTGGAACATGGTCCTCGTCGCGCTTGCGTTCGAGCTCGCGGTCTTCGGAGACTTCCTGACGCGCTCGGGCGTGATCCAGTCGATTCACTCCTTCGCGCAAAGCTCGATCGGCGCCTGGTTCCTCGGGTTCGTCGTCGCGACGACGCTCTTCTCCGTCGCCTTGATCCTGTGGCGGCTGCCGCTCCTGCGTGCCCGCACCAAGCTCGAGAGCGCGCTCTCCCGCGAGGCGACGTTTCTCTACAACAACCTGTTTCTCGTTGCGCTCTGCCTGACCATTCTCTGGGGCGTGCTGTTCCCCGTGCTCAGCGACCTCTTCCTGGGCCAGTCGCGCACGATGAGCCGGCCCGTACTACGACTTCTTCCTGCGCATCTTCGGGCTGCCTCTGCTGCTCCTGATGGGGATCGGGCCGCTGATCGCGTGGCGGCGCGCCTCCGTTCGCTCGCTGCTGAAGACGCTGCGGTGGCCGATCGGCGTCTCGATCGTCGCCGGCATCGGATTGATCGCCCTCGGCGCGGGCTCGTCGCGGCCCGGGTTGATCGCCTACACCTTCAGCGCCTTCGTGCTGACGACGATCGTCGTCGAGCTCGTCCGCGGCACCCGTGCCACCGGCTCGCTGTGCGGTGCTGGTCGGCCGCAACCGTCGCCGCTACGGCGGCTACGTCGTGCACTTCGCGATCGTGATGCTCGCGATCGGGATCGCGGGATCGAGCGCGTACGCAACGGTCAAGGAGCAGAAGCTCCTGCCCGGCCAGTCGATGACGGTCGCGGGCCATACGGTCACCTACACCGGGCTCGAGCGCAACCGCAGCGGGACTGCGACCGAGCTTCGTGCGGTGCTCAGGCTCTCCGGTCGCGAGCACGGCACGATCAAGAGCGGCATCAACGAATACTTCAACGGCGACACCTCGAAAGAGGTCGGGATCCACACCGACTGGCTCCGCCTCGAGGACACCTACGTGATCCTCGACCAGCAGGAGGGCAAAGGCATTTTCTTCAAGGTGCTCGTCAAGCCGCTCGTGAACATGATCTGGGTGGCGGGGTTCGTGTTCCTCGGCGGCTCGCTGGTCGCACTGTGGCCCGATGCGCGCGAGCAGCGCCGCCTTGTCGCGCGGCTCGCTCTTGCCCGCGGGTGACCGCTCTGATCGTGGGTGCCGCTGATCGCCGTTGCGGCGGTCGTGCTCGTGTCGCTGCCGTTTCTCCGAAGCTCGGGCGATGACGTGGGGTCGAGCACGGAGCTCCAGGACCGCCGGCTGATGCTGATCGACGAGCGCGACCGCACGATCGCAGCGCTGAAGGAGCTCGAATTCGACCACCGGACGGGCAAGATCGACGACACCGATTACCGCGCCCTGGTCGGTCCGCTCCGCCGGGCTGCGGCGGAGGTACTCCAGGCCCTGGACGCAGAGGAGTAGGGCGCCTCCGCGCCGAATCTGAACCGGTGATGAGACGGATAGCCGTCTGCTTGCTGACCTTCTGCGCGCTTGCCACGCCGGCGCTCGGCGACGACATCGCGAAAAAGCACCAGATCGACTCGAAGATCGCGAGCCTCCAGGGCCAGCTCTCGTCCACGCGCGCGAGCGAGACGCAGTTGCAAGACAAGATCGCCGGTCTGAGCAACCGGATCGGCAGCCTCGAGACACAAGTCGGCGGCGTCTTGCGGCAGCTGGCGACGCTGCAGCAGGATCTCTCGCTTCGGCGCCGCCGCCTGAACGACCTGACCCAGCTCTGGCAGTTGCAGACCCGCCGGCTGAACGTGCTGAAGCACCAGTACACGCGGGCGGTCGGGATCTTGAACCGTCGGTTGGTGGCGATCTACGAGGGCGAGACGCCCTCGACCCTCGACTTCGTGCTCGGAGCGACGTCGATCGACGACGTTCTCCAGAAGATGGACTTCGTCACGCTGATCGGAAAGGAAGACAGCCAGATCGCGGCGCAGGTGAAATCGGCGAAGCTGACGATGGGGGCCGAACGCGTTCAGACACGGAAGCTTCGGCTGAAGGTGCTCGGCGACGAGCGCGCGCTTGCGGCGCGTGCCGCGCAGGCGCGCGAAACGAGGGATGCGCTCCTCGCCTCGACGAACCAGCTCGTGCTGAGCAAGCAGCAGCGCGCCGCGGCGCTCTCGAACCTTTCGGCGCACGACCGCGCGCTCGCCGACGAGATCTCCCAGGAGCAGGCCGCATCCGCAGCGCTCGCCGGGCAGATCCTTGCTGCCCAGACGCACAGCAGCGTCACCTCGACGCCGTCGGCCGCCGGGCTGATCTGGCCGGTGAACGGGCCGATCACGAGCCCGTTCGGGCCGCGCTGGGGCAGCTTCCACGCGGGGATCGACATCGGCGTGCCGACCGGGACGCCGATCCATGCGGCGGCCGCCGGCGACGTCATCTACTGCGGCTGGGAGAGCGGCTACGGCAACCTCGTCGTGCTCGACAACGGCGGCAACCTCGCAACCGCCTACGCACACCAGTCCGCGATCGCCGTCACGTGCGGTCAGCACGTCGACCAGGGCCAGGTGATCGGCTACGTCGGTTGCACCGGTCACTGCTTCGGCCCGCACCTTCACTTCGAAGTGCGGATCAACGGCCAGGCCGTCGATCCGCTCGGCTACCTCTAGCGAGCTAGACCGAAGGTCTGGACCAGCAGGAAAAGATTCAGGCCGACGATCACGGTCGCGACGACGCCGGCCGCGACGTTCGTGATCCTGCGGTTGACGAGTGCGCCCATCAGGTCGCGCCGGGCGGTGAAGACGACGAGTGGGATCAGCGCGAACGGGATCCCGAACGAGAGCACGACCTGCGAGAGGACGAGCGTCCGCGACGGGTCGACGCCGATCGCCACCACGACGAAGGCGGGGATCATGGTCACGAGCCGGCGGACGGTCACCGGGATCCGGCGCCGGATGAACCCCTGCATCACGACCTGGCCCGAGAGCGTCCCCACCGCCGACGACGAGAGGCCGGAACCGAGCAATGCAACCGCGAAGAGCGTGCTCGCCGTGCCGCCGAGAATCGGTTCGAGTGTGCGTTTGGCGCCCTCGAGCGAGTCGACGTTCGGCAGGCCGCTCTTGTAGAAGGTGCTCGCCGCCATCACCAGCATCGCGATGTTGATCAGCCCCGCGAGCGACATCGCCATCAGCACGTCGATCCGCGTGTAGCGCAGCAGGCGCCGCGGCGTTTCCGGTGCTCCGGGCACGACGCGATCCTGAGTCAGCGCCGAGTGCAGGTAGATCACGTGCGGCATCACCGTCGCGCCGAGGATGCCGACGGCGAGGAGCACCGAATCGGATCCGCTGAACTCCGGCACGACCGCGTGGAAGGCGGCGGCGTGGAGGTTGGGATGCGAGTAGAAGAGCTCGGCGAGGTAACAGCCGCCGATCACGCCGACGATCGAGGCGATCACCGCCTCGAACGGGCGGAAGCCGAAGCGCTGCAGGCCGAGGATCGCGAACGCGGCGATCGCGGTCAGCCCGGTGGAGACGAGCAGCGAGGTGCCGATCAGCAGCTTGAAGCCGATCGCAGCGCCGAGGAACTCGGCCAGGTCGGTCGCCATTGCGATCCCCTCCGCCTGCACCCACAGCAGGAGCGACGTGCGGCGGGAGAATTGCTCGCGGCAGACCTCGGGCAGGTTCTTGCCGGTGGCGATCCCGAGCTTCGCCGACAGCGTCTGGATCAGCATCGCCATCAGGTTTGCGGCGACGATCACCCACACGAGCGTGTAGCCGTACTTCGCCCCGCCGGCGATGTTCGTCGCGAAGTTCCCCGGGTCGATGTAGGCGACGCACGCGATGAACGCGGGGCCGAGGAACGAGAAGATCCGGAGCCGACGCCGGTGGAAGACCTCGTCGACGGGCTGGAGCCCGGCGGGAAGAACGGGTGGCGGGACCTCGGTCACGCCAGAAGTTTAGCCGTGGCTAAACTTCTTGGACCAGGTGCAGGTCGGGCAGGTTGCGCCAGCGCTCGTCGAGGTCGAAGCCGTAGCCGGCGAAGAACTCGTCCGGCACCGTGAAGCCGACGTAGCGGATCGGCAGGTCGTCGACGAGCCGGCGATAGGGGCGGTCGAAGAGCGGCGACCGCGGCGAGCGTCTCCGGCCGGCGCAGCAGGAGCGCGCGGTTGAGGTAGTGGAGGGTCAGGCCCGTGTCGACGACCTCGTCGACGATCAGCACGTCCCGGCCCGCGATCTCCAGGTCGAGGTCCTTGAGGAAGCGGATCTGGTCGTGGCCGCCCATCGCGGCCGACCCGTAGCCCGAGAGCTCGACGAAGTCGAGCCCGTGGAGGATCGGCGTCGCGCGCGAGAGGTCGATCACGAACGGCACGGATGCCTTCAGCGAGCCGATCAGCAGCGGCTCCCGGTCGCGGTAGTCGCGGCCGATCTCGGCGCCGAGCTCCTGCACGCGCGCCGCGATCTCGGTCGCGTCGAGGTAGACCTCGCCGATTCGGGGATCGCGGGTCAGGAGGCTTTACGGAGCCCGTACCGGGCGGCGATCCGCTCGAAGTCGCGTTCGTAGAAGAGCTTGACGCGGACCTCGGGGTAGAGCTGCCGGAGCCGGCGGAGCTTGCGGTTCTTGCGGGTCACGAGCGACTGCTTCATCACGGTCACTTCGAGGTAGAGATCCTGCTCAGGGAGGTAGAAGTCGGGCGTGAACGCCTCGACGACGCGCCCGTCCGCGTCGCGCTCGAGCACGAACGTGTGGGGCTCGTACATCCAGGGCACGCCGTGGTAATCGAGGATCTTGGCGTACTCGAGCTCCGCCTCGTTGACGAAGCGGGGTGGTCTCCTCGCCGCGATATGCCTGGAAAATGAGGCGTTTCCCTGGGCACGTAGCGACCAAGGTACCAGTGAGGTCGGATGCCCTTTGGACCGCGTGCAGCGTTCTAGACTCCGGCTGTGGAGCCGTTCACGATCGCGCATCTCTCGGACATCCACTGCGGCGGCGGCTATTTCGTCCCCGATCTGATGGAGCGTGCGATCGCGGACATCAACGCGCTCGACCCCGACATCGTCGTGTGCTCCGGCGACCTGACCACGATGGGCTTCAAAGAGGAGTACGCGCAGGCCAAGCGCTACCTCGATCGGATCGACTGCGAGTCGTTCGTCGTCATACCCGGAAACCACGACTCGCGAAACGTCGGCTACGTCCATTTCGAGGAGCTGTTCGGCGCCCGGAACTCGGTGCTCCGCAAGGACGGGGTCACCGTCGTCGCGGTCGACTCGACCGAGCCCGACCTCGACCACGGCCAGATCGGCCGCGGCCGCTACGGCTGGATCGAGACCGAATTCGCCGAGCCGGCCGAGTTGCGCGTCTTCGTCCTCCATCACCATCTGCTGCCCGTGCCGGGAACCGGCCGCGAGCGCAACATCGTCTACGACGCCGGCGACGCGATCGAATGCCTCCAGCGCGCAGGCGTGAACCTCGTCCTCTGCGGGCACAAGCACGTTCCGTATGCGTGGAGGCTCGAGAACCTGTTCGTCGTCAACACCGGCACGGTCTCGTCGCTGCGCCTTCGCGGCAAGACGAGAGCCCTGTTACAACGTCGTCGAGGTGAACGGCACGCACGTCGACATCTGGCGCTGCTATCCGTTCCACGGCCAGCGAGCGCATCATCCAGTTCGACCTCGAGACGCTCGAGTACGAGAAGTACACGGGCAAGATCGAGCAGGAGGTGACGACGCGACGATGAGAGCGGTGGCGCTCATCGACGGCGAGCACTTCCCCGACGTCGTCCGCGACGCGCTCGCCGAGCTGCCGTACGAATGGGTGGGCGCGATCCTCGTCGGCGGCAGCGAGAAGCTTCGCGGCGTCGCCGACTACGGCGTGCCGCTCGCTCGATGGCTTCGGCGACGCCGAGCTCGTCGTCGACCTCTCCGACGAGCCCGTGCTCGGGCCCGAGGAGCGCTTCCGCTGGGCGTCGCGCGCGCTTGCCGCCGGGCTGCCGTACCTCGGCGCCGACTTTCGCTTCGACCCGCCGTCCTACGCGCCGTGGGAGCCCGACGTGCCGTCGATCGCGGTGATCGGTGCGGGCAAGCGCGTCGGCAAGACCGCGGTCGCCGCGCATCTCGCCTCGCTGCTCGCCCGCGACCGCGACGTCGTCGTCGTCGCGATGGGCCGCGGCGGGCCGCGCGACGCCCGAGCTGATCGAGCGCCGCCCGACGGTCGACGACCTCGTCGCGCTCTCGCGCACCGGCCGCCATGCCGCCTCCGACCACCTCGAGATCGCAGCGCGTCGACCGGCGTGCCGACGATCGGCTGCCGTCGCGCCGGCGGCGGCCTCGCGGGCCAGGTCTTCGTCTCGAACGTGGTCGAGGGCGCACGGCTCGCCGCCGAGCGGGCGCCCGACGTCGTCGTCTTCGACTCGAGCGGCACGGCGATCCCGCCGATCGCGGTCGACCGGCGCGTGCTCGTGGTCGGCGCCGCACCACGACCTCGACTCGCACCTCAACACCTACCGCCGCCTCGTCTCCGACCTCGTCGTCGCGGTCGGCTGCGAGCTGGAGGGGGCGATCACGGCGACGCTCGAGCTGCGGCCGCTCGAGCCGCTCGAGGGCCGCGTCGCGGTGTTCACGGCCGGCGGCGCACGGCACCGATCAGCTCGAGGCCGACGTCGTCCACGTCTCGCCCAACCTCGGCGACCGGGCCGCGCTTAGCGCCGAGCTCGAGCGGATCGACGCCGACACCTATCTGATCGAGGTCAAGGGCGCCGCGATCGACGTCGTTGCCGAGCACGCCCTCGCCCGCGGCCGGCGCGTCGTGCTCGCCGCGAACGACGTGGTCGCACCCGGGCTCGACGAGGCGCTGCTCGCGCTCGCTCCAGAAGCGGTGCGCGCATGACCGGCCGCCGCCACGATCCGCTTGCCGCTCGGCGAGCCGGGCGGGCTGCCCTACTCGAAGGGGCTGATGGCGCGGGCGCTCGTCTCGGTCGGCGTGGCGATCGAGCGGGCGTACCTGCTCGCCAAGCAGCTCGAGCTCGATCTTGCGAATCGCGATGCCCGCACCGTCTCGCTCGAACGGCTGGAGGAGCTCGCTGCCGAGGTGCTGGGCGAGGAGGAGGGACCCCTCGTGGTCGCACGCCTCCGGCGCTTCGCCGCCCTGCAGGCGCTCGACCTGCCGATCCTGCTCTTCGTCGGCGGTGCGACCGGCACCGGCAAGTCGACCGTCGCGACCGAGGTCGCGCACCGGCTCGGGATCACGCGGGTCACCTCGACCGACTTCATCCGCCAGACGATCCGCGCGTTCTTCTCGTACCGGTCGATGCCGTCGGTGCACTACTCGAGCTTCGAGGGCGACCCGGCGCTGATCTCGTTCCTCGACCAGACGCGCAACGTGCTGGTCGGCGTCGATGCGTCGATCGACCGCGCGCTGACCGAGGGCTGGTCGATGGTGATCGAAGGGCGTGCACCTCGTGCCCGGGCTGATGCCGGCCGAGATCGAAGGCGCGCTCGTCGTCCACGTGGTCCTCGAAATTCAGAACGAAGACGTGCACCGCACGCACTTCCACGTTCGCGACACCTCGACCGGCGGGGTGCGCGCGATGGACAAATACCTCGACCAGCTCGACGAGATTCGCGCAATCCAGGGCTACATCGTCGAGCGGGCAGAGAAGCACGGCGTGCCGGTGATCGAGAGCTCGAACCCGGAGCGCGCGACCGACTGCGGTGATCGAGCTCGTGCTCGCCTCGGCAGAGCCGGCTGGCGGCCGAGTCCGCACGCGTGAGCTGCATCTGCGAGAGCTACGCGCGCGTGACCGAGCGCGCGGCGCTCGCCGGCGCGCGCTGGCTCGGCCGTGCCGATCAGGAAGCTGCCGAGGAGGCGGCGTTCTCCGGCGCGCGGCTTGCGCTCGAGTCGTTGCCGATCAGCGGGAAGATCGTGATCGGCGCGCCGGCGGATGCGGAGCAGCTCGCGGTCGGCACGATGATCGGCGCGGGCGGGGAGGAGGTCGACCTCGCCGTCGACCCGCTCGAGGGCCGAGCGGTGACGGCGCGCGGCGGCAACAACGCGCTCTCGATGATCGCCGTCGGCCCGCGCGGCTCGATGCCGTCGCTGCCCGACATGTACATGCGCAAGATGGCGATCGGCCCGACCGCGCGCGGGCGCGATCTCGCTGACGGCTCCGGTCGGCGACAACGATCCGCGCGATCGCCGACGCGTACGGCCGCATGGTCAACGACGTCACGACGATCGTGCTCGACCGCCCGCGCCATCACGACCTGATCGAGGAGATCCGCGCGGCGGGCGCGCGGATCAAGCTGATCCAGGACGGCGACGTGCTCGCGTCCATCTCCGCGTCGATTCGCGGCACGAACGACCACCTCGCGATCGGGATCGGCGGCACGCGCCAGGCCGTGCTCTCGGCCGCGGCGCTCCGCTGCCTCGGCGGCGAGCTGCAGGCTCAGCTCTGGCCGACGCGACGTGCCGAGATCGAGGACGCGCACGCGCACGGAATCGAGCGACATCGAGCGCATCTTCACGATCGACGACCTCGCGCCGCAAGAGGTGATCGTCGTCGCAACGGGGGTCTCGAACGGCGAGCTGCTCCGCGGCGTGCGCTACCTCGCCGACTCCGCGCAAACGCACTCGCTCGTGATGTGCACCCGCTGCAACTGGGTGCGTTTCGTCGACGGCACCCACTTCTTCGCGCGCGAGCGCCGCGAAGAAGTGCCGCCTCGGCTAACCTCGGCGGTATGCCGACACAAGAAGAAGTCGTCGAAGCGCTGCGCGGAGTCGAGGATCCCGAGCTCGGGATGGACATCGTCGAGCTCGGCCTGCTCTGCGAGGTCGAGGTCGAAGGGCCTGCGGTGAAGGTGATCTACACGCTCACCTCGATGGGCTGTCCGGCCGGCCAGATGATCGAGGAGGACATCGACCGTTGCGTGCGCGAGCTGCCGGGGGTCGAAGACGTCGAGACCGAGCTGTCGTTCGAGCCGCCGTGGACGCCCGAGCGAATGTCCGAGGACGCCAAGTTCATCCTCGGCTTCGGTTAGCTGTTGTGGTTGCGGCGCTCGCCGCCGCAGCCGTCTGCTCTGTCTCGCATGCAGCGCCCGTTCCGGTCACCTGGTGCGGCTCGGCGCCGAGCCCGACCGACCGCCCCGACATCGTCGGCGGCGACCAGATCCACGTGATCTATGCGACGCCGAGCGACAGCCCCGACCGCTTCACGTCCGTCGCCTCGGCGATCACAACCGACCTGAATGCGATCAACAGCTGGTGGAAGCGCCAGGATCCGACGCGCGCACCACGATTCGACTACGCCGCGCTCGGCTGCACGGGGCTCGGCTCGCTCGACATCAGCGACGTCAAGCTTCCGCACGACACGGCGTTCTACAACTCGGCCACGACCCCGCGGCTCGCACTATTGCGCACTGATCTCGTCGGCGCCGGGTTCAGCGATCCTGCGAAGAAGTACCTCGTCTACTACGACCAGGCGCAGCCGTCGACGAGCATGGAATGCGGGAACGCATACGTCAGCGCGCAGAGCGGCGGCACCAACGGGTACGCGAGCGTCTACATCGCACCGAACCTGGAAGGCTCAGGCGGCGCGCGCGGGTGTGGGAGCATCGAGGCCTCGGCGCCGCGCGGCGGCTTCCTGGCGGTCGTGGCTGCGCATGAGCTCGTCAACGAGCTCGGCGCGCTCGACACGGCGACGCCGGGCCCGCCGCATCGCTGCGCGGGTGATCCGTTCCATCCGTGCGACTCGAACCTCGACGTTCTCTACCCGACGCCGGCTGCGACGACGATCGACGCCGCCATCCTCGATTTCGGGCACGACGACTACTACGCGCATTCCGGGACGTGGTGGGACGTGCAGGACTCACCGTGGCTCCGCCATCTCGACGTACACGAGGTCAAGCTTCGTGTCGCCGTCGGCGTGGGAGGCGCAAGCGTGGCCGCGCTCGACCAGCCGAGCGTGTCGTGCGCTGCGGCGGCGTCGTGCACGTGGAGCTGGGACGCGGGCTCGTCGGTCAACCTCTCGGCGACCGCCGCCGCCGGGTACCGGTTCGACCACTGGACGGGCTGCCCGAGTGTCAACGGGGCGATCTGCGCGGTGTCCGTCGGCCAGGCGCTGAAGATCGGCGCTGTCTTCGTCCGGCCGCTGACGGTGAAGTCGTTCCACCTCTCCTTCGTCCGCACGCCGCTCCAGCTGACCGCCTCGATCCGCCTCAACCGCCGCGTTGGCGGCTTCGTCGGATTCGATCCGCTGCAGCTTCGCCGGGCGATCGGTGGCCAAGACGGTGCTTCACGGTGATCTTGCGTCGTGCACCTGGACGTTGCCGAGTCGTCTCCGTGGTCACCGGCTCAAGGGCGTCGTCGAGCTCGATTCGAAGGGCGAGACGGCGCTGAAGAAGAGCTTCCACGTCGTCGTGCCGAAATAGCCGGCTCGGTTCACGACGGAATGCGAAAAACGATCTTGCCGAGTTGGTCGCCGCGCTCCATTCGCTCGTGCGCTGCTCGCGCCTCGGCGAGCGGGAAGACGGAGTCGATCACCGGACGGGCTTTGCCGGCGGCGATCAGGTCGTAGGCCCCCTGGAAGTCGGCCGGCGTGCCCATCGTCGAGCCGTAGATCTCGAGCTCGCGCCACCAGATCCGATGGAGTGCGGCGGGTGGGTTCGGCCCGCTCGTGGCGCCGCAGACGACGATGCGGCCGCCCGTTCGCGCGGAGGCGAGCGAGCGCGCCCAGGTCGCCTCACCGACGTGCTCGACGACCACGTGTGCGCCGCCGCCCGAAAGCTCGCGCACGCGGGCCGGCACGTCTTCGGTGGCGTGGTCGACTGTCGCATCGGCACCGAGCTCGCGCGCCCGCGCGAGCTTCGTCTCGCTGGAGGATGTGACAACCGCGTTCGCGCCGAGCGCCTTCGTGATCGCAAGGGCCGCCGTCGCGACGCCGCTGCCGATTCCCCAGATCAGCACCCACTCGCCGGGCTGGAGCGCGGCCTTCGTCACGAGCATTCGATACGCGGTTTCGAAGACGAGCGGGAACGCAGCGGCTTCCTCGAAGGAGAGGCCGGCCGGGATCGAATGGACCGCACTGCGAGGCACTGCGACGAGCTCGGCATGTGTGCCGTCGCGGTGCTCGCCGAGAACATGGACGCCGCCTTCGTGTGCGAGACCCGGATTGATCACGACCCGCTCCTCGGTGCCGGCGATCACGCCCGCGCCGTCTGCGCCGAGAATGCGCGGTTTGGGCACGGACGGAAGCCCCTGCCGCAGCCAGAGGTCGAGGTGGTTGAGCGAGGCCGCCCGCAGTTCGACGAGCACCTCGCCCTCGCCCGGGACGGGGTCGGGTACGTCCTCGTAGCGTAGAACCTCCGGGCCACCTTCCTCATGGATGCGTACCGCTTTCATCGCGGGGATCCTATGGTCGTCACAATGCTGCGGTGACGACCGCCGAGGTGCAGCGGTTGGGCCGGCGGCTCGGATTCGACGCCGTCGGCGTCGCGCGCGCCGAGGCCTATGACGGAACCGAGCGCCACATTCGCGAACGGCGTGCTCGTGGCCTCTTCGGCCGCATGCGTTTCACCATGGCGCAGCCGCAAGTGTCGTGTCACCCCGAACGGCTGCTCGACGGCGCGCGAAGCGTGATCTCCGCAGCCCTTTGCTACTACACGCCGGAGGCGGCCCGCCCAGCCGGACACGGACGCCTGCCGCGGTACACGTGGCACGACGGCTATGCAGAGCTGCGCGAGAAGCTCGATGCGCTCGGCCGCGAGCTCGGCGGGCCGTATCGCGTGCTCGTCGATGCGAACCAGCACGTCGACCGCGAGGCAGCCGCTCGCTCCGGCATTGGGTTCTACGGCAAGAACACGATGATGATCACGCGGCGGCACGGTTCCTGGGTCGTGCTCGGAACGCTCATCACCGCCGCCGAGCTCGAGCCGACCCCGCCGCTGACGACCGACTGTGGCTCGTGCACGCTCTGCATCGACGCATGCCCGACCGGCGCGCTCGACGAGCCGGGCACGCTCGACGCAACGAAGTGCCTCTCGTACTGGACGCAGACGCCGGAGCCGATCCCGGCCGCCTACCGGGAAGCCCTCGGGGCGCAGGTCTACGGTTGCGACATCTGCCAGGACGTCTGCCCCTGGAACCGCGGCATCGAGAAGCGCCGGGCAGACGGCCCGCCCGACGGCGCGGCGCACGTCGATCTCGTCGACTGGCTCGAAGGCGACGTTGCAGCGTTCGGGCGGCTCTTCGTCCCGCACAACGACCCGCGCTGGCTGCAGCGCAACGCACTCGTCGCCGCGGGCAACGTCGGCGACGAGCGCACGCGGCCGGCGGTCGAGCGGCACGCCGACGGCGACGACGCGATGCTGGCCGAGCACGCGCGCTGGGCTCTGGAGCGGATGTGCAGCTGAGGCGGATCGAACGCTGGATCGCAGTCGTCCGTCTGGTCGCGGTCCCGTTCGCGATCTTCCAGGTCGGCGTGTCGACCGGCTCCCCGGCGGGGTACGAGGCCGCCGCGTGGACGACGACCGGGATCTTTGCGGCCGGGGCCGTCGTCCTGTTCCTCCTCGTCAGATTCGACGTCTCCGACCACGCCTCACTCGCATTCAGCATCGCCGCGCAGGTCTTCGACACGGCGATCGTCTCGGCGTACGTCGTGATCTACAGCTACGAGCGCGGCACGCTGACCCCGGAGACGCTGTTCATCCCGCTGGTCGAGGGCTGCATGCGCTTTGCGGTTCTCGGCGGGCTGATCGTCGCGGCGGCATCCGCGCCGGTGATGCTGGCGTTCGAACAGCTCCACAGCGATCACTTCCACGTGAAGTCACGCTGGGACTTCGTCACGCTCCACGTCGGCCTCGAGGTACTGATCGCATTGACCGTCGGCTGGATCGTGCGCCGTCTGGGGGCCGAGAGCCGCGAGGCGCGGCTGAGCGCCGAGGAAGCCGTCGGCCTCCGTGACGAGCTGGCCCGGCGGGTCGACGTGCTCGACGCCGCGAACCGTTGCGCGCGTGCGCTCAGCTCGTCGCTCGAGCTGGCCGAGGCGTTCGGCAACTTCATCCGCGAGCTGCGAGGCCTCGTTCCGTTCGACCGCGTTGCGATCGTGCTGGCCGAAGACGGCCTCGCGCAGGTGATGGCGGCCGCAGGATCCGGCGCCGACGAGATCTTCCCGCCCGGCTCGCGCCAGCCGCTGTCCGGGACGCTGCTCGAGGACGTCCTCGTGTCGGCGCAGCCCCTGTATCGGCCGCACCTCGACGGTGCGCGTTTTCCCGAGGAGGAGGAGTTCGTACGCCTGGGGCTCGGTTCACGGGTGGCGGCGCCGCTGCTCGCCGGTGCGCGGGCAACAGGAATGCTCTCGCTCCTGCGACGGGAGGAGGACGCATTCACGCCTGCGGAGATCGAGCTCGTCGGCCTGCTCGGCAGGCTCGTCGCAACTGCTGCGCAAAACATCCGGGTCTACGAAGCCGAGCGCCGCACCGTCGACGAGCTGCGCAGGCTCTCCACGATGCGCGCCGATTTCGTCTCGCTCGTGTCGCACGAGCTACGGACGCCGATGGCGTCGGTGATCGGTTCCGCGCGCACGCTGCAGGCTCGCTGGCGCCAGCTCACGCCGGAGCAGCGCGACATGTTCCTCGCGCTGATCGCCGACGAGACCGACCGTCTCGCAGAGCTCGTGGGCGAGGTACTCGACACGTCGCGGATCGACGCCGGAACCTTCTCCTATTCGTTCGCGGCGGTCGACCTCGCAGGGCTCGTGGAGGAGGCCGTGGCCGCAGCCGCTCTCGGGCAGGACGCAGTCAAGATCGTGGCCCAGATTCCGCGTGCGCTCCCGTCCGTTCGCGGCGACGGCGCCCGGCTGCGCCAGGTGCTCTCCGAATCTCGTCGACAACGCGGTCAAGTACTCGCCCGAAGGCCGATCGGTCGAAGTGCGCGCGACGACGGTCAATGGGCGCGTCGTCGTCGATGTCACCGACCAGGGTGGCGGGATCGCACCCGCCGATCAAGGACTGATCTTCGAGAAGTTCGGCCGCGTTGCCGGCACGTCGGCGAAGCCCGGCAGCGGGCTCGGTCTCTACATCGCCCGCGCGATCGCGGAGGCACACGGCGGCACACTCGAGGTCGCCTCCGCCCCCGGGTTGGGGGCGACGTTCACGCTGATACTGCCCGTGACCTAGCCGCCCGCAGCTCGCGTTCGAGCTCGGTGGCGCGGTCGGCCACGCGCTTGCGCAACTCGGGTGGGGCGAGGACGACCGCGTTGCCGCCGTAGGCGAGCACCTCGCCGACGAGCCAGTCGGCGCTGCCGACGGAGCGGTCGCCGACCGCCGAGCCGTCGACGAGCGCGCGCGCGCCCTTCTCGACCTCCCACCGCGCGACCGCCGGTGCGTACCAGACGCGCGCCGTGCTCACGTCCTGCAACATCGCCGGATCGAAGCCGTCGCGGGGCTCGAAGGTCTTGCGCAGCACCTTCGCCGTACGTGTGCGGTCGAGCCGGTAGCTCCGCGCAGCGTCGCGGTCCATGTCCCAGGTGTGGACGTACCAGTGGGGGAGAGTGCGCTCGATTGCGTACGGCTCGACCGTGCGGGTCTCGACCTCGCTCTCGCCGGGCTTCAAGTACTCGAGCTCGACGAGCTTGCTGTCGTCGATCGCGCGTGTCAGCGATGCGACCAGGTCCTCCTCGGCGCCTCCGTGCGGCGTCGGCGTCTGGGCGAGCGCGAAGGCGCCGAAGCTCTCCTCGAGCTTGGCGCGAACGCGGTCGAGGGGTGAGTGTGCGTCGGCGGCGATCATCGGGCCGACGAATTCGAGTGCAAGCCGGATCGCGCGGGCCTCGAGCGGCGTCAGCCGCGGCGGCCGGCGGAAGGTGTCGCCGAAGAGCTCCTTGTCGACGTGAACTTCGTCCCCGTGCAGCTCGGCGTACACGGCGTAGCAGCCGCCGCCGAAG
The DNA here is from genome assembly GCA_963761365.1 of uncultured Actinomycetes bacterium. Lineage (GTDB taxonomy): Bacteria > Actinomycetota > Thermoleophilia > Gaiellales > Gaiellaceae > PALSA-600. The sequence continues at coordinate 177,455 of CAVXHB010000009.1, read as the reverse complement.
TTGACGAGGTTCAGGAGCGAGAGGTGCTCCTCGAGCGCGTCGAACGGGATCGAGAAGCGCGCGGCCAGGTCGGCGGCGGGGATCACCGCATCGCGGTCGTCGCCGCAGGCGGTGAGCAGGTAGGAGAGCAGCGACTGGAGGACGCCGAAGCGCTCGGGCGCTACCGGTCCGGTCGGCCGCTCGACCACGCCGTCGTTCCAGCGCTTGCGCTGCTCACCGGCAAGCTGCGGCGGGGTGCCGCGATGGGCATCCCGCGCGGCGCGCGCTCCGTCGATCACGAGCTTGCGCAGCGCGGGCGGCTCGAGCGGAATCGCCCGGCCGTCCTGGCGGAGGATCCAGCGCGCAAGCAGCGGCAGCTGGGCGTATTCGGTCGTGAAGATGTCTCCATCGATGCTGTTCCGCGGCTTGTCGAACTCGCGGCGCACCCACCACGCGGTGTCGGGGGCGAGCTCGACGCGGGCCTCGCCGACCGTGTCCCCGAATTGCCAGTCGGCGCGGCCACGAAAGCCTTCGACGTCGAACTCCTCCGGTACGCGGAAGTCGCGCTCGCGGCGCGTCGCGAAGCGGATCTCGGAGCGGATGCGTGAGACGCGAAACTGCTTGATCGTCTTGTCGTCCTGGTCCTCGCCGATCACGTACCAGGTGCCGTTTTCCGGCAGCAGGGCATACGGGTTGATCGTTCGCTCACTCTCCTTGTCGCGGGCGATCGACCAGTAGCGGAAGCGGACGGTGCGCTGCTTCGTGATCGCGCCTTCGAGCTTGCCGAGCCGGCCCTGCAGCTCTGGCGAGTAGTCGGGGTCGCGCACCTCGACCCGCACCGCCGTGGCGGTGGGCGAGTCGTCCCGGGCGCCCGAGCTGCGCCCGAGTGCGAGGTTCTGCAGCCCGAGCCGCAGGGGCTCGGAGTACGCGAAGCGCCCTTCGAGCAGGTAGAGACAGGTCTGGAGCGCAGCGAACTCGTCGTCGTCGAGCTCGAGCGGCGGCAGGAAGTACCGCTCCGAACGCAGCGTGTACAGCTCCTCGCCGGTGTGCTCGTCGCGTTGCGAATCGAGCGGCACGCCGAGGCTGACGAGCTCCGCGCGGTCGGAGTAGAAGCGGCGGGCGAACGCCTCGTCGCTCATCTCCTGGTAGCCCTCGACGTTGCCTTTGATGTCGCGCGCGGTCAAGGGACGCAGCTCCGCCATCAGGAAGGCGACCAGCGAGAGCTGACGGATCAGCTTGTCCGTGTCATGACTCACCGTGAGGCGAGCCTATCTTCGGAACAAGTTAAGCGGCGACTTTCGAGCGGTCGAGATGCTGGTGAGAAGGGCAGTAGTCGCGTTCCGGCAGCGGCGTGCGCTGGCACGGTTTGCCCTTGCGCGTCGTCGCGTGGCACCGGGCGACGCCGCCCTCGAACGCACCGTTCTCGATCTGCTCTTCGATGAACCCGACGGCGGCGTCGACGCCGTGGGTGACCGACCAGGCGACCTGTGCCTGCACGTTGATCGGGAAGTACCGGCGAATGTCCTGGAACAGGGCCTTGTCCGGCTTGGCGAAGTAGTGCGGATCGGCAGCAAGCCGCTCCATCGTGCCCTCGCACGCAGCGAGCACCTCGCGGCGATAGCCGAGTTGGGTCTCGGGGTCGACGTAGGGGTCGATGAGGTCCTTGATCGACCGGTAGATCGCGCGTGAATATTGATACATGCTGTTCTGGACCTGGAGAATCCGATCGTCCATAGTTGGGCCGCTCATCTCCTCTCGACTATGCCGAAAACCGTGTTAAGAAGCCGTAAAAACCGGTCAGGTACGACTTCCTCACCCATTCCGGGGATCAACTCTACACAACCGCGAAGGCTGTTACAAATGCTTTCCAACCTGGCAACGAAAGTCGCATTCTCAGAGAGCACTACCGGGTTATCTGCCTCGTATACGCGCTTGCGAAACCCGTGGCGTGGACGCTCCGGAGCGCCGTCTCGGCTTCGCCGGCGGAGCTGTAGATCCCCGAGAAGACGACGTAGTAGCCCGGGTGGAGGCTCGAGAACTGGCTCGAGTCGAGCACACCCACCTCGGGAAGGCCTCCGTGGGCAGCCCTGGAGGCCGTGGCGTACGGGGCAGCCGTTCCGCCGGTGAGCGGGTACGAGAAGAGGACGATCGTCCAGCCGTTTCGGCCGGCCGGCCACGGCGTGCGGCCGTTCGGCGGTGCTGGCGGTCGTCGTCGTGGACGACGACTTCGTTTTCGTGGTCGTGGTCGAACTGGAGGAAGTCGGCTCGGGAGCGGTCGGGAGCGGCGCGGTCGTCGTCGCGGCCGGCGGCGGTGGCGCCACCGCGGTCGTGACGGCGCTCGGGCTCGAGTTGTCGCCCAGGGCGATCGCCACCGCGGCGCCCGCGATCGCGACGACGAGGGTGAGCACGGAGACCCAGATCCAGTCGCCCGGATACCAGCCGAGCCGGCGCAGCCAGCCACGCCGAAGCGCAGGGATCGCCCCCGTGACACTAGGCAGGCGCATCCCGCATTCGACGCAGTACTCCTGATCGCGCGCTCGCGCCGCGTCGCAACGAGGGCAGCGCTCCTCGATCGCCGCGATTGCGGCCGCGCGCTTGCCGGCTGGGTCAGCCACGGAGGATCACGGTGTCCTCGGATCCGGCCGCGGGCGCGTCGAGCAGGCGACCGCAATTGGGACAGAAGTGGGAGCCGCGCAAGACCGGGGCGCCACAGCTGCAGCTGGCCGCGCGGCGATTCGAGTGGAGCAGCTCGTCGATCTCGACCAGGCGGGCATCGATCCCGACGAGCTCCGCGCAGGCCTCGGAGAGGAGATCTTCGCGGAAGCTGCCCCGGCGGTAGAGCTCGACGAGGAGACCGCCCAGGTCGCGGAGCTTTTCGTCGCGGACGTGCAGGAGCGTCCGGTGCTCGCGGCGCAGCATTCCGGCATGCGGCCTGCGGGGAGTGATTCCGTCGACGCCTGGGCTCTTGTCGCGTCCAGCCCGCCGGTGAAACGGCCACATGGTCCGGAGTCTAAGGGCCGCGTCGGCTCATACTCCGCGAAATGGCGAGCGAAATCCGCAGGGTTGGGGTCGTCGGTCTGGGCGCGATGGGTGCGGGGATCGCGCAGCTGTGCATCGAAGCCGGGCTCGAAACGGTCGGCTACGAACTGAACTCGGATCGCGGCGAGGCCGCACGGGGAAGCATCGCCCACTTCCTCGGCCGCAAGGTCGAGAAGGGGCAGCTCGACGCTGCCGCTCGCGATGCGGCGCTCGAGCGGCTCTGCCTGGTCACCGAGCTGAGCGAGCTCGCGAGCTGCGACGTCGTGATCGAGGCGGTGTTCGAAGAGCTCGAGGCCAAGCGTGCGGTGTTTGCGGAGCTCGAGCGGGTCTGCGCGGCCGACGCGATCCTCGCCACGAACACCTCGGCGCTATCGGTGGGTGCGATCGCGGCGGAGCTCGAGCATCCCGAACGCGTCGCCGGCATGCATTTCTTCAACCCGGCGCCGCTGATGCCGCTCGTCGAGGTGGTGCGCGCCGAGCGCACGAGCGACGACGTGGTCGAGGCGCTGCGTCGCACTCGCGAAGCGCCTGGGCCGTGAGCCGATCCGCTGCGCCGACACGCCCGGCTTCGTCGTCAACCGCGTGCTGATCCCGCTGCTGAACGACTGCGTGCGCGTGCTCGACGAGACGGGTGTGAGCCCGGAGGATCTCGACAAGGCGATGACGCTCGGCGCCGGCTGGCCGCTCGGCCCCTGCGCGCTCCTCGATCTCGTCGGCATCGACGTCCACGTGCACGCGAGTGAGACCCTCCACGCCGCGCTCGGGCGAGGAGCGGATGGCGCCGCCCGAGCGGCTGCTCGAGCTGCAGCGCGCCGGGAAGCTCGGCCGCAGAGGCCCTCAGCCGGAAGGCCAGAGGTACAGCTCTGGCACCGTCTACCCGCGTACACGAGCTGAACCGCGACGAAGACCGCGTAGAGCGCGACGAGCGCTGCGCCGCCGCGCCTCCCGATCCCGGCGGTGCGGGAGAGCAGGAGCAGCGCGACGCAGGTCATGCCGAGCAGCCAGACGAAGTTGAAGTCGACGAGCCCGGTGCGCCCGGCGAGGCCGACGACGAGGGCGGGGAAGAGGATCCCTCCGACCAGGTTGATCGAGTTGCTGCCGATCGTCTCCGTCACGAGCGCGGCCCCGCGGCCGGCGAGGCCGAGACGGATCGCGGTGAACGCGTTTGGCAGGCTCGTCAGCACGGCGAGGACGAGGATCCCGACGATCGCCTTCGAGACGTGCCAGCGGTCGGCGAGCGCGACCGCGGATTGCACCATCCCGACGCTGCCGAGCACGATCAACCCGACCGCCGGGACGATCAGCGCCACCGGCTTCCAGATGCGCGCCTTCGTGGTGCACATGGGCCGGGACGGGCGGGCGATCCGCCGGTCCGCGCGAAACGATCGCGAGATACGGAACGACGATCGCCCCGAGCAGCACGAGGGCGACCCAGGCGGGCAACAACCCGAGGACGAGCCCGGCGGCAACGAGCGTCGCGGCGATGCCGACGCCACCCTCGACCGCGAGCGCTCGGCGCCCGATCGTCACCGTTCCGGCGAGGACCGCGGCGAGCCCGATCATCGCGGCGAGGTTGAAGGCGTTCGAGCCGAGGACGACGCCGAGACTGACCTGCTTCTGGCCACGCGCGAGCGCGACGACCGCAGAGGAGATCTCGGGCGCATCTGCCGCGAGCGCGGTCAGCAATCCGACGACCGCCTCGGGGAGCCCGAGCCTCGGCCCGACCTGGTCGAGCCGGTCGGCGAAGAAGGCGGCTGCCCCGAGCGTGACGGCAAGCGAACCGAGGAACAGCAACACGTTCAGGGCCACGGGCTAACGAACTCCTTACTTTTCCGTTATTCACGGCATACTTGCCGAGGAAATACTCCACATGCCTATGCGCAAGCTCCTACTCCTCCTGCTTGCGACTGTCCTGATCCTGCCTGCGGCGGCGCTTGCCGGGCGAGACTCGCCTGGTGACGGCTCGCTCGTGGTGTCGAGTGCGGATGGCCGGCTGACGGTCCAGGGCAAGGGGCTGATCTACGGCCACCTGGACGGCGGCAAGATCACGGTGGTCGACTACAGGCCCGACGACAACACAGCGCTCCCGTCGGTGAGCGGTGCGAAGCTCAAGATCATCGGGGGCAACGTCGTCTACGTCCGGCACTGACGTGCGTTTTCTCTTCCCGGGTGGGCAATACACGCTGATCATCGACGGCATGGGCATCTCGATCTCTGCAGTCGGCAACGGGAAGATCACCGCGATCGCGGCCGGCACGAGCGACGATGGCTCGTTCACGGTTGACGGCAACCGCGCGCATATCGCTCACCACGGCGGGGCCGATTTCAGCCTCGTACGGGAAGGGCGGCATTGGCAGCGCCGGCGCCAGCCTCCGCATCAGTAAGAGTGGCTAACGCGATGGCAGCTGCCACACCGACGATCCTGGTCGTCGAGGACGAGAGCTCGATCGCCTCGTTCGTTTCGCTCTACCTGAAGAACGCGGGTTACATCGTCAAGACGGCCCCGAACGGCACGGAGGCGCTCGCGCTGGCCGCGTCCGAGAACCCGGCGCTGATCGTGCTCGACCTGATGCTTCCCGACATCGACGGGATCGAGGTCTGCAAGCGCATCCGCCAGGACTCCGACGTGCCGATCCTGATGCTGACCGCGCGCGACGAGGACGTCGACAAGATCATCGGCCTCGAGGTCGGCGCCGACGACTACCTGACGAAGCCGTTCAACCCGCGCGAGCTCGTTGCGCGCATCCGCTCGATCCTCCGTCGCGCCTCACCTGAGCGCCGCGAGCGCGAGAACGAGACGATCCAGCACGGCGACTTGCACGTCGACGCAGGGCGGCGTGAGGTGCACGTCGGCGAGCAGGAGATCCAGCTTGCGCCGAAGGAGTTCGACCTGCTGTGGGAGCTCCTCGACCATCGCGGTCTCGTCCTGACGCGTGACCAGCTGCTCGAACGGGTATGGGGTTACACCTTCGCCGGCGATACGCGCACGGTCGACGTGCACGTGCGCCAGCTGCGCCGCAAGCTCGAGGATGCCTCGCCGATCGTCACGGTTTGGGGAGTGGGCTACAAGGTCGCCCCGGCGCGCGAGCCTTCTATTGTGAAGTAGGTGTTCTCGTCCCTCCGGGTCCGGCTGCCGCTCCTCTTCCTGGGGGGATCCTGCTGGCCGGGCTCGTGACGACTGCGATCGCCGTCCAGCTCTTCCGGCAGTTCGCACACGACCAGGCGCTTGCCGAGCTGAGGCAAAACGCGAAGGGTATTTCGCGTCTCTATTCGAACTGGGTCAACGAGGCCTACAACGCGTCGACGCATCGCAACGCGCGCAATGCGCCGACGTTCGCCGCCGCGAACCTCGAGAGCGCAACCGGCGATCTCATCTACTTCGACGGCGTGAACCTCTTCCCGGGCGAGAAGTCCGGGCTGCGGCCGCTGAACCTGAAGTCGATCGACTGGACCTCGCGGAAAGACGCTCACCTTCGACTTCACGCCGCCCGGGCGCACGGCGACCTATCTCGCCGTGGCCCAGCCGGTGCTGCTGCACAACCGGTCGATCGGGGCGATCGTGATCGCGAAGCGCAAGACGAGCGTCAACCACAGCGTGTATCTGCTGCTCGAGCGGCTGGCGATCGCGGGTGCGCTCGGCCTGCTCGTCGCGTGCGTCCTCGCCGTCTATCTCTCGCGGCGGATCGTCCGGCCTGTGCTCGCGCTCTCCCATGCGGCCGACAAGGTCGCGGGCGGAGACTACGCGGTTGACGTGCCGGAGCGTGCGGCCGGCGAGATCGGGCATCTCGCCGATCGCTTCGGCGAGATGGCGGTGCGACTCGCGGAGTCCGAGCGGCGCGAGCGAAACTTCCTGATGTCTGTCTCCCATGAGCTGCGCACGCCGCTGACGGCGATCCGCGGCCACGTGTCGGCGCTGCGCGAGGGGGTCGTGACGGACCCGGAGGTGGCTGCCCACTCGCTGGAGATCGTCGAGGCGGAGGCGCAGCGGCTCGAACGGCTCGTCGGGGACATCCTCGATCTCGCCAAGCTCGATGCGCACCGGTTCACCGTGTTGAAGGAAGAGGTGAACATGGAGCAGCTCGTCGAGCAGGCCTACCAGACGTTCGCCGAGCAGGCCCGCGAGCGGTCGATCGACTACAGCGTCGACGTGCGCGCAAGGCCGGTGATCGTCTCCGACGGCGACCGCGTGCTGCAGATCGTCGACAACCTGCTTTCGAACGCGTTTCGCGCAACGCCCGACGGCGGCCGGATCAGTTTGGAGCTCGCGCAGGAAAACGGGAGCGTGCAGGTGGCCGTCGACGACACCGGGCCGGGGATCGCGGCAGCGGATCGCGAGCGGTTGTTCCGGCCATTCGTGTCCGGCGGTGGAAGTACCGGGCTCGGCCTGACAATTGCGCGGGAGCTGTCGGTGGCGCTGGGCGGACAGATCTCGCTCGAGTCCGTGGTCGGGCGCGGGTCGCGGTTCGAGTTGGTGTTGCCGACCCCCACAGTCAGGCGCGTCACGCCCTTCGGCTCCGCTCCACCCGCCGCCTCCGTCATGCCTTAGCCGCCATCCAGCACTGCCGCACACGTCTCGTCCGTCGTCTTCGCTCCGCTTCGCACCCCGCTAGCGGCTGAACGTGAGGATCGCGACCGCGCCGGTCTGCCTCGACTCGACGAGCTTCAGAGCCTTCGTCGCCTCGGCGTTCGCGAAGAGGCGCTTGCCGTCGCCGAGCAGGATCGGGAAGACCATCAGGTGCAGCTCGTCGACGAGGTCGTTCGCGAGCAGCGATGTAACGAGCTGCCCGCTGCCGGCGACGAGGACGTCGCCCGCGAACTGCTGCTTCAGCGCTTCGACCTCTTTCGCCACGTCGCCCTTGAGCACGGTCGTGTTGTTCCACTCCGGGTTCTCGAGCGTCGTCGAGACGACGAACTTCGGCATCGCGTTCATCTTCTCGCCGAACTCGCCCGTGCCCTCCATCGTCGGCCACGCCTTCGCAAACCCCTCGTAGGTCACGCGCCCGAGAAGCTGCGCGTCGCTCGCCAGGAGCTCGTCGAACTTGAACTTCGCTCCCTCGTCGCCCTGGTCGAACTGGAACGCCCAGCCGCCGCGCTCGAACTCTCCCGTGCCGCCCGGGTCCTGGAAGACGCCGTCGAGCGTCACGAATTCGGTCACAACCAACTTGCCCATGTTTAGGTGGGGCAGCTGACGCCGGAACCACTCTTCACGATCAAGCAGCTGTGCGCGATCAACTTCTTCCCGCTTCGCGCGCGGACGAGACTCAAGACGTTGCTCTCGACCTGGGCGACGAAGCTCTGTCCGTCGGAGCCGGCGTCGAGCTGGACCGCGAGGCCGATCACGAGGTCGTGTGCGAGCCCGTGGCTCGTCGCGACGAGGTCGGCGAGGTGTGCGGTGTAACTGCCGTGCGCCGCCTTGTAGGCCTGCTCGCCCTTGTCGATCAGGTTCATCGCGCTGATCGTCTGGGTCGCACGAGCGCCTGAGCTGAGCCCGGAGCTCGACTTCTTCTTCAGCAGCGTCGGCAGCAGGAAGAGCAGGAAGAACGCGACCAGGATGAGCGGTAGGAAGCGGCGCATGTTCGGCGGCATGCCGTCACCCTAGTTCGCCTCCGGAAAGAGTGCTCAGCCTGCGTCGGCCGGGCGGCGAAGCTCGACCACTTGCGCCCGCGGCTCCACCATCTGCTCGATCCGGTCGAGCCGCTCGTTCATCGAGCGCCACTGGCCGCTGATCAGATCGACGAGCAGAGCAAGATCGTCGATCCGGGCGTGTCGCTCCGCGAGCATGTCGGTCTCCAGCCGCTCGAGCCGGCGGATCATCTGGTTCGTCAGGCCCTTGACCTCGGCGAGCCGGCGGGAGATCGGTGCCGCTTCCTCGCGGAGGCCGTCGCGCAGAGCGCTCCCGACCGCGTCGGGGAGAACGACCTGCAGCTCGTCGGCCGTCTGCGCGAGCGCCTCTACCTGGAGCCGCGCCCGCTCGAGTGCCGCGGCGATCTCGGGCGGGAGCGAGTAGCGGTCATCCATCGCTACCGACGGTAACGTCGCGGTCGGATGAACGCAAGCGAGCTCGACTACGAGCTGCCGCAGGAGCTGATTGCCCAGCATCCGGCGGAAAGGAGGGATGAATCACGGCTTCTCGTCTACTCGCGGGCCAGTGGGGAGGTGCGCCATTGCGTCTTTCGGGACCTGCCACAGGAGCTTCCGGCGGGGACGCTGACCGTGGTGAACGACACCCGGGTCGTGCCGGCCCGGATCCGGATCGAGCGGCCGCGCGGGGAGGTTCTCCTCGTGGAACGGCTCGGCGGCGAGGAGTGGGAGGGGCTTGCGCGGCCGACGCGGCGGCTCCATGCCGGGCAGCGGTACGGGCCGGTCGAGCTGATCGAGCACCTCGGCGAGGGCCGCTGGCGCCTTCGGCTCCACGGCGAGCCGGACGGCGAGGCGCCGCTGCCGCCGTACATCACCGAGCCGCTCGCCGACCCCGGCCGCTACCAGACGGTGTACGCACGCGAACAGGGGTCGGCCGCGGCGCCGACGGCGGGCCTCCACTTCACCCCCGAGCTGCTCGGCCAACTGGACGTCGAGCGGGTGACCCTGCATGTCGGCCTCGACACGTTCCGACCGCTCGCCGTCGACACGCTCGAGGAACATCGTCTGCACGGTGAGCGCTACGAGGTGCCTGAGGCCGTCTGGAGGCGAATCCAAGCAGCCGATCAGGTCCTCGCAGTTGGAACGACGACGACAAGGGCCATCGAGACGCTTGCACGCGGCGCCCTGCTCACTGGTCGCACGGAGCTCTTCATCACGCCCGGATTCGAGTTTCGCCGCGTCGACCATCTGCTGACGAACTTCCACCTGCCGCGCTCGACCCTGCTTGCGCTGGTGATGGCCTTCGCGGGCGTGGAGGAGACGCGCCGGCTCTACCGCCTCGCGATCGAGGAGCGCTACCGCTTCTACTCCTTCGGCGATGCGATGCTGATCCTCTGAGATGTGGATAACGCGTCACAGTTCTGTAGCCATGCCTGGCACCGGCCATGTCTGTTTTTGACGTGATCGCGACCGACGGTGCGGCGCGCGCGGGCGTCCTGCAGACCGCGCACGGCGAGGTGCGCACGCCGGTGTTCATGCCGGTGGGGACGAAGGCGACCGTCAAGACGCTGACGCCCGGCGAAGTGCGCGAGCTCGGCGCGCAGATCCTGCTCGGCAACTCCTACCACCTGCACTTCCGCCCGGGCGACGCGCTGATCGCCGAGCTCGGCGGCCTGCATCGCTTCATGGCGTGGGACGGCCCGATTCTGACCGACTCGGGCGGCTTTCAGGTCTTCTCGCTGCGTGACACGCTCCTCGGCGTCGACGACGACGGCGTCACCTTCCGCAGCGTCTACGACGGCGCCGCAACGCGCTTCACGCCCGAGCTCGCCGCGGCGATCCAGGCGAACCTCGGCAGCGACATCGCCATGTGCCTCGACCAGGTGCCACCGCCAAGTGCAGAGCGGCGCGAGCTCGAAGAGGCCGTGCGCCGTACCACGCTCTGGGCCGAGAGCCAGCGCAACGCTCCGCGCGCCGACGGGCAGCTTCGTTTCGCGATCAACCAGGGTGGCACCGACACAGAGCTTCGCCGGCGCTCGACCGAGGAGCTGATCGCCCTCGACTTCGACGGCAACGCGATCGGCGGGCTCGCGATCGGCGAGGACCGCGCGCTGATGTTCGAGACGACCGACTGGGTCACGGCGCTCCTGCCCGCAGAGAAGCCGCGCTACTTCATGGGGATCGGCGATCCCGAGGGGATCCTCGAGGTGATCGAGGCCGGCGTCGACATGTTCGACTGCGTTCTGCCGACGCGAACTGCGCGTACCGGCAGCGCACTCACCTGGGAGGGCCGCCTCAACCTTCGCAACGCGCAGTACGCACGCGACCAGGGGCCGCTCGACGAGGGCTGCGACTGTCCAACGTGCGCCACCTTCACCCGCGCCTACGTTCGTCACCTCGTCAACCAGAACGAGCTGCTCGGGCACCGGCTGCTGACGCTGCACAATCTCCGCTTCCTGATCCGGCTGACCGACGGCGCCCGCGAGGCGATCCTGGGAGGTACGTTCACCTCGTACAAGCGCGACGCACTGGAGCGCCTTCGCCCATGAAACCGCTGATCGTCATCGCCATTCTCGTCGCCCTCGCCTGGGTCTTCATCCTCGTGCCCTCGCGCCGGCGCCAGCGCTCCCACGCGGCCATGCAGGACGACGTCGAGGCGGGCGACGAGATCATCACGGCGGGCGGCATCCACGCGATCGTGCGCGAGGCGGGCGACGAGCAAATGACGATCGAGATCGCACCGGGCGTCCTGGTCAAGCTCGACCGCCGCGCCATTGCTGCGGTCGCAAGGGATCTGGAAAAGCCCGACCCGAGCTAACCTTCTCGTCTTGGCCTCGCGGCGCTCCCATCTGACGCTGATCGCGCTGCTCGTCGCAGCGCTCGTCGGCGTGTTCATGCTCGCCTGGTCGGGCTCGCCCGTGCACAAGAAGCTGCACGAGGGGCTCGACCTGCAAGGCGGCCTCGAGGTCGTCCTTCAGGCGAAGCCGCCGCGCACCCACAAGCTGACGCCGGACGACATGTCGATCTCGCTGAACGTGATCCGGAACCGGATCGACTCGCTCGGCGTTTCGGAGCCGGTCGTCACCAAGCAGGGCACGAACCAGATCGTGATCGAGCTGCCCGCCGTGCACAACATCAACCAGGCGGCGGCGATCATCGGCGAGACCGCGCAGCTCGAGCTGTACGACCTCGAGACCTCACTCGTGCCGCCGTCGGTCGACGCCTCCGAGAACCCGGTCGCGACGACGAGCCTCTTCGACCTGCTGTCGAGCGTCCAGAGCGGCCAGAAGGGGCAACCGTCGCAGTACTACCTCTTCAACTCGCGGTCGAAGCTGCCCGTCGCCGGCCCGGACGACACGCTCGCCGGGCTGAAGAGCGACCCGGCCGTGAAGAAGCTGAAGCCGCTGAAGGCCGTGGCGGCGAAGAAGGGCGCGAAGCCTGCGCGCACTGAAGACGACGCCCGGCTTCCCGACCGGCTATCAGCTGCTGACGGTGCCCGCCGAGCGCGCCGTCGTGACGTGCGACGCGCTCACATCCACGGTGTGCCCGGGACTGAACGCGAATCCGGCACCGGGGACGACCTACTACTACCTGTTCAAGCACACCCTTCCGACCGTCCCGAACCCCGTGCCGCAGATGACGGGCAACGATCTGAAGCTGAGCGGCACGCAGCAGGACTTCGACCCGAGCGGCAACGTGATCGTGACCATGCACTTCACCGGTCACGGCAACAAGATCTTCCACCAGATCACGCGCGAAGAGGCGACTCGCGGCCAGACGCTCGGAACGTTCCAGCACTTCGCGATCGTGCTCGACGGCAAGCTGCGGTCGTTCCCGTACATCGACTACACGCAGAACCCGAACGGGATCGATCCCGCCGGCGGCGGCGCCGAGATCACCGGGATCGGGTCGGTCACCGAGGCGAAGAACCTCGCGCTCGTGCTGCGCAGCGGCGCGCTGCGCGTCCCGTTCGTCACGATCGAGCAGACCGACGTCTCGGCGACACTCGGCAAGGACTCGCTGCGCCAGGCGCGCAACGCCGCGATCGGCGGCCTGCTCGTCGTCGCGCTCTTCCTGCTGCTCTTCTACCGCTTCCTCGGGCTCGTCGCCGTGATCGGCCTCGGCATCTACTGCGCGTTCATGTACGGCGCGATCCTGCTCTTCGGGGTCACGCTCACCCTGCCTGGCTTCGCGGGCCTGATCCTGACGATCGGAGTGGCCGCCGACGCAAATGTCGTCATCTTCGAACGAATCAAAGAAGAGGCGCGCGCCGGCAAGTCGGTGCGCGCCGCGATCGGGACCGGTTACGCGAAGGGCTTCCGCACGATCATCGACGCGAACGTCGTCACGCTGATCACGGCACTCGTTCTCTTCGCGGTGGCGACCGCCGAGGTGAAGGGCTTCGCGCTGATGCTGATGATCGGCACCGGCATCTCGCTCGTGACCGCGGTCGCGGCGACGCGGGCGATGCTCGGATTGCTGTCGGGGTTCCGCTGGTTCGCCAATCCGCGCTTCATGGGTGCTGCCGGCACGCAGAAGGGGCGCTTCCTCCAGATCGACTTCATGCGCCGCCGTTATCTCTGGTTCGCGATCTCCGGAGTCGTGGTCGTCGTCAGCGCCATTTCGCTGTTCACGCAGGGGCTCAACCTCGGGATCGACTTCAAGGGCGGCGTGCAGGTGACGTTCTCGACGCCGAAGCCGACGTCGCTGACGAAGGTTCGCGCGCAGGCGGCGGACATCGGCCGCAAGGACGCGGTCGTGCAAGGCCGTGGCACGGTGACCGGCACCGACTCGTACAAGAACTTCCAGATCCGCCTGAAGAAGCTGACCCCGGCCGCGCAGGCGAAGCTGTCGGACGACCTCACGAACCGGGTGAACGCGGAGAAACTCGGAATCAAGAACGTCTCGTCCAGCTTCGGCCGCCAGATCGCGCACTCCGCGATTCTCGCGATCATCTTCTCGCTCTTCCTGATCGTCCTCTACTGCACGATCAGGTTCGACTACAAGTTCGCCGTCCCCGTGATCGTGGCGATGTTGCACGACGTGTTGATCACCGTCGGCGTCTATTCGCTGACGGGCAAGGAGGTGACGGCCGCGACGGTTGCCGCGGTGCTGACCGTGCTCGGCTACTCGATCTACGACACGATCATCATCTTCGACCGCATCCGAGAAAACGTGCCGATCATGCGACGGCACCCGTACGCCACGATTGCCAACGTCTCGCTGTGGGAGACGATCCGCCGCTCGCTGGCGACGACGTTCATCACCCTCCTGCCGGTGGCGTCGCTGCTGGTCTTCGGCGGCGCGACCCTCAAGGACTTCGCCTTCGCGCTGCTGATCGGCATCGCCTCCGGCGCGTACTCGTCGATCTTCATCGCCGCGCCGCTGCTGACCGTCTGGAAGGAACGCGAGCCGGAGTACGCGCGGCGGATCGGTGAGCACGTTCCCGCAAGCGAAGCCGACAGCAGCAAGCTGCTCGCGAGCGCCGAGAAGGCCGCCGCAGCGCTGCCCGCACCGGAGACACCGATGGACGTCGTCGAGGAGGCGATCGAGGAGATCGCCGGCGACGGTGACCAGTCACAGGACGCCAAACGGGAGCGCCGACGGCAACGCCGGAAGACGAGGCCTCATGGACGAGCCCGGTAACGGTCATAGTCGAGCGCGACCCGTTCGACCGGATCGGTGCGCTCCTCGGTCCGCGGCTCGACGACCTGCGCTCGCTGCTGGACGAGATTTCCGGGCGCTGGCGCGGCGATGCCATGCGCGTCAGCGAAGGGTCGCGGCAGCGGCTGCGCGACCTCTTCCGCGAGCTCGGGTTGATCACCCGCGACGACTGGGACGAGCTCGAGCTCCGCGTGTCGCAGCTCGAGCACCGGTTGCGGTTGCTGGAAGACAAGGGCGACGCGTGACCACCGACGAGCGGCTCACGGCCCAGCAGGCCGAGTCGATCCGCACCGAGCTCGCGGAGCTCGAGGGCCCGCGCCGCACCGAAGTGGTGGCGGCGATCAAGAAGGCGCGGGAGTACGGCGACCTGTCCGAGAACTTCGAGTACCACGCGGCGAAGAACGAGCAAGGGCTGCTCGAAGCGCGGATCCGCACGCTTCGCTCCCGGCTCGACCACGCCGAGATCGTCGAGGTGGCGGGCGGTGACGAGGTCGGGATCGGATCGTTCGTCGAGCTCGAAGACGAGCGTGGCGAAACGATGACCGTCGAAGTCAGCGGCGTCGGCGGTTCGGGAACGGTCTCGCCGACCTCGCCACTCGGCTCCGCCCTGCTTGGCCACAAGCTCGGCGAGAGCGTCGAGGTCAACGCGCCCCGCGGCTCCTGGCGCGCGACGATTCGCTCGATCAAATAGTTGGCCACCGAGCTCGAGCTGCTCGTCGAGCGCTCGCGCCGGATCGGCGCCGACCCCTCGCTCGTCCTCCACGGCGGCGGCAACACCTCGACGAAGCTCGTCGAGACCGACCACGCAGGACGGGAGCGCCGTGTGCTGCGGATCAAGAGCTCGGGCTCCGACCTCGCGACGTGCGAGCCGCACCACTTCCCCGGACTGTGGCTCGACGAGCTGCTGCCACTGCGCGAGCGCGAGGCGATGAGCGACGAGGAGATGACCGGCTACCTCGCGCGCTGCATGGTCGATCCGGGAGGCCCGAGGCCGTCGATCGAAGCGCTCCTGCACGCGTTTCTCCCTGCAGCGCACGTCGACCACGTCCACGCCGACGCGATCTGCGCGCTTGCGAACGCACCGGATCCGGAGGCTGCGGTGCACGACGCGCTCGGAGCCGACGTCGCGGTCGTCGCCTACCTGCGACCTGGCTTCGAGCTCTCGAAGCGCGTCGCCGAGCAGGCGGATGCCCGGGCGATCGTGCTCGCCCATCACGGGCTCGTCACCTGGGGCGAGTCGCACGAGGAGTCGTACGGGCTGACGGTCGAGCTCGTCGAGCGTGCGGCCGCATACGTCGGCCTGGCGCCGGTCGAAGTGCAGCGAAGAGGCGCCGCGCCGTTCGTTGCGTTGCGTGGTCAGCTCTCGAAGGAGCGGCGGCAGGTGCTTGCGGTCGACGGCGCGCAGCTCGCGATCGCAGACCGCGACGACGTCGATCAGATCGCCGCGATGCGCAGCACACCAGACCACATGCTGCGGATCGGCGCTCGCACGAACACGAACGGCCCGGTCTTCCTCGTCCCCGGGATCGGTTGCGTCGCCGCCGGCCCCGACCGGCCCACGGCGAAGATGCGCCTCGAGATCGCGGCGCATTCGCATGCGAGCATCGCTGCGACGCGCGACCGCTTCGGCGGGGCGTCGTGGCTCTCCGAGGAGGAGGTCGACGACTTCGTCAACTGGCCGCTCGAGCTCTACAAGCTGACGCTCGCGCCGCCGCCGCCGGAGCTGCAGGGCTACATCGCGATCGTCACGGGCGCCGCATCGGGGATCGGTCGCGCGGTTGCGGACGACCTGGCAACGCGCGGCGCGCACGTCATCCGCGCGGATCTGCACGACGCCGACGTCGAGGGCGACCTCACCGACGACGCTGTCGCCGACGAGCTCGTGCGGATCACCATCGGCCGGTACGGCGGGCTCGATGCCGTCGTCTTCTGCGCGGGCGTTGCAGCGACGGGCGAGCTCGGCGATCTGGCCGACGACGACTGGCGGCGCAGCCTCGAGGTCAACCTGACGAGCCACTTCCTGCTCACCAAGCGCGCGTGGCCCGTGTTTCGCGAGCAGGGGATCGGCGGCAGCCTCGTGTATGTCGCGTCGAAGAACGCGTTCGCGCCCGGCGCCGGCTTCGGGCCGTATTCGGTGGCGAAGGCCGGGCTCGTGCAGTTGATGCGGATCGCGGCGCTCGAGGGCGGCCCGCTCGGCGTGCGCGCGAACGCCGTCAACCCCGATGCGGTCTTCGGTGGCTCGAAGCTCTGGTCGGACGACGTGCGGCGCGAGCGGGCCGAAGCGCACGGCGTTGCCGTCGACGAGCTCGAGGCGTTCTACGCCGAGCGCTCGCTCCTCGGCCGCGAGGTGACCGCGCAGGATGTCGCCGAGGCGGTCGCGTTTCTCGTTTCCGAGCGCTCACGCGCGACCACCGGCTGCGGTGATTCCTGTTGACGGCGGGGTTCCGACCGCTTTCCCGAGGTAGCTGCAACACTTTCCGCGATGGCCACCAGGTCGAGGCCGCTGAACATCGGCCGCTTGGGCGAGATCGCCCAGGTCGCGGTCCGTCACGGCTTCGGCTATCTGCTCGAGGGCCGGCGAGGGCACGCGAGGCTCGACGGTACGCCGACCGCGCGCGGCCGCCACCTGCGCGAGATGCTCGACGAGCTCGGGCCGACCTTCGTCAAGTTCGGGCAGCTGCTCTCGACGCGGCCCGACATCGTGCCGCCGGACATCATCGCCGAGCTGCGCGGCCTGCAGGATCAGGTGCGGCCGTTTCCGTTCGTCGACGTCGAACGCGTGATCCGCGAGGAGCTCGGCCAGCCGATCGAGCGGCTCTTCCTCGAGTTCGACGAGGAGGTCCTGGCGGCGGCGTCGATCGGCCAGGTGCACCGCGCGGTGCTCCCGAATGGGCGCCGCGTCGCCGTCAAGGTGCAGAGGCCGAACGCACCGGCCACGATCGAGAGCGACATCCAACTCCTCGAGCAGGCGGCTCGGCTCGTCGTCGAGCGCGTGCGCGTGCTCGACTTCATCAACACGCGCGAGCTCGTCGACGAATTCGCGAAGTCGATCCGGCAGGAGCTCGACTATCGCCTCGAGGGCCGCAACGCAGAGGCTTTCCACGTCAACTTCGCCGGTCACCCGCACGTCGCGGTGCCTCGCGTCTACTGGAGCTACTCGAGGGCACGTGTGCTCACGCTCGAGTATCTCGACGGCGTTCAGGTTCGCGATCTCGAGCTCGACGCGTGGACGATCGACCAGCGCCGCCGGCTTGCCTATCTGATCGCCGAGGCGTGGATGACGATGATCTTCCGCGACGGGTTCTTCCACGGCGATCCGCACCCGGCGAACATCCTCGTCCTCTCACCCGAACGCATCGGGCTCGTCGATTTCGGGCTCGCCGGCAAGCTCACCGACGGCGACATGTCGAAGCTGACCCGTCTCTTCATCGATGCGGTCAACGAGAACGTCGAGGTGCTCCCGCGGCGGCTCGCCGACCTCGGTGTTCGGTATCCGCGCGAGCGCGAGGACGAGTTCGTCACCGAGCTGCATGGCATCTACGCGCGGTACTACGGCGCAAGCCTTGCCGAGATCGACCCGCTGGAAGTGTTCCGCGAGGCGTTCGCGCTGATCTATGCGATGAACCTGCGCCTGCCGACGCGGTACGTGCTGCTCGACAAGGCGCTTGCGACGGTGAGCGCGGTCGGTGTCGACCTCTATCCGGACTTCAACGTCTTCGAGGTTGCGAAGCCGTACGCGCGGTCACTGATGCTGGAGCGGTTCACGCCGGAGCGCCTGTTCCGCCGAGCGCGCCGCGAAGGACTGGCAGATCGCCTCGATGGCGCGCGAGCTGCCGTACCAGATCCACGACACACTCGAGCAGGTCCGCGAGGGGCAGATCGAAATCGGGTTCGTGCACAAAGGGCTCGACAACTTCGCCCACAAGCTCGACGCGATTGCGAACAGGCTCGTGATTGCACTGATCACCACCGGTGGCCTGATCGGCTCGAGCCTGATCGGGATCTTCGCGAAGGCCGGGCCCGCATGTCCTGGGCGTCAACCTGATCTCGGTCGTCGGCTTCGTCCTCTCGGGAATCCTCGGCGCGTGGCTGCTCTGGGGCGTGATCCGCTCCGGACGTCTCTGACGTCCGGCCGCATCGGTTCACTTCGATCTGATGGCGGAAGTCGGCAAGCGGGCCTGGCAGCTGTACCGGCTGGTGATCAGCCTGATCGCGCTCGGTTGCGTCGTCCAGTTCTATCTGGCCGGGCGCGGCGTCTTCGGCGTCCACGGCGACGCGAAGCTTGCCGACCAGTCGAGCTTCGACGCGCACCGCGATGGTCGGCAACGTGATTGCAGGCGCGGCGATCGTCGCCGTCGTGCTCGTGGTCGTGCTCTGGGACAAGCGGCTGATCTTGTGGACGGTGATCCTGGCAGCGCTCGCAGTGGCCGTTCAGCGCGAGACGACCAAGTCAGGGCAGCCCTGGATCGCCGGCCTGCACGCTGTCAGCGGTCTCGCCATCCTCGGCATCTCCGCGTCGCTTGCGCATCGCGCGTGGCGCCACCGCGGTGTCGCCGAAGCAGTCGCCTAGCGATTACGAGCGTTCACCGGTCTAGTCTGACCGAAATGGCCGACGTCCACCGCCAGCACTACAACGTCACCTTCGCGATCCTCGTGCTCGCCGGTCTGTCCTTCGCGCTCTTGCAGTCGCTCGTCCTGCCTGCGCTCCGTCCGATTCAGCTCGATCTCCACACGACGCCGACTGCTGCTGCCTGGATCTTGACCGCCTACCTGCTGAGCGCGTCGGTGGCGACGCCGATCGCAGGCCGGCTGGGAGACATGTTCGGCAAGAAGCGCACGCTCGTCGTGGTGCTCGCCGTCCTGGCGGTCGGAACGCTGATCTCTGCGGTCGCCACGTCGATCGGGCCGATGATCGTCGGCCGCGTCGTCCAGGGCGCGGGGGGAGCGATCTTCCCGCTCGCGTTCGGGATCATCCGTGACGAGTTTCCTGCAGAGCGGCGCGCGTCGGGAATCTCGTTGATCTCGGCGATCCTCGGGGTCGGCGGGGGCGCCGGGATCGTGCTCGCCGGCCCGATCACACAGCAACTCTCGTATCACTGGCTGTTCTGGCTGCCCCTCGCAACCGTCGTGGTCGCGACCGTCGCGGCCTGGGTCTTCATTCCGGAGTCGCCGGTGCGGGCAGGTGGGACGGTCAACTGGACGGCGTCAACGCTTCTCTCCGCCTGGCTCGTCGCCCTGCTCGTCGGCGTCAGCGAAGGCCCGAGTTGGGGGTGGGCCTCCGCGCGGCTGATCGGTTTGCTCGTCGTCGCCGCCGTTCTGTTTGCCGCCTGGATCTGGGTGGAGCTGCGGGCGCGCGAGCCGCTCGTCGACATGAAGATGATGCGGATCCGCGGTGTCTGGACGACGAATCTCGCCGGCGCACTGATCGGGTTCGGCATGTACAGCACGTTCATCCTCGTGCCGCAGTTCGCGGAAACCCCTTCGTCGAATGGATATGGGTTCGGCGCCTCGGTGACGCAGGGCGGGCTCTTCCTGATTCCGTTGACGGTCGCGATGTTGTTCATCAGCCCGCTCGCCGGACGCCTGGCCGGACGCGTCGGCTCCCGCGTCCCGCTGATCGCCGGCGCGATCGTGAGCGCCGGTTCGCTGGCGCTGCTCGCCTTCGCGCACGGCCAGCGCTGGGAGATCTATCTCGCGACGTTCCTGCTCGGCGCGGGCATCGGCCTCTCCTTCGCCGCGATGGCCAACCTGATCGTGGACGCAGTTCCGGCCGAGCAGACGGGGATCGCGACGGGCATGAACACGATCATGCGCACGATCGGCGGCGCTCTCGGCAGCGTGATCGCGGTGAGCATCCTCGCCGGCTCGGAGCTCCGAGACAAGCAGCCGAGCAACCACGGCTACACACTCGCCTTTGCCGTCTCCGCATTCTCGCTGGTCGTTGCAGTGGGCGCATCGATGCTCGTGCCGACGCGCGCGTCGGCACGACGCGAGCAGGGCATGGCCGAAGCGGCCGCCTGACGAACCTGGAAAGCCGGTACTCTCTTCACATGGTTGCGAGAGCGGGCTCAGGGCTGATCATTGTGCTGGCGCTCGCATTTGCCCCGGGCGCAGGCGCGCGGCCTGCTCACGCGTCTGGGGTGGTCCCGCAGCACGGCATCTTCGTGGTCGAAAAGACGCTCGCGGGCGTCGGGCTCGGCTACACGCAGGCACAGGTCAAGCAGCATTGGGGCACGCAGTACACGCTGTGCACCGCCAAGCCGTTGTGTAGCAAGACGTCGCCGGTCTGGATCTTCGTACCCCCGATCGGCGAGCCGCTGGGCGTCGGCGTCAGGTTCCGCAACGGCAAGACGGCGGCCGTCTTCACGCTCGGCACTCCGGGTGTGAACCCCCTCAGTTCGGGCGGCCTCGGCGGCTGGAAAACCGCACAGGGGCTCAGCATGTTCGATCCGGTCACGGCGATCTACACCGACTATCCGGCGGCGACGATCAGCACACAATGCGTCCTGTACAACGCGCTCTCGATGAGGGCGGGCAACGTCACCTCCTCGTTCTACATCTCCTCGGGCACCGTCTACGGCTTCGCACTTACCGCGGCGAACGAGCCGATCTGCGCCTGAGCGACCCCGTTCGAACGAACATCCCAAGGTGGGTTGCCACCGCCGCTGTGGCCGCAGCGGTCATGACCGTCACCGGGCCTGCAACTGCGGGGCGCGTCGCAGATCGCAATCCACAAGTGCGCGAGACCTCGACCGGGATGGCGGATGCGCGATCGCTCCTGCCGAGCGGGTTGCCCGCATCAGGCTGGCGGCGGACCGCAAGTTTCGCGAAGCCAGACGCAATCACCTGCAAGAGCTTCGAGCCGAATCAGTCCGCGCTGACCGAAACAGGTCTTGCCGCGACGGTCTTTACGCACGCTGAAACCGGAGAGATCGTCGACGCGGTGCGGGTCTTCGCGACCGACGAACAGGCTGGTCGAGCATGGCAGCTGATCAATGCCGCTCTGCGCTCATGCGAAAGACAGACGCTCGAGCGAGCCGGCGAGCGCTTGAAACGCCTTGTCCCCATCTCACTTCGGCTCGGGACGCACGGAACCGCATTTCGCATCGTCGCCTCAGTGGGGCGTGGAACGGGTCACGTCCCCGTCTACAACGACCTCGTGCTCGTTCGCAACCGGGCGGCAGTCGTGCTGATCGTCTTCATCTCGGCCAACCGGCCCTATCCTCGAGCCAGTGAAGAACAACTCGCAGGACGCGCTGAGCACCGTTCTCGGTCCGCGGGTGCGCAACCACTCCCAGCCTGAGCGCGAGGGCGTGCCCAAAGTGGCCGCCTGAGCATCCTTTCGCGTTCGCTGACCCGTTTCGGGTTCGAACGTCACGAAAAGGGGGATACCGCAAGTGAGCGGTGCGTCGATGCAGAACGCAGGCGCCCCAAGCTTTCAGCTGCACGAAAGCAACCCTCTGAAGAAAGGACTGTGGTGATGTCACCGATCGACGGAGTGGTGTGCTCGTGAGCCTGCCCAGGCCCGCGCGCGGGATCCTGCTGGCGACCGCGCTCGCCGTGCCGCTCCTTGCCGTCGCGCTCGGCGTCTCGATCTGGCGCTACGACGTCGCGATCACGAAGAGCAACGAGGCGACAAACACGCGCGCTGAGGCGATGAAGGTGCAGTTGGCGGAGAGCGCCTTTTTCCACGAGCGCGAGGGCATGAACGAATATCTGATCGTCGGCGATCCGCACGTGCTCGTCGAGATCAAGCAGGCGGCCAATCGGCTCGACGGCGCCCTCGATCAGTTGGCGCTTGATCGGCAGGATGGCGAAGCCTCCCTCGTCCAGCGGGCAACGGCGGCCAACGGCGTCTTCCTGGCCGAGTTCACTCGCGTGCAGGAGACGGCTGCGACCAACCCGAAGCTGGAACAGGCGGCCGTCGCACGGTTGAACCTCCACGAGGGCTCGGTGACAAAACCGCTCGACGCGCTACTCGCCGTCTTGGCGGTCGACGTTCCGAAACGCGTAGCGGCCGCGGAGAGCGCGAGGCGTGACGCCCTCATCGCTGCACTCGTCGGCGGGATCGTCGCCATCCTCGGGGCACTCGCCTTCGCGGCATATTCGATGCGCTTGGTGGCGCGGCTTACCCGGCGCGAAGGGAGCCTCGTGCACCTGATCGATCGGATGCGATCGACGGCCGACGTCCTTCTGACAGTCGCGAATGAATTGCGTGCGGCGGCGAGAGAGTCGGCGGCGGCGACAACGGAACAGAGCTCGGCGGTGGCTGAAACGTCGGCCACGATCGAGCAACTCGCGGCGACCGCATCCGGAATCGCGGACAACGCACGCGCCGTGTCGGCGGCCGCGGAGCAGACGGGCGACACGATGCGCGAGATGCAGGAGAAGGTCGAGACGATCGCCGCGCGTTCATTGTCACTCGGTGAGCGGTCGCAGAAGATCGGCGAGATCCTCGAGCTGATCAACGAGATCGCGGAGCAGACCAACCTGCTCGCGCTGAACGCCGCGATCGAGGCCGCGCGCGCCGGTGAGGCCGGCAAGGGCTTTGCGGTTGTCGCGTCGGAGGTGCGGAAACTTGCCGAGCGCTCGATGCGGTCGACCGATTCGATCAAGGTGATCATCACCGCCGTCCAGAATGAAACCAACGCCACGATCATGGCGACCGAGCAGGGCTCGAAGCAGGCGCGAGACGTCGGAGAGCTGATGACCACGACAGCCGTGATGCTCGAAGAGTCGATTCTCGCAACGCAGCAACAGAAGTCGGCTGCCGATCAGGTGTCGACGGCAATGGCGCAGATCCGCGAATCGGCAGATCAACTCGTGTCTGAGGCCGAGCAGCGCGCAGCAACCGCGACGCAGGTCGAGGATTTGGCGACAGAGCTCAAGAAGACGCTGAGCGAGCAGGTCAACGGCGCGACACACGCGTGAGCGTGCACGTGCGGGTGCGGGTCGGGAAGGAGCACTACGCCCTTCCGGTCGACAACGTCCTCGAGATCGCCGAGCTGGGCGAGATTACGCCTGTGCCGAGCTCGGGTTTCGCCTTGCTTGGCGTTCGCAATCTGCGCGGGCAGGTTCTGCCCGTCTTCGAGCTCTCCGCGGTCCTCGGGCTCGGCTCCCAGACCCCGCCCGCGAAGCTCGTCGTCGCCGAGTCGGACGGGCTCCGCGCCGGGTTCGCGATCGATGACGTCACCGACGTCGGCGCGCTGGCGGCGGCGTCGTCCAACGAGACGGACTCGGCGTTTCTGACCGGCTCCACGTTCGACAGCGACCAGCTCGTGGGCGTGATCGACGTCCCGCGCATGTTCGCTGCGCTCGAGGAGCTTGCAGCGCGGTGAGCGGGGAGGTGAGTGAGGACTACGAGGAGTTCCTCGAGCTCTTTCGTGATGAGGCTGATGAGCGACTCGGCAGCATGGTCTCCGCGCTCCTTGCGCTCGAGACGGGTCAAGGCGGCCGGGAAGCGATCGATTCCCTTTTTCGGGATGCCCACACGATCAAGGGCGGCGCCGGGATGCTTCGCCTGAACGATCTGCAGGCCTCCGCGCATGCGGTCGAGGACGTGCTGGACGGGATCCGCTCCAGCGGCAACTTCCCCACCGAGTTTGCCGACACGTTGCTGCGCGCAATCGACGTGATGCGTCGCCAGCTGAGCGGCAACGGCGAGAACGAAGATGTCTCCGGGCTGCTGGAGGAGCTTCAGCCTGTTCGCCCGGTCCAGAAGCCGACGCGCGAGCGGCGCGGGATCCGGGTTGCTCCGGAGAAGATCGATCGCCTCGTCGATCTCGTCGGCGAGTCGGTTCTGCATCGAAGGCGCCTGGAACACCTCCTGGGAGAGGACGTGGCGCTGCAAGAACGAGAAGTCTCGGACGAGCTCGATCACGGCACGCGGCTCCTCGGAGAGCTGAAGGACTCCGCGATCGGCATGCGGACGTTGCCTGTTTCCTCGATCACAGGACAGCTGCCGCGCGCGGTGCGCGACATCGCGCTCGGCGAGGGAAAGCAGGTCGAACTGATCATCTCCGGCGGCGATACCGAGCTCGACCGAGTCATCCTCGAGGGGTTGTACGACCCGCTCGTCCATGTTGTTCGAAACGCCGTGGCGCACGGGATCGAGATGCCGGCGGAGCGCATTGAGGCCGGCAAGCCGGCGACTGGATCGATCGAGCTCCGCGCGTTGCAGCGCGGCGGCATGGTCGAGATTGCCGTCTCAGACGATGGACGGGGCGTCTCGCACGAGACCCTCGCAGAGGCAAGGCGAATCGGCTCGCTTGCCGAGGTGCTCGGGCGCGCAGGTTTCTCCACAGCCGAAGAGGTGAGCGAGCTCGCCGGACGCGGCGTCGGCCTCGACGCGGTCGCACGTCATGTCGAGTCCTTCGGTGGTTCGCTCGACGTGCACAGCGAGCCGGGGAAAGGCACCGAAGTGGTGATGCACTTTCCACTCGCGCTGGCGCTGCTCAACGTCCTCTTGATCCAGCGAGGGGCACGCGTCTACGGCGTGCCTCTGTCCGGCGTCGATGAGGCTGTAGCGGTGACCGAGCGGCTCTCGCTCGAAGGACGGCCGTTGCTCGAGCTGCACGGCGGCACGGTTCCGCTCTACGACATTGCCGACCTGATCCGCGCCGAAGCTCCGATCCTCGCTCCCCGTCCACCGGCGATCGTCGTTTCGGCAGCCGGGCGTCGGACCGCCCTGCTCTGCGATCGCCTGATCGGCGAAGAGGAAGTCGTCGTCAAGCCACTCGGCCCGCTGCTTGCGGGGATCCAGGGATTTCTCGGCGGGTCGATCCTCGGCGACGGCCGGATTGCACTGCTCCTCGACCCGGCTGCGCTCATCCGGGCGCGCCCGCGCAACCAGCAACGGCGAGACGATGAGTCTGCGCAGGGGAAGCGGATCGCGCCGAAGGTGCTGGTGGCGGAAGACTCGTTCACCGTGCGCGAGCTTCAACGCAGCATCCTCGAAGCTGCGGGCTATCGCGTGGAGACGGCGCGGGACGGTCGTGAGGCGTTCACGCGTCTGCTCGGAGACGACGAGATCGCGCTCGTGCTCACCGACCTCGAGATGCCTGAGATGGACGGCCTCGCGCTGACGCTGGCGATCCGGGACGATCCGTCGAGGAGCTCGACCCCGGTCGTGATCCTGACCTCGCGCGCGACCGAAGACGATCGGCGTCGTGGGCTGGAGGCCGGCGCGGACGCGTTCATGATCAAGGGCAGCTTCGATCAGCATGCGTTGCTCGAGACAGTCGAACGGCTCGTCGGCAGATGACACCTGCGCGCGCGGTTGTTCGGGTTCTCGTCTGCGAGAGCTCGCGAACCTACGCAGCTGCGCTGAAGCGCGTGCTGGAGGCGGACGGCACAATCGAGGTGATCGCCGTCCATCCGAACGCCGAGGCGGCGATTGCAGCCTTGCCCGTGCAGCAACCGGACCTCTTGACGATGGACATCGACCTGCGGGGAATGAACGGGCTCGAGGCGATCGAGCAGATCATGAGCGCGCAGCCGCTGCCGATCCTGGTCATCGCGGGCCACAGCCGAGGTGGGAGCCTCGCGTCCGAGGCGCTCGCGGCCGGTGCGCTCGAGGTGATCACGAAGGACGAGCTCGACCTTCGCGATCCCGGTGGGGTCGCGGCGATGGCGTTTCGCCGGCGCGCCAAGATCCTCGCCGGCGCACGGGTGATCAGCCATCCGAGGGCGCGCTTGAAGCGCCCCGGGGCACGACGGTTGCCGATCGCACGCGCCTCGCGGGAGATTGCGGGCGTG
The DNA here is from genome assembly GCA_963761365.1 of uncultured Actinomycetes bacterium. Lineage (GTDB taxonomy): Bacteria > Actinomycetota > Thermoleophilia > Gaiellales > Gaiellaceae > PALSA-600. The sequence continues at coordinate 151,436 of CAVXHB010000009.1, read as the reverse complement.
GGGATCGTCGCCTCGACCGGCGGTCCGCAGGCCCTTGCACAACTCCTGGTGATGCTGCCTGCCGGCTTCGAGCCGCCACTTCTGGTCGTTCAGCACATCGCATCGGGCTTCACGGGCGGCCTTGCCCGGTGGCTCGATACAAGCGTCCCGTTGCACGTCCGGCTCGCCGTGGTCGGAGAGGTCCTCGCGCCGGGGGTTTGGATCGCTCCAGAGGGCGCCCATCTCGTCGTCGACGCCCACGGGTGCTTTGCCCTGGACGAGGAGACACCGGCCGGCCTCCACCGCCCTTCCGGAGACGTTCTGCTCCGGAGTCTCGCCGCGTACGGTGGCGCTCGAACGGCCGCCGTTGTCCTTTCGGGCATGGGCAAGGATGGAGCGGCGGGCATTGCCGCGATTCGCGCAGCGGGCGGGATGACGATCGCCCAGGACGAAGAGTCGTCAGCGATCTATGGGATGCCGAAGGCAGCCGCCGAGCATGGAGCCGAGCTGATCCTGCCGCTGGGCGAGATCGCTCCGGCGCTGCTGACGCTCGCGACACAAGCCGTGAACAACGACCTGGCCGAAATTGCGGGGCTGATCGGCCGTGCCTGCGGCATTCACCTTCAATCGAACCACCATTCGTCGCTTCGAGCCGCGATCGCCAGGACCGAGGGCGGTGCCGATCCGGCTGCATTCCTTCGTCTTGTCGCCGGTCCAGCGCCTGACCCGACGGCACTCGAGCGGCTGATCGAGGAGGTGACGGTCAACGAGACGTCGTTCTTCCGCGAGCGGCGCACGCTCGATGCGATCTCGTGGCCGCTGCTGCTGGAGCGCGCGCACGCACGGGGCTCGTCGGAAATACGCGTGTGGAGCGCGGCTTGCTCGACCGGCGAAGAGGCCTACACGCTGGCGATCATGGCGTGCGAGGCCTTTGCGCCGATCGAGCCGCCGGTTCACATTCTCGCCACCGACATCTCGACCCAGGTGGTCGCGCGCGCATGGGAGGGGTGTTACCGGCCGCGGGCGGTGCGCAACGTCGAGCCTGACATGCGCGCCCGCTACTTCATCGAGACCGATCAGCTGGTCGAGATCGGCGCACGGCCGCGGCGTCATGTCGAATTCGCCCGGCACAACCTCGCGCTCGACCCGATTCCGCCGCTGGGCGAGGGCCCGTTCGACCTGATCCTCTGCCGCAACGTCCTCATCTATTTCGACCCTGCAACCGTCGAACGGGTGATCGCTGCACTCGAAGGTGCTCTCCACCGTGACGGCATGCTCATCCTCGGTGCGGCGGACACACTCTGCGGGACGACGCGGCGCTTGACCCAGCACGCTCTGAACGAGCGGATCCCCGCGACTCGTGGCGCTTCGTCAGAGCGCCCGGTCCCGCGACGGCCACTCGGTCGCGCGCCCGGGCACGAGCCGACACTGGCGGGCGCCGTTCGCGCAGCGAGTGAGGGACGGCCTGTGGATGCTCTCGCGGACACTGAGGCCCTGCTCGCGGCGCAGCCACTCGATGCCGACGCCGCGTTCGTTCGCGGTCTTGTCTTGCTCGAGTCCGGCTCGGTTGCAGAGGCCGCGGCGGTACTGCGGCGTGCGCTCTACGTCGACCCGACCTTCGGCCTCGCTGCCTTCCAGCTTGGCCGTGCGTATGACGAGCTCGGCGACACGACGGCCGCCAAGCGTTCGTATGGTCAGGCGCTGCGAACGCTCGAGGCCGAGGATCAACGTCATGAGCTGCTGCTCGGCCAGGTCGACCTCGGTGATGTCGCAGCGGCTGCACAGGCGCGACTGAAGGCGCTGCGGTGAGCGTGCGGATCGTCGTCGCGGACGACTCGGACACGATTCTGAGTCTCCTCGTTCTCGCCCTCGCGCGCGAAGGGTTCGAGCCGGCGACTGCGACGAACGGTGAGGAGGCACTAGCGCGTATTCGAGAGGTGCATCCGGAGCTCGTGATCCTCGATGCGGTGATGCCGAAGGGCGACGGCTACGAGGTCTGCCGCGCGCTTCGTGACGAGCCCGGTCTCGAGCGGCCGTACGTGATCATGCTGACGGCCAGTGCGCGCGAGTGCGATCGCGAGCGCGCAGAGAAGGCGGGAGTGGACGAGTTCATCACGAAGCCGTTCAGCCCGTCGCGAGCTTCGCGAGCGCGTGCGCGAGATCCTCGACTCCTAGCGAACGACGCGACTGAGCTCTTCGATCGTCGTGAGGCCGGCTGCGGCCTTCGACAGTCCATCCTCCCAGAGCGTGACCATCCCGGCGGCGCGTGCCGCGCGGGTCAGTTCCTCGGTCCCCGCGCGTTCACCGGCGAGCCGCCGCAGTTCGTCGCCCATCACCATCAGCTGGAAGATGCCCAGGCGTCCGCGATAGCCCTGCGAGCACCGCACGCAGCCGCCCTTACGGTAGAGCGTGACACCGGCAGTCGATTGCCTCCTCTGAGAATCCGAGTTGCCGGAGGTCGGCAGCGCCGGTTCGTAAGGCTCCGACATTCGGGGCACAGCTGGCGGACGAGCCGCTGCGCGAGAATCGCCGTGATCGCCGAGCCGAGCATGTGTGGCTCCAGCCCGAGTCGGTGAGCCGCGTGAGTGCGCCGGGCGCGTCGTTCGCATGCAGCGTCGAGAAGACGGAGTGACCGGTCAGCGAGGCCTCGAGGCTGATCTTGGCGGTCTCGAGATCGCGGATCTCGCCGACCATCAGGACATCAGGATCGCTGCGCAGGATCGAGCGAAGCCCCGATGCGAAGGTGACTCCGTGACGGGCGTTGACCTGCACCTGGTAGACGTCTGCGATCCGGTACTCGACGGGATCCTCCACGCTGATCACATTGATCTCCGGCTTGACGACGTCTGCGAGCGCCGCGTACAGCGTCGTCGTCTTCCCGGAGCCCGTCGGGCCCGCGACGAGGAAGCAGCCCGTCGGCCGGTGGATCACGTCCTCGAGCACCATCTGCATGTCCTTGGAAAGGCCGATCTCGGTGAGCGTCGGAGCTGCGCGCGACTTGTCGAGCAGGCGCATGATCACGCCCTCACCCTCGACCGTCGGGCAGGATCTGCGACGCGAACGTCGAGCAGGCGCCCGTTTTTCAACCGCAGCGTCAAACGTCCGTCCTGGGGCACCCGATGCTCGGCGATGTCCAGCTTTGCGAGCACCTTGATCCGGGTGATCACCCCGGGCGCGTGGCGCTTCGGCATGCGCTCGACCTCGTTGAGGATGCCGTCGACGCGGATCCGCGCGATCAGCGCGTCGCCCTGAGGCAGGAAGTGAATGTCGCTCGCACCCTCCTCGGCGGCCTGCAGCACGATCGAGTTGACGAGCCTGATCGGAGGAGCATCCGAGATCCCGTCGTCCGCCTCGAGCTCGTCTTCCTCGGTCGGGAGGTCGTCCAGAAACTCTGCACGCTCGTGCACTTCGTTCCCGCGCGCGATCTGGCGCAGCTGGAAGTCGATGTCGTCGCGCGGCGGCGACGCCGAACTCGATCCTGAACGGGCTCATTGCTCGGAGGTCGTCGATCAGCTGCAGATCGGACGGGTCGGCGATCGCAACATGGAGAACATCGCCTTCGAGCTTGTACGGAGCGGCGTGGGTGCGCATCAGGACGTCGAACGCAATTGCCTCCGACGCGTCCTTCGTCGAGCCGTGTGCGCCCGAGGTCGATGTAGGGGAGGCCGTGAGCCTCGGCGAGGGCGCGCGGGCTCTTCAGCGCCGCGCGGCCGGCAGATGCGCTCGCGAGACTGTACTCCCTGTCAACCACCAGGCGACCGTCCGAGTAGACCGTCGACTGCCACTTCGAGCTCCTGCGGGCTGAAGGGTTTGGTCACGTAGGCGTTCGCTCCGGCGACAAGACCTCCCTCGACGGCATCCGGAGTCGAGTTCGAGGTGAGCAGAACGATCGGGACATGGGCCAGACCGATGTCGCTCCGGAGCGCGCGTGTCACCTCGATGCCGTCGGAGCCCGGCATTTCGACGTCGAGCACGACGAGCACCGGTTGTCGTTCGCGCGCGAGGCGGAGCGCATCGTCCCCGCGTCGTGGCCGTGAGCACGTCGTAACCCGCCCGTTCGAGTCTTGCGGTGACCATTGCGAGGATCGTCATCGAATCGTCTGCGACGAGGACGAGCTGACGACTGGGTGCGAGCTCCGATCTGCGCCATGGCTCAGCCGATCGCCTCGACGAGCTCTTCAGCGAGCAGCCCTTGACCAGGTACGCGCTGGCTCCGAGATCTCTTGACTCCTGCTGGAGCGTCGGGTCGTCGTACGCCGAAAGGATGACGAAGCGCATCGACGAGTCCAAGGCGCGGATGCGGCGCGCTGCCTCGAGGCCTCCGAGGCGCGGCATCCGCACGTCGAGCAGCATCACCTCAGGTTTGAGCTCGAGCGCGAGCAAGACCGCATCGAAACCGTCGCTCCCTTCGCCCAGGACGTGAAAACCGTGTTCGCTCAGAATCGAGCTGAGTGCGCGACGGACATTGTCGTCGTCGTCGACGATGACAATGCGGCGCCCGGCCACTTCGCGTCTTGCCGGCGGACGTGCCGTCAGACTGCGACAGGGCCGTGGCCATCACGATTCTCCCAGGTCGAGCCGCGGCGCCTGTAGCTCGACCATCAATAGGCGCAGCGACGTCATCTGTCCGTGGACGTTCTCGCGAAGCTGCGCGATCGTTGCCTGAGTCTGCTCGACCTCGCCGCGCTCGATCCGGTGCGCGAGCTGATCGAGCAACAGCGCGACAACGGTCGACTGCTGGATCGGGCCGTCATGAAGAGCTCCCGCAAGGTTGATCCGCTCGCGTTCGACGAGCGTCTCGCCTGCGTGTGTGGTCGTTTGCGAGTCTCTCACCTCATAGAGATCATCGGCCGCACTCGCGTCTCGACCCGTACCGAATCGGGTAGCGATCGGTACCCCTATCTGGGCCGTCCCGGGTGGGCCGGGCCTATCCCGGCCGCCTGAGGATTCTTCGTCTCGAAATCGGCGCAAAAGACACCTGGCGTGTCTAGGGAGCCGGAGCTACCGTCGGCTGAATGTCGACGACGGTGTTGTTGGCTGAACGCGAGCCCTCGACGCGTGGCTTGCTCGAGCGCCAGCTGAGAGGCGACGGGTTCGAGCTGGCCGAGCCCGGCTGTGCGCCCGATCTCGTGCTCGCAGGAGATGACGCAGCGCTCGAGCGCTGGCGCGGCGAAGCGCCGGTGATCGTGCTCGGGCGCGCCGAAGCGGACGCCGTCGAGCGCGTTCTGGCGTTTCGCCGCGGTTGCGACGACTACGTCGCACGTCCGTTCCATTACGACGAGCTCGTCGAGCGGATGCGCGCTGTGTTGCGGCGCTCGGGCCTGGCATCTGCGCCGCTCATTGCCGGCCCGCTCTCGATCGACCGGCGCGCCCGCGTCGTGACGTTGTCGGGCCGGCGCGTCGATCTCTCGCAGAAGGAGTACGAGTTGCTCGTGCGGCTCGCGTCCGACCCCGAGCGTGTCTTCACGAAAGCAGAGCTGCTGCGCGACGTTTGGGGGTTTCCGGCGCATTCGCGGACTCGGACGCTGGACGCGCACGCCTCGCGGTTGCGCCGCAAGCTGCGCGCGGCCGACGAGGCCGCGATGCTCGTCGACAACGAGTGGGGCGTGGGGTACAGGCTGCTCGGGCCGTTCCCCAATCCAGTGTCTGACACGTAGTGTCAGACACCCAAGGTGTCGCACACACAGTCCTTTCGCGCCATGCACCAAGGGCCGCCCTTGCTCGTCCTCCCGAACGCGTGGGACGTCGCGAGCGCGCGGGCGTTCGCCGCGCTCCCGGGCTGTGCTGCGATCGCCACTTCGAGTGCCGCAGTTGCGCGGTCGCTCGGGTGGGAAGACGGCGAGCAGGCCCCGGTCGAGGAGATGTTGCGCGTCGTCGAGCGCATCGTTGCGGCGGTAGAGATTCCGGTGACCGCCGACCTCGAGGCCGGTTACGGCGATCCGCCGCGAACTGCTGCCGCGGCGCTTGCCGTCGGCGCCGCAGGGATGAATCTCGAGGACTCGCGCGCCGCTGTGCTGCTTCCGCTCGACGAACACGTTGAGATCATCCGGGCGGTGCGGGTGGCCGCGCCCGAGCTCGTGTTGAACGCGCGAGTGGACGTTTTCCTCGGTGGCAGCGGGGATGTCGCGGAAGCAGTGGAGCGCGGCAACGCGTATCTCGCCGCGGGCGCCGACTGCGTCTATCCGATCGATGCGCCCTTCGATGCCGTGGCAGCGCTCGCTGCCGGAATCAATGGGCCGGTCAACGTGCTCGTCTCGCCGCACGATCCGCCGCTCGCCGAGCTCGAGCGGCTCGGCGTCGCTCGCGTCACATTCGGCACAGGCCTCGCGAGTGAGGCGCTCCGCAAAGCATCGCGCCTTGCCGCTGCCGCGCTCTCGTCCCGTGCGTGAGGCGGAAACGGTCGTCCCCGTGGCCACGCGCGCTGTGCCACCGGCTGCTCGTGCTCCACGCAGAAGCTGCTCAGCGTGAATGTTGAACAGCCGCGGAATGCGCAGATCCGAAGCATCCCGGGCAAGAGAGGCAAACCCTCTCAGTCGAACCTAAGGGTGAGCTAAATCCGTCTTGCAACAAAGCGCACGCCCGTGAGCGGCAGTTCTCCACGCGCAACGAGCTCTTCTTCCACCGGCCGCAGCGATTCGTCGAGGCGCCAGCGGTAGAGGTAGGTGCCGCGCTTGGGCGGGCCGAGCTCGAACCAACGGCTTAACACGCGAACAATCAGCTCGATCGAGTGCACCCTGGCTTGCATCTTCGGCCCGAGCTCCTCCGCTGTCTCGGGATCCTCGTCGCCCCGCGCGCGCCGCTGTTCGAGCCACCATGCCGCGGCGCGCTTGTCGAGCTGCGTAGCGTCGAACTCGTCGACGAGCAGCGGCGCGCCCGGCGCGAGCTCCGACGCGAGCCGCTCGAGCGACGCCTCGAGCGGATCGACGTGGTGGAGCGAGACGACCGCGACCGCGGCGTCGAACTGCTCGCCCTGCTGCGGTAGGTCGGCGAGCGCAATCGCCTTGACGTCGGCGACTTCGGACTTCGGGTCAATCGCGGTGACGTCGTACCCGCTCGTGCGAAGCGACCGTGCCAGCTCGCCTTCGCCGGCGCCGATCTCGAGCACTCGTGCGGGCGGAGCCGGCAGATTCGCGCGCACCCACTCCTCGACTTCCGGGAAGTTCACGAAGGAAGAATCGCGCCTTCGAGCTCGAGCAGGTGCTGCTTCGCGGGCAGTCCGCCGCCGTAGCCGGTGAGCGAGCCGTTGGCGCCGATGATCCGGTGACAGGGGAGCACGATCGGAATCGGGTTGCGGTTCATTACCGTGCCGACCGCACGCGCGGCCTTCGGATGCCCGACCTTTGCCGCGAGCGAGCCGTAGGTGTCGGTGTGCCCGTACGGAACGCGGGCAAGCTCGTGCAACACCGCTTCATGGAACGGCGCAACCCGGAGGTCGATCGGCAGGTCGAAGTCGTGTCGGCGCCCTTCGAAGTATTCATCGAGCTCGCGACGCACTTCGTCGAGCGGCATCCGCAGGACGCGAACTCCGAAGACCTTTGCGATTTCCTCGTCCTGGTCCTCGACCGTGTAGGAGATGCGGCAGAGTCCACGCGCCGTCGATGCGATGAAGAGGTCGCCGACCGGGGACTCGGTTACGTCATAGCGGACATCGACGAGACCCTCAGCGAGGGCAGCGGCCCGGAAACGGGCGTCGATTTCAGGCGTGATGCTCAAGTGTCCTCCTCAGTCTTCTGACGCCAGATGAAGCGGCCGCGCGTGCTGCCTCCTCGGAGGAGCCGAGCGCGGCGCCGATCTCGGCATAGGGAAGGTCGTAGCCGTAGCGGAGCACGACGGCCGCGCGCTCGGTCGGCGGCAGGTCACCGGTGAGATGCTCGAGCTCGCGGAAGGCGGGTTGCCGCAGCTCGACGGGATCGCCGTCGAGATCCTCGACGGGCGTCGTTCGATCGGCGGCTCGAAACTCGTCCATCGCAACCCGTGTCGCGATTGTGAACACCCAGGCGCGCAGATGACGGCCGTGCTCGAGCCGGTCGTACGCGCGCAGCGCGCGCAGAAACGTCTCTTGCCATGCGTCTTCGGCGCGCTGGCCGAGCAACCGTCGCAGGTACCCGAGCACCTCGCCCGAGTGGTCGCAGTAGAAGCGCTCGAAAGGCGGGATCGTCACGACCGTCATCATGGGCTGAAACGTGCGAGCCTGCCCGGCTGTGAGATGCGCGGCCGTCGGACATGTGGAGTGGACCGAATGTGTGCTCGTCGACCACGTTCCCGGCCCGGGCCAGATCGCCCATGCGGCCGCGGACTGGGCCGAGCCCGCGGGCGGCGGAGCCGTTGTCGCAGCCCAGCTCCTGAAGCTTGCCGGAGCCTGCGACTTCTTCACGGCGCTCGGCGACGACGAGCTCGGGCACCGGTCGCTCGAACGCCTCGCCGGGCTCGGAATCGACGTCCACCCCGAGTGGTTCGGGCAGACACGGCGCGCGTTCGTGCAAGTCGACGCGCACGGAGAGCGGACGATCACGACCGTCGGCCCGAAGCTCCGGCCGCGAGAGGTGCCGCCGCTCGAGCGCTACGACGCCGTCTTCTTCGTGGCCGGGGAGCCGGCGGTCCTGCGCGCCGCCCGCGCCTCGCGCTTCCTCGCTGCGACTCCCCGGGAGCTGCCGACCCTGCTCGAGGGCGGCGTTCGGCTCGACCTGCTCGTCGGCAGCGGCACCGACCCGGGCGAGCGGTACGACGGCGGGCTCGACGTGGGCCTCGTCGTGCAGACCGAGGGAAGCCTCGGGTGCCTCGCCGACGGCCACCGCTTCGAGCCCGGCTCCCGTGCCCGGCCCGGTCGCCGACACCTACGGCGCGGGGGACTCGTTCGCCGCCGCGCTCTGCTTCGGGCTCGCCCGAGGCGATCACCTGCGACGACGCGCTCGCGCTGGCTGCCCGCGCCGGCGCGGCCGTGATCACCGGCAGGGGGCCGTTCGCCGCACAGATTTCGCTCTGAGAGGGTTTACAAGTGGGGCGTTGTGGGTTAGAGTGGGGCCAAGTGCCCGATGCTCCTCGGCGAACATGAACACACCCTCGACGACAAGAACCGCCTCACGCTTCCGGCGAAGCTCAGGGAGCAGCTCGGCGCGCATGTCGTTGTCAGTCGCGGCCTGGACGGCTGCCTCTACGTCTACTCCGACGGAGATTGGGCTCGGCTGGCCGAGCGGGTCGGGTCGCTCGACCCGTTCAGCCGTGAGGCGCGGACCATGCAGCGCTGGTTCTTCGCTTCTGGCTCGGATGCTGACCTCGACAAGCAGGGTCGCATGGTGATCCCGGCGGCCCTCCTGAAGATCGCGGGCATCGGCCGTGAGGTCACCGTGGCGGGCGTCTACGACCACCTCGAGATCTGGGATCGCGCCGCCTGGCGCGAACAGCAGCAGACAGTTGAAGGGAGCGCAGAAGATGTTGCCGAGCGTCTTGCCAAACGAGACTGACCACGTCCCGGTCCTCGCGGACGAAGTGCTGGCCAACCTCGCGCCGCGCCCGGGGGAAACGATCGTCGACTGCACCTTCGGTGCGGGCGGCCATGCCGGCCTGCTCACGGCACAGCTGCGCGGCGACGGCAAGCTGATTGCGATCGATCGCGATCCGACCGTGGCGCCGTACTTCGAGCGCCTGCGCCGCTCGACGGCCGCGAAGGCCCGCCTGCTTCACGGCGAGTTCTCACAGGTGCTCGAGCAGCTCGCCTCGAACGGCGTGCAGGCAGACGTGATCCTGCTCGACCTCGGCGTCTCCTCGATGCAACTCGACCGTCCCGACCGTGGCTTCTCGTATGCGGTCGACGCGCCGCTCGACATGCGGATGGATCCGTCGGGCGGGCTCACCGCCAGCGACGTCGTGAACGAGAGCGACGAGCAGGAGCTTGCGGACATCTTTCATCGCTACGGCGAGGAGCGTTACGCACGCCAGATCTCACGTGCGATCGTGCGGCGGCGCGCCAAGCAGCGCTTCGAGCGCACCGGTGACCTCGTCGAGACGATCAAGCAGTCCATCCCCGCGCCTGCGCGCTTCGGTGAAGGGCATCCGGCCAAGCGCGTTTTTCAGGCGCTGCGAATCGAGGTCAACGACGAGCTCGGATCGCTCGAGCGTGCGCTGCCGCCCGCGGTCGAGATGCTGCGGCCGGGCGGCCGGCTCGCAGTGATCTCGTTTCACTCGCTCGAGGACCGGATCGTCAAGCGCTTCCTTCGCTCACAGGAGCACGGCTGCACGTGCCCGCCCGACTTCCCGATTTGCGCGTGTGGCGCACAGCCGATCGTGCGCGCGACGCCGCGGCGGGCGATTCGCCCTTCCGCCGCCGAGGTCGCCCGCAACCCGCGGTCGCAGTCGGCGCGCCTCCGCGTGGCGGTGAAGCTCTAGATGGCCCCGCCCGCGCACGCCGCAACCGTCGTCGCACCGTCACGGACGCGCCCTCGCACCAAGCCGGTGCCGAGGCCGAAGGCACGCGCGCGTCGCCGAGTTCGCTCCCGCGGCGCAATCCTCTGGATCGCCGTGAGCGCCGTCCTGCTCGCGGGCGTCGTTTTCGTCAACCTGCTCGTGCTCCAGATGAATCTCGCGGTCGACAAGGCGACGCAAGAGCGGTCGCAGCTGCGGGCGACGACGGCGCAGCTCCAGTCGCAGCTGTCGGCGGCGCTCGCCTCGCCGCGGATCCAGGCGCAGGCTCGCCGCGTCGACGGGCTCGTGGCCGCCGACCCGTCCACGTTCGGCCACATCAACCTCGCGCCCTAGGCATGGCGGCCTCGCGCGAGAAGCAGGCCAACCGCCGCATCCGGCTGCTGCTCGCCCTCTTCACGCTCGTGTTCGCCGCGCTGCTCGGGCGCGGCTTCTGGATTCAGGGCGTGCAGGCCGGCCGTCTCGCGAAGCTCGCTCAGGGCCAACATCAGAAGCAGATCACGACGCCCGCAGGCCGCGGGACGATCTTCGACCGAAACGGGATCCAGCTCGCGATCGGCGTGCAGATGACAACCATCTTCGCCGACCCGCAGCAGGTTGTGAACGCCAGCGCGATCGCAATCGCCGCTCACAAGGCGTTTGGCGTCGACGCGAACTCGCTCTACCCGGCGCTCCTGAACAAGAAGAGCCAGTTCGTCTACGTGAAGCGCTTTGCCGATCCGACGAAGGCCGCCCTCTTCCTGAAGAAGGGCTTCGCTGGAATCTCGTCGTACCAGGAAGAGAAGCGCGCGTATCCGCAGGGTGGGGTCGGTTCGCAGCTGATCGGCTATGCCGGGGTCGACAACCGCGGTCTCGGCGGGCTGGAGTTCGAGTACGACCACAAGCTCGCCGGCCATTCCGGCAAGCAGACAGTCGTGCGCGATGCGACCGGTCGGTCGATCAGCGTGATCAGCTCGTCACCCGTGCAGGAGGGCGCCGACGTCTTCACCACGATCGACCACACGATCCAGGCGAACGCGGAGCAAGTGCTGCGAGAGACGGTGTCGAAGTGGGGTGCGCAATCGGCAACGGCGATCGTGCTCGACCCGACGACCGGCGAAGTGCTCGCGATGGCGCAAGCGCCGGGGTACAACGCGAACGACACGAGTGGCGTCGACTCTGGCCTGACAAGAAACCGCGCGGTCACGGACACGTATGAACCTGGCTCGACGTTCAAGCTCGTCACGGTCACCGGCGTGCTCTCCGAAGGGCTCGTGACACCGACGACGAGGTTCTCGCTGCCGACGTGCATCCAGGTCGCCAACTACTGCATCCACGACGCCGAACAGCGCGGCGTTGTCAACTACAGCGTCGCGCAGATTCTCGAGTACTCGTCGAATGTCGGTGCGATCACGCTGGCCGAGAAGCTCGGTGCGTCCTCGCTCGCGCGTTGGATCGACCGCTTCGGATTCGGCCACGCCACCGGAATCGACTACCCGGGTGAAACCCCGGGCCAGGTGCTCCCGCTCGCCCAGTGGTCGGGCTCGACGATCGGCAACGTGCCGATCGGCCAGGGGATCGGAGTGACGGCGATTCAGATGGCCTCCGTGTACGCAGCCGTCGCCAACAACGGCGTGTGGGTGCAGCCGCATCTCGTCTCGCGCGTCGGTGGCCGCGCGCCGTTCACACCGAAGCGGCGCCGGATCATCTCGCCCGGAATCGACCGCGAGGTGAAGGCGATGCTGAAGGACGTCGTGCTTGGAGGCACCGGTACTGCGGCGGCGATTCCCGGATATACGGTTGCGGGCAAGACCGGCACCGGCAGCATTCCGGGCCCGCACGGTTACGTCGATTCGACCGGATACATGGCGTCCTTCGTCGGGATGGTGCCGGCGTCGAAGCCGCGGCTCGTCGTGCTCGTGGTCGTCGACCGGCCTCGCGGAGCCATCTACGGCGGAACCGTCGCGGCGCCTGCGTTCCAGTCGATCGCGAAGTTCGACCTGCAGTACCTCGGCGTGACGCCGGACGCGCCGCGCACCGCACTCTCTGCCGGCTAGGCAACCGGTGCAGACTGATGCGGAGGCACCGGGATCTGCTCCCACAAGACGATCTTCCCATCGAGGATCGTGAAGCGCGCCGCGGCAAGGGTTCCCGGCGCGTCGCACTTCGATGTCGTCCGGTTGCCGAGACGGAAGACGGCCGTCGCAACGTGGCCCTTGACGGTGATCGAGACGATGTGTCCTGAACAGGGAAGGGTCGAATGCCAGCGTGCCACCTGGCTGCGCGTGACCAGCTCGAAGACGTACGCGCCCTGCCTCATGTACACCGGCACCCGGAACAGCCGCGCGAGACCGGCATTGTCACCGGCGTTCAGGCGCGCGCTCCAGGCTCGGACGACGGCCTTCAGCCGCTGTGCCTGCGACGGCGGCCTGGTTGCCTGCTGCTGCTTGACTGTGCTGCCGCCACACCCCGCCAGGAGCAGTGCGGAGGCGAGAATGGCCCAGCGATGCACGGCATGACTCTACGAGACTTCATCGACGCCCTCGGCCCTGGCGAGGTCGTGAACGAGGCGCCGGTCGAGATCTCCGACCTCGCCTACGACACGCGCGCGGTCAGCGCGGGCGCGCTGTTCTTCTGCGTCCGCGGCGCGCACGCCGACGGGCACGCCTTCGCGCCCGACCGCGGCCGCGGCGGGCGCCGTCGCGCTCGTCGTCGAGCACCCGCGTCGAGGTGACGCTGCCGCAGCTCGTCGTCGCCGGACTCGCGGGCGGCGATGGCCGCCGGCGGCGACGCTCTTCTTCGGCGACCCGACGCGCGAGCTCGAGGTCGCCGGCGTCACCGGGACGAACGGCAAGACGACGACCGCGTTCCTGCTGCACGCGATCCTCGACGGCCGACGGCGCGCAGCACCGGGCTGCTGACGAACATCGAGCGGCGCGTCGGCGGCGACGGAGCGGCCCGTCGGGCTCAACACGCCGGAGGCGATCGACCTGCAGCGACTCTTCCGCGAGATGCTCGACGCGGGCGACACGGCGTGCGTGATGGAGGCGACCTCGATCGCGCAGGTGCAGGGCCGGCTCGACGGGACGCGGTTCGCCGTGCTCGTGTTCACGAACCTGACGCAGGACCACCTCGACTTCCACGGCACGATGGAGGAGTACTTCGAGGCGAAGCGTGCGCTCTTCGACCAGGCCGACGCGCGCGGTCGATCAACATCGGCGACGAGTACGGCCGGCGGCTCGCCGCCGAGCTTGCCCGACGCGATCACCTTCGATGCCGACTCGGATGTGCTCGACGGGATCGACCTGAAGCTCCGCGGCGGCTTCAACCGCGAGAACGCGATCGGCGCCGCGCTCGCGGCCCGCGCGCTCGGCGTCGGCGAGGACGCGATCAAGCGCGGGATCGAGTCGGTGCGCGGCGTGCCCGGACGGTTCGAGTCGATCGACGAAGGACAAGAGTTCACCGTGATCGTCGACTACGCGCACACCCCCGACTCGCTCGACAACGTGATCCGCGCTGCACGCGAGCTCGGCGGCGGCCGGCTCATCGTCGTCTTCGGCGCCGGCGGCGATCGCGACCGGGCGAAGCGGCCGCTGATGGGCCGCGTCGTGTCCGAGCTCGCCGACCGCGCGATCCTCACCTCCGACAATCCGCGCACGGAGGATCCCGACGGCGATCGCGGCCGATGTCGCGGACGGTGCGCTCGGCAGCTTCGAGGTCGAGCTCGACCGCCGTACCGCGATCGAGCTGGCGCTTGCGCGAGGCTCAGGCAGGGGACGTCGTCGTGCTCGCGGGTCGCGGCGCCGAGCCCGAGCAGGAGCTGGCGACGGGGAAGATCCCGTTCGACGACCGCGAGGTGGCTCGTGAAATTCTGCGGCGCGTGACTGTCCGTTGATCCCGATCGAGCTCGCGCTGCTCGAGCCGCTCGGGCGGCTCCAGGCACGGCCGTGGGCCGACACCGTCACCGGAGTCCAGATCGACTCGCGGCGGATCGAGGAGGGCGACCTGTTCGTCGCCGTCAACGGCGGCTCCGACTTCATCGCGCACGCGCTCGCGCGCGGAGCGGCGGCGGCGCTCGTCCCCGAGCATCCACACGCGGCCCTCGCCGTCATCGCCGGCATCGTGCGGGACCGCTCGAACGCACGTGTCGTCGCGATCACCGGCTCGACCGGGAAGACGACGACCAAGGACATCCTGGCTGCGCTCTGCTCGCCGCATCTGCGCACGATCGCCTCCGAGGCGAACTACAACAACGAGCTCGGCGTGCCGCTCACGCTCTGCCGGATCGAACCGGACACCGAGCTCTGCATCGTCGAGATGGGCATGCGCGGTCTCGGGCAGATCGCCTGGCTCGCGTCGTTCACCAAGCCGGACGTGGCGTTGATCACGAACATCGGCCCGGTCCATCTCGAGCTCGTCGACACGATCGAGAACGTGGCGCGTGCGAAGGCCGAGCTGATCGACGCGCTGCCGCCGGGCGGGATCGCGGTCGTGCCCGACGAACCGCTGCTCGAGCCGTTCCTCACGCGCACCGACATCGAGATCCGCCGCTTCGCGACCGACGTGCCGTTCGAGACGAGCTATACGCGCGGCACATCAGCTCGAGAACACGCTCGCTGCGCTCGCGGTGTGCGACGTCGCTCGGCGTCCCCGCGCCCGACGAAGCTCGACGTGGTGTTCACGCCGCTGCGCGAGGAGGAGCTCGAGCTCGGTGACGATGTGCTCCTGCTGAACGACTGCTACAACGCGAACCCGATGTCGATGCGCGCCGCGCTCGCGCACCTCGCCGAGCGGGCCGGCGGCCGCCGCCGCGTCGCCGTGCTCGGCGAGATGGCCGAGCTCGGCGCCGATGCCGCCGAGTACCACCGCGAGATCGGCCGGCTCGCGGGCGAGCTGGACGTGACGCGTGATCGCGGTCGGGACCGCTGGCGACCGGCTACGGCGGCACCTGGGTCGAGTCGGCCGGCGAGGCCGCCGAGGCGCTCGCCGGGCTGCTCGAGCCGGGGGACGTCGTGCTCGTCAAGGGCTCGCGCTCGGTGGGACTCGAAGCTGTCGCAGCGAAACTACGGGGCTAGATGGCACGCGTTCTCGTCGCCGCGCTCGTCGCGCTGATCATCTCGATCCTCGCCGGACCGATCTTCATCGACTTCCTGCGCCGGCACGCGCTCGGTCAGCAGATCCGCGAAGAGGGGCCCGAGCATCACTCCGCCAAGCAGGGAACGCCGACGATGGGCGGCGTGCTGATCGTGGTCGCGGCCGCGGTCGCCTTCCTCGCGACGAGCGCGCGCACGCTGCCGGCGCTGACGATCTTCGGCACGATGCTCGCCTGCGGTGCGATCGGCTTCCTCGACGACCTGATCAAGCTTCGCCATCGGCGCTCGCTCGGCCTCTCCGGCCGGCTGAAGATGCTGTTCCTGCTCGGCATCACCGCCGCGGTCGGCGTCGCCGCGCATCATCAGCATCTGCGGCACAGCGTCTTCGTCCCGATCGTCGACCAGCACGTGCACCTCGGCTGGGGCTTCTACGTGCTCGTCTTCTTCGTCATCGCCGGCGCGGCGAACGCGGTGAACCTCACCGACGGGATCGACGGCCTCGCGGCCGGCACCGCGATCATCGCGCTGTTCACGCTGACCGCGATGGCCGTGACGGTCTACATCCGCTCGCGCGGTCCGACCGGCGACCGGATCCCGAACGCGGCTCGACGCGGCGTACATCGGCGCGGCCGTGATCGGCGCCGCGATCGGCTTCCTCTGGTTCAACGCCTTCCCGGCCGAGGTGTTCATGGGCGACACCGGCTCGATGGCGCTCGGCGGCGCGATCGGCGCGATGGCGATCTTCCTGCAGGTCGACCTGCTGCTGCTGCTCGTCGGCGGGATCTTCGTGATCGAGGCGCTGTCGGTGATCGCGCAGGTGGTCTCGTTCAAGTACTGGGGACGGCGCATCTTCCTGATGGCGCCGCTCCACCACCATTTCGAGATGAAGGCGTGGTCGGAGACGAAGATCATGGTGCGCTTCTGGATCGTCACCGGGATCCTCTGCGCGGCCGGCTTCGCGCTCTTCTACAAGTACTACACCGCAGTTCCGCCCACGGAAGTGAGGGCGCTCGTCTACGGGCTCGCGCGGTCCGGCCAGGCGGTGGTCGAACGGCTGACCGAGAACGGCGACGAGGTCGTTGCGGTCGATCGCACGCTCGGCAACGAGAACGACGTCGCGCTGCTCGACGGCGTCGACGTGCTCGTGAAGAGCCCCGGCGTGCCGGGCGAGCGCCCGCTGGTCGTCGCTTGCGCGCGAGCGGGGGATCCCGGTGTGGTCGGAGGTCGAGCTCGGCGTTCCGGCTCCTGCCGGACGGAACGCGGTTCGTCGGCGTCACCGGCACGAACGGGAAGACGACGACCACGACGGAGCTCCTCGGCGCGATCTTCCGCGCCGCCGGGCCGTAACGTCGCGGTGGCCGGGAACGTCGGCACGCCGCTTGCGTCGGTGCGCGACGCCGACTGGGTCGTCTGCGAGCTCTCGTCGTTCCAGCTCGAGGACGTCGAGACGCTCGCCTGCGACGTCGCGGTGCTGCTCAACCTCGAGCCCGATCACCTCGACCGCCACGGGACGCTCGAGGCCTACCGCGACGCAAAGCTGCGCATCTTCGAGCGCGCGAGGGTGAAGGTCGTCCCGCGCGGGATGGGGCTCGACGGGATCGAGTTCGCGGCCGACGACCCGCTGCCGGCCGAGCCGCTGATCCGCGGTGCGCACAACCGCGAGAACGCGGCTGCCGCGACGGCGGCGGCGCGAGCGGCGGGGATCGGCGACGACGCGATCGCGGAGGCGCTGCGCACCTTCCCGGGCGTGCCACACCGGCTCGAGCTCGTCGCCGAGGTGGGCGGCGTGCGCTTCGTCAACGACTCGAAGGCGACGAACGTCGCCGCGGCGCGGCGCGGGCTGGACGCGTACGCGGACGAGCGCGTGCATCTGATTCTCGGCGGCTCGCTCAAGGGCGAGGACTTCGCGCCGCTGGCCGCGGCGATCGGCGCCAACGTCGCCTCGATCCACCTGATCGGCGAGGCGGCCGGCGAGCTCGGCCGGCTGATCCCCGCCGCCCACGACGATGGCACGCTCGAGCGCGCCGTGAGCCACGCCGTGGCCGAGGCTCGCGCGGGTGACGTGATCCTGCTCAGCCCGGCCTGCGCCAGCTACGACCAGTACGAGAACTTCGAGCAGCGAGGCGAGGAGTTCAGGAGGCTCAGCCGAATCCAGGCTGAATGAAGAAGGGAGAGCTCGAGGCGAGGATCCTCATCCTCGTCACGCTTGCGCTGGTCGCGTTCGGGATCGTGATGGTCTACTCGGCGACGTCCGCGTCGGCGGCGGTCGGCGGCTCGAACCCGAACTACTACCTCGAGCGGCAGGGCATCTACGCCGTGCTCGGGATCGCGCTGATGGTGATCGCGCAGCGCTGGGACTACCGCCGGCTTGCGGCGCTCGCGCCCGTCGCTCGTTCTCACCTCGCTCGGGTTGCTGCTGGCCGTGCTCGTGATCGGGCCTGCGATCAACGGCGCGCGCCGCTGGATCTCGCTCGGCCCGGCCGTCTTCCAGCCGTCGGAGTTCGCGAAGCTCGCGCTGGCGGTGTGGGCGGCGGCCTATCTCGCCCGCCATCCGGCGCCGCGGACGATGCACGAGCTGGCGCGACCGATCGGCGCGCTCGCCGGCCTCTATGCCGTGCTGCTGATCGTCGAGCCGGACCTCGGGACCGCGATCGCGCTGATGGTGATGCTCGCCGCGATGCTGCTCATCGCCGGCACGCCTGCGCGCGTGCTCGGTGCCGCGCTCACGATCGCGGGCGGCCTCGGCACGGCGGCGATCTGGTTCGAGCCGTACCGCCGCGCGCGCTTCTTCGCGTTCCTGCATCCGTCGCACGACCCGCTCGGGCGTCGGCTACCAGATCGTGCAGGCGATGATCGGGATGGGCTCGGGCGGGATCTTCGGCGTCGGGCTCGGCCAGGGCGTGCAGAAGATCTTCTATCTCCCCGAGGCACACACCGACATGATGCTCGCGAACATCGGCGAGGAGCTCGGGCTGATCGGCGTCGACGGCGGTGATCGGTGCCTATGTGCTCTTCGCCTATGCCGGCCTGAAGGTGGCGCTCGCGTGCCGCGACCCGTTCGGCAAGCGGCTCGCCGTCGGGCCTGACCGTGCTCGTCTGCGGGCAGGCGGTGGTCAACGTCGCGGCGGTGATGGGAGTGGCGCCGCTGACCGGAATTCCGCTTCCGTTCCTGTCGTACGGTGGGTCGAGCCTGGTCGTGCTGCTCGCCTCGGTCGGAATCCTCCTTAACATCGCGGGTCGTGGCAACGCAAAGGCAGCTTCGGTGCGTGATCGCAGCAGGCGGGACGGCCGGGCACGTGCTGTCGGCGCTCGCAGTCGCGGACGCGCTGACGCAGCGCGGAGCGTTCGTGACGTTCGCCGGGTCGCCGGATCGCGTCGAGGCGCAGCTCGTTCCTGACGCCGGCTACGAGCTCGACACCTTCCGCATCTCGGGCCTGCCGCGTCAGCCGACGCCGGCTCTCCTGAAGGCGCTTCTCCTCGCCGGTGCGGCGCCGTCGGCGTGCCGCGCGATCCTGCGCCGCCGCCGGCCCGACGTCGTCTTCGGCGGCGGGCGGGTACGTCGCCGGGCCGATGGTGGTCGCTGCCGCGTCGCTGCGGATTCCTGCGGCGATCGCGGAGGCGGATGCACACCTCGGGCTCGCGAACCGGCTCGCGGTGCCGCTCGCGCGAAGAGTCTTCCTCGCCTATCCGCTGCCCGATCGCCACGGCGCGAAGTATCGCGTCGTCGGGCGGCCGATCCCCGTCCGGGCACAGGCCGTATCGCAGGCCGAGGGCCGCGAGATCTTCGAGCTGCCGCAGACGGGGCCGGTGCTGCTCGTCGCCGGCGCGCTCGCCGGCGCGCGCTCGATCAACGATCTCGTCGTCGAGTCGTTCGCCGAGGTCGGGCCGGTGATCCTGCACATCTCCGGCGATCGCGACTATGCCTCGGTGCGCCGCCGCGTGAAGCGGGCCGACTACCGTCTCGTCGCCGACGACCGACCGGATCGGCGCGGCGTATTCCGCCGCCGACCTCGTGCTGTCGCGCGCGGGCAGCGGCGTGTGGGAGATCGCCGCGGCAGGAAAGCCCGCGATGCTCGTCCCGTATCCATTCGCGACCGCGGATCATCAGGCGAAGAATGCCGAGTACTTCGTTCGCGCCGGCGGCGCGATCATGGTTCGCGAGCTCGACCTCGAAGATGTGCCGGACACCGTGCGGTCGATGCTCGACGATCCGACGCGCCTTGCGCAGATGGGCGAGGCAATGCGGCGCGCCGCGCGCCCGAACGCGGCCGTCGAGATCGCCGAGGGGCTGATCGAGCTTGCCGGCGCTTGACGGACGCCGGGTCTGGTTCGTCGGGATCGGCGGCGCAGGGCTCTCGGCCTACGCGCGGCTTGCGCGCGCATGGGGTGCCGAGGTCGGCGGCTGGGACGCGCGTACGGACGCCGTACCTCGAAGGGCTGGACGGCGTGCGCGTCGAGATCGCGGCCGAGCCGGTCGTGCCGGACGGTTGGGAGGTCGTCGTCTCGAGCGCGTATCCGGGCGTCACCGGGCGCACGCGCGCAGACTTCCTCGCCGAGCTCGTCGGGCTGCGGCGGTCGATCGTCGTCGCGAGGCACGCACGGCAAGGGAACGGTGGCGGCGATGATCGCGTTCGTCCTGCGCGAGACCGGCCGCGATCCTGCGTGGCTGATCGGCGCGCCGGTGCCGCAGCTCGGCGCGAACGCCGGAGCGGGGGAGGGCTGGCTCGTCGTCGAGGGCGACGAGTCCGACCGGACCGTGTTCGGCCTGCCCGCGACGATCGCCGTCGATCACGAACGTCGAGCTCGACCACCACAGCGAGTTCCGCTCGCTGGCCGAGCTCGAGGAAGCAGTTCGACGGACTGGGCGGTGCACAGCCGAGTCAGACGTACGGGACGCGCCGGCCTACGAAGGCGAGCTCGCGCTGCCCGGAGAGCACAACCGCCGCAACGCCGGCACGGCGCTCGCCGCGCTCGAGCTCGCCGGTGTCGAGCGCGACGAGGCTGCGCCGGTCCTCGCGCAGTTCACCGGCACCGGCCGGCGCTTCGAGGTCTCCGAGGTCGACGGCGTCTCGGTGGTCGACGACTACGGCCATCACCCGACCGAGATCGCAGCGACGATCGCCGCCGTGCGAGAGCGATTTCCCGGCCGTCGCCTCCGCGTGCTCTTCCAGCCGCACCTCTACTCGCGGACGCGCCACTTGGCGACGGAGCTCGGCGCGGCGCTCGCGGCAGCCGACGACGTCGCGGTCACGGATGTCTACGCCGCGCGCGAGGAACCGGTGGCGGGTGTGACCGGCAAGCTCGTCGTCGACGCGTTGTCCGATCGAGGCCGTGTGCCCGCGTGGACGCCGACCGTCGAGCAAGGGGTCGACCATCTCGTGGCACGGCTTCAGCCCGGTGACGTCGTTCTCGTGATCGGTGCGGGTGACGTCGATCGCGCACCCGCGTTGTTGCGTGAGCGTCTGGCGCGATGAAGCTCGAAGAGAACGTCGACCTCTCGCGCTTCACGACGATCGGCACGGGTGGGCCTGCGCGGTTCTTCGCGCGCCCGGCGAGCCTGCCGGAGCTGCAGGAGTTGCTCGGCTGGGCGCGTGGCGAGGGGGTAGCGGTCGAGGTGATCGGGCTCGGCTCGAACATGCTCGTCCACGACGACGGGGTCGATGCGCTCGTGCTCCGGCTCGAAGGCGAGCTGGCCGAGGTCCAGGTCGAGGGCGACGTGCTCGTCGCCGGCGGCGGGGCGACGAATGCCGTCTGCCTCCATCGCGCCCGCGACGCGGGCCTCGGCGGCTTCGAGTTTGCCTCGGCGATTCCGGGCACGGTCGGCGGCGGTGTGCGGATGAACGCCGGTGCCTACGGCTCCGACTGGAGTGCCGTGATGATCGACGCGCTCGTGGTCGATCCCGAGAGCGCGCGCAGCCTCACACCCAGTGAGCTCGGGCTCTCCTACCGGCACTCGAGCCTCACTCCCGGCCAGGTCGTGGCGCAGGTGCGCTTCCGGCTCGAGCCGCGCCCGGTGGTGGCGATCAAGGCGCACGTCACGGAGCTGCTCGCGCAGCGCAAGGCGACCCAGCCGACGACGAAGCGCACATTCGGCAGCGTCTTCAAGAACCCGTCGGCCGAGCTGGGGGCGGGCCGGCTGATCGAGGAGTGCGGTCTGAAGGGGCATAGGATCGGCGGCGCGGTGATCTCGGCCGGCACGCCAACTTCATCGAGAACGCGGGTGGGGCGACGTCGGCCGACGCGCTCGCGCTGATGGCCGAGGCCCGCCGGCGCGTGCACGAGCGCTTCGGGCTCGAGCTCGAGCACGAGGTCCGCTTCCTCGGGCCGCTCGAGCTGCCGCCCGCTGTAGGGGAATCGGCCCGACCGGCGAACTCCCGACTGTGGCCGCACGGACGAGGGCGCCTGCCCGTGCACGGCCGGTGATGGCCGGCGCACGACGCTTCCTGCCAAGCGGCCGGACGCTTGCGATCGCGGTCGGTGGGATCGCCGTTGATCGGCGGCGCCTACGCGGCCGCGCTCGAGACGTCGGTCTTCTCGGTGCACAAGATCGTGATCGTCGGCGGGACGCCACGCGTTCAGGACGAGCTCAAGCAGGCGCTCGCACCCGAGCTGGGGCGGAGCATGCTGCGGATCGGCTCGTCCCAGATCGACCGGCGCGTCGCCGCGATCCCCGATCTCGTCGGTGTCACCTACGACCGCCAGTTCCCGAACACCCTTCGGGTGCGCGTCAACGCCGAACGCCCGGTGCTGCTCGTGCGTCGCGGCGCCGACACGTGGCTCGTCTCGGCGAGGGCGCGGGTGATGCAGCAGCTGCGCACGCCCAAGCGCTCGTCACTGCCGCGTGTCGTGGGTGCCGAAGGGGACAGCGATCACGGTCGGATCGACGCTGACGGCCGCCGACGGCGGGCTTGCGGCGGCGGCGCTGGCCCCGATTGCACGCCATACGTTCCCGACCGGAGTGCGGTTCGTGCGCGCCTCCAAGGCCGAGTTGACGCTCGTGCTCGACTCGGGGCTCGAGGTGCGCCTCGGCGACATCGGCGACCTTCGGCTGAAGATTGCGATCGCGCGGCGGATCCTTCACGCCGTCGGCGCGGATGCAAGCACCTCCGGCTACCTCGACGTGAGCGTCCCGGAGCGGCCTGTAGTGAAGGCAAGTAACTCTCAACTCTCAACTGGAGCTTGATGGTGATCAACGTCAAGAGTTGCGTTTTCTGCATTGACACACCCGTAGACTGGCCGTACTCTCCAAACCAGAAGGAGGCGCTCGGCAGCCCCAGCCTGCACTCAAGCTTGAGGTCGAGCCAACTGCAATGAGAGATCGTTCCGGCAACTACCTAGCCGTGATCAAGGTCGTCGGCGTCGGCGGCGGCGGTACGAACGCCGTCAACCGGATGGTCGACGCAGGCCTGACCGGCGTCGAGTTCGTCGCGGTCAACACCGACGCGCAGGCGCTCGTGATGTGCGATGCGGACGTCAAGATCCACATCGGCGCGAAGGCGACGCGCGGCCTCGGTGCCGGCGCAGATCCGACCGTGGGTCTCGCCGCTGCGACGGAGAGCCGGGACGAGCTGAAGGAGGCGCTCAAGGGCGCCGACATGATCTTCGTCACCGCGGGCGAGGGCGGCGGCACCGGCACCGGCGGTGCGCCGGTCGTCGCCGAGCTCGCACGCGAGCTCGAGGCGCTGACCGTCGGCGTCGTCACGCGGCCGTTCAGCTTCGAGGGCCGCCGGCGCATGCAGCAGGCCGAGCAGGGAATCATCGACCTCGCCGAGAAGGTCGACACGCTGATCGTGATCGAGAACGACCGGCTGCTCCAGGTCGTCGAGAAGAAGACGCCGCTCTCGGACGCCTTCAAGATGGCCGACGACATCCTGCGTCAGGGCGTCCAGGGGATCACCGACCTGATCACCGTGCCCGGGATCGTCAACCTCGACTTCGCCGACGTCCGCACGATCATGCGCGACGCCGGCTCGGCCTTGATGGGGATCGGCATCGGCCAGGGCGAGAACCGCGCGGGCGAGGCGGCGCGCAACGCCATCAGCTCGCCGCTGCTCGAATCGTCGATCGAGGGCGCGACCGGGATCCTGCTCAACATCACCGGCCCGACCGATCTCGGCCTGTTCGAGGTCAACGAGGCGGCCGAGGTCGTGACCAGCGCGGCCGACCAGAACGCGAACGTGATCTTCGGCGCGGTGATCGACGACAGCCAGCAGGACGAGGTGCGGGTGACGGTGATCGCGACCGGATTCGGTGCACGCAGCGCCGCCGGCGGGCACGGACGGCGTTCGAGGCCGAGCCCGAGGGCGCCAGCGTCCGACGCACCGAGTTCGAGCCGTCGCGCCGGAGCGCTCGACGTGCCGTCGTTCCTGCGCGGCGACTCGTAGCCACGCAGCCGTCCGGGCCCCGCCGAGGGTCGTTAGTAGCATCGGGCGGGTGCAGACCCTCCGCCGCACGCCCCTGTACGACCAGCACGTCGCGGCCGGGCGCCCGGCTGGTCCCGTTCGCGGGCTGGGAGATGCCGGTGCAGTACGAGGGCGTGCTCGCCGAGCACCGCGCGGTCCGCACCGACGCCGGACGTCTTCGACGTCTCGCACATGGGCGAGATCGAGATCGAAGGGCCGCAAGGCGCAGGAGCTGCTCCAGCACCTGCTCTCGAACGACGTCTCGAAGCTCGAGCCGGGAGACGCCCAGTACACGCTGCTCACGAACGACGAGGGCGGGATCGATCGACGACCTGATCGTCTACCGCCTGGGCGGCCACCGCTATCTCCTGATCGTCAACGCCTCCAATCGCGAGACCGACTTCGAGTGGATCGTCGACCACGAGGTGCGGGGCTCCGACGTGCGCGACGTCTCCGACGACTACGCGCTGCTCGCCGTCCAGGGCCCGCGCGCGCTCGAGCGGCTCGGCCTCCGAGCGGGCGAAGCCGTTCACGTGGGCGATGGGCGCAGCTCGACGGCGTCGAGGTGATGATCAACCGCACCGGCTACACCGGCGAGGAGGGGGTCGAGCTCGCCTGCATGGCGGACGATGCCCCCGCGCTCTGGGACGCGATCCTTGCGCGCGGCGTCACGCCCTGCGGGCTCGGCGCGCGCGACACGCTGCGGCTCGAGGTCTGCTACCCGCTGCACGGCAACGACATCGGCCCGCAGTGGGACGCGATCTCGAGCGGGCTCGGCTGGGTGTGCGCGCTCGACACCGATTTCATCGGCGCCGAGCCGCTGCGCGAGATCAAGGAGCGCGGGCCCGAGCGGAAGCTCGTCGCGTTCCGGATGACCGAGCAGGCGATCCCGCGGCAGGGGATGGCGATCGAGGGCGGCGGCGAGGTCACCTCCGGGTCGCTCTCGCCGATGCTCGACGTGGGGATCGGTCTCGGCTACGTTCCCGCTGCGGCGAGCGACGCCGGGACACCGCTCACGATCGACGTGCGCGGCCGCGCCGAGCAGGCGCGAGGTCGTCAAGAAACCGATCTACAAGCGAGAGGAGTAAGGCGGTGGCCGCGAGCGAGTCGTATCCGGAAGATCTGCTCTACAACGCCGAGCACGACTGGGCGCGCATCGACGGCGACGAGGCCGTGCTCGGCGTGACCTGGTACGCCGCCGACTCGCTCGGCGAGCTCGTCCACTACGAGCCGCCCGCCGACGGCTCGACCGTCGCAAGGACCAGTCGTACGGCGAGGTCGAGTCGGTGAAGGCCGTCTCCGATCTGATCGCGCCGCTGTCGGGCGAGGTGCTCGAGGTGAACGAGAAGGTCGTCGACGCGCCCGAGACCGTCAACGAGGACCCGTACGGCGACGGCTGGCTGATCCGGATCCGGATCGCCGAGCCGGCCGAGCGCGACGCGCTGCTCGACGTCGCGCGCGCTACTCGCAAGGTGCTCGCCGGCGTCAGTGAGCTACCTCTCGCTCACCGCACGAGCCGACCGCGAGGCGATGCTCGCGGCGATCGGCGTCGCGTCGATCGACGAGCTCTTCCGCGACATCCCCGCGGGCGTTCGGTTCGGCCGCGAGCTCGACGTGCCGCCTGCGCTCGCCGAGGCCGAGCTGACGCGTCACCTCGAGGAGCTCGCCGCGAAGAACGTGATCGACGACGTCTCGTTTCTCGGCGCCGGGATCTACGACCACTACGTGCCCGCCGTCGTCGACGCGGTGCTGCAGCGCGGCGAGTTCCTGACCGCGTACACGCCGTACCAGCCCGAGATGAGCCAGGGCGTGCTGCAGGCGATCTTCGAGTACCAGACCGCGATCTGCGAGCTGACCGGGATGGACGTCTCGAACGCGTCCGGATACGACGGGACGACGGTCGCCGCCGACGCGTGCTTCGTCGCGAAGGCCGTGACCGGCCGCACGAAGGTCGTGATCACCGAGGCGACGAATCCGCAGGTGCGCCAGGTCGTGAAGACCTACGCGCGCGGCTTCGGCCTCGAGATCGTCGAGGTGCCGCACGACGGCGGCACGACCGATCCCGACCGCGTCCGCGAGGCGGCCGTCGACGCCGCGGCCGTGATCTTCCAGCAGCCGAACTTCTTCGGCTGCCTCGAGCCGGCTCCCGACCTCGCCGCCGCCGCAAACGACGCAGGCGCGCTGCCGATCGCGCACGTCGACCTGATCAGCCTCGGCGTGCTCGAGGCGCCCGGCAACTACGGCTGCGCGCTCGCGATCGGCGAGGGCCAGTCCGCCGGCAACTACATGAGCTACGGCGGCCCGCACTACGGCTTCCTCGCCGCACGCAACGACTACATCCGTCGGCTGCCGGGACGGATCGTCGGCGAGACGGTAGACGCCGCGGGCAAGCGCGGCTATGTCCTCACCCTGCAGACCCGCGAGCAGCACATCAGGCGCGAGAAGGCGACCTCGAACATCACCACCAACCAGACCCTGCTCGCCCTGGCAGGGCTGGTGCACCTCTCGCTGCTCGGCCCACAGGGGCTGCGCGAGACGGGGGAGACCTGCATGGCACTCGCCCAGTACGCGAAGGACGCGGCTGGAGGAGCGCGGGGTCGAGCTGCTGTTTCCGAGCGAGACAACATTCAAGGAGTTTGCCGTGCGCGTCGGACGGAGCGCCGCGACGCGATCCGCGCCGCGCGCGCCCACGGCGTCAACCCCGGCTACGCCCTCGGGCGCGACTACCCGGGCCTCGACGACGCGCTGCTCGTCGCCGTCACCGAGAAGCGCACGATCGAGGAGATCGACCGTCTCGTCGAGGCGCTCGCCGCGTGAAGCTGATCTACGAGAAGTCGCGCCCGGGCCGGCGCGGGCTCGAGATTCCGAAGCCGGACCTGCCGGTGCCGGCGGTCCCGGCGAGCGCTCGCGCGCGCAGAACCCGCCGCGCCTCCCCGAGCTCGCGAGCCGGAGGTGCTGCGCCACTTCACCGAGCTCTCGACGCGCAACTTCGGCATCGACACCGGCTTCTATCCGCTCGGCTCGTGCACGATGAAATACAACCCGCGCGTCAACGAGCGGCTCGTCGGCCTCCCGGGCTTCCGCGACCTGCATCCGCTGCCGCGAGGACGATCGGCGCAGGGCGCGCTCGAGCTCGAATGGAACCTCCAGCAGATCCTGCGCGAGGTGACCGGCCTCGACGCGGTCAGTCTCCAGCCCGCGGCCGGCAGTCAGGGCGAGTTCACCGGCCTGCTGCTGATGCGCGCCTACTTCGACGACCGCGGCGAGGGCGAGCAGCGCCGCAAGATCGTCATCCCGGACACCGCGCACGGGACGAACCCGGCGAGCGTGACGATGGCCGGCTACGAGGTGACGACGGTCGCGACCGACGCGCGCGGCAACATCGACGTCGACGATCTGCGCGCGAAGGTCGACGAGCACACCGCCGGCTTGATGCTCACGAACCCGTCGACGCTCGGTCTCTTCGACGAGAACATCGACGAGATCCGCGACATCTTCCACGGCGCCGGCGCGCTCATGTACTACGACGGCGCGAACCTGAACGCGGTCTGCGGGATCTCGCGTCCCGGCGACATGGGCTTCGACATCGTCCACATCAACCTGCACAAGACGTTCTCGCAGCCGCACGGCGGCGGCGGCCCGGGCGGCGGGCCGATCGCCGTTCGTCAGACGCTCGAGCCCTATCTGCCCGTTCCGGTCGTTGCCCGCGACGGCGACGTCTTCCGGCTCGACTACGACCGGCCGCAGTCGATCGGCAAGGTGCGCGGGTTCAGCGGGCCGTTCGGCGTCTTCGTCCGCTCGTACGCGTTCATGCGAGCCTGGGGCCCCGGGCTGCGCGAGATGAGCGAGGTGGCCGTCCTGAACGCGAACTACCTGCTGGCGAGGCTGCGCGACGACTACGACCTGCCGTTCGACCGCACCTGCATGCACGAGTTCGTGCTCAGCGCACGCACGCTCAAGCACGAGCACGGGATCAGTGCGCTCGACGTCGCGAAGAGGCTGATGGACTTCGGCTTCCACCCGCCGACCGTCTACTTCCCGCTGGTCGTCCCCGAGGCGTTGATGATCGAGCCGACCGAGACCGAGGCGAAGGAGACGCTCGACGCGTTCGCCGAGGCGATGCTGCAGATCGTCCGCGAGGCACGAGACGATCCGGACGCGATCCGCACTGCCCCGCACGGCCGGCCCGTCGGCCGTCTCGACGAAGTGCGCGCAGCGAAGACGCCGGTCGTCCGGTACGCGTTCGAGCAGCGCGTCGGCGCCGCGCCGACGACATAGTTACGGGAGAGTGAGGAAGTAGTCGGTCTTCGGGTCGCCGTTGGGGGCGATCTCGACTCTGCCCTGAACGCCCTTGTAGGCGCCGGTGCCGCTGATCACCTTGACGACGAACGGCCGCTTGCCGAGCGGCACGTTGTTGCTGTTGGCGGTGACCGTTCCGTCGAGGAAATGAGTGACGGTCTGGATGTTGGTGGTGCCGGAGCAACCGCTGGTTCCCGCGCACGAGCCGCTGAGCGTGTACGCGAACGACATCGAGCCTTCGTGCTTGCCGATCGCCTTGCCGAGCTGAGCGACCGCGTTCGTCAGGACGAGCGTCGTCGAATAGCTGTCGCCCGCATCGCCCGCGGGCGGGTGGACGTGGCGGTGCGTCGCCTCCTGGAAGATCGTGAAGTGCAGGGCCAGGGTCTTCGTCCGGGTCTGCCCCTGGGCCGGAACCGCGGCGCCGAGCAGCAGGACGAAAGCCAGCAGGGTGAGGGAGCGGCGCACCGGCACATTCTGACCTAAAACCGCGCCGAGCACCAGGAAAAGGGAGACCCCGCCATTGCGGGGCCTCCCATTGATCCCTTCGAGCAGTGTCCCGCCCTTAGAACGTCGGTGCGTTGGCGCACTCGTCGCACGCTTTGTTCGTCCCCTGATACTTCAGGACGAAGGCGGCGACATCCTGGATCTGCTGCGCAGTCAGGACGTTCTTGAAGCCGACCATCTGCGTCGGGTACAGCGGCAGCGCGGCCGGCAGGCCGTCCGTCACTGCAGCCACGAGCACCGGGAGTGGGCCCTTGACCTTGTTCATGTTGACGCCGAGCTGACCGTAAGCCGCCGGGCCGCCCGCCTTCAGCGTATGGCAGTCCACACAGAAGTACTTGTTGAAGACTGTGTAGCCGTCCACGATGTTGGCCGTCGGGGTTGCCTTGGGCGCCGCGTGGTGAGCGAGAGCAACGGGCGTGCTGAGCGCAACCGCGCAGGCCACGACCGCGATCCCGAAGCCGGCGCGACGTCCAATCCTAAGCTGACGCATCGTCCTCCTCTGATTCGACACCCTCTCGGTCTCTGACCGAGCCTGCGCAGTTCGCGCAAGGGGGATCATTGCACGAAGCTCAGACAATGTCATCTCCCGGCGCTGCGACGGGGTTCGACGGGCCGGGAACGGACTCAGCCGCCCATTCGTTTTGATGGAGTACAAGGCGGGATAATCCTGCCGAACACGAAAGGAGAATGAGTGACGAAAGTGGTCAAGACCGAGTCCGAGTGGCGCCAGGAGCTCGACCCGGAGCAGTTTCGAATCCTGCGCGAGAAGGGGACCGAGGCGCCGTTCTCGGGCGAATACGACCATGTTTTCGAGCCCGGCACCTACCTCTGCGCAGGCTGCGGCGCCGAGCTCTTCGGATCCGACGCGAAGTACGACTCCGGCTGTGGCTGGCCGGCCTTCTTCGCGCCGGCCGCTGACGATGCAGTCGAGGAGGAGACCGATACGAGCCATGGGATGGTGCGCACCGAGGTGACGTGCGCCTCGTGCGGTGGGCACCTCGGCCACGTGTTCCCGGACGGGCCGCACCCGACCGGCGTGCGCTACTGCATCAACTCGGCTTCGCTGAAGCTGGAGGAGTCATGAAGGCGACATTCGGCGCCGGCTGCTTCTGGGGCGTCGAGGCGGCGTTCCGGAAGCTCGAGGGCGTGTCGGCGACCGCGGTCGGCTATGCCGGCGGCACCGTCGATCACCCGACCTACGAGCAGGTTTGCGCGCATCGGACCGGTCATGCCGAGGTCGTCGAGGTGACCTACGACCCGGAGCGGGTGCCGTACGAGGCCCTGCTGGCGGTGTTCTGGGCAAATCATGACCCGACCCAGCTCAATCGCCAGGGCCCGGACATCGGCGACCAGTACCGCTCGGTGATCTTCGTCCACGACGCAGCTCAGCGTGAAGCCGCCGAGGTCTCACGCGAGCAGGTGCAGGCGCGCCTCACCAAGCCGGTTGTGACGCAGATCGAGGACGCACCGACGTTCTGGCCCGCCGAGGATTACCACCAGCAGTACCTCGAGAAGCGCGGCATGGCGTCATGTCACGTGTCGCTGGCGGGATAAGTCCCGTTGTCTGTTTCACCGGTTTGATCAAACGGGGCACGTGCGGGCACCGCAAGCCGCGCGTCCTTCCGACGGTTGGCGGGCGCGCTCGAGAGCGGGCGCGCCCGCTCTCGGTTGTGCATAGATATCTCCGGTGTTGCAGGTTCGCGGGATTCGCTGGTCGACCCTCGGAGCGTTCGCTGCGTATGCGTGTGCCTCGTGCGTGTATCTCGGGGTGCCGGTCGCGCGCCACCCGGGTCGCGACCTGATCGCCAACGGAATCGACGCGGATATCGGCACGTGGGCGCTCGGGTGGTGGCCGCACGCGATCCTTCACTGGCAAAACCCGATCGTCACGCACGTCGTCTGGGCGCCGGAGGGGCTGAACCTCGCGTGGACGGCGTCGGTCCCGGGGCTGGCGCTACTCGTCGCGCCCGTGACGTTGATTGCGGGCCCAACCATCTCGTACAACCTGCTCGCGGTTGCGTTGCCGGCGCTTGCGGCGTGGACCGCGTTTCTCCTCTGCCGTTATGTGACCCGATCGTTCTGGCCCTCCCTCGCGGGCGGCTACCTGTTCGGCTTCTCGAGTTATGAGTTCGGCCAGACGGAAGGTCATCTGCACATGACCTCGATCTTCCTGCTGCCGCTCGTCGTCCTCGTGCTGCTGCGTTTCCTCGACGGATCGCTGTCCGGGCGCCGCACGGTCGTGTGTCTCGGGCTCCTAGTTGCCCTGCAGCTCTTGTTTTCGACCGAGGTCTCGCTGATGCTCGCGACGGGGCTCGTGGTCGGGCTGCTCACGGCGCTCGTGGCGATGCCAACGCTTCGGCCGCAGCTTCGGCGCCTACCGCTCCTGCTCGGCGGTGCGTATCTGGTGGCGGCCGCAATTGATGCGCCGTTCCTTGTCTACGCGCTCCTGCATCTGGAGCGAAATTCGATCAACTCCCCAGCGCAGTTCCCGGCCGACCTGCTCAATCTCGTCGTTCCGACGCGCCTGACGTGGATCGGATGGCACTGGACAAGATCGCTGTCGGACTCGTTTCGTGGCAACGCCTCCGAAAATGGTGCGTACCTGGGACTGCCGTGGATCGCGATCCTCGGGTGGTTCTTCTGGGAGAAGCGGCGCCAGCCTGCTGCGCGGTTTCTCCTCGTGATGATCGCTTTCGGCGTTCTCGCCGAACTGGGTACGGCGCTGCACATTGCAGGCGACCGGTATGCATCGGCGCCGTGGGGCCTCGTGGCTCGCCTGCCGTTCTACAACAACATTCTGCCGGTTCGGTTCGCCTCGTTCGTGGCACTTGGTGCTGCAGTGGCCGCGGCGTGGTGGAGTGCTTCGAGCCGCGCGCCGCGTCTGCTGCGCATAGCCCTACCCGTGGCGGCACTCATCGCGATCATGCCGAGCCTGTGGCTCGGTGTCTGGCACTACCACCCACGGCGCCTGGCCTTTTTCACCCAGGGGACGTATCGGGTCTGCCTGCAACCGGACGACAACGTGCTCATGCTCCCGGCTCCGAACTGGACCGATGCGATGCTGTGGCAGGCGGAGGCCGGTTACCGCTTCCGAATGACCGGGGGCTACATCAGCCCGGCGCTTCCGAAGAACGTGCCCGACTTCCCCTACGCAATGAAGCTCTTCACGAACAACCGCGGCAGCGACTGGCGACCGCTCGTGAAATTCGCAAAAGCGACGCAGGCGACGATGATCATCCTCGAGGAAGGACACGGTGTGAGCTGGACGACGATGCTCGCGCCGATCACGAAGCCGACCGCCATCGGAGGTGTCTACCTGTACAGCCTCAGGCCGAACGGTCGGTCTGCCTGTACCTCGGGTACCGGCTAAATCGAAGCGGTTTGCCGCTCGCGCTTGCTGCGAGAGGCAGCCGTCTGGCGTTTCGACGCCGACAGTTCGACCTTGCGGAGGCGGATCGACTTCGGGGTCACCTCGACCGCTTCGTCGTTGCGGATGAACTCGAGCGCCTGCTCGAGCGAGAGCGGCCGCGGCGGGATCAGGCGGATCAGGATGTCGGCTGACGACGCGCGCATGTTCGTCAGCTTCTTCGGCTTCGACGCGTTGACGTCGAGATCGTTGTCGCGTGCGTTCTCGCCGACGATCATCCCCTCGTAGAGAGGCTCGCCCGGCGCGATGAACAGCGAGCCGCGCTCCTGCAGCGCCGAGATCGCGAAGCCGGTCGCCTCGCCGAGCCGGTCGGCGACGAGGCTGCCCGTCGGCCGCGTACGCATCTCGCCATGCCAGGGCTCCCAGGCCTCGAAGACGTGGTGGAGGATGCCGCTGCCGCGCGTCTCGGTGAGGAACTCCGTGCGAAAACCGATCAGCCCGCGCGCCGGGACGAGGTACTCGAGGCGCGCCCAGCCGGTGCCGTGGTTGACCATTTGCTGGAGGCGGCCCTTGCGGAGCGCGAGCAGCTGCGTGACGACGCCGATGTATTCCTCGGGGATGTCGATCGCCACGCGCTCGACCGGTTCGTGTCTCTTTCCGTCCACCTGCTTGATCAGCACCTCCGGCTTGCCGACGGTCAGCTCGAAGCCCTCCCGGCGCATCAGCTCGACGAGCACGGCCAGCTGAAGCTCGCCGCGCCCTTGCACCTCCCAGGCATCCGGGCGCGACGTGGTGAGCACGCGCAGCGAGACGTTGCCGACGAGCTCGGCGTCGAGGCGCTCCTTCACCTGGCTCGCCGTCAGCCGAGTCCCTTCCTTGCCTGCGAGCGGCGAGGTGTTGATTCCGATCGTGACCGAGAGCGACGGCTCGTCGACCGTGGTGACGGGGAGCGGCCGCGGATCGAGCGGATCGGCGATCGTCTCGCCGATCGTCACATCCGGCAATCCGGCGAGCGCGACGATGTCGCCGGGCCCGGCCTCGTCGGCGGGGACGCGATCGAGTGCCTCCGTGACGAAGAGCTCGGTCACCCGCGCGTTTTCGATCGTGCCGTCCGAGCGGCACCAGGCGATCTGCGCTCCCTTGCGCAGCGTGCCGTGGTGGATCCGCAGCAGCGCGAGCCGTCCGACGTACGGGCTGGCGTCGAGGTTCGTGACGAGTGCCTGCAGCGGGTGGCCGGGATCGTAGGACGGTGGGGGGATCGTCGCGAGGATCGTGTCGAACAGCGGCTTCAGGCTGTCGGCGAGCTCGTCCGCGGCGAAGCCCGCGTGTCCGGCGCGCGCGTTCGCGTAGACGATCGGAAACTCGATCTGCTTCTCGGTCGCATCGAGGTCGAGGAACAGCTCGTAGACCTCGTTGACGACCTCCTCGACGCGGGCGTCGGGCCGGTCGACCTTGTTGACGACGAGCACGACCGGCAGCTTCAGCTCGAGCGCCTTCCGGAGCACGAATCTCGTCTGCGGCAGCGGCCCCTCGGAGGCGTCCACGAGCAGGAGCACGCCGTCGACCATCGTCAGCGCCCGCTCGACCTCGCCGCCGAAGTCGGCGTGCCCCGGCGTGTCGACGATGTTGATCTTCGTGTCGCCGAGCCGGACCGCGGTGTTCTTGGCGAGGATCGTGATCCCCTTTTCGCGCTCGAGGTCGGTCGAGTCCATGACGCGCTCGCCGACGTCCTGGTTTTCCCGGAATGAACCGGATTGCCAGAGCATCGCGTCGACCAGCGTCGTCTTGCCGTGGTCGACGTGCGCGACGATCGCGACGTTGCGCAGGTCGTTCCGTTGGGCGAGTTTTGGTTCAGACATGGCAGGCCAGGGT
This sequence comes from uncultured Actinomycetes bacterium, assembly GCA_963761365.1. Taxonomy (GTDB): domain Bacteria; phylum Actinomycetota; class Thermoleophilia; order Gaiellales; family Gaiellaceae; genus PALSA-600. The sequence goes on along the minus strand of CAVXHB010000009.1, from coordinate 117,525 downwards.
AGCCGGGGTTGCGTTTGACGGTGACTGCGACGGGCAGAACCCGCTCATGAACCTGGAGCCTCCTACACCACGGCCCGATCCGAATCCCGGACCTGATCCGCAGCCGCCGGACCCGGGCGGTCCGTACCCCGTGCCGGATCCGGGCGTGCCCTACCCCGTTCCGGATCCCCAAGCCGCCTAGCGGGCGCGAGCGATCACGAGGTGGCCGCCAGCTGGCCGCAGGCCGCGGCGATGTCGCGGCCGCGCGTCAGCCTGACCGTCGCCGGCACATGCGCGCGGTGGAGCGCCGACTTGAACGCGCGCGATCGTGTCGCGGGACGATCCCTCGTACATCCCGGTCGGGTTGTACGGGATCAGGTTCACCTTGAAGACTTTCGGGTCGAGCAGGTCGCCGAGTGCGCGCGCGTGCTCGAGCTGCGTCGTTGACGCCGGCGAGCATGACGTACTCGACGTACACCTTCCGGCTGCGCAGCTCGACGTATCGCGTGCACTCGGCGATCACGTCTTCGAGCGGATAGCGGTCGTTCACCGGCATCAGCTCGCTGCGGAGCGCGTCGGTGGGCGCGTGCAGCGACAGTGCGAGCCGGATCGGCTCGTCGACCTCGTCGATGAAGCGCGTCAGGCCCGGCAGCCAGCCGACGGTCGACATCGTCGTGCGTCGATGCGTGACGCCGAGGTCCGGCAGCCGGCGCGCCGCCTCGAGCACGGCGTCGAGGTTCAGCATCGGCTCGCCCATGCCCATGAAGACGACGTGGTCGATCGGCTCGAGGCGGCGGAAGTGGAGAGCCTGGTCGAGGATCTCGCCCGCGGTCAGGTTGCGGCGGAACTGCATCTGCCCGGTTGCGCAGAACGTGCACGTGAGCGGGCAGCCCGACTGCGACGAGAGGCACACCGAGCGGCGCCCGTCGCGGTAGCGCATCAGCACCGCCTCGACCGGGTGGCCGTCGTCGGTGTGGAAGAGAGCCTTGACGGTGCCGTCCTTGGACTGCGCCTCGTGCGCGAGCTCGAGCGACGAGAACGGCACGCGCTCGGCGAGCTCAGCGCGCAGCGGCGCCGGCAGGTTCGTCATCTCTGCGTACGAGGTGGCGCCGCGCGCGGCCCACTCCCACACCTGGCGGCTGCGGTAGGCGGGCTCGGCGGCGAGCGTCTCTGCAAGGAGCTCGAGGTTCACGCAGACACGGTAGCCTCTAGGATTCGCGTGTGGACCAGCGCGTCTCCCTGATCACGCTCGGAGTCTCCGACCTCGATCGCGCACGCCGGTTCTACGAGGCGCTCGGCTGGCGGGTCGACCGAGACCCGCAGGACGTCATCTTCTTCCAGGCCGGCGGGATGATCGTCGCGCTCTGGAGCCGCGAGCGGCTGGCCGAGGACTCGGGCGTCGAGGACGGCGGCGGCTGGGGCGGCGTCACGCTCGCCTACAACGCCCGCAACCCGGAGGAGGTCGACACGGTGATCGGCCAGGCGCGCGCAGCGGGCGCTCGGATCGCGCGCGAGCCGGGGACGACGTTCTGGGGCGGGTACTCGGGAATCTTCGTCGATCCGGACGGCCATCCGTGGGAGGTCGCGCACAATCCCGAGTGGACGCTCGAGCCTGACGGCTCGGTTTCTCTCTAGTACGGGTGCGTGAGCGTAAGGAACGGACGGGCGTCCTCGTACGTGTTGAGCCCGAAGCTGAGTTGCACGACGCCGCTTCCGCGTTCCGAAACTGGCCGCTGCACCCGCCGGCGTTCGGCACGCCGATCGTGCCCGGGTACCGAGCCGTAGGACGTCTCGAGGTGGAAGCTCCGTACGTCGCCTCGACCGATCGCTGCAGTGTCGCCGGCGAGACGTTCAGCAGGTGTCCGAGCTTCGGATCGAAGAGGCCGCGCCCCTGGAAGCTCATCGAAGTCGCGCGCGAACGGTGCTGATCCCAGTGGAACCTGATCATCAACAGCGCACCGCCCGGCAGCTTGCCGCCGTAGAAGAGCGTCGGCTCACCGTGGCCGTTGTCGATCGACGACGTCTGCACCCGATCGGGCTTGCCGAGAGCAGCTTCGACCTCGGCGGGGCTGCGACCGAAGATCGGCGCTCCGTTGACCGTCAACGATCCGAGATCGAGCCGCTGGTAGGGCTTCGTCGTCGGCAGGCGCTCGGCCGGCCAGACGGAGAGCGGTGGGCACGGGGACCGCTCGAGCCGGGCCGCCGAACGACCTGGAGACCGACCACACGGCCCTGCGCGTCGAACGCGACCAGCTTCGCCGGGAACTGTGCCGTTGGCCCGGCGACGGTGTACGCATTGTCAGCGAGCGCAGCCGGAATCACACGGCCGGTGGCGAGGTAGAGCTTCATGCTCGTCACGCCGTCCGCCACCGCGCCGGCGAGCTCGGTGATCTGGTCCGGTCCGGTGAAGCTCGACGTGAACGGCTGGCCCGAGGGGAAGAGCGCAGCCGCGCCGCCGGCGAACGGGTCGCAGCCGATCCCTCCTGACGGGCCGTTCAGAGGACGGATCACCGTGTGGCAGAGCACGAGCGTTCCGGGCTTCAGGTGACGCAAGAATCGGTTCGGCACGCTCTTCACCAGAAAGAGACCGACCCGCACCGGGCTGTCGGGATCCGGCTGCACTGCGCGTGAGAACACGAGCGTGCCGATGTTGACGAAGAGGTGCTCGGGTTGCCACGCGATTCCTCGCTGCTCGTGACGGACGAGCCAGCCGATCGTCCCACCGGTGAACGGCCGGTCGACCTTGGCGGGCCCCGGCAGATCCTGCGGCTTCGTGTTGGCGTGCGTGAGGTAGCTCGGCACGCGTGGCAGACCGTTCGGGTAGCTCGCTTCGTCGGAGGCGACAAACGGGACCGGGACGAGATGGCCTGATCGCGTCACGGCTCGCACCTGCACGATCGAAGGCAGCGGGTTTGGGTGTCTGACGGTGCCGGACGGCCGTCCGGCGAGCGTCACGAAGACGTTGTTCACGACGCCGACCGTCTGCCACGCACCGCGCCCCCGGCGGTACTCGACCGAGCGGACGGTGTCGTCGGCGAACCCGAAGATCCCGTTCACATACTCGGTAGCCGTTTGGAACCACGCTTGCGACGCGACGAGCACCGGCGACTGCGACGAGTCGAGCTCCCGCAACGTGACGCATTGATTCGTTCCGCGTGCACCGGCCTGGTTTGCGCGTACGAGGCGGAGGCAGAGGGACTCGCCGCTCTTGAAGCCGAGCAGCGTGAACACGTGTCCGTCGACAGTCGTCTGCGTCAGCCGGCGGATCTTCGTGCCGGACGGAAAGGCGGCGTAGGACGCGTCATTGCGGTTCGTGAACCCGGCCTGCTCCCGGCTTGACGCCGGCTGTCCCGGGTTGCCGTTCAGCCAAGAACCGATCGTCCCGAAGGGGTTGTGGCCCGTGGCGGCAAGCGCGGAGGCCACTACGAGGAGCGCGGCGGCGAATGCGCCTGCGGCGAGGAGCCGCCGGGGTCGTGCCCGTCTTCGCGTACGCGTGACGACGTCTGACCAGTCGGGTGCCCGGTCCAGACGCAACGGCACCTGCGACTCGAGAATGTCGCGAACCAGCGAGTCGGACTCCGTCACTTGGGCACCTCCTGAACGGAACGGCGTAACGCGGCGTGCGCCTGGTTGAGCGTTGCGCCGACCGTCCCCGGTTGGATCCGGAGCGCGCCGGCGATCGCGTCGTAGTCGAGGTCGGCGTAGTAGCGAAGGAACAACACGAGACGTTGCCGCTCGGGCAATGCTGCGATCAGCGCACGGACTCGCTGGTCGGGCTCATCGCCGTTGCGCGCGACGCTGTGGTCTTCGGGGAGATCGGCGTGTGGCACCCGGTCGCGACGCGCGTTCCGCGCCGTGTTGATCACCGTCCGCCACACCCAGCCCTCGAGCGTTCCCTCGCCGCGAAAGGATCGTCTGCTTCGGATCGCGCGCGCGAAGGCCTCCTGGACTGCGTCGTGGGCGAGCTCGGGGTCGCCCACGATTGACTCCGCCACGCGGAGCAAGCGGTGGTAACGCTGCTCGTAGAGCTTCCCGAGCGCGTCGAGGGTCGGACGTTCCACATTCATCTACGACCCGGCGGCCTCATGCTTTCTTTAGTCGGTGCGCAGATCATGCAAAATCGAGTGATGATCGATCTTCGCTCCGACACGCAGACGAAGCCGTCCGCGGGATGCGCGAGGCGATGGCGAGCGCCGAGGTCGGCGACGAGCAGCGCCGCGAGGATCCGACCGTCCTCGAGCTCGAGCGAGCGCGCCGCCGCGTTTCTCGGCCAGGAGGAGGCCGTCTACCTGCCGACCGCGACGATGGCGAACCAGATCGCGCTCGCGATCCTCGGCGTGCGCGGCACCGAGCTGATCGTCGAGGAGACTGCGCACATCATGGTCGCCGAGCTCGGCGGCGCCGCCATGCACTCCGGGCTCCAGACGCGCGGCCTCCCGGGCTACCGCGGCCGGATCTCACGCCGGAGCAGATCCGCGCGACGGCGCGCGTCTCGGACGGCTTCCACATCCCGCGCGCATCGGTCGTCGCGGTCGAGAACACGCACAACAGCGCGGGCGGCGCGGTCTGGCCGCTCGACGAGCTGCGCGCTGTCGTCGCGACCGCGCGCGAGCTCGGCCTCGGCGTGCACCTCGACGGCGCGCGGCTCGCGAACGCGTCGGTCGCGCTCGGTGTGCCCGCCGCGGAGCTCGGGCGGCAGTTCGACACGGTCACGCTCTGCCTCTCGAAGGGGCTCGGCTGCCCGCTCGGCGCCGTGATCGCCGGGTCGAGCGGAGTTGATGGCGAGGGCGCGGGTCGAGAAGCACCGCTTCGGCGGCGCGATGCGCCAGGCCGGGATCGTCGCCGCCGCGGGCCTCTACGCGCTCGAGCACAACGTCGAGCGCCTCGCCGACGACCACGCGCGCGCGCGGCGGCTCGCCGAGGGCTGGAAGCGAGCGCGGCGTGCCGGTCGACCTCGATCCGGTCGAGACGAACTTCGTCCAGGTCGACGTCGGCGCGCTCGGGCTCGAGCAGGCCGACGCGCTCGCGCGGCTCGCGGCGGCAGGCGTCGGGCTCTCAGCGGGACGGTCGCGCCGGGCGTCCTGCGCGCGGTCACGCACCTCGACATCGGCGACGACGACGTCGAGCGCGCGCTCGAGCTCGTTCCGCGTGCGCTCGGGCTAGCTCAGCGGTCGCCGGCGAAGCCGATACCACACGCGACGCAGCGACGTAGACGCCCGACGAGTGACGTAGCCCTCCCAGCGCCTCGAGCGGCCGTCGACGACCGCGAGTCGCGACGACGAGCGCCGCGATCCGCCCATCGTCGCGAGCTCGACCGGTCGGAACGCCAGCGGCAGCCCGCGTCCGACGAGGAACGAGAGCAGCGCGATCGCCGGCGCGACGAAGACGGCGACCTGGGCCGACGACGAGATCGCGATCTCGGAGGCGAGGCGCATGTTGCCGCGCCGCGCGACGACGATCGCGCCGCCGTGCTCGGCGGCGTTGCCGACGATCGCCACGATCACGACGCGACGAAGAACTGCGAGAGGCCGAGCGCGTGCCCGAACGCGTCGAGCGAGTGGACGAGCAGCTCTGAGACGAACGCGGTCGCCACGGTCGCCGCTGCGAGCGCGACGAGGCCGCGTCCGCAGCGACCACGCGCCTTCTGCAGGCGGCGTCGTGTGCGCCGCGCGGTGGCGGCGCAGGTTGACGATCGTGAGCGCGACGTAGAGCGCGAGCAGCACGGCGGCGACCGGGAGTCGTCAGCGAGGTAGAGCGAGTGGCGGTCCGGATTCCCGTGCCAGCCGGGAATCGACGGGACGAGGAAGAGCAGCACCGCGGCCGAGCACGATGCCGAGCTGGAGGACGAGTCGAGCGCCGGTCGATCTCGCCGTCGCCGCCCGCGAGCATCGCTGCGCCGAGCACGAGCAGGAGGTTCGAGACGACCGAGCCCGTGATCGAGCCGCGAACGACGTTCGGCAGCCCGTCTGCCGATCGCGAAGAGCGCGATGATCAGCTCGGGCGCGTTGCCGAAGCTCGCGTTCACGAAGCCGCCGATGCCCGGGCCCGGTGTGCTCGGCGACCTGCTCGGTCGCCTCGCCGATCAGCCACGCGAGCGGCACGAGCGCCGCGGCGGAGAGCACGAAGATCGAGCGTTCCCTCGACGCCGAGCGCGAAATGCGCAATGAGCGTGACCGGCGTGAGCGCGAGCGAGATCCAGAAGAGCTTCGCGCCACGGGGCTAGGTTAACGCTCAGCCGCTAGCGCGGTTTCGAGCGATAAGTCAAGTCTTGCAGTGGGTATAAAACGGGCGCACAATGCCGGGCATGCACGACCAACAAGCGGTGCTTGCGCTTCCCCTCCACCCTCAGGAGGAGATGGAGTGTCGCCGCTGCGACGTCCATTGCGACAAGGTCGTCTATCCAGGTGCATGTCTCGCGCGGAGTTGCCCGTTCGTCTACTCGTACGAGGCGTGGGGGCACACCTACGTCGGCTGCATGCAGAAGGTCTTCGGCGTCGAGATCGACCTCGACATGCTTCGCGCCGCCGAGCGGCGGCAGGCGGGCTTCGGCGCGATCCGCGCGATGCGCCAGCCGCTGCCGATGTGCAAGGCGGAGATCGAGTCGACCTACGAGTCGCGCTCCGAGCGACGCTCCGTGCATCAACCCGGAGTTCGGCGAGCTGCCGGTCGGCGAGCCGACCTTCCGCGTGTTCGCCCAGATCAAGGCGCGGCTGAGCGAGCGCGTCCTCGCGCCGGCGGCGGATCGCGCGGACGACGAGCCAGACGTCAGCCCGGCGAGCACGAGCAGCGGCACGCCGAGCGCGAGCGCGTAGACCGCGCCGATCCCGATCCAGCGGAACGCGATGCCGAGCCCGTGCAGCGGGCCGTGGTGGTGCGGGCCGGCGGGTGTGGTGGGCGGCGTGCTGAGCTGAGGGCGACGGTCGCGTAGCTCGCGCGTGCGCACGGTGTTTGCCGCGGCCGCGCTGGAGGCGCTCGATCTGGCGTGGTCAGCGAGGCGATCTGGCGCTGGACGAGCGTCGTCTGGAACTGCGTGCGGAGCGCCGCGAGCTGGTCTGGAGCCGCGCGATCAGGCGGTCGGTCGCGTTGACGCTGGCCTGGAGATCCTGGATCGCGCACGTTCTCGCTGACGACGCGCCCGAGCGCCGAGAGACGGCGGACCGCTTCCTGCACGTGCACCTTCGGGATCCGCAGGCGGATCTCCGCGTAACCGGTCTTGCCGCCGGCGTCGACGTTCACGAACGCGAGGTAGCCGCCGAGTGAGTTGGCGATCGCGATCGCATGCTGCGTGTCGGTCGAGACGGCGGCGGACGTCGGGACGCGGAGGTCGAGCGAGGCGCTGTAGTTCTGGAGGCGCTTCGCGCTCGGGGCGGGTGCTGCCGCAGTCGAGGCTGCCGAGCTTGTCGGCGCTGGCCTGCGGATCGCGGCGCATCGTGCATCGCGCGCCGTGGCGGGTCGTACGGCGCGTGGAGTTCTCACGGCTGCGTAGCGTTGTGCATGCGCCGGCCGCGTCGCGATCACGCCGGCCGCGATCGCCGCGCCGACGACGACTGCGAACACGAGCGCGCGGCGCCACGTGACGAGCTGCCGGCGCGGCGGAGAGGCCTGCGCGGCGATCAGGCGCACGCGCTCGCGCAGCTCGGCCGGCGCGACGGGACGGGCCGCGCGGAGCGTCCGGGCGAGATCAGGCTGCGACATCGAGTGCCTCCTCGAGCTTCTTGAGCGCGCGGTTCAGGCGCGTCGTGCAGTTGGTGGCCGAGATGCCGAGCACGTTGGCCGCGGTGCCGGCGTCGAGGTCGAGCACGACGCGAAGCGCGATCACCTCGCGCTCGCCCGCGGTCAGATGCAGCAGGGCGGACTCGAGCTCGGGCGAGAGGCCCTCGACGAGCCGCTCGTCGTAGCGATCCGGCACGGACGCGAGCTCCTCGCGCCGCATGCGGCGCCGCTCGGAGCGGAAGTGGTCGAGCGCGACCGTGCGCGCGACCTGGCAGAGCCACGTGCGCGCCGATGCCGCGGCGTTCGTCGTACCGGTGCCAGAGCCGCAGCGCGCGCTCGAAGGTCTCCGCCGGCGAGATCCTCGGCGGCGAAGCGGTCGCCGGTGAACCAGGCGAGGTAGCCGTAGACGTCGTCGAGGTGGCGCTCGGCGGCCTGCGCGAAAGTCGTCACGCTCGTCCATACGCCGCCGCTGGGACGCCGTCGCGTCACTCGTGCACGACCGCAGTTCCGGGCGCTGGAGCTCGCGCAGCTTGAGGATCTGGGCGGCGTCTGGCGCCCTTGCTTCGTCGGCGCCCGGGCGACTTCGAGGTACGCCGGCAGCTGCTGAAGCTCGGGGTGGCGCGAGGAACGCGCCGAGGCCTTCGCCGATCTCGCCCTCGAGCATGTTCGCGTGGCGGTCGCGGTTCGAGCCGAGCGGCGTCGCGCTGTCGTTGACGTGCAGTGCGCGAAGCCGGTCGAGGCCGATCGTGTCGTCGACCTCGCCGCACGAGCGCCGTGACGACCGCGGGATCGGTGACGTCGTAGCCCGAGGCGTAGAGGTGGCACGAGTCGAGGCAGATCCCGAGCCGCGGATGACGGCCGAGCGCGTCGACGAGCGTTGCGAGCTCGTCGATCGAGCGGCCGATCGTGTCGCCGGTGCCGGCCGAGTTCTCCATCAGCAGCCAGGTGTCGCCGTCGCAGTGCTCCAGGATCTTTTCGAGCGCGGCGACGACGCGTGCGAGACCTGCGTCGAACCCGGCGCCGAGGTGCGAGCCGACGTGGAAGATCACGCCGTCCGCCTCGATCGCGACGGCCGCGTCCACCGTCGCGCACATCGTCGCGATCGACTTCTCGTAGATCACGTCGTCCGGCGCGGCGAGGTTGCAGAGGTAGAGCGCATGGCAGACGACGCCGCCGATCCCGGCCTCGGCGCGGCGCGCCTTGAAGCGCTCGATCGCCTCCGGCTTGTGCGCCGTCGGCCGCCACATCCGCGGGCTCTGCGTGAACACCTGGGCGCAGTCGCCGCCGATCGTCTCGATCCGGTCGATCGCCGTGTCGATCCCGCCGGACGACGAGACGTGAGCCCCGAACAGCATCGCCCTCGTACGATAGGCGCGATGAGCGTCCGCGTCCGCATGGCCCCGAGCCCGACCGGCTTCCTCCACATCGGCGGCGTGCGCACGTTCCTCTTCAACTGGCTCTTCGCGCGCCAGCACGGCGGCGAGTGCCTGCTGCGGATCGAGAACACCGACACGAGCCGCGAGGTCGCCGAGGCGGTCGAGCAGATCCAGGAGTCGCTGCGCTGGCTCGGGATCGACTGGGACGGCGCCGTCACGCTTCCAGCTCGACGCGATGGACGCGCTGCCGGCGAGCTCGCACAGCAGCTCGTCGCCGAGGGCAAGGCGTACGAGGACGAGGGCGCGATTCGCTTCCGGATGCCGGACGAGGGCATGACCGGCGTGGGACGACGCGGTCCGCGGCCGGATCGAGTTCCCGAACGAGGAGCTCGAGGATGTCGTGCTCGTTCGCTCCGACGGTCGCCCGACCTACAACTTCGCGTCGCCCGTCGAGGACGTGGTCGACGGGATCACGCACGTGATCCGCGGCGACGACCACATCTCGAACACGCCGAAGCAGATCGCAGATCCTCGGCGCGCTCGGCGCCGAACCGCCGGTCTACGCGCACGCGCCCGACGTGCTCGGCGACGACGGCAAGAAGCTCTCCAAGCGGCACGGCGCCACGTCGGTCGACGAGTTCCGCGACGCCGGCTACATCGCCGCCGGCGCTGATGAACTTCCTCGCGCTGCTCGGCTGGGCGCCCGACGGCGAGACGACGATCATGTCACCGCGACGAGCTGATCGAGCGGTTCTCGCTCGAGCGCGTCGGCGCGAGCCCGGCGACGTTCGACTACGCGAAGCTCGACTGGATGAACGGCGATGTACCTGCGCGACGCTGCCGACGCCGATGAGTACGCCGACGACGCTCGTCGCCTACCTCGCGCGAGCAGGGATCGACTGGGCCGAAGCGACGGTGCGCGCGTCGGCGCCGCTCGTGCAGGAGAAGATCGAGAAGCTCTCGCAGTATCCGGACTTCGCCCGCTTCCTGTTCGAGCCGGTCGTCGACCTGCCGGCGCCGACCCCGACGTCTGCCGCGCCGCGCTCGCTGCGCTTCGAGCCGGTCGAGCCGTGGGAGGCATCGCGGATCGAGGAGGCGCTGAGAGCGCTCGCCGAGCAGCTCGGGCAGAAGCCGCGCCAGGCGTTCGCGCCGATCCGGCTCGCGGTCACGGGCTCGAAGATCTCGCCCGGGCTCTTCGAGAGCCTCGAGCTGCTCGGCAAGGACGAATCGCTGGCGCGGCTCAGTGCTGCTGCGGCCGGATAGGCAGCGGCTTCGGTGGCGCGAGCGGGTCGAGCGCGTGCTGGAACTCCCTCCAGGCACGAAGCCTGAAGCGCAGGGTGGGACGCGGGAGGTCGAGTTTGTGCCGACCGGAGTCCTGCGCACCCGGAAGATTCGGGCCGGTGCGGGGCATCTCTACAGGTGAAACGACCCTGTGACGAGGCTGGGTACTATTTGTAAAGAAGCAGTGAGGCGCAGACGGCCAGAAGGCCTGCCGCCCACAGCGACCACGGGCCGCTGACCGCACCGCCGGCAAACGCGATCGAACCGGCCAGCGTCAGCGCAAAAGCGATGAGCGGCCGTCGAAGACTCCGGGGTGGTTCAGGCTCGTGTTCCTCGGACGGTGTTCTCGGCGCGGTGAGGCGCAGGCGGGCGAGGCGCACGCGGAAGAGCGCGCCGCGCCATTCGTGCAGGAAGAGAAGCGCGGCATCAGCGCCCTCGTCTTCGACGGCGTCGACGAGCTCGGCTGTTGCGTCTCGCGCGCCTGCGAGGGCTGCCGCGAGCTCCACGTGAACCGGTTCGATTCCCGCGGGAGGCGCGAAGCCGTAGGCCCGCTCGCTTGCAGAGTGCAACTGGTACTGCAGCCGGCGAACCAGCTCGAGCGACTCGTCGTCCTCCAGCTGCGCAGGGTCTGCCGCGAGCTGTTCGAGCTCGAACAGCGTCCGTGCAAGTCCACTCCAGAGCGCACCGACCTGCGTCGCGTATCGCTCCCCAACACCCCCGACCGGAGCCACGGTTGAATCCTAACCAACCAGAGATCGCATACGATCCTCCGCCTTGGAAGAGGGGTGGCCGTCGGTGCTTGTCGTCGAGGATGATCCGAGTCTTCGGCTGCTTTGTCGAGTGAACCTGGAGCTCGAGCAGTTCAACGTGCGCGAGGCCGGGACAATCGATGCGGCGCGCGCCGCGATCGACGAAGGGCGCCCGGACGTCGTGCTGCTCGACGTGCATCTCGACGGCGTCGCGAGCGACGAGCTGCTCGAGGAACTGCGCACGTCCGGCATCCCGGTCGTGGTCGTCACCGGCTCGGTCGACCTCGAGCAGTACCGGGACCGAGCCGACGACGTTCTCGGCAAACCGTTCGCGCCGAGCGACCTCGTCGCTGCGGCCAGGCGGCTGAGCCTTCGGTAGGGTTCAGCGCGCATTGGCCACCACCACCGTCCGCAGTCCAACCGAGTTCGAGGACCGTCTCGCGCAGTACCTCTTCGAGCGCTCCGAGGAAGGCCGCGCCGTGCGCGTGGGCGAGAAGGAGACCTCGGAGCAGGCCGACATCGTTCGTCGCTACTCCGATCTCTTCAGCCGCGAGCAGCTCGAGGCGCTGCGCGAGGCTGAGGGCGAGGCCTCGGGTGAGCAGCGCGAGCTGCTCTACCGCCTGCGCAAGACCTGCGAGGGTGGGCTCGTCTCGGCCGCCCTCGTCGGACGAGAGGACGAGCTCGAGAACCGGCAGCTCGCCGAGCGCGTCACCTTCCGCGGCGAGGAAATGCCGCTCCGCAACGCGCAGGCGCAACTCGCCGTGTTGCCGGCCTACCGCGACCGAGAGGAGCTCGGCGAGCTGCAGTCGGACGCCAGCGCCCGCTTCAACCCCGACCGGCTCGAGCTGATCGCTGCAGCCGAAGAGCTTTCCGCGGAGCTGTCCGGGATCAGCGATGCGATCGAGCGCAACGAGGAGGAGAAGGGCATCTCGCTTCACGAGTTGTCCGCCGCGCTCAAGGCTGCGAGCGACGATGCGACGGTTTCGTTCACGGGGCTTCGCGAGCGCTGGTTCGAGAAGCTGCTCGGCCCGGATCGCGAGGAGGTTCCGTCGAGCTTCCACACGGCGTACATGCGCCGGCTCTCGCCGCTCGAGTCGACCTACTCGAAGGATCGCGCCACCGAGGTCTGCACTCGCGACCCTGACCGAGCTCGGCTTCGACCTTGCGGCTTCGTCGAACATCAAGCTCGACCTCGACGACCGGCCGCAGAAATCGCCGCGGGCCTGCGTGATCGCGAGTGACCCGCCGACGATCGTCCACCTGATCACGCGCGCCCAAGGCGGGTTGCACGACTATCAGGCGTTCCTGCACGAGGCCGGCCACGCGCTCCATTACGGGGGCGTCGATGCGTCGCTGCCGTACACCTTCCGCCGGATCTCGCGCGACCATGCGCTCACCGAGATCTATTCGTACATCGTCGAGGCGATTTCGCGTGAGCCCGGGTGGCACGCGCGTCACTTCGGTCTCTCCGACGAGCAGGCGGCCGAGAATGCCGAGGCGACCATCTTCCTCGAGGCGCTGCTCTATCGCCGCTACGAGGCGAAGCTTCGCTACGAGCTCGGCTTCTGGTCTCGGTTCGCAGACGACGGCGGGACGCCGGCGGGCTACGAGGAGTTCCTCACCGCCGCGACCGGAATCCGCTACCGCAGCGACGGCTACATCTCCGACATGGATGCCGGCTTCTACTCGGCCGACTATCTGCGAGCGTGGATCCGCTCCGCGCAGCTTCGACGGCATCTGATCGACACGATCGGTGAGGACTGGTGGCGGCGGGCCGAGACCGGCGAGCTGCTGCGCGAGCTCTTCCGCCAGGGCACGAAGCCGTCGAGCGAAGAGATCGCGGCGAGCATCGGTTTCGACCCGCTCGACACCGCGCCCCTGCTCGCCGAGATCACGCGGTAGCTCCGCTAGGATGCGGGCGCCACGCGGCCCATTCGTCTAGTGGCCTAGGACACCGCCCTCTCACGGCGGCGGCACGGGTTCGAATCCCGTATGGGCCTTACGAGCGCCTTTGGCTACAAGGATTTGGCTCTATTCCTTGTGTCAGGCGTGCCGCCCATGCCAGGTTTGCACGTCCCGTGCATACCCCGGTGTAAGACCCTTCAGAAACTGGCGAAGATCCTGCAGCACGGTCTCGACGGGATCACTCGCCATTAGAGCTCTTCGACGACGAGCACCGTGAACTGCCGCTCGACGTCGTCAGCCGGCATCACGTTGACGACGCGCAGGTTGTCGGTTTGTCGCGGCCAGGGTAGATCACGCTGCCGGGCGGCCAGCCCGGGCGTTCGAGCTCCATGGGCCCGAGCGCCTCACCGTTGACGGTGATGATCTGGGAAATGCAAGGTCCGGCCGGTTATTCGGCGCTTGCGGGAGGCACGGCAACAGGAGGAAGGCCGTGGACAATATGGATTGGCAGAGACTTGGTGGCGTCATCGATCGTGGTCTCGATCGTGTGCGTGCCTTCGCTGGAGGCCTCAAAGATGGCCGTGAAAGGAAGCGTTATGCCAGCGAGCCATTCGGGTCGTGCTGATTGGCCGCCGATAGCGAGCTGGAGGCTTCCTTCGTCGATGAGCTCGCCGTCTGGATCGAAAATCCGATTCGTGATCGTCCGAGGCACTGATGGGTCCAATTCCTCAACCATCGCCAGGAGCCTGACGACGAGCCCCACCTGCACTCGTGCAGGTAACTCGGGCAACCAGTACGTGTCGATACCAGCTCCGATGATGGTGCCGAGATTGTCGTGGACCTCGGCGAAGCGACAGGGGATTACCCAGTCGATATTCACGACGGCGCGAAGAGCCGGGAAGTCGTGTTAGCGCGCCGCAGGTATGCCGCTGGTGGCGACCTGCTTGCTTTCGGCGGCGATCAGCTCAGCAAGTCTCTTGTCGGCCACAGGGCCGGTTGGGATCGCCACAAAGACCTTGCGGACATGGTCGAACATGATCATCGGGGATTGCATATGGCTCATTGTAGGCGCGAATGTCAGCGGGCGAAAGATGTCCAAACGGGACGTGTCCACGCACCCGGTAGCGCGTCACACCACCGTCGCCGGCCTCGACGACCTCGGTCCGGCTTGATAATGCGGCTCGAGGCGATCACCTGGGCCGACGTGGACGAGCTCGCTGGCCGCCGGCGAATCTCCAAAGCGGGCGCGAAGAGGAGACCGGCCAGGTGGGTCCCGGTGCAAACCGACGCGTTCCGGCCGGTCGTCGGCCTCGTGCCGCGTGAAGACCGCGACTTGGCGGTCCGCGGTCCCAGAGAGAAATCGAACGGTTGTAGAAAGGTGGTCGAGACATTGGGATCAGCTCGGCTGCGTTTCCGACGACGAGCCATCGTGGCTCCGTTTCCGTGGCGGGTAACCCGCAAAAACCTGCATGTTCGTGCTATAACACGCAGATGCTGACGGCTGAACGCAGACAGGCGATCCTCGCGCGGGTCGAGCGCGACGGCAGGGTCGTCGCCTCGGAGCTGGTGACCAGCCTCGGCGTGTCCGAGGACACCGTCCGCCGCGACCTGCGCGACCTCGCCGAGCAGGGCCTGCTGCATCGCGTTCACGGCGGCGCGCTGGCCTCCGCGCCGCCGACCGGTTCGTTCACGCACCGGCTCGAGGTCTCACACGAGGAGAAGGCTGCACTCGCCGAGGCGGCCCTGCCGCTGCTCGTCGGCGCACGCGTGATCGTCCTCGACGGCGGCACGACGACGCTGGAGCTCGCCCGCCGTCTCCCCCTGCTCTACGACGGCACCGTCGTCACCAACTCGCCGCCGGTTGCGTCGGCGCTGGCGAACCACCCGAAGGCCGAGGTCATGCTCGTCGGCGGCCGGCTGCTGAAGGACGCGCAGGTCGCGGTCGGGGCGGCCGCCGTCGAGGCGTTCCACACGGTGCGGGCGGACATCTGCGTGCTCGGCATCTGCTCGCTGCATCCCGACGTCGGCGTCACGACGCCCGACGACGAAGAGGCGCACGTGAAGCGCGCCATGGTGGCCTCCGCCGGTGAGGTGATCGCGCTCGCGACGGCGGACAAGCTCCGCACCGCGAGCCCATGGGTCGTCGCGCAACTCGCGGACATCGACCACCTGGTCACCGACGGTGGCGGCGAGCTGACACGCCCGTACACGAGCGCCGGCATCGACGTGGTGGCCGTATGACGCCGCGCCTGGCGACGTTCACGGTCTTCGCGATCAACGGCGCGATGATCGGAACCTGGGTCGCGCACATCCCGTGGCTGCAGGACCACCTCGGGATCTCGAAGGCGACGCTCGGGTTGTGCCTGCTGTGCATGGCCGCGGGCGCGCTCGTCTCGATGCCGCTGACCGGCCACATCCTCGACGGCCGCTCGAGCGCCTCGGTGACGCGCGCCGCCACGCTGATCTTCTGCCTGATGCTGCCGCTGCCGCTGCTGGCGACGAGCCCGATCATGCTCGCCGCGATCCTGTTCGTCTTCGGGGCGAGCGGCGGGGCGATGGACGTCTCGATGAACGCGCACGGCGTCGCCGTCGAACGCGAGCTGGGCCGGCCGATCATGTCGTCGCTGCACGGCGGCTGGAGCGTGGGCGGGTTCCTCTCGGCGGGTCTGGTCGCGATCACCGCCGCGGCGGGAGTCGACCCGCGACTGGAGAGCCTGCTCGTCGGGGTTGCGCTCTGGGTGGCCGCGCTCTGGATCACGAGGCGGCTGGGGAGCGTATCGGCCCATTCCGAGGCGAGGAGCGGGTTCGCGCTGCCCTCGCGCGCCGTGCTCCTGATCGGCGGACTGTGCTTCCTGGCGATGATGACCGAGGGCGCGATCGGCGACTGGAGCGGGATCTACCTCCGTCACGACGCCGGCGCGAGCGCCGCGGCGGCGGCGACGGCGTTCACCGGCTTCTCCCTCGGGATGGCCGTCGCGCGCCTCGGCGGCGATCTGCTCAATGAGCGGCTCGGCGCCGCGACGCTGATGCGCGGCGGCATGGCGCTGGTGGCGGTCGCGCTCGGCGGCGTGCTGCTGATCGGCGAGACGGTGCCCGCCGTGATCGGCTTCGCCGTCTGCGGTCTCGGCATCGCGAACGCCGTGCCGCTGCTCTTCAGCGCGGCGGGGCGGCTCGATCCGCCCGGTCCTTCACTGGCCGCCACCTTCACGATCGGCTACACGGGCTTCATCGTCGGTCCGCCGCTGATCGGTCTTCTCGCCGATCGGGACGGGCTGCCGAAGACGCTCGCGCTGCTCGTGATCGCGGCGCTCGCCGTAGCCGCGTTGGGCGGCCGCGCCACGGCGACGAAGCCGACGATGAGCTCTCCCGACGGCGATCTGCCGACTGTCGCTACGAGGGCGGCAGCATGACGAGTCCCTGAGTGGGGTTGACGCCGGGCTACGAGGCGCTGGCACGCTCGTAGCTCGCCGTCATCTCCGAGGCGAGATCGCGAGTAGCGCCGCGCCGATCATGCGATCCCCGACTGTCCCGGGGATAGCCGGCTCGATCCTTGACAAGCAGTTGTTGAAGTGCGAGGGTCGCAAGTCAGATGTCAGACACCTTACTTCAGGTATCTCGCGACCGGCGTTCGCTCGCGGTGCAGGTGCGTGATCAACTCGTCGAGGCGATTCGTGTCGAGGAGCTTCCTTCCGGGTCTCAGCTCCCCGGCGAGCACGAGTTGGCGGAGCGGCTCGCGGTCGGGCGGTCGACGATCCGTGAGGCGCTTCGCCTGCTGGAGCGCGATGGGCTGGTCGACGTGGTTCGCGGTCGAGGTCGCTACGTCTCGGCGCTCGCGCGCTTCCGGGCCGAACGGCCCGTGACCGAGTTCGAGAGTGTGACCGAGATGTTGGGCGGGCTCGGCTACCAGGTCCGCAACCGGGTTCTCGACGTCCGGTTCGAGCTCGCGGCCAGGAAGTGGTCGTCGTTGTTCGGGATCGGGGTTCGTGACCGAGTCGTGGTTCTCGAGCGGCTGCGGATGCACGAGGACGAGGTGCTGATCTACTCGGTCAACGTCCTTGACTCGCGGTACGTCCCTGCCTCGCTCGACGGCCCTGAATGGCAGGGATCGGTGATCGAACTGCTTGCGAAGACCGGGGCGAGGGTTGTCTCTTCCGCGGCCTCGATCGCAGCGACGAAGCTGCCCGCAGCGGTGCAGACCGTGCTCTCCGGGCTGTCCGACGAGCCGTGGCTGTGCATCACGGAAACGTGTGTCACAGACGACGGGCGTGTCGTTCTGCACGCCACCGACTTCCATCGCGGGGACATCTTCGCGTTTCACGTCGTGCGGCAGCGCTCCGAGGGACCCCCTGATTCCAGACCGACGAGGAGGAGGAAACGTTGATCGATTTAGAGCCGATCGTCGAGCGTGCGAAGGAGAGTGAGTACTTCTCCGGCGCCCGCCTCGGAGATGATCTCGAGCGGTTTCTTCGATCGGACGCCGATCGCTGTGTTGAGATCGGCCGCTCAGTCGCGGGGACGGAGCATCTGTTCCTCGTCGGTTGCGGGGGCTCGCTGGCGACCCTCCAGACCGCTCAATGGGCGATCGAGAGCCACCTCGAGACCCCCTGCGAGGCGGTCCATGGCTACGACCTGATCTGGCGTGCGTCGGCGCGGCTTCGGCCCGGTGCCACCGCCGTGTTCGCTTCGTACTCGGGCGAGACGGAGGACACGGTCGCTGCGCTTCGTTTCGCCAAAGAGCGCGGCGCGCGGACGATCGCGATCGTCCGCGGCGGCGGCTCTGCGCTCGAGAACGAAGCCGACGAGACGATCGCGTACGAGTCGGCGGCGATCTTCGAGGCGCCGGTTGCGGCGGTTTTGCAGCTTGCTGCCGGGCTGAGCGAGGGACGCCCCGGCGGAGCTGGTCTCGCCGCGCTCGTCGCTGCGCTGGCCGAGGTTCCGGCTGCGGCTGGCGCCGGCCTACGAGATCGAAGAGGGTCGGGCCGAGGCGCGTGCCCGTTCATTCCTCTCGAGCCGGCATCTCTACGTACTCGGCGGGTCCGCTGGCGCCGCTGGCGTACAAGGTCGCACTGACGGTTGTCATGGAGAACATCCGCATCGGCGGCACGTGGTGCGACGCATCGGAGTTCCGCCACGGTCCGGCCGAAGGCCTGGAACGGAGCCAGGTCGACGCGCTCGTCTTGCTCGGCACCGATCCGTCGCGGGCGATGGTGGGGCGGACGCTTGCCTTCCTCAACGAGCACGGGGCGCGGACGCTGACGATGGACGCGCGGGACTACCCCGAGGTGCACCCGATGTTGACACCGCTGGTCCTGAACCTCGTCACGCAGTGGTTTACGGTCTGGTCGGCGGCGCTGCGCGGGATCACCGACCTCGACGATCGCGTCTTCATGGGCCGGCAGGTGCTCGCCGAAGGAGGGCATCGCTGGCCGTGAGCGGTTCCGTCTGCTTCGGTGACAACACCGTCGATCGCTATCTCGAGCCGGTCGGCGTCGATCTGGTCGGGGAAGCTGCGTGAACGTCGCGGTCGGTCTCCGCCGGCGTGGTGTCGCTGCCGCGTACGTTGGGCCTGTCGGAGACGATGCCGCCGGCGCGCGTGTGCTCGCCGAGCTTGCCGCGCAGGAGGTGGATACGACGCACGTCGTCGTTCTGCCCCAGGTGGCGACGGCGGTGACGGAGATCCTGCTCCTCCCGCACGGCGAGCGGCGCTTCGTGAGCGAGATCTACGAGATCTTCGACTCGTACGAGCCGAACTCCGCGGCCTGGGCGGCCGTGTCATCCGCGCGCCACGTGCACACGAGCATGCTCCCTCATCTCTTCGACCGGCTTCGGACGGCTGCGCGCGGCGCTGGGCTCCGCCTCTCCTGCGACTTCTCGACCCTGGATCTGCCCCCCGACCTGGACGGGCTCGAGCTTGCGTTTCGGTCCGCCGGCGAGTCGGCGGATGCCCGGCAGGGGCTCGCCCTGGCCGCCGAGGCAGTGCAGCGCGGCGCCGGCGCGGCGGTCGTGACGCTCGGTGACAAAGGCAGCGTCGCGTTGACCGCCGACGGTTCGGTACGGGCGGAGGCGGTCGAGATCGAGTCTGTCGTCGACACGTGCGGTGCGGGCGACGCTTTCATCGCCGCGTATCTCGAGCGCTGGCTCGTCGGCTCGGCCGTCGTCGACTGTCTGCAGGCGGGTGCGGTCGCGGGCGCGGCTGCGTGCACGACGCTTGGGGCGTTTCCACAGTCGGGCGTTCGGGCTCAGAGCGTGGGATGACGGCGTCGCAGCCCCCACTGCTCGAGGCACGAGCACTCGTCAAGAGCTTTGGCGCCGTTCGCGCACTCGACCTGGCGGACTTCGAGCTACGACGGGGAGAGATCCACGCGCTGGTCGGCGACAACGGTGCGGGCAAGTCGACGTTGATCAAGGTGTTCTCCGGAGTTCACCAGCCGGATGGCGGGACGCTCGCGATCGACGGTGTGGAGGCGCGCTTTGCGAGCCCTCACGACGCCCAGTCGGCGGGGATCGAGACCGTCTACCAGGATCTCGCTCTCGCCGGGACGCTCGACGCGGCCTCGAACGTGTTTCTCGGCCGTGAGATCCTACGCGGCGGCCTCCGGGGGCGTCTCCGGTTCATCGATCGCACGGCGATGCGCGAGAGTGTGGAAGCCGAGTTGCAGCGGCTCGGCACGACGATCCCTGCCTTGAAGAGCGCCGTCGGATCGCTCTCGGGTGGCCAGCGGCAAGCCGTTGCCGTCGCCCGCGCCGCCATCTGGGGCCGACGCGTGCTGATCATGGACGAGCCCGCCGCCGCACTTGCGCCACAGCAGGCAGCGAACGTGCTCGAGCTGATGAACCGGGTCCGGCGCGACTCGAATCTCGGCGTCATCTTCATCTCCCACACACTGGCCCACGTCTTCGACGTCGCCGATCGGGTGACCGTGATGCGTCGCGGCCGTGCCGTCCTGAGTGCGCCGATCGGCGCGGTCGACACGGACACGCTTCTGCGCGCGATGACCGGCCTTGACGAGTACAAGGAAGGCTCCGGCGGAGATCGGCCACGGCGCGACAGAGGAGGCCTCGTGACACCCGCGATCGTCGTCCCCCGTCGCGGGATGCCGCTCCGGCTTCTGGCAGGGCTGATCGAGCGCGAGAGCACCTTCCTCATCGTGATCCTCGGCGCCGTCGTCCTCGGCTTCACTCTGCTGACCCCGAGCGGCACCTTCCTGAGCACCGGAAACTTCCTGAACATCGCGCTCGACACCTCGGAGATCGCCGTGCTCGCGGCCGGCACCACGTTCGTGATCGTCGCGGCCGGGATCGACCTCTCGATCGGGTCCCTCGTCGTGTTCTCGTCGGTGGCGTTCGCGGAGATCATGAGCCACATCGCCGGCACCTCGGGCGCTCTCGGCGGTCCCGGCAAGCACCTTGGGCTGGCCATCGCGTGCGGCGTCGGCGTCGCACTTCTCGCCGGAACCGGCTGGGGAGCGTTCAACGGGTATCTGATCGGCTACCGGAACATCCCCGCCTTTGTCGTGACGCTGGGGTCTCTGGGGATGGCGCTCGGCCTTGCCCAGGTCGTGACCGGCGGCGTCAACGTCTCGGGGTGTGCCGTACTCGCTGCAGACGACGCTCGGCTCCGGCAAGGCGCTGCTTGGGATCCCGTGGCTCGTCGTGCTCGCCGGAGCGGTCATCGCCGTCCTGTGGGTCGTCCTCAGCCAGACCCGCTTCGGCCTGCGGACCTTCGCGATCGGCGCGAGCGTCGAGGCGACGGCACGGGCCGGGATCAATGTGCGGCGACACACGCTCGCCCTCTACACGCTGATGGGGCTGCTCTGCGGGGTCGTCGGCGTCATGGATGTCAGCCGCTTGCGACAGCCTCGATCGCGGCTCACACGCAGGACAACCTCGCGGCGATCACCGCCGTCGTCGTGGGGGGCACGAGCCTGTTCGGCGGCAAAGGCCGGATGGGGGGAACGGTCATCGGTGCCTTGATCCCGGCCGTTCTGCGCAACGGCTTCATCCTGATGGGGGTTCAACCGTTCTGGCAGAACGTCGCGGTCGGTGCCGTGCTCGTTCTCGCCGTCTACGTCGACCAGGAGCGGAGGCGGCGAGCTCGCCTCGTCTGAGTCGGCCGGCTCGTCATCTCCACAAACAAGCAAGGAGGAGAGATGCCACGGAAAGCCATCGTCTTCGCCGTCGTCTTCACGGCCGCGTTGGCGTCGATCGGGGCAATCGCGATGCGGGGCTCCGCAGCGCCGTCGAAGACGGTCAAGACACTCCAGTTCGCACTCGTAACCGGCGACAACCACGACCCGTTCTACGTCACGATGAACCTGGGAGCACAGGCCGAGGCGAAGAAGCTCGGCGTCAAGGTGACCTGGCAGGGGCCGGCCACGTTCGAGGCCGCCCCGCAGATCACGATCCTCGACACCCTGCTCGCCTGCGAAGCCTGACTTCCTGATCGTCGCGCCGACCGACGTCACTGCTCTCATCGAGCCGTCTCAAGCAGTACGGCGCGGCGAAGATCCCGGTCCTCACGGTCGACACCGACGTCAGCAACAAGAGCGTCCGGCTCGGAAACATCACCTCGAACAACCGGCTCGGCGGCCAACTCGCCGCGAGCTACCTGATCAAGGCCGGGGCGAAGACGTTCGCCTACGTGGGCGAGCAGCGGGGCGTCTTCACGACGGATGAGCGCTGGCGTGGCTACGAGCAGGCCCTGAAGACAGGCCGGCGGCATCACGAATGTCGGCGCGCAGTTCGGTGCCGACGATCCGAACACGGCGACGTCGATCGTGAGTGCCTTGCTCACCCGCTACCCGAAGCTCGACGGCATCTTCGCGTCGGATACGCCTACGGCCAGGGCGCTGCGGTCGCTGTCCAGAACGCCGGGAAGACCGGGAAGGTCAAGATCGTCGCCTTCGACGCCGAGCCCGACGAGGTCACGGCGCTCAATCGCGGCCTGATCCAGGCCCTGATCGTCCAGAAGGCATACGACATGGGTGTCGACGCCGTCAAGTACGCCTTCGCGTACGTCACCAAGGGCACGAAGCCACCCGCAAATACGAACCCGACCTACGTCATCGCGACCAAGGCGAACATCCACCAGCCGAACATCGCCAAGTACGTCTACCACCAGAAGTAAGCGGCTGAACCGGCATGAAGAGAAGAAACGGCACAACAGCGATCTTCGTGGGGGGCCGGCTCGACGCCGGCCGGCCCCCCACGAGATTCCGCCCAACCAGTCGAACCGGCCTGGCCGGCCGGAAGGGGCGCAGATGAACGTTCTGATCACGGGTGCGACCGGTCGCATCGGTGCCCTGGTCGCGGCAGAAGGACGGTCGCGCGGCTGGAACGTGCGAGTCCTGCAGCGCGGGACCGCACCGCTCCCGACGGCCATCGGTGACGTCGAGGTGTATCGGGGCTCAGTCGAAGACGCCGGGTTGGTGCGCGAGGCAGTCCGCGGAGTCGACGCCGTTTGCCACCTGGCGGCGCTGATGCCGCCGCACGAGAACAACGCGCTCTTCGAATGCAACGTTCGAGGAACCTTCAACATCCTCGAGGCAATCAGGACGGCCGAGAATCCGCCGCATCTGGTCTTCGCCTCCAGCGATGCAACCTACGGCACTGGCCTCAGC
Source organism: uncultured Actinomycetes bacterium (assembly GCA_963761365.1). Classification (GTDB taxonomy): domain Bacteria; phylum Actinomycetota; class Thermoleophilia; order Gaiellales; family Gaiellaceae; genus PALSA-600. The sequence goes on along the minus strand of CAVXHB010000009.1, from coordinate 94,902 downwards.
AGGCGAGCCTACACGGCGCCGATCAGCGAGGATCTTCCGCCGAGCCCGACCAACTTCTACGGCGTGACGAAGGTACTCGGCGAGGAGATGATCGGACGGTACGCCGACCTCTACGGCCTCACAGCCCAGATCCTCCGGTACTGCTGGGTCTTCGGCGCCGGCGAGATCCTCGACCTCTTCACCACGCAAACCTGGGAAGAGTTCATGAGCCCGGAGCAGCAGGCCGCTCTCGCCGGATCGACGGCCGTTCCGGTCATCTTCGCCGAGAATGGCGAACCATTCTCCGAGCACGTGATCGACGCCCGCGACGCCGCACGGGCGACGCTCCTCGCGCTCGAAGCCGAGAGCAACGGCTGCCAGGCTCTCAACGTCTGCGGTCCGCGAGCGTTCCGCTACACGGAAGTCGCGCCACGCGTCGCCGAAATCCTCGGTCGGCCAACCGTCGACCTGACGCTGGCGTCGTTCCGGCCGTATGCAATCGACACGAGCAAGGCAGCGCGCGTGCTCGGCTTCCACGCCCAAGACGCCATCGAGACGATGCTCGACGAAGCGTTCAATCCACACGGGACGGTGAGCAAATGAACGCCCGCGCAATCTTCGAGAGCCCGGGAGCCGTCCGGCTCGTGACGAGCGACGATGCCGCCCCTGCAGAGAGTGAGGTAGTGCTCGAAGTCGCAGCCTGCGGGATTTGCGGGACCGACCGCTCGATCTTCCGCGGCGAATACTTCGTCGACCCGCCGGTCGTGCTCGGCCACGAATACTCCGGAACCGTGATCGAGATCGGCGCAGACGTCAGCACGTTCGCTGTCGGCGACCGCGTCTGCGTCGACCCGAACATCACCTGCGGCCTCTGCGCCTACTGCCGACGCGGCGCCAGTCACCTCTGCACCGACCTGCGGCCGCTCGGGATCTCGCGCGACGGTGGATTCGCTCGCTACTCGCACGTACCCGCGCGTTACGCCTACCGGCTGCCCGACAACGTCCCACTGGACGAAGGCGCGCTCGTCGAGCCCGTCGCTTGCTGCCTCCGCGGCATTCAGCAAGCAGGGCTGAACAGCGGCGACAGCGCTGTCATCCTCGGGGCAGGGCCGATCGGGTCGATCCTGCTCCAACTGGCGCTCCAGGCGGGGGCCGCGCGGGCCGCGGTCGTCGAGCCCGATCCGATCAGGTGGGCACGAGCCACCAGTCTCGGGGCCGAGCTGGTCTGCCATCCGACGGACGCGCGCGAGGCCGATCCTCGAGTGGTCCGGCGGGCTCGGAGCAGACGTCGCGATCGAAGCTTCCGGCCGGATCGCCGGTGCAGAACTCGCCCTGCAGTTGGTGCGCCGCGGCGGCCGTGTCGTCTGGTTCGGCGTCTATCCGGAAGCTGAACGACTCGAGATCTCCCCCTACCTCGTGAACGAGAACGAGTTGACTGTTCGCGGATCACTCAACAACCCATTTACCCACCAGGCGGCACTCACGGTCGTTGCCGCCGGAAAGCTCAAGCTCCACGAACTCATCAGCGACCGCATCCCACTGAAAGACCTCGCCGACGCTCTCGGCCCCGACAACCTCTACAGCGGCAAGGTGATCGTCGACCCGTCGCTCCCGTGAGTTGACTACGTCACGTGCGCGCGAAGTGTCGGTGTCTCTTGCACTTCGAGGGCCAGCTTCAGAAAGCGCATGCCGTCGCCGGTGCGTCCGACCTCCTCGCAGAGGCTCGCCAGCTCTTTGTAGACGGTCACGAGATGCCGGTCGTTGAGCGGCAATGTCTCTGCGGCCAACTCGTAGATCTCGAAGGCCTTTTCACGATCGCCGAGCCCGCGGATGATGCCGGCGGCGATCGCATAGCCCCGTCCGGCGCTGGTCGGATGGGCGCCGTCGAAGCTTGGGATGACACCGAGCGCGATGCCGGCCGCTTCCTCCGCTTCGCCCAGCGCGGCGAGTGCGCGCGCCTTTTCGAGCAGGAGCATTCCCCGGTCGATTCGGTTGCCCGAGGCTGCGACGGGATCGATGCCGTCGGAGACCAGCTCGAGGGCCACTTGCGCGTTGCCGCGGTCGTTTTCGATGTGAGCCAGCAACAAGAGCGCGCGTGCGGCGAACACCGTGTGTTCGGTCGCAGCGAGCGTCGCGTGAGCCATGCGCGCGTAATGCGCGGCGAGATCCGGTCTGCCCTGCGACGAGTGCAGGCGTGACTGGGACCAGTAGAGGTTCGAAAGCGCGACCGGGTCACTCGAGGCCCGGGCCTGCTCGAGAATCGAGGCCAGGACTTCTTCGGCGCCGCCGAAGCTGCCACGATCGATCAGCGTGTTCGCGAGCAGGACGGTGAACCGCATGACGGCCGGGAGATCGTTGATCGCCTCGGCCTCGGCGAGGGCGGCGCTGAAAACGCCGATCGCCTCTTCGTGCCGCGTGAGCATCGCGTACGCGCGGCCGAGCATCTCGGTCGCGGCGGTCGCCTCGTCACGCGGCAGCAGCCTGGACGCGAGCGCTAGTTCGAGATGGTCGACGGCAGCCTGCTGGTTGCCGGCCTCCACCTCGATGCGACCGAGCCCAAAACTCGCCCGCGCTGCCCCTCGCGGAGAGCCGCCGCTCTGCGCCTCGCCGTAGATCCGTCGCGCCGTGGCGACATCGCCGGCCCGGACCGCGAGCTCTGCTTCCAGGAAGTGGTCGGCAACGACCTCATTGCCGTCGGTCGTGTCGCCGGTCGCCAGATAGTCGGCGGTGACGCCGAGCTTCTCGGCGAACGACTCTGAGGATCTGGAACGACGGCGTTCGTGCCCCGGCCTCGATCCGAGAGACATACGCCGCCGTGCAGCCGTCGAATGCCAACTGGCGTTGACTCAATCCGGCCGCACGGCGAGCTTCCCGGATACGGATACCCGCCGCGGCAGCGCTGTCAACATGCCGCGATGGGCGACGTGCCATTCCTAAGAGTCTAGACGGGATTACAAAGATCGAGTCGTTGCGACGAGGGACAGCCCCTCGTCGCAACGACTGCCTAGCAGTTCTAGTTCGGCCAGGGCGTGCCGTCGGCAAACAAGGCGGCGATGAAAATCGCCACCAGGACGACCGTAGGTGTAAGCAATCTCGCCTTCACGGGACTGTCCTTTCGTCTGATGACTGAACAGTCCCGGCGCCGGGATACCAAGAGATTAGAGGGATGCTCGGACGGTGCCTAAAGTTCTGCAGCGAAGCTGAGCGACCGTCATCGGATGACTATTGACAGCGAGGCAGGCAGGTTCGCGCCGGCGCGAACCCGTCGACAAACCTCGCCGCGGCTAGAACGAGCGGGGAAGCTCAGGCAGACGGTGTCGCGACGAAGTGGCCTTCGAAGAGGCGTGCTCGGCCGCCGAGGCTGACCATGCACGGCCTGACCTCGGCCTGCGTGAAGCACCAGCAGTCCCGGCCGAGCGCCTTCTCGCACTCGCGGGTCGCGTAGCGCCGCAACTCGGCGGGGCTGAAGCCTCGCGCCGTGATCGAAACCCGGTCCTCGGCGATCGTCACCATCCGTCTCTCAGGATACTCGGTAACCCTTACTTGACAAGGGGGATTGCCTTGCGCAGGTTGTAAGGCTACCCTTACAAAGTGCTGCCAACCTTTGTGATCGGCCTGCGCGAGGGCGTCGAGGCGTCCCTGATCGTCGGGATCGTCGCCGCCTTCCTGCGCCAGCAGGGCCGCGGCGATGCGCTGCGGCTGATGTGGGCCGGGGTCGTCGTCGCCGTCTTGCTCTGCGCCGGCGTCGCGGTCGGCTTGCAGGTTCTCGACCGCGAGCTACCGCAGGCTCAGCAGGAAGGTCTGGAGACGATCGTTGCGGCGGTCGCGGTGGCGATGGTGACGTTCATGATCGTCTGGATGCGCCGCCACGCGCGCGAGCTCGCCGGCGATCTGCGGGCAAGCGCGGCAGGCGCGCTTGCCCGCGGTTCAAGCTGGGCGCTGATCGGGATGGCGTTCTTCGCGGTCGTCCGCGAAGGGATCGAGACCGCGGTGTTTCTCCTGGCCGCCTTCCAGGCCTCGGGCGACGCGGTCTCGGCGTCGGCGGGAGCGCTGCTCGGCATCGTCTGCGCGATCGGCGTCGGCTGGGGGATCTACGGCGGCGGCGTCCATCTGAACCTGAACCGCTTTTTCCGGATCACCGTCCGCCGCACTCGTCCTCGTCGCCGCCGGGCCTCGTGATGTCGGCGTTCCACACAGCCCACGAGGCGGGCTGGCTGAACAGCCTCCAGGCCTCGTCGGTCGACCTGTCGTGGCTCGTCCGGCCCGGCTCGATCTCCAGCTCGCTCCTGACCGGCGTGCTCGGCCTGCAGCCGCAGCCGACCGTCGGCGAGGCCGCCGGCTGGCTGATCTACGCGCTGCCGATGCTGGCGTTCGTGTGCTGGCCGGCCGCGCGCCGACATGGGGGTTATCGGACGCGACCGGGGGAGCCCGTCGAACTATCCTGAGCACCGATGGACTGGCGAACCCAGGGGATCCGCGTCGTCCGCGGCGGCGAGAAGAGCGGCGACACGCCGGATCACGCTCGGCATGAACCGCGAGGTCGCGATCAGCGGCACGTCGGACCGGGTCGACGAAGCTGTGGGCCGGGACGAACCGCATCGAGCCCGGCGCGAAGACAGGGCCGCACCACCACGGCGAGCTGCGAGAGCGTCATCTACGTCGTCCACGGCCACGCGCTGATGCGCTGGGGCGACCGCCTCGAGTGGATCACGAAGGCCGGCCCTGGAGACTTTCTCCATGTTCCGGCCTGGGTGCCGCACCAGGAGCTGAACGCCTCCGACGACGAGGAGCTGCACTGCGTGCTCGTGCGGAGCGGGCCGGAGGAGCTCGTCGTCAACCTCGAGCTCGAGCCGGTCGCCGAGCCGGACTGGGTGCCGAACGTCTTCTGATCCGAACTTGTTCTGATCGCGGCTGCAAGCACCGGGGACTTTCGGATGACGTCGGACGCCCCAACGCGGCTCGGCCACCGCCTCGCGGCCGCCTACTCCGCGCACCATCAGCTTCGCCGCAACGGCGGCGAATTCGTCTTCGTCCCGGAGCGAGTGCCGCTGCTCGTCGCGGCGGTCGGCGGCCCCGGCCGTGAGGTGCTCGACCTCGGCTGCCGCACCGGAGCTGTGAGCGTCGAGCTTCCTCCCCGGCAACCGGGTCGTCGGGATCGACGTCGACCCTGACGCGCTCGCGATTGCCGCCGCAGCGCGGGATCGAGCCGGTGTGGGGCGACATCGAAGCGCCGCTTCCGTTCGAGGACGCATCGTTCGACGCCGTCGTCGCCGGCGAGCTGCTCGAGCACGTGCGGGTGCCGGCGGAGGTCGTCGCCGAGGTCAGGCGCGTTCTGCGCCCGGCGGGACGTTCGCCGGGTCGGTCCCGAATGCCTACCGCCTCCAGGACCGCCTCGGCTTCCTGCGCGGGCGGCCGCCCGACCCCGATCCGACTCACCTGCACATGTACTCGCCGCCTGCGATGCGGCGAGCTCTTGTCGTCGTTCGACGACGTTCGGCTCGACTTCGTCGGCGGCCGCTACCGGCCCCTGCACGCGCGGCTGCTCGCGCGCGACCTCGTCTTCCGCGGCACGCGGTAGCGTCAATCCTGAGGCGCGCGTTGCCCGGGTCGTAGAGGACATCGGCGGCGACGACGGCAGGCACGAGCTCGCCAAGCACGTCGACCTGTACCTCGGTCTCCCTCGGCCAGCTCGGCCGGCAGCTTCGCCAGCGCCACGTTGCGCCGCACCGTGAAGCCGTACGCGGCGCTGCGTACCCGGCCGATCACCGAGCCGTTCGCGGTGCACCGCCTCGCCGCCGTAGACCGTCAGGTACTCCTCGCCGCCGACAGCAGCGTGCGCAGCCGCTGCGCGGGCGAGCGCTCGTGCTGCGGGTCGCTTGTCCCGCGCGACCGCGAAGCCGAGGCCCGAGTCGAAGGGTGTGTCGGAGGCGGTCAGATCGGTGCCGAAGTAGCGGTAGCCCTTCTCGATCCGCAGCGAGTCGAGCACGTGGTAGCCGACCGGCTCCGGCCGGCCGCTCGCACAGCGCGTCCCAGACCGGCACGGCGCGTGTCGCGCTCGACGTAGAGCTCGTAGCCGAACTCGCCGACGTACGTGATCCGCTGCGCGAACACGTCGACGCCGCCGATCGACAGCGAGCCGGCCGAGCGGTACGGGATCGCCGCGCCGAGAACGTCGCGAACCAGCGGCCCCCAGATGCCGATCACCGCGAGCTCGTCGGTGACGTCGTGGATCTCGACGTCGCCCGCCGCGTTCAGCTCGAGGAAGCCGCGATCCGAGTCGACGGCGCCCGGCTCCGGTGACGACGCGAAAGCGATCGTCGGCCAGGCGCGTGACGGTGACATCGCCGACGATCCGGCCGCGCTCGTCGAGCAGTTGGGTGTAGACGACCGAGCCGGTGGGCCGGTCGATCCGGTTGCCGCAGACGCGCTTCGAGCAGCGCGAGCGCGCCCGGCCCCGACACATCGAGCTTGCCGAACGACGTCATGTCGACGATCCCGCATCCGCTCGCGAACCGCCGCATGCTCGACCGCGAGGCGATCGTGGAACGGCGGCCGTGACCAGCCGAAGGCGCGCTGCTCCTCGCCGGCCCGCCGCCACTGCTCGCCGGGTGCTGAAGTAGTCGGCGCGCTCCCAGCCGTTCTTCGTGCCGAACACCGCACCCAGCTGCTGCAGCCGCTCGTACAGCGGCGAGAGCCGTTTCGGCCGGCCGGCCTCGGAGACGTCGTACGGGTAGCGGAGGCGGTAGTAGTACTTGTAGACCTCGCGGGCGCCCGCGGCGGCAAAGTTGCCGCTGCGATAGGGGCCCGCCGAAGCGCCACGGCCGGTAGGGCTGGACGTCGACCTCCGCCTCGCCCGTGGTGACCAGCTCGGCGAGTGCCTTGCCGAGGCCGCCCGCGCCGCCGAAGCCGTTCAGGGACAAGCCCGGCCGCGAGCCAGAAGCCGGGCACGCCGGGCACCGGGCCGAGCAGCGGGTTGCCGTCGGGCGTCATCGCGTCGGGGTGGCAGATCAGGGCGACGACGCCCGGCGTCGTCGAGCCACGGGAAGCGGCGCATCGCTCCGGCCATCAGCTGCTGGAACCGCGCGTGGTCGGGCGGCAGGGCGCGCTCGCCGTGCTCCCACGGCACGCCGTCCTCCCAGCGCGACACGGGGTTCGGCTCGTAGCCGCCGAACAGCACGCCGCCGGCCTCGGCCTTGCCGTAGACGAGGTTGTCCGTGTCGCGGAAGCACGGCGTGTCGCGCGACAGCTCGTGCCCGTCGACCGGCCGAAGGGCGATGTGCTGGTGATCGACCGGGATCGAGCAGGCGAACGCGCCCACCATCGCAGCGACCTGCGGCGCCCACATGCCTGCCGCGTTGACGACGGTGTCCGCCTCGATCCGACCGGCATCGGTGACGCACGCGCGCGAACCTCGCCGCGCGGGCCGCGCTCGATGCCGGTCACGAGCGTGTGCGTCCGGATGTCGACGCCCGAGCGCGCGTGCCGCCGCGGCGACCGCGTGCGTGGCGATGTGCGGGTCGACGAACCCGTCGCCGGGCATCCAGACGGCGCCGTACAGCGACTCGGCGGTCGACGGCCGGCAGCAGCCGCCTGGCCTCCTCCGGGCCGACCAGCTCGGCGTCGAGGCCGATGCCGTTGGCGCGGCTGACGCCGCGCCGCAAGCTCGAGGTAGCTCTCGGGGCTCGAGGCGATCCGCAGGCTGCCGACGGCCTCGAACACCCCGAGCTCGGTGTAGAGCTCGACGCTGTAGCGGCGAAAGCGCATCATCGTCTGCGACGGGTTGAACTGCGTGACGAGGCCGGCTGCGTGATGCGTCGACCCGCTCGTCAGCTCGCCCTTCTCGACCAGCACGACGTCCGGCACGCCCGCCTTGGCGAGGTGGTACGCGCAGCTCACGCCCGGCGATGCCGCCTCCGATCACGACCGTGGTCATGTGAGCCACCGGCACGGGGCCAACATTACCTCCGGTATAGGATCGACGCGTGGCTCTCGACGACGTGCTGGCGGCCGTTCCGGAGCTACAGGACGTCGCCGCCGTCGAGCCGCTCGCGGGCGGGCTGACGAACACGAACTACAAGGTGACGACGGGCGGGGGAGACGCGTACGTCGTCCGCATCTCCGGCAAGGACACCGGCCTGCTCGCGATCGACCGCGCGAACGAGGTGCACAACACGATCTCGGCGTCCGAGTCCGGCGTCGGGGCGCGGTTCGTCGCGTCGCTGCCGGAGCACGACGCGCTCGTCCTCGAGTTCATCCACGGCGACGTGCTGAGCGCCGAGGATCTGCGCCGGGGCGACCGGCTGACGCTCGTCGCCGACGCCTGCCGCCGGCTGCACAGGTCGCGCCGCTTCAGCGCCGACTTCGACATGTTCGACATTCAGCGCGGCTACATCGAGGTCGTGCGGGAGCGCGGGTTCCGGCTGCCCGGAGCGATACCTCGACTTCGAGCCGCAGGTGCGCGTGCTCGAGCAGGCCATGCGCGATCCACCCCGAAGCGACGGTGCCGTGCAACAACGACCTGCTCGCCGAGAACTTCATCGACATCGGCGGCAGCTTGCGGCTGATCGACTACGAGTACTCCGGCAACAACGAGCCGTGCTTCGAGCTCGGCAACGTCTGGAGCGAGTCGAACCTGACCCTCGACCAGCTCGAGGAGCTCGTCGCCGCGTACTTCGGCCGGCCGCTCCGCAACAAGGTGGCGCGCGCGCGGCTCTGGGGCCTGATGTCGAAGTACGGCTGGACGCTCTGGGCCTCGATCCAGGACGGCGTCTCGGATCTCGACTTCGACTTCTGGGGCTGGGGGATGGAGAAGTACGAGCGGGCCGTCAGCGAGTTCGACGGCCCCGACTTCGAGCGGCTGCTTGCGGAGGTTCAGCTGGACGACTGACCGGGGTGCTGTCCGCGGCTCGCGGTCACCTCGAAAGAGAAGAGGGGAGGGCTTTCGCCCTCCCCTCGGAACCGCTCTTGCTCGGAGTTTCGGCTAGGCCGACTTGACGAGCGAGACAGGCGGGACGATCACCTTGAACGTGGTCGACTGGCCGCCCTTGATCTTGTAGAACGTGATCGGGTTCGACGACGTGTCGCCGTTGTTGTTGATCGTGAACGAGCCGAGAATGCCGTTCGTGACCTTGGTCTTGAACAGATTCTTCGTCACCGACGCGCGCGTGCCGTCGGACGTCGCGATCGCCTGCACCAGCACGTCGGCCGCCTGTGCCGCATACACGGCGTAGGGGTCCGGCGCCTTGTGGTCGAACTTCGTGAAGGCCGCCACGAACGCCTTGCCGGTGCCCTTCAGCTGGGCGTTCGGGAGACCGGCGACCGAGACGATCATGCCCTCGGCAGCCGCACCCGCACCCTGGACGTCAGCGGAGATCGGGGTGAAACCGTCCGGAGCGAGGATCTGAACTCCGGGGGCACCCGCGCTGATGTCCTTGATCAGCTTGCCGCCGTTCTCGCAGACGAGGCCACCGAGGAACACGGCCTTTGCGCCCGACGACTTGATCTTGACGGCGAGCGCCTCGTACGAGGACGCCTTGCCGTCCCACGACGTGAAGCCGGCGACCTTGATGCCGAGCTTCGTCGCAGCGTTCTTGAAGTCCGTCGCGACGCCCTGGCCGTAGGCCTCCTTGTCGTTCAGGATGAAGACCGACTTCAGACCGAGGTTCTTCGCGTTGATGGCGTCAGCCGCCCCCTGGAAGTCGTCGGCCGCGACAATGCGGATGTAGTTCCGCTTGCCGGTCGGGTAGTACTTGCCGGGCTCGCCCGCGGAGATGCCCGGGCCGATGTGAGTCAGGCCGACATACGTGTTCGCCGGGCTGACCATGGCGAGCGGGCCGTTCGGAGCACGGTTGAGAATCGGGATCTCGATCTCGGCCGCACCCGAGTTGAAGGTGCCGATGACGCCGATCACGCTCCGGGTCGTTCGCGTACGCGCTCGCGTTCGCCGAGGCCTTGCCCGAGTCCCACTTGCCGGCCTGTGCGGTCGAGTCGTCGCAGCTCTGGTAGGCGAGGGTGTAATTCCCGGCCTTCCAGCCGTGCTGCTGCAGCTCGTACGCGATGGCCTGCGTCATCTGGATCGTCTGTGCCCGACCTGAGCCCTGGAGCGGCAGGTCGGAGGCGATCAGGTACTTGCCGCTTCCGTTCTGAATCGCCGAGCACGACGACGCCGGGAGCGCGCTGGGCGCCCGACCGCGCTGTCGCGCCGGTCACCATGACCACCATCGTGGCCACGGCAATCAGAGCGGACGCACCGGCGCCCACCATGATGCGCTTCTTCACTCGTCCTCCTCGTTCGGGGGTTAAGGGGGTTGTGACCCGGGAGCATAGATCCCCCGCGGAGCCGACCGGGAAGCGTGCGACAAGAGGTCGAGTCGGATGCGTTAACGCCGCGGTCTTGCCGCGGAGGCTTCGCGGCGAACGTCGGCCGCGATTGCCCGTGCCTGGGTGCCTCGGCACTGACTTGCGGGCGCCCCCTCGCGATGCTGACCGCAGAAGCCGAAGCGCTCGAGGGCCTCTTTGAGGTTCTCGGCGTCCTGGTGGCTGACCTGCTCGAGCACGGGCTGAGAGCCGAGGTTGTCGATCTCGGAGATGAGCTTCGGAGCGTCGAGGGGGTGCATCGCAAGAAACGCAACGCACACAGCCGCCACGAACGGGCGAACCTGCGGGTCGAGCGGGACGCGCATCACGTCGACGTCGAAAACGCCCTCGGCCAGCCCGGCCCGCCGCTTGACCCGGTAGGCGTCCGATGTCCTCGGTGGTGACCTCGAAGTAGGCGGGTGCTTCGCGAATGCGCTCGATCAGCTGTCGCGCGGCAGCCAGGCGGTCGAGCGCATCGTTCAGATGTCCTTCGTCCGCCGGCGCGAAGACGCCCAAGCTCGACATCCCGGCGTGCGCGGGCGAAGTCGAGCAGACAGAGGTGCATGACGACGCCGACGAGCTCGGCAAAGTCGAGCGTCGAAAGATCAAGCCACGGGTCGGCCCAGGCATCCGCATGCTCCTTGCCCCAGGACGGCACAGCGCGCGTGTGGCTGTGCAGGAGGTAGCACCGCCGGGTGCAGTAGACGCGCAGGCCGGCTGTGCGCGCGTCAGTCAGGTCGCTGACGTCGCGACCGCAGCTTGCACATTCTAGGCTCCCCTGCATCCCGACGGATCATGGGCGGACGCCCCGTGAGCGACCACCGCCGTTCGGTCAGGTCCGAGCTAGCCGTCCAGAGGCTCATCGCTTGAGAAAATGCGGAGGCCGGGTCGCCCCGGCCTCCGGATCCCCATCAAGCGCACGCGGCGTCACTTGGGTGAAAGGAACCGCGGAGCGCCCCGCCACACTAGCCCGCAGCTTCGGCGGCGTCCATCCCCCCGTTGGGGGAGGCCCGCTCAGGCAGGCTTTTTCAGTGCAAAGGCCGGAGGCCTATGCAGCGCGCTTTGCACCGCTGGTGCTGGCGACGTAACGCTGCAATTGCGACTGCGACTGACGGACAGATCATTCCAGTGAGTCACTGCGCCTCCCTGAAGCGCGTGGCCGAACGCCTGTCGGTCCTGGAGCGACGGATCCTTCTCGAGTTCGACGCACCCTCAGCAGGGTCGAGCTGGTACCCGGGACCGGCGGGATCTTCGACGTGCACATCGGTAACGATCTGGTCTTCACAAAGGCGATGCTCGGTCGGTATCCCGAGCCCGAAGATGTGATGCCGTTCGTCCGCGCCGCGCTTCGTCTGACCTGACGATCAGGACCGGTGGCTTCGACGCCGCTCGCTACCGCCGGTCTCCGGGAGCTGGACCGCTACCCGTTCGCCGGATTGGACCGCTTGACCCGTTGACCGCCTGTGCGGCAACTGCCAGAGTCGCGTGCGGTGCCTCCCGTCGGTCCTGTCCGCTTCGATGAGTACACCCGCCGCTACTCGGAACGCGATGTGGAGCGGCGTAACCGATCTTTGCCTGTGGTCATTCCTGGCGGTGCGAAAGGGAGAGGCGATCCACATGCCAGATCGCGCCGCGGTCCGGGATCACTTCGCGAACGCGATCATCGCCTACCGCGTCGCCAAAGGCGTGGTCGTGACCTCGGCTCGAGATCGTAGAACTGCTGTGAAGTGACTCTGACCGGGGCCAGACTCGGCACCGATGAGCGTGATGTCGGCCGTCGGCGGCAGGTCGAGCGTGAGGTGAACTTTCGTCGTAGTCCCAACGGTCGGCGAGCACCCTTTCGTCCCTGCTGCGCACTGGTGGGCATCGATGCACGCCTGAACGCGGTCTTCGACGGGCCGAAGTTCGTGTGCAAGTCGAGACGGAGCTTGTAGCCCTTTCCGAGCGGCGTCAGCGACTTGATGTAGCCGAACTCGACACCGGATACGACTTGTCGTACCACCAGTGGCAAGCGCGCGTCGGTCGCTGTCGGCGCTTCCTTGCTCGCGTATACGGCAATCACGACCCGAGACTGCTGCCGCCAGCGCTGATGGTCGTCCGCATGAGCCAACGCGCTGAGTCTCCGACGCTCGCTGCGCACGGCGGAAGGGCCTTTCGTGACGCAAGGGCCCTGTCGGAGCTCGCCCTCGGCCTGATTTGGCTCTACCTCCTGAAGCTGCGGGACAAGGACTCGAACCTTGACTACCGGATTCAGAGTCCGGCGTCCTACCATTAGACGATCCCGCAGTGGCGGGCGAATTGTACCCCGACGGTTATCGGCACTACAGATCGAGTCTGTAGAGCGGAACGAGCCGCTTTTCGGCCTCGGTGTCGATATGCGCGATCACCTCGACGTACGGCTCGAGGCCTGAGCCGCGCAGCTTCGCCTTCAGCAGGCCGTCGACCTGGTAGATGCCCGACGAGTTGTTCATCCGGATCGAGATGCGGATCGGGCGATCCTCGCCGTCGGTGATCTCGACCTCGTCGATCGCGGCCGCGGACAGCGAGTGGATGCCGATGCGGCCGCGCTCGAAGGCGATGCGCGAGCGACCCTTCTCCATGTCGAGGGCGTCGGCGACGCGGAGGATGCCCGCCTCGAGTGTCAACGGCTCGCCGTCGGAGCGGTGGCTGATGATCCCCTGCAGCACCTCGGAGACGATCACCGTCACGTCGGGCTCGTCGTAGATGCCGCCGAGCAGCTCGCGCAGCTTCGGCTCGGCGAGGAACAGGCTGAAGTCCTCGTGGCCCTTGCGGTGCACCGACATGCCGATGCAGTGGGTGAGCGCGGTGAGCGCGACGACGACCTCGGCGTCGTCGCGGGTGTAGCCGTAGTCGCGCACGACCGACGGGTCGATGCCGTGCTTCGTCAGCTGGCGCAGGAGCTTGAGCGCGATGTTCGTGACGATCTGGATGTGCACCCACGAGTGGTCGTTGATCTCCATCCGCGCGACCGCATTCACGTTCGCGACGTGCCACCAGCCCTTGAGCTGGGCGTCCTGGTTGACGCGCTCGATCACCGTGCGCAGCTTGCGATTCGCGCGCACGGGCACGCGGATGCGCATCTGCGCGACCGCCTCGGTGGGTGACAGGCGGATCTCGCGCTCGGCCTCCGCGGAGACCGGCTGCTCGATCCGCTTCTCGGTTTCGCGATCGAGGCTCATACTGCGACTCTACGCGACCTTGCTGCTACGCGGCCGTTTCGGCCCAGTCGCCGTAGAGGCGGGTGTAGAGGCCGCGTGCGGCCATCAGCTCGGCGTGTGTGCCCTGCTCGATGATCAGCCCGTGCTCGAGCACGACGATCAGGTCGGCGTCGCGGATCGTCGAAAGCCGGTGCGCGATGATGAACGCGGTGCGGTCGTGCAGCAGCAGCCGCAGAGCCGTCTCGATCTGCCGCTCGGTGCCGATGTCGACAGAGCTCGTCGCCTCGTCGAGGATCAGGATCCGCGGGTCGGCGAGCAGGGCGCGGGCGAACGCCACCAGCTGCCGCTGGCCGAGCGAGAGCCGTGAGCCGCGCTCGCCGAGTTGCGTGTCGTAGCCGTCCTCGAGCTGTCGGATGAACTCGTCGGCGCCGACCGCGGTCGCGGCCGACTTCGATCTCGCGCGCGCGTTGCGTCGGGCCGCGCGAAGGCGATGTTCTCGGCCGCGGTGCCGGCGAACAGGAAACCCTCCTGCGGCACGATCCCGAGCTGTCGGCGCAGCGACTCCTGCGTGACGTTCGCGGAGGTCGGCGCCGTCGATCGTGATCGCCCCCGATGTCGGGTCGTAGAACCGCGCGAGCAGCTTCACGATCGTCGACTTGCCGGCACCCGGTGTGCCCGACGAGCGCGACCGTCGTGCCCGCCGGCACGTCGAGCGAGATGCCGTGCAGCACCTCCGAGCCGCGGCTGTAGGAGAAGTGCACGTCGTCGAAGCGCACGTGGCCCTCGATCGAGCCGAGCGCAGACGGCGCCTGCCGAGTCGACGACGTCGGGCTCTTCGTCGAGCAGGTCGGTGATCTTGTCGAGCGCGGCGACCGCCGACAGGAACGTGTTGTAGAGCTGCGACAGCTGCTGCACCGGGTCGAAGAAGTTCGACAGGTAGCCGAGGAACGCGACGAGCGTGCCGATCGACGCCTCGTCGTGCCAGACGAGCCAGCCGCCGTAGCCGAGCACGACAGCGGTCGAGGCCGACGAGAGAAAGTCGAGCACCGGGAAGTAGATCCCGGAGAGCACGACCGTCTGCATGTTCGAGATCCGGTACGTGTCGCTGACCTGCCGGAAGTTCTCCTTGGCCGCCGTCTCGCGGGTGAACGACTGCAGCACCCGCATGCCCGCGATGTCCTCGGCGAGCGTCGCGGTGACCGCGCCGATCGTCTCGCGGACGGCGCGGTACGCGCGTCCCGAGCGCTTCCTGAACCAGGCCGTCGGCGACGCTCACGACCGGGATCACGGTGAGCGTCGCGAGCGCCAGCCGCCAGTCGAGGAAGAACAGAACGACCGCGGTTCCGACAAGGGTCAGCGCGTTCTGCACGAGAGAGGTGACGCCGTCGGTGACGAGCTGGTCGAGCGCCTCGACGTCGTTCGTGAGCCGGCTGATGATCACCCCGGCGCGGTTTCGCTCGTAGAAGCCGAGCGACAGCCGCTGCAGATGCCTGAAGAGGTGGTTGCGGAGGTCGGCGAGCATCCGCTCGCCGGTCCAGCCGGT
Organism: uncultured Actinomycetes bacterium; assembly: GCA_963761365.1. Taxonomy (GTDB): domain Bacteria; phylum Actinomycetota; class Thermoleophilia; order Gaiellales; family Gaiellaceae; genus PALSA-600. The sequence goes on along the minus strand of CAVXHB010000009.1, from coordinate 79,845 downwards.
GAAGTACGTCTGCGCGTACGAGAACGCGATCCCGAGTGCGCCCGGAGGCGACGAACGCCGCCACCAGCCAGACGAGAATGCGAGGTCTTGCCGTCGCGTACCTCGTCGACCGTGCGTCCGACGAGGTACGGCGGCGCCAGCGAGACGACCGTCGCGCCGACCAGCGAGGCCAGCGCGATCGTCGTGCGCGCCGCGGTACGGGCGGGCCAGCCGGTAGAGCGCGGTCAGCCGGCGCCTCGTCTGCGCCCACGACCAGTCTTCGACCCGTGCGCCGCGGCGGTCGGTGAGGTGCGAGCCGGACTGGTGGATCTTCACGCGCGTCCTCCGCCGAGAACCCTTCGAGGCGGCCGTGCTCGTAGATCTCGCGGTAGACGTCGTTCGCGCCGACGAGATCGGTCGTGGGTGCCGCGCGCGGCGACGCGGCCGTCGGCGAGCACGATCACCTCGTCGGCGAGTGCGATCGTCGAGAGCCGGTGGGCGATGATGATCGTCGTGCGGCCGCGCATCGCCTCGCGCAGGCCGGTGCGGATCTTCGCCTCGGTCGTCGCGTCGACCGAGGCGGTCGCGTCGTCGAGGATGAGGATCCGCGGGTCGACGACCAGCGCGCGCGCGATCGCGATCCGCTGCCGCTGGCCGCCGGAGAGCGTGATCCCGCGCTCGCCGATCACCGTGTCGTAGCCCGACGGCAGCTCCTCGATGAACTCGTGCGCCTGCGCGAGTTGCGCGGCGTGCTCGATCTCCTCGAGCGTCGCGTCGGGCCGGCCGAACGCGATGTTGTCGCGGACACGGCGCGGAGAAGAGGAACGGCGCCTGCGCGATCACGCCGATCTCGCGGCGGAGCGACGCGAGCGTGACGTCGCGGACGTCGACGCCGTCCACGAGCACGCGCCCGTGCTGCACGTCGTAGAACCGCGGCACGAGCGAGGCGAGCGTCGTCTTGCCGGAGCCCGGTATGGCCGATCAGCGCGACGATCTTGCCGGCCTCGAGCTCGAGCGAGATGTCGTGCAGCACGGGCCGCTCGGCGTCGTAGCCGAACGTCACGTTGCTCGAAGCTGATCCGGCCCGGGCCCGGGCGCGAGCACGCCTGCGGCCGGGGCGTCGCGGATGTCCTCGGGCTCGTCGATCACCTGGAAGATCCGCTCGCCGGACGCGGTCGCGCGCTGCGCCTGGCCGATCCACATGCCGAGCGAGCGGAGCGGCACCTCGAGCATCGCCACGTAGAGGTTGAACGCGACGAAGTCGTCGAGCGACAGCGTCCCGCGGGCGACCATCCGGCCGCCGATCAGCAGGATCGCGGCCTGCGCGAGCAGCGGCAGGAACGAGAGCATCGGGATGTAGAAGGCGCGCTGCCGGTTCGCCTTGACGCTCTGGACGAACACGGCCTCGCTGCGAGCCTCGAACTTGGCCTGCTCGCTGTCCTCCCGGGCGAATGCCTTGACGACGTGGACGCCGACGATGTTCTCCTCGGCGACCGTCGCGACGTCGGCCATCTTCTGCTGGACGTCGCGGAGGAGCGGGTGCGAGACGTGGCTGTAGCGGTACGCGACCGCGATCAGGACCGGCGCGATCGCCAGGGTGACCAGCGCGAGCTTCCAGGAGATGAGGAACACGATGATCCCGGCGCCGACGATCGTGAAGACGTGCTGGAAGAAGAAGATCAGGCCGTAGCCGAGGAAGAAGCGGACGCCCTGCAGGTCGACCGTCGCGCGGCTCATCAACTGGCCGGTCTGGTGGCGGTCGTAGAAGCCGAACGAGAGCCGCACGAGCTTCGAGTAGATCGCCGTGCGCATGTCCATCTCGACGTAGAGCGCCTGCTTGCCGGCGATCAGCCGGCGGCCGGCCATCATCCCCGAGCGCGCCACGCCGAGCCCGAGCACCGCCGCGACGTACCAGGGCAGCCGTCCGAGGTGGTCAGAGCGGAGGACGCCGACGACGCTGCGGGTCAGCAGGACCGCGACGAGCGCGGCCGCCTGAGTCCCGATCGCGAGCACGACCGAGACGGCCATTGACAGTTTGTACGGACGCAGAAAGCCGAGCAGGCGCACGAACGTCGTGCGGTACTTCGGCGTTTGCGCTGCAACGGCCACGGTTCACGAGGGTACCGCCGGGTACCCCGGTCTCTGAGAGGTGTCAGAGACGTATCAGAGACCTCTCAGGTACGAAGTGTCACGCGGATGTGCCGTTTGTGTGTCGCGGCTCGAGGTTTCGTAGTTATTTCATAGGGTGAAGACCCTGGCGCGTTAACAACGGCCGACTACGCTGAGACTGTGCAGAACCGTCTCGCGCTCCCGCTCGATGCTGCTCACCGCCGCCTCGGCGTGGTGCATCGCGCTGCTCATCGCGCGCCTGGTTCATCTGGGCTCGCTTGGCTATCCCGCTGATCGTCTGGAACCTGACGCTGGCCTGGGTGCCGCTGCTCCTCGCGTTCGCGCTGCTCGCCTGCGCGCGCCGCGGACGCCCGGGCCGCGAGTTGGTCGCGATCGGGTTCGTCTGGCTGCTGTTCCTGCCGAACGCGCCGTACCTGATGACGGACTTCGTGCACCTCGGCTCACAGCCATCGCCTGTTCGACTCGCTCATCTTCGGCTCGTTCGGAGCGACGGGGCTCGCGCTCGGGCTCGCCTCGCTCGTGATCGTTCAGAGCGTCGTCACCCGGGCGCAAGGGCGTCGGTCGCGGGTTGGGCGGTCGCGGCCGCGTCGCTGGTCGCGTCGAGCGTCGGCATCTACCTCGGCCGCGTCCAGCGTCTGAACAGCTGGGACGCGCTCACTCACCCCGGCCGGATCCTGGGGATCGGCCGAACCTGGCTCGAGAACCCGCTCGGCGCACCAGCATCTGATGCTCGTCGTCGCCGGTCTCGCGGGCTTCCTGGTCTTGACGTACCTCGCGCTCTACGCGCTCACGTCGCTCGTGGCGACGCGCGGAGCTCCGCCCAGCGCGGCTCCTAGAGCAGCGCCCGGACGACCACGAACCAGCGGCCCTCGTAGAGCACCTCGCCGCCGCCGAGCTCGTCGGCCAGCGCCGCTCCGCCGAACCAGCGCTTGTAGACCTGCCAGCGAGAGCCGTCCTCGAGGACGCGCTGCGTCATCTCCTCGTCGACCTCCGAGTGGGCGCGTGAGGCATCGACGACGACCAGCTCGCGCGCGACTCGGCGCGCCTCGTCGAGGAACACGGCCTCGCTCGCGGCTCCGGCGAGATGACCGTAGAAGTGACCGGTGAAGACCCGGTCGAAGCTTCGGTCCGGGAACGGCAGCGGCGAACGCGTCACCCTGCGACGAAGGTCGCCGTCGGAACCTGGCGCGCGGCCTCCTCGAGCATCCGCGCGCTCTGGTCGAGCCCGACGACGTCGCCGCGGAGATGGCGCGTGAGAAAGCCGGTGCCGCACGCCACGTCGAGCGTCCGCGCCGGCGGGCAGCGCCGCGATGACCTCTGCGAGCTCGCCGAGCTCGTCCTCCCAGCCGGGACGGTCGCGGTCGGTGAAGAGGCCGCGCCCGAGATACCAGTCGTCGTACTCGGGAGCGCGCCGGTCGTAGTACTCGCGCATCGCCCTAGAGTACGGACGTGCTGCTGCTCGAGTCCGTGCCGAACTTCAGCGAGGGTCGCGACCGGGCGACGATCGACGCGATCGGGTCGGCGCTCTCCGCGTCACGCGCGGGTGCTCGACGTGCACACCGACGTCGACCACAACCGCTCGGTCTTCACGCTCGTCGGCAGCGACGCAGGAGCTGGCGGACGCGCTGCTCGCAGGGATCGCCGTCGCCGTCGAGCGGATCGACCTGCGCGGCCACGCCGGTGCGCATCCGCGAGTCGGTGCGGCGGACGTCGTGCCGATCGTTCCGCTCGAGCCCGGCGACATCGAGCGGGCGCGCGAGCTCGCCGCGGTGGTCGGCGCGCGGATCGGCGTCGGAGCTCGGCCTGCCGGTCTTCGTCTACGCACCGCCCGAGCGCGGGCCGGCGTTCTATCGCCGGGGTGGCCCGGCCGCGTCTGCAGGAGCGCATCGACGCCGGCGAGGTGGTCGTCGACTTCGGGCCGAGCCGGCTGCACGAATCGGCCGGCGGGGTGATTCTCGGGGCCCGTGCGCCGCTGATCGCGTTCAACGTCAATCTCCACGGCACGCTCGACGCGGCGCGCGAGATCGCCGCCGTCGTGCGTGAGCGTGGCGGAGGCTTCCCGGGCGTCCGCGCGCTCGGGCTCGACCTGCCGAGCGCGGGGCTCGTCCAGGTGTCGATGAACGTCGAGGATTGGCAGGCGTCGCCGCTGCACGAGATCGTCGCGCGGATCACCGCCGAGGCCGAGGCTCGTGGCGCGCAGGTCGCGGGCTCGGAGCTGGTCGGCCTGCTGCCGGCAGGTGCGCTGGCTGCCGCGGCTCGCGGCAGCCGCTGCGGCCTCGAGGGGCTCGACGCCTCGAGCGTGCTCGAGGCCAGGCTCGCTGGAGCTCTTAGATCCGGCGGGCGCCGACGTAGTTCTGCGCGTACCAGCCCGTGATCGTGCTGATCTTGACGACGTCGCCCGTGTGCGGCGCGTCGATGAAGAGGTTGCCGCCGAGCGAGATCCCGACGTGGTTGAGGTTGTCGAAGAAGACGAGGTCGCCCGGCTGGAGTTGATTGCGCGGCACCGGCACGCCCATGCCGTACTGCGCGGCGGCGAAGTGGGGGAGCGCGATGCCGAGCTGCGCGTAGACGTACATCACGAGCCCTGAGCAGTCGAAGCCGGTGGTCGGAGACGCGCCGCCCCAGACGTACGGCACGCCGAGGTACTGCATCGCGATCGTCGCCGCCTGCGGATGCCCGGGCGCGGTGACCAGGTTGACGGACGGCGGCAGGTCGTTCGGGTTCGTCGTGGTGGTCGGGACGGTCGTGGTCGGAGCGGTTGTCGTCGACGCCGTGGTCGTCGTCGTCGTGGTGGTGGTCGGTCGCCGTCGTGGTCGTGGCCGCGGCCTTTGCCTTCGCGCGCGCGGCCGCGGCCGCCGCTGCAGCGGCCTGCGGCCTGTGCCTGTGCCTGCGCCTGCGCCTGGGCTGTCGGCGCGCGGCCTTCGCCGCGCGCCGCTGCCGCTGCCTGCTGCCGCGGCGAGCCTCGCCTTCGCCTCGGCGATCAGCTTGGCCTGCCGCGCGGCCTCCTGCGCCTTCAGCTGCTGCACCTCGCCCTGGACCGACGCGAGCAGCCGCTGGCGCTTCGCGAGCTGCGACTCGATCTGCGCTGCTGCGCTGGCTGAGCTCGAGGACGGTCTGCGCCTGCCGCTCGCGCGCGCTCTCGATGCGCCACCTCGCGCTTGCGTCGAGCACCTCGCGCTTCGACTCCACCTGCTCGACCAGGCGCCGGTCGAGAGCCGTCGTCGCGTGGATCGTCTCGAGGCGGTCGAGGATGTCGTTGAGGTTCGTCGCGCCGAAGATGGCGTCGATCGCCGACGGGTCCTCCGACTCGTACAGCGCGACCAGCCGCGCCTCGGCCCGCTGCTCGGCGATGCGGTAGCCGTGGCGGGCCCACCGGAGGAGCACCTTGTTGTGGGCCTCCTGCTTCTTGATCTGCGAGAGCTCGTACTTCGCGCCGTCCCAGGCCTCGACCGTGCGGTCCGACTGGTTGTCCAGAGCGTTGCACCTGCGCGAGGATCGCCCGTGCCTCGGCCTCCTTCTGCTTCACCTTGGGCGGGGTGGGCGGAGCGGCGGCGCTCGACGCGGCCACGGCGAGCCCGACCGCAAGAGCAGCCACTGCCACAGCACCACGCACGAAAACGAAGGCTTCTGATGAGCCCCATATCGGTCTCTTCGCCTCTCAGACCCCCAACCCTACGTGCCGCGAGCAGGGGTCTACACTCGCGATCGTGAGCACAGTGCACGAACTGACGGGCAATGACCTCACTCTTTCGGGGGTCTGGGACGTCGCGGTCGATCGGGCGCCTGCGGGCCTTTCGGCGCGCGCCGTCGACCAGATGCAGGCCGCGCGCGAGGTGGTGCAGCGGGTCGCACACGGCACGAGCGAGCACACATATGGCGTGAACACGGGGTTTGGGCGGTTCGTCTCGAAGCAGATCCCCGAGGAGCAGACCGAGGAGCTGCAGCTCCGGCTGCTTCGCTCGCACGCCTGCGGCGTCGGCGTCCCGTATCCCGACGACGTCGTGCGCGCCGCGATGCTCCTGCGCGCGAACGCGCTCGCGAAGGGCAACTCCGGCGCGCGTCCCGAGACCGTCGAGCTGCTGCTCGAATGCCTCAACCGCGGTCTCCTGCCGCGCGTGCCCGCGCGCGGCTCGGTGGGCGCGTCCGGCGATCTCGCGCCGCTCGCGCACCTCGCCCTGCCGCTCGTCGGCGAGGGCGAGGCGTTCGTCGAGGGCGAGCTGCTCGCCGGCCTCGACGCGCTCGGCCGGGTCGGGCTCTCGCCGACGCGGCTCGTTGCGAAGGAAGGGCCTGTCGCTGATCAACGGCACGCAGTTCATGGCGGCGCAGGGTGCGCTCGGGCTCGTGCGCGCCCAGCGGCTCGAGCGCATCGCCGACTGCGCCTGCGCGCTGTCGCTCGAGGCGCTGCAGGGCTCCCGCAACTCGTTCATCCCGCAGGTGCACGCGCTGCGCCCGCTGCGCGGTCAGGCCGAGTCGGCGCGCAACGTCCTGCGGCTGCTCGAGGGCTCGGCGATCATCGAGTCGCACCGCTGGTGCGACAAGGTGCAGGACGCCTACTCGCTCCGGTGCGCGCCGCAGGTGCACGGCGCGTCGCGCGACCTGCTCGACTACTGCGAGTACACGGTCGCGACCGAGCTGAACTCGGCGACCGACAACCCGCTCGTTCTGGTCGAGGACGACATGCTCGTCTCGGCCGGCAACTTCCACGGGCAGCCGCTCGCGTTCGCGCTCGACGCGATGGCGATGGCGGTCGCCGAGCTCGGCGAGCATCTCCGAGCGCCGCGTCGAGCGGCTCGTCAATCCGAACCTCAGCGGCGGGCTGCCTGCGTTCCTCACGTCCGACGGCGGGCTCAACTCGGGGTTCATGATTCCGCAGTACGTGGCCGCATCGCTCGTCTCCGAGAACAAGTCGCTCTGCCATCCGGCGTCGGTCGACTCGATCCCGACCAGCGCCGGCCAGGAGGATCACGTGTCGATGGGCAACGCCGCCGGGCTGAAGGCGTGGCAGGTGATCGCGAACGCCGAGCTCGTGCTCGCGATCGAGCTGCTGGCCGCGACGCAGGCCGTCGAGTTCCTCGCGCCGCTCGAGCCGGGTGCCGGCACGCGGGCGGTGCACGCCGCTGTCCGTGAGCTCTCGCCGCGGCTCCGCGACGACCGGCCGCTCGGCGGGGACATCGACACGGTCGCCGCCGCCGTGCGCGACGGCTCGCTGCTGGCGCGCGTCGAGGCCGCCGTCGGAGAGCTCGAATGACCACGGTCGACACGCTGGACGCGCTCGTCGAGTCGCTCTGCGGCGATCTCTCGTCGATCCGTGCGCCGCGAGGCTCGACGCTCAACGCGCGCTCGTGGTCGACGGAGGCGCCGCTGCGGATGCTGCTGAACAACCTCGACGCCGAGGTCGCGGAGCACCCCGAGGAGCTCGTCGTCTACGGCGGCTCGGGCCGCGCGGCGCGCTCGCACGACGCGTTGCGGGCGATCGTCCGCGAGTTGCTGACGCTGGCCGACGACGAGACGCTGCTCGTCCAGTCCGGCAAGCCGGTGGCGGTCTTCCGGACGACCGTCGAGTCGCCACGCGTCTTGATCGCCAACTCGCTCCTCGTCCCGAAGTGGGCGACCTGGGACGAGTTTCGCCGGCTCGAGGCCGAAGGGCTGACGATGTTCGGCCAGATGACCGCCGGGCTCGTGGATCTACATCGGCACGCAGGGGATCCTGCAGGGCACGTACCAGACCTTTGCGGCCGCGGCCCGGCAGCACTGGGGCGCGGCGTCGCTGGCGGGGCGGACGATCCTGACCGCCGGGCTCGGCGGGATGGGCGGCGCGCAGCCGCTCGCCGGGACGCTCGCCGGCGCCGCGATCCTGTGTGTCGAGGTCGACCCGAGCCGGCTCGAGCGGCGGCTCGAGACGCGGTACCTCGACGAGGCGACCGAGTCGCTCGACGATGCGCTGGCACGCGATTCGGCCGCGGCCGCAGAAGGGCGCGCGCTGTCGGTGGGCCTGCTCGGCAACGCGGCCGACGTCGTGCCCGAGCTGGCGCGGCGCGGTGAGCACTTCGACCTCGTCACCGACCAGACCGCCGCGCACGATCCGCTGACCGGCTACGTCCCGCAGGGACTCAGCGTCGAGGAGGCCGCCGCGCTGCGCGCCGCCGATCCCGGAGGAGTACCTGCGGCGGGCCCGCGCGTCGATCGTCCGCCACGTCGAGGGCATGCTCGAGTACGTCCGGGCCGGCAGCTATGTTTTCGATTATGGCAACAACCTGCGAGGTGAGGCCCGTGAAGCTGGCCTAGCGGAGGCGTTTTCATACCCGGGCTTCGTCCCGGCCTATATCCGGCCGCTCTTCTGTCGCGGCATCGGCCCGTTTCGCTGGGCGGCGCTGTCCGGCGACCCGGCCGACATCGCGGTGATCGACGACGAGCTGCGCAGGCCTCTTCCCGGACGACGACGCTGCTGCAGCGCTGGCTCGAGCTGGCGCCCGAGCGGGTCGCCTTCCAGGGGCTGCCCGCCCGCATCTGCTGGCTCGGCTACGGCGATCGCGCGAAGGCCGGCCTGGCGATCAACGAGCTGGTTCGCTCGGGTCGCGTCTCGGCGCCGGTCGTGATCGGGCGCGACCACCTCGACGCCGGCTCGGTCGCCTCGCCGTACCGCGAGACGGAGGCGATGCGCGACGGCTCCGACGCGATCGCCGACTGGCCGATCCTGAACGCGCTCGTCAACGTGGCCGCCGGCGCGACCTGGGTCAGCGTCCACCACGGCGGCGGCGTCGGGATCGGCAACTCGATCCACGCCGGCATGGTCGTCGTCGCCGACGGCACCGACGAGATGGCGGCGCGGCTCGAGCGTGTCCTGACGACCGATCCCGGGATGGGAGTCGTCCGGCACGTCGACGCGGGCTATCCCGAGGCGATCGCCGCGGCCGACGAGCACGACGCTGCGCGTGCCGATGCCGCCGCACGAGTGAGCGCTGGTCTTGGCGCGGCTGCTGATCACGGACCTCGCGCAGGTCGCGACGCCGGCCGGGCGGAGCGCGCCGCTGCGCGGCGCCGAGCTCGGCAGACGTCGAGCGTGCTCGAGGACGCCTTCGTGCTCTGCGACGGGGCGGTCGATCGAGGCGGTCGGGCGGATGCGCGACCTGCCGGCGCTGCGCCGGCGACGTCGAGGAGCTCGACGGGCGCGGGCTCTGCGCGATGCCGGGCCTCGTCGACTGCCACACGCATCCGGCGTTCGGCGGCGACCGCGTCGAGGAGTTCTCGCTGCGGGCGGCCGGCGCGAGCTACGAGGAGCTGCACGCGGCGGGCGGCGGCATCCTCTCGACGGTGCGCGCGACGCGGGCGCTCGACGAGGCGGCGCTTGCGCGAGCGCGTCGCCCGGCACGCGGGCTGGTTCCTGCGGCACGGCACGACGACGTGGGAGGGAAAGTCCGGCTACGGCCTCGACCGCGAGACCGAGCTCGCATCGCTGCGCGCGGTCGCCGCGGCGGGCGGGAGCCCGACGTGGCTCGGCGCGCACGCGGTGCCGCCGGAGTTCGCCGACGCCGACGCGTATCTCGACTTCGCGCTCGCCGAGGTGCTTGCCCGAAGCCGCCCGGATCGCGACGGCGGCCGACGTCTTCCTCGAGCGCGGCGCGTTCGACGCGCGCCCAGGCCGAGCGCTACCTCCAGGCCTGCCGCGAGGCGGGGCTCGAGCTGCGCCTGCACGGCGATCAGTTCACGGAGAGCGGCGCGATCGCGCTCGCGCGGAAGCTCGGCGCGCGTTCGGTCGATCACCTCGAGGCGACAGGCGCCGGACGGCGTGCGGGCGCTCGCTGCGAGCGACGTCGTCGGCGTGCTCCTGCCGGCGAGCGCGCTCTTCCTCGGACGGCCGATGCCGCCGGGCCGCGCGCTCGTCGACGCGGGCGCGGCGATCGCGCTGGCCACCGACTTCAACCCCGGCAGCTCGTTCACGACCAGCCTCCCGCTCGTCTGCTCGCTGGCCGCGACGCAGCTCGGCCTCGCGCCCGCCGAGGCGCTCTCGGCCGTCACCGTCAACGCCGCGCACGTCCTCGGCTGCGCGCACGACCGCGGGCGGCTCGCGCGGGGCTACCGCGCCGACATCGTGCTGCTCGACGCACCCGACTGGCGGTACCTCGCCTACCACCTCGCGGGCGACATCGTCGCGACGGTCGTCAAGGGCGGCGCGGTCGCGTACACGCTAGAAGCGCTAATCGATCATCTACTCTGGCGCCGATGGCCACCCGCAAGCAGCGCCGCCGGCGCGAGAAGAGCTTCCGGCACGAGTACGAGCTTCGTCGAGCGTCGACGAAGAGGGCAACGAGACGCCCGTCGAGCGGGTCGTCCGCGAGCGCGCGGAGAAGAAGGAGACGAAGCCGGCGCGGGGCGGTCCCAAGCGGCCCGAGTCAAGCCGACGCGCGCCCGGCCCGTTGCGCGTGGTGGCCGACGCCGACGTGGCGGCGCGCTCGCAAGCGCGGTGGCCTGATGGGCGCGGTCGATCTTCGTCCTGTTCGTCTTCGTCCTCAAGAGCGGGTCCGAGCAGTCGCGGATCCTGATCGAGGCCCTCGTCTACGCGGTGCTGTTCATCCCGATGACGTACTGGCGCCGACCGCTGGGCCTACCGGACGTACCTGCGGCGGATCGGCACGCGTCGCGGCCGAGCAAGCCGAAGCGCTGACCTGCGCTGACGGGCAGGCGCTCCGCGCCGGCCTCTAGACTCAACTCACTCGCCATGCCGCTTGTCGTCGACACCTTCGTGCTGGGGCCGTTCAGTCGAACTGCTACGTCGTTCGCTCCGAGCGCGGCGCGCCCGAGGCTGCCGTGATCGACCCGGGCGACGATCCGACACCGCTCCGCCTCGAGCTCGCGCGGCATGGGCGCGAAGACCGGCGGGATCCTGATCACGCACTCCGACGTCGACCACATCGGCGGCGTCGCCGCCCTGGCCGACGGGACCGGCGCCGAGGTCTGGGCGCCTGCCGGCGAAGTCGAGGCGCTCCGGCAGCGGCGAGACCCGCGGCGGCATGCGCGTGCCGCCGCACGACCCGGCCCACACGGTGACGGGCGGCGACGTGGTGACGGTCGCGGGGATCACGTTCGACGTCGTCGACGTGCCGGGCCACTCGATCGCGCACATCGCGTTCCACCACGACGGCGAGCTCTTCGCCGGCGACCTGCTGTTCGCGGGCTCGGTCGGGCGCGTCGATCTCGACGGGCGGCGACTGGGAGACGCTCCTCGAGTCCGTCCGCGGCCTGCTCGACGCGCTTTCCGCCCGACACCGTCGTCTACCCCGGCCACGGCGCCGCGACGACGCTCGGCGCCGAGCTCGCGACGAACCCCTTCCTGAGCGAGTTGCGCGCCGGGCAGCGCGGCGCGTGAGCCAGAAGTTCCAGGCGCCGCGCGGGACGCACGACGTCCTGCCGTCCGACGCCACCTGGTGGCACCTCGTGCGCACGATCGAGGAGCTCACGGCGCAGTACGGCTACGGGCGCATCCAGACGCCGGGGTTCGAGGACACCGCGCTCTTCGCGCGCACCGCCGGCGAGGTCTCCGACGTCGTGCACAAGGAGATGTACACCTTCACCGACCGCAGCGACCGCTCGCTGACCCTGCGGCCGGAGGGCACCGCGCCGATCGCCCGCGCCTACGTCCAGCACGGCCTGCACAAGGAGCCGCAGCCGGTGAAGGCGTACACGATCGCGCCGATGTATCGCTACGGCGCACCCGGCCGCGGGCGCTACCGCGAGCACTGGCAGCTCTCGGTCGAGGCGATCGGCTCGCCCGACCCCGCCGTCGACGCCGAGGTGATCCAGCTCTACCACGAGCTGCTCCGCCGCCTCGGCGTCACGCAGTTCGAGCTGATGCTGAACTCGATCGGCGATCGCCGCCTGCCGGCCCGCGTACGTCGAGGAGCTCAACCGCTGGCTCGACGCCCACCCGGACGCGCTCGACGACGAAGCCCGCCACAAGCGAGCGACGAGCCCGCTGCAGGTGTTCGACGTCAAGAACGCCGCACGTGCGCGCCGCGCTCGCCGACGCGCCGAAGATCGGCGACTCGCTCTGCGACGCGTGCCGGGCCCACTTCGACGACGTTCGCCGCTTCCTCGACGGCTACGGCGTTCCGTACACGATCGAGCCGTCGCTCGTTCGCGGCCTCGACTACTACGCGCGGACGACCTGGGAGTTCGTCGGCCCCGACGAGAACGCGAACTCGACCATCTCGGGCGGCGGCCGCTACGACGGGCTCGTCGAGGCGATCGGCGGCCCGCCTGCTCCCGGCGTCGGGTTCGGCGCGGGGCTCGAGCGGCTCGTCCTCGCCCTCGAGAACGAGGGCCGGCTCGCCGCGCCGACGCCGCTCGACGTGTTCTTCGTGCTCGACGAAGGCGCGCCGCGCGACCGCGTCCTCCAGATCCTCGCCGCGGTGCGGCGGGCGGGCCTTCGCGCCGACACGACTACGCCGGCCGATCGTTCAAGGGGCAGATGACGCAGGCCGGACGAACGGGTGCGCGCTCGGTCGTGATCGTCCGCGCGACCGACGCAGCGGTGCGCGCCGACGGAGCCGAGCGCGTGGTCGACCTCGACGATGTGGCCGCTACGCTCACGGCCGGATGAGCAAATGGCGCGATCTCCCAGGAAGCAAGCTGCGCCCGGACGACGAGGGCCGCACGCTGGCCGTCGCGGGCTGGGTCGCCCGCCGGCGCGACCTCGGCGGCCTGATCTTCGTCGACCTGCGCGACGAGGGCGGGATCGTGCAGCTCGTCATCAACCCGGAGCACGCCGCCGCCGCCGCCGAGACTCGCCAAGGAGCTTCGCAACGAGTTCGTGATCCAGGCGCGCGGCGACGTCGTCAAGCGTGCGGCCGGCACCGTCAACCCGAGCATCGCCACCGGCGAGATCGAGCTGCAGGTCGACGGAGCTCGAGATCCTCAGCCGGTCGACGCCGCTGCCGTTCCAGCTCGACGAGGAGGGCGTCGACGAGACGCTCCGCATCCGCTACCGCTGGCTCGACCTGCGCCGCGACCGGCTCCAGCGGAACATCCGCACCCGCGCCAAGGCGGTCTCGATCATCCGCCAGGAGATGGAGGCCGACGGCTTCGTCGACATCGAGACGCCGATCATGGGCAAGCCGACGCCCGAGGGCGCGCGCGACTTCCTGATTCCGACCCGTCTGCAGCCGGGTCGCTTCTTCGCGCTGCCGCAGAGCCCGCAGATCTACAAGCAGCTGCTCGTGATCGCCGGCTTCGAGCGCTACTACCAGATCGCCCGCTGCTTTCGAGACGAGGATCTCCGCGCCGACCGGCTCCAGGAGCTGACCCAGCTCGACGTCGAGATGGCGTTCCCCGATCTCGACGAGCTGCTCGCGCTCGTCGAGCGCATCGTCGCCCGCATCTGGCGCGAGTGCCGCGGCGTCGAGCTCGAGACGCCGTTCCCGCGCATGAAGTGGGACGAGGCCGACCTTCGCTACGGCTCCGACAAGCCCGACCTGCGCTTCGGGCTCGAGATCGAGGACGCGACCGAGATCACGCGCGGCTCGGAGTTCGGCGTCTTCGCGAACGCGAAGGCCGTGCGCTACCTCTCGGTGCCGAAGGAGCTGTCGCGCGGCGAGATCGCGAAGCTCGAGGAGGTCGTCAAGGGCTGGGGCGCCAAGGGCCTCGCCTGGATCGTCTTCCGCGCCGACGGCGAGATCAGCTCCCCGATCGCCAAGTTCCTGTCGCCTGAGGTGCTCGACGCGATCCGCCGGCCGGGTACGACGGCGCTCTTCGGTGCGGGCGAGCCGGCCGAGGTCTCGCGCATCCTCGGGTTCCTGCGGCTCCACCTCGGCCGCGAGCTCGGGCTGGTCGACGAGAGCCTCTGGCGATTCACCTGGGTCACCGACTTCCCGATGTTCAAATGGGACGCCGACCTCGAGCGCTGGGACGCGGAGCATCATCCGTTCACTCGCCCGACCCCCGAGTCGCTGCCGCTCCTCGACACCGATCCCGGCGCTGCCCGCGCGATCGCCTACGACCTCGTCGGCAACGGCATCGAGCTCGCGGGCGGCTCGTTCCGGATCCACGAGCCGGAGCTCCAGGCCAAGGTCTTCGACCTGCTCGGGATCTCACCCGAGGAGCAGCGCTCGAAGTTCGGGTTCCTGCTCGACGCGCTCGCCATGGGCGCGCCGCCGCACGGCGGGATCGCGTCCGGAATCGACCGCCTCTGCATGGCGCTGCTCGACGAGCCGTTCATCCGCGACACGGTCGCGTTCCCGAAGAACCAGGCGGGCATCGACCCGATGTCCGGCGCGCCGACGGCGGTCACGGCGCCGCAGCTCGCCGAGGTCGGAATCAGCGTCGTCGCGAAGGACGAGAAACCCGCGGACCTGAGCTCCGACCGCGAGGCGCTGCATAATGCCCGCGTGCCAGACCGGCGAGGTTCGCGGTTCCTGTTCGAGGTTCTCTTTCTGGTCGGACTTGCGGCTGCGCTGGCGTTTGCGCATCTCCGTTCGGTCGAGATCGCCGGCGCGATGCTCCTCGGCTGGGTGCTCGTGGCGGTTCTCGAATGGGGCGCCTGGCGCGGCCGGCCCCACTACGGCAGCGGCCTGCCGCCGCGCTACTACGTGCCGCGGCTCAATCTGCCGGCCGGCCGGCCGGGCCCGGGACGCGTGGACGGGATTCCCGGCCGCGAAGCCGGCGGAGGAGCAGACCTGGGTCGTCTCGCCCGACGATGCGCACGGAGGTGATGGGCGACTGGCCGCTCGCCACGCGCGGTGTCGATGACCCGCAGGAGCTCGGCGAGGCCGATCCGTGGCTCGTCGCATCGCTGCCCGTCGCGCCGCTCGAGCCAGGTGCGGCTCCCGAGGCCGCGGAGCCGAACCGTGCGACCTGGGGCGTCGTGATCGCCGCGCGGGCTCGCGACGGGCCCCAGGGCGCTCCACACGCTCGACCTGCTCGCGGAGCCGCTCCCGGCGCGACGGGGAGGCGCGCGAGGAGACCAGCCGCTGCGGATCGAGGTGTCCGCGCGACCGCCGGGAACGCGTCCGCTCCCGAGCCGGTCGACGGGCCAGGGGTGACGATCCGACCCGGCTCATGCAGCGCGAGCTGGCGCTAGCCTGCGTCGCCGTGCTCGGCGCCGCGGTCGTGCTGGTCGTCACCAACCGACCAACGCGAAGACGCCGCTCGTGCTGCCGCAGGCGGTCGGCTCGTACGTCGCGCTCGCGGGCTCGGGCGGCGCCGCAGCTCGTCGGTCGGCACACCGCGTGCGGCGGCGTGATCGACGTCGAGCACGCTGGGCGTGACCCAGCCGACCCTGCCGTGCGGGACGAAGATCTACCTGACGTACCGCGGCAAGCGGGTGCTGACCGAGGTGATCGACCGGGGCCCACGCGAGCCTGGGCGCCAGTTCGATCTCACCGAGGCGCTCGCGGCTCGCCTCGGGCTCTGCGGCGTCCAGCAGGTCGAATGGTCGTACGTCCACGTCGGCTGAGCGCAGGCTCCCGGCGGGCCTACAGTGCGCCGCTGCCCGACGTCGTTCGCGTGCGTCGCGATCCATGTAGAACCAACACCATGTGAAAGGGAGCCCGAGTCGGCCCTAGGCGAACTGTCCGACGGGTTGCACGGCACCCACCTGGCTTGTCCAGGTTCACAAGGGCGTGGCGTTGCGGCGGAGTCAGAGCAGCTGTGAGGGGAGCTTCGGCTCCCCTCGCGTTTGACCCGTGCTGTGCGCCGGGGCTACGCTGGCCCGATGCAGGAGCTCCTCGGCGATTCGGCACGTGGTGAGGACTGGGCCGCGGTGCGGCTCCGCGTCAGCGGCGGCCGGATCGTCGACGCCGACGCGCCCGGCGTTGCCGAGGACCTGCGCGGCCTGACGCTGCTCGAGGCGGCCGCGGTCGGCGGCGAGACGCTGCCGGTCGACGCCCTCGCGAACGCGCTCGCGCCGGCCGTGCGCGCCACGCTCTCCGAGAGCCGCGTCGCGGTGGCGCTGAGCGGCGGCGTCGACAGCGCGGTGGCGCTCCTTCGCGCCGGGCCTGAGGCGGTGGGCGTGACGCTGCGCCTGTGGATCGACCCGGCCGGCCCCGACGTCGAGCGCTCGTGCTGCTCGCCGAGCGCGGTCGTCGCGGCGCGCGAGACCTGCCACGAGCGCGGGCTGCCGCACGTCACGCTCGACCTGCGCGAGGAGTTCCGCCGTGCGGTCGTGACGCCGTTCGTCCGTGGTTATGCGCGCGGTGAGACGCCCGAACCCGTGCATCCGCTGCAACGGCGGCTTTCGCTTCGCCGAGCTGCTGGCGTTCGCGCGCCGAATCGGCGCGCCGAGGCTCGCGACCGGGCACTACGCGCGCATCGTCGAGCACGGCGGCCGGCGCCTGCTCGCCCGCGCCCGCGACCCGCGGAAGGATCAGAGCTACATGCTCGCGCGCCTCGATCCGCGCAGCCTCGACCGGGTCTGGTTCCCGCTCGGCGACCAGACGAAGGAGGAGACCCTCGCGGAGGCGGAGGCCGCGGGCCTGCTTGCGGCCGCTGGCGGCCGGAGAGCCAGGAGGCGTGTTTCCTCGCCGGCGACGACTACCGCGCGTTTCTCGGCCGGCGTGGGCTCGGTGGCGAAGGCGGGCGAGATCGTCGACGAGGCCGGGCTGCAGGTCGGCACGCATGAGGGCTTTTGGCGGTTCACGCCCGGGCAGCGGCGTGGTCTCGGCGTGTCGGCGGCCGAGCCGCTCTACGCGCTCTCGACGAATCCGCGGTCGAACACGGTCACCGTCGGCCCGCGGAGCGCGCTTGCGCGAACGCGCGTCTCGGCGCGCGGCCGCCTGTTCGCGTGACGCCGAGCGGGTCGAGGCGAAGCTGCGCTACCGCTCGCCTGCGGTCGCGGCCTCGGTCGAGCAGACGTCAACCGGGTTCCGGCTGCAGCTCGACGAGCCGGCCTACGGCGTCGCGCGCGGCCAGGCCGCCGTGCTCTACGACGGAGACGTCGTCGTCGGCTCCGGGCTGGTCACGTCCGCCGCGGCCGACTAGGCTTGCCGCGATGGCACTTGCATTCGACTACGGAAACGTCGCGTACGTCGCGCTCGCCGTGTTCCTCGTCGCGGTGGGGCTCGGAGTCGGCTGGGCGTTCCTGCGCCTGGCGACGACCTTCGACCGCCTCTCGTCGCTGATTCGCGGCGCCGAGCGCGAGGTGCTGCCGGTGATCAACAAGGTCGGCGGCTCGGTCGACCGGGTCAACGCGCAGCTCGACAAGCTCGACCAGGTGACCGACAGCGCCGCCGACGCGGTCGAGGCAGTCGACCAGGCGGTGCGCACGGTCAGCTCCGCGGTCAAGCGGCCCGCCCAGAAGGCTGCCGGTGTCGCAGCCGGCGTCTCGCACGGCTGGTCGCGCTTCCGCACGAGCCACAACTGGCGCGACGCGGTCGACGAGGCGAAGGCCGCCGCCGCCCGCCGCGAGCAAGACATCGAAGAAGAGCTCAAGGCGCCGCAGTAAGCGCGCGCCGCGGCGCGGCGCGTCCGCAAGCGACCAGTCTGCGCGGGCCACGACCGGTGCCAGGCACGGGTCATCGGACCGTTCGGGCCACGGCCGGTGCCTGGCACCGGTCGTGTCCGTTCGGGCCACGGCCGGGTGCCTGGCACCGGGGTTCGCCCCGCGAGCGCGAGAGGTGAAATGAGTGCAACTTCTCGTCCACAGGGGTGGACGGCTTGCGGTTTGGTTGGCATGGTTGTGCGGTGGGCACTGGTGTGGGAGGCACAGCCCTGTAGCTGACCCGCTGGTTGGGATCACACCGGTGTGATCCCGCGGCGTGCTGGGCGAGCTGCGATTCGGTCCGTGGGGCGGGCCGAGGGACGGAAAGCGCGCGTCCGTAGACTGTCTGGCGTGCGGACGACAGCCGAATTGCGGGAGGCGTTTCAGGCGTTCTACGCGGAACGAGGGCATCTGCGCGTGCCGTCGCACTCGCTGATTCCGCCTGCCGACGACCCGACGACGCTCTTCATCGTCGCGGGCATGCAGCAGTTCAAGCCGTACTTCCTGCGCACCAAGGAACCGCCCGTCGAACCGGGTCGTCAGCGTGCAGAAATGCCTGCGCGCCGGCGGGAAGGACACCGATCTCGACGACGTCGGCCGCACCGAGCGCCACTGCTCGTTCTTCGAGATGCTCGGCAACTTCTCGTTCGGCGACTACTTCAAGGACGAGGCCGTCGAGTACGCCTGGGACTTCGTCACGAACGTGATGGCGCTCGAGCCGGCCCGGCTCTGGGCGACCGTCCACGAGGGCGATCCGCTGCTCGCGGCTCGACGAGGACGCGATCGCGATCGCCGCCTGGGAGCGGGTCGGCATCCCGCCGGAGCGCATCGTGCGGCTCGGCAAGGACAACTTCTGGCAGGCGGCCGAGACCGGCCCGTGCGGCCAGTGCTCGGAGATCTTCTACGACCGCGGCGAGGCCTACGCCTGCGGCGATCCGGCGTGCGGCCCGGGTCACTGCGACCGCTACATGGAGATCTACAACCTCGTCTTCATGGAGTACGACCTGCGGCCCGGCAACAAGATCGAGCCGCTCCCGGCGCAGAACGTCGACACCGGGCTCGGGCTCGAGCGGACGATGTGCGTGCTGCAGGGCGTCGACTCCGTCTTCGACACCGACGGCTTCGCGCTGATCATGGACTGGGTCGAGCAGCAATCCGGCGTCGCCTATCGCGACAGCGAGATCTCCATGCGCGCCCATCGCGTGCTCGCCGACCACGGGCGCGCCGTCAGCTTCCTGATCGCCGAGGGAGTCGTGCCCTCGAACGAGGGCCGCGGCTACATCTGCCGCCGTCTCCTCCGCCGCGCGATCCAGCAGGCGCAGCGCATCGGCCTCGACCGCATCGAAGGGCTGCCCGGCGATCGTCATCGAGCAGCTCGGCGACGCCTACCCGGAGCTGAAGGAGCACGCCGCGGAGATCACCCGCGTCGTTCGCGTCGAGGAGGAGCGCTTTCGCGAGACGCTGCAGCGCGGGCTCAAGGAGTTCGAGGTGCTCGCCGGCGGCGAGACCATCTCCGCGCGACGACGCATTCACGCTGCGGCCACCTTCGGCTTCCCGATCGAGCTGACGCAGGAGCTCGCCGAGGAGCGCGGCCAGGCGGTCGACGTCGACGGCTTCCGCGAGCTGATGGAGGGCCACCGCGAGATCTCACGCGCCGGCGGCGAGAAGACCGATGTTCAGGCGCCGCCGAGTTCGCCCAGTCCGCCGGCTTCGAGAGCCGTTTCGTCGGCTACGAGCGCACCGATGTGCTCACGCAGATCGGCGCGCTGCAGGATCTCGGCGACGGCACCTTCATCTGCAAGCTGCGCGAGACGCCGTTCTACGCGGACAGCGGCGGCCAGGTGACCGACACCGGCGAGTTGATCAACGAGGCCACGGGCGCCACCGCCGCGCTCCACGCCGCCTTCAAGATCGGCGACGACCAGGTGCTCAGGTCTTCGAGGGCACCGGCTTCGCCGCCGGCGACCGTGTCCGCGCCGTCGTCGCCTGGTCGACGCGCTTCCCGACGATGGCGAACCACACCGCGACCCACCTGCTGCACCAGGCGCTCCGCGACGTGCTCGGCGACCACGTCAAGCAGGCCGGCTCGGCCGTTCGCCCCGACAAGCTCCGCTTCGACTTCACGCACCCGGCAGCCGCTGAGCGCCGAGGAGCGCACGCGCGTCGAGCGCATCGTCAACGAGAAGGTCTTCGCCGCGCTGCCGGTGCGCACGTTCCAGACGCCGATTGCCGAGGCCCGCAAGCTCGGCGCGATGGCGCTCTTCGGCGAGAAGTACGGCGAGATCGTGCGCGTCGTCGAGATCGACGGCTACTCGACCGAGCTGTGCGGCGGCACCCACGTGCGCTCGACGGCCGAGATCGGCCCGTTCGTGCTCCTGAGCGAGGGCTCCGTCGGCTCGGGCGCCCGC
The DNA here is from genome assembly GCA_963761365.1 of uncultured Actinomycetes bacterium. Classification (GTDB taxonomy): domain Bacteria; phylum Actinomycetota; class Thermoleophilia; order Gaiellales; family Gaiellaceae; genus PALSA-600. Next base: position 59,859 of record CAVXHB010000009.1, on the reverse strand, counting down.
CGGATCGAGGCGGTCACCTCCGGCGAGGCCTGGACGGTGCTCGAGGGCCGGTCGCGGGAGCTCGACGAGCTTCGCGGCGAGCTCACCGAGCTGCGGCGCGAAGCGAAGCAGCCGCGCGAGGAGGCCGCGCGCCACGGTCGACATCGAGCCCGAGGTCGAGGTGATCGGCGGCGTCAACGTGATCGCGCAGGCGGTCGAAGGGCTCTCGGCCGACGCGCTGCTCGACCTCTCCGACCGTTTCAAGCAGCGCCGGTCGCCTGCCGCTGTCGTGCTCGGCTCGCGCGAGAACGGCACCGTCCACCTCGTCGCGAACTTCGACGACGCGGTGGCCGAGAAGATTCGCGCCGGCGACATCGTCCGCGAGATCGCGCCGATCGTCGGCGGCGGCGGTGGCGGACGTCCCACGATGGCGCGCGCCGGGGGCAAGGATCCGGCGAAGCTGCCCGACGCGCTCGCGCGCGCCCGCGAGCTGATCGCCGCCGCGCTTTCGTGAAAGTGCTCGCGCTGGACTTCGGTTCCGCGCGGACCGGAGTCGCCGTCTCCGACCCCACCGGCACCGTCGCCCGTCCGGTCGGCGTGGTACGCAAGGCAGCGACCGATGCGGGATTCGAGAGCCTGCTTGACGATGATCCGCGAGGAAGAGCCCGCCCTTGTCGTCGTCGGGATGCCGCTGACGCTGCGCGGCGACCACGGCGAACAGGCGCAGGAGACCGACGCGTTCGTCGAGCGGCTCCGGGCGGCGATCGAGCTGCCCGTCGAGACGTACGACGAGCGCTTCACCTCGGTCCTGGCCGGCGGCGACGACGCCCGCGCGGCCGCTCACCTGCTCTCCGACTTTCTCCAGTGGCAGAGCAGCCGCGACTGACGCAGCAACCGGCGGCCGTGGCTCGTCGCGCTCGTCCTGCTCGTCGTCACCGGCGCCGGGATCGCGGTCGCCGTCGTGATCGCGCTCCGGCACATCGACAACAAGCACGGCCGCGCCGCCGGCGCCGCCCGCGCCGCCGAAGCCGTTCCGGATCGTCTTCCCCGAGGGCTTCACCCGCGCCCAGATGGCCGAGCGAGTCACGGTCGTCGCCGCGAAGATCGCCGATCAGCGAGCACCGCGGCCGCGTGAGGCTCAACGCGGCCGGCTACCTCGCCGCCTCGCGCCGCGCGCGCGTCCCGTGCTTCGGCCGCACGGTTCAGACAGAACCTCGAGGGCTTCCTCTTCCCGGCGACCTACGACTTCCTGCCGGCGACGACCTCGAAGCAGCTCGTCGCCGCAGCAGCTCCAGACGTTCTGCAAGCGCTGGCAGAACGTCGGGATGGCGTACGCGCGCTCGAAGAACCTGGTGCCGTACGACGTGCTCAAGATCGCGTCGATGATCGAGCGCGAGGCGAAGGTGCCCGCCGAGCGCCGGCTCGATCGCCGCCGTGATCTACAACCGCCTGCACGCGCGGATGCAGCTCGGGATCGACGCGACGCTGCGCTACGGCCTGCACATCCCGCCGACGAAGTCGATCCTGCAGTCGCAGCTCCAGAACCCGACCCCGTACAACACGCGTCTGCACCAGGGCCTGCCGCCGACGCCGATCTCGAACCCCGGCCTCGCGTCGCTCGTCGCCGCGGCGCACCCGGCGAAGGTCGACTACCTCTACTACGTCCGCAAGCCCGACCACATGCACGACTACTTCACGAGCTCCGCGAGCGCCTTCTACGCCTACGAATGCGCGCACGGCTACGGCTGCTGAGATGGAGCACGTCGCCCTGCTCGGCCACCCCGTGGCGCACTCGCTCTCGCCCGTCATGCAGAACGCCGCCTTCGTGGCGGCCGGTCTCGACTGGGACTACGCCGCCTTCGACGTCGAAGATCCGGTCGCGGCGGTCGACGACCTCGTGGCGCGTGGCTTCGCCGGTGCGAACGTCACGATCCCGCACAAGCGGGCAGTCGTCGCAGCCTGCGACGAGGCCGACGGTGACGCCGTGAACACCCTCGTCTTCCGCGACGGGCGCGTGCTCGGCTTCAACACCGACAAGGAGATCCTCGCCGGCATCGACGCAACGCGCGCGTGCGTGATCGGCGCCGGCGGCGCGGCGCGCACGCTGGAGCCTGCGCTCCCCGCCGACACGAGGTTCTACTCGCGGAGCACCGACTGGCCGCCCGACGCCACCGGCTGCGATCTGGTCGTGAACGCCACACCCGTCCGCGACGAGCTGCTGGTGCAGCTCACGCCCGAGCAGACGGTCGTCGACCTCGCCTACGGCCCCGAGGAGACCGCGCTCGTCGCGGCCGCGAGGGCGCTCGGCTGCGTGGTCGTCGACGGTCTCGAGGCGCTCGTCCGGCAGGGCGCGGCGAGCTTCCGCCTCTGGACCGGAGTCGACCCTCCTGTCGACGTGATGCGCCGCGCCGTACGCTTGCAGTCGTGACGCTCTCGCTCACATCGGCCGGAGAGAGCCACGGGCCTGCGCTCGTGGCGATTGTCGGCGGCCTGCCCGCCGGGCTCGAGCTCGACCGCGACTGGATCGACGCCGACCTGAAGCGGCGGCAGGAAGGCTACGGCCGCTCGCCACGCCAGCAGATCGAGCAGGACCGCGTCGAGGTGCTCGCAGGGCTCCGTCACGGGCGGACGCTCGGCACGCCACTCGCGCTCGTCGTGCGCAACGTCGACCACAAGAACTGGACGTGGGGGATGGAGCCGTGGCCGCCCGAGGGCGAGCCGACCGGCAAGGGCACCAAGGCTGTGACCCTGCCGCGGCCGGGGCACGCCGACCTCGCCGGGGTGCTGAAGTACGGCCACGACGACGTCCGGAACTCGCTCGAGCGCGCGTCGGCCACGGCACACGGCCGTCCACGTCGCGGCCGGCACCGTCGCGAAGGCGCTGCTGCGGACGATCGGCATCGAAGTGCTCGGCGCCACCGTCGCCGAGGAGACGTCTTGCAGGCGCGAATCGACGAGGCGCGCGCGGCGCGCGACACCGTCGGCGGAGTGGTCGAAGTGCGCGCGACCGGAGTGCCGCCCGGTCTCGGCTCCTACGCGACGAAGGAGGACCGGCTCGACGCACGGCTCGCCTTCGCGCTGATGGGCATCCAGGCCGTGAAGGGCGTCGAGATCGGCGACGGCTTCGCGCTGGCCGGGCTCCTCGGCTCCGAGGCGCACGACGAGATTCGCACCGATCGCCGCCGCGACACGAACCACGCCGGCGGCATCGAAGCCGGCATCTCGAACGGCGAGGAGATCGTCGTCCGCGCCGCGATGAAGCCATTGCCGACGCTGATGAAGCCGTTGCGCTCGGTCGACCTCGAGACCGGGGAGGCCGCGCAGGCGCTCGTCGAGCGCTCGGATGTGGCGGCAGTCGAGGCGCTCGCGGTCGTCGCCGAGGCCGCGGTCGCCTGGGAGCTCGCCCGCGCCGCGAAGGAGAAGTTCGGCGGCGACGCGATCGCCGACTTCGTCGCGGCGCACCGCGCGTACGTCGAGCGCATCGAATGGCGCTGAACGCTCTCTCCCGGCACCTCGCGCTGATCGGCTTCATGGGCGCGGGCAAGTCGAGCCTGCGGCGGTCGGTTGCCGAGCGTCTCCACCGCGACGGGATCGACCTCGACGGTGTGATTCAGAGCCGGATCGGCAGCATTGCCGCGTTCTTCGACCAGCGTGGCGAAGCCGCGTTTCGGAAGCTCGAGGCACACGAGATCGAGTTCGCGCTCGGAGACACCGAGCCGGCGGTGCTCGACCTGGGCGGCGGCGCGGTCACCACGGAGAGCGTGCGGCAAGCCCTGGCCGAGCGGGCCTTCGTCGTGTTCGTCGACGTCGACGTCGACACGGCCTGGCGGCGCGTGCGCGGGAGTGACCGCCCGCTGGCGCAGGACGAAGCGCGGTTCAGACAGCTCTACGAGGAGCGGCGGCCGATCTACCGCAGCGTCGCCGACGCGACCGTCACGAGCGGTGACCCCGACGCGGTGCTGCTCGTCGCCGCGGGGATCCACCACGAGACCGGCGCGCTCGAGCGCCTCGGCGAGCTGGTGCCCGGCTCGGAGCCGGTGGCGCTCGTCGCCGACGAGGTCGTTCTGGGCCTGCACGGGGACGCGGCGAAGCGAGGCCTCGCGGGGCGCCTGCAGGGCGTCCACGAGGTTCCGGCGGGTGAGCCGGCCAAGCAGGTCGCGGTGCTCGAGCGGCTCTGGTCGGAGCTCCGGCTCGATCGCCGCGGAACCGTGGTCGCGCTCGGCGGCGGCGCGACGACCGACGTCGCGGGCTTCGCCGCTTCGACGTATCTGCGCGGCGTGCCGTGGGTCGCCGTCCCGACGACGCTCGTCGGCCAGGTCGACGCCTCGATCGGCGGCAAGACGGCCATCGACATCCCGCAGGGCAAGAACCTCGTCGGTGCCTTTCACTGGCCGGTGCGCACGGTGATCGATCCCGCCGTCCTCTCGACGCTCCCCGAGCGCGAGCGCCGACAGGGGGAGGCCGAGCGCATCAAGACGGAGCTGCTCGCCGGCCGGCCGCTCGACGCCCGGGCTGCGGCCGCGTACAAGGCCGCGCTGTGCCTGCGCGACCCCGAAGACCGCAACGAGCGGCGCTGGCTGAACCTCGGCCACACGTTCGGTCACGCGCTCGAGGCGGCAGCCGACTTCGACCTGCCGCACGGCGAAGCAGTCGCCCTGGGCCTGCTCGCGGCGCTCCGCCTGTCCGGGCGCGACACCGCGAAGGTCGAGGAGGAGCTCAACCCGCAGCCGGTGCACGTCGACCGCGACCGTGCGTGGGCGGCCCTGCAGCGCGACAAGAAGGTCGAAGGCGGCGCCGTCAAGCTCGTGCTGCTCGGCGAGGACGGCCCGACCGTCGAGGAACGGCCCCCCGCCGAGGTGCGCGCGGCTCTGGATAGCCTGATCGCCTGATGCAGGTTCTGATCCTGAACGGCGTCAACCTCGACGTCCTGGCTCGCCGCGACCCCGGTATCTACGGCGGGCTCAGCCTGAACGAGCTCGAGCGGCGCATCTACCAGTGGGCGAACGAGCTCGACATCCAGGCGCGCTGCCGCCAGACGAACAGCGAGGGTGAGTTCATCGACTGGATCCACCAGGCCTACGACGACGTCGACGGCGTGATCGTCAACCCGGGCGCCTGGTCGCACTACAGCTACGCAATCCGCGATGCACTCGAGTTGCTCGCGGTTCCCCTCATCGAGGTGCACCTGTCGAACATCGAGCAGCGGGAGGACTGGCGCCGGCACAGCGTGATCGCCGACGTCGCCGCCCGCCGCGTGATCGGCAAGGGCCCAGACGGCTATCGCGAGGCACTCGAGTTCCTCGCCGGGAAGGAGGACTCATGAGCGCTCGTGTTGCTGCGCTGGCCGCGTCCCTCAAGGAGCCGCTGCTGGTCACCGATCTCGTCAACATCCAGTATCTGACCGGCTTCGAGAGCTCGAACGCCGCGCTCCTCGTGCAGCCCGGCGGCGAGGCATCGCTCTACACGGACTTCCGCTACATCGAATCGGCGAACGAGGTGGCCGACGTCGAGGTGGTGCTTGCGAAGCGGTCGCTCCTGGTCGAGCTGGGCGGGAAGCTGAAGGGGACGGTGCAGTTCGAGGCCGCCGCGCTGCCGTACAGCGAGTGGCAGAACCTGACCGCCGGCTCCGCGAAGCTGGTGCCGACGACCGGGGTCGTCGAGCGTTTCCGCGCGGTGAAGGACTCGGACGAGCTGGCCGCGATCCGTCGCGCCGCGCGCATCGCCGATCGCGCCTTCGAAGCACTCACCGCCGAGACCTTCGTCGGCCGCACCGAGCGCGAGCTCGCCTGGCGGCTGCACGAGCTGGCCCACGCGCACGGCGCCGACGACGTCTCGTTCGAGGCGATCGTCGCGTCCGGGCCGAACGGCGCGCTGCCGCATGCGACGCCGACCGACAAGATCGTCGAGGGGCGGACGCTCGTCGTCGTCGACTGGGGCGTCAAGGCCGGCGGCTACTGCTCGGACTGCACCCGCACCGTGTCGACGGGCTCACCGCCGGCGCGGCTCGTCGAGGCCTACAACGTCTGTCTCGCCGCGCAGAAGAAGGCATGCGCGGGGATTCGAGCCGGCCTGACCGGCGTCGAGGCGGACGCGCTCGCGCGGGACGAGATCGCTGCGGCCGGTTTCGGCGAGAACTTCGGCCACGGTCTCGGCCACGGCCTCGGCCTCGCCGTGCACGAGGCGCCGCGGCTCTCGACCGAGTCGTCCGACACGCTCGTGGCGGGCAACGTCGTCACGATCGAGCCCGGGATCTACCTGCCCGGGCTCGGCGGTGTGCGGATCGAGGATCTGGCGATCGTCGGCGAGGACGGAGTCGAGCTGCTCACGTCCTTCCCCAAAGAACTGATCGAGGTCAGCTAACCTCCCCGCCGTGGCCGAGGTCGTCTCCACCAACCAGTTTCGCAACGGCATGCACATCGAGCTCGACGGCCAGACGTGGCGGATCGTCGACTTCCAGCATGTCAAGCCCGGCAAGGGCGGAGCCTTCGTGCGCACGAAGCTGAAGGCCCTCTCGAACGGTGCGGTGGTCGACCGGACATTTCGAGCCGGCGAGAAGTTCGCCCGCATCCGCACCGAGACGACCAACGTGCAGTACCTGTACGACACCGGCGACGAGGTCGTCTTCATGGACGAGGCGACGTTCGAGCAGGTGACGCTGCCGCACGCCGACGTCGAGGATGTGCTCCCGTTCCTGCTGCCCTCGGCGAGCGTGCAGTTGCTGCTCGTCGACGGGGCGCCGACGGGCATCGACCTGCCGTCATCCGTGATCCTCGAAGTGGCCGAGACCGAGCCGGGGGTCAAGGGCGACACCGTGTCGAACGTGATGAAGGCGGCGACGCTCGAGACCGGCGCGGTCGTTCAGGTGCCGCTCTTCGTGAACGTCGGCGACAAGCTGAAGATCGACCCGAAGGAAAAGCGCTACATCAGCCGCGCGTAGCGCGTTCGTCAGTCGCTCTGAGACTGCGACCGCTTGAGGCCGAACTCGGCCACCGCGCACCTCGGGCAATAGAACGCGAGCGTCGGCGGCTCGTCGTTCTCCGAGTTGTCGCACCGGTACGCACGCCAGCCGCGGTCGGACGGCGACGCGCTCTGCGCGCCGCACTCGATGCAGATGACGCTGAAGCGGATCGGCATGCTCGCAGCATGTGCGCCCGCAAGCAAAGTCGCCACTGGCCGTTCGGCGAGAGGTATCAGGTCAAACGACTTGCAGCATGCCGAGCGGCAACGAGCCGCCGGCCGTGCCGCGAGGCATCGTCTCGCCGTCGGCGACGGCGACGATCCGGCTGTCGGCGAGCGCCAGCGCCTCGATCGGATCGGTTGCCTCGTACGGGAGGATCGCCGTCCCGAAGCCGAGCGCGATTCCCTGTGAGCCGAGCGTCTCGTCGATGTCCTGCGCCGCTGCGGCGAGGGCTGCCTCGACACCGTCGAGCCGGCCCATCACGAGGCCGCACAATTCATCCTTGCGCGGGCGGTAGTAGAAGCTCGACGGACCGCTTGCCTCAGGCAGGCGGTCGACGACCCGGCCGAGCAGGGCGGCAGTCGTGTTGTTTCCGTACCGTCCCGCGAATTCTTCGAAGCCGCCGAGGCGGAAAATGACGAGCAGCTTCACCGGCTCGCCGGGGGCGACCGCGCGGGTCAGGTCGGCGAGCAATTGCTCGCGGGTTCCGATCTCGACGGCCATTGCTTGAATTCATCGACGTTTCGCTCGGCATCTGGCCGTCCCCCGCAAGGGTCTGTTTTTGCCCCGATAGGGTGACGGCGATTTGCCGCAAATCCAGGAGACTCCGGGCCTTCAGGAGACCGGCAAGGTAAGGTCCGACGCCGTGCCGCGCCTCGTTGACACTTCTATTCGCGTGCTCTCACAGGAGCCGCTCGCCGGTCTGATCCCGACCGCCGACCTGTTCGAAGTGGCGGAGATCCTGGACGGTGCCGGGTTTGCCTATCTCGAGGTTTCAGGCGGCGGGGTCTTCGATTCGGCCGTGCGCCGCGGCGTCGAGAGCCCGTGGGAGCGGATCAGGGCCCTGAAGGCGCGCACGAAGACGCCGCTCGCGCTTGGCCGTCCGGGGCCGGTTTCTGGTCGGCTCCCGGCCGGTTCACGGCGACTTTGCGCGGCGATTCGTGGCCTGCGCGGCCGAGAGCGGGATCGACGTCTTTCGCCTGCACGACCCGCTGAACGACGTCGAGAACCTGAAGGAGGCCGCCGAGGCGATCGTCGGCGCCGATCGCGAGTTCGATGCAGGGCTCCTCTACGGCAGCGGCCGGCACGAGGCGCTCCTCGAGGCCGGCCGGCGACTGCCTGAGCTGGGGGCCACGCGAATCCTTCTGCACGACCCGGCTGCGCTGATGCAGCCGCACCGGGCCGCGGAGCTCGTTGCCGAGCTCGGCGAGGTGTCAGGCCTGCCGGTGGGGATCTATTGCCAGGGCGCGGGCGGCAACGCGCTCGCTGCGGCGCTCGAGGCGGCGCGCGCCGGTGCCGACCTGATCGCCACCGCGATCTACCCGGTCGCGCTCGCTCTCCACCGAGTCTCAGCCGAGTCGGCCGCGCAGGCGCTGGCCGGCCTGAAGATGGACACCGGCGTCGACCTGGCGGCCGTCTGGCGTGCGACCGAGCTGGTCGACGAGCACATCGGCGACGAACCGGTCGCTCCTGTCGCGCCGCGGATCGCCGTCCGCGCGGCTCAGCACAAGCTGCCGGTCGGCCTGGTTGCAGCCCTCGACGTGCAGCTGCGCGCGCAGACCGCGGGCGACCGCCTCGACGAGGTGCTCGACGAGCTCGACCAGGTTCGGACCGAGGCCGGCTCGCCGCCGCTCGCCGCTCCGATGGGGCAGATCCTCGCCTCGCAGGCGCTGCTCAACGTGCTTTCCGCCAACCGCTACGGCACCATGGTCGACGAGCTGCTCGATCTGGTCGAGGGCTCCTTTGGCCGCACGCCCGCTCCGATCGACCCGGCACTCGCGCGCGCCGTCGAGCAGTACTCGGAGGGCCGCGAGGACGTCCACGTCGATCTGGACACGCTGCGCGACGAGGCCGGCGGCCTGGCGGCGAGCGAGGAGGAGCTCCTGCTGCTCGCGCTGTTCGGCGAGGAAGCGGAGCCGCTGCTGCGCGCGATCCGGGAGCGTTCGAGCGGCGAGGACTCCCTGGCCGCGTCGGGCCTCGACCAGGAGCGTGCCGCCCGCATCCGCGAGGTCGTGCGGATCGTGCAGGAGACCGGCATCGGCGAGATCACGATCGAAGAGAACGGGATGCGCGTCAGCGTGCGCCGCACCGCCGAGCCGACTGCCGCCGCGACCACCGCGCCGGTCGTCTCGACCGGCGCGCTCGAGGGCGGCGGCGAGACGACGCCTCAGCACGACTACACGCTGCTCCGCGTCGAGAGCCCGATGGTCGGGACGTTCTACCGCTCGCCCGCACCCGGCTCGCCGCCGTTCGTCGAGGAGGGCGACGCCGTCGCCCCGGGCCAGACGCTGTGCATCCTCGAGGCGATGAAGCTGATGAACGAGGTCAAGGCCGAGGCCGAGGCGATCGTCCGGAAGGTGCACGTCGAGAGCGGGATGCCGGTCGAGTACGGACAGCTCCTCTTCGAGCTCGAGCCGATCAACGGCCGCCCGCTCGACGCGGTCTAGGTCGACGTGTTCTCGAGAGTTCTCGTAGCGAACCGGGGCGAGATCGCGGTCCGGATCATCAGGGCGCTGCACGAGCTCGGGGTCGAGGCGGTCGCGGTCTACTCGACCGCCGACCGTGACTCGCTCCACGTGCGGATGGCGGATCACGCCGTCTGCATCGGGCCGCCGTCGGCGGCTGCGAGCTACCTGCGGATCCCGAACATCATCGCCGCCGCCGAGACGACCGGCTGCGAGGCGGTGCACCCCGGCTACGGCTTCCTCGCCGAGAACCCGGCGTTCGTCGAGGCCTGCGTCGACAACGATCTCGTCTTCGTCGGCCCGCCTGCGGACGTGATGGCGACGATGGGCGACAAGATCGCCGCGAAAGTCGCGATGCTCGCCGCCGAGGTGCCGATCGTGCCGGGCGGCGACGGCGCCGCCTCGCTGGCGCAGGCGCACCGTGCGGCCGGCGAGCTGGGGTATCCGATCCTGCTGAAGGCGAGTGCGGGCGGCGGTGGCAAGGGGATGCGGCTCGTACAGGCTCCCGAGGAGCTCGAGGACGCCTACGGCACCGCTGCGTCCGAGGCGGAAGCGGCCTTCGGCGATCCGACGCTCTACGTCGAGAAGGCGCTCGTCCCGGCGCGCCACGTCGAGATCCAGGTCATGTGCGACCACTTCGGCAACGTCCTCACCCTCGGCGAGCGCGAGTGCTCGATTCAGCGGCGTCACCAGAAGCTGATCGAGGAGTCGCCGTCGGTGGCGCTGACGCCCGAGGCGCGCGAGCGGATGGAGTCGGCGGCCGAGCGAGCGTGCGTCGCCGTCGGCTACCGCAACGCCGGGACGTTCGAGTTCCTGCTCGGCCCGGACGGCAGCTTCTACTTCATCGAGCTGAACGCGCGCCTGCAGGTCGAGCATCCGGTGACCGAGCTCTGTACCGGCATCGACCTCGTCCGCGAGCAGTTGCGCATCGCCTCGGGCGAGCCGCTGTCGGTGACCGGTCGGGCGCCGCGGCGCGGGCACGCGATCGAGATCCGGCTGAACGCCGAAGATCCCGAGTTCGACTTCCTGCCCTCGCCGGGCCGCATCGCGCGCTTCCAGGCGCCGCAAGGCCCGGGCGTGCGCGTCGACACGTTCCTCGAGGGCGGCGCCTCGATCCCGCCGTACTACGACTCGCTCGTCGCGAAGCTGATCGTCTGGGACTCCGACCGTCCCGCCGCCATCGCGCGCGCCGAGCGGGCGCTGCGCGAGACGGTGATCGAAGGCGTGCCGACGACGCGTGACCTGGCGCTCGAGATACTCGCGAGCGAGCCGTTCACGAGCGGCGTGTACTCGACATCGACGCTCGAGGAACTGCGCGAGGCAGCGCATGACGCTTTCGCGCAGGCAGGCACGCAGGCAGGCGCTGTTCCTGCTCTACCAGTGGGATCTCTCCGGCTCAGCCGATCGGCTCGCAGTACGACGGCGAGATCGACCCGTGGGCGCGCGGAGTCGCCGAGTCCGTGGCGGGCCGGGCCGAGGAGCTCGACGCGCCGGATCACGAGCGCGTCCGAAGGCTGGACGGCCGATCGCCTGGGCGCGGTCGAGCGAAGCGCGCTGCGCGTTGCGGTGCACGAGCTGGAGACGCGCGACGTCCCGGTTCAGGTCGCGATCAACGAGGCGATCGCCTTCGTCAAGCGGTACGCGTCCGATGACGGCGCCAGGCTGGTGAACGGCATTCTGGGCAAGATCCAACGGGAGGAGGCGGCATGAGCACGCAGGAGTCCTTGACGAAGGTGGAAGAGCTGTTGGCGCGGCTCGAGTCGGTGCGGCGCCTGCTCGACGAGACCGACGATCCCGACCGCGCGATCGACATCCTCCAGGAGCTCGCCGAGCTCGCCAAGGAGGCAGAAGCCGAGCTGCAGCGCGCGAAGCGGGCGGCGGAGACCGAAGCCGCGGCGCCGCCGGATGTTGCGGAAGCCTGACGAGCTTCGCGGGCTCGTCGAGGGCTACCTCGAAGACCTCGCTCTGACACCCGATCTCGGCACGCTCACCGTCTCGATGCGGTACGCACTGGCGGGCAGCGGGAAGCGGATCCGGCCCGTCCTCTGCCTCGCGACCGGCGATGCCGTCGGCGCAGCGATCGACACGCTGCTCCCGGCGGCGGCCGCAGTCGAGTTGGTGCACACGTTCTCGCTCGTCCACGACGACCTACCGGCTCTCGACGACGATACCGAGCGTCGCGGCCGCGCATCGACCTGGGCCGAGCACGGCGAGGCGACCGCGATCCTCGCCGGCGACGCGCTGCTGGCGGAAGCGCTCCGCCTCGCGCTCGAGTACCCGACGACGGCGGTCGCACGAGAGCTCGTTGCGGCGACACTCGGGATGATCGGCGGCCAGCAGCTCGACCTCGAGGGTGGTGCGGAGCTCGAGCTCGTGAACCGGCTGAAGACCGGTGCGCTACTCGAAGCCGCCGTCATGTGCGGCCTGCACGCAGCTCAGGTCGAACCGTCGCAGCAGGGCGCCGTGGCGCGCATTCGCCGTCGAGCTCGGAGCACTGTTCCAGCTGGTCGACGACCTGCTCGACGGAGACGGCTCGGTGCTCGACGTCGGTGAGGACGGCACGAGGCGCCTCGTCACCGAAGCGGCCGAGCGAGCCCAGGCTCGGCTGGCGGCGATCCCGGCCGAGACCGAGGTTCTCGCCGGCATTGTCTCCGACCTCGCTGTGCGCACCGGGTGATCCGCGACCCGTGAAGGCTGTCCGCAAGCGCCTCGACATCGTGCTCGTCGAGCGTGGCCTCGCCGAGTCGCGCACTCAGGCGCAAGCCCTGGTGCTGGCAGGGCTGGTCGAGGGTCACTCGAAGCCGGGCGAGCAGGTGCACGATGACATCGAGTTGGAAGTCCGGCAGCCCCCGCCGTACGTGTCTCGTGCCGGGCACAAGCTCGCCAACGCGCTCGACGCCTTCGGCGTGGACGTCCGGCGGCCTCGACTGCCTCGATGTGGGCGCGTCGACCGGCGGCTTCACGGACGTGCTGCTGCAGCGGGGCGCGGCGCGTGTGATCGCGCTCGACGTCGGCTACGGCCAGTTGCATCCGAAGCTTCGCAACGATCCGCGCGTCACCGTGCTCGAGCGCACGAACGCCCGGGCGATCACGAGCCTGCCGTTCGCACCGCAGCTGATCACCTGTGACGTCGCGTTCATCTCGGCGAAGCTCGCGCTGCCGGCGGCTCTGCGCCTTGCGGCGCCGGGCTGGCAGGCGCTCGTGCTCGTGAAGCCACAGTTCGAAGCGGGGCGCGCCGAGGCTCCGAAGGGGGTCGTCCGCGACCCTGCGGTACAGCGCCGCGTGGTGCACGAGGTGGCCCAGGCGCTGCTCGCTTCCGAGGCCGAGCCTCGCGGCGTCGTAAACTCGGGCCTGCCCGGCCCGAAAGGGAACCAGGAGTTCGTTCTCCACCTCGTCCATGTCGAACAAGGAACAGGCCACGCCACCCTCCCCGCCGAATTCGAGCGCTGGGTCGACGATGCCGTCGGTTAGCGTCGCGGCCGTCGTCACGCACGTGAGCGCCGTCGCGGTCGCGCCTGCGATCGCACGCCTGGAGGCGGCCGCGACCGCTTCGGGCGTCGAGCTCGTGTTCGCCGAGCAGGACGCGGGCGAAGCCGACATCGCGGTCGTCCTCGGCGGCGACGGGACGATGCTTCGTGCGCTCGCGCGCTTCCACGGCACGGGGATCCCGGTGATCGGCGTCAACTACGGGCGGGTCGGCTTCCTGACGGCGATTACCGCCGAAGGCCTCGAGGACGGCCTGTTGCGGGTGTTCGCAGGGGACTACAGAACCGTCGAGCTGGCGACGCTCGAGGTGGACGTGGGCGGTACGAGCAGGATGGCCGTGAACGACGTGGTCGTCGCGGGCGCGACGCTCGGCCGCATGGTCGAGCTCGGTCACGCGATCGGCAACGAGGAGCTCGGCGTGCAGCCGTGCGACGGCCTGATCTGCGCGTCGCCGGCGGGGTCGACGGCGTACAACCTCTCGAACGGCGGGCCGGTGCTCGTGTGGGGGCTCGAGGCGATGGTGCTCACCTTCGTCGCGCCGCATGCGCTGGACGTCCGCCCGCTGGTCGTGCCGCGTGGGGCCGACACGGTGATCACGAACCACACGAGCGGCGTGGACGCGACCGTGCTGGTGGACGGTCACGAGGTCGGCCGGCTCGGCGACGGCGAGCAGGCCGTCGTGCGCGTCGGCAGCAGGCCGAGCCTGCTCGCGACGCTGCCCGAGATGACGTTCTTCCGCCGGTACAGCGCCACCTTCGCGCGCTGACCTCTGGCGTACGATGAGGGTCCGTGCTTCGGACGCTGCGCATCGAGAACCTCGTGCTGATCCACGAGGCGGAGCTCGTGCTCGACGAGCAGCTGACCGCGATCACGGGTGAGACCGGCGCCGGGAAGACGATCTTCGCGAATGCGATCGGGCTGCTGCTTGGTGCGCGCGGCGACGCGGCGCTGATCGGCGCCGCGGCGGACGAGGCGTACGTCGAGGCCGAGTTCGACGCCGTCGACGACGACGTGCTCGGCCCGCTCGCCGAGCTCCGCCCGGACGGTGAAGACGGCCTCGTGCTGGCGCGGCGGATCTTCCCCGACGGCCGGACGCGCGCGTACGCCTGGGGCCGTGCCGCGGCTCGCGAGGACGTCGCGCAGCGCCGCCGAGGCGCTGATCGCGATGAGCGGCCAGTTCGAGCAGCGTCGCCTCTCGCGGCCCGCCTACCAGCTCGGGGTGCTCGACTCGTACGCCGGGCTCGGCGAGCTCCGCCGCGCCGCGCGGATCGCCTGGCGTGACCTGACCGCTGCACGCCGGGCGCACGACGAGCTGACGCAGGACGCCGCCGCCGCCGCGGCGCACGTTGCAGCGCTCCGGCGCTCGCCGACGACACGTCAGGCCTCGAAGCCGGCCAGGAGACCGAGCTGCGCGACGAGCGCGAGCGGCTGCGCCGCGTCGACGAGCTCGTCCAGGCATCGGCCGGCGCGGCCGACGCCCTCTCGCCGGACGACGGCGACGGCGCGACCGACCGGATCGCGGCGGCCGAGCGGCTCGTCGCACCGCTCGAGCAGCTGGCGCCCGAGCTCGCCGCGGCCGGCGCGTCGTTGCGAGAGGCCGAGTTCGCCTTGCGCGAGATCGTTCACGAGCTGCACGCCTTCCTGGCATCGCTGCAGGCCGAGCCCGGGAGGCTCGAGCAGGTCGAGGCGTCGCTCGACGAGATCGCGACGCTGAAGCGCCGCTACGACGCGGCGTCCTACGCGGAGCTCCTGGAGCGCGCCGAAGCCGCGCGCGCAGAGCTGGCGGCCTTCGACGACGGCCACGACCCGGTGCGCGGCTGCCGCGAGGCCCTCGCCGACGGCGGAAGCGGAGGTCGCCCGGCTGCACGGCGAGCTGACGGGAGCGCGCGGCGCACGGCGGCCCGCGTTCGCCGATGCGGTCGCGCTGGAGCTGCGTGGCGTCGGTCTGGGCGAGGGCGAGTTCCGCGCAGAGCTGCGCGAGCGCGAGCCCGGCGCGACCGGCGCCGACGAGGCGGTGTTCGGCATCCGTCCCAACACGGGACTTCCGTTCGGGCCGGTCGCGGAGACGGCGTCGGGCGGCGAGCTCTCGCGCGTGGCGCTCGCGATCGCAGCTGTCGGCGGCGGCGAGACGATGATCTTCGACGAGATCGACGCCGGCATCGGCGGCACGACGGCGCACGCCGTCGCCGACACGCTCAAGCGCCTCGCCGAGCGCGCCCAGGTCGTGACGATCACGCACCTGCCCCAGATCGCCACGGTTGCCGATCGCCATTTCCGGGTCGAGAAGGTGCCCGGCGACCCGACCGTCACCCGGATCGAGGCCCTCGACGACGCGCAGCGCCGCGACGAGGTCGAGCGCATGCTCGGCGGCGCCGAGTTCCTGGCCTCGCTCGAACGATCGAGCATCGACGAGTTCGACCGGGTGCCGCTGCTCTTCGGCCGTCGCCGGTGCATCGCCTCGAGCGTCTGAGACGTCCGTCCGTGGCACTCCCTAGCATGGCCCCCCGGATGGACGCATCGGGCAGGCTGCTACGATCGAATTCCGTGAGCTTGATCACGGGAGGCTGCACGTGAGCACGAAGTTCGTCTTCGTCACCGGCGGTGTCGTTTCGTTCTCTCGGCAAGGGCATTACCGCCGCGTCGCCTGGGGCGTCTGCTGAAGGCGCGCGGGTTGAAGGTGCAGGTCCAGAAGTTCGACCCGTACATCAACGTCGATCCGGGGACGATGAGCCCGTTCCAGCACGGCGAGGTGTTCGTCACCGAGGACGGCGCCGAGACCGACCTCGACATCGGCCACTACGAGCGGTTCATCGACGAGAACCTCTCGCGCGCTGCGAACCACACGGCCGGAGCCGTCTGGGACCGCGTGCTGCGCAAGGAGCGGAAGGGCGAGTACCTCGGCTCGACGGTGCAGGTGATCCCGCACATCACCAACGAGATCAAGGCGCGGATCCGCTCGGTCGCCGAGGCGACGAACACCGACGTCGTGATCACCGAGATCGGCGGCACGGTCGGCGACATCGAGTCGCTGCCGTTCCTCGAGGCGATCCGGCAGTTCCGGCGTGAGGCCGGCCCGGAGAACGTCATCTACCTGCACGTGACGCTGGTGCCGTTCATCGATACCGCAGGTGAGCTGAAGACGAAGCCGACGCAGCATTCCGTGTACGAGCTCCGCCGGATCGGTATTCACCCCGACGTGCTCGTCTGCCGCTCGACCGAGCCGCTGCAGCGCGAGATCCGCGAGAAGATCGCGCTCTTCGCCGACGTCGATGTCGACGCGGTGATCACGAACGCGGATGTCCGCGACGTGTACCTGGTTCCGATCGACTTGCACCGGCAAGGCCTCGACGAGCTGGTCTGCCGCAAGCTCGGCCTGAACGCTCGCCAGCCCGACCTCACCGACTGGCTCGAGCTGACCGAGCGAATCGACAACCGGCGCGAGTCGGTCGAGATCGCCCTCGTCGGCAAGTACGTGAAGCTCCACGACGCCTATCTCTCGGTGCACGAGGCGCTGAAGCACGCGGGCATCGCCGCCGGCTGCAACGTCCACGTCCGCTGGGTCGACGCCGAGAACATGACGATCGACGAGGCTCGCGCCGAGCTCTCCGGCGTCGACGGCGTCCTCGTTCCGGGCGGCTTCGGCTCGCGCGGCTGGGAGGGCAAGATCCTCGCCTGCCGCATCGCGCGCGAGGACAGCATCCCGTACCTCGGCATCTGCCTCGGCATGCATGTCGCCGTCTCGGAGTTCGCCCGGCACGTCGCCGGCCTCGACGGCGCCAACTCGACGGAGATGGATCCCGAGACGCCGCATCCGGTGATCGACCTGCTGCCCGAGCAGAAAGAGGTCGAGGATCTCGGCGGGACGATGCGCCTTGGCGCTCAGGCCGTCGAGCTGCACGTCGGCACGCGCACCCGTGAGGTCTACGGCGACGAGGAGATGATCGCCGAGCGCCACCGGCACCGCTACGAGGTGAACAACGCCTACCGGCAGCGGCTGCTCGACGCGGGCCTCGTCGTCAGCGGCACCTTCCAGGAGGGACGGCTGGTCGAGGTCATCGAGTTGCCCGAGCACCCGTGGTTCGTCGCGTCGCAGTTCCACCCCGAGTTCAAGTCGCGGCCCACACGGCCCGCGCCGCTCTTCCGCGAGTTCGTCGTGGCGGCGCTCGACGCGTGCTCGCACGCGCGTCGGCCTCGAGGTCGCGTAGCCTCTCCGTCCGGTGCAGCCGGACGTCCTGGATCTGTTCGTCGAGCTCGCGGCGGTACCCAGCCCGCCGGGTGAGGAGCGCGCGGTCGCCGATCGAGTGACGCGCTACCTGCGCGACTGCGGGCTCGAGCGTCGACGAAGACGCAACCGGGCCGGAGATCGGCTCGACGATGGGCAACCTCTACGTCTCGCTCGAGCCGACCGTGCCGGGCGAGCCGATCTTCCTGTGCGCGCACCTCGACACCGTCCCCGCGACCGCGGCGATCGAGCCGGTCGTGGCGGACGGCATGGTGCGAAACGCCGCGGGCACCATCCTCGGCGCCGACGACAAGGCGGCCGTCGCGGCGATGCTCGAGGCGACGCGCCGGCTTGTTGCCGAGAACCGCCCGCATGCCGGCAGTCGAGCTGCTGTTCACGGCGCAGGGAAGAGGTCGGGCTCGAGGGCGCGTTCGCGTTCGATCACACGCGGCTCCGCGCGCGCGCTCGGCTACGTCTACGACCAGGCGGCGCCGATCGGCACCGTGATTCTCGGCGCCCCGTCGTCGCGGTCGCTCGAGGTGACGTTCCACGGCCGCGCTGCGCACGCCGGCATGTATCCCGGACGACGGGCGCTCGGCGATCGCCGCCGCGGCGCGTGCGATCTCCGAGCTCCGGCTCGGCCGGGTCGACGAGGACTCGACGGCGAACGTCGGCACGATCACCGGCGGCACCGCGACGAACATCGTCCCCGAGTGGTGCACGTTCGACGCCGAGGCCCGCTCGCACGACGAGGACAAGCTGGCCGACCTGATCGGCGAGATGCAGAACGCCATCACGTTCGCCGCCACCGTCGCCGACTGCGAGGTCGAGACGCGCTCGCGGAAGAGCTATCGCGGCTACCGCTTTGCGAAGAGCGACGACGCGATCGTGCTCGCCGCCCGGGCGCTCGAGAGCTGCGGCTACGAGGTGGTCTACGACCGCTCGGGCGGCGCGGCCGACGCGAACGTCTTCAACGAGCGAGGCCTGCAGTGCGTGAACCTCGCGAACGGGATGATCGACATCCACACGCTCGGACGAGCGGATCGCGGTCGCCGACCTGGAGGGCATGGTCGGATCGTGCACGCTGGCCCTCGTCGAGCGCCGCCCGCTGCAGTGAGCGGCAGGCTGCTACGGTTTCCGCGCGCCATGAGGATCGGTGTCGCCAAAGAGATCAAGCCGGACGAGTACCGGGTCGCCCTGACGCCGGCCGGTGCGCTCGAGCTGATCCGCTCCGGGCACGAGGTCTCCGATCGAGACCGGCGCAGGTGTCGGCTCGGCGTTCCCCGACGAGGTCTACGAGCGCGTCGGCGCGCAGATCGTCTCGGTCGACGACGTGTGGGAGACGCTCGGAGCTCGTGCTGAAGGTGAAGGAGCCGATCGAATCCGAGTATCGGCGGCTCCGCGAAGGGCTGATCCTGTTCACGTATCTCCACATCGCGGCCGACGAGCCGCTGACGCGCGCGCTGGTCGGCAGCGGGATCACCGCTGTCGCCTACGAGACGGTCGAGGTCGGGCGGACGCTGCCGCTGCTGGCGCCGATGTCGGAGGTCGCGGGCCGGCTCGCGGCGCAGGCGGGCGCCTACTTCCTCGAGAAGCCGCTGGGCGGCCGCGGCCTGCTGCTCGGCGGCGTTCCGGGTGTCGCTCCCGGCAAGGTCGTGATCGTCGGGGGCGGGGTCGTCGGCTACAACGCCGCGATCATCGCGCTCGGCCTCGGCGCGCAGGTGACGATCCTCGAGCGCTCGATCGACCGGATGCGCCATCTCGAGGAGATCCTCTCCGGTCGCGTGACGCTGCTGATGAGCTCGAGCCTGCAGGTGGCGGCGTCGGTCGAGGACGCCGACCTCGTGATCGGCGCCGTGCTGATCCCCGGCGCTGTGGCGCCGAAGCTCGTCACGCGCCGAGATGATCCGCGAGATGAAGGACGGCGCAGTCGTCGTCGACGTCGCGATCGACCAGGGCGGCTGCTTCGAGACGTCACACGCGACGACACATGCCGCGCCCGTCTACGTCGTCGACGGCGTCATCCACTACTGCGTCGCGAACATGCCGGGCGCGGTGCCGGTCACGTCGACGAGGGCGCTGACGAACGCGACGCTGCCGTACGTCGAGGCGATCGCGAACAAGGGCCTGGCCGCAGGCCGTCGCGCTCGACCCGGCGCTCGCGATGGGCGTGAACGTGATCGGCGGCAAGATCACGTACGAGGCGGTCGCCCAGGCGCACGGCCTCGAGTACACGCCGCTCGCCGACGTTGTGCTTGCGCGGCCTAGTGTCTTTGGTGGTCGGCTGCGGCCCGTCTTTGCCGACGGCAACGGGCTCAGCTTGACGACGACCCAGGTCACGCCCGCGGCGAGGCCGATCACGCAGACGATGAAGAGCAGGATCCCGAGCAATCCGAGGGCGTCGTCCACGGAAGTAGGATAGCCGGGTGCCGCGCGCGTGCGTGATCGTGCTGGACGCCGTCGGCGCGGGTGCGCTGCCGGATGCGTCGGAGTTCGGCGACGAGGGGTCGGACACCCTCGGCAATGTCGCCCGCGCTGTCGGTGGCCTCGACCTGCCCACGCTCGAGGCGCTGGGCCTCGGGAACATCGAGCCGCTCGAGGGCTGCGCGCCCCAGCCGGGCGCTCCGGCGATCGCCGGGCGGCTCCTCGAGCGCTCGCGCGGCAAGGACACCACGACGGGCCACTGGGAGCTGATGGGGATCGTCACGCCGCAGGCGATGCCGACGTATCCGTACGGGTTCCCCGACGAGGTGATCGACCCGTTCATGAACCGGACCGGCCGCGGCGTGCTCGGCAACGTGCCGGCGAGCGGCACGGAGATCATCCAGGAGCTCGGCGAGGAGCATCAGCAGACCGGCAAGTGGATCGTCTACACGAGCGCCGACTCGGTCTTCCAGATCGCCGCGCACGAGGAGACGATCCCGCTCGAGGAGCTCTACGACGCGTGCCGCGTGGCGCGCGAGATCCTCACGGGCAAGCACGCGGTCGGCCGCGTGATCGCGCGGCCGTTCACCGGCACGCCCGGCAACTACGTCCGGACGGCGAACCGGCACGATTTCTCGCTCGAGCCGCGGCGCCCGAACTACCTCTCGCTGATCCGCGACGCGGGCCACAAGGTGTACGGCGTCGGGAAGATCGGCGACATCTTCGCGCACCAGGACATCGACGAGGAGATCCCGACCAAGTCGAACGTCGAGGGGATCCAGATGACCGAGGAGCTGCTCCGTCACGTCGACAGCGGGCTGATCTTCACGAACCTCGTCGAGACCGACTCGCTCTGGGGCCACCGCAACGACCCGGTGAACTTCCACCGCTGCCTGCAGGACTTCGACCGGCGCCTGCCCGACCTGCTCGACGCGCTTCGGCCCGGCGACCTGCTGATCCTCACGTCCGACCACGGCTGCGACCCGACGACGCCGTCGACCGACCACTCGCGCGAGCACGCGCTGCTGCTGGCCTACGTCGAGGGGCGAAACGCGGGCGGCCGGATCCTGGAGGACGGCGAGTTCGCCGACGTCGGCGCCACCGTCAACGCGTGGCTCGGCGGCAAGCCGGCCGGTCGGCGTGCCCGGGACGTCGTTCCTGGCGTCGTGACGATCCGCCCCGCCGAGCTCATCCAGCGCAAGCGCGACGGGCACGAGCTCAGCGCGGAGCGAGCTGTCGCGAGCTCGTCCTCGGCTACGCGCGCGGCGAGGTGCCCGACTACCAGATGGCGGCGTTCTGCATGGCCGTCTACTTCAAGGGGCTGTCGTCGGCGCGAGACGTTCGCGCTGACCGACGCGATGATCCGCAGCGGCGAGACGATCGACCTCAGCTCGGCGCTCGGTCGGAAGGTCGTCGACAAGCACTCGACCGGCGGCGTCGGCGACAAGACGTCGCTCGCGGTCGGGCCGATCGTGGCGGCGTGCGGCGTGCCGTTCGGGAAGATGAGCGGGCGCGGCCTCGGCCACACCGGCGGCACGCTCGACAAGCTCGAGTCGATCCCGGGCTACCGCACCGAGCTGACGATCGACGAGTTCGTCGCCCAGGTGGCGCGAGGTCGGGCTGGCGATCGTCGGGCAGACCGGCGACCTCGTGCCGGCCGACAAGCTGCTCTACGCGCCTGCGCGACGTCACGGCGACGGTCGACCAGATCTCGCTGATCGCGGCGTCGATCATGTCGAAGAAGCTGGCCGCGGGCGCGCAGGCGATCGTGCTCGACGTGAAGGTCGGCGACGGCGCGTTCATGAAGACGCTCGAGGACGCGCAGCTGCCTGGCCGAGGTGATGCTGTCGCTCGGGACGCGTGCCGAGCGCGAGGTCGTGTGTCTGCTGACCGACATGGACCAGCCGCTCGGCGCAGCGGTCGGGCAACGCGCTCGAGGTGCGCGAGGCGCTCGAGACGGTGCGCGGCAACGGCCCGGCGGACTTCACGGAGCTCGTGCTCGACGCGAGCGCCCGGCTGCTCGCGCTCTCGGATCTCGGGATCGACGACGCCGAGGGCCGCCGGCGCGCCGAGGCGGCCGTCGCCGACGGCTCGGCCGAGCGCGGCGTGGTGGCGCTGGATCGAGGCGCAGGGCGGCACCGCCGACGAGGACGCGCTGCCGGTAGCGCCCGATCGTCCGTGCGGTAACCGCGCCGACGAGCGGGCTACGTCCGCCGCCTGGGTGCGATCGCCGTCGGCAACGCCGCGCTCCACCTCGGCGCGGGCCGCCGCACGAAGGACGACTCCGTCGACCACGCCGTCGGCGTCGTCTGCCACGCGAAGCGGGGCGATCGAGTCGACAGGGCGGGCTGCTCGCCGAGGTGCACGCCCGTGACGACGCCGGCGCCGAAGAGGCGGCGGCGGAAGTCCTGGCGGCGTACGAGCTGGGCCCGAGCCGCCCCCGCATCGCTCCGTGCTGCTCGAAGTCGTCCGCTAGGGCCACGCCGCTTCGAGCCATGTCCCGTGCCTGGCACCAGCCGTGTCCGTTCGGCCACTGTGAACACCTGCTTGGCGACTCAGCCGTCCGCCACGCTAGGGCTCGGTAGCCAGGCGCCAGCGTGTCTGTTCGGGCCACGTCCGTGCCTGGCACGAGCCGGGTCCGTCGGGTCTCGTGCGCTTGCGGGCGACGCGTACGTTCGGGCACTCGGTAGCGTGCGCTCCGTGCCTGAGCTGCCCGAGGTCGAGACTGTTCGCCGCCGGTTGGCTCCGCTGCTCGAGGGCCGCGTCTTCGCGGAGGTCGAGATCGCCGACGCGCGGCTGACGCGGCCGTTCGACCCGCTGGTCGTTGCGCGCGAGCTCGACGGCGAGCGCGTCGATCGCTCGGCCGGCGCGGCAAGTATCTGCTGATCCGCTTCGAGTCCGGGCGTGCGCTCGTGATCCATCTCCGGATGACGGGATCGCTGCTGCACGTCCCCGACGGGACAGCCGGTGCGGACAGGTCTCGTGCGGGCACTGCCGAGGAAGCACCGCTACCGGCGAGGCGGCCGGCACGACATCGGTGGCGTCCCTCCCGGATCACCTCACCGACGTGCTGTTGTCAGGCTAGACGACGGGTCGACGCTTGTCTACCACGACGTGCGGCGCTTCGGCACCTGGCTGCTGCTCGAGCCCGGCGAGGTCGAGGCCTACATCGACGAGCGCGTCGGCCCCGAGCCGCTCGAGGCGAAGCTTCACTGCCAAGCACCTCGGTGAGCGGCTCGCGCGCCGCCGCGCGCCCATCAAGGCGGTGCTGCTCGACCAGAACGCGCTGGCCGGCGTCGGGAACATCTACGCCGACGAGGCGCTCTGGCGCGCCAAGCTCCATCCGCTCACGCCCGCCGACGCGCTGACGCCGCCCGAGATCAAGGCGCTGCACCGCGCCGTCCGCAGGGCGCTCGAGCAGGGCTCGCGCGGCAGGGCTCGACGCTGCGCGACTACCGGCTCCCGGACGGCGGCAGCGGGCGAGATGCAGCACGAGTTCAAGGTCTACGGCCGCGGCGGCGAGCCGTGCGACCGGTGCGGCACGCCGATCGACAAGATCCGCGTCGCCGGGCGCGGCACCTGGTACTGCCCGACCTGTCAGATCCAGCGTGCCGCTCTAGACTGGGCCGCAAGTGGCCGGGCGGACATACAAGATCGCGAAGTCGTCGTCCTGCGCTCGATCCGCTACGGGGAGGCCGACCGGATCCTCCACCTCTACAGCGCCGAGCGCGGCCGCATCGGAGCGATCGCCAAGGGCGTCCGCAAGACGAAGTCGCGCTTCGGCGCGCGGCTCGAGCCGCTGTCGCACGTCGAGCTGATGCTCCACCACGGGGCGGGCGAGCTGCACACGATCACCGGCGTCGAGCTGAAGCACTCGCATCACGCGATCCGCGAGGAGCCCTACCGCCTGAACGTCGGCCTGATCGGCGCCGAGGCGATGCTGCGCCTGCACGGCGAGCCGGAGGCGAACGAGCGCGCGTTCGGAGCGCTCACGCAAGTTCCTCGACGTGCTCGACGACGTCGAGCCGAGCGCCGACCGCCCGCCGCTCGACCCGCTCGGTGCTCTCGTTCCAGCTGAAGCTGCTCTGGCTGTCCGGCTACCTGCCGCACCTGACGAGCTGCGTCGAATGCGGCGCGACCGGCGAGCTCGTCGGCTTCTCGGCCCGCGCCGGCGGCGCCGTCTGCCCCGTGCACGGAGCGGGCGCGCTGCGGCTCTCGCCCGAAGGGCTCGCCGGGCATCGAGCAGCTGCTGACGACGCCGCTCGCCGACGCGCACGGCGCCGGCCTCTCCGAGCGCGCCCGCCGCGACGCGCTCAGCGTCGTCACCGCCTCGTACGAGGAGCACGGCGGCTTCCGGCTGCGGACGGTCTCCGCATGACGAGACGCGACCTCGGTGACGGCTTCGAGCTCGACGACGACAAGGAGCGCATCGACCTCGCGCGAGGTGCACCGCTACCTCTGCGACGAGAGCTACTGGGCGGCGGGCCGTCCCTTCGAGATGCAGGAGCGCCTCGTCCGCGAGGCGGCGCGCGTCGTCGGCCTCTACCTGAACGGCGCGCAGGTCGGCTTCTGCCGCGCCGTCAGCGACGGCAACTCGTTCGCCTACCTCGCCGACGTCTACGTCCTGCACCGAGTTCCAGGGCCGCGGCCTCGGCGAGGAGCTCGTCCGCGAGATGATCGAGCACGGCCCGTACGCCGACGACGAGATGGCTGCTGCACACCACGTCGATGCACCGGCTCTACCGCAAGTTCGGCTTCGGCGAGCCGGACTACAAGGTGATGGAGAGGCCGCGCACCAGCCAGGCGAGCGACAGCGGGTAGCGCCCCGACGCGCCGCCGTGGCGGCCGTCGAACAGCTCGAAGTGCACGCGCTCGTCCGCCAACGCCGGCCTCCGCCAGCGCGCCGCGCACGGCCGTCGCGCCGAGGTCGAGGAAGTACTCGTCGGCGTCGCCCGCGTCGAGCCACACGCCGCCGAGCTCGCACGCCGCCTCCCACTGCTCGGCGATCAGCCGCACCGGATCGCGCGCGAGCCAGCGCTCCCACACGTCGGGAACGCAGCGTCGCGTCTCGAGCGAGAACGGCAGCTCGCCGTCCGAGTACGCGAGCGCCGAGGACAGCAGCTCGACGAGCAGCGCGTCGTCGGCGCTCTTGAGCCCGGCGAAGGTCTCCCAGAACCGAGCCGTCGAGCCGCCGTGGCGGTCGCGAAGCGCGCGCGCGGCCGGCGCGAACTCGCGCGCAACCGTCACCTCGAACAGCGAGTCCGGCGCGTGCGCGGCGACCGCGTTGAAGAGGTCGGGCCGCGCGAGCGCCGTCACCATCGCGCCGTAGCCGCCCGACGACTTCCCCTGCAGCGCACGCCGGCTCGGCTCGGGCAGCGTCGGGAAGCGCTCGTCGACGAACGGCACGACCTCGTCGCAGAGGTACGTGCCGTAGCGCCCGATGCCGGCCGAGTCGATCCACTGCGAGCCGCCGACCGACGTCCAGCCGTCGACGAGCACGACGACCGCCTCCGGCTGCGAGCGCCTCGATCGTCCTCCGGATACGACGTCTCGAACGGCGTCACGTTGAACCACGAGCGGGCCGACGCGCATGTGCGCGTGCAGCACGTAGACGGTCGGATACCGCCGCGACAGATCGGCGGGCGCCCAGACGAAGAGCGGCCGCTCGTGCGGATCGCCGAGCGGGTTCCCCGCGAGCGCCTCCGACGAGATCGTCAGCTCGTGCCAGGCCACGCTAGGCCGAGCGTGCGCGGGTGCCACGGCTGCTCGAGCCGGTCGGCGAGCAGCGCCTTGGCGCCGTCGAGCGGGATCCGCTCCTGCTCGAGCGTGTCGCGGTCGCGCAGCGTGACCGTCCCGTCGGCGAGCGTCTGCTCGTCGATCGTCAGCGCCCACGGCGTGCCGATCTCGTCCTGGCGGCGGTAGCGCTTGCCGATCTGCGCCCGAGTCGTCGTACTCGGCCGACATCACCTTGCGCAGCTCCTCGTAGAGCGGGCGCGCCTTCTCGACCATCGGCGCTTCCTTGCCGATCAGCGGCAGCACGGCCACCTTCACGGGCGCGATGCGCGGATGGAGCCGAAGCACGGTGCGCGGCCGGTCGGCGACGACCTCCTCGTCGTAGGCGTCGCACAGGAACGCGAGCGCCGAGCGGCCGACGCCGAGCGCCGGCTCGATCACGTGCGGGACGTAGCGCTCCTCGTGCCCGATCCACTCGAGCTTCGTGCCCGACGCCTCCGAGTGCTGGTTCAGGTCGTAGTCGCCGCGGTTCGCGACGCCCTCGAGCTCCTGCCAGCCGATCGGGTAGAGGAACTCGAGGTCGCTCGTCGCCGAGCGAGTAGTGCGAGAGCTCGCTCGGCGCCGTGCGCGCGCACCCGCAGGTGCGACGGCGCGCAGGCCGAGGTCGAGATGCCAGCGCACGCGCTCGTTGATCCAGTACGTGTGCCACTCGGCGGCCTCGGCGGGCGGCACGAAGAACTCCATCTCCATCTGCTCGAACTCGCGCACGCGGAAGAGGAAGTTGCCCGGCGTGATCTCGTTGCGGAAGCTCTTGCCGATCTGCGCGATGCCGAACGGCGGCTTCACGCGCATCGACGACGTGACGTTCTTGAAGTTGACGAAGATCCCCTGCGCCGTCTCCGGCCGGAGGTACGCGCGCGACGCGTCCTCGCGGACGGCGCCGATGAACGTCTCGAACATCAGGTTGAAGTCGCGCGCCTCGGTCAGATCGCAGTCGGGCGTCTCGCCGGGACGCTTCGACGGCCGGCGGCCGCACTGGCTCGTCTCGAGGTGGTCGGCGCGGAAGCGGTGCTTGCAGGTGCGGCAGTCGATCAGCGGATCGGAGAAGCCGCCGACGTGGCCCGAGGCGACCCAGACCTGCGGGTTCAGGATGATCGCCGAGTCGAGCGCGACCACGTCGTCGCGCTCCTGGATCATCGAGCGCTGCCACTCGCTCTTGACGTTCTGGATCAGCAGCACGCCGTAGTGGCCGAAGTCGAACGACGAGCCGAGGCCGCCGTAGATGTCCGACGTCGGGAAGACGAAGCCGCGGCGGCGGCAGAGCGCAGCGACCTTCTCGATCGTCGCGGGCCCTCGTAGGTCTCGAGCTGTTCCGGCGCGGCCATGCCGTCAACCTAGCGGCTGCGGGCACTAGAGTGACTCGGTGAGCGTCGAGTGAACCCCGTCGAGCTGCACGTGGTGTCGGACTCGACCGGCGAGACGGCCGCGCGGCTGGTGCAGGCGCTCGAGGCGCAGTTTCCCGAGCAGGAGTTCGTCGAGATCCGCCACCCGCGCGTCGAGTCGGTCGCCGACCTGCAGCTCGCGGTCGAGCGGATGCGCGGCCGGCCGGCGGTCGTCGTCTACACGCTCGTCGAGACCGCAGCTCCGCGACTCGATGCGCACGATGTGCCGGCGCGCGCAGGCTGCACTACTGCGACCTGCTCGCCCAGCCGCTCGAGGCGATCGCGAAGGTGTCGGGCCAGGTCGCGCGGATGGAGCCGCGCGCACGGCCGCCGCTGAACGAGGCGTACTTCCGCCGCATGTCGGCGATCGAGTTCGCGGTGAAGCACGACGACGGCGTCGGCGCGGGGCTGCACGGGGCCGACATCGTCCTCGTCGGCGTCTCGCGCACGTCGAAGACGCCGCTCTCGATCTACCTCGGCTACCTCGGCTACAAGACCGCGAACGTCCCGCTCGTGAAGGGCATCGAGCCGCCGCAGGAGCTCTTCAAGATCGACCCGGCGAAGATCGTCGGGCTGACGATCGACGCGGAGCGGCTCTCGGACATCCGGATCGAGCGCGTGCGCTGGATGCGCGGCGACCACAAGTACGCGAGCCTGCTCGAGATCTACGAGGAGCTCGACTTCGCCGTCGCAGATCCACCGGCGGCTCGGCTGCCCGGTGATCGAGGTCAGCGAGCTGTCGATCGAGGAGATCTCGCACCGGATCATCCGCTCCGTCGAGCAGCGCGCGGCGGAGGCGCGGCCCGCGCCGGTGCGGCAGTCGTGAAACCGAAGCCGCCCGTCCCGCTCTGGCGCTGGGCGTCTGGTACACGGCGCTCGTCCTCGCGCTGATCCTCTTCTACGGGCTGTTCACGCCGTTCTGGTTCGGCCTGCGGGCGCTGGCGTGGACGGCTGAGTTCCGGTCGCGCCGCCGCCGCGCGTCATAGTTAAGGCAAGGTGGGCGCGCGATGACGTATGTCTACGACTTCGAGGAGCCTTGCGAGGGTGGGCGTGAGCTGCTCGGCGGCAAGGGGATCGGCCTCGCGGAGATGACGCAGCTGGGTGTGCGGGTGCCGGCGGGGTTCACGATCACGACGGATGCCTGCCGCGCGTTCATGCGAGACGAAGGAGCTGCCGGAGGGGCTCGAGGCGGAGGTCGACGAGCACGTTCGGCGGCTGGAGGTGAAGACGGGGAAGCGGTTCGGCTCGTCGGATGATCCGCTGTTGGTGTCGGTCCGCTCGGGTGCGGCGGTGTCGATGCCGGGGATGATGGACACGATCCTGAACCTCGGCCTGAACGACGAGGCGGCCGAGGGGCTCGCTGCGCGCACCGGGAATCCGCGCTTTGCGTTCGACTCGTACCGGCGGCTGATCCAGATGTACGGCGAGGTCGTCGACGGGATCGACGGGCACCGCTTCGAGGAGGCGCTGAGCTGAGCTGAAGACGGCGCGCGGGGTGCAGCAGGACACCGATCTGACGGCCGACGATCTGCGCGGGCTGGTCGAGACGTTCAAGCGGATCTACACGGACGGGACGGGTGACGGCTTCCCGGCGGATGCGAAGGCTCAGTTGCTGCGGGCGGTGCGGGCGGTGTTCCGCAGCTGGGAGAACCCGCGGGCGCGGTCTACCGGCGTGTGCACGAGATCCCGGAGGAGATCGGGACGGCCGTGAACGTCGTGCAGATGGTGTTCGGCAACAAGGGCGACCGCTCGGGGACCGGCGTCGCGTTCACGCGCGATCCGTCGACGGGCGAGAAGGGCCTGTACGGCGAGTTCCTGGCGAATGCGCAGGGCGAGGACGTCGTCGCCGGGATTCGCACGCCGCAGCCGCTGCAGACGATGCAGGAGTCGATGCCGGCCGCGTTCGCGCTCTTCGTCGAGACGATGGCGCTGCTCGAGGAGCACTACCGCGACATGCAGGACATCGAGTTCACGGTCGAGGACGACGAGCTCTATCTGCTGCAGACGCGGGCGGCCAAGCGCACGGCTGCGGCTGCGCTGAAGGCGGCGGCCGAGATGGCGGGGGAGGGGCTGATCTCGCGCGAGGAGGCGGTCGCCCGCATCGACCCCGGCTCGCTCGACCAGCTGCTGCACCCGATGATCGACCCGAAGGCGGCGCTCGACGTCGCCGCGAAGGGGCTGAACGCCTCACCGGGCGCCGCCAGCGGCGGCATCGTCTTCGACGCCGACACCGCTGTCGAGCGCGCGCAGAGCGGCCGCGTGATCCTCGTCCGCTTCGAGACGACGCCCGACGACATCCACGGGATGATCGCGGCGGAGGGGATCCTGACCGTGCACGGCGGGATGACCTCGCACGCCGCCGTCGTCGCGCGCGGGATGGGCAAGCCGTGCGTCGCCGGCTGCGAGGGCCTCGAGATCGACGAGCAGGCGAAGACCGCGCGTCTCGGCGGCCAGACGCTCGGCGAGGGCGACGTGATCACGATCGACGGCGGCACGGGCCGGGTGTTCATCGGTGAGGTGCCGCTGGTGCCGCCGACGCTGAACGAGGACTTGCAGACGATCCTCGGCTGGGCCGACGGGATCCGGCGGCTGAGGGTGCGGGCGAACGCCGATACGCCGCTCGATGCGTCGCGGGCGCGGGAGTTCGGCGCGGAGGGGATCGGCCTGTGCCGGACGGAGCACATGTTCTTCGGCGAGGAGCGGCTGCCGGTCGTGCAGGAGATGATCCTGGCCGACGACGAGGACGACCGCCGCGCCGCGCTCGACCGGCTGCTGCCGTTCCAGCAGGAGGACTTCGAGGGGATCTTCGAGGCGATGGCGGGGCTGCCGGTGACGATCCGGCTGCTCGATCCGCCGCTGCACGAGTTCCTGCCGGCCGAGGAGGACGCGACCGACGAGCGGATGCGGGCGCGGATCCGGGCGCTGCACGAGTCGAACCCGATGCTCGGGACGCGCGGCTGCCGGCTCGGGCTGATGTTCCCGGAGATCTACGAGATGCAGGTGCGCGCGATCGCGCGGGCGGCGCGGGCGGTCGAGGAGCGCACGGGAACGGTGCCGCTGGTCGAGGTGATGCACCCGCTGGTCGCGTTCCGCGAGGAGCTGCGCCGGCTGCGCGCGCTGACCGAGTCGGTGTGGGAGGAGGAGGCGCCCGGGCTCGCGCACCTGGTCGGGACGATGATCGAGGTGCCGCGGGCGGCGCTGCGTGCCGATGAGATCGCGCTGCGAGGCGGACTTCTTCTCGTTCGGCACGAACGACCTGACCCAGACGACGCTCGCGTTCTCGCGCGACGACGCCGAGGGGAAGTTCCTGACGCGCTACCTCGAGGACGGCGTGCTCGAGCGGAACCCGTTCGAGGTGCTCGACACCGAGGGCGTCGGCGACCTGATGCGGATCGCCGTCGACCGCGGGCGAGCGCGTCAAGCCGGAGATCAAGCTCGGCATCTGCGGCGAGCACGGCGGCGAGCCGCGCTCGATCGCCTTCTGCGAGGAGCTCCACCTCGACTACGTCAGCTGCTCACCGTTCCGCGTCCCGCTCGCCCGCCTCGCGGCCGCACAGGCGACGCTCACCCAGGCCGGCTCGTCCCAGTACGTCGCCGCCGGCGGGTAGGCCTACGCGTGGATCGAGTGGCCGTCCGGGTGGTGGTGCTTGCACACCGGGTGGCCATGATCGGGATGCGGATGCCAGGCGAGACGCCAGCAGCGGTTCACGTGGCAGTTGTGCTTGCGCAGGAAGAGAAACGTGGCGCCGCAGAAGGCCGTGACGAGCGTGATGTCGGCCAGCGGCCCGCTGACGAAGTTGTAACCGCCCTTCGTCGGCCAGTGGATGATGTGGTGCAGGTTCGCGAGGAGCACTAGCGGTCGCCCGGCTCGACGTCGCGGAGGCTCTCGGCGAACACCCGAATCTCCTCGAGCGTGTAGTGCGCGTGCCGTCCGCGTCGTGCCGGCGGGGTCGTTGACGAGCCCGGTGCCGTCACGCCAGGCCTGGCGCGGCCGGATCGGACGAGGGACGAAGCCGCCGCCGCAGTTCGGGCAGACGTTCTGCAGGACGCGATCCACGCAGTCGGCGCAGAAGGTGCACTCGTAGGTGCAGATCCGCGCGTCGGGCGACTCCGGTGGCAGATCCCGGTCGCACAACTCGCAGTTCGGGCGCAGCTCGAGCATCAGCTCATCCGTCCTTCCGCGATCGCGGCGCAGGCCTCGCAGACCGGCAGCCCCTGATTCCAGGGGACGTTCGTCTGGTCGACGCCACAGAGCGCGGTGTCGACATCGTCGTCGCGCACGATGTGCTCGCACTCCTCGAACCGGGCGCCGCCGCTGCCGTGACGGTGGTCGGCTTTGGGCAGCTTGACGGGTGCTTGCCTGGTCATCTCGCTGCGAATCATCGTAGTGCGGTCGGGTGCAAAAGTGGGACGACCGGCTCCCAGCCTGTCCGCAGCACCTCGACGAGCGACGGGGGCGTGATCAGCGACACGTACGCACCCGGCGGGCGGGCAGTGCGTTCCGCATACCCGCCGACGTGCCAGGCGAGCAGGTGCGCGCCGAGGACCAGCGCGGGCCGGCCGTCCCACAGCACAAAGGCACCGTCAGGCAGGAGGTCGAGCGACACGACGTTGCAGGCGGCTGCTGCGCCCGTCGTCGGCCAGACGCTCGGCGTGCAGCTGCGCGTCGATGGCGTCGGCGCCTTTCTGGCCGGGCTGGAGCTCGCGCCAGATCTCGCCGAAGCGGTCGTAGTCGCTCGCGGCGACAGAGCGCGCACGGGCGGTGCCCCGCGGCGAAGGCGGTCGCCTCGTCGAGGAAGAACAGCTCCGTGAACCGTCCCGGCTGGAGCAGCGGTCGCCGGAGCCAGCCCCGGAACTCGAGCCGGCACGCGATCCAGCGCTTGCCGTTGTGGTGCCGCCGGATCCGGCCGTTCTCGTCGTGCAGGCAGCCGCGATTGCCGTAGACGAGACCGCGCGCGGGATCCGCGATCAGCTCGCCGAGGGGTGTGACGCGGTTCTGCAGCGGCATAACACAACGGTAAGGGAGGACCGACCTCTGACGTCCCGAATCCCCGGGACGTGCCCTCCGTGTCGAGTGCGTTTGGCGAGGACGCCTTCGGCCGTCGAGCCGAGGCGGCGGCGCGCCTGTTCGGCACGCCGCAGTACATCGCCGGACAGACCGTTGCGGTCGTCATCTGGATCGTCCTCAACGCAGCCGCAGTCAGCCTGCGCTGGGACCCGTATCCGTTCATCCTGCTGAACCTCGCGTTCTCGACGCAGGCCGCCTACGCGGCGCCGCTGATCCTGCTCGCCCAGACCCGCCAGGCCGAGCGCGACAAGGCCGCGGTCGACCGGTTGGAGGCTCACCGCGAGGAGATCTCGAAGCACCACGAGGAGCGCGAGGCCTCGCTGAAGCGTGAGACGAACGAGCTGAAGCGCCTGCTCGAGGCCAACACGACCCTGACGCAGCAGGACAAGGAGCTGACCGAGCGGATCGAGGCGCTGACGCGCGAGATCCACGCACGGCTTCCGGCTCCGTAGTTACCGTCGGCGGCGTGAGAGAGGCGCTGCTGCACGCAGCGGGCCAGGCGTGGCCGCCGTTCGTACTCGTCACCGGCCTGCTGATGATCGGCGCCGTCGTCGAAGCGGACGGGCTGTTCGCGGCCCTCGGAACGCGCATCGAGCGGATCGGCGGCGGCCCTGTCGTCCTGCTGGCCGACGCTGCTCTCGCTGGACGCGGTCGTGACGGCTGTCCTGAATCTGGACACGGCGGTCGTCTTCGTCACGCCGATCATCCTGCACGCGGCCAGACAGCGCCAGTGCGACGAGCGGCCGTTCCTCTACGGCGCGCTGTTCATGGCGAACGGAGCCTCGCTGCTCCTGCCGGGCTCGAACCTGACGAACCTGATCGTGCTCGCGCACAAACCTGTGTCGGGGGCGGCGTTTCGCGCGTGACATGGCCCTGCCGTGGCTCGCGGTCGTGGTGCTGACGATCGCGTTCCTGGCGGTCGTCTACCGCCCGAAGCCCGTCGAGGGGGAGTCCGGGCCGCTCGCGCCGCTCCACCTCGGGCTCGGCGCTGCCGTGACCGTGGTGGCGACGGTTCTCATCCTCGTCCTGCACAACGCCGCGCTGGAGGTGCTCGCGGTGGGGGCCGTCGCCGTGGCGGTCCGGCGCCTGCGGCCGAAGCTCGCTCCGCAGGTGCTCGTGAGCCTCTTCGGAGTGGCGGTGGCGCTGGGGACGCTGGCACGGCTGTGGCACGGCCCGGCGTCGCTGGTCGGCAAGCTCGACGGGGTGGGCGTCGCGGCTCTGGGCGCGATCTCGAGCGTTGCGATCAACAACCTTCCCGCGGCGACGTTGCTGTCCGCACAGCCGCCTGCGCATCCGCTCCCGCTGCTGATCGGGCTGAACCTCGGCCCGAACCTGGCGTTCACCGGCTCGCTCTCGGCCTACCTCTGGTACCGCGCGGCCCGTGGTGTCGGGGCGAAGCCGTCGCTGAGGCTGTCATCTCTGCTCGGCCTCGCGCTGGTGCCCCTCACCATCGCCGCGGCGCTCGGAGCTCTGGCAATCGTCAACGCCGGTGCTTTGTAAGACGTCACTTTCCGGCAGGAAACGCTTGTGCTCTGCAGTACAAGGGCACGTGCTGCAAAGGCTCTATCTCGCTGCGACGAGCGGCCGACGCTCGCTTCTCGTCGCGCGCGGAGGGTCAAGCGCTGATCGAGTACGCCCTGATCGTCAGCCTGATCGCCCTGGTCGCCATCGCGTCACTGAGGCTGGCCGGCACGAACGTCAGCAAGATCCTCAACACGATCGCCGGCGAGATCTGAAAGCGAGTTACTGGTAGCCGCGTGCCTTCGAGTACGCGATTGCGACGCTGATCACGACCACCGCGACTGCCCCGGCAACGCTCATCGCCGCGGAGCGCCGGTACTGGTGGAGCAGCAGCATCAGGATGACCCCGGCGATCAGCCCGCCGACGTGGGCGCCGACGGAGATGAAGCTCGAGAAGCGTGAACGTGATGATCAGGTTCAGCACGATCAGACCTGCGATCTGGCCGCCGGTCGCGATATGACCGCGCCGCTCCAGCACGAAGAGCCCGCCGAGGATCCCGAAGATCGCGCCCTGACGCGCCGAGGGTGACCTCGTTCGGGCTCCAGAGGATCGCGCCGGCCGAGCCCGCGATCCCCGAGGCGAGATAGAGCAGCGCGAAGCGCCAGCGGCCGATCAGGTGCTCGAGCAGCGTGCCCGCATAGAAGAGCGAGTACATGTTGACCCCGAGATGGAGCGGTCCCGTAGTGCAGGAACGCCGCGGTCAGGATCCGCCACCATTCGCCGTGCGCGACGCCGACGAGCTTGAAGCCGCCGCGCGAACTGGTGAGCGGGAGCGCGTACACGTTTCCGGCCTGCGTGACACCGTTCACCAGCAGCGCGCCGTGACTGAAGATCCAGTTGCCGGTGCCGTCGACGCCTCCGCCCATGGCGAGCTCGACGAGGTAGACCGCCACGTTGATCCCGATCAGCGTGAGCGTGACGGCGTTCATCCGGCGTGAGCCGACGCCCGTCACCGCGCGC
This sequence comes from uncultured Actinomycetes bacterium, assembly GCA_963761365.1. Taxonomy (GTDB): domain Bacteria; phylum Actinomycetota; class Thermoleophilia; order Gaiellales; family Gaiellaceae; genus PALSA-600. The sequence goes on along the minus strand of CAVXHB010000009.1, from coordinate 25,381 downwards.
TGCGCCGGACGGACGACGCGCTGGACTCCCTGCGGCTTGCCCGAGTGCTCCGGGCAGCGCAGGCCGACGGGGGCGGGGGTCATGCACTCGTAGCAGATGGGCCGATCGCATTCCGAGCACGAGAGCCCGGTCTCGCGGTCGGGATGGCGGTAGCAGTATCTGGGGCCGCTGGTGGTGGACAAAACGTCGACTAGCGTATCGGCGTGCACGTCCATGTCGCTTTCACCCCCGACGAGCAGGCGGCTGCGCCGGTCGGCATCGTCGTCGACGTGATCCGCGCCACCTCGTCGATCGCCCAGGCGCTCGCGGCGGGGTACGAGCGCGTCCTCTGCTGTGCCGAGATCGACGAGGCGCGGGAGCTCCGGGCCTCGCTCGGCGACGAGGCGGTCGTGGGTGGTGAGCGGAACGCCGTCGTCGTCGACGGCTTCGACGTCGGCGCCTCGCCGCGCGAGTTCGCCGAAGGCGCGAAAGCCCGGACGCTGATCCTGACGACGACCAACGGCACCCGCGCGATCCTCACCGCGGCGTCTCGCTGCGACGTGGTTCTGCTCGGCTCGCTGCTCAATCTGAGCGCGCTGGTCGCCGAGGCGCGCCGCGCGGGTGGCGACGTGGCGATCGTCTGCTCGGGCTTCAAGGGCGCGTTCGCCCTCGACGACGCCTACTGCGCGGGGCGCATCGTCGCCTCGCTCGGCGGGGAGGTGAGCGACGCCGCGCTCGCGGCCGAGCTCGTCGCGCGGGCGTTTCCCGACCCGCTCGCCGGCCTGAACGCGCGGACCTACGGGCCGCCCGGGCTCGAGGCGGACATCGCGTTCTGCGCGCAGGTCGACCTGCTGAGCGTTGTGCCGCGGTTCTCGCGGATGGTCGGGCCGGCGGCGGAGATCACGGCCTAGCTGATGATCTTCTTTCGCTCACCCGCGGGTTCGGCAATCGTCGCCTTCGTCGCGATCGCAGCCGGTGCGGCCGACCTCGCGGATGGCTCCCGGGTGCTCGGTGCGATCTTGATCGTCGCCGGCGCAGCCATCGCCATCCGCAGGGTTCTCGTGCCGCTGCTGGCCTCGCGTCGAATGGGGAGATAACGGACACTTGACAGGGGAACATGTGTTCGTGTAGAACATACGTTCCCGTGATCGCAGCTCTCGTCATACCGGCTTTCGACTTGCGGGCGGCGCTGCGTCTTCGGCCGGGGCTGCAAACAGCCCCGGCGGCACTCGCGCCGCTGCCCGGGACGGAGGCATTGATCGGCTCGGTGACCGCGGCGGCGGAGGCTGCAGGGGTGCGGCCCGGGCATGCGGCTCGGCGAGGCGCTCGCGACCTGCCCGCAGCTGCAGCTCGTCGAGCAGGACCCGGCCACCGCCGAGCAGGCGTGGGAGGAGATCCTGCGACGCCTCGAGGACGCGGGGTTTGCAGTCGAAGCGGCCGAGGCCGGCACCGTCTTCTTCGAGACGAAGGGCGTCGAGCGCCTCTACGGCGGCCTCGAGCCTGCGTTGAAGCGGGCGCTTGCAGGCGGCCGGCTCGGTGTGGGATCCGCGGGCCGGCGCTGCCGAGCGGCGGTTCGCGGCGCTCGCCGCGGCCAGCGTCGCGCGGCCGGGGCAGGCGCTGATCGTCTCCGACGATCGCGCGCGGTCGTTCCTCGCGCCGCTGCCGCTGACACTGCTCCCGCTCGAGCGCGAGCGGTACGAGGATCTCGAGGAGCTCGGAGTACGAACGATTGGACAGCTTGCCGGGCTGCCAGGCGGCGCCGTTGCCGAACGATTGGGGCCGGACGGCCGGCGCGCCTGGGGTCTGGCGAGGGGTGAGCACGACGGGTAAGAGGTCATGCCAAGGCGGCCGGCTGTAGCCCTGGTAGAGACGCTGGAGTTTCCGGAGGCGGTCGGCGAGTTGCTGACCCTTCGCCGGGGGCTCTCGGTGTTGATCGACCGTCTGCTCGCACGGCCGGAGCGCGCGGGGCGTCCGCCGCGAAAGCTCGCCATCTGGGCGAGACTCGTCGGCGGCGCCTCGTGGCGCCGGACGGTGACGCTGCGCGAGCCCACCGCGGACCCGGCACGACTCCGTCTGGCGCTCGCGTCGAAGCTTGCAGAGCTGCCGGCACCGGCTCTCAAGCTTCGGCTCGAGGCAACGGAGCTGGCCGAGCACACGGGTGAGCAGCTCGAGCTCGTGGCGGGTGAGGGCGAAGTGCTGAGAGGCCGTCTGCAGGAGGGTCTTCGCCAGGTTCGTGCAGCGGTGGGCGCGGGCGGAGTTTCGATGGTCGTGGAGGTGGCGCCGTGGTCGCGTATTCCGGAAGCACGCGCCCTACTCGTTCCGCGCGACGACTGAACGCGCCCAGGCCGGTCCTCGTCGAGGGTCACGCCGACGGCACGCCGCGCCGGATCAACCGCCAGGATGTCGCAGTCGTACGTGAGGAGTGGCGCGTCGTCGACCGCTGGTGGACGGACGAGCCGGTGCAGCGGCGGTACTTCGACCTCGTCCTCGAGACGGGCGAGAACGCCGTGTCGTCTACCACGATGCCGTTCCAGGTAGCGGCGAGGTGGGGCGGTGGTTCAGCCAGCGGGCGTGAAGTGAGCTTGCGATGACGTTCGCCTCCCGTGACGCCTTCCCGGCCAGAGGTGGCGTCGGTGACGAGCGCGAGCCGCTGCCGGTGGCCGGGCCGAGCAGGGCCGCGGCGGGTGACTACGTCGAGCTGCACGCGCATTCGACGTATTCGTTCCTGGACGGCGCATCCCAGCCGTCGGAGCTCGCCGCGCGGGCGGCGGAGCTCGGCTACGAGGCGTTTGCGCTCACCGACCACGACGGGGTCTACGGCTCGCTCGAGTTCGCGCACGCCGCGAAGCATCTGCAGGTTCGGCCGATCACCGGAGCCGAGGTGACGCTGCAAGGCGGAGGTCATGAAGGCGGCGCGCATGTGACGCTGCTCTGCGAGACGCAGACCGGCTACGCGAACCTCTGCCGGATCCTCACCGACTCACATGCCGGCACCCGGGTCGAGGGCAAGGAGCACCGCGACCCGCTGCCGCCGGCAACGACGATCGAGGTGATCGCCGCCCACGCGGACGGGCTGGTCGCGTTGTCGGGCTGCTCCCGGCACGGGCTGGGGGTCGTCGATCCGAACGGCGCCGCCCGGCTGGCGCGCGCGTTTCCGGGGGCGTTCTACGTCGAGCTGCAGCGGCCCTACGACCGCGGCGACGCCCGCCGGAACGTGCTCCTGGTCGACCTGGCGGAGGCGATCGGTGTGCCGACGGTCGCCACCGGCGACGTTCACGCGCACCATCAGCGGCGGGCGCGGCTGCAGGATGCGCTCGTTGCGATCAGGCATCGCACGTCCCTCGACGGCTGTGAGCGCGAGCGGCGGGGAAACCACGAGCATGTGCTCGCCGCGCCGGAGGAGATGCTCGAGCGGCTGCCTCGTGAGGCGGCGCTGAGGAGCCGTGAGGTTGCCGAGCGGTGCACGTTCGACCTGACGCAGGAGCTCGGCTATCGCTACCCCGACTTCTCCGACCGGGCCGATCCCGCCGACGTCCAGCTCGCCCGCATCTGCGAGCAGGCGTTCACCGAGCGGTACGCGGACGCGAACGGCAACAAGCGGCGAGCCCATGCTCGGCTGGAGGACGAGCTGCGGCTGATCGCCAGGCTCGGCCTGTCGGGGTTCTTCCTGCTCCACTGGGAGGTGCTCACGCTGGCACGAGAGTGCGCGCTCGAGGTGCGCGGCCCCGACGGCCCTCGTCACGTGCTGCCGCCGGGTCGTGGCCGCGGCTCGAGCGTCGGCTCGATCGTCTGCTACCTGACCGGGCTCTCGCACGTCGATCCCGTCTCCGCCGGCCTGTCGCTCGGCCGCTTCATCAACGACGAGATGGCTGCGGCGCCCGACATCGACCTCGATTTCCCGCGCGACATCCGCGAGAAGCTGATCGTCCGCGTCACCGAGCGCTACGGCCGCGACCACGCCGCGCTGGTCGCCACCTTCGCCACGTACCGGTCGCGTGGGGCGATCCGCGACGTGGGCAAGGCGCTCGGCCTGCCGTTCGCCGAGCTCGAGCGGCTCGCTCGGGTCACCGACGGCTGGGATGCCAAGCGCGTCGGCGAGGAGCTCGAGCGGGTGCCGGGCGAGCATGCCGGCCCTCGCTGGGACGCCTTTCGCGACCTGACCCATGAGATCTCGGGCCTGCCGCGGCACATCAGCCAGCACCCGGGCGGCATGGTCATCTCGACGCGCCCGTTGATCGACCTCGTTCCCGTCCAGCCGGCGGCGATGGCCGGTCGCCAGATCTGCCAGTGGGACAAGGACAGCTGCGCCGACGCCGGCTTTCTCAAGATCGACCTGCTCGGGCTCGGGATGCTGAGTGCCGTCGAGGAGTGCGTCGACCGCATCGCGCGCGTGCGGGGCGAGACGATCGACCTGTCGCGGATTCCGCTCGACGACCCGGGGGTGTACGCCGAGATCCAGGCAGCCGACACCGTCGGGGTCTTCCAGATCGAGAGCCGCGCCCAGATGCAGAGCCTGCTGCAGACCCGGCCGGAGAATCTCGACGACCTGACCGTGCAGGTCGCGCTCGTCCGGCCCGGCCCGATCCAGGGCAAGGCCGTGCATCCGTACATCAAGCACCGTCAGCGCCGGCGCGCAGGATCCGTCATTCGAGCCGCCGGTCGAGCACGAGTCGCTGCGCGAGCCGCTGCGGGACACGCTCGGAGTCGTCGTCTTCCAGGATCAGGTGCTCGACGTGGCGATGGCCGCCGCCGGCTTCAGCGTCGGTGAGGCGGAAGGGCTGCGGCGGGCGATGAGCAGGAAGCGAAGCGAAGAGGCGATCGAGGCCTACCGGCCCCGTTTCGTCGAAGGCTGCCTGCGGCAACGGGATCAGCGCTGGAGATCGCGCATGTCATCTACGACAAGCTCGTCGGCTTCTCGGGCTTCGGGTTCCCGAAGTCGCATGCGGCGGCGTTCGCGCTGCTCGCCTACCAGTCGGCCTGGCTGCGGCGGACGTACCCGGCGGAGTTCCTGTGCGCGCTCATGAACGCGCAGCCGATGGGCTTCTATCCGCCGTCGTCACTCGTGCGCGACGCGCAGCGGCGAGGGGTGGAGGTGCGCCCGCCGGACGTGAACCGGTCGGAGGCGAAGTGCTCGCTCGAGGACGGGGACGGTGCGCGTGGGGCTCGGCTATGTCCGCTCGGTCGGCGAGGCCGACGCCGAGACGCTCGCCGCGGGGCAGCCGTATGCAGACCTCGGCGACCTGGCCCGGCGCGTCGCGGTGAAGCAGAGCGCGCTCGAGGCGCTCGTCGCCGCGGGAGCCTGCGATGCGTGGGGGCCGCGGCGCGAGCTCTACTGGCGGCTCGGCGTGACGCCACGCGGCGAGACGGTAGCCGGGGGAAGCCGCCAGCTCGCCCTGCCGCTCGAGCCGACGGCCGAGATCCCCGAGCTAGCCGAGCAGACCTCGTGGGAGCGGATGCTCGCCGACTACGAGCACACCTCGCTCTCGGTCGGAGTCCACCCGCTGCAGCTTCTGAGGCCGCATCTGCCGCCCGGCGTCGCAACGAGCGCGGATCTCGCCGACACACCGCACGGATCGCCGATCGAGATCGCCGGGATGGCAATCGCGCGCCAGCGACCGTCGACGGCGAACGGAGTCGTCTTCATGCTGCTCGAGGACGAGCACGGCCAGGCGAACCTGATCATCCCGCCGCCGGTCTACGAGCGCTATCGAGGAATCGTCCGCGGCGAGCCGTTGCTCCTGGCCGGCGGCCGAGTCGAGCGAGCGGGCCGCAACGTGAACGTCCTCGTCGACCGAGTAGCAACCCTCGGCCCGCTCGCCCGCCAAGCCGCGAGCGAAGCCGACGTAACGCGAGCGCTACCAGCAGCCCACCACTTCGGCCACCGCTAGCGCAAAAGCCACGTCCGTAGACCAACCGTCCACGCGGGCCACGTCCCGTGCCAGGCACGGGACGTGGCTGCGCCGGCCGTGTCGGAAGTGCGCGGCGCACTGCTGGTGCCAGGCACCGGTCGTGTCTGCTTGGACATGGCCGGTGCCTGGCACCGGGGTTCGGCCCTCGCGAACGTGTGCCGAGAGTGTGAATTCTTCGGCGGGACGGTTGGGCTGCGGCTACCGTTTTCTCGCTAGCTCGAGACAAGCGCCGAACCAGTTCGGCGGGAGGCCGCGGAGGCTTGTCTCTTACGGGAAGTCGTTTGTCGTACGCGGGGCTCAGGCGTCCGCGTAGCCGGCTCGTTGGTGCATCGGCGCGGTCTTGTCGGGCGCACAGGTTGTACGCGGAGTTGACGAGGCCGACGTGCGTGAACGCCTGCGGGAAGTTGCCGAGCAGGCGCTTCGCTTGCGGGTCGTACTCCTCCGACAGCAGCCCGAGGTCGTTGCGGATTCGCGAGGAGCTTCTCGAAGAGGGTGCGCGCCTCGCGTTTGCGGCCGAGCATCGACAGCGCGTCGACGAGCCAGAACGAGCACGGCAGGAACGCGCCCTCGCCGCCGCTGAGCCCGTCGACGTGATTCTTGTCGGCGACGGCGTACCGCATCACGAAGCCGTCCTGCATCAGATCGCGCTGGATCCGGTCGACGGTGCCGATGACGCGCGGGTCGGTCGGGCGGCAGGAATCCGACCAGCGGGATCATCAGCGTCGCCGCGTCGAGCTCGGTCGAGCCGTAGCTCTGCGTGAACGAGTTCAACTCCGTGTGGAAGCCCTCGCGGCAGACCTCCTCGTGAATCTCGCGGCGGATCCGGCGCCAGCGCTCGACCGGGCCGGGGAGGTCGAAGCTCTCGACCGCATCGATCGCACGGTCGAACGCCGACCCACGCGAGCACCTTCGAGTGGACGAAGTGGCGGCGTGGCCCGCGCACCTCCCAGATCCCCTCGTCGGGCTTGTCCCACGCTCCTTCGAGAAACTCCATCACCCTCTGCCCGAGCGACCACCACTCGCCGTCCGCGCGCAAGCCCTGCCGGCGCGACTGATGGAGCGCGTCGATCAGCTCGCCGTAGACATCGAGCTGAAACTGCTCGTGCGCCGCGTTGCCGACGCGCACCGGCTTCGAGCCTGCGTAACCCGGCAGCCAGTCGAGCTCGTACTCGTTGATGCGCCGCTCGCCCGCGACGCCGTAGAGGATCTGCAGCTTCGCCGGATCGCCCGCGGCAGCGCGCAGCAGCCAATCGCGCCACGCGCGCGCCTCGTCGATGTAGCCGGCGTTCATCATCGCGTAGAGCGTGAACGTCGCATCGCGCACCCAGCAGTAGCGGTAGTCCCAGTTGCGCGGCCCGCCGATCCACTCCGGCAGCGACGTCGTCGGCGCAGCGACGATGCCGCCCGTCGGCGCGTACGTCTGCGCCTTCAGCACCATCAGCGACGTCCGCACGGCGTCCGGGTAGTCGCCGTCGTAGTTGCAGCCGCGCATCCACTCGCGCCAGAACCGCTCGGTCTCGCGCAGCGCCTGCTCGGCATCCGTCGGATCCGGCACGGCCGCGCGACGACGGGTAGCCACGTCGCGACGAACGGGACACGATCGCCCTTCCGCACCGTGAACTCCGCGACGTGCGTCATCGCCTCGCCGTGCAGGTCGATCGGCGTCCGGACGCAGAGCGCGTCCGGGCCACCCACGGCCAGCATCGTCCCGTCGTCGATGCGCCTGACCCACGGGAGCACCGAGCCGTAGTCGAAGCGCACGACGAGCTCCGTCCGCATCTCCACGTGCCCCTCGAGGCCCTGGACGATCCGGATCAGCTCGGGATAGGTGTCGCGCACCGGCATGAAGTCGATGACGCGCACGCGCCCGGTCGGGGTCTGCCACTCGTTCTCGAGGATCAGGCTGTCCGGCCGGTAGCGCCGGTGGGTCGACGGCCCGGCGTCCTTCGGCGCCAGCAGCCACCGCCCGTGCTCAGTCGAGCCGAGGATCGCGCCGAAAGTCGAGGCCGAGTCGAACCGCGGCAAGCAGAGCCAGTCGACCGAGCCCGTCCGCCCGACGAGCGCTGCGGTCTGCAGGTCGCCGAGCAGCGCGTAGTCCTCGATCCGCTCAGCCATGCGCGGAACCTACCCTCAGCGGTTCTCGAGCTCGAGCCCGAACGTCGGCAGCCGCTTTGCGACCGCGCGGTCGAACGCGAGCCGGTACTCGTCGGCGTCCGCCTCGGAGAGCGTCGACGCGAAGTGGTCGCGCAGGTCGGCGAGCAGCTCGGTGCCGGTCTCGAAGGCGTCGACGTAGTCGCCGTAGAGCTCCTCGGCCTCGTCGCGGCCGGCCGCGTTCCAGAGCTTGCGACGCTCGGTGACGTCGAACAGCACGTCGGCGTGGTCGGTGACGAAGAGGTCGAGCTGACGCTGGATCAGATCGCCGAATCGCTTGCGGCGGAAGATCACGCGAGCTCCTCGTAGAGCGCGAGATGCTGCGCGGCCGACGCGTCCCACGTCAGCTCGCTGCGTGCCCGCTCGGCGCCTGCACGTGCCGCGGCCAGCGCATCGGCGTCGTCGAGCAGCGACGACACGGCGTCGGTGAGCGCATCGACGTCGCCGGCCGGCACGACGCGCCCGGCGCCGTAGCGGCGGACGGGCTCGCCGAGCCCGGCGACGTCGTAGACGACGACCGGCAAGCCCGGCGCCGAGCGCCTGCAGGAGCGCGCCCGACTGGTCGAGCTCGGCCCGGTACGGGAAGCACCGCCACCGTCGCCTCGGACAGCGCACGGTCGAGCTCGGTCTGGGGGAGATAGCCGAGACGCCACTCGACCCGCTCCGCGCTCTGCAGCCGTCGAGCGGCATCGCCGGGTCGCCCGCGACCAGCAGCCGCACGTCGTCGAGGCGCCGCGTCACCTCGATCGCGTCGGGCAGTCCCTTGTACGGGCGGATCACCCCGAGCGAGAGGAGCGTCCGGCCGTCGTCGTTCCGCTGTCGCGGCGCTCGGATAGACGGGGTGGGGGATGACGCGCGCGTCGATCCCGAGCTCGCCCAGCGTCTCGCGGCCGCGCTCGCTGTGGACGACGACGCGGTCGAACTTCGCCAGCAGGCGCCGCCACAGATCGTGGCGCGACGCCGTTCGCCGCGGGCAGCAGGTCATGCGCCGTGAAGACCGACGGCGCGCGAAAGCGCAGCCGGACATCGGCCTGGGGGAGCGCGAACCACTGCAGGTGCAGCACGTCCGGTGTCGCGCGGCCGAGGCGCCGCAGCACGTCGAGATGCTCCACGCCTTTCAGCGGCAGCCGCAGCCGCGAGCGCCGGAAGAGCCTCGACGACAGCGGATAGAACGACTCGCTGCGCCGGTACCCGACGGGCGGCGGGATCGAGCCGAAGCGAAAGTGCGAGGTCGCCACCTCCACATCGGCGCCCGCGCGGGCGAGCGCGGACGCGAGCTCGTGGTCGTACCAGGGCGTGAAGGCCGGCGGATCGGCGAGCAGGACGCGCACGTCAGTAGCGTAGACCGGTGCTCATCCGCACCTGGAACCTGTACCACGGCAACAGCTCGCCGCCGCAGCGGCACGCGTTCCTCGACGAGATGATCCGGCTCGCGACCGCCGACGACCCCGACGTGCTCTGCCTGCAGGAGATCCCGGCCTGGGCGCTCTCACGCTTCACCGCCGGCAAGCTCGCCGCGCGCCCCGTCTTCGGCGCCGCCGATCGGCCGCGCGCTGACAGACCTCAACCACGGCCTCCTCCGCTCGGCGTTCGCGGGCCAGGGGAACGCCATCCACGTCTCGCCGCGGCTCACCGTGCTCGACCGGCGCGTCGTCGCCGTTGAACCCGCCGAAGTTCCGCGCAGCGGAAAGCTCGCGAGCTCGGGCTCGGCCTTCGCGCCCGCCTCGCGTGGGCCAAGGAGCGGCGTGTCGCGCAGGCCGTCCGCGTCCGCCTCGACGACGGGCGCACCGCTGCTCGTCTGCAACGTGCACTGCACGAGCTCCCCCGACCGGCGCCTGCCCGACGCCGAGCTCCTGCGCGCCGCCTGGTTCGCGTCGTCCGCCGCCGAGCCCGGACGACATCGTCGTCCTCGCCGGCGATTTCAACGTCACGGCCGAGCGAGTCGCCCACGCTCCGGTCGCTCGCCACGCCCGAATGGGGCTTCTCCGCGGCCGGCCCGGGGATCGACCACGTCCTCGTGCGAGGCGCGCCCAGCGCGCCCCGAGCAGCAAGTGGCCCGAACCGAACCGAACGCGCGAGGGTGTCCTCATGTCCGATCATGCACCGGTGGAGGTGACGGTGACATGACCTGGGCGGACGAGCGCGCGCGTTTCCCGGTGCTCGCGAAGCACGCGTACCTGAACGCCGGCTCGGTCGGCCCGCTGGCCCGCGAGACGCTCGACGCGATGGCGACCTTGCGCGCCTGGGAGGCCGAGAACGGCCGGGCGGGCCGCAGTACTTCGAGGAGATGCTGGCGCGCCGCGACCGCGTCCGTGCGCTGCTCGCCGCGCAGGTTGCCGTTCCCGCCGACCGCATCGCGCTGACGTCGTCCACGACCCAGGGCGCCCAGATCGCCATCGTCGGGCTCGACCTCGGCCCGGGCGACGAGGTCGTGACGACGGACCTGGAGCACTTCGGGCTCACCGGCCCGCTCCTCGGCGCCGGCGTCGATCTCCGCATCGCCCGGTTGCGCGAACGGCCCGCCGCCGACTTCTTCGACATCGCTGCGCGCGCTCGTCACGCCGCGGACGCGCCTGATCGCGCTCTCGGCCGTCTCGTGGCTCGACGGGAAGCTGATGCCCTGGCGCGAGCTGCGGGAGGCGACCGGGGTCCCGGTGCTGGTCGACGGCGCCCAGTCGGTGGGCGCGATCGAGGTCGACGCCGCCGCGGCCGACTTCTACACGATCAGCGCGCAGAAGTGGCTCTGCGGGCCGGACAGCTGCGGCGCTCTCTACATCCGCGACCCCGAGGCCCTCCGGCCCCGGCTCGTCTCGTACCCGTCGGCCGAGAGCTACGACATCGCCGCCGGCACCTGGCAGCCGAAGCCCGGCGCTCAGCGCTTCGACCCGGGCTTCGCGCCGGCCACCTCGCTCGCGGGGCTCGAGGCAGCGCTGACCGCACCTGCCGGACGGCCGGTTCGAGCGCGCGCTCGAGCTCGCCGGGCGCTGCCGCGACCTGCTCCTCGGCGCCGGGCTGGAGGTCATCAGCGAGCCGAACCAGAGCACGCTCGTCTCGTTCCGCCCGCGTGGCAACCCGGCCGAGACGGTCGCCGCGCTCTACGCGCAGGGCGTCCTCGTGCGTGACCTCCCCGCGCACCGACTACGTCCGTGCCTCCGTCGGCTGGTGGAACGACGAGAGCGACCTGCAGCGCCTCGTCGCAGGGCTCTAGCCCAGCCCGAACTCAGCCGAGATCGGCACCAGAGCGCGCGACGACGTTCGCGATGTGCTCGTCGAGCGGCACCCCGAGCTCCTCGGCGCCCTGAGTCACGTCGTCGCGTGAGACGCCCGCCGCGAACGACGGCTGCTTCAGCTTCTTGAGCACCGACTTCGGCTCGAGGCCCTCGAGCCCGGTCGGCCGCACCCGGGCGCACGCATGGACGAAGCCGCTCAGCTCGTCGCAGGCGAAGAGCGCCCGCTTGAGCGGCGTGTCGCGCGGCAGCCCGAGGTGCTGAGCGTGCGAGAGGACGGTGACGATGACCTCCTCCGGATAGCCCTCCTCGCGCAGGAACGGCGCGCCGTCCTGCGGGTGCTGGTCGAGCGTGGGGTGCATCTCGTAGTCGAAGTCGTGCAGCAGCGCCGCCACGCGCCAGAGCTCCTCGTCGCCGTCGAAGCGCGCGGCGTACGACGCGGTCGACGCCTCGACCGCCAGGGCATGGCGCAAGAGCGCCTCGCTCTTCGTGTAGCGGGTGAGCGTCGCCCAGGCCTGTTCGCGAGTCGGTGCCACAGCGCCGCTAGCATAGTTCCCTCGGTGTCCTCGACCGCGGTCAGACAGGCAGCGGAATCGTTCGTGATCGAGGGCGGCTATCCGCTCTCGGGGCGCGTCCGGGCTGCAGGGAACAAGAACGGCGCGCTGCCGATCCTGGCGGCCTGCCTGCTCACGCCCGAGCCCGTCTCGCTGACGAACGTCCCGCGAATCCGCGACGTGGACACGATGATCGAGCTGCTCGTTCAGCTCGGCGTCGAGGTCGAGTGGCTCGACGACCACTCCGTGCGCCTGCACGCCGCCGAGATCGTCACCCACGAAGTCGAATGAGCTTCTCGCGAGCAAGATCCGCGCCTCGTTCCTCGTGGCGGGGCCGTTGCTCGCACGCCTCGGCCGCGCGAGCGTCCCGCCGCCCGGCGGCGACGTGATCGGCCGCCGCCGGCTCGATCCGCACATCCATGCGTTTGCCGGCCTCGGCGCCGAGATCGAGATCAACGGACGCTACGAGCTGAGCGGCCGCCTGACCGGCGCCGACATCCACCTCGACGAGGCATCCGTGATGGCGACCGAGAACGCGGTCATGGCCGCCTCGCTCGCCGACGGGCAGCACCCTCCTCTCGAACGCCGCCTGCGAGCCGCACGTCCAGGATCTCTGCCGGTTCCTCGTCTCGCTGGGCGCCGAGATCGAGGGCATCGGCTCCAACGTCCTCACGATCACGGGTGTCGAGTCGCTCTCGGGCGGGACGCACTCGATCGGCCCGGATCACATCGAGGTCGGCAGCTTCATGGGCGCCGCCGCGGTCACGGGCGGCGACCTGACGATCGAGGGCGTCGTGCCGCAACGACCTGCGCCCGATCATCCCGGTGCTGGAGCGCCTCGGCATCGAGCTCGAGTTCGGCGACGGCTGGGTCCGCGTCGCCCCCGATCAGGATCTGTGCATCCGCGACGACCTCGGCGGCGCGATCCCGAAGATCGAGGACGGCCCGTGGCCGTCGTTCCCGGCCGACCTGACGTCGATCGCGGTGATCATCGCGACGCAGGCGCGAGGCACCGTGCTCGTCTTCGAGAAGATGTTCGAGAGCCGGCTGTTCTTCGTCGACAAGCTCGTCTCGATGGGCGCCCGGATCATCCTCTGCGACCCGCACCGCGTCGTCGTGACCGGCCCGACCAAGCTCTACGGCCAGCAGCTCTCGAGCCCCGACATCCGCGCCGGCATGGCGATGGTGATCGCGGCGCTCTGCGCGGAAGGAACCTCCAAGATCGACGCGGCGTACCAGATCGACAAGGGCTACGAGCGGATCGACGAGCGCCTGCGCGCGCTCGGCGCCCGCATCGACCGCGTCGAGAGCTAGATGGTCGACCAGATGACCGAGACGCACGCTGATGTCCGGATCGGCTCGGCCCGTGAGGGCTCCGCCGCTGCCGCGACCGGCCTGCCGGTGCTCGACCACCTGATCGGCGAGCTCGCGGCAGCCGGCCGGCTGCGCGTGAAGCTCGAGGTCGCGCCGTCGACGGCCGGAGCGGAGGCGGTTGCAGCCGGCCAGGCGCTCGGGCCGCGCACTCGCGACGCTGCTCGCGGTGGACAGCGCCGCGCGCCGCGGCTGGGCGATCCTGCCTGCCGAAGAGGCGCTGGCGGCCGCATCGCTCGAGGTGACCGACAGGCCGCTGCTCGCTGCCAACGTCGACTTCTCCGACGAGCGCGTCGCGGGCGTCTCGACCGACGTCGCGTCGCGCTTCCTCGAGGCCCTCGCGCAGGCGGCCGGCCTGAACCTGCACGTGCGGCTGCTCGAAGGCGAGGATCCGCAGCACGTGCTCGTGGCGATCTTCAAGGCGGTCGGCGCGGCGCTCGGCGAAGCCGTCAGGACACCGTAGGCAATCACCGACAAGGAGGACGTACCTGTGAGCAAGGACGTGGTTCGGACCGAGACGGCGCCCGCGCCGTTCCAGGGAGCGCCGTACTCGCAGGCGATCAAGGCGAACGGCTTCGTCTTCGTCTCCGGCCAGCTGGCGCTGCGGCCAGGAGCGCATGAGCTCGTGCCCGGCGACATCGCCGAGCAGACCGAGCAGGTGCTCGCGAATCTCGCCGCGATTCTCGAGGCTGCCGGGACGTCGCTCGCGAATCTCGTCAAGACCACCGTCTTCCTGCAGAACCTCGCCGATTTCCCCGGCATGAACGAGGTGTACGCCAGGCACGTCGGCGATACGCCGCCGGCTCGCTCGACCGTTCGAGGTTGCGAAGCTCCCGAGCGGTGCACTGGTCGAGATCGAGGCGATCGCTCTTCTCTAGCGTTCGCGTCGTAACCGTGCCGCGCGACAATGCCGTCGTGAAGGCGGTCGAGGACTACATCAACTCGCTCGGGATCGGCGCCTATGTCGTCGGCGGCGCCGTGCGCGACGACCTGCTCGGCCTCGAGTCGAAGGACGCGGACTTCCTGGTTCCCGGTGTCGACATCGAGGGCTTGCGCGCGGCGCTGGAGCCGCACGGGCGAACCGAGGATCTGATCGTCGCCGGGCGTCCGGTCGGCCTTCGCCTGCGGCCGCGCGAGCGCGCGATCCGAGAGCTGGCGCCGGCCGGGTATCGAGCTGGCGCCGCCGCGCCGAGAGCGCTCGACCGGGCCGGGCCGCCACGACTTCGAGATCGTCGTCGATCCCGAGGCGACGGTCGAGGACGATCTCGCCCGGCGCGACTTCACCGTCAACGCGATCGCCCGCCGGCTCGACGACGGCGAGTTGGTCGACCCGTTCCACGGCCGCGACGACCTCGCGCACGGCGTCCTGCGCACCCTGTCACCGCGAAGCTTCGCGGAGGATCCGCTCCGCCTCGTGCGCGGCCTGCGGTTCGTGTCGCAGCTGGGTTTCGCGTTCGACGAGCAGACGCTCGCTCAGATGCACGAGGAGGCGGGCAGCGTCCGGCTCGTCTCCGGCGAGCGGATCGGCGGCGGCCTCGCGGCTGACGGCATGGGGGAGCTGTCGAAGCTGCTGCTGGGCGCCAGCCCCGCAACCGCGCTCCGGCTGGCCCGCGACACCGGCGTGCTGGTGGCGATCCTGCCGGAGTTCGAGCCTGCGATCGGCTTCGACCAGGAGAGCCGCTATCACGAGTCGTCCGTCGACGAGCACACGTTCGCCGTCGTCCAGGCCGCCGCCGACGCAGGGAGCTCCGCTTCGCGTCCGCCTTGCAGCCCTGCTGCACGATCTCGGCAAGCCGATAGTCGCCTGGCGCGGGGCCGACGGACGACTGCACTACTACCGCAAGCCGGGAATCGCTCCGCGCGGCCACGCGTCGGTCGGCGCCGAGCTCGCGGACGGAGCTTTGCGTCGCCTGCGCTACCCGAACGAGCTGCGCAAGCGTGTCGTCGCGATCGTGCGCGCGCACATGTTCGACATCGGCCGCGGCGACGAGCTGCGCGCGCGGCGGTTCCTCTGGCGCCACGGCGACGAGCTGGCCGAGGATCTGCTCGAGCACCGGGAGGCCGACCTGCAGGGAAAGGCCACCGATCCCGCCGAGCGGCCGGCAGCCCAGCTCGCCAGACTGGCGCACTTTCGGCGAGGTCGTCCACGCCCAGAGCTCGAACCCGCACCGTCTGCGGGATCTCGCGGTCGACGGAGACGACCTGCTTGCGCTCGGGTATCGAGCCCGGGCCGGAGCTCGGGATCGCGCTCGCCTCGCTGCTCGAGCTCGTGGTGACCGATCCCGTCCTGAACGAGCCTGTCTATCTGCTCGCGCGGGCCAAGGAAATGCTCGGAGACAAAGGGGGGTGACCACGGATGTCGTCCGCTGAGCAGATCCGCGAGCGCTACGAGCGGATCAAGCAGGAGGTAGGCCCGAACGTGGTCGTGGTCGCCGCGACGAAGTACGTCGCGCTCGCGGACATGGCGCTGCTCGTCGAGGCCGGGATCGAGGTCGTCGGCGAGAACCGTGTCCAGGACATGGAGGCGAAGCACGCCGAGTACGGCGACGCATTCCGGTGGCACTTCATCGGCAACCTGCAGTCGAACAAGGTGAAGGTGGTGAACAGGATCTGCGAGCTCGTTCACTCGCTCGACACACACACGGCCGCCCGGCGGCTCGAGGTGCCCGCGCTGCTCGAGGTGAACCTGTCCGGTGAGTCGTCGAAGTCCGGTGTCGCACCAGAGGAGATCGCCGACTACCTCACCTACGGCATCCGCGGTCTGACGACGATGCCTCCCGCCGCAGCCGACCCCGAAGCCTCGCGGCCGTGGTTCGCACGGCTCCATGGGCTGGCGGCCGAACACGGGCTCGAGCAGCTCTCAATGGGCACCACGCAGGACTTTCTTGTCGGCGCGGAGGAGGGCGCAACCCACGTCCGGGTCGGATCGATCCTGTTTCGGGAGTAACATCCGGCGCGAATGGCCCTCGGCGACCTCTGGAATCGCACCCTCGTCTACTTCGGCATCGCCGAGGAGGACGAGGACTGGGACGACGACGACGGCTACTCCGCCGAGGAGAGCCTCGAGCAGAGCTACCGCGAGCGCCCGAACGTCAGGCGGCTGACCCCGCGCCGCCGCGGCCACGACTTCGACGACTGGACGGAATCGGAGTCCGACGCGGCGCCTCAGCGCTCGGCTGCGGTCCGTTCGGCGGCGCGCCAGGCCCGGCCCGGGCCGGAGCGCGAGCAGAGGCCTCGCATCGAGGCGCTGCCGAGCGCGAGCTCGGTACGCGTCCATCTCGTGCTCCCGCGCAGCTTCAACGACGCCCAGCAGATCGCCGACAAGTTCAAGCAGTCGATCCCCGTGATCCTGAACCTCCAGGGAGCCGACGCCGAGCTCTCGAAACGGCTGATCGACTTCACGAGCGGACTGACATATGCCCTGAACGGCGGCATGCAGAGGGTCGCCGACAAGGTATTCCTGCTCACGCCTCGTAATGTCGAGGTATCTGCTGAGCAACGCGCCGCCCTGCTCGAGCGTGGCGGCTTCTTCAACCAAGCGTAGGAACGGGCCGGTCTAGACCGAAGAGTCGAGGGTGCTTCTCGACGCGATCACGCAGGTCGGGCGGTTCGTGACCGTCTTCACGACGGTCTACGTACTCACACTCATTGCTTACCTACTGACGACGTGGGTACAGCTTCCCTATTCACTGCGCCCGGTCCAGCGTTTCCTGGCCGACGTCTGCGATCCGTACCTGCGCTTCTGGCGCCGGCTGGTGCCGCTCCAGGTGGGGCCGCTCGACTTCTCCGCAACGGTGGGGATCCTGGCCCTGTTTCTCCTCGACCGGATCATCTTGACGCTATTGGGGTACTTGCACTAAAGGGTTCTGCGCGTCAGCAGCAAAAGGAGACACCAAGCCCATGCCATACAGCCCAGTCGAACTCAGACACGTCCGCCTAGGACGCTCGCTCTTCGGATACAAGCGCGACGCCACCGAGCGGCTCCTCGACGAGGTTGCGGCGAGCTTCGAGGACGTCTGGCGCGAACGTGGGGAGCTGACCGACCAGGTCGACGAGCTCTCGAAACAGCTCGCGGACATTCGCGGGCGCGAGCACCTGCTGGCGGCGACCCTGGTCGCTGCCGAGAAGTCTGCGGCCGATTCTCGCGACGCCGCCAAGCGGCAGGCCGAGCTGATCATGGCCGAGGCGCATCAAGAGGCTCGGTCGATCATGCGCTCGGCGCAGGCCGAGCGGGAGCGCCTGTTCGCCGAGGCACGGCGCGTCGAGGTACTGCTGCGCGGAGCACTCGGGATCGTCGAGGAGTCGGTGCATCCCGTCGAGACGGCCGCGGTTCCCGCGGAAGCTCCGGCGGAGGAGCCCGACGCGGTGCCGGACGCGCCCGTAGTGCCCGAGCCCGTCGCCGAGGAGGAGACCGCGCCGGAGGACGAGTCGGTCGCCGTGGCGCCCGATCCCTGGCCGAATCGCGAAGACACGGCGGAGTTTCCGAGCCTGATGAACATCCGCACCGAGGTCGACCCCGACCAGCTGTAAAGGGCCGGACTGCAGGCTAAGCTGGGCCCGATGAGGATCTCGACGCGGAAGGTTCAGTGACCGCTCCGCTGAAGGACGACGTGCGGATGGGCTCGACCACGAACGGGCTGCAGGCGATCTCCGTTGCCGACCGGTCGCTCGCCGCCGGCGTGCGCGCAGTGGGCCGGCCTTGCTGCTGTTGCCGTGGCAGCGGTCGTCGCGGATCAGGTGACGAAGTACCTCGTCACGTCGCGGCTGGCGCTCGACCAATCGGTCACCGTCGTCGGCCCGCTGACGATCCATCACGTCCAGAACTCGGGCATCGCCTTCGGCTTCTTCCCTGACTCCACGGCTGCGGTCGTGGCCGTGACCTCCGCTGCCGTGATCTGGATGGTGATCTTCTTCGCCCGCTCGGGCGCGCGCCATCCGGTGTTTCCGGCGGCACTCGGGCTGCTCCTCGGCGGGAGTGTCTCGAACCTCGCCGACCGGATCCGGCTCGGTCACGTCACCGACTTCGTCGACCTGAAGTACTGGCCCGCCTTCAATCTGGCCGACACGTTCATCGTGGTCGGCGTCGCAGTCCTGCTGTTCGCGGTCGTGGGCGCCGATCGCGCGCCCGAGCGTCCGCGGCGGCCGCTCGACGTCGCGGCCGCTGATGGACATCCCGTCCCGGTCGAGGCCGTCGGCGAACGCCTGGACCGCTTCCTCGCCACGCACCTCGGCTCGCGTGCCGCGGCCGAGCGCGCGGTCGACGGCAGGCGCGCTCGTCGACGGGCGGGCACGGCCCAAGAGCTTCCACCTCGTCGGCGGCGAGATCGTCTCCGTGCCGGACGAAGTGCCGGCGGTCGTCCTGCCGCCACCGCCGGAGCCGACGATCGTCTGGGAGGACGAGCACCTGCTGGTGATCGACAAGCCGGCCGGGCTCGTCGTCCACCCGGGGGCGGGACATGCGTCCGACACGCTCGTGGACGCCCTCGGCTCGAAGCTCGGCGGGGGCGAGCCGGAACGGCGCGGGATCGTCCACCGGCTCGACCGCGACACCTCGGGGCTGATGGTCGTCGCCCGCGACGAGGAGTCGCACAAGCGCCTGTCGGCACTCGTTCGCAAGCGCGCGCTCGAGCGCACCTACCTGGCGCTCGTCCAGGGGCGGCCGCGCTCGCGCACGGGCCGGATCGAGGCGCCGATCGGCCGCGACCGCGGCGAGCCGACGCGGATGTCGCTCGACAGCGCCTCACCGCGCGATGCGGTGACGAACTTCGAGGTCGAGACGCTCTGGCCAGGCTACGCGCTTGCTGCGCGTGCGCCTCGAGACGGGGCGGATGCACCAGATTCGCGTCCATCTGGCGGCGATCGACCTGCCCGTGATCGGCGACACGGTCTACGGGATCCCCGAGCCGGCGCTCGGCCGTCAGTTCCTGCACGCGTCGGAGCTCAACTTCCCGCATCCCTTCACCGAGGAGCGCATCGAGACACGCGCCGAGTTGCCGCCGGAATTGGCTGCCTACCTCGCTCAGTTGAACGAGTAACACCGGCTACGATGTGCCTGCACGTTCCTTCCCTCCGACCCGGCGGGACGACCGACGTGGCGGTGGCTCGCTCGACGAAGTGAGTCTCCACCGAGGTCCGCCGGTTTTAGCCAGTCCAAACCGTAGAAAGGGGCCTCGATGCCCGTTGTTTCCATGAAGGACCTCCTGGAGGCCGGAGTTCACTTCGGCCATCAGACGCGCCGCTGGAACCCGAAGATGAAGCGTTTCATCTTCACGGAGCGCGGCGGTATCTACATCATCGACCTCACCCAGACGCAGCAGCTGCTGGACGAGGCGCACGCGTTCGTGAAGGCGATTGCCGAGCGCGGCGGCTCGGTGCTCTTCGTCGGCACCAAGAAGCAGGCGCAGGACTCGGTGCGCGACGAGGCGCGGCGGGTCGGCATGCCGTACGTCAACCATCGCTGGCTCGGCGGGCTGCTGACCAACTGGAAGACCATGTCCGACCGCATCCAGCGGCTCCACGAGCTGCGTTCGCTGAAGCAGGAGTCGCAGCTCGAGCTGCTGCCGGCGAAGGAGCGGATCTCGATGGAGGCCGAGCTCGAGAAGCTCGAGGCGAACCTGGGTGGAGTGGCCGACATGCGCCGCCAGCCCGACGCGATCTTCATCGTCGACCTGAAGAAGGAGCAGCTCGCAGTCCGCGAGGCGAAGCGTCTCGGGCTGCCCGTGATCGCACTCGTCGACACGAACTGCGATCCGGACGAGGCGACCTACGTGATCCCGGGCAACGACGACGCAATCCGGTCGTGCTCGCTCGTCGTCCGCGCGCTCGCCGACGGAATCGAGGCCGGCAAGCAGAAGGTGTCGGCCGCCGAGTTGCGCGCGCCGAAGCCGGTCGAGGAAGAAGCCGCACCCGCCGAGGAGGCAGCTGCCGCGGAAGCGCCGGCCGAGGAGGCCGCTGTCGAGGCTGCCCCCGAGCCTGAGCCGCAGCCCCCGAGCGCCGAGCCCGAGGCCGCGGCGGCCGAGCCCGAGCCCGAGGCAGCCGTCACCGAGGAGGCCGCGGAATGACCGAGATCTCGGCAGCGCTCGTCAAGCAGCTTCGCGATGCGACGAGCGCCGGCATGATGGATTGCAAGCGCGCCCTGCAGGAGACCGACGGCGACTTCGACCAGGCGGTCACGTTGCTGCGCGAGAAGGGCATGGCGTCGGCGGCGAAGCGCGCCGACCGCTCGACCAGCGAGGGCAAGGTCGGCATCGAGGTGCACGACAACGTCGGCGCCCTGGTGGCCGTCGGTTGCGAGACCGAGCCCGTCTCGAACAACGACGAGTTCCTCGCGTACGCCGAGGCGGTTCTGCACGCGGTCTACGCGCGCGGTGCGGAGGCCGTGGCCGAGCTCGAGGACCAGCGTGTCGAGCTCGCGGCGAAGCTGGGCGAGAACATCCAGGTGCTGGGAGCCAAGCGGCTCACGGCGGCCGAGGGTGAGCTGCTGCAGTTCTACGCGCACGGGCCGGCGAACAAGGTCGGCGCGCTCGTGCTCGCCAGGGGAACCGACGCCGCAGGCCGCGCGGAGTCTCGCTCTGCACCTGACGTTCGCGCGCCCGACCTACGCGGTGCGCGACGAGGTGCCCGAGGAGCTCGTTGCCGCCGAGCGGGCGATTCTCGAGGCGTCCGACGAGGTCCAGTCGAAACCCGAGAACGTGCGTGAGAAGATCGTGGCCGGCATGCTGAACAAGCGCTTCTACGGCGAGTCGGTGCTGACCGAGCAGACCTGGTACCGCTCGGACGAGTCGACGGGAACCGTGGCCCAGGTGCTGAAGGAGCGCGGGCTCGAGCTGCTCGACTACGCCTGGTTCTCGGTCGCGTAGTGGCCTTCGCCCGCGTTCTGCTGAAGCTCTCGGGCGAGGCGCTGATGGGCACGCGCGACTACGGGATCGACGCCACAACGGTCGACACCCTTGCGCTCGAGCTCGTCGACGTCCGCAAGAACGGCCCTGAGCTCTCGGTCGTCATCGGCGGCGGGAACATCTACCGCGGCATGTCCGCGGCGGCCGCCGGCATGGACCGCGCGACCGGCGACTACATGGGGATGCTCGCGACCGTGCTCAACGCACTCGCCGTCCAGGAGGCGCTCGAGCGCCACGGAGCCGATACGCGGGTGATGTCGGCGATCGAGATGCAAGAGGTGGCGGAGCCGTACATCCGGCGTCGCGCCGAGCGCCATCTCGAGAAGGGCCGCATCGTGATCTTCGCCGCCGGCACCGGCAACCCGTACTTCACGACGGACACCGCCGCTGCGCTCCGAGCCCTCGAGATTCGGGCAGAGGCGATCCTGATGGCGAAGAACGGGGTCGAGGGCGTGCTCGACGGCGATCCTCGCGTCGACCCCGACGCGAAGTTGATTCCCGCGCTCACCCACTTGCAGGCGATCGAGCGAGGGTTGAAGGTGATGGACACGACTGCACTGTCCCTCTGTATGGACAACAACCTGCCGATCCACGTGTTCGAGCTCTCTCCGGGGAACATCGCGCGCGTGCTGGCCGGCGAGCAGATCGGCACCATCGTCTCCACGTCCCGCGAAGGAGAGAACACGTGATCGAGGATCTCGTCAGCGATGCGATTCAGCGGATGGACAAGTCGGTCGACGCGACGCACGAGCACTTCAACTCGGTGCGCACGGGCAGGGCGGCGCCGGCGCTGCTCGACCGGATCCAGGTCGACTACTACGGCACCCCGACGCCCCTCAAGAACATGGCGACGATCAGCGCGCCCGAGCCGCGGCTGCTCTCGATTCAGCCGTTCGACCCGTCGTCGCTCAAGGGCGTCGAGAAGGCGATCATGGAGTCGGATCTCGGTCTCACGCCGTCGAGCGACGGCAAGGTGATTCGGCTGCCGATTCCGCAGCTCACCGAGGAGCGCCGCAAGGAGCTCGTGAAGCTCGTCCGCCACATGGCGGAGGAGGGGCGCGTCGCGGTGCGAAACGTGCGGCGTGACGCGATCAAGCACCTCGAGGAGCTGGTCAAGGGCGGAGATGTCGGCGACGACGAAGAGCGCGCCGCCGAGGGCCGGGTTCAGAAGCTCACCGACGAGCACGTTGCGAAGATCGACGAGATCCTGAAGCGCAAGGAAGCCGAAATCATGGAAGTGTGAGCGGAGCTCGTCGTCGATGAAGCTCCTCTCCCGCATTCGCACGCTGTCCCGCATCCGGGCTCTGCCCGAGGTCGAGCTGCCCGAGGTGGCGCAGTCCGTCGCGATCATCATGGACGGGAACGGGCGGTGGGCCTCGCGCCGCAAGCTGCCGACGGCCGCCGGCCACCGCGCGGGCGCGCGGACGGTGCGGCCGATCGTCGAGGCGGCGATCGATCTCGGCATTCAGGATCTGTCCGTGTTCGCGTTCTCGACCGAGAACTGGTCGCGGGCGCAGGACGAGGTCGAAGCGCTGATGGAGATCTTCGGCGAGACGATCGAGCGGGAGCTGCCCGATCTTGCCGAGCAGGGTGTGCGTGTTCGTTTCATCGGCCGCCGCGACCGGGCGCCCGAAGGCCTGCGCCGGCGCATGGAGGGGATGGAGGACCGCACCGAGCTGAACACGCGCTTGAACCTCTGGGTCGCGTTCGACTACGGCGGCCGCGCCGAGCTCGTCGAGGCCGCGCGCCGGCTCGTGGAGAGCGGCGTCGACCCCGGCGAGATCGACGAGAACGTCTTCGCCGCCAATCTCTATGCGCCAGAGCTGCCCGACCCGGATCTGCTGATCCGCACGAGCGGCGAGCTGCGGATCTCGAACTTCCTCTTGTGGCAGCTCGCCTACGCGGAGTTCATCTTCGTCGACAAGCTCTGGCCCGACTTCGAGGGGCGGGACTTGCGCGAAGCCCTGGCCCAGTACGCATCTCGGCGCAGGCGCTTCGGCGGCCGGTGAGCCGCCCGTGACGAACGCGGTCTCGCGCATCCTGATCGCCGTGACCGTGGCGCCGGTGGTGCTCGGCGGCGTCTATCTGGGCGGCTGGTGGGTCTTCGCTCTCGCTGCGATCGCCGGTGTCGTGGCGCTGCACGAGTACTGGCTGATGGCGCGCACGTTGCGGCCGCTGGCGCCGGCCGGCTACGTGGGCGTGATCCTCGGCCTGGTCGGCGCTCAGCTCGGCGGCGAGCAGTGGCTGCTCGGCGGGCTCCTCGTGACACTCGCGGTCGCCTTCGCACTCAAGGCCATCTCCGAGGCGCGGCAGGCGGCGACGACGGCAATCGGCGCAACTGCGCTCGGCGCCCTCTGGATCGGCGGCGGGCTCGGCTCGCTGATCCTCCTGCGCGCGCTGTCCGATCACGGTCGCCTCGTGCTGATCACCGTGGTGCTCGCCGTGTGGGCCGGGGACACGTTTGCCTACCTCGGCGGGCGCCTGCTCGGCCGCCACAAGATGGCACCGGCCACGTCGCCCGGGAAGACCTGGGAGGGCTTCATCTTCGGCACGGCCGCGACGGTCTTCGTGACCTTCGACGCGCTCTACAAGAAGAACGTGATGACGATCGGCCATTCGCTGATCCTTGGCGTCGTGATCGCGCTCGCAGCCCCGCTCGGCGACCTCTTCGAGTCGCTGCTGAAGCGCGACGCGGGCGTCAAGGACAGCGGCACCCTGCTCGGTGGCCACGGCGGCATGCTCGATCGCCTCGATGCGTTCCTCTTCGCGGCCCCCGCCGCCTACTGGTGCATCCTCGCGTTCGGGCACTCCTGACCGCGCGGGCACACTGTCCGGCATGACGCGGGTTGCCCTGCTCGGCGCGACCGGCTCGATCGGCCGCCAAGCGATCGAGGTGATCAAGGCGCGACCCGAGCTCGAGCTCGTCGCGGCGACCAGCGGCTCGACGCCGCTCGACGGCCTGGCGCCGCTGACCCAGGTCGGCGGGGATCCGACCGAGCTGCTCGAGCGTGCACAGCCGGACGTCGTCCTGAACGCCGTGCTCGGCTTCGCGGGCCTGATTCCCACCATGTGGGCGCTCGAGAACGGCGTGACGCTCGCCCTGGCCAACAAGGAGAGCCTCGTCGCGGCCGGTGAGCTCGCACTGCGGGCGCGCGAGCGGGGTGGAGGCGTCGCTGATCCCGGTCGACAGCGAGCATTCGGCGCTGTTTCCAGTGCGCGAAGCTCGGTGAGCCGGAGAGCCTGATCCTGACGGCCAGCGGCGGCCCGTTCCGCGGCCGGACGCGCGAGCAGCTCGCCGACGTGACGATCGAGGAGGCGCTCGCGCATCCGACCTGGTCGATGGGGGCGAAGATCACCGTCGACTCGGCGACGCTCGCGAACAAGGGTCTCGAGGTGCTCGAGGCGCACTTCCTCTTCGGGCTTCCGTACGAGCGGATCGAGGTGCTGGTGCATCCGCCGTCGATCGTCCACGGGCTGATCCGCTTCGCCGACGGCGCGACGATCGCGCATCTCGGGTACCCCGACATGCGCGTGCCGATCTCGTATGCGCTCACCTATCCCGACCGCGCGCCGACCCCGGTGGCGCCGCTTGATCTGACGACCCAGCCGCTCGAGTTCTTCGAACCGGACACCGACGCCTTCCCGATGCTCGCCCTGGCGCGAGAGGCCGGCGAGCGCGGCGGCACGTACCCGTGCGCGTTCAACGCCGCCAACGAGGTGGCGGTGGCCGCCTTCCTCGACGGCCTGATCGGCTTCCTCGACATTCCGGCGCGGGTCGAGGACGTGCTCGCGAGCGTCGACGGGGCTCCAGCGCGCGACCTCGACGAGCTGCGCGAGGCCGATCGGCGAGCCAGAGTGGTCCGCCGGCCGTAGACTTGGCGGAGGCTCACAATAGCGCAGGTGCCGGCTTTGCCGGCGCTGGAGCGGAAATGAGCTTCTTCGTTTCGATCGTCGGCATCGCGTTGCTGGTACTGATCCACGAGGCCGGGCACTTCTTTGCCGCGCGGGCCGTCGGGATGACGCCGCGGAAGTTCTACCTCGGCTTTGGCCCGCCGATCGTCAAGCGGACGCGGGGCGGGGTCGAGTACGGGATCGGCTCGATCCCGCTCGGCGGCTACGTGAAGATCCCGGGTATGAACCGCCCGTCGCCGGGCGAGCTCGCGCTGACCCTGAAACCCGAGCAGCGTGAGCAGTACGCCCCGAGTTGAAGGCTCTCGACGCGGCGATTGCGCAAGGCGACTGGCTGACGGCCCGCGCCGAGCTCGAGCCGCTGAAGCCCGCGATCGGCGGGT